>CBDEFO010000008.1:0-2030145 GCA_965237525.1 Candidatus Latescibacterota bacterium | reverse complement strand
ATTTTCCTTTAAGAAAGAGCCTAAGTTAAGGTATTTTCGGCGGGTTGACGGTCAAACAGCAACTAACTTTATCGAGAAGTGTCAGTCTTTCTTTGACAGGTTTGAAAAACCAGATTTCGTTAAGGTGGACAATTGCTCGGCGACTATTGGCAGTGTTTCAGGTAAAAGGAATGTCAGCAAAGCAATGCAGTTTCTCTTGAAAAATCAAGTGATTCCGATATTTGCCGTTCCCAGAAGGCCCTTTTCTCAAGCATCTATAGAAGGCAACAATTCTGTATTTTCAAGGAAGTTCTGGAACAGAATTCAGTTCAAAAGCTTACAAGAAGTTGATCAGAAGTTAGAATGGTTTAATCTTTCATCACAGAGATACACCGGCTACCGTCCACCTAAGCAAGAGAAGTCAAACGAGAAAGATTTCATTCCCAAGACCTATTTTATCAGACAAGTCAAACAGGACACAGAACAGACAGATAAAGCCTTTATCGATGTCCTAAATGAGAAAGTATCTCTTCCCTCCTCTTACACCAACTACTTTGTCCTGGCTGAATGGAACCTAAAAGAAGAACAATTATACATCCATTTTGAAAAAGAACAGAAACCAAAGATTGTCGAAAACCTATCATTCAAGATCAATCAAAGATCGAAAGAGAAGTGCACCGATTTCATTTGATAAATAACCACTATACAGCTAACTTAACAATGTGGTAGAAAACATCGTAGAGGTCGAGCAACTATCTTCAAAAGGTATTCAAGATGCCCTTCATTAAGCTTTTCCTCCCCGCAAGTGAGCCAAGCGAGGACTTCGTCAAAAGTCTTACTGCTTTATCCGAATTTGATCCTGATAAGCTCAAAAAGCTTGCTGAGTGGATAAGATCTCTCAAGAAGCCGTTTTCATACACAAGAGAAGAATTAGTGTCTCTGGCTCGTGAGCTGAATTTTGAGACGGTAATGCAGGTAGAAGATTCATTATCTCTAACAAAATATATATTGGAAACGGCAAGCCGCAAAGGCCTTTCTTTTGATGATGTATCTGATGACCTCAAGACATTAGGTTTTGGAGAAGATGCAGCAAGAAAAATAGAGACCTTCTTGCAAGAGCTTTTTGATATTGGCCCGCAAATTGTCAAGGAGCAAACAAAGGAGGCATACTCTCGAGTTAATATCCCAGTGGCTGTGGGCTATAGTTCCGTTATAGATTTCAGGACAGTATTTGACTTGAAAGACAGTAGTCAGCTAATTGATATAATTCCACAGGCCATTATTAGCCTGAATTTAGAAGAAAGGTCCTCTGAGAAAGAGACCCCTATTCTCTTCCAGCTTACCGAGCAAAACCTTGATGACTTGATAGAGAAATTAAAAATAACTGCAGAACAACTGAAACAAGCTAAGACAAGGATTCACTTGAAGGACTCTAACGAGGAGTAGTTGATATGGCAACTGGAACCGATCTTCTCGATACTTATAATATAACTAGCTCTATAGCTGGGGTAATTCCACCCCATAGGAAGTCAAAACCTCAAATCACTGAAGAGCAGATGAAACATTGGGAGAGCACACCTACCGATGAGAGTCGTAGCATGGAGGAAGAGCATCACGATCCTATAGCTCGTCAAACGCCCCCGATGTCACATCTTTTGGGTGAAGCTTTATATGTAGTACCAAAAGTGTGGGAAGTAGGTCAAAAGCATGAGAAGCTAGCGGACTACTGGAAGACACGAAGATCAGCAGGGTACTGGAAGACACAAAGATCAGTGGGGACATGGGACGACTTTCTTTCACGAGCCTTAGCCCTTCGACTTGGCAGTCCGGAACCTGTAGCTGAAGATACTGATGCAAAGATACGGCTCCTCGAACGTGCAATTGAAAGTGCTGAATCTGACAAAAGCAAGCTTGAAGAAAAGATACGCTTCCTTCATCATCAACTTCAAAGTGATAAGCTACACTTGCAGCTCTACAGATACGGCGCCGGTGGTTTTTTGGTGTCTTCCCTATCACTTCTTGTCTGGGTGTTTACTGGCGTTGCTGCACCATTTCATCCGACTTTTGCAGCCTTAGCCATCCCCGTGTCCATTGGTGTAATGGCTATGGGGTTCTTAGTTCGTCGAGAAGAACAGAAGGAAAGCAAAAAGAAAGAATGACATCGCTTGCGGAAGCCAGCAGAAGCCCATGAGGAATTCCTCTGGGCTTTTTCTTTGCTCAGGCCGGTTACTGCGACACAGGAGAAGAAATGACACTTGGGCAGACTCTCGATTTTCTGCGAGGACTTGCGGATATATTTGGTGCACGCGGGGCGATTGTTCTTATAACTATCGTGCTTGCGGCAGGCCTATATGTGTTGTACTTAGTACACGCGGGCTTCAGAGAACTTCTCTCTCACATCAAACCCTGGCTAGAAGTGGTTTTTTCTGAAATATCATTGTATCGAGAACTTCCGTCCGTACGTCTGGAGCTATTTCTGCATTGCTTTCTTCTTATAGTTTTTCTTCTCTGCATCGCAACTTCGATCCTGCACGCGCCAATACCCTGGGTGAGTGACCTTACTCACGACACCATTACTGGAATATTGGTAGGAGCTGCCGTATTGTTTGTTCTTCTGACGATAGTGAGCTTCAGCGTAGCACTCCGCTCACCTTAAATTACCTACCCACTCGATACTAGTGAGCCTGTATCTGCCCGACCAACCGATGGCCTTTGCTCCGGTGATATTACAGTAAACCAACATGCTTAATTCAAGCAAAAACCTACCGCGCCTGCAACGCAGGCACTCCCGCCTGCGCTACGATGTCCACGCCTACCATCTTGCCCCACTCCTCAAGCAGTCTTGCAACCAGCGGCCCGGGCTTCCCATCTTTGATAGGTATGCCGTTTATCTTTACGACAGGCAGAACGCAATAGGGCGTGCTGGCTAAGAATGCCTCATCCGCGTTGCACACATCGTGCACCTGAAGGTCTTTTTCGATACACGTAATGCCCATTCCGTCTGCAAGATCAAAGACAGTCGCCCGGCTTACTCCGGGGAGTATGTTTCGCGTCGTGGGAGAGTAGATGGCGTCGTCCTTTGCGATCAGGAAGTTGGCCCCCGACGCCTCTGTGACGTTTCCGTCTATGTCCAGAAGCAGCGTAAACGCCTCGCTGTCGGCATGTTTGACCTCCTGCTCCGCCAGATAGAAGTGCATCCGGCTTCTGTACTTCATCTTGGGATCTATGCACTGCGGCGGCACGTGCCTGATGGACGGCGTCACCACATGAGCGCCCTCTTCGTAGAACCTAGCCCATGACTCGGTCTTTAAGGGAATCGTATGGATGCAGACAGTGGGCCTTACGTCGCCCGGATCTATGTCGGCGTAGGCGGCTATTTGACCTCCCGTGATAAAATGGATAAGACCGGAGTCCTCGTCGGCCTCCAGCATCGGCAGGTTGGCCTCCAGAACCTGCATGGAGAGCCGCTCCATACCCTCAAGATCCACCCCGGGGTCTATCCTTACGTATCTCAAAGATCGGTAGAGCCGCTCCATATGATCCTTCAGCCTGAACGGTTTTTGATTGAACGTGCGCGTCATCTCGGTGACCGTGCAGCCCAAGACTACGGCCGAATCCACGATGGAGACTCCCGCTTCTCGGAAGGGCATCATCTCTCCATTTAGATAGGCTATTCTCTCTTTCATTCTGACAGATCCTCCATGCTGTAGTGTCAACTTTCACTATAGGTGACAGGAATTACTGAGCCTACTCAGGAATTATTGAGCCTAAGATAGCCTGCTCAGGGGATAAAGTCAACCTAAATCTGCGCTATTGAAGCACTTGACAAACGTGCGTTTTGTTCGTATCTTGACGAAGGCGCATCTGGTTCCCAATAGTCATTGCGAGCGTCCCCGATTGAACCTATCGGGCCGAAGCAATCTCGTTCTTGAGTATACCGAATGTAGGGGCGATCCCCGATTGACTCAATCGACGTCCACTTGCCCCCATCCTTGGGTCGATGGACATCGACCCCATAGTCCCTCTACTGACTTAGCAATATGCTCCGAGACTACAACGATCTCCTCAACAGAATAGACAAACTCCCTGTGCACAGGAAGGTGATCGGGACGGCAGGCGGCTATCCGATACTCACGCTGGAATTGAAGGCTTCCAAGGAGAAGCTGGAATCCGCCATAAGGGAGGCAAAGTCGGTCCTGATCTGTGCGGGCATACACGGAGACGAGCCGGCGGGAGTCGAGGCCGTCCTTGAGTTTCTGGAGAAGGGAAATACCCAACTTGTAGATGGCTTCAACCTTTTGATCTACCCCTGCAACAACCCGTACGGCTACGTACACAATAGGCGTGACAACGGCGGCGGCGTGGACATAAACCGCACCTTTAAGACTGACGAGACTTGTGAGGCGGTTATGATAAAGGAGTCACTATCAGGCCGTCGCTTTCACGTGATCATAGACCTGCACGGGGATTGCGATAGCGTGGGCTTCTACCTCTATGGACAGAGGAGATCGGGAGAACTGATAGGTCGGAGGATCGTCGAGCGCGTGGCACAAATCTGTCCCATCAACAGAGATACGGTGATCGACAAGGCAGTTGCCTCGGACGGCATGATAACTCAGGAGATGTCCCCAGACGACCCGCGACATAACTCGATGCGCTCTCATATCTGGGAAAACCACACGGATCACGCCATAGCCTTAGAAAGTCCGACAGGTCTGCCTCTGAGAGCAAGGGTGGACGCCCACCTTGCCGGAATAGAGACGATATTGGAGTATTATCACTATACAACGTAGCGGCGAGGTTCACTCGCCCCAGGGGCTGGCTAACCCAGCCCCTACAAACGCTCTTGTACGACCGAGATTGCTTCGGGATGAAGCCCCTCCTAATAACCAGGAGGGCTGAAGCCCCTCGCAATAACGGCTTGGAGGAAAGGCCATACCCTGTCTGCCTGAGGTCTAAATATGGACATTGCTGGAAACCGGACCCTCTATTCGATATTCGCGGCATATGCAGCGCATCAGCCGCAGCGGCAGTGGCTCGTCTATGAGCGCGCAGACGGTCAGGTCTTCTCCTGGACGTATGCAGAGTTTCTGGAGAGCATCCATCGGGCCGCCAACCTCTTGAATAAGCTGGGGATCGGTACGGGAGACGCCTTTGTTCTGCATCTTCCCAATCACCCGGCCTATCCTCAACTGATCCTGGCGGCCTCGCATCTGGGCGTCATCGCCGTGCCGTCCAATCCAAAGTCCACCGCAGACGAACTGGCATACATAGTCGCACATTCCGCAAGTGAGATCATCTTTACCGAGGCGGGATCTCTGGACGCGGTTCGGGAAGTTGCAGGCGGGCTGCCAGTGCGTCAGGTCCTGCTCTGCCAGACGGGCGCGGACGCCTACAAAGTAGGAACTCCTGCCTACAACGTAGGCACTTCAAACCCTGATGACGCAGACAGCCAGCCGGCAAGCAATTCAGAACACCCCCTCTACGAAATCCAGCTTGCGGCTCAGTCCCCAGAACCACCGCCGGGCGAGGGCGCACCTGACAGGACCGTAATATTGATGTACACCTCAGGCACGACTGCGCGCCCGAAAGGCGTCATGCAGACCAATGCGGCTCTGGTCTATGGGGCGGAGGTCTTTCGAGCGGGGTCAGGCATTCGGGGGGAAGACCGCCATCTGATCACACTCCCCTTCTTCCACGGCGGCGCCCACTGTCACGCCCTCTGGCCGTCGCTGATAGCAGGCGCAAGCGTCGCGGTGATGCCCCGGTTCAGCGCCAGCCGCTTCTTCGAGCAGGCAAAAGAGTACGAATGCACGCTGGCGGCGCTCTTCGGCGCGCCCTTAAGGATGCTCCTGAATCAGCCCGAACGCCCCGCGGACAACGCCCATTCCCTCAGGAATCTGACCTTTGCGCAGAATCTTACGGCCGAGCAGTACGACCAGTGGCACAGCAGATTCTCCTGCCCCCTCCAGCAAATCTGGGGGATGACCGAGACATGCGGCCTCCCGATTATGAGTCCACTCTCAGGGAAACGGAATCTGCTGGCGATGGGGCGCCCTGTATTGGGCTATGAGATAAAGCTCGTAGATGACGATGGACAAGAGGTTGCGCCGGGCCAGCAGGGCCAACTGACAGTGCGCGGGACGCCGGGACGCTCCGTCATGCTCGGCTATCTCAAGAACCCGCAGGCGACTGGGGAGACGCTCCGCAAGATGGACGATGGGACCTGGCTATATTCGGGCGACACGGCCTATGCAGACGAAGACGGCTTCCTCTACTTTGTAGATCGCGGCAAAGACCTGATCAAGCGAGCGGGGCAGAATGTCTCCAGCGTGGAAGTGGAAGCTGTGATTGCAGACTGTCCCGGCGTGCTGGATGTCTGCGTCGTCAGCATGCCAGATACGATCCGCGACGAAACCGTTGCGGCGGTGATAGTCGCCAAGCCCGAAGCCGACCTGACCGCCGAGATAGTTCAGGCCCACTGCGCAGAGCGCCTCTCACCCTTCAAAGTGCCCGGCAGAGTGGAGTTCATAGACGCGCTGCCTCGCACCTCCGTGGGGAAGATACAAAAGCAGATCGTCCGCGAGTGGCTGAAGAAAGGACAGTAGCCCCTGACGTAACGGTTCTGAAGCCTGTCAGCGAAAGGATAAAACGATGAAAACACTAATCGCGGCATCCATAGCACTGGGATTTGTGCTTCTTACCGTCGGTACGATTTCTGCTCATCTGCCGATAACAGCAGTAAGAAGGGAGATTGATCATGAGACTAATTAAGTTAGGTATGCTGGGGATGCTGATTGTGGGCTTACTGGTAATTCTGAATCGTAAAGAGATCATAAGCATTTATCGCTTCGGCCTCGGCCTCGCCTTGTATAAGAATGGGTATATGGAGGGAGCGATCAGGGAATGGCAGGAGACCATAAGGATCGACCCTGATCATGCTTGGGCTCACAATAGACTTGGGGTTGCTTACGCTCAGAAGGGTCTGTTAGATGAGGCGATAGCTGAATACAAGGATGCCATAAGGATCGATCCCGATGATTCCAATGCCCACACCAACCTTGGGCGTGCTTACGCTCAGAAGGGTCTGTTAGAGGAGGCTATAGCCGAATACAAGGATGCCATAAGGATCGACCCCAATGATTCCAATGCCCACACCAACCTTGGGCGTGCTTACGATCAGAAGGGTCTGTTAGAGGAGGCTATAGCCGAATACAAAGAGGCCATAAGGATCGATCCCGATGATTCCAATGCTCACACCAACCTTGAGGAGGCTATAGCCGAATACAAAGAGGAGATTCTGTTAGATGAGGCGATAGCTGAATACAAGGATGCCATAAGGATCGATCCCGATGATTCCAATGCCCACACCAACCTTGGGCGTGCTTACGATCAGAAGGGTATGCTTGAGGAGGCGATAGCCGAATACAAAGAGGCCATAAGGATCGACCCTGACGTTCACATAGCTCACGTCTACCTTAGTCTAGCAACCGAGGCTATAGCTGAATACAAAGAGGAGATTCTGTTAGATGAGGCGATAGCTGAATACAAGGATGCCATAAGGATCGATCCCGATGATTCCAATGCTCACGCCAACCTTGGGGTTGCTTACGCTCAGAAGGGTCTGTTAGATGAGGCGAAAGCCGAATACAAAGAGGCCATAAGGATCGACCCTGACGATGCCATAGCTCACACCGACCTTATTATAGCAATCTCATTATCTGAACTTGGTAGAGCAACCTCAGTATCTGATGGCCCTCCTGGTTGGGTGTTGATCCTGGCCGGCATAGCTGAAGTGGTTAAGATGTATTGGATCATCCCCATTGTGATTGCTGCTGTGGTTATAGTGTATATGGGCATCCAGTACGGAATCGACAGGTATGAGGTAGGCCATAAAGCGGCTGTGAGAACGTGGAAAGGTAGATTCATATCAGCAAAGGTGGTGTTATATGACGTTGTAGTGATAGTACTGCTTGCGCTATTTGGTGTTTACATTTATTCCGAAGTATCTGATGCCCCTGCTGGTTGGGTGATGAGCCTGGGCGGCATAGCTGAATCGATTCTTGAAGCGGTTTTTGATCCGTGAGAACTTAGGTGAAATTCGGAGTCGGCTTTGCCGTTAAGGACAGTGACGATCCAGATGATCTTGGGTACTACGGAGGCTGGTGGTTGAACAGTGGTGACTCAGATCTCAGCTTCAACGCAGACGCAATGGTTGATTTCTTCCTAGCTCCCTCTTTGGGAAGTGGCTCCTTGCTAGTGCCGGATCGGATGGAGTTAAATGGAGGATTTTACCCTACTTTTGATGTTAATTGGTGTGCTACTGTTGTTGCGCCCGACACCTGGGGCCGCATCAAGTCAACCTTCTCCAACTGAGCGAAAGGATATCACGATGAAAACACTATTTTCGATATTCATAGCACTGGGATTCGTCCTTTTTACCGTTTCAATGGGGTCGGCTCACCTCAGGTTAGATGAGACCTTTGTCGCTCCCATGGTTCCCATCGGTGTCCCTGGGTTCCAGGATGTTGTATTGAACGGTGATGGGTCCGAGTGGCAATTCCTTCCTCGACAGTACTATTTAACGCACGATGATCTGAAAGAGACTGTGAAACGGCTTGGGGATCCAAACCCCGCCAGCCTCGCCGTGAAAGTTGTCATAGGATGGAGTCCGGTGACCAACATGATCTATTTTTTGGAGGAGAGATTTGACGACCACTCTAATGCCCGCTTAACTGTTGACGACCGTCAGGAAAACCTCGAATTTAGCATCGATGCTGACCATAGCGGAGGATGGTACATGGTCATGGGTTCACAGGCAGACGACCACTCTAATGCCCGCTTAACTGCTAACGACCGTCAGGAAAACCTCGAATTTGGCATCGATGCTGACCACAGCGGCGGCGCGTACATGAACCTCTATTCAGAGGACATAGATCCGAACAGGTGGGACGGATCTCAAGCTCAGAACTATCGCTATTATCTGAACAGAGAGGATCCGCTCTGGCATTGGGGATCGGCCACGTGGGCAGTTAAGCCTCCTTATGGCTTCATCGGCTGGAGTTTTGATGGCGAAGTAGGTGGGGAAGGCGTCCAGACTGTAGAAATAGCTGTCACTCCGTTTGACGACCTGAATTCTGAGGGTATAGATCAGAGCGTAGTACACACCCTTGCAGCGGGAGAGATCATAGGACTCGTCTTTGCCGTTAAGGACAGTGACAATCCGGATGATACTGGCTACGACGGAGGCTGGTGGTCTAGCAGTTGGGCCACCGCCGAACACTATGCGGATGTGTTTAATGATTACATCCTGCTTGATTTTGATTCGAGTATCTGGGTGCCCGGCACAGCAGTTGAGGCTGACAGCTGGGGCCGCATCAAGTCTACTTTCTCGAACTGAAGTAAAGGATATAACGGGGAAACAAATATTGGGGATATTCATAGCGCTAGGATTTGTCGTGTTCGCCGCTTCGTTGAGTTCTGCGCACATAGGCCCGGACTATTTCGCTGTCTAGGTGCCTATAGAAGGGACCCCGGGGATGCCCTCTAATATCATGACAATTGTGCATGACGGTGACCCCATCGAGTGGGCTAATGTCGACCCGGAGTTCTGGATAACGCACGACGAGCTGGTAGAGGACATTTTTGATCACGGGGTGAACCCCGCTGACCTCGCCGTGAGGGTAATCATAGGATGGAGTCCGATAACCAACAAGGTTTACTGGTTTGAGGATAGATTTGACGATGTCTATGTCGGTTGGGCAAAAGATTTCCCTCGGGAGACGGTACTGCTTGGTATAGATGCTGACCACAGTGGAGGACTGCTTGGTATAGATGCTGACCACAGTGGAGGACGGTACCACGGCGGTGTGGACAGGTATGACGGAGCTTTTGCACAGGATTATCGCTATTTTCTGATCCGAGAGGATCCGGTCTGGTTGTGGGGAGCGGCGACGTGGGTAAATGTGGCTCCGTATGCCGAGATCGGCTGGACCTTTGACGGCGACCTAGGTGACTCGGGCAACCTGATTGTGGAAATGGGCGTGACATCGTTTGACGATCTGAATTTTGCGGGTATCGATCAGAGCATATTACACACCCTGCAAGAGGGTTCCATCATAGGATTAGGCTTTGCTGTTGAGGACGCTGACGCACTTGGTGACGACTGCTGTGGCATGGTTCCCGATGGTGGGCAGCTACTTGAGCAACGGCGGCAACACAGGGCTTTACGGACGTGCGGATTTCTTCAATGACTTCACCCTGCTTCCTTTCGATCCGGAACAATGGGTGACATTGGATGGAACAGCAGTTGCCCCTGACACCTGGGGCCGCATTAAGTCAACCTTCTCCAACTGAACTAAAGGATATCACGATGAAAACACTATTTGCGATATTCACATTGATGGGATTTGTGTTTCTTACCGTTGGTACGAGTTCCGCTCACCTGAGGTTAGATGAGACCTTTGTCGCTCCCAGGGTTCCCGACGATATTGAAGTGGACGGTGATGGCTCCGAGTGGCAATTGCTTCCTCGACAGTACTACTTAACCCACGATGATCTGAAAGAGACTGTCAAAGGGGGTTTTGATAATCCGAACCCCTCCAGCCTCGCTGTGAAAGTTGTCATAGGATGGAGCCCGGTGACCAACATGATCTATATATTCGAGGAGAGATTTGACGACCACTCTAATGCACGGTTAACTGCTGACGACCGTAATGAACACCTCGAATTTGGCATCGATGCTGACCACAGCGGTGGACGGTTCATGTTCCATGATACAGACGTTGATCCGGCCAGGTGGGACGGACATCTAGCTCAGAACTATCGCTATTATCTGAACAGAGAGGATCCGCTCTGGCATTGGGGATCGGCCACGTGGGCAGATAAGCCTCCTTATGCCGACATCGGCTGGAGTTTTCACGGCACCGTAGGTGGGGAAGGCCTCCAGACTGTAGAGATAGCCGTCACTCCGTTTGACGACCTGAATTCTGAGGGTATAGATCAGAGCGTAGTACACACCCTTGCAGCGGGAGAGATCATAGGACTCGTCTTTGCCGTTAAGGACAGTGACAATCCCGATGATTTAATAAGATACGACGGAGGCTGGTGGTCTAGCAGTTGGGCCACTGCCGACTGCTGTGCGGATTCGTATAATGAATACATCCTTCTTGATTTTGAGCCGGAGATCTGGGTGCTCAGCACAGCAGTTGAGGCTGACACATGGGGCCGCATCAAGTCAACGTTCTCGAACTGAGCGAAAGGATATCACGATGAGAACACTATTTGCCGTATTTACGGCGCTGGGGTTTGTCCTTCTTACCGTCGGCACGAGTTCTGCTCACCTAAGGTTAGATGAGACCTTTGTCGCTCCCAGGGTTCCCGACGATATTGAAGTGGACGGCGATGGGTCCGAGTGGCAATTGCTTCCTCGACAGTACTATTTAACGCAAGATGAAGTGAAAGAGAGCGTCAAAGGGGGGTTTGATAATCCGAACCCTGCCAGCCTCGCCTTTAAGGTAGCCATAGGATGGAGCCCGGTGACCAACATGATCTATTTTTGGGAGGAGAGATTTGACGACCACTCTAATGCACGGTTAACTGCTGACGACCGTGAGGAAAACATCGAATTTGCCATCGATGCTGACCACAGCGGAGGGCAGTACATGGGCATGCCTCCACAGGACAGGGATCCGGACAGGTGGCAGGGATCTCATGCTCAGAGCTATCGCTATTATCTGAACAGAGCGGATCCGCTCTGGCATTGGGGATCGGCCACGTGGGTAGATAAGCCTCCTTATGCCGAGATCGGCTGGAGTTTTGTTGGTACCGTAGGTGGGGAAGGTGTCCAGACTGTAGAAATAGCCATCACTCCGTTTGACGATCTGAATCCTGAAGGTATCGATCAGAGCGTAGTACACACCCTGAAAGCGGGAGAAATCATCGGAATAGGCTTTGCCGTTAAGGACAGTGACGATCCAGATGATCTTGGGTACGACGGAGGCTGGTGGACGAACAGTCACGCCGCAGCGACCAACGTCGATGCCGATACGTTTACTGACTACATCCTGCTTGCTCGTGATCCGAATATCCATGTTGATGTAGTTGAATCTGACACCTGGGGCCGTATCAAGTCAACCTTTTTTCCAACTAAGAGAGAAGTCCTCTTTCAGGCCTCATAGGCTCCTTTTCAGTAAGAGAGCTAACTAACGGAGGAATCATCCATGACATCACAGACACCGGACTTACAGACCGTAGTGGAGTGACTGGAGAAAGTGGATTTACGCAGAAGGACCGTGTTAATGAGATAAGCCTGAAAGGAGTATGATACTGCATGATGTATTTCAAGAAGTTGACGCTTGTAGTCACTCCCCTGACAATCGTAAGTCTGCTTATCTTAGGATGCACCCATCGCGTGGCTCTTTCTCGGCCCTTTCCTGACTCTACCCAAAGCGGAGATCGGGTTATAGTTACACTTAATGACAGTTCTATCGTCTCAGGAGACATTTCCCATCTTACCGATGAGGCCCTCGTTATTAACTCTCGTGGAAATGATGAGACACAATCCACCTTGGTCTGGGAGGAAATCCAGTCCATACAGGTAGTGAAGGTGCATAAGGCGAAGACGGCAGGAGTAATAGCTGCCCCAATAGTTTTCGCTGTAGTGATCTACGGCTTCGTTTCATTTGTGAAGTCTGCGAAGGTGCTTAAGAAGATTGGGGATCCGGTTGTAAAGGTGGTTGGTCACGTGATCCGATTTATTTGGCCTTAGATGGCATGCTTACCTCGGCACCTACTTCCCAATGCACCTTAAGGTAGCCAGCCACCGTGTATTGAGACCCCCGATCCGAATGGTGTATCTCCGGCCCGTGGGAATATTGGTATTACTCAAATTACAAGAAAATTCACTTTAAACATGATGTAGTTACCAGATGGGAACGATTTTAAAAGGAAAGAATAGATATGACATCACAGACACCGGACTTACAGACCGTAGTGGAGAGATCACAGAGAGTAGAGAGACAGCACCTGATATTCAGGACTGGACGGGCTATAATATTAGTTCTGATCACTGCAGCCTAGATGATGGGATGCGCTTCGTCAGGGAAGTACAGCAAGAAGGATGAACCGGTGACGATACCGGAAGGGAAAGGTCACCTTATCTTGTATAGCGGAGGTATTCCCGAGCTCGATTTCAGGGTTGTTGACCAAGCCACCGATGAGGTGGTTGTCAAGGGTAAAGGGCTTCAGGAATTTCTGGACCCGGGAGTATATAAGGTAGTAGTTGATACAGACTTAGATGTGGTCCACCCAGTAGCAATCGAGCGTGTGACTATAACGGCCGGGCAGCTAACACATGTCGAAATTCCCATCGGCAGATTTCGCGTAACGGTCCATCATAAAGGCTTAATCGATGACGATGGGGTTTCTCACTGTTCGCCAGTCAGGATGCGCTTCATGCTTTGGGATTACGAGTTGAACAAGATCCTTTTGACGGGAAGGTCATCCCTTTATGGTTATGATTCACAGTTGGCCGATTCAGATTTAACAGAATACTATGCGGTTCCAGAAGGTGATTACAAGATCCAGATAGTACCCTTGGGGTATATTTCGCCTATCCCGCGTCCTGGCTATCGGCGAAAGGACAAAGAGGAGTACCATGACCTGACCATCAGATTCGGATATTTCTCCAAAATTTCCAGGAGAGATGGGCGATATGATCAGCGGGTAGAACAGTTTAATAAGGAAGGCAAATTTGTCAGTCGTGGATTTCGGGACTATATTCAAATGGTGCTAAGAATAGGGACACCTTAAAAGCCTTGTGAAATAGTTATGTCCCAGGCAGCGTCTGAAGCGCCGATTATGGGTCAAAGAGTAGCATATCGTATCGTTTTGCTGTGGAATAAGCAAAATAGTCTTATCAGAGTTCTGGTCAGCAAGGAACAGGAGCTGTTTGAAGAACAGGATGCACTGTCTTTGACAGACAGGGCACACATAGACGCTTTCCCCCTTCTTATGAAAGATACAAGCCTCTTGAGATTCTGTACTGTTGCAACAAGATTCAACTGTTCATTCAGTGAGGCTAGTCCTCTGTAACGGGCTCGTCCCATACCGTGTTGTTGCCTGGCTTCAGCAAAGATATGTTCACTGCGTTTACGGAGTCTCCGGGAGAGTTTGTAGTCAGCTGTTAATGAGATAGACCGTGCATGATTTCTGGCTTTCGCCTCTCGCACTTTTCTATCCCGTTCGGCCTGAATATGTGCTGGATTTGTCTTGTTTTTCCATGTAGGAATCGGTTCAATCCTCTCATCGGCTCGCAGAGGAATATGGGGTATGATTCCCCGGTCAAGTACATCAGCGATAAAATTACCAGAACCGTAACCGGTATCGGCACTAAGTGTCTGAATGTCTTTGGGCATGGTCTATGTTTCAAGGTCATCTACCATCTTAAGGGCACTTTCGGGCTCTGCTGTCCCTGTCGCCTGCGTGCCCTGAGTCTCAAGGATTACTCTGCTTTTTGTGTCGATCAGATCATGGCCCATAAACGAGAGAAAAGCCCCTTTGCCCTTCGATTTGCTGTATAAGCGCGCGTCGGGGTCTGTAGTCGAACGGTGTGTTTGGTTCGTCCACTTTTCACCATGAAAGTCTTTATCCTGAGGATGCCCGGACCTACCCTTTGTCTTATCACCTTCAAAACCGATTCCCTTGAGATAATCATCAAGAGAAAAAGGGGGTTCTATCGGCTCAATACTTTTCACTGAAGCATCAGCTTGTATCTGAGTGCCGTCGACACTAAGGTGTTTACCGCTCACAACACCGACATCTATGCAACACTGGACTACCTGACGCATTATCCGTTCAAACAACCCACTGGATGCCCACTTGTGATTGCGAAGCTTGTTGATCGTGCTCCTATCCGGAACCGCATCATCAAATGTCTGATGACAAAACAACCGATATGCCGCATGCATCCCCACTTCCTGACAGAGCCGATTCTCACTCAAATTATACAGATAGCCAATAAGGATCATTCGAACAACTAATTCAGGATCAATACCGGGTCTGCCATTGTCAGGGCAATAACAATCTGATACAACGTCTCGTACAAATGAAAAATCAACTGCCTCATCAATCTGACGAAGGATATGATCCTCGGGAACTAAATCCTCCATCTGAAAATAGTGAAACATCGGATTTGTCTGTTCCTGCTTTTGTGGGGTCATTGTTTCCTCCATATATAATATTATCAATAACATAATATAATACATCGGAGCTGCTTTATCAATGCTTGTTTTATACTATTTTCTGAATCTAAGGGTTTTTCACAAGGCTTTTAAGGATATAATAAGACACGCCTTGGGTGATCCTATTAGCATACAGAAAAACGGCCCGTGGGAATATTGGCACTACTCAGATGACAGGAGAATTGAATTTAAGGACGATGCGGTTACCAGATGGGAAGGATTTTAAAAGGAAAGAATAGATATGACATCACAGACGCCGGACTTACAGACCGTAGTGGAGAGATCAGAGAGCGTAGAGAAACAGAACCTCAGATTCAGGACTGCGCGGGCTATAATATTAGTTCTGGTCAGTGCCGCCTGGTTGATGGGATGCGCTTCGTCAGGGAAGTACAGCAAGAAGGATGAATCGGCAACGATACCGGAGGGAAAAGGGGTCCTTATCTTGTACAGCGGAGGTATTCCTGAGCTCGATTTCAGGGTTGTTGACCAAGCCACCGATGAGGTGGTTGTCAAGGGTAAAGGGCTTCAGGAATTTCTGGACCCGGGAGTATATAAGGTAGTAGTTGATACCGACTTAAATGTGCGCGACCCAGTAGCAATCGAACGTGTGACTATAACGGCCGGGCAGCTAACGCATGTCGAAATCCCCGTCGGCAGATTTCGCGTAATTGTCTATATCAATGAGAATGCACGCCGTTCCTCAGTCAGGATGCGCTTCATGCTTTGGGATCACGAGTTGAGCAAGATCCTTTTGAAGGGGATGTCAGCCCTTTATGAGTCACAGTATCTTCAGCACGATGTAGAATTAACAAAATACTTTGTAGTTCCAGAAGGTGATTACAAGATCCAGATAGTACCCTTGGGGTATATTCCGCCTGTCCAGCGTCCTAATTTTCCGCCACACGACGCGGAGGAGTATCATGACCTGACCATCAGATTCGGACAATTCTCCACAATTTCCAGGGGCAATGGATATTATTCTCAGTGGAAACAACAGTTTAATAAGGAGGGTAAGGTTGTCAGTGCTCGGTATCCTGACGATATTCAACGGGTGCTAAGAATAGGGACACCTGAGGATACAATAAGACGGCTCTTGGGTGAACCTATTAGAATACAGAAAGACGGCCCGTGGGAATATTGGTACTACTCAGATGACAGGATAATTGAATTTAAGGACTATGCAGTTACCAGTTGGAAAGGATTTTAAAAGGAAAGAATAGATATGACATCGCAGGCGCCGGATTCTCCAACTAAGGGAGAAGTCCTCTTCCAGGTAAGAGAGCTTAACTATGTAGGACAACTGCACTGATCTGTTAGAGCGTGTATTTAAACGGGGTATCAGAATTGAGCCTGCTAGCTCTGTTTAGAGCTCGATCAAAGTTGCGGTAGGCTAACTTAAAAGATAAGGAGGAGATACCATGAATCGGATTTATTACCTAACGGTTGAATATCAAATGAAATCGGTGCACCTAATTTGATCTTTGTTTAGAGTATTAGTAGATTAAGTTGAGTTGATTGTCTTAACTTTAATCTACGGAGTCCTATGGACAAAGAGAGATTGGCCGTATTAAGACAAGAAGTCAACGAGATGTATTTTAAGAAAGAAATGTCAAAGCGAGAAGTTATCAAACAAGCGAGAGTTTCCAATGATTTCGTTACAGCTTGGACTAAATCTCCGGATCAGGATTTTGCCATGGATAATCGGGGTTGGCCAAAAGGAAAAAGGCGAAAATTGGCTAAAGTTGACGAACAGAGAATCAAAGAGATTTACCATAGCTTAGAGGACGATCCTTATCAGTTCTATTCAGGAGCCACTGTTATTGAACAAGAATGGAGGAATCGATATTCTAGCACCCCTCCTCCGTCGTTGCCGACTATCGGCAGAATGCTTTCAGATTTAGGACTTTCCCAGAGAAGGAAGAAAGGTAAAAACAAGGGTGCATCTCGTTATCTTTGTTATCCAGAGTATACCATTTACTATCTTTCAGGAGGCAGAGTCCTAGAATCAGACTTTATTGGTAAAAAGTATCTTACCGGCAGAACTGAGCCGGTCAACTTCGTTGGATTTTCCTTTAAGAAAGAGCCTAAGTTAAGGTATTTTCGGCGGGTTGACGGTCAAACAGCAACTAACTTTATCGAGAAGTGTCAGTCTTTCTTTGACAGGTTTGAAAAACCAGATTTCGTTAAGGTGGACAATTGCTCGGCGACTATTGGCAGTGTTTCAGGTGAAAGGAATGTCAGCAAAGCAATGCAGTTTCTCTTGAAAAATCAAGTGATTCCGATATTTGCCGTTCCCAGAAGGCCCTTTTCTCAAGCATCTATAGAAGGCAACAATTCTGTATTTTCAAGGAAGTTCTGGAACAGAATTCAGTTCAAAAGCTTACAAGAAGTTGATCAGAAGTTAGAATGGTTTAATCTTTCATCACAGAGATACACCGGCTACCGTCCACCTAAGCAAGAGAAGTCAAACGAGAAAGATTTCATTCCCAAGACCTATTTTATCAGACAAGTCAAACAGGACACAGAACAGACAGATAAAGCCTTTATCGATGTCCTAAATGAGAAAGTATCTCTTCCCTCCTCTTACACCAACTACTTTGTCCTGGCTGAATGGAACCTAAAAGAAGAACAATTATACATCCATTTTGAAAAAGAACAGAAACCAAAGATTGTCGAAAACCTATCATTCAAGATCAATCAAAGATCAAATTAGGTGCACCGATTTCATTTGATAAATAACCCCTAACCAGTATTGCACTGATGGCTATCTATCTGTGCTTTTTCGGCTTGGTCTCTGCCCAAACCGAAGGGAATACTTATCCCCTTAAGCGGTACGCAGCAAATGAACCACTTATGAAGACCGAGATTGATATTATTCTCATGAGCTTGGGGGTGAGCGTAATGCGCTATGCCTACGAAATACCCGACTTTCACTCCATCTGCTATTCACACGAGTATTACATAGAAGGGCAGAAGCAGGAGAGATTGGGCCCTGATGGTAAGCCTATGGACTGGCCATCAGGAGGAATAGCGGGTACGACAGGGGGTGAGAACATCATATCGCTGATCTTCCGCAGAACAGACGACATACTTAATATATGGAACGCGAGGAAGAGCGGCGGCGGAACTCTAGGTAGAGTCAACATTGAGGGCTATTACCACGTAGGAGACGTAAGATATGGAGAATCTCTGGCTGTAGGCAAAAAGTCGCTCGTTCACGCCTGGCTTGGTGTCCAAAAGTCGCTCGTTGACGCGTGGATTGATGTCCGTGCGAGCGGTGGTATTGCTGCCGCTCCCGCCCGTGTTGGCATCCTTCCACCCGGGCGGCCAGTGGAGGAGATCGCTTCCGAATATGGCCTTGTGGTAGCGATATACGCCGAACTTGAATGCAGCAAAGCAGAGGAGGCGAGGCGCAGGATAGATGAAAAGATGCTTAAGCGTAGGGGGAAGTTACCTAAACGAAGATAGGGGATAATAAAGACAAATAAAAGTGTGGATATAGATATGGATAGGTTATCCACACTTTTATTATATTTCTTTTCCGTCCTGGGACCTGCGGTCTCGGTATCAGCTAAATGACACGGAGGAGTACCATGACCTGACCATCAGATTCGGACATTTCTCCAAAATTTCCAGGACGGGGGGGTATTATTCTCACCAGGTAGAACAGTTTAATAAGGATGGTACAGTTGTCAGTCTTCAGTATCCTGACGCTATTCAACGGGTGCTAAGAATAGGGACACCTGAGGATACGATAAGACGGCTCTTGGGTAAACCTATTAGAATACAGAAAGAAGGCCCGTGGGAATATTGGTACTACTCAGATGACAGGATAATTGAGTTTAAGGACTATGCAGTTACCAGTTGGAAAGGTTTTTAAAGGGGGGAATTGGTTATGACATCGCAGGCGCCGGATTCTCCAACTGACGGAGAAGTCCTCTTCCAGGCTCCATAGCTGTCCTCGAAGCGTCAGATCGTCATTATAATAGCCCAGAAATCGCTTCATACATTCCAGTGGGGAAATATACCAGCAGTGTCAAAAGAAGGGAAGCACGAAGCAAGTTTGAACATGTGGAGTGGACAAGGCAGGAGTGCCTGCTGTGCAGGCGGGAGTTCACGGAACTACACAAGACCATATTGTGTCGAGAGGTAGATGTACCCTTTTATAGTAAGGAGAGAAGAATAGACACACAGTTCGTCAGCGTTAAGGAGAACACGACATGGCAACCGACTTCAAACTGCTGAACCTGATAAACAAAATACCGATGTTCTACGAACTCTCCCTGGATGAGGCAGAAGTCGTGCTGAGAATGTGTGAGCAGAAGAACTATGATCCCGATGAGGTGATATTCAAACGCGGGGAAGTCAGCGGGGAGATGTTGATCCTCATGTCGGGTAAACTGCGCGTAACAGCGCCTCACGGCGAGGTCGGCCTTCACATAGCTGAAATTAAGCCCGGACAACTGGTAGGGGAAATGAGCGCCCTCACAGGAAGGAAAAGGTCAGTGACGATAGTTTCTTCAGAACACTCAATAGTGCTGAGCTTAAAAACCGCTAACTTCGAGAGACTGATCAGAAGATACCACGATATAGGTGTCAAGATATTAAGAAATGTTATAAACGATCTCTCTGAAAAGATCAGAATAAGCAATTTCCGATTGTTTACGTAACCTGTGGGTTCAGGGATGAATAGGAGCACCGCAGATCGAACATAAGGCACTATAATCACTCCAACGGGAAGGAACAATACCTTTAGGAATACAACGGAGGCACAACATTGACCGAACCAACCACGTGGGGACAGGCAAAAGCCTCAAGATAAGAAAGTTTTGGAACTTTTCCGCTTTCGATCCATCATAGGGAGTACCGCAACGACCGGGCTTTGAGACACTGAACCGCATGAAAAAGAAGGAACGCCACCATGAGAACACCATTCACCTCGCGTATCACACATCTGCTGAGCCATACGCTGCTCCTGCTAATAGCAGCCTGTGGTGGAGACAGCGGAACGCAACCCGGTGCACACGCCCTTTTTGGACCCCCGACCAACTATGCGGCGGGAGATCAGCCCGTATCGGTATGCAGCGCAGATTTAGATGGAGATGGGGACAGTGACCTGGCTTTGGTTACCTGGGGAAGCAATACCGATAATCTTTCGGTCTTATTGAACAATGGAGACGGTACATTTGCGGACAAGGTTGACTATGTTGTCGGGGACTACCCCCATTCGGTATTCGCCGAAGATCTGGATGGAGATGGAGATAATGACCTAACTGTCACTAACGCGTACAGCTTTCCCCCCACTGTCTCGGTATTGATGAATAATGGGGACGCTACGTTTGCCGACAAGATTGACTATCCTGTCGGGGACTCCCCCCATTCTGTATTCAGTGCAGATTTAGATGGAGATGGACATAATGACCTAACTGTGGCTAATTGGGAAAGCGATAATGTGTCTGTGCTCTTAAATAGTGGAGACGGTACATTTGCGCCCAAGGTGGACTACGCCGTCGGGGATGGTCCCAGTTCTGTATTCATTTCAGATTTAGATGGAGATGGCGATAACGACGTAGCTGTTTCTAATGTGGGAAGCGATAATGTGTCTGTGCTGATGAATAGTGGAGACGGGACATTTGCACCTGCCGTTGACCACGCCGTCGGGGATGGTCCCTGGTCAATATTCGTTTCAGATTTAGATGGAGATGGAGATAGTGACCTGACTGTGGCTAATTTTGGCTTGGACCAGTACGATGATACTGTCTCGGTGCTGATGAATAATGGAGACGGTACATTTGCATCCAAGGTGGACTACGATGCCGGGCTGAGTCCCAGTTCAGTATTCGTTGCAGATTTAGATGGTGATGGAGACGACGACCTGGCCGTGGCTAACCGGTACAGCGATAATGTGTCTGTGCTGATGAATAATGGCGACGGTACATTTGCACCCAAGGTGGACTACGATGCTGGAGTCAATCCTACATCAGTATTCATCGCAGATTTCGATGGTGACGGCGACAATGACCTAACTGTGTCCAATGTGGAAAGCGATAACGTGTCAGTGTTCTTGAATCTCTCCACTCGACCCTGAGATAACGATTCCTTGCGACCTTCATGGCCAAAACGATTGCTGAAATGTGACGCCATCTGTTAATATAGTATGTCAGTATCTGCAGGTTTCACCTGCTGTCGTTAGAGCGGAAGATATAGTGCACATTCTAAGATTGTTCTTTCCAATCCCGTACAGGGAGTTGCCCTGCGAGCGAGTCGGGAAGATACTCTTCAGAACACTCCATATCGCCGGCTTCTCCATGGTTGTTGGGGCGATTGCCTTCGGGATCAAGCAGCACCGGCTGTAATTCTGGTCGCTGCTCACTGTTCTTTCAGGAGTGGGGCTGATGGCTATCGAGCTATACGGCAGCTACGAATGGCTCTATCAGGCTATGGGCCTCTCTTTTTAGTCAAGTTGCTATTGCTTTTTCTGATTCCGCTTTTTCCCGATCTGGAGGTGCCGATCCTCCTTCTGGTGATCGGGATCGGCTCCGTCGGATCACGCCTTCCTGCAAACTGGCGTCACTATTCTATCGCCCATTCCCCATGTTAGACCGGAAAAATGATGGAGAGGCGTCTCTAATTGGAGGATTTAAACACAAAGAAAGTGATAATTCAGAGGAAATTGATATTTTGATTGAAAAAAGTGCTTGTTGAGAAATGTAATAGTGGTAATATTCATTCACAAACAAGATTGTATCGAAATATAATCCCTAATGAATGTGATATGGGGAAGGTCGGGTATAACTCGACATCTGCACGTGTTTTAATTAACCCATTGACATTAAAAGCCTTGTGAAAAACCCTTAGATTCAGAAAATAGTATAAAACAAGCATTGATAAAGCAGCTCCGATGTATTATATTATGTTATTGATAATATTATATATGGAGGAAACAATGACCCCACAAAAGCAGGAACAGACAAATCCGATGTTTCACTATTTTCAGATGGAGGATTTAGTTCCCGAGGATCATATCCTTCGTCAGATTGATGAGGCAGTTGATTTTTCATTTGTACGAGACGTTGTATCAGATTGTTATTGCCCTGACAATGGCAGACCCGGTATTGATCCTGAATTAGTTGTTCGAATGATCCTTATTGGCTATCTGTATAATTTGAGTGAGAATCGGCTCTGTCAGGAAGTGGGGATGCATGCGGCATATCGGTTGTTTTGTCATCAGACATTTGATGATGCGGTTCCGGATAGGAGCACGATCAACAAGCTTCGCAATCACAAGTGGGCATCCAGTGGGTTGTTTGAACGGATAATGCGTCAGGTAGTCCAGTGTTGCATAGATGTCGGTGTTGTGAGCGGTAAACACCTTAGTGTCGACGGCACTCAGATACAAGCTGATGCTTCAGTGAAAAGTATTGAGCCGATAGAACCCCCTGTTTCTCTTGATGATTATCTCAAGGGAATCGGTTTTGAAGGTGATAAGACAAAGGGTAGGTCCGGGCATCCTCAGGATAAAGACTTTCATGGTGAAAAGTGGACGAACCAAACACACCGTTCGACTACAGACCCCGACGCGCGCTTATACAGCAAATCGAAGGGCAAAGGGGCTTTTCTCTCGTTTATGGGCCATGATCTGATCGACACAAAAAGCAGAGTAATCCTTGAGACTCAGGGCACGCAGGCGACAGGGACAGCAGAGCCCGAAAGTGCCCTTAAGATGGTAGATGACCTTGAAACATACACCATGCCCAAAGACATTCAGACACTTAGTGCCGATACCGGTTACGGTTCTGGTAATTTTATCGCTGATGTACTTGACCGGGGAATCATACCCCATATTCCTCTGCGAGCCGATGAGAAGATTGAACCGATTCCTACATGGAAAAACAAGACAAATTCAGCACATATTCAGGCCGAACGGGATAGAAAAGTGCGAGAGGCGAAAGCCAGAAATCATGCACGGTCTATCTCATTAACAGCTGACTACAAACTCTCCCGGAGACTCCGTAAACGCAGTGAACATATCTTTGCTGAAGCCAGGCAACAACACGGTATGGGACGATCCCGTTACAGAGGACCAGCCTCACTGAATGAACAGTTGAATCTTGTTGCAACAGTACAGAATCTCAAGAGGCTTGTATCTTTCATAAGAAGGGGGAAAGCGTCTATGTGTGCCCTGTCTGTCAAAGACAGTGCATCCTGTTCTTCAAACAGCTCCTATTCCTTGCTGACCAGAACTCTGATAAGACTATTTTGCTTATTCCACAGCAAAACGATACGATATGCTACTCTTTGACCCATAATCGGCGCTTCAGACGCTGCCTGGGACATAACTATTTCACAAGGCTTTTAAGCCGCTTCTTTTGTATATTATGTCCCGTTAATATGAAGCACGTCGCATTAACGATTAAGCGAAACGGTGGCGCCAGGAGGGAGGCAAAAATGAAAGCACGTCAAGTCTCTGTTTGGGGCATCCTCGGGGCAACTGTTGTCCTTTTGGGAGTCCTGATCATTAATATAGGGGACACACCCCCTGCAGATGCGGGTGGCGAAGGGAAAGCCGAGATAGTCAATGGCTTAAACACAAAAGCATTAGGTGGTCTGATTGAGCAGCTGAAGGGCGATCCTGATTCCGGTCGTGTAACCTTCTTTTCTAACTCCAAGTGGCAGGACGGTATGCGAAGCTTCACCACCTTTACCGGCTACAAGATCGATGGCACGATGCATCATCAGACCGAGCGCCAATTTGTCCTTTTGGGCGATGAAGCTGCTGAACTGAGCGGGACGGATGCGGCACCCGGCGCTGTAGAAGAACTTATGTATGCACTTGCTACGTGCATCATTGCTGCAGGCAACGCCAACGCCGCGTTGATGGGAGTCAAGCTCGACCAATTCGATGTAGCTCTAGAAAGCGATCTGGATTTGCACGGCCTGTTCGCATTAGATCCGAAGGTTCGGCCGGGGATCTCTGAATTGCGAGCCAAAATTACCATCGCTGGTGATGCGGATGAGGAGACCTTACGAAAGATCGCCAAGTTGGGCTATAAGTACTCGCCCGTGTCCGACTCGGTCCGAAATGGAGTCTCTGTAAAACCTGAGATTGTAGTCGCGAAATGTGAATAGTGGCACAAGACTCACTAAACTAAATGCCACCGTTTTCGCTTATTCAGTAGAACTGAAGCTATGTGTTCACCCTATTTATCCATATTAAAAGGGTTAAAGGGAAGTGTTGATTCGTGAGAGACCGTTTTTTTCTTAGTTAGGTGAGCTGTCACGGTTTCCGCCGCTTTCTTGTCTATTGAGGAAAGTTGTTTTGTTGACAACCGTTAAAGATTTGTATATCGTGAAGAAACTGTACTGTAGTTATCAGAATATCTACAAAAAGGAGGTGATACAGTATGCCATACTTACTTGTCCGTCATAAAGTCGAAGATTACGCCAAGTGGAAGCGGGCATTCGATGAGCACGCGGCGACACGCCAGACCGGCGGTTCCAAAGGGGGACAACTCTTCCGCAGTTCCGATGACCCTAATGAGGTTGTGGGACTGTTTGAGTGGGATGATCTGGAGAAGGCTCGCCAGTTTGTGCAATCTGAGGATTTGCGACAGGCGATGGAGAGCGCCGGTGTCTCCGATCAGCCCGACATATATTTCCTCGATAAGATTGAAGATGTGTCAGTCTAAAAGCCTTGTGAAATAGTTATGTCCCAGGCAGCGTCTGAAGCGCCGATTATGGGTCAAAGAGTAGCATATCGTATCGTTTTGCTGTGGAATAAGCAAAATAGTCTTATCAGAGTTCTGGTCAGCAAGGAACAGGAGCTGTTTGAAGAACAGGATGCACTGTCTTTGACAGACAGGGCACACATAGACGCTTTCCCCCTTCTTATGAAAGATACAAGCCTCTTGAGATTCTGTACTGTTGCAACAAGATTCAACTGTTCATTCAGTGAGGCTAGTCCTCTATAACGGGCTCGTCCCATACCGTGTTGTTGCCTGGCTTCAGCAAAGATATGTTCACTGCGTTTACGGAGTCTCTGGGGGAGTTTGTAGTCAGCTGTTAATGAGATAGACCGTGCATGATTTCTGGCTTTCGCCTCTCGCACTTTTCTATCCCGTTCGGCCTGAATATGTGCTGAATTTGTCTTGTTTTTCCATGTAGGAATCGGTTCAATCTTCTCATCGGCTCGCAGAGGAATATGGGGTATGATTCCCCGGTCAAGTACATCAGCGATAAAATTACCAGAACCGTAACCGGTATCGGCACTAAGTGTCTGAATGTCTTTGGGCATGGTGTATGTTTCAAGGTCATCTACCATCTTAAGGGCACTTTCGGGCTCTGCTGTCCCTGTCGCCTGCGTGCCCTGAGTCTCAAGGATTACTCTGCTTTTTGTGTCGATCAGATCATGGCCCATAAACGAGAGAAAAGCCCCTTTGCCCTTCGATTTGCTGTATAAGCGCGCGTCGGGGTCTGTAGTCGAACGGTGTGTTTGGTTCGTCCACTTTTCACCATGAAAGTCTTTATCCTGAGGATGCCCGGACCTACCCTTTGTCTTATCACCTTCAAAACCGATTCCCTTGAGATAATCATCAAGAGAAACAGGGGGTTCTATCGGCTCAATACTTTTCACTGAAGCATCAGCTTGTATCTGAGTGCCGTCGACACTAAGGTGTTTACCGCTCACAAGACCGACATCTATGCAACACTGGACTACCTGACGCATTATCCGTTCAAACAACCCACTGGATGCCCACTTGTGATTGCGAAGCTTGTTGATCGTGCTCCTATCCGGAACCGCATCATCAAATGTCTGATGACAAAACAACCGATATGCCGCATGCATCCCCACTTCCTGACAGAGCCGATTCTCACTCAAATTATACAGATAGCCAATAAGGATCATTCGAACAACTAATTCAGGATCAATACCGGGTCTGCCATTGTCAGGGCAATAACAATCTGATACAACGTCTCGTACAAATGAAAAATCAACTGCCTCATCAATCTGACGAAGGATATGATCCTCGGGAACTAAATCCTCCATCTGAAAATAGTGAAACATCGGATTTGTCTGTTCCTGCTCTTGTGGGGTCATTGTTTCCTCCATGTATAATATTATCAATAACATAATATAATACATCGGAGCTGCTTTATCAATGCTTGTTCTATACTACTTTCTGAATCTAAGGGTTTTTCACAAGGCTTCTAAGAAAAGAAGAACATAGAAGATAGAAGACCACAACAGTAGATAAACAAGCACCAAGTGGGTAAAACAAGGCCCTTCCACTAGCGGAAGGGCCAATTTGTTGGGTACCATCTATATATGATAAGTGCCCTTATATAGAAACATAACACTATGTTGTGTGGTCTATGACAGACGATCATGGCAAGAGATTTCTATGGAGTTAGGGACCTCCAGTTTAAGCAACCAAAGAAAGAAGGACCAAAATGAGATCTAAAGCCGTGTACATTGCCGTGACACTGCTGGCCGCTTTGAATTCTCCTTCCTATACAAAGGACCTTTTCTGAATCTCGACCAACTATCCCGTAGGGGATGACCCGCATTCAGTATTCATCGCAGATTTCGATGGTGACGGAGACAATGACCTGGCTGTGGCTAACCGGTACAGCCATAATGTGTCTGTGCTGATGAATAATGGAGACGGTACATTTGCCCCCAAGGTGGACTACGATGCTGGACTCAATCCCACATCAGTATTCATCGCAGATTTCGATGGTGACGGCGACAATGACCTAACTGTGTCCAACCTGGAAAGCGATAACGTATCAGTGTTGTTGAATCGCTCCACTCGACCCTGAGAGAACGATCCACACGACCTTCACGGCCGAAACGTTTTCTGGGTTTGGCGCCATCTGTTAATATGGTATGTCAGGATCTACAGATTTCACCTGCTGTCGTTAGAGCGGAAGATATAGTGCACATTCGAAGCTAACTTTTTCGGTAAGGTAATACAAAGGTAATACAAATGAAACTTTCTCCTGTGAAGCACAATACCAACTCTGACACACGAGTAGATCTCAAGGGTCTGCTGCCCGATGAGTTGAGAGCTTTTATTGCCCTGCTTGGTAAGGAGGAGTACAGGCACAAGCAGCTCCTTGCGTGGATACACGACAAAGGCGCGGCTGACTTTGACCTGATGACCGACCTCTCCAAAGAGTTCAGACATAAGTTGCGAGAGATTGCGACTGTGAGCAGTCTGAAAGAGATCGAAAGGCAGACATCGTCCGACGGTAAGACCGTAAAGTTCCTCTTCCAACTTGAGGATGGACTCACGATAGAGAGCGTCCTGATCATCGAGGGGAAACGCAGGACAGTCTGCGTATCCTCTCAGGTCGGGTGTGCTCTGGGATGCACATTCTGTTCGACCGCAAGGATGGGGCTGGTAAGGAACCTCTCTGCTGCAGAGATTATAGATCAGCTCATATCCGTCAGGAGGCATCAGCAAGAGATAGACGACGGCATCACCAACGTGGTGATGATGGGTATGGGAGAGCCGCTCTTGAACTACAAGAACGTGGTCAGGGCGATAAGGCTCATGGGTCTGGAGATGGGACTCGGGATTGGCGCTCGCAAGATAACCGTCTCCACAGCCGGATTTGTGCCCGGCATAGATCGGCTCAGAGACGAAGGGCTCAAGGTAGGCCTCGCCATATCCCTGAACGGGACTACGGATAAGAACAGGGAAAGGCTGATGCCGATCAACGGCAAATATCCTATCCAGGAGCTTATCAACGCTGGGAGGGAGTTTGCCCACAAGACCGGGCGCTGGATCACATTTGAGTACGTCCTTATAAAAGGAGAGACGGACTCTGACGACGACGCCAGAAGGCTGGCTAAATTAGTCAAGAGTCTTCCGTCCAAAGTGAACCTCATACCTTATAACCCCGACCTTGAAGCTGAATTTGAACGCCCTTCCAGAGAGCGGATAGAGAGCTTTCGGGAGATATTGATTGCCAGCCATATAACAGCCACACTCAGAGAGAGTAAGGGTAGAGACATCTCCGCTGCCTGCGGTCAGCTCGTAACACCGGTCCCCAGGCCAGGGACTGTCATATTTTAAGTGTCATATACGTGAGCACAAGGAGATGTTAGAAATGAATGTCATTCCCGTGAAAACGGGAATCCAGGGACGCCAGGAAACCCTATTACCTGTTAGTTAGCAAATGCGGCAGTTCCCCTCTCCTCAAATGTCCTCAAGTACCTAAACATGAAGGCATGTTGCGCTGGCTTGTCTTCCTCTGTCTCGCCATCCCTGGCCGCTCATAAGATATATCATACCAAACTTCTGGAGGTATGCTATGAAGGACAATTTTAAAGTCTCTAAAAGCCTTGTGAAAAACCCTTAGATTCAGAAAGTAGTATAGAACAAGTATTGATAAAGCAGCTCCGATGTATTATATTATGTTATTGATAATATTATACATGGAGGAAACAATGACCCCACAAAAGCAGGAACAGACAAATCCGATGTTTCACTATTTTCAGATGGAGGATTTAGTTCCCGAGGATCATATCCTTCGTCAGATTGATGAGGCAGTTGATTTTTCATTTGTACGAGACGTTGTATCAGATTGTTATTGCCCTGACAATGGCAGACCCGGTATTGATCCTGAATTAGTTGTTCGAATGATCCTTATTGGCTATCTGTATAATTTGAGTGAGAATCGGCTCTGTCAGGAAGTGGGGATGCATGCGGCATATCGGTTGTTTTGTCATCAGACATTTGAGGATGCGGTTCCGGATAGGAGCACGATCAACAAGCTTCGCAATCACAAGTGGGCATCCAGTGGGTTGTTTGAACGGATAATGCGTCAGGTAGTCCAGTGTTGCATAGATGTCGGTCTTGTGAGCGGTAAACACCTTAGTGTCGACGGCACTCAGATACAAGCTGATGCTTCAGTGAAAAGTATTGAGCCGATAGAACCCCCTGTTTCTCTTGATGATTATCTCAAGGGAATCGGTTTTGAAGGTGATAAGACAAAGGGTAGGTCCGGGCATCCTCAGGATAAAGACTTTCATGGTGAAAAGTGGACGAACCAAACACACCGTTCGACTACAGACCCCGACGCGCGCTTATACAGCAAATCGAAGGGCAAAGGGGCTTTTCTCTCGTTTATGGGCCATGATCTGATCGACACAAAAAGCAGAGTAATCCTTGAGACTCAGGGCACGCAGGCGACAGGGACAGCAGAGCCCGAAAGTGCCCTTAAGATGGTAGATGACCTTGAAACATACACCATGCCCAAAGACATTCAGACACTTAGTGCCGATACCGGTTACGGTTCTGGTAATTTTATCGCTGATGTACTTGACCGGGGAATCATACCCCATATTCCTCTGCGAGCCGATGAGAAGATTGAACCGATTCCTACATGGAAAAACAAGACAAATCCAGCACATATTCAGGCCGAACGGGATAGAAAAGTGCGAGAGGCGAAAGCCAGAAATCATGCACGGTCTATCTCATTAACAGCTGACTACAAACTCTCCCGGAGACTCCGTAAACGCAGTGAACATATCTTTGCTGAAGCCAGGCAACAACACGGTATGGGACGAGCCCGTTATAGAGGACCAGCCTCACTGAATGAACAGTTGAATCTTGTTGCAACAGTACAGAATCTCAAGAGGCTTGTATCTTTCATAAGAAGGGGGAAAGCGTCTATGTGTGCCCTGTCTGTCAAAGACAGTGCATCCTGTTCTTCAAACAGCTCCTATTCCTTGCTGACCAGAACTCTGATAAGACTATTTTGCTTATTCCACAGCAAAACGATACGATATGCTACTCTTTGACCCATAATCGGCGCTTCAGACGCTGCCTGGGACATAACTATTTCACAAGGCTTCTAATAAGGAGAGAACTCTTAAATTACTTCGGGCTTCATTTTCATCTACATACTTAACATTAATAAGTATTATCCAAGCTGCCACCCTGGGTTACCTCGTTACACATGTTGATGAAAACCTAAAATGCCTTCGAATAATCGAATGGATTTTAGTTGCTACAACGTTTCTAGTATTAGTAAACGTTTGGGATGAATATAGGATGGGATCCACCATATTCGTTTGGATTCCAACCCTCAAAGACTCTATTATTCCCTTCATTCTTGGAGCAACCGAACTGCTATTGATCCGTTCAATTAATTTGGATCTACAAGCTTGGTTTTTTACTATGGCATTTATGAGCTTTTCAGGTATGATCGCTTTCATAAATATGCGTCGAAGTGCTGCTAGGGAAGAAGATGATAACGAAGGTATTCTTAATGCACTGAAGCGGTACGCGTGGCTCAATCCTGTTTGGTGTGCCTCTTATTCAGTTTCATTCACAATTTTCGGAGCAATTGTATCTACAGTTAAACCATCAATCCATATAAACTTGATCTTCGCTTCACTATCTCTAATAATGGTACTCGCATTTTTGGGTAGAGCAACACTCTACTGGCATCAAGCCCTCCACTATGTAAGGGAGGATAAACTGTGATATTTTAACTGTCATACTCTAATTGGAAAAAGTGGCAGTTCCCCTCTCCTGACAGGAAGCGCGACAATCTCATGAACGCATGTCATTCCCGTTTCCACGGGAATCCAGGGATGCCATGAAACCCTATTACCTGTTAGTTGCGAAATGCCGCAGTTCCCCTCTCCTGAGACGTCCTTAGCTAAATAACTTCACTGATCAGACGATTGCATTTATCCCTGTAATTTCGCGGCCAGCAATAAGCATGTTAATCTCATTGGTGCCTTCGTAGGTGTAAATAGCCTCGGCATCGGTAAAGAAACGAGCAACGTGATTTTCGAGGAGCACGCCGCTTGCTCCCATGGCTTCCCGAGCCAGCTGAACAATGTGGCGAGCTTTTCGGGCATTGTTGTACTTAGCCAGAGATACCATGCCCTCGCTCATCTGATCGGTTGCCATAAGCCGTGCAAGTTGAAAACACAGTAATTGCATCTGAGTTAGTTCAGCGGCCATTTCTACCAGCTTCTCCTCGATTAGTTGGAAGCCGGCAAGTGGTCGTCCGAACTGCTCTCGTTCTTTGGTATACTTTAACGCCCGTTCAAAGGCGGCTGCGGCTAACCCAAGGGCTTCCCAGACAACCGCATAGCGATTGTAAGTGAGCACCCTGGCTGTGTCGCGACAGGAGTGGCTCCCAGCCAACCGATTGGCGTCGGGAATCCGGACGTTTTCAAGTGTGATGTGGGAAGTGGGAACCGCACGCATGGTGATCTTACCGGTAATATCCTCGATCTTTACCCCCTCGACTTCACGAGGATTCTCAAGGACAAAACCGCCGAACCCGCCTTCCTCATCTCTGGCCCAGATGATAATCAAGTCAGCAATAGAAGCATTGCCAATCCAGCACTTGGCCCCATTCAGGATATAGTTCTTTCCCTCACGGCGAGCGGAGGTTAGCACATGAGAACCGTCGGAGCCACGCTCAGGCTCGGTCAGTCCGAACCCACCGATTTTTTCTAATAGTGCCATTTTGGGTAGCCAGCGCTCACGCTGTTCCTCAGAACCTAGTAACCCAATAGATCCCATGGCCAACCCCGAGTGGACGATATAGAAGGTACAAACTGAACCATCTCTCCTGGCCAGTTCACACGCGACCAATCCCATTGCCAGTGAATCGAGACCGGCGCAACCATACCCTTTTAGGGCTCCACCCATAATACGTAGGTCTTTCAAACCCATGACGATTTCGTAGGGAAACTCAGCCCGCTCCCAATATGGATTGATATAGGGATGCACGTGATGCTCAACGTACGTCTGCACCTGATTGCGTAGATGGCGCTGTTCTTCGCTTAGCTGGCTATCCAGTTTATAGAAATCGAAACCTGTATACATCACGTCCTCCAATGTCGGTTCGCAAAATAGAAATGCCAATAGAAATGGCAGCCAGAGAGTACTCCGCAAGCCGAATTAGTTGATTCGTTTCTCGCGTAACACGTATTTCTGTACTTTGCCAGTGGAGGTTTTAGGCAGTTCACCGAACTCCACGGCATCCGGGCATTTGAAGTGAGCCAGATGTTCTCGGCAGAACGCGATAATCTCCGCTGCCTGCGGTCAGCTTATAACGCCGGTCCCCAGGCCGGGGACTGTCATATTTTAAGTGTCACATACGCGAGCACAGGCAGATGTTAGAGCGGATAGAAGATGTGGAAAACATGGAGATGTTTGAAGAGATGAGAAAGAAGTCCCCTCAATTTCAGGAAGCGCGGCAATTTCATGAATGATTGTCATTCCCGTGCAAACGGGAATCCAGAGATGCCATGAAATCCTATCACAGATTAGTTGGGAAATGCCGCAGTTCCCCTCTCCTGAGATGTCCTTAGCTAAATAAGAATAAAGGTGTCTTGCCTGGTTTATGCCTTTCTCCCTTGACATCCCTGATCCCCCGATTTTAGGGTCAATCTAGATTTCGTCAGCTACCGGTTCCAGTTGCCCGCTCTCTGCCGACCGCATGGCTGCTTCTATAACGGCGATAACCCGGCGGGCAGCCTCCGGCGTGACAATCAATGGCTCGCCGCTTAGAAGATGATCAGCGATGTTCTCATAGTATGATTCCCATCGCCGCTCCGGAACCTGCAGCACCTGTTCATCCAGCATATCATTCGTGAAGGAACTCACCCTAACGGTGGCGTCACCACCATATTCATCGACCAGGATTCCTCCGCGTGTGCCCAGAATGCGCCACTTGGGCTTATGGACAGCAGCAATGTCCGATAGTTGGAGATCGGCATTGCGGCCACCTTCAAAGCGGACGATTACCTGGACTTGATCCTCGATGGTGACGTCGGTCCAGACACGCTTGTGCACTATGCCAAGCACATTCTCGATCTCCCACGGCATGAGCAGCAGCAGGATCCAATCCAGAAAATGTGAGCCCCAATCGTACAGCGCACCCCCAGAGATTGGCTTATGAGACCGCCACAGATGACCGGGATGCTCAAATGATCTATTTGTGATCGGAGCGAAGGCTTCAATATGGAAGATATCGCCGATCATCCCGCTCTGAACGATCTCCCGTATGCGCATAAAGTCCCCATCCCAACGTCTGTTATGGTATGCAGAGAGCATCACACCATTTGCACGCGCTGCCTGAATCATGGCATCCGCTTCGGCTGTTGTAAGGCAAAACGGTTTCTCACAGACGACATGTTTGCCGGCCTCAAGCAACTGCAGGGCAATGGGCCCGTGTAGGTGATGAGGTGTGGCAACGACGCACAAATCCACGCCATCCGCAGCGATCGTGTCCTCCACAGAAGAAAACGTCACCACATCCGGAAACTCTTGCCGCGCAGCATCGAGGCGGGCAGGGTTAGTGTCACAGATACCGGCCAGGATTGACCCTGGCACCTTGCGGATAGCATCGGCGTGGTAGCGTTTTGGCCAATAGTAGGTTTGCCCGCCCACGACGGTTTCTCCATAGCCCACAATGGCACATCGCACCGGACGACCCTCCGGCTGTAGAGTGACCCAACGCACCGCTCGAAAGAGAAGCTTCTGGAACGTCGAGTGGCCAAAGGTGCGCTCATCGTGGCCTGCGGCCACATAAAAGACGTGACCCTGACCATACTGTTTTGCGTAGGCCATAGGATGTGTCTCGAACTGCCACTTCGCGCTGGCCAGGAGGTGCACAGGCGCTCCTTTCATCTCCAGCATATAGAACTCATCCGTCACACGAAAGTCGGGACAACGACGGGTGATATCGTGATCGTGATCGACGATCTTTATCTCAAATTCAGTGATGCGCGGGTGGGTAATAAAGCGACAGCCAAGCATCTCCAAGTAGCGCTCATTACAGAGGAATGAGTCAGATGCACAGTGAATCCCGATAAGCCCGCCCCCGGATTCGACGAATCCGCACAGATCATCTTCCTGTTCCTCAGTCAATGTGCCGCCCTGTGTGTAGACAATCACTAGATCGTAAGATGAGAGGGCTGTCAGAGCCCGTCGATCGCTCGTGATCGTGAGGTGGCAGGCACCCTGTCTGTTGCAAGCGCTCGGCCAGGATCTGACCGCAGCTTTCAAACAGATGATACTCTCCCCCGATCATCAAGAGCGCTCTCTTCATTGTCGTATTACCTCCTACCAGTCCACGATCTGCAGTTGACGACGGTAGAGCTGGATACTTTCTGGTCATTTGTGAAAAAAAGGTTGGAGCAGGTGCGGAAGAGGGACCTTGCCAGGGATTGTCTGACTATCGATCATCAAACCCAGCCTCTTCCAGAAGGCCCCTAGCATGAGCAACGTCCTGGCGCATCGCGTAGCGCGGGTCTTCTTCGCCCTGGTATTCGATGAGAAAGTCGCCCTGATAGTCGTACTCCCGCAGTTTCTTCAGAATCTCCAAGAGATCTACGACGCCTTGATCCAGAAGCACACCGCGGTAGACGCAGCCCTGCTCGTCCGGAACGGTGCGCTGCAGCCGCTCAGTTATGTGGCGAGCCGCTTCTGGTCTTCGGTCGATGCGTAAGATTTTCAGGCTATTGTGCATTTTCTTGGACAAGTTGGTGAAGCATTAGGCGTTGAGGCGCATCCAACTCCCCCTTCTCGAAATATTCGGATATTCGAGCCTAGATGGATCGGAACCGGTCCCTTCGTCTTTGCCCACCCTCGTCAGCGCCTTCCGCCGCAGCACGACATTCAGCCGCGATAGCCCTCGTGAGATTTTCTTTCGACAATTTGATTCGCTCCACAATCAGATCGTGCAAATAGCGCCACCGAGGCTTGTCCAACTCCCCCAACTGCCACCATCTTCTCTGAGCGTGTTCGAGGATCTGGCGCTGGAGTTCTGTGAGCGTCGTCACCGAATTTGGTTCATCAATCCCGATCGGAACTGCCAGAACTTGTGTACCTAACCGATTGGCGACGCCGGCGCGCTTTAGCTCAATGATCGCTTTCAACCCACCTGCCATTATCACGAGGATGGCCAACAATTTCCATGCGTTGTTAAGCATATATGCGAGGCCTTGGAATAAGGGGGAATCCTCGAATATAGATATCGAGGGGATCAATTGCTTTTGCTTGTAGTATCGTTCTGCATCGGGATGCAGGGGAAGACTGCTCAATAGCGCCACCATGGCCTCCCGGCCCCCTACATTCAGGCGGACCTCACCTTCAACAATTGCCTTTGTGATCGTATATACGTCGGAGTCGAACGCTTCTGTGGTCATCAGCACCGTAGATGTCTCTATCGTTTGAACGTCGCCTTCATCCGGTGGGACGCAAGGCCAGTCACCGGGAGAGATCGTTTCTATAGTGTAGCCGCTGTCGACAAAATGCAAGAGCAAGTCTGGATCTATGGAAAGGATCCTGAACTGATCGTTATTGAGAATCTGTTTGAACGCGGCACTTGGCAACCGAGTGACAAAGAATCCCAGCTTGATCTTTCCGTTTGGGTTAGATATTAATTGGCTGATCATATCACGTACTGACAGAGTAACGTAGCGTGGCGAATTGGCCAGCTTGATTTGGCCTAATAAAGACCGGGCGACAGCTTGCGTGCCGCTTTGATCAGGTCCGATACAAATTTCGTCATCTTCGTTAAGGGCGTTTACGACTTCCTTTACGGAATTTCTTCCCGCTTGTTTTAGGTCTTTGTGCGTCACGACGTAGAGTTTTTCCTTGCCCAAATTTGCAATGCGTTGCATGTTACGCAATCGGGTTATCGCGAAGGAATGATCGTCGCCGTAGAGAGGAATTCCCGAGTGAGCCGCAAATGCAACGTCAAACTGCATGAGGGCAAGCGTCGAACGCCCTCGCGATTTAAGCAATTTCAGATTCTCCACAGATCCGTCTGTGGGCAGTACCTCAGCTTTTATGCCATAATTGCCCAGGAGTGCTCTAATCAGTATCGCCATCTCAAAATATCTTCCCTTGGGAGCTCCCGACGCTATGAGGATCTTCTGCGGGCAACGCCTGCGACTTGCGAACCAAGCGAAAGCACCGGCAGAGATTAAAACAATTATCAGGGGAATGACCCATTTACGGGTGCCGAATTTTTGAAGCATCGGAGAACTCCTGGGTTGTGAATACGTGTTGGGTTCGCCACATAACGATCAGCTTAGCCAGCTCGCTCCGGAGCGACAGCGGAGAAGCCAGTCTGGTTCAAGCCATTGTTGGAAGACAACGCATCGATCTTCCTTTGGATAAACCAGCAGAACCATCACTTGTACTTCTCCAGCAGTTCCTTCGTCATCCAGTCTTACCCAGTAACGGTACGGCGGCAGTTTCGACTCCTGCAATTGCACCCATTACATAGTCAGGGGAGCATCTCGCTCTGCTTCGTCCTCCTCTCCCTTGACATCCCTCATCCCCCTATTGCGGTCGTATTCAGCTCGCAAAGCCAGCCTCTTCGAGAAGATCCCTGGCCCGGGCGACGTCCTGGCGCATCGCGCAGCGCGGGTCTTCTTCGCCCTGGTATTCGATGAGAAAGTCGCCCTGATAGTCGTGCTCCCGCAGTTTCTTCAGAATCGCGGGGAGATCTACGACGCCTTGATCCAGAAGCACACCGCGGTAGACGCAGCCCTGCTCGTCCGGAACGGTGCGCTTCCACTCTTGGCCGTCTGTAACCCGTATGATATTCTTCAGATGGACATGAACCACGTAAGGCAGCATCTGCAGCAGTGCCTCAACCGGCTCTTGCCCCACGTAGATGGCAGGCGCCGCGTCAAAGATCAGGCCGGTAGTGGGGCGAACCGACCTGCTGGCAGATAGCCAGACACTGGTCGCTGCGGCCCATTAGAGGACGGGACGGCGGGTCATCTACGTTCTCCGAGGCCAGCGTCAGTCCCGATCTGCCGGCGTGCTCGGCGCAAAGCGACAGGCCTTCAACCATCCATTTAACCTGCTCTTCAATGGGAAACTCGCTCTTGGCGAACCCTGGTATGATCATTCCCAGTCCGGCGCCCATCGCCACAGCGCGATCTATCATCCATTTTGCCTGATCAACCGAACGGTCTCGCTCGTCGGGCGGCACGGCAAGGTCACAGGAGAAGATATAGGTCCTGATAGGGATCCCGGCGTCCTCCGCCAGCCCGACGACATACTCAGGCGTAGAGTCCTGCCAGTAGGCGTGCATTACTTCGATGCCTCCGACTTCCAGCGTGCCGCAGTACGCAATCGCTTCTTCTCGCGTCACCCCTCCGGGGGTCGTCACCCCGCCGGGGCTCCCCCGCTCGTTAAGATTGTACTCCTTGAGCCACCAGTCCATGTTGTAGTCTACGACATTCAGGCGTCTCTTCATCTGCTTGTTTTGCAAATGGACAGGCAAAATACCTGTCCTACCAACCACATTATCAACACACCCTTAGTAGTGGGTCAGACCTCCCTTTAAGTCCCCCCTTAAATAAGGGGGGACTTAAAGGGAGGTCTAACATCTGCTCTTGCTCGCTTTCAATCGTCGCGCTTGCGATCGGCGGAGAAGTCAAATGCCGATTGGTCGGGTGAGCGTCCCTGCAGAGTCCAGCCGCCGTCCACATACAACACCTGCCCCGTCACCATCCGGGCATGGTGTCCGGCCAGAAAGACTGCGGGTCCCACGTAGTCATCTGGACTTCCGATGCGACCTATCGGCGTCACCGCTGCCCACTTTTGGTCATAGTCTGGATCGTAGGCAGCGTTGCGTTCGTTGCTGGTGGCATGGGGCGCCAGAGCGTTCACCCGCACATGCGGCGCCAGTTCCAGCGCCATCTGCCGGGTCAGGGCCTCCAGCCCGCCTTTGGCCATGGTGTAAGAGCTGTGGAAAAACATGATGCCTCGCACGGCGATGGAGCTGATATTAATGATGGACCCGCCGCCGCCTTGGATCATCTTCCCGGCCGCGGCAATCGATCCGAAGAAGGGGCCGCGCAGGACGGTGTTCACGACATCGTCGAAGTCTTCTTCCGTCACCTGTTCGATCGGTCCGAAGCGCGTGCGGGCTGCGTTGTTGACCAGCACATCCAGCCGGACGAACCGGTCATAGACCTCGTCTATCACTGCTTCGAATTCGGCCTTGGAGCCGATATCGGCAGAATACGGCTCGGCGACCCCACCGGATTGGCGGATAGTCCCACAGGCGCCTTCCGCGCCGGCTGCATCGTTTTTATAGATGGCGGCGACTGCGGCGCCAGCCTCGGCCAGACCTATCGCCAGCGCCCGGCCGATCCCTTTGCTTGCGCCCGTCACCAGAGCAACGTTACCCTCCAGCGTTCGTTCCATTAGTATTTACCTCAATTCTCTTGGAGTGACACGCCGACTGCGGCGCCGACGCCCACGATATAGGCGGCGGCCTCGTCAAAGTTGGCTTCGGTCTGTACATGTTCGATGATCAGCGGCAGATCAGGCGAAATACCATCCCCACGCTGCAAGAAGGCGGCATAGTCGAGGACTCCCCGGCCGGGAACTACCTCCTCGATTCCGACCGTCCGCGCATCCAGTGTCCAGTGCACGTCCTTGGCGTGACAGGAGAGGATATGTCCCCCGAGCAGATCGAAGCACTGGTGAATCATCCCTGTCGTATCGTAGTAGGTGCGAGGGTGCGTGACCAGATTGGCCGGGTCCAGGTGGACACCGAGTCCGGGGCGATCCACGGCCCCGATCAGGTCCAGATAGATCTGCGGACTGTCTAACAGAGTCCACGGGCAGATCTCCAGCGTCAGCTTGGTGCGCGTGGGCTGGACCTGGTCGAGGACATCGCGCACCCAGTCCACCACCTCCTCGAAGGCTCGCGCAGAGAAGTTGTCCGGATGGTGCCCTGCGTGCGAGTCCCAACGATCCGTCTGAGAGTAAGACCCCGCGACGGTTGCACAGCAGGTCGCCCCTACCTCGTCGGACAGCGCCAGGCAGCGTGCGATCTGAGCGATGTTCCTGCGTCGCTGCTCCGGGTCGTGGTGCAGCGGATTGACCCACGCGGCAATCTCGGCCAGCAGGATGTCGGCTTCGGCAAAGGCGCGGGCAATGTCGCGGACGACATCAGGCTGATCCAGCGCCGCCAGCGGCATCGCCGCTGCCCGGTAGCCCTTCTTGCGGCACTCGGCAACCAGAGCGTCCGGGTCGTGCGTGTCCATATAGTCATCTATCGTAGCGCCCAATCTCATCAGCGGCATCCTACATTTAACCTTTTGTCCTTGTGGATTTTCCTTATCTTAAGCCATCCAATCCGACGTTCCCCATATCAGATTGATAGAGAAAACCATATCAGCCTAGGCCTGTATGCGGGGACATATTTCGTCCAGAAAGTCCTTGACATCTTTAGTTTCAGCCATAGCGTAAATATCCCTTGTTTTACTTATCTACCTCAAGACCAACGTTTCAGGGCTGTATAGACAAATTCATCAACACTGACACATTACCGCCCAAATTAGCCACAGCCAGGTCATTATCTCCATCCCCATCTAAATCCGCACTGAATACTGATACGGGAACATCCCCAGTTCCATAGTCCACCTTAGGTGCAAATGTACCATCTCCATTATTCAACAACACTGATACATCATAGCTGGCCAAATTAGCCACAGCCAGGTCATTATCCCCATCACCATCTAAATCCGCACTGAATACTGATACGGGAACATCCCCAGTTCCATAGTCCACCTTAGGTGCAAATGTACCATCTCCATTATTCAACAACACTGATACAGTACCGCTCCAAAGAGTAGCCACAGCCAGGTCATTATCCCCATCCCTATCTAAATCCGCACTGAATATTGACCTGGAACCATCGCCAGCAGCATAGTCCACCTTAGGTGCAAAAGTCCCATCTCCATTATTCATCAACACTGATACAGTATTGCTGTTAGAATTAGCCACAGCCAGGTCATTATCCCCATCACCATCTAAATCCACAATGAATACTGAAAAGGGACCATCCCCAGCAGCATAGTCCACCTTAGGTGCAAATGTCCCATCTCCGTTATTGGACAACACTGACACATTACCGCTCATAAAATTAGCCACAGCCAAGTCATTATCCCCATCCCTATCTAAATCCGCAATGAATACTGACCTAGGAGTGTTCCCAGCTGTAAAGTCAGTCCTGTGTCCGAAGAGACGCTCTACAACCACAGATGCAACGGCCAACGCGATCTGATCCTTCCCCACAGCCCCCTCGCTATCCGTAGCGGTCAAGGTAATAGTATGAGTTCCCAAAGAGAGGCTCGAGGTGGACACTGTTTCACCTGTTCCAATCTGCCCATCCCGACTGGAAGTCCACACCAGAGATGATCCACTCAGACTCTCATCCTCGGGATCAGCCGCACTGCCTTGTAAATCAACTGCGTCGCCTTCCATGGAAGTACTGCCGTCCGCTGGAGAAGTAATCGAAGCTACAGGTGGCTGGTTCCCTCCCCTAATCGTCAGTGTAATGCTAACTGATCCAGAATCCCCTTCGCTATCCGTAGCAGTCAAGGTAATAGTATGAGTTCCTAAAGAGAGACTGGAAGTGGACACTGTCTCACCTGTTCCAATCTGCCCATCCCGGCTTGAACTCCACACCAGAGACGATCCACTCAGACTCCCATCCTCGGGATCGGCCGCACCGCCCTGAAACGTGATCGAAACTCCCTCGTCTGCGAGAGACGTGATCGAAGCTACAGGCGGTTGATTCTGTACTTCCTCTCCTTCTGCCTCCACGACGAATCGCTCTTGGGGATTGTCAGTAATCAAACTGTGAGCGATAAACCCATAATCTGTAAGTGTCGCCGTAATCTTCAAGACCTTAACCCACGGCGATATCTTGCTGATCATCTTCCCCAAAGCCACAACGCCGATCTGTTTCGCGGCCACCCGGTTAACAACACCGAGGATAGCCTCCTGGACGTCCCTGTCCTCCATTATCTCCAGACCACTGTAAAGGATGCCCACCACACTGCCTTCATCCACAGCCTCAGAGAATTTGGCGCTCGCCTTGATACCACGCACCAGTTTGCCGGTCAGGTTAGCCCACTCCTGCCACTGCCCCATCTCACTTCCATCAGGCAGATCCAGCCCAACAAGTACATCGAGGAGTTTCAGGAGGACGAAGTCGCCGAAGGTAAAGCTCCAGGCTGTCCAGTATCCATCCGATCTGCTGGCAATCCCGCGGAAAGAGGCCCCTACCACATCAACATCAAACAGATTGGTAGCGCCGGGCTCAAGAGGAATATCAAAACGCTCTGTATTCGGTGAAAGGATACCGCTGGGATCTCGGTTAGAGCTTAGGAAGTTCACCAGAGTAGCAGTGCTTACCGGTTCGCTGGCGGGGCCTATAATATCGCCATCCATCACGTTCTGTGCAGTAGGAGCGGTCCGGTCTGCGTAGAGCGAAATGTAACGTCTTCCGAAATTACGTACCTCCAAGGTGGCCTCATCTTCACCCTCCACCGGATGGATGAGGCGGACCTGGCTCTGTGGTCCCGAAGGAGTTACCTTCGGAGCGCCGACCATCCGGGCAAACTCGGCATCAACAGCCTGTATAGCGCTCTCCAAAGCCGACCTGACCTGTGGATCGGGATCGACGAGGATGTCGGTGGAGACCTCAAGACGCTGGCCTAACACACTGGATAACTCTTGTACTTCTGGTATTCCCTCCAGCACAGAGACGGCTTCTGCCCACAATTCGGGAGGAGCTGTGTACAGATGCATTGCGAAGAACATCAGCGTCACCGCAGTAGTCTGCGTATCTACACTAGGTGATCCATCGGATGGAGGCAACAACGCAAGCAGGAAGGGATCACCCTCTGAATCCAGTGCTATCGTCAGAGAATGGATCTCAGGTGGAGCTACGAAGAAGTTACCTCCCTCTGTAGGAGTACTTTCCTCAAATCCGCACAGGATGGTCGTCTCTGTCGGATCAAGAACATCAGGGAGAACCAGATGTCCGCCGACCGTGTTGGGTGGTAGCGCTACAGCGGTAAACACCACAGATTTGTCGTAGCCCGCTAGCGTGGCCTGGACACGAATATCCCCTGCTTGATCTCCCAGTGTCACGACGGTCGATGCGTGACCGGAGCTGTCTGTGACCGCGCTTTCTACAGACAAACTACATTTGCCCGACAGTATCGCGAAGGTCACCTGAAGGCCAGTTGCAGGTTCACCATTATCGTCAGTTACCAGGACCACAAGAGGTTCGGACAGGACAGATTCCTGCGGTCCCGCTTGATTATCTCCCGATAGATGGATCAAACTGAAAACTGATGTCTGTGTCGGCCCTGTCGGTTTATCCCCATTACCGCCCCCGCCGCATGATAGCCATACAATTCCAAACAAACTGATGAACAACAACAGCGCCAGGCAGCGTGCGATCTGAGCGATGTTCCTCTGTCGCTGCTCCGGGTCGTGCGTGTCCATGTAGTCATCTATCGTAGCGCCCAATCTCATCGGCGGCATCCTCCATTTAAGCTCTTGTCTTCTTCAGCCAGCAGACTAACCCGATTAAGCATAAACTTGGCGGAGTCATTGCGAGGAGCAAAGCGGGGCAAATGCCCCTAGCAATGACCGAAGGACGAAGCCAAACAATGTCATTGCGAGGCGGCGTGGCCGCTTTGCTGGAGTGGCAGCAAACCACGAAGTGGGCGAAGCAATCTCACTAGACTAATCGATCCGCAGTTTGGTCCAGCGGATGCCGAAGGTGGCTCCTTCCTTGCACCAGTGGGTCGCCAGATAGGTCCCGTCCTGCAGCTTGATCGCCGTGGGGAAGCCGAACATAAAGGAGTACAATTCCTCCACCCCTGTTTCCAGGTCGTCCGGCCGTTCGCGCTTTGCCCTGGCGTCGTACATCAGGCCTTCGTAGTGAAGGGTCCAGGACTCTTCCGCAAAGGTCCACCAGGTTCATGATAATGCCCTGGTCGCCGTAGCGCCGGTTGTAGAGCACCAGGAGCCGGTCGCTGCCCAGGGTGATCGGTGTCATGGTCTGCCCCTGGATGCCGGTGGATCGGGCTGGCCCCCACGTGGATCCATTGTCGCGCGAGAGCACAAAGCTGTCCGGCTGGTCCACCACATCGCCCAAGGTTACGGTCCAGCACACGGCCATGAGCAGGTCCGGGGAGATTGCGGCCAGCTTCTGCTCAAAGTAGCCGAATTTTTTGTCGGGGTCCTCGAACACCACAGCGTGCTGCGGCCAGGTCTGTCCGCCGTCATCGGAGATGGCCACCAGGACCTGCTCACCCAGGCGGTCCTTGGCAGGGAGAGTGGCGGCCGGCGCCAGGAGGCGGCCGGATTCGAGCGGCAGCACCCCGTGGGAAATTTCCAGTGGGCAATCCCCGGGCATGGGGACCACCTGGGGATCCGACCAGGTGCGGCCTCTGTCCGCGGAGCGGCATAGCACCGGCTCGTTGCGGCCTTCGCCGAATTTCTCCTCGTCCCGGGGATAGGAATGCGCCCCGTACGCGAAAACGGTCTGGCCGTCAGCCGAAAGGGTCAGCTTGAGGGCATAGGTGGTGGGAGGATCGGTCGTGGGCGGGGCAATGGTGCCTTCGAGGGTCCAGGTCTAGCCGCTGTCTGTGGAGCGGGCCCAGTCCGTGCCGCCAGTGACATTGGGACCGCCGCCCACATTTGAAGGAGCAGAGGAGGTCGCCGCTGGGCAGTTGCACGGTCTGGGGAAAGGCCGAATCGCGCCTGTCCACCCAGCCGGTACCGAGAATTTCAATTGAGGACATGGGGTTCTCCTTTTTTGTCTAGGCCGCGGCCAGGGCTTGTTCGAGGATTTCCTTCAGGCGCGTTGCAGTGTCAGAAAGGGGCCGTCGGTCTGGCCGGCATTCGACTCTGGTAACTTCCCTGACCAGTCATCGTTTCCGTTGGGGGACACGAAAAAAGCAAGGGCATCTCGAGACATATATATTACCTTAGATCTCACCTTCGCACAATGAGATTCAAGTTTCATACTCCCATCAGATTACATATTCATTCTGTCACGGGGTGGATGACGCATATTTGTCCGCCATTACGGTATTACGCCAATACGGTTAAGAATCCCCTATGACTCTTCGTCTGACTCCTCCTGATCTTTAGAGCTATCCTCCTTTTTTTCTCTCCTCCTTTCCACTATGTCCTTGATGTCCCTCAACTTTCCGACCAGTTCGGGGACCAGTTCCACGATCTTGGAGAAGGTCAGCTCCTTCTTTACGGACATCACCTGAACTTTGCCCTCAGTTATCACCACGAAGGCCACCGGTTCGACGGACGCTCCGCCCCCTGCACCGCCGCCCTTCCCCTTCTCATCCCCCGACTCCCCTCCCCCTCCTCCCGCGCCGAAGCCGAACGATATCTTAGACACCGGGATTATGACCGAATCCCCCGCCTCAATCGCCTCCCCTACAACCGTCTCGGTCTTGACAATCTGCTTCAGTTCATCCATCAACGTCTTAACAAGGTCCTCGACAGACATAGGTTTCTCCTTGATAAAGTTAGCCTTCCGACAGAGATAAATCCTTGTATCTCCACATTTTACGGGGAAGTCCAGCCGCCAGCCAATCCTTGAGCCATGCATATCCAACAGATATCCCAAGTCGCAGAGAGGCGATTATGAGCACATAGAGCTTCAGGTCCAGAAGGACCGATATATCCCCGCGGAGGACGGCCTCAGTGAAATTAGGCATAACCTTCACATTTATTTTCGCACCTAAAAGCGGGCAAATGGAGTGGTAGATGCCGAACGCCTTGCCTGTGAAAGCAGGGTCATCCGCTCCATACTCCAGATTGCAGTCTATCCTCGTTAAGTTCAGACTCCTCAAAGCTGATCTGAGGAAGCGCAGGACAGGAGCCTTGAATCTGCGTAAATATCCGTATATTTTTTTCAATCTCTCAACAGGCCTAGGACGCTCCTCTTTAGGACGCTCCCTTTCAGGTTCGACATCTTTAGGTTCCTTCACCCTTCTCTTTTTCCTGGGACGGAACTGGTACAATCTCTTCCCTGAGAGCATAATGTAGAACCTGACGCCGTCACCCAAAAGTGAAATTCCTAAACCTGAAAGGCCATACCATGCGCCCAAGTATATGAAGACATTTTTCTCCTCATGCAGGCTCAAGGCGTCCAGCCGAATCCGCAGAGGAAGCAGGATAAGAAGCGCCAGGACAAGTAAGATAAAGGATAGTATGATGGCAATACCTGTCACCAAATGCCTGCCTCCAAATAGATAGTGTAGGGGCAGACCCGTGTGTCTGCCCTGGGTGAGGGAACCTTGCAGCTACATCCTTTCTACTGTCTCAATTCCGCAGAGCTTATCAGCCTGACAGGTTATACTTTTCAATCTCCTTTCAAGCTCTGTCGAAAGATCTTCCTCCCTGTCAGCAAAGAGCGGCTCACCATAGACTATCAGACTTTGGGAGAACGGAAAAGGCAGCAGAAATCTGTCCCAACTGTTGAACCTCTTGCACCTTCTGGCGCTCCCTGTGACCGGCAGTATAGGCAACCCTGACATCTGCGATAGAAATACGACCCCGGGCTGGACAGTTTCCCTCGGACCTCTGGGGCCGTCGGGCGTCAGGGCGAATACGCCGCCCTTTTGTGCCCTTCTCAACATCTGGCTCATAGCCTTCTTTCCTCCCCGGGTTGTGGAACCTCGGACCGTCTCATATCCGATGCTGCCCAGAACCCTTGCTATCATCTCCCCGTCGCTGTGCAGGCTCGCCATAGTGATTATTCCCATCCTTCTGTGCCTGTATATAGGCAGCAGCATCCTGCCGTGCCATACGGCGAAGATGAATCCCCTGCCGTTTTCTGAGACCTTCTTATAGTGTTCGTCCCCCAAAGTTCGGATCCTGAGCGTCCTTCCGATCAAAAGGAGGAGTAGTCTTATAATTTGCGCCTTTAAAGAGATTAGACTCATGTTCTTCCTGAAGTGCAAAGCGGCGTCAGCCTGTAATCAAAGCTAAAGATAGAGCCATATTTTGTGAAAGTCAAGCCCCAAAATTCCGCTAATTTGTGATTTTAGTGGAAGATAGAGTCAAAAATACTTGACATAGAGCCTTATGCTCTATATATTAGTTAGTTCCACCATCTCTAACATCTCTAAATAGATGCGATTCATACGAATTCACTACCTAAATGATTGCAAAACTCCAAAGCGCGGAACAATGGATGACGCCCTAATAAAGACAGACTTGAACGGGCTGAACCTCTTCACAAGGGGCAAAGTCAGAGACGTATATGATCTGGACGATAAGCTTCTTATCGTAGCCACAGACAGAATCTCTGCCTACGATTGTATTATGCCCAACGGCATCCCCGGTAAGGGCAAAATCCTTACAGCTATGTCCATCTTCTGGTTCGATATGATGCAGGATATAGTCGGAAATCACCTTGTAGCCTCTGAAGTGGACGACTATCCTCCGGAACTTCAGGGGTTCCGAGAAGTTTTGGATGGAAGGTCGATGCTTGTTAAAAAGGCAGATCGCCTCGATCTGGAATGCGTGGCAAGGGGTTATCTTTCTGGCTCAGGATGGAGGGAATATAAATCCTCGGGATCTGTCTGCGGCATAAGGCTCCCCGAGGGCTTACGAGAATCGGACAGGCTGCCGCAGATCATCTTTACGCCGGCGACTAAGGCCGATTCCGGACACGATGAGAACATCTCGTTTGAGGAAGCAGCGGAGATAGTAGAGATGGAAGTCCTTGAAAAGTTGAGAGATTTGACCATAGCGATATATAAGAAAGCGCACGATTACGCACAGGAAAAGGGCATAATCATAGCTGACACCAAGTTTGAGTTCGGTATAAGTGACGGAGAGACGATCCTTATAGACGAGATACTCTCTCCCGATTCGTCCAGATTCTGGCCAAAGGACAAGTACCGTCCCGGAGGCCCGCAGGACAGCTTCGACAAGCAATTTGTGAGAGACTATCTGGACACGCTCGATTGGGACAAGACGCCACCTGCGCCCGAACTTCCGGAGGATATTGTCCAGAGGACTCTGGAAAAGTACAAAGAAGCCTACGAGCAGCTAGTGGGTCAGGAATATACGTAGCAAATAAGAAAGATTTAAGTAGCTGGACAAAACTTGTCGGCTGTACTAAGGTTTGTGTTGAATCCTTCACACAGCAGTTTGGTCATGAATTGGACTCTGTGCTATGGTGATTGTATGCTTACTGGTAAGTTCGTATCGTAAAGAGATCATAAGGACTGCTCACCACCACACATTGAGGCATAGCCATGAAATGTCCAGCCTGTGGTTTGAACAATCCTGACGACGCGGTCAATTGTGACTGCGGACACAATTTCACTATACAAGCGAAGCCACTCTATAGGTCCTTGACATATATGGGCTTATGGGGGTTCTTCTCCAACAGTTGGCGAACTTTTGGAGTAGCTTGGAAGACGTTCCTGCTTCTCGGTGCTATCTATACACTCGTGTCATGGGGTTCTGGCTTTACCCCAGAAGGAGTGTTAGATGTCGTGGGTGTCGTGATCACAGCAATAGTCACGATCGTCACATACATAGCCTTCATTAAGGTTGCCAACAAGGCTTCCGAGGGGGAGGCTATAGGTATCGGGGAAAGCTATTCTCTACCCTTGAGACTCCTTGGGCAATTCATCTGGACATCCATTCTATATTTTCTCATCTGCTTGGGCGGTCTAATTCTCCTGATAATTCCGGGGATTATATGGGCTGCGCGGTATGTCTTGGCTCCTTATGTTGTTATTGTTGAAGGCATCAGTGGGAGGGAGGCGCTTTCACGCAGTGCGGTTCTATCAAAGGATAAAACCTCTAATATCTTTTTTAATGAACTCGGCTTTGGATTATTATTTTTTCTTGTAGTTACTATACCTTTTGCCTTATTCACTTGGTTGGTCGCAATACTCTTAGGCCTGCCATTCCCCACTGACTTTTCAATAGGTCCGTTTTCAATATTTACGATGGGACTGGAGGCAAGTATTCTGCAGACCCCTGAGTGGGCAGAAGCTATAGGGGAATTCGGTACAACTATCTGGGAAACGCTGTATGTGATATTCAATGTGCTTTTGTTTAAGAGCCTACGCAGTCTGCACGAGTTCTATAAGGCAAAGGCAGCTGATTAAGCTAATCCGGTTGTAGGGTATCCAAACGACGTATAACAGCATATTTCAGAAGGTCGAAGTCAAGTGGAAATTACCACCTTCAAAGTGGTCAGAAAGCGGTGTCAAAATAGCCCTGAAGGGGTCAGGTACATATGTAGTTCTGTATTCGTAGGGGCCCGAGGTCCACTCGCCCCAAGGGCTGCCTAACGCAGCCCCTACACTATTATTCCTGGGTTATTGCTGGCTTTTGACGACTAGATTTTCTACGAAATCTGATTGGAGGAAACGTTTACAAATATAACACGCGCATTGATCAGCGTATCCGATAAGACGGGCATCGTGGAACTGGCAAGGGGCCTTTCCGAATTGGGAATTGAAATCGTCTCCACCGGAGGGACAGCAAAACTGTTAGAGGAGTCGGGGATCAAAGCCATATCTGTCTCGCACGTGACCGGCTTTCCTGAGATGATGGACGGAAGAGTCAAGACTCTACATCCGAAGGTGCACGGCGGAATCTTAGCGCGTCGGGATAATCCACAGGATATGAGGGAAGCTGAGGAACAGGGGATAGGTATGATAGACCTTGTGGTCGTAAATCTGTATCCCTTTGAGGAAACTATCTTAAGGCCTGAGGCATCTCTGGAGGATGCGATAGAGAACATAGACATCGGAGGGCCGACCTTAATCCGGAGCGCGGCAAAGAACTACCGGCACGTGGGCGTCCTCACAGATGCTGAGGACTATGGCGCTATACTCGATGAACTAAAGACTACACGAGAACTTTCCGACTCCACAAGAGAGATGCTCTCTGTTAAGGCCTTCAGAACCACAGCCGACTACGACGCTGCTGTGGAGGGATACCTGAGCGAAAAGCTTGGGGGAGAAAAGATCCTGAGGCTAAAATACACGGGAGGCGTTCAATTAAGATACGGAGAGAACTGGCATCAAAGCGCAACGTTTTATAGAGATGACACTACAGAGGAATCGTCTATAGCCCACGCAGTCCAACTGCACGGCAAGGAGATGTCCTACAACAACTATATGGACGCCGACGCTGCGCTTGAGGCTCTAAAGGAACTCAAGCATAAGCCAGCTGCCGCCTTCGTCAAGCATACAAATCCCTGCGGTTACGCAACGGGAGAGGCTCTCAGAGAAGCTGTGGAGGCCGCCTGGAACGGAGATAGGATGAGCCTGTCTGCCGGTTCTATTTTAGCTGTAAGCCGCGCTATGGATCTGGACACAGCGGAGTTCCTTGCGGGCAGATTCATAGACATCATCGCCGCTCCGGGATATGAAGATGAAGCACTGAAACTTCTGAAATCCAGAAGGAAGAATCTGATTTTACTGAATATCCCGTCCCTTTCTGATGCCCAACCTTGCCCCAAATCGTACAGACACATAACTGGCGGGATATTAGAACAGGGGTCGGATGTGGAACTCTTCCAGAAGTTTGTATGCGTCACGGAGGAGGGTTTTCCCGAAGAGAAGAAGGAGTTGGCTCTCTTTGCCCTGAAGGCTGTCAAGCACACCAAATCGAACGCTATGGTCATATGCGAGGAATACAGACCCGGTGGCTTTCAGGTGCTCGGAATGGGGGCAGGACAGCCCAACCGCGTTGACTCTTTCAGAAAGTTAGCGGCCACAAAAGCACAGGAGAATCTCCGGGCGCGCTTTGAGGAAGAGGCTAAAACGGGTAACCTGGAAAATTACATAGAAGATTACATAGAGGATAAGATGAAAGAGACAGTAATGGCATCAGACTCCTTCTTCTTTCCGGATACGGTCGAGTATGCCTCCAAAGAGGGCATCCGATACATCGTACAGCCCGGAGGCTCTATCCACGACAAGGAGTGCATCCAGGCCTGCGAACAAGCGGGAGTATCTATGGTCTTTACAGGGACAAGGCACTTTTTACATTGATCCCCGATCCCCGCTCCCCGATAGATTCAATCGGGGAGCGGGGATCGGGGACAAAGAAGAGGAAAAACAATGCGATTTTCACTGTCAAACCTGATTTTCAACGACATAGGCATAGATCTGGGAACTGCAAACACCTTGATCTATGTCAAAGGCAAGGGGATAGTTGTGGATGAGCCTTCGGTAGCGGCCCTGGAAACGAGTACCAGAAAACTGGTGGCTATCGGCTCGGAGGCAAAGGAGATGGAGGGCCGTACGCCCGAAAGAATAGAAGCGATACGTCCATTAAAAGACGGCGTAGTGGCGGACTTTGAAGTGACAGAGCTGCTGCTGCGCGCGTTTATACGGAAAGTTCAGAAAAACAGGTTCCTGGTGCGTCCAAAGATAGTCATCTGCGTTCCATCGGGCATAACGGAGGTGGAGAAGAGAGCCGTCAGAGATTCCGCCGAACGCGTAGGAGCAAGAGAGGTCTATCTCATAACAGAACCGATATCGGCGGCTATCGGCATGGGTCTCCCCGTCGAGCAGGCGGTAGGTTCGATGGTCATAGACATAGGAGGTGGAACCACCGAGATAGCTGTCATGGCCCTATCGGGCATCGTGATGAATTCCTCCATAAAGATCGCCGGGGACGAGATGGATGAGGATATAATACAGTATCTCAGAAAAAATTACAACGTCTACATAGGACCCAGAACGGCGGAGAATATAAAGTGCCTGATCGGATCGGCATATCCTACGAACGATGAGATCGAGGCTACGGTAAAGGGCCGTGATCTGGTGGGCGGAATCCCCAAAATTATCACGGTTCATTCCGAGGAGATGAGAGAAGCCCTAAGCGATACCACAAACAATATAGTGAACGCTGTGCTTCAAGCCCTGGAGAGGACTCCTCCCGAATTGGCATCGGATATACTCGATCGAGGGATCAATATGGTGGGAGGAGGATCCCTTCTGAAGGGACTAGCCGATCGACTTATTGAGGAGACAAAGCTTCCGGTGATGGTGGCGGAAGACCCGCTCACATGCGTCGTCAGAGGGACTGGAAAGGTGCTCGAAAATATCAACGCATACCAGGATATACTCTTTTAAATGCAAGATGATGATTGAGGCTAAGATATGGTGACCTGGCCTGTACCTTGGCCTTCCAGAAGGATTGTATGCTAAACCTATCAGAATTCCTATCGTTGAACAAAAACTACATAGCCTTAGCAGCAGCAGTTGCACTGTCGTTGATCCTGATGGTATTGGATAGTGGAAAAGGAGCAAATCTTGCCAGGGAGGTGACCACAACTGTTCTCGGCTCTGGCAATAGAATGTTTTCGTGGGCTACCAGGATGGCGGATCTTTCCAGAGAAAACAAGTTCCTGAGAGATTGGAACCTGGAGCTGTCAATTAAGTCCTGGCGGCTCAGGGAAGCCGAACTGGAAAATAAAAGGCTCCGAAGGCAGATGGGCTTTAAGCAGAGGCCCGGCTTTCGGTATCTCCCCGCTGAGGTCATCGCAAAATCGGGAAGCAGAATAGTAACCTCGATCTTAATCAATGTCGGAAGCGATGACGGAGTAAGGGAAAAGATGCCGGTCGTGGCTTTAGGCGGGCTGGCAGGAAAGGTCTTCGGCGTCAATTCCAAAACATCTGTTGTTCAGCTTTTATCTGACAGGAATTGCGTGGTAAGCACTGTTGTCCAGAACGATGAGAGAATCTTCGGATTTCTGGAGTCCGAAGGCACAGAATCGTTTCGCATTGACGTCCCTCTAAAGAGTAATATTAAAAAAGGGGATGTGGTCGTATCGTCAGGAATGGGAGGTGTGTTCCCAAAGGGCTTGAGATTGGGTGTTGTGAACAAGCTTGGAGACGGAAAGAGCGGCCTCTTTAGAAAAGTCGAAATAGTTCCAAGTGTGAATCTGTCTCAGCTTGAGGAAGTCTTTGTCCTGTGCCAAGACGACTGTGAAGATTGGGTTGTGGCCGATAGACTCTACAGTGGAGAAGTCGAAGCGCCTTAGGGGCATCCGGACTCCGAATGGTCCCGAAACCTTACGAAAGACCCGCTCACAGCGTCGGGCATACCCCTAACCCAATTAATTCATAAACTTGGTGGAGTCATTGCGAGGAGCAAAGCGGTCCCCGATTGAGTCTATCGGGGAAGCAATCTCAAGGTTTTATAGTGATCTCCTATGAGAGCCGGAGACAATTACATCTACCACAGAATGGAGATTGCTTCGCCTCCGGCTCGCAATGACACCGAAGGTGGTTAAACGGCATAACTATAATATAGTACAATGCCTTAATTAATATACGGCCTTTTTTTGTTAATTATTAGGGCTAGAAAGGTTGTGGGGATCAAATGGTGTTCCCATCTCCATCTAAGTCTGTGCTGAATACTGAGTGGGGAGCAACCGCCACGTCGTAGTCCACTTTAGTTGCAAATGTCCCACCTCCGTTATTGAACAACACTGATACGTTATTAGTGGACACATTGGCAACAGCCAAGTCATTATCCCCATCCCGGATGGCACGCTCCCGGTCGAGTCATCACCCCGTCGGTCCCCGCTGTGATCCCCACCTTGTACCCGCGCCCCAGCGCATCCACCACGAACCACTCCGATGTGCCGTGCGTGGAGTGGATCTCCGCCAAGCGTTCGATTTCGGGGGCGTAGTAGTCTAAATTGGTGGGCCTACCCCCCACGTGAAGGTTGATGAGCACGTCTTCTCCCACAAAGGCTTTGTGGAAACCGGGGCGGTGGGTATATCCGGCTCTGGATCTGGGTCTGATTCCCTAAAGTAGCGGCCCGACCGCCTCAATTTTGGTTCGTCGCGCCGATAGATGACGTTGCGGTCGCCTCCGTTCTCAGTCGGCGGACTCCACTCGCACCCCAAGAAGGTTACGAACCGTCCGGGCTCGTTAAACGCTGTTGCCTCCTTGCGTACGCGCTGCCAGTCGTCGCGGGTTACGTAGTGGTCGTTGGCTTGATGTGTGACAAATTGCAATCCAGCCACATCGCGGGCGTATGTGTAGTGCTCCACCAGCGTTCCTGCGCCGCACCCGATCTCTGCCTGTCCCGAATGGAGATCGCCCCAGAAGAGCCGAAGTGATGGTCGTTGGGCGTACACCCAAACTGGATTACTCTCCGCGCTCAGGTCCGTATCAGGCACAGAAGCGAAAAGCCTGTATCTGCCCGCCCTATTAAACTGCACCCTGAACCGATACACTGCTGGGTCGCAAGAGACAGCCGCATCGCCCAGGACTGAAACTACATTCTCATCTGACCTGGTCTGCTGTTGTGCGCTAAGCTGTGGTATGCCCTTGGAGACAGACGTGGGATTTCCCCAGCGGTCAAGGCCGCGGACGAGGACGTCCACAGCCTCTCCTACGACAGCGTGTGAGGGACAGATGACCACCAGCCGCACGGGGGGAGCCGAAACGACTGGAAAGCTCGGCGGATCTGGCGGTCGGACCCACCGGCCGCTGCCGTCCCGATCTATTACCATAAGGAATCCCGCCGACTTTGTCATAAAGGTAGGCGCCCGCCACCCGCGACTGCCCCCTGTTCGATCGCCGCATACCAGACACACCCGGTCGCCGCGCGCCAGATACCCGCGAATCACCTCCAAGGAGATATAGTGAGGCCATGGATCAACGCCGCCCTTACGATGATACGTCGCTTCTATGTCTACCTCTGAGGCGGCGGTTGAGACTGCCATATATCCGTCTCCCTTCGGATCCTCCGACTGCAGGTCCCCCCAGTCAAAGGGCCAACGCCAAGCGATTCCGAGCCGTCCCCCGCCGGCGATTTTCTCTTCGCCTACTTCAAAGTGAAAAGTGATCGTGACATATTCTCCAGCTTCAAGAGGTCGCACGGGTTCGTAGTGCCCTCTGACGTGGAGCTTCAAGCGCTCCTCGATCGGCATATCCGCTGCATGCCAGATCTTTGGATAACCGGGACCCTGTCCACTTATCAACAGCATCTTATCCCTCCAACATGTCTATTCCCATCCTTGCCACGAAGAAAGAATCTTTCAGCCTCTACAGTCCGACTTTTAGGTAGAGTTTGTCCCATCACCAAGATCGTGCCGGCGATAACCAAACCGACAGTTACTATACTCTTGAGCCTATGATATTGCCTCTCTACCTTCTCCAGTCGCTCCCGTACGATCTGCAAGTCCTGTGCATGGGACGTCATGGATGATTCCTCCTTGTTCACCAATAAAATGTCCGATCACTGGTAGATTATTCAGATGGTGGACACTTAGTTACTCCAACACCTCTATTTGGCTCGGATCGCTTAAAATAATCTCAGGCTTCCCCTTATACTCTTTAATGTAGATGATGCATATCTTTGATTCAATCCGCTCCTAGGGGCCAGGCCCTGAACAGATTCTGCTGATCCACATCATAGCGCATCAGAGTCTCTTCCTTCAAATACTGCGGTTCATCCATCGTAGCGATATTCTGCGACATCATCCAGGCCGGACCATATCCCACATACAGCGTCTTACGAACCTGCGGGGAACGGTTGGTCAATCTCCCGTGCCGAAGATTTTCCGTAAACAAGATCGCATCGCCAGCCTTCACCTCCAGACCGATCATGCCCGGTTCCTCATCCGGGTTATCGCCATAGGGCGAGACAAAGTTGCTCTTATGAGTGCCAGGGACCACACAAAAGGCTCCCTGCTCATTGCTCACATCATGCACAAAATAAATCATACGTACCATCATACAGTCAATACCATCGGCATTAAACGCATAACGGTACTTGGGACCTACCGGTCCGCCCAGATGGGTACGGGAGGCGTTGCCGGGATAGCGTATACGGATCTCCGAATTATTGATGGTGCTGTGGCCCTGGATAATGGCCCGCATATAGGCCATTGTCGATGCATCGTTGACCAGCAAATCAAAGGCCAGATCAGCATTCCAGAAATCCTCAATCATCAGAGTCTCGCCCTGCTTATTCGACCCCCGAACGTAGTAACCCCTTTCCTCATTGAAATGGTATTCAGGCCCCCACGCGCTGACCTTCCGCGGCGGCAGATCCACGTGCCGCAGTGCATGGTCTTCCAGTTCATTAACCGCTGCTGCCAGTTTTTTTACTTCCTGCTCCTTGAGCATATCTTTGATAATAAGATATCCTTGGCGGTCGAACTCGTACTTTTCTATTTCAGTCATATAGATCACCTACGGTTTGCACTTGATGCCACAAATTGTCAAGAAACATTAGGCAAAGATCTTATCTTCGGCAGTGCGGCTGTCTTGCCTTGGCCGGCCTCCCTATCGCCGAAACTTTATTCCCTCCCAAGGTCGGCCAGACGGGGACCTGCACCTTCGCATCCCGCTCTTCTTCGAACCGTTTACCCTTTCAAAGTCAGCACAAACAGAAAACGCCCGAAACATCCCTCCCCACTAGACGCAATCGGGGATCAGGGATCACGATCCGTGCACACCTACCACACGTACTTCATCTCCAAAGTACGAGCGTAATTACTGCGCTTCTCCCCCTCTACCAGGGAACAGGAAGGCCGAATTCAAGAGCCAATTTCTCCAACGATTTAACTGCGGTCTCGGAGATGGGAATGCCATCCTGCAAATATTCTTTCTCCTTCTTCCACGCGCGTCCACCGGGGAGGCTAGATTCGGAATAGCCCGGAAAGGGCTTCATCTTGCTTGTCTCTTCCATCAGACGGTTCATATCGTCCTTGAAGGCCTGGAGCGAGACGAAACACTCGATGTCAAGGGCCATGAAGAACCCGGATTGGTTGGCGCCGGTGTACTTGACGTTCTGGCGGTTGAACTCCGGAAGCATCTGACCCCCAAGGGTGCCGCTCATGATGTTGGCCACGTGCGAGAACCCGATGCACCTGAAGAAGACCTGAGGCATCTTCTTGAAGCACTCCTCATCCCACTCCATGTGACTGCCCAGGTCCAGCATGAAGTACGGCTGATCGGGCCCGGAAGGCATGCCGAAGGCGAGCGGCGGACTCCCCTGTATCGAACCTTGAATGGTGCTGTTGTAGTCGTAGCTCGGCGATGCGTTCCTACCCGAGAAGCTAATCCCGATCAGGTCATCGCGCAGGGCCATCCGGATATACTTTCCCGAACTCCCAAGGTGATCGTGGTAGGTACTTGTAGTGACTCCGACCCCCATCTTCTTGGCTTTAGCTATTGCCATCTGCATGGCCTTCGTGGCGACGATCATCCCGAGACCGCCGTCTCCATCCAGGGCCGCTGTCACAGGACCTTCCTTCAGAACCCGAACGTTGGGGTGCGCATTGGCTTTACCCTCCTGGAAGGCGCGCACATAGCGTTCGACCTGCACAACCCCGTGACTGACGACGCCGCGCAGCTCCGTGTCGATCAGGAGATCGGCGATCAGTTGGGCGTGATCCTCGGGAACGGGAACTCCCCGGTATATGGACGCCACCAGCTTGCGAAGGTCCTGTACAGAAACTCGCATCCCGTCCGTCGGCGGAACGTTCATTATCCTCTCCTTTGTCTGTGATGCTTCGTCCCCAATTGAACCCCCGAATGACTCTATCGAGGGTCGGGGATATACCGAAGCACTTATACTTGGCTTCTTACAGTGTAAGGTCACCGAAACTGAATGTTGCTCCGGCTAGTTGGAGCGTCATTTCAGTGTCGGCTAATTACGTAGACATTCAATGCTTATGACTCCTCATATTTGGGCCTCGACCACTACCCGGTAGACGTCGGTCACATCCTCAGAGTTAGGTTCGTCCAGAACGACCCCAATGTCATCTGGTAGGATACAGACGCTCTTCATTCTCCACTCTCTACTCCTCCCACACTGGCCAATCGCTCTCTTGCAGGCGCTTCCAGAGACTGTCAAATTTATCGCTGCCGTCATCCTCCCATTCGCCCAGTCTGACACCTGGAGCGTAGGATTCGTCCACCCCCAGCTTCATGAGATTTTCGGCCTGCTGCAAATTCCGGTAGTAGTGTTTTATCCCTCCGGTCAGGGTAACGACGGAGATATGCCGGGGCCATTCGGGTGCGGAAGTCTGCGAATAACGCTTCACCGCATCCTCATCTAACTCCACTCCCAGGCCCGGTCCCCCAGGGACCTTCATGAATCCCCGCTGGACCGTATGAGCCTCCACGATCAGGTCATCTTCATAGGTGTGACTGGCCGTCACCGCCGGCAGGGTGGCCATCGGCATTACGGCTCCCAGATTGCAGGCAAATGCCGTGGTAATTCCGGTGCCCACATACTGCAGCAGAATAGGGGTGTTCGCCGCAGTAAAGACCCAGCTAGCCGAAAGAGCGCCCTTGATCGAATCGTGGCTGCAGAGTGCGCCCTCGAAGTCGCCCGCGCGGAGTCCAATCCAGGGTCCCGAAGGAGCGCGCGAAGGACCCTCAAGAACGACATGTACACCGTGCAGGTAGAACGGGATCTGTATCTCCCGGTGGAGGCGGCGCCAACCCTCGACATCGTGGGCGAAGATCGGTTCTTCCAGGCCCTTGACCACCGGAAACTTCTCCAATTTCCGCAGGATAGGCAGGGCCTTCTCCACATTCATTAACGAACCGTTGAAATCGTACTCCACACGAAAGTCAGGCGGTGCAATCTCCTGAATCGCCTCAGATTGCTCGACTACATCGTAGAACGCCCTGGCCTTGCATTTGAGCCCGCGGTACCCGCGCTCTGCAGCCACCTGAACTTCGGCGGCGCTGTCCTCAGGGGACATACATGGCATCCACCATCCCATGACCACCCATTGCCGCACCTGCTGGCCCATCAGTTTCCAGGCCGGAAGGTCCAGGTGCTTGCCCATCAGATCATAGCAGGCCATGTCGAGGTTGAAAAACCCCTGGCCCAATATATGATCGAACGGATCCGTGCCGAGATAGGCGTTTAGCTGGTCCTGTCCGTAAGGGGCTCCTATGTTTTCCCCCAGGCCGATAAGGCCCGAATCGGTATGAAATTTGTAGACCGTCACCTCTTCACTCATATTGAAATGGTAAAACTGCCTGCGAATGCGTGCCTCGTAGGGCACATGCAGGGAAATAGGCTCGATTTCGGTGATTCTCATGAGAGTCCCCCTATCGATATTTTCTTGTTGGTAATAGTCTTCTGGCTGCAGTTTCTATCTCTGTCGTGAATCCTGCCACCATTCGTCCCGGCGCGGCGCGTGCCGATGATGGCGATATTCCCCACGACTTCTGTCTGGTAGAAATAGGTATCGCTCGACGAGCCCGTGATGGATACCTGAGTCTCGGAAAGAAGAGAGATGCTTTTACCAAGACTAGGGGTCGTTGAGAGAAGACTTAGAATCAATATCTGAAAATATACAACAACTGTATTTTTCATTGTCTACTCTTTGGAATATAAAATTAGCTCAATTGAACCCGATGCTCAGGTTCTCTTTCATTCAGGGTTTTTTGTTTTGCCCTTCTTCTGGCGCTTTCTCTGCTCTGTGACTTTTTCCACTTTACGCTTTATCCACTCCGCTTCTTTGCATTCAAGTTCGGCGTATATAGCTACCACAAGACCATATTCGGAGGCGATCTCCTCCACAGTCCGCTGGGGTGAAAGTCGGCCTCTTTCCAAGTAGCGTTCAATATTTCCGGCGCTATCAGCAACCCATACATGAACAAGCGACCTTTTGCCCACAGCCAGAGACTCTCCATATCTTACATCTCCTCTCGGGTAATAGCCCTCGATGTTAACTCGACCCAGAGTTCCACCGCCGCCCTTTGTCGCGTGCCATATATGAAGCATTTCGTCTGTTCTGCGGAAGATAAGCGATATGATGTTCTTACCCCCTGACGCACCCGATATTCCTCCAGATGTCCAGTCTATGAGTTCGCCATCACGCCCCAATCTCTGCTGCTTCTGGCCCTCTATGTAGCGCTCATATGAATAGCAGATGTAGTGAAAGTCGGGTATTTCGTAGGAATAGCGCTTGACGTCCACTCCCAAGCTCATGTGAATAATACTTAGCTCGGTCTTCATAAGCGGTTCATTGTACCACTTAAGTTGGTACCCGGCTATAGATGGCTCCAGCACCTTAGGCAGCTCGATCGGAGTCACTTCAAAATCGGCATTAGTCTCCTGCCCCGCACGCACAGTGAGTCCTGCCACCTGGGGAGCCTCCACACCCTGTCCCCCAGGCACCCCCAAGGTGTATTCCCCGGGCATCACCATCAAATTGTACTGTCCTTCTGCGTCCGTATGGGCACTCCCCGCCGGCTGATCGCCTCGGTAGGCCTCGATGACCAATCCCCCATAGGGTTCTAAATCTTTTCTGCTGACTCCGAAAAGGTACCGAAGTCCGAAGAACCACCCGGGCAGGTCCTTTAGAAGCGGGACCCCCTTTCTATAGTGCCTCAAGTTGGTAACCGTGCCCGCGATAGTACGCAGATCGCCGCCAATTGGTAACAGCACGAAGTCGGCAGCAAGGTCAGCGTTGCGCCAGACTTCGTGCATGGGAGGAAAATCATACGACCCCTCGTAGCTCTCAAAGGTATCGTAATCCTTGAACAGAAACCCGAGGTGTATGATCTTCCCTTCCTCTAGATCCACTATTGTGCTCGAATCAGGACCGTCAGGACTCAGCAACTCCCAGGGGGTTACCATATACTCATAAGTATAAGTACCAGGTCCTCCTGTTTCGCCTGTGCGTGTCCAGCCTGTCTTTAGATAATCAGGAGCAAGGTCACGTGTCCCATCCGTCAACCACCAGAAGGTGCCGCCGTCCAGAAAGTACATAAAGCTGTAATAGCCGTCTATAGGCGGTACCAGCATAGTGTAAAGCTGGCCAGTCGTATAGAACAACTGCTCTTGCTCTTCTCGAGGTAAGTATTCCCATCTTTTCTTGAAGAGCTTTCCCCCGCTGTGGTCGGCATCGATTACCAAATTGATGTCGTCGTCCCAGTCATAACGTGAGGGGTTTTCACGTGAATTGTGGAGATAGTCGTCCACTACTTCAGCCATAACGTAGATACGGTTTGTCTTCTCATTCCAGCCTACGATGCACTTTACGTTCAAATCGGCAAGATCGAAATCTCTCCAGATAGGATGATAAGTATACGCTCCTGACGGCATTACCTCGCTCTTTCCGAAATTATTGTCCAGAGTTATCCAGAACTTCTCTGGGACCATATCCCAATCGCTTAAATCGCCGTCTATCCGCGGCAAGGCGTTTTCGGGAAACTGAAAAACCGGAAAGATGCCACCAGATGGCTGGTGAGCTGAAACAACAGCCGACGCAGCAATTAGAATGCTGAGTGCACAGAAACCTCTGATTAATGTCTTCATGATTTCCTTCTCCTTTTTCGGATCAACAGAACGTTATCTACACTATAGGCCGAGCAGCAGCAAGTCCTATTCTTGGTTGACTCCAAAACATTCAAAAACCGCTAGCCGCTCGCGTCCGTTGCACGCGGTGTCAGGCAACAGTAAGCATCCAGCTAATCTGCGTGACATAGACCGTCAAATATCTCATCTGCCTCTTTTCCTGTGCCGACAATCCGCCAGTTGGATTCAACAGCAAACCAACCCTTGTGACCATCTTCTGTTTCCACCAAACACCACTTCCGATCGTCACTCCCGGACTTTCAAACTTGTAAGGTGCAGACCAGAAGCTCCAGTTTTCCGAATCGTAAGTCACTGGACCCCTAAAACTTTTAGGGAGTTTGTCGTACTCACTTTTGTGCTCCTCTGGGCTCAGGTCTTTTCCCCCCTTTTCGGGAGGCAAAACTACCGACGTTTGCTGCTCAGGGCTGATTCTCCAGTAGACGTCCGGATGACGATCTGTCCCACTCCTGGTTCGGATCCTAGCCTCGGCCTTGGGATCACGACTCCCCGACCAGGTGATCTCGCCGAAACTGGCGATGTCGTCCAACTCAATTATGTCAGCTATATAAGAGGCTTCTTCTACAAAGCCCTGTCCCAAGACCTCAAACTCGGCGATCTCTATCGTCTTCAAATTTGGGGTATAGATGAACAGCGCGACATAAGAGATTTTCTCCGGAGGATCAAGCGGTATTATAACTTCAGGAAATAGATTTTCAACGCGCTCATGACGTGCACTGGCGCCAGATGGAAATCCAGATTGACCTCTACTGCCTGGGTGAGTGTACTTGGCAAACTGTCGGAAACTCGGGATGTAACCCGTTCCTCGACAATAGTGGGTCTCGATGAAATCCTGCGGGCGGCCAAGGCTGGTACCCAATTCGTAGTCCTGTATGAAGTGAGTCTCATATTCCTCACCCTCTGGGGATGTTCCTTCACGAGTGTAGAATCTTACTTTATTGACGACAAATATTCCGCCTAAGTTAATAACTATCCGGTGAGGTGCATGATGACATCTTGCGCCGCCTCTTTGCTCCCCCGCGGGCGCCGGCCAAGGCCACACAAAAGCCGTGGTCGGATCCCCATCTATCATGTTATTCCCAATGTTGCCTTCGATTCCATATCCCTCATGGTGGCCTAGCCTCTCATAAGCTTGGGGGTACCTTCGGCTATCCATCCACCTCTGTCCAGAGCCGTTGCGGCTATGCTCTCACCCTCCCTGATAAACTTGGGTTGAATTGAGCCTGCATCCGCCGCTTTCAGAGAGTCCTCATCGATGTTCTCCCTGATCTCAGATGCATCTTTGTTCAACCAGCTGATCTCCTTGAGCTTAATCCCTATCCCCTGGAGACTGTCTTTCTCTACTGGTGAAAACGGCCTTCCGATCCTGTAGATAGTCGCACAGGTGGCTTCATCTGAAAAGATACTGGTGACCACCAAAGCAAGCAGAATCAACCCTGCCAGCCTACATAAAATACTACCCATTCTTGCACACCAAGACATTTTTATCACCCCATTGGAGATTAATGGTCTGACTTCCCGTGATTAACGGAGTTTGACACTAGGGTTCCCTCCCTTCAAGTAAAAGCCCAGTATCGCGTCAAAATAGTATGCACAAGTTTGTAGGGATCCTAAATAGCAGCCAACACACAGGGAGAGGCAACCTAAGTCAGATTGCTTCGCCCACTTCGCGGTTTGCTGGCACTTCGTCCCCCAGCAAAAAGGGGTGGCAGCTGTGCACGAGATGCCCACACCCCGACTGCCCGATTGAATCTATCGTGGGCTGCTTGCTCAATATGCAACCTGCACTAACCGGCTGACTGAACTATCTTCAGCAGAATCTGAATCGGTATCAACATTAATCCTTATAACATATATACCAGGAGTAACTAACCCTCCTGAACTATCGGTGCCATCCCAGATCACTGCATCGTCTTCTTTATATGCCCCCGAAGAAAGAGAGTCATTCAGCAACTCAACAACTATATTGCCGCTAAGATCGTATATCTGCACCTGCACAGGAGTTGATAACCCCACACGCAACAGTAAAAAGCTTATCGACGTCTTATCGTTAATCCCGTCTCCATTGGGTGTAATTATCTTAGGATCTACCTCAATAGCATCTAATATCCTATTCCCCTCAAGGGCTAATACTACTGTCTTTTCGCTGTCTGTAACGCCATTAGCATCACCATCGTCCGTCCTCTGCCAGGAACCCTCTACGGATGAATTGCCTATAGAACCATCAAAAAATGTGCTGAATCCAAATAACTGCGCTTCAAACTTGACCTCGATTAGAACATTACCCGTAGTCGTCTTTATACGACCCGGCAGCCGAACCCACAGTGAATCGGAATCAGGTCTGGATAAAACCTGAAAACCTTCGCTTTTATCTGTATAACTTTCATCAGGTTCCCTCAGATGGCCATCTATGATCATGTCTTCAATGCTTTCATCCTCCCACTTATTGACCTGCTTAAAGTTCATCCTGACTCCAGAAGGCGCCTCGATAAGGATCTCATCCAACCCTTTGCTCCTAAAATCAAACGTGGGGCGGATGAAAAAGGACAGTTCCTGCTTAATGCCTATCGAATCCAGACGGGAAGGTGTTACCTCTCCAATCACAGATGTGGCAACAGGGTCACCTGCCAAGAAATTAAGCCTCACTGAACGCAAAGTAGCAAATCGAAAAGGATCGTCCGTCAGAAAGGTAGCTCGGATCATAATGTATTTTCTGGGACTGGGAGATCTGAACCTGTCCCCCGAACGCACATAGGTCTCACTCCAGCCACTCCAACCACTTCCTGGGACTGTCTCCTCCACTATACTCCCCTCAAAAAACCCTTTAAGACAGCACTTGTTATATGCTTTTTCTGCTTCTTTCTCGTTCCCCGGGTGCAATTCTTTGCCTGCCCTCGTGAAGTAGTATTTTACCTTCTTGACCGTATCACCTGTCTTTGTCTGAATAAGCACATCTGTGCCTTCCGGCGTATCTGCATCCCACTGTAACGACGTCAGATTCCTTATCCCTGGCAGCTCAATGAAGGGGGATCTCCCTTCAAAGATAGATACAATCTGGGCCTCCGGCAAATAGCCCTCTCCGAATAATTGAATCTCCTTTATTGCGGCACGTCCTCCCCCTCCCTTTACCCCAAGCAGAGTCCAGGTAAGGGAGAAGAATTTAGCTTTGGAAGCCTTGAATTTGTGGTCGTGATATTTTGTTTGACCAAGCTGGCTTCCGGAAACCATATCCACCACAAGCTTCCAGGCTAAGCTCCCGTCAAGAGTCCTGGAACCGTCCGACAGACTCATTGCGTAATTGTCATAAAGCGTGCCCTGACCGTGTGTCCCCCCTAAATCCGTAATCATCCGAACGTTATCTAAAAAGAAGGCACCTCCAAGATCTATAACTAACCCGCGCTCAGTTTGCAGAAAATCCGGCGTTGGGTCGTTCTTATATTGATTCGAAATGTTGTACGCCGGTTTGATATTACCATCAACCAAGAGCGGTTCGTTTGGGGCTTCAGTGCTCTCTAAAGTGCCGCCGCGATCTAATATGCCCAAAGCGATGTTGTCGCCAATTGACCACACCTCAACCTCCGCCAACCTCGGCAACTCCCGACGGTGGTGGACTACCGGTCCTCGTTTGCTCTCATCCTCTATAGCCTCCCATTGCCGTAAGCCTTCCACCAACCTCAACCTGCCTGTTGACTCTCGTCTGAAGTATTCTATCTCTCCACGTTCGTCAGGCTCCAGACTCTCAAATCCAGATTCGGTGACCCGCAGCCCCTTACCGTATCTGCTGTCTGTTATAACCACATTCACATATCTGATAACATCACCAGTGAAATCCCCGAGTACATCTGGAAAATCAGTGGGCTTCAGAAGAGTCATATCCACCTCAAAGACCCTCTCATCCAGGTTAGGCTGGTCCGTACTCAAGACCTTTCTGAATATAAACAGGTCAGGCCGACCAGGGAACGGCTCCCCTTGAGCCGTTAGGACCTTAAACTGCAAAAATGGATCTCCAAGATCCTCCCCCACGAACCTGAGAACGATCTTGGTGACAGATATAAGCTGCCCCAGATCTATCTGCACCCACCAATTCTCTATAGGATCATCCATATCCGGTTCCCAGTAGGTGTCCAGATCACCATCCATAAGGTCGGCGGCGATTGAAGCGTTTGAACCTGCCGCCTTTATGCCTCCTCCAAACTCAAATGCATTTGGGACAACGTCTATGCCGGGAACCCTCACCATCTGGCCATCTATCTCTATTTCTGTGCTCTTGCGCATGAACCCAGGTCTTACCCCCTCATCGGTGACCTGGATCGTCTTTGCAGCAGCCTTCCAGAAAGACCATTGCTCTTTCGAATCTATGATGACCTTGTTGCCGCCCACGATCGAATATCCCTGACGCTCCATACGAACCTGAGCCTGCACACGAACAGGAAATAGGAAAAGTACCAAACTCATCATAAGAACAGCTTCGCAAGCACAATGTATAGTTCTAAGATCTCTCACCGCCTGCCTCCTTTTATTAGTTGATCAAACCTAAAGCCCAGCTACATCTGTATCGCTTCCTCAACCGCAGGCTAAGGATAGCTTTTGATTATGGCCTCAATTAGTGCAACAAAGTTTCAAGCTAAGCCCGAATAATTCACAAAAAAAGGCCGTGTATTAATTAAGGGATTGTATTATATTATAGTTATGACGTTTAACCACCTTCGGTGTCCTTGCGAGCCGAAGGCGAAGCAATCTCGATTATGTGGTAGATGTAATACTCTCGGGCTCTCATAGGAGACCACTATAAAACCTTGAGATTGCTTCCCCGATAGACTCAATCGGGGACCGCTTTGCTCCTCGCAATGACTCCACCAAGTTTATGAATTAATCGGGCCAGTCTTGATCCTTGACTCTCTTCTATCTATCTTTACCAAGGGTGGATACCATGTGCCTTTACCCGACAGGATTGGAAGTTGCCACAGAGTTTACAGTTCTCAGTCCGGAGGTGAACGAGCCCTGATTGGCCTTGATACGTTGCTTCGCTCCTACCCAACCAACACTTCTGGGAATACTGAATACCCCTGGGCAATTTTGTCCTTGACTTTTCTACCATACTTCTACTAAATTTCTACTGGAACAAGCGGGAATGCCATAACATAACACGAAACAAGAGGAAAGTCAATAAGCTTTATCTCCTAATAACATAAAGAGTTAGGGAAACACGAAACAGGAAGAAAGCACTTAAACAGACGTTCAATCAAGCCTCACCTCCAGACTGAGAAGTGCATTACCCTGACAGCTAAATGTAAATCTGTTGACAAATAGGCCAGTTCCGTTATATTTATTATATTGTCCTTTATCTTGCAGTGTTCTGTTAAGTTAGGAGAATAAGACGTGGCAAAGAAGCAGGATTGGATAATAGGAATCATTATTGGATCGAGCCTCCTATTCGTCTTTCTGATCGCCCTGATCGCAATAGGACTTATAGGAATGGAGAGCGACGGTCTTTCTATAAGCGGCGATTCGGCCAGGAAAGTGGCCCTGATAGAGATAAAGGGGCCTATCTTCAGCTCCAGTTCTGTCATAAAGCAACTGAAAAAATACAGCGATGACGACTCTGTGCCCGCCGTAGTCGTAAGGATAGACAGCCCCGGAGGAGCAGTGGTTCCGTCTCAAGAAATATATGAGACGATGCTCAAGGTAAGGTCAAAGGGCAAAAAGGTCATCGTATCTATGGGAAGCGTGGCGGCCTCCGGCGGATATTACATAGCTGCCGCGGCGGATACCATAGTCGCAAGCCCGGCAACGATTACGGGAAGCATAGGAGTCATCGCTCAACTTGCCAATGCAAAGGAGCTGCTCAAAAAGATCGGGCTGGAATTTGACGTTGTAAAGAGCGGCAAGTACAAAGACATGGGAGCATTTTCAAAAGAACTCACAAAGGAGGAGCGAGAACTACTACAGGGCGTCATAGATGACACCTATAACCAGTTCATAGAGGCTATAGTTTCTCAAAGAAAACTCACCCAGGAAGAAGTGATCAAATTGGCTGACGGACGAATATTTACTGGCAGACAGGCTCTGGAGTACGGATTCGTGGACGTTTTGGGAAACTATCAAGACGCTATAGATATAGCGGCACAGATGACGGGCCTGGAGAAAGACCCAAAGACTGTCGTGGAAAAACGAAGGGGATTGAAACTGCTGGACATGATTATGGACATAATTATGGATAGGATCTTTCTGGGAGAAAGAGGATCTCACATCTCACTTAAATATATGCTCCTTTAGCTTTCTCCCCAAAGACCTCTTGCCCGAAAAAGGAGGGACCGACGTGACCAAGGCGGATATTGTGGACAGGGTGGCATCGGCTACCGGAATAACGAAGATCGACACAGGGGTCATTGTAGATGGATTCTTGAACTCTGTTGTTGAAGCGATATCTCAAAATAAAACTATCGAACTCAGGGGATTCGGAACGTTCAAGGTAGTCAAGAGAGCGCAGAGGACAGGACGAAATCCCAGGACTGGAGAAGAGGTCAAAATCCCGGAAAGATACGTGCCTGTCTTCAAACCGTCCAAGAAGTTGAAAAACAGGTTATTAACAACACAGGTGTAGCCTCAAAACTTTGACAATGTTAAAGACAGGTCCCCGATTTCGTCTATCGTTTTTTGTATTGGGGACAGCCCTACATTCTGGCTATCGAAAGGAGGTGCGAGTCTTTGCCCTGCGGTAAAAAGAAGAAACGCAAGAAAATAGCGACGCATAAAAGGAAAAAGAGACTGAGACTAGACAGACACAAAAAGAAAGATAGATAAAGACAGTCTATCCAAAGGCAGCGTTCCAACTGCATTCTATCTGCTTGAGAAATGACAAAGATCTATATAAAGAATTCACTCGGTAGAGTGTGATTCTCAGTAAACTCTACACGACCTTGTCTATATCTTCTCAACTACCTCTTTTTGTATCCACGCCCCAGTGTCGTCGGACAGACGGACGAGAAACCACTCCAGGCTTCGGCGCTCTATCGTGACTTTAGTACCCTCGTGGAGCGTAAATATCTTCGTGTTATCCTCTCCCGGACCGCTGAAAGCGTCTGCATCAGGGGAAATTACCACAGCCTCCTCTTCAGACTCGTTGCGATATATTTTGGCGGCCGTGGAGACTCCCCCAACCAGCCACAGGACGCCGAAGCAGATAAGAAGCGTTATCAGCGCGGTTCGAACTCTGGTGCCTGCGAACAAAAGAGCAACAAAGGCGGCTGTTATAGAATAGAAAAGAGCGCTGCAAAGAATCGTCTGCTCGTCTACTGTCAGGAGATTGTGAACCCCGAGAATGAACCTTGTCACTATGTTTTGGCCCGGTGGAAGGTCTTTATCCACCTTTAGCAGGTTTGCAAATTTCAGGTTCCATTTTACATCCTCATCGCGGGGGCGTAGCCTCAAGGCCCGTTCGTACCAGAGAATAGCCCTTCCGATCTGTCCACTTTTAAAGTAGGCGTTTCCCAGGTTATAATAGACATCCCCATTTTGTATCCCCGTCTTTAGTATTGCCTCGTACTGTTCTGCCGCCTCCAGGTACTGCCCATCTCTGTAGAGTCTGTTAGCCTCGTTGTAAAGAGCCGTTGCGGCTGAGGATGCATAACTTGAGACCCCGGAAAATACAATTAAGAAAAATAGAGTAAAGAGGACAACAAGGGAAAGAAGCGATTTGGCGTTGTTTTGGCTGCAGATCAAGGATTTCATCACGGGTTATGAGATCTCGGAAAGATTAAATTCGCTTTTCCAAACGATCAATGGACTTTTCGGTCTTATTCAGGAGCGTTTCCAGATCATCGGACATAGATTGGGAGGGGGCAAACCTTGCAAAGTCACACCGGCTTAGAGTATCTTTCAGGTTATCTACCAATGCCTGGTCTACGCCTCTTTGCAGTAGATGCTCCTCCATAGAATCTTTGGTGAGCCCTGCAGCCGGGATATTGAGCTTATCCGCCAAAAACTCCGAAAGAGCGCTGTTGATCTCAGCGTAGAACTCGGTTGATGACTCATCTTTCATAAGTTGCCTTGCCCTTTTGAGCCTCCTGGCGGCCTGAGTTTTGGCCCTCTTCCTGCGGACGTAGGCAGCATCGGTACGAACCTTCACAAGGTGCCGTTTATATGTCCAGGCCCCGATCAGGGCTATGACGGGGACTATCTGAAGGAATAAGAAACGCATATTCTTGTATAAGGGTCGGCCCTGATCCTCAAGCTGGCGTTCTGCCCCTCTATAATCGGGCTTGATATAGCGTATATCCTCCCCTATTAACTTTATTTCCTCGCGGGAAAGGCCATATCCCGCCGAAACCTTCTCGGTCTCTAACACAGGAGAAATACTGAGGGACAGAGGAGAAGTCTGAGTCGTCATATACCTTTCTTTTGCAGGATCGAAGTAAGAAAACTCAAAGGGAGCTATCAGAAGATCGCCGTCAGTCTCAGGTATCAGAACATATTCGAACGTCTTTGTGCCCTGAATGATCCCGTCTACGGCCTTCGATTCTGCCTCTATTTTAGGATCGTAGACCTTGAACGAGTCCAAGAGAGGAGACTTCAGTTCCCTTATGGAAGTTACATTTCCCGCACCCGAGATGACCACCTTTAAGGATATCGCATCCCCCTTTGTAGCGGTCTTCAGATCGGTCGAAGCCGAGATGGAAAAGTCGCCGACAGGAACGTCAAAATCCCCCGTCTTTCCCCTTTGTGGCAGCGGCAGAACCTCCACATCTATGGGATCGGACTGAACTAAAAGGGTCTTCGTCCTTGAGGAGAATCCACCAAAGTCAAAGATGCTCGTACTCCTACCTCTCACCTGGATGTCGCATTCTATCTTAAGAGGCTCTATCCTGAAAGTACCCGGAGCCTTCGGAAAGACTGCCACCTTTTTCAGAAGAGCTACTTCAAAGAGTCGGTTATCTATCGCCTCTCGTCTGCTCTCCAGATAACTCTTTGTTCTGAAATCGAATATATCCTCAACCCAGAAGTCCTGATACGCAGGGGCGGCGTTGTATCTTAAGTCTGAAATACTGAATCTGTTGTAAAGGTCGTAGGACAGGGTTATCTGCTCGCCCACGTATGCCCTCTCTCTATCTGCAGTCACCTCCATATACAGATTTCCCTCTATCGGTATTTGACTACCTCTCGGCGTCCTCACAGTTTCAGTGGTTCCCTCGACTACTTGGATCTGAATAGGACGAGACTCATACTCCACAGCCTTAACCTTCATTTTCACGGGACCTATAACCAAGCGCCCGCTCCTCAGAGGGCGCAGAATATACGTAAACTCTAATTTCTGTTCGGATACCAAACTACCGCCTGTGGAGAACTGATAGCTGGAAGATGAGCTTCGGACCGGAGCGGACACGGTAAAATTGTTCAGAGTGGGGAGGACCGGATCGGGGAGGCTGCCCAGCTTAGATCCCGAGACCGATACGATCAGCTTAAGCCGGTCGGTCGTTCCGATCTTATTCTTGTCTACGTAGGCCTGAAAGCTAACGTCAGCAGTATAGGCAGGAAACGACACCGACAAAATCAGTATACAGAAGACAGGTATCAGCAGACAGTAGATAGTAGCGCCACATGGATACAATCGAGGGCCTCCCCCCGAAAGATGCAATCGGGGCAGACAGGGCAACGCTCCGCTTGCCTTTCCACTTATTCTTACGTTGTTTACCTGACGAGTCTCCCGATGGATCATTGGAACCGCCCCTTCCATTCCGCCTTCAGCCTCCTTCTGTCACTGGTAATAGATTCTATAATAAGAGCGGCTATGGAGAAGACCAAGACGTACTGAAATCTGTCTTCATATTTAGTGTACTTTCTAGATTGCAGTTCTTTCTTTTCCATCTTTGAGATCTCTTCGTATATCTCCTCCGGCTCAAACTCCCGCATGCTCTGATAGATGCCTCCGGAGTGGAAAGCGATTCTTTGCAGGTTGCTCTCCATCAGCCTGGTAACCACCACGTTTCCTGCCCTATCCTTCTTATATTCTACGTTTCCATCTTTCTGGCGGAAGGAGATAACGTCCCCCTTCTTTGTACCGACTCCCACAGCGTGTATGACGACGCCCTCATCCGTGGCTATTTCGGCTGCGCTTGTGATGTCGCTTTCGTGGCTCTCTCCATCCGAAAAGATTACCATCACCTTGTACTTGAGGTCCTTCTTATTGAAAAGGGACGATGCCATCCGTATAGCGTCGCCGACAGCAGTCCCCTGAACAGAGGTCGTATCCAGACCGTCAACGATACTCTGAGCGGTGCTGTAATCTAAAGTCAGCGGACACTCTATGTAACTTTCTCCGGCAAAGGAAACTATCCCGATGCGATTCCCACCCAGCTTATCTATTAGATCTCTGATGCCGTATTTTGCCCTTTCCAGCCTGTTCGGTTTGATGTCCTCCGACAGCATGCTCAAGGACGTGTCCAGGAGTATGACCACATCCACGCCCCTGCTTTGACCTAATTTCAGCTTCGCTCCCAGTTGAGGCCGCACCAAGGCCAAGACAAGGAAAAAGATGCCCAATATAGATAAGATTATCTTCCATATCTGGTTCCTTCTGCTCCTGGACGCCGCCAATTTGTCTATAAGCTCCGTGCCCCCGAAGAGGAAAAGCGCCCGCTTCTTTCTCCTGAACGCCCAGACGTAGAAGATGATCAGCGCAGGAATGAGCCATAAGCAGTGAAAATATGCAGGTTCTCCAAAATGCATGTTCATGTGCTTTCGTCGGGGCCGTTGTCCCGCTGCCACCGCGTGCGTTGTCAGGCAGTGGAGGCGACAAACTACGCGGTCTGGTCCCTAAATTCATCTGTAGGGGCAGTCCCCGATTGCTTATATCGGGGACTGCAAAGCAATCTGGTGGGAAGGGCGGTGGTGCCCTGTCTACTGACTACTGTTTGCTGTCTACTTGTTTGTCCTGTCTACTGTCCACCCCCGATTGAATCTATCGGGGGCTACTGTCTACCGCACTTAAGGTATTTTCCTGAATCTGGTATTTGCCAGAAATATCTCCAACAGCAACATAAATAGCCCTGCCAGCGCAAACTTTGAGAATATCTCCGTGTATTCCACATGCTCCTTGGTCTTGATCTCGGTCTTTTCCAGTTGGCTTATCTCCTCGTAGATCTCTGACAGCTTCTCCTGGCTCGTAGCTCTGTAGTACTTCCCACCTGTGATGTCGGCTATCTTCTGCAGCGTCTCTTCATCTATTTCGACCCGGTAGGGCAGAAAGCGCACGCCGAATATACCCTCCACTTCACGCATTATTGTCCCCTTGCTACCGGCTCCGATAGTGTATATTCTGATCCCGAGGGAGGCGGCGATACGAGCCGCCGTTATAGGGTCCATTACAATCCCCGTGTTCGGGATGCGGTCCACTTTGTTGTTGGAGCCGTCCGTAAGAAGTATAATAACCTTGCTTTTGGCCTCACTCTCTCCAAGCTGGGCTACAGAGTTAGCAATAGCGGTGCCTATGGCTGTGCTGTCTGACATTACGATGTCCTGGAGCTGCTCTATGCTCACACTGTCCAGAAAATTCAAGAAAGTCCCGTAATCGAGCGTCAAGGGACACCACGTAGCGCTCCTTCCGGCAAAGACTACCAAGCCCAAACGATCATTTGTGCGCCCATTCACGAACTCAGATACGACCTCTTTTGAGACATCAAGTCTGGACTTTTTGTTGCTGTCAAGGTCTTTGCTCTGCATACTGCCCGATGCGTCCAGCGTCAGGATGATGTCTATTCCCTCTGTGAGCATCTCTCTTTCTTCCGTTCCAGACTGCGGACGCGCAAAAGCGACTATTAAAAGTGCCAATCCCAGGGATCTCAGGACTATGAGACTATGCCGGAGTTTGAGGGAGGGTCTGATGCTCTTGATAGAGCCTATATCGGAGAACCGTATCGTCCCGCTCTTTTCACCCTTAATGTAGCGATAGATTATGACCGGGATGACCAGCAAAAGGAGAAGTAGATATGGATTCTGAAAGCGCATCACAGCGATTCTATCCTCGGGAAGCCTCGGATTCTAAGACTTCGTCCGGTTCTTTAGACTCCTTTATCTGTGTATCCTTCACGATGGCCGTGGCTCTTTGTGTAGAGCCTTTCGCTTCTTCTAAACGAGGCATATACTTGGCGAATTTGACCAGATCACATCCTGAGAGAAAATCATCTATTGACTCTATGTGCTCTTTTTCTATCTCTATCATACGTTCTGCCCTGGCATCGTTCATATCGGCCAGAAGCTCATAGGTAGTCCTCTCCATAGCCTCTACTTTGTAGCGTCTCTCTATATATCTTCTGAGGGCCTCTGAGATCAATATATAATGTTCTTTGTATTGACCCTTTTCTATCAGACCCAGGGCATCTATCTTGTCGAACTCCCCAAGTTCGTCTATGGGGACATCCGGCTCTGTCGCTATATCTTCTTGCAGTCTTTTTTTCCTACTTGCCAAGATATGGAGGCACACGCCCGCTAAAGCTACAAGCAGGGCAACCCCGCTCCAGATCATCCACGACCTTACTCCCTGCGGGATTTCAACGGGGCCTTTAATATCGCGGATATCCTTAGCCCCCTCCACATTCACGCTCTGGATCCTGATCGCTATAGGCTCGGACTCTATCCAACCGCTGTCCCCCTCCGCTGTGACAAATCCAATTATTAGGGGAGGTATCTGAAAGTCACCTGTCCTGTAGGCAGTTACGGTATATTCCGTCCTCACCTCGAGGAGTCCCTCGTCTGTCCGCATAGTCCGGGGGTATTTGAAGTCCTTGATCTCAAACTGGCCGAGGTTGGAGGCCAGAGGAGGAGGATAGACTCTATCGTATTCTTCGTAAGTGATAATGAGAGTATACTTGATAGGGTCGCCGACGGTAATAGTGGACCTGTCGACCTCTGACCTGACAGTAACGCCGCTTTGACAAAAGGAGGGGTAAAGCCAGATAAACATAACCGCCGCGGCTCTAAAGACTACGGCTTGCACCTTGCCCATTTCTTCCCTCAAGCCCCTCCTTCTGATACTGCTATGTCGTCTATAGTGAAGTTCAGATCCTCCACTATACTCTTTCTGACAAGGTAGACCCTATCGCTTTGGGATGTCTTGGCGTAGACGAACTCATCCTTCCCCTTGCCGATGAAAAACTGGAGCACCAGCTTCTCTCCCTTCCACAATCTGACGGTGATGCGCGGGCGCTCAAGACCGTACTGGGACAGGTCCAGCGCCGACTCCGTGTCGGAAGACTCCTCTGGGAGGAACTTCTCAGCTTTGAGATCAGCTATATCACTCATAGCACCGCGAATCTTCCATCCTTTGGCATCTTTCTTTTGCCCGATTGAATCTATCGGGGATGGGAATGCCACGCTCCAGTTACCAGACGTGTCCTTCACACATAAGATCGCGTTATACGGAGTGGGCGCCTCTTCTTTGTATGCGAACTCCACCTTGTCTATATCGTCGCTTTCGAAATCAGCTAATTGTTTGTATCGAAGCGCAAAGGGGTCTACCTCCAGGGCCTCCTTCAATTCGGAAGATATCAGAAAGACAGCTTCCTTCGATTCATCCTTGGCGTAGCGATCAGCGTCCTCTTTATCCTGGGCATAGAGATCACTACGCTTTTCGTCTCCGATATAGAGAATCTTCTTAGCTCTGTCCGCCCCCAGCCAGAGTGTGACCTCTACATGCGGATCTGTAAGCCCGTATCCCTCAAGCTCACCCATGTCAGGCGATTCGCTGACGAACTCTTTGACCTTCTCCTGATTCAGCTTTCGTATGATCTTATCTATTTCGTCTCCGTCACCTCTGTCCTGGACAGGTTTATCTATGTTCCACATACTTCCCGACCTGGAGACCGACATTAAAATACCAGCCCTTTTGATATCTAATTGTCTCACTTCATCGCTTTGAAACCCCAGCACCCTTTGATCTCTCAGATCGAAAAGCTGCTTGTCCACATTATCCCTCCTCCAAAGCGGGATAGTAAGTATATCCAGACTCTGCCCTTTCCTTACGTATGCGTAGGAACTGGTAGGGCTTTCTCCCCCATAGTAAACCGTATCCAGTTGACCGTACGTACTGGTCGCATCACCTTCCAGCTCCATGTGCAGAACGACAGTGGGTTTATCCAGACCGTATCCTTCGAGTGTCTCTTCTGCGTCCTCTACATCCACCTCCTTTACGAGGACTCTATCTGTTCGGGTGTTTCCAATGTTGTCTATGAGCCTTTCAACAGCGTCGTTGTCAGCGTCTGTCTGGACAGGGGAAACTATCTTCCATTCTCCCGACTCCTCTTTTTCTGCCACAATGGTCTCATCCTCCCGGATCAGAGTCAGCCGTCTCACCTGATCTCTGTCAAATATAAGTAACTTCTCCGCCTCCTTTTTTGTCTCTTCTTTCTCCTGGCGCTGTCGTTTATCGCGGAGCGCAAAAGCAAGGAGCCCTGCAAAGATAACCGCAAGGATTATAGTATATCTGAACTTCATCTGTCCTCCTTGTGAATCCTATTTGGGAACTCTTCGTTCTGGTTGTAGCTCATAGATAGAAGATTGGATCAGCCCCGCGATTGCTGGGTGTGTCAGATTTTTTGTGTAAATGGGTTTGCTCGCAGCGCATCACATTTGTCGAGTGTCCTCTATGAGCGACTCTTCTGGTTCCCCTTTGAGTTTTTCGAAGGTGATGCGAAAGTGGAGTACATCATAAGTTCGACACAGACGTTATTCGGAATCCTCCCCACCTTTTTCCTCCAGCGCCTCCTCTGATGGCCTGACGCCTTTGAGTAATGTCATCTGCTTCAAGAACTGACGCACAGACGTCAAAAAGCTTTCTTCACTCAAACGTTCATCCTGGCGTAACTGGCAAGCGCTGATTACGGAGATAATTATTACCGTGCCAATAATTGCGATTGGGAGAATGTACGAAGGCGCAAAGATGCCGATAATGGCAATTGCTCCCAAAACAAGGAGTGCCGCAAACAAATAAAACGTTCCTGAAAACCACGGACTTTTCTTCCTGACTGTCTCATCACTTGATGGGGTGGGTTCGGTCGGCAGTGGTTTTGGACGAGGTTCAACTTCTCCTTCCCTACGCTTTCGGCGTTCTTCCTGGGTTTCAATGCCGTTGAGCAACTCATTGACATCCACTGCATCTACCAGTCCTTCAGGGATATAGCTCTTTATGCCCGCTTTTTCCAGGTTCAGCAAGTGGTCATAGCTTACCAAGATCTCCGGATGATCGGGCAAGGGCACCTTTTCCATCTCCTCGATTCTGGGAATTGTCTTGTGGATCGCGTTGAACTCGAAGCGGATGTTTGACAGGAATTCGCGCCGCGTTCGTTCCGGGCCACTCACACAGATTATAGTCTCTTTCTCCTCTACATCCACTTTTACCAGGGCTTTGTTCCCCCCATCCTCTAGCACGACTCCATAGCGCCAGAAAGTGTTTTGGTGAATAAAGGCCTGCATCCTCACGATGAAGCGGGAAATGATGCTGGTGGGAAGGACGTTGTAATGATATTGAAAAGCTAACGCGCCATCCCAATCGCCAGTGTACGGTTCTTCTTTGGAGAGCAGGTCAGGAACCAGGAACTTCTGGTCGGTAAAGCCTTCAAAATTGAAACAGAGCTCAAACTTGCGCATCATGTCCATGATGAACAGGTGCTTTTGCCGAGGGTATTCCTCATGGTCCAAAACTTGGTAGAGCTGCTCCAGTTCCAAAACTCCCTTGCTTTGAAACAGGACATTGGAGTTTAAAATATTATAGACACCGTTTGTGACCCATTTGGGGTTTAAGATGTTGGTGTCCTCCAGACGGGGGTTGTCCTGGAAATTCAAAATGATGCCCAGATCGTGGAGAAAGCTGGCGAGGGTGCGTTGGCTCAAAGGATCGGTGATGCCCGCAACTTTGCAAATGCCCACATACTCGGTGTATGTAATGTAATTCTCCGTCATTCCTTCGAGCTGAGTTTTGATGTTAAACCAGGTGTTCAGCAATTGATCGTGGATGTGTGCCAAACCGCCGACCTCTCTGGCGATGGCGGCTTTCAACTCCTCGATGCCGTCTCCAGTATCGCACGAAGTTTCGACAAAGACTTTGATGCTCTTGTACTTGCTCTGCAGGACGTTCCGGTCGATGTCCAGCGGGTGCTGGTCAGTTTTATTACCCACGACGATGATGGGCGACTCTCCCCCGAAGCTCTGGATTATCTTGAGCCAATATTCTAAGCGATTCTCCTGTTCGTCCAGCCTGGTGTCCAAGACAAGCAGATAGAGGCTGCGTCTGGTGAGAAAAAACTGGTGGGTGGCGTGCATGATCTCCTGACCGCCGAAATCCCAGACGTTGATCCGGATGTTCTTCCCATCGACGTCCACAGCCCATCGTCTGATGTCAATGCCCTCCGTTTTGTTTTCATGAGGGTCAAAGCAGCCTTCCACCAGCCGCTTGACCAGCGAAGTTTTCCCCACGCTTCCCTGCCCGATGAGCAACATCTTGGCTTCACTTAACGGTCTTTTCAGACCAGTTTCATGCTGCAAATAATAGTTGATAATAGTTTCAGGCTGATCTATTTTACTTAAAATCTCAGGGGGAATGGGGAGCGGGTTTTCTATTAGGTCAAGCTCTGTCAGATTAGTGAGTTGGCCGATCTCCGGAGGTAGTACGGACAGCTGGTTGCCACTGAGATCAAGCGATGTCAAGTTGGTCAGCTGACACATCTCCGGAGGTAGTGCGGTCAGCTGGTTGTCGAAGAGATTAGGACAGATCTCCGGAGGTAGTACGGACTCTGTTGGTCACAGATCTCCGATTAGTGAGTTGGCCGATCTCCGGAGGTAGTACGGACAGCTGGTTGTGGAAGTGCGGTTAGCTGGTTGCCACTGAGATTAAGCGATGTCAAGTTGGTCAGCTGACAGATCTCCGGAGGTAGTGCGGTCAGCTGGTTGCCACCGAGAACAAGCGATGTCAAGTTGGTCAGCTGACAGATCTCCGGGGGTAGTGTGGTTAGCTGGTTGCCACCGAGATCAAGCGATGTCAAGTTGGTCAGCTGACAGATCTCCAGGGGTAGTTCGGTCAAGCGTTCTCCAATGAGGTGAAGCTTCGTCCATTCTTCTTTACCGCATTGTTCAATTAGTAGTAGGAGTTCCTCTTTCGTCATCTGCGAACCTCCTATTCAGATTAAAACTCGTCCACAACGAACAGCTAGGTAGTCAGCCATTAAGTATTCCGGTTCCACGCTTCGAGCCTTTGATGTAACGTGTCGGCAAGCTTAGACTCGCGATCGGTCTGTGCCAGATTGTTCTGTTCATACGAATCTTCAAGGAGATCAAAGAAACAATGCCTGCTATCGATGATCGTCGGAAGGTCGTTAGACGACAGCACGCCGTACAGGTGTGTCGATGTGCGCAGCCCGATTCGCCCACCTGCTTCAAAAAACCATCTTCACCGATTATGTCTTCCGGCTTCTCGTAGTCTCTTAGCAGCTCTTCAATCAACTTCGGGCCTAGCTTGTTCATGTAAGAACTCCTCACGTAAATGGTGGTTGACTAAATGTAACTCATTTTCCCATTTACACAAAATTCCTTACAGACCCCGCGATTGCTGGACTCAGTCCCCTTCGGGTAGTGGGAGTTTGCACATCATGCCTCCATCTACAATCAGGGCTATGCCGGTTACGTATGCCGCCAGGGGAGAAGTCAGAAAGAGGGCCACATTGGCGATATCGGCCGGTGCGCCGATTCGACCCAGGGGGAGTGCCTTCTTCAACTTTTCCATGTAGGCATCCCGATCCGCGGTATCGTCAAAAGATCGATCCAGCATGGGTGTTTGAATGACACCGGGCAAAATGGAGTTGACGCGGATATTGAATTTCCCAAGATCGCGCGCCATATCACGGGTCATGGCGACAATCCCGCCCTTGGCTGCGGCATACGGTGCGATTTTGCCGGTCGTCGCCAGGGCCTGTACCGAAGCTGTATTAACGATGCTGCCGCCTCCAGCCTGAATCATGGGGGGTACCGCTCGTCGAGCGCACAGAAAGACGCTCTTTAGATTCACCGCCAACTGTCGGTCCCACTCCCCACTGCTATAGTCCAGAAATTCCTTGTACAGCTCGAAGCCAGCTACATTAAGCAAATGGTCGACCTGACCGAATTTTTCGACGATGGCGCTGAATGCCGCATCCACGCTGTCTTCCTCCCCCACGTCGGCTTGAACGGCCAGGACTCTATCTTCCCCCTGGCCGATTTTACCCGCGGTTTCGCGGGCGGCGTCCAGGTTGATGTCCACGACGGCAACAGCAGCGCCGTGTTCGGCAAAGGCCAGACCGACGCCGCGGCCGATACCAGCCCCGGCGCCGGTCACTACGGCTACTTTTCCTGTTAGATCCATCTCTTTACCTCCCGATATGGATGTGGCTGTGGAATGAATCGATGCGGGGGCGATAGCCTATACTGACAGGTATCCGCCATCGACCGCCAGTGTATGTCCGGTGACCATGGGAGATGCATCCGACGCCAGGAAAATGGCGGCGCCTACAATCTCTTCAGGTTGTCCCAGCCGTCCCGCCGGTGTCCGCTGGACAAAGTAATCCAAAGAGTCAGAACGGACTCTCCTTATCTGAGGCGTATCGAAGAGAGACGGTGCAATGGCATTAACCTGCACGTTGACGGAGGCCAGTTCCACGGCGAAAGATCTGGTCAGCTGGACGACCCCGCCCTTGCTGGCCAGATAAGCCATACTGCCTGGATAGGCGACAAAGGCGCCGATGGATGCCAGATTGATGATTTTCCCTCGTTTGCGTTCGGCCATGTGCCGTCCGACGATCTGCATGGTTAAAAAGGTTCCCTTCAGATTGATCGCCATAATCTCATCCCAGTCGGATTCCGCGTAGTCGAGCGCCGTTCCCCTGATTGCAAGACCTGCGGAGTTAACCAGGATGTCTATGGCCTGCCATTCGGAGAGAACATCGGCCACAACCTGCTCGATCTCCCCCCGATTCTTGACATCCATGTGGTCGGCCCTGGCCTTTCCCCCCTTCTGCTGGATCATATCAAGGGTCTCCCGAGCGCCCTCGAGATTTCTGTCGGTCACAGCCACACGGGCGCCAGCGTCGGCAAGGCCGCAGGAAATTGCCTGGCCCAGCCCACTGCCACCTCCGGTGACCAACGCCACGCGCCCATCAAGCTCAAACATGGATGCAGCCATCGTCAATTAAACCTTTCAGTATTTCAATACCCTCGCCGCAGACACTGTGAGCTACACGGTGAGCTCATTGCTCGGCATGACAGGAAAGCGGCAGACCCCTCACATTCATCGGCAGCTGCGAAACGTGCCAGCGCCCCAGATTGGTGATCAGCAAGGTCTTAAATTCAGGCCCGCCGAACGCGATGTTGGTGCAGTTGGACAACATGTGGCACGTAATGTCCTCGACCAACACGGAGGTACGACCATGGGGATCAATTCTGTAAATCCGAGACGGGGCATAACACGAACAGTAGAGATTGCCCTCCACATCAAATGCAAGGCCGTCCGGGACTTCGCGTATGTCATCCACGTAAAGTTCTCTTGGACCCGCGGAACCGTCCGCGTTGATGCGAAAACGCGAAACGTCCGAGGAGAAGGTCTCCACCAGATACATGTACGATTCGTCCGCATCCAACGCCATGCCGTTGGCGAAATTCAGCGTCTCGCGGGTCCAGAGTGTACCGTTACCCTCCCGATCGAAACGAAATATGCGCCCGTTGACTTTTCCAAAGTCGCCTGACTCCGAAACGTATAGCGTCCCGTCCCGAGCAAATACGGGATAATTCGGCAGCATAAGTTGCCAGTCACCAATCGTCTGTGCGAACGTGCTAACCTCCATAGTGGACAGCTCTAATCTCATCACTGCTTTGTTCCCGGCATCGCAGATTGCCAGCCAACTGACATCAGGTGAAAATGCCAAACCCAGCACGAACCCACCGGTGTGGGCAACTTCTTCCACGTTCTTACCCGATGGATCGATTCGATAGATCTGACCGGCCTCGCCGCCGCACCAGACACCGCCATCGGGATGGACGGCCACTCCTTCTGCGTGATCTAGACCTTCAGCAAAGAAACTAACTTGCTCCAACATAAAGCTATGCTCCGTTGTCACTATGCGTGTGCAGATGCCAAACTAATGCACTAATTGCTAAAGTCACTACTTGCCTGATTCTTTATATCCATAAAAGGTATCCCTAAAGCCTGCCATCTGTACTATTTTCTTCTCCACCAGACCGCCACTCCAGAAAGCAGAATTAGGGCGGGGAGCGCCACGACCGATATATAGAACACGACGTCCCCCTGCTTTGCCGAGAGTGTCACCGGATTGAAGCCGGGCTGCTTGGGACGAATTGAGATAAGCTCCTCCTCCTCGAGTACCCAGTTTACTGAGTTCATAAGGAGATCGCCGTTTCCCTGCTGACCGAAGAACTGATTGTTCCCGAAGTCGTGGTCTCCGAATACGACTATCCTGGACTTCTTATCTCCATCCTCCTCGGACTCTTCATCTTGAGACGCCATCCGTGCATCCGAGACGACAACCACAGCTAACGAAACCGGCCCTCCCTTCTCATCAGGGTCTTGATTTATCTCGACCTTCCCCGCTGGGCCTTTCAAGAGATCCACACTCTTTTCAGCCCAACTTTCAGAACTCGTCAAAACCAGCTCTGTTACCTGTGTCCCCGATTCCTTTTTATCCATAGCCGAGACCGACCTTACCAGGGGATAGAACGTCATAATGCGCTGATGCTTTTTGGTGATTTCGTGATTGCCGTACTGGGTCGTCACGGGCATCGTGTTGTCTCTTAAACCGAACAGTTTACCGATAATCCCGAAGTCCACCACGAAGTCGTTCCCGACCTCCACCGACCACGACCTCAGCATTGCCTCAAGCCCGGAATCCACTAAAGGATCCAGAAGGAACAGGGCATCTCCTCCCTTATCCAGGTGCGTACTGATCAAGCCTATCTCCGGGTCGAAGAGGCGGTTTTGGGGTCCTGCTACCACTAAAAGATCGCAGTCTTGGGGGATCCCTCCTTCTTGGGCGAGTATGACCTTCTCCACGTTGTAGTTAGATTCTTTGAGCCGGTCTCTGAAGATGCTGTATCCTTCTTTGGTCTTATCGTTGTCAATGTCCGCCTCACCGTGCCCCATCGTGAAATATATCACCTTGTTTTCATCCCTTGTGACCTTCATTATAGCGTTAGTGAGGTCCCTTTCTGTGTCGCTTTCTATCTTTTCGGAGGCGCCGTCGCTCTCGATGAGTGTAGTCCTGTAGGCCCTGATCCCGTACTGTTTGGCGATGGCTGGATTCTTATCGGGATCTACGAGCTCGTAGGAGAACCTGTCCGAGTAATAGGAATACTCTTGGAGAAGATCCTTGAATTTAGGGCTCTCCATCTCACGGTAGAAAGCCGTGATCTTGATGTCTTTATCCAGGTTCTTCAGCACAGTTATAGTCTGATCGGAAAGGCTGTAGAGCTTTCCCGGCGTCACGTCAAACCTTTTGTGATATTCGATGGAAAGATAGTTTATTACGGCCACTATGCCCAGTACGATCAGGGCCAAAATTATGGCGTTAGAACCGTATTTGAATGTCCTGCTTGCGAGTATTTTCGTCATACTCCGCTCCTCCATCTCCTGGATTCTATGACTGAATATGTCAAGAAGAGAGCAAATGCGATGAAGCTTATGTAATAGACCACATCATTGGTATCTATCACTCCCTTGTGGAAGTCCGCAAGATGCTGCATTATAGACAAATACCTGAGAACCTCACCCAATGTCGGACCGGCAAAACTTGCGGACCAGTCCAGTAGCCAGAACAAAAGGATAAACCCGAAAGTTGCTATCACAGCCACTATCTGGTTCTCCGTAAGCGACGACATAAAGACTCCTATCGCTATGAACGTCGAACCCATCAGAATGACCCCGGCATAAGCCGATAATATGGGTCCCCAATCGGGCTCGGCGTATATCTCAAGGAGTATCGGAAATACGATCGTGGTGGCCACAATAGCAAGGTACAGCGTAAAACATGCGAAGAACTTGCCGAGCAGGACCTGAACTGTAGTGATAGGCGAAGTCATCAGGAGCTCCATCGTCCCCGCTTTCTTCTCCTCCGAATAGAGCCGCATCGTCAGCATCGGAATCATTAGGAGCCAAATAAAGTCCATCACGCCGAAGAAAGGTGTTACCACCCACTCGTTCAGATTCAGCAGGGGGATCTGGCCGCCCATTCTTGACATCTGCTGTGTGTAGGTAAAGCAGATCCTGCTGAACTCCTTGAGGAGATTGTTGAAGAAGTAACCGGACAGAAAGATAAAGACCCCAGCTACGGTGTAAGCTATAGGAGATACGAAGTACGTCTTCAGCTCTTTTGTGTAGACAGCCCAAAAATTTCTCATCAGCTTTCCTCCGCAGTAAGCTGAAGGAAGATGTCCTCCAATCTTAGTTCCACGGGTCTCATCTCCAGGAGAGAGAAATTGCCCGCCACTATCCGGGAAGCAACCTGCGCCCTTATGTCGCTGGTTATCTGGCTCTCCACAAGATAGCTGTTTATTTGGTTCTCATCTGCCACCCCGTCCAGACTGACCTTGCTCACATCCTGGATTGCTCTTATCGTATTCAGCACATCCTCAGGTGGACCCTCAACCTTCAAAAAGAGGGTATTTGCCCCTTTGAGCCTCGATACAAGTTTTTCAGGCGTATCTTCTGCCACTATCCTGCCCCTGTTGATTATTACGACCCGCTGGCAGGTCATCTCCACCTCAGGCAATATGTGCGTGCTTAAGATTATTGTGTGCTCCCCAGCAAGGTCCTTGATCAACTCCCTCACCTCGATTATCTGCTTGGGATCCAGGCCGACCGTAGGCTCATCCAATATCAGGACCTCCGGATCGTGGATGAGAGCCTGAGCAAGCCCCACTCTCTGTCTATAGCCCTTGGACAGCTTACTTATTATCGTATTCCAGACCTCACCTATAGCGCACTGCTCTTTTACCACGTCGAATCTCTTTTTCCTCTCCGACGACGGCACGCCCTTTATCCTGGCCACGTACTTCATATACGACCTGACCGTCATCTCGTTGTACAAAGGGGGATGCTCCGGCAGATAGCCGATCCTCCTTCGGACATCCATCGAGTTTTCGAAAACATCGAACCCTGCCACTTTCGCCGTTCCCGAAGACGCAGGGAGGTAGCAGGTCAAAATCCGCATGGTCGTCGTCTTGCCCGCACCGTTTGGGCCTAAGAAGCCCAGAATCTCTCCCTTCTCAACCCGGAAAGCGATGTCCTCAACGGCCGGGACTCTCCCGTAGTATTTTGTTAGGTTTTCAACTTCAATCAAGCGCGACCTCCTTGTTTTACAAAAGCTTTATTAACACCATCTGCAGAACCCCTATCAAAAATCCCAGTACCCCTCCGAACATCTCTATATGTTTAAACTCCTTATCGGCTACTTTGAATACTATGCCTTCGAACTTATCCATGTCGAACTTTTCTATCTTATCCTTTACCATGTCCCTTATCTTTATGTTCTCCTCGATGCGCTTCATCATCTCATCCGATACATCAGGAATGAGAGAAACAGCTTCGTAGGTCAGAGCATCCTTGAATCTCTGAAGGGCTTTCTTGGCGACCGAGTTCTTCAGGAAGATACTGTACGGTTTCAGCTTGTAGTCCACTGTTTCGTCTATCCTGCGACCTATCACGTCCGCCGCAGTGTCGCAAAATCCATCCTCAAAAATTGCACGTCTTATATCTGCGTGTGTAAGGAGCTCTTCCTCGACAATTCTTCCTATACTCTCGGCAAGCTGCCCCTGTCTTTTGGGGAGCAGACCCTGTATCGAAAGCCCCCAGAACTCTATCCTCCTTCGGGGATGGAAGATCATCTTTACGGCCACATAGTTTGTAAACCATCCGACCGCCGCGCTGATGATCGGGAGGAGCCAGTACTTAAATTCCAAAAAGGTGTATCCTCGCGTCTAATTGCTCAGAAAGCGATCTGTAATATTTTACGACAACGTCGGGATAAAGTTCCCAGCTTTCGATCTCTACCTGAATTTGCTGGCCCTCATCCTGAAAAAGCGCATTAAGGATTCCACATAAGGGCGGTGGGTCGTTACGTCTACCGAATCGACTCCGATCGACCTGAAGAGCCTGTCCCGCTTTGACCTCTCCTGGTCGTTCAGAGTGGAGAATCTCTCTCTGATCTGTGGGTCGGAGGTGTCCATCAATATCTTCTCTCCACTCTCAGCGTCCTCCAACTCCACAATCCCTACATTCGGCAGTTCCATCTCCCTGGGGTCTGTGATCGTTATGCCTATGACGTCGTGCCTTTTGCTGGCTATCTTCAAAGAGGTGTCGTAGCCCTGGGACAAAAAATCCGATACAATAAAAACCACGCTCTTTCTTGTGGTCACCTTGTTCAGGAACTCCAACGCCCTGGCTATGTCGGTACCTCTTCCTCTCGGCTCAAAATAGAGGAGCTCCCTTATAACTCTCAACACGTGCTTTTTGCCCTTTTTGGGCGGGATGAACTTCTCAACATCGTCGGTGAAGATGATCAGCCCTACCCTATCGTTGTTCTTGATAGCCGAAAATGCCAGCAGCGCGCATATCTCTACGGCTATCTCCCCCTTCATCTGATGAACCGTGCCGAACTCTCCGGAGGAGCTCGCATCCACGACTAAAATCACCGTCAGTTCCCGCTCCTCTTCGAAGACCTTGACAAACGGATGATTCATCCTGGCCGTCACGTTCCAATCGATAGTCCTTACGTCGTCCCCTGTCTGGTACTCTCTCACCTCCGCAAACTCCATCCCCCTGCCCTTGAAGACGGAATGATACTCACCTGAAAAGACCGTATTTACGAGATTCCTGGTCTGTATCTCTATCTGTTTGACCTTCTTTAATATGTCTTTTGGGATCATATTTAGGGTACCTCTATGTGATCGAATATCCTTTTTATTATGTCCTCAGATGTTATCTCCTCAGCTTCGGCCTCGTAGGTAACTATGACCCTGTGGCGCAGGACATCCATCCCGACCTCCTTGACATCTTCAGGAGTCACGTAGCCTCGTCTCCTCAAAAAAGCTTGAGCCTTCGACGCCAACACAAGATATATGGACGCCCTCGGGGAGGAGCCGTATTCGATCAAACCGGACAGATCGTTCAAACCGTAGTTTTCAGGCTCTCTCGTTGCAAAGACGATGTCAACTATATAGTCCTTTATCTTCTCGTCTATATAAACCTGGCTTACCACAGATCGGGCCTTCAGGATATCCTGTAGGTCTATTACCGGATTCACGTGCAGGTCGTTTCCGGAGGTCATCCTGTCGATAATCTCCCGCTCTTGGGTCTTGTTAGGATAGCTGATGTTTATCTTGAGCATAAATCTATCTATCTGCGCCTCCGGAAGCGGATAGGTACCCTCCTGTTCTATGGGATTTTGCGTGGCCAACACCATAAACGGCTCAGGGAGGCGATGCGTGCTATGCCCTATGGTAACCTGGTGTTCCTGCATAGATTCGAGCATCGCGCTCTGGACCTTTGCAGGAGAGCGGTTGACCTCGTCGGCAAGTATGATATTTGCAAATATCGGACCCTTTTGGGGATTGAACTTTCCAGTCTCCTGACTGTAGATCATTGTCCCCACAAGGTCTGCCGGAAGGAGGTCGGGTGTGAACTGTATCCTTTGAAACTGAGCCCGTATCGTCTTTGCTAAAGTGACAACAGTTAAAGTCTTGGCCAGACCCGGGACCCCCTCCAAAAGGATGTGACCGTCCGAAAGGAGACCTATCAAGATGCGCTCGACCATTTGCTCTTGTCCGACTATGATCTTGCCGATCTCGGAGATTATCTTCTCTGTAAAGGCGCTTTCACCCATTATCATTTCGTTGATCTTCTCTATGTCCGCTGCCATCTGCATGCAGTTTTCTCCGTTCCCTTTGAATTCCAACGACTGATCTTTCGGCTACGCCGACTATGTAGGACGACTCCGTAGGACGACTCCAAGAAGACGGGGCAGTCTAGGCCTATCTTTAGGCCTATCTCAATCCTTTCTCCCCAAAAAGTATCCCCCATTGAATCTATCGGGGAAGAACTCTTTTCAGGGTCCCGACATAAGGAGTTGAGTCATCCAGAAGAATGCCCTTGGACTTTCTGAAACAGCTTGAGTTATAGTGATAGGGATGGCTTCAGTTCGGAGGGTACGGTTTCTGTAATGCGTAAGAATGGGAATGTCTAGAGATAGTATCCTTTTTTCTGCTTCCATTTTCTTTAGATGAGATTTGCTATTTCTTGTAACTTAAGGAGCCTGAAAATCGATCCAATCCTCCGGATCTTTGCCTATGTGTGCTAACATAACCTCTGCGTCGTCGGCAAGGTCCGAGTCAGGATAGTTGTCTATCACCTTTTGGTAGGCCAGTTTAGCATTCTCGTGATCATTTAACATCTCTTCGTAAACGAAAGCTATCATAAACTGGGACTGGTATCCGAATCTGCTGTTGGGATATTTGTCCAAAAGCTGATTATACATTGAGATCGCTTTTTTTGCATTGCCCTTGTTCTGTGCGATTCTGGCGAGTGTCAAAAGTGTGCTGTCACACGAGGAATGATTGGGATAAAGCTCCAGGAACGTGTTCAAAAGCTCCTCAGCCTTTGAGAATAACGCAGGTTTGACAGATGCTCTCTGCCCCTCAGAGAAGATAGTGATTGCCATCTGCTCTATAGCTATTCCCGCGCTGTCCGCCTCTGCCGAATTGGGATAACTATCCAACGTTTCTTGATATTCTGTCTTGGCTTTCTTGTAATCTTTGAGGATTTTTTCCGACACCAAGCCTATCATAAATTGAGCCTTTGGAGCCAGTTGGCTTTGCGGATACTCCCTTCTTAAGTTTTCATATTTGGATATTGCCTCTTGCGCTTTGCCATCTTTTTGCGCAGAAAGCGCCTCCGAGTAGAGCTCCTCCGGAGATTTACCGCACCCAGAGAGAGCTGTGGCTGCAAAGAATAACGATATTACCGTCCTTTTCACGTTCATAATCTCCCTCGGTTTTCACCAGTAAACACCCTAAAATAGACTTCTAAACACCGTATCAGTTCCACAATTTTTCCATCTTAGAGAATCTATCCCCGATTGAATCTATCGGGGATCAATTGCTTTCTTTAGAGGTAGAATCTTTCTCCTTGGCTTTAGAGGTAGAATCTTTCTCCTTGCCTGAAGATCCAGAATCGGAAGGAGTACCCTTATCCTTCTTCGCATCTTTTTTGTAGCTTTCACTGCGGTAATCGGTAGCGTAGAATCCGGAGCCCTTAAATAAGAATCCTGCTCCGGCGCTTATCAGTTTCTTTGCCCTTCCTGCGCATTTGGGACAGGAATCAATGGGATCGGCTGTTATGCTCTGAAATTCTTCGAACTGATATCCGCAGTCAACACACTCATATTCGTAAGTGGGCATCTAACCTCCAGTTCTATGAGTATAATTTTGATCTATCCCCGATAGATTCAATCGGCGAGTAGGGGTCAATCTATTTTTGAATATCAGAGTATAAATCTAAATCGTATGATGGTATTAGTCAAGTAATTTTTGAGCCTTAACTGCACAAACCAGATTTCAATTTCAACAGAAGATACGTCCCTTATCTCAATCTCCTTCTGCTTGAATCCTCTAATTCCCTCAGAGCTATCTCAGCAGTCTGCGCTCTAATCTAAGATCTAAGGATCAGTTGAAAATACTCTGGACATGACTATATAGATCGGAAACAGTCGGCAGGAAACAGGTAGAGGCTAATTTAGCCAGAGATACCCGACTACTTATATCCCATTAATTTTGTCAAGATAATCAGGTGTCCCACTGACAATCTGTTTATGCCGGGTAGTAGCAACGATCTCACAGAATATGGACCCTATCGCGGGAAATTCTAACGGTGGGTTACACTTCGGCTCAGACGGCAGAGATATGTGGCAGTCCTGCTCTTGAAACAAACATAGGAGATATGCTAGTGGAGGAAACGCTCAAGGCCATCCAGGGTATTGAAAGCTCTGCACGATAAGGAGAGCTGCCTGTAAAGGGTCAGTGTTGGTGCAAAAAGTTGTGAATCATCTCGACGTACCCTTGTCCTGGAAGTGCCACGCCAGCTTCCCATATCTGTTTGAGAGGATTCACGTTCATGGCGACTCCTGAGAGTAAAAGAGCCCGCGAGGAAATCGGTTGAGCACTTCGACGTCATCCTCGGTCACGTGACACAGGTCGGCGATGGGGTTGATCAGAACATTCGTGCCGGGTAGCTCCAGGCAGACATGCAGGACAAACACGTGGCCCGGTTTGAGGGTTTCGCGACTGCCTGCGATGAGAAAAGGTTGCTCGGAATAATCCAATCCCTGTCCGTGACCGATTCGTCCGCCCTGGATCCGGTAGCCCTGCCGTTCGGCCACCTCGTCCCCGATACGCACCAGCTCGCCGATGGGCAATCCCGGCCTAATCGCTGCCAGGACCTCATCCTGCACGCGGAGATTGGCCTCGACTGCACGGGCGGCTGTTGATCCCAGCTCTGGGCCGATGGTGCCGACCCGGTCTGATTGAATCCAATAGCCCTTGTAAACCACATAGGCATTGACATTGATGTAATCACCGCTATGCGCAGCCGACAATCGTGGGCCTTGATGGACAGCTTGCCCCTTGACAGGTCCCCGCCTGGAGCGCTGTGCACAGTATTGTAGACAAGATCAGCGCCTTCGCGCTTGGCAGCGCGGTCCATCTCCGCGCTAAGCTCGTAGCCCCACATCCCATCGGTCAAGACCTCCATCATGGTCTCGTAGCAGCGATCAGAGATAGCCGCGACTTGTCTGAGAATCGCCAGTTCCTGCGGCGTCTTAATCGCACGGAGCCGGGACACGATATCAGGCACGTCGGCAATGCGGCCGTCCAGGCACGATGCCAGGTCCCGGTGGATGGCGGCGGGCATGGCATCCAGGCCTGCGATGCCAATGGAACTGTCAGCGCAACGCTTGGTTTTCAGAATCTGGCTAATCTCGCTGCCGAAGGTTCTGGCCCCGCGGGCTGCTTCTTGCCCGCCGACGCTGGGGTCGAAGGCAGCCGAGACAGCTCGAGGATCGGGCGAGCTGACCAACCGCACGTCGCTGACCCATGAGACTTCTCTGATCTGGTCCAGCATGTACTCAACGCCGGCCACCAGAAGGACAGGCTCTGCATCGCGACTCACAACCACCATCGAGTCAGTGATTCGATCCAGATTGGACCAGTTGGTCAGATATCCCACGTGTCCGGTCTGGGTCCACTGGTGGATTCTGGGCGCCGAATAGACGACGACGGCGCTCAGGTAATGCTCACTGGCGAGTTCATAAGCGCGCGCGATTCGTTGGCGAAACTGTGATTCCGGAACTTCGTATTCGGTCTTATCCCACATGGCCTTTTCCTGGTGAACGCAGTTGTGGCGAGTCGAACACTTCTGGATTGACGCACCACCGGGGTCTTTGCCCACCGAGCACAGCCGTCACGTCTTTGCAGACCGATCGGGCACAGCGTGCCTCGTTGGCGCTGGTAGCTGCCAGGATATGCGGGGAGCCGATGAAATTCGGATGTGAAAAGAGCGGATGGTCGAGATTGGTAGGCGGTTCATCCGGGAACACGTCCAGACCCACCCCGGCGAGACGTCCGTCTTCCAGGGCCTCGTACAGAATGTCCAGGTTCTCAATCAAAGCGCCTCGCCCGAAGTTGACCAGATAAGCGCCTCGCTTTATCCTGACTATGTTCGAGCGGTTGATCATCGCCCTCGTCTCGGGCGTGACCAGAGCGTGCAGAGTGACGATGTCCGAGCTTTCCAACAGGTCGTCAAGAGATTTTAATTCCACCTGCAGTTCACTGGCCTGCTCCTTTCCAACGTACGGATCATGGGCCACGATTCGCATGCCGAAGGCTTTGGCTCGCTTGGCGACCTCTCTGCCGATCCTGCCAAGACCGACAATGCCGATGGTTTTTTCGTACAGTTCTTCGGTACGCTCGGTGATCCTCCGGTCCCATTGGCCGCTGATCAACGATTCGTGCCAGTAAAACAACCGCTTGGTAAGTGCTAAGATCATTGCGAAGGTGGCCTCCGCCACCGCTTCACCGAGCAACGGCGCATAGACCACGGGGATGCCGCGCTTTGTAGCAGCCTCAATGTCCACGTTTTCATAGCCGGCACCCGTCCGGCTGATCACCAGCAGATCGCTGCTGGCATCCATAATTTCACCGTCAATGTGAGCCAGGCCTCGACTGATCAAGCAAATTGTTCCCGGCATCAGGGCAAGCAGGGTTTCGCGATGGTCATTTTCAGCGAACAGTACCGGATAAAGCCTGCCCAACCCCTTGCAGATGATCGGGTCAATCGGAGCTGTGGCCAGGATTTTGGTCTCCGTAGCCTCGCGCTTACGCTGCCTGTACGGATCTGAATTTTTGATCGAACTCATGGGAAATCTCCTTTCAGGGGGAAACCACCCCGGAATGCCGCCTGCCCCATATAGTGCTCTATCCCCCATAGAGACGGCGGACAGATCGCTATGCTATAGCTCATAAGGTACGGAACCTTCCAGATCTGTCAATAGAAAAAGCATCGTCGTACACAAGAGATCTATGCGAAAAATGAGTTGATAGCGCAGTCCTCGTTGAGGGATAGTTGGGCATCGCCGGTGGAAGCGAGGAAACCGGACTCTGAATAATTGAACCAGTTTCTCAAGCCGGATTTAGGGGTTCTGGAGAGGAAACCGAAAAACTCCCTGTCGGTTTCTGCTAATAATTTGGGGACAAAAAGTGACAATTGCGAATGATTGTTGCGACTTAATGGAAAATAACGACAAATACACTAAGCCCGCAAGTCTATGATTTTATGGGCTTTTCTTGGTAGAGTGAGAGTACCCCCGGCGCGACTCGAACACGCGACACAAGGATTAGGAATCCTTTGCTCTATCCACCTGAGCTACGGGGGCACGCTATGACGCCTCACAGATGGGTGCAGGCCATTTATGATAGATAAATTAAGTGTGATAGTCAAGAAAAACTTCTGGGCAATGGGTAGGACGAATCAAAAATTCTACCGAACCCTTGTCGGAGCCTGCCCGTGTTCTGACTGTACTATGAAATGTTGAAATACTGCCTTACGGAGGACATCAATTCGTCAAAAAAGACGGCCTGAGGTCGCTTCTCCTCCAAGAAACGCTGAGCTTCATCGAATCCCATCCCCAGGGTTAAAAGGTGGCAAAGGACAAGGGCGACTGACCTGCTGGCTCCGGCAGTGCAGTGCACAAGGACTTTCCTTCCTGAGGATAAGTTCTCTTCCATGAAATCCAAGGATTTGGATATAATGTGTCCCGGAAGCGGAAAGCCGTCATTGATGGGAAAGTGGAGATAGTCGCTGAGATAGTGGAGATACCTGGCGGGATAAGATTCGTCCTCGAGGCCGTCTCCAGGGCATTGTCGTGTTATGCAGATAATTGCCTCTATGCCCTCACGTTTCAGATTATCCAGGTCAAAAGCCCACTTGCTGTTGCTGATGCACAGCTTATCGAACACGTGGTTCATCGGTTGATTGGCAACTGGCATCTGAGCCTCCGTTTTCCTCTTGGCGGAATCAACGATAATATGACTTTGATAGAAAGACAACAAAAAAATCAAATTCAGGTAGTGGAAAGCTGAAAAAGGTATAACAAGTCAAGATCAAGCGCATGACGATACTGATAAATACTATGGCTGTGATAGTCAAGAAAAGCTTCTGGGCAAGGTGTGACAATTCAAGGATTTTTCTGAAGCCTAATAGGGACCCTGCTGCGTTCCCACTATACTAAGAAATATTGGAAATATTGAAATATTCCTTTATGGAGGACATCAATTCGTCTCTAAAGATAGCCTGAGGCCTTTTTGCCTTCAAGAATTGCTGAGCTTCATCGAATCCCATTCCCATTCTAAAAAGATGGCATAGGGCAAGCGCGACTGACCTGCTGGCACCTCCGGTGCAGTGGACAAGGACATTCCTGCCTGAGGACAAGTTTTCACCGATGAAATCTAAGGATTTGGAGATTATATATTCGGGAAGGGGATAAGCGTCCTCGATAGGAAAATGCAGATAATCCTTGAGATAGTGCAGATACTCTGCGGGATAAGCTGCGTCCTCGACGCCGTCTCCGGGGGACTCTCGAGTTATACAGATAACTGCCTCTACGCCCTCCCGTTTCAGATTATTCAGGTCAAAAGCCCAATTGCTGTCGCTGATGCAGAGCTTATCGAAGACGTGGTTCATCTGCGGATAGTCAACTGACATGCAAACCTCCGTTTTCATATTGTGAAATTGAAGACAATGTGGCATTGATAGAAAAATAACAAAAAATCAAATCCAAGTAAAGGGAAAATGAAAAAACATAGAAAAAGCCAGGCACAGCGATGCAGGAAGAATCCAGATAGATAGTCAAAAAATATTTGCGGATACGGATCAGATTACATATATTTAAGTCAGAAAAAGAGCTTCAAATTGGAGAGACTCAACATTTGGAGGCATCCCTGAACCGTTAGGATTACTCACCTTAGAGACACGGAGGTCAGAGGGATAAAATAGAGTTAAGATCATTACCCAGTCAATACGGTATGATACAAGGATCTCTATTAAAAGTGGAAGACAACATACGAAACCTGAAGATTTAGAGGATGAGATATTGCAATGAAGTGTTTAAATTGTAATGAGGAAATGATCAACAATCTTGTACAGACTAAGTTTGTGCAGCTTAAACAGATATCTTACGATATTTGCGACGCCTGTGGGAGTCTTTGGCTGGATGCTGGTGAGTTAGACAAGATGGCCTTCCATGTAACTGGAAGTATTGAATACTCCTCCAGAGATGCCAAAGATAGGGCTGAAGGCATCTCCGAAGTTACAGTAAAATGTCCAAGATGTGAGGAGACCATTTTAGATAAGGTGTTCTTTCTGGATCATAGCGATATAGTGTTGGATCGCTGCAGAAACTGCGGCGGTTTCTGGTTAGATGGCGGTGAACTCGATTTAGCAAATAGAGAACTGACAAACATAATGCCTGTTACAGGTAGAGGATTCTCGGAATTCGTCAACAATGTACACCTGCCTTATTGGTATAAACGAGTAAGAAGAAAGAGCAGCCAAACTGATTTTGAAGTAGATGTTCCATACCGCTCCCCTTGACAGGGCGACAAATATTTTGCAAATTGGGGTTTGAGAAAGGAGGTCAAGGTGTCGAGCCCCGAAGTGAAAGATGGTAAGCGCTGGACGGCGACCCGTAAGGGAGAGATTGTGTTGGCTTTTTTGAGAGGAGCAGATCTATCTGAGGTGTGTCGTAAGAATGGAATTAGCCAGTCGCAGGCGTATGCTTTGGAGTGATAGTTTCTTAGAAGGGGGCCAGGAGAGTCTGAAGTCTCGGCGTGGTCGCAAGGATCCGAAGGAGCGAGAGGTTAGCCGGTTGGAGCGCAAGGTAGGGCAGTTGACGCTCCAGTTGGAGATACTCGAAGAGGTAGCCCGTCTAAAAAAAACGAAGCGGTTTCCTTGAGTGGGCGGTTTTGGGGTCGAGGCTATTCCCGCAAGGTGGTAGCTTTGGCTTTGGGTTTTCATCGTTCGACTCTGTATAGGTTTAGGGATAGAGGTGTCAGTTCTTCTGTTAAAGAGCCTGTGATAGATGAGGAGCTTGCCTTTCGTATTCGAGGGATACTGGACCAAGAAGAGGCATTTGGTCACAGGCGGGTTTGGGCGCATCTTCGTTTCAAGGAAGGGGAATGTGGCAACGTCAAGAAGGTTCATAGGATAATGAAGCTTAAGGGGTGGCAGTGTAAGCTGTGGAATCCCCGATAGAATCAATCGGGGACCCCGGGAGAAAGGGGCCACAGGTTGCCCAGAAGCGTTCTGTGGTGGATAGTCCCGACAGTTTGTGGTCGAGTGACTTGACAAAGATTTACTGTGGAAAAGATGGTTGGTGTCCTCTTATTGCGGTGGTGGACAACGGAAGCCGGGAGGTTCCTGGGTATCGTCTTAGTAAAAGAGGAAGGGCGTTGGAGGCCATAGATGCCCTGGATCGGGCCGTGATCTCTCGATACACCTCCAAGGAGGCTGTCCCCCAGGGTCTCACTTTGCGCTCTGACAATGGTTCCATCTTTTTGGCTCGGGCCTATTTGGCAAGTACCGAATATTGGGACATTCGTCAAGAATATATTCCGAGCGTAAAGGCCGATTGGAACGGGGTCATAGAACGTTTTTTCAGGACCCTCAAGCAGGAGTGTGTGTGGCTTCACAATTTCAAGCCCTTTGAACAAGCTGAGAAGATCATATCTCAGTGGATCGATAATTACAACAAGAACTGGCTTCATTCATCTCTGGGATACAAGACCCCGGAAGAGTGGAGAAAACAATTTTATCTGCTACCCCAAGTTGCTTAATTGATGTCGCTTTTCTGGGGGGCAGTACAGTTCCTCCGATAGAAAACGCTAAATTCACAGCACAGACTACAAAAATATGTCCAGTATGTAAAACTACTCTTAATCTATACACAGTCTATGGCATGGAGATAGATGGCTGCCCCTATTGCAAAGGCATTTTCCTGGATAGGGATGAACTACGAAAACTGAAGGACAAAGCTCAGAAAGGCTCATGGCGCACGTTAAGCTGGATGGATGACGAAGTTGAGGCTATCGAGAAGGCCAATGCAATTCCATCAAACCGTGTATGCCCAGAATGCGAGGGAGTCAAATTAGTATCTACTAATTTTGGGGATTCTACTATCATTATCGATTGGTGCCCAGATTGTCACGGTATCTGGTTGGATAGAGATGAGTTTCAAGGAATTGTGAACTATTTAAGCGCCAAGTTAGATGGACATTCTTCTGCTGATATAAGACGGGAAGTTTACGAAGAAATAAAGGAAATCTGGGAGGAAGGAGAAGAAAAACTCCCAGAACTCCTGTCAGAGATCCTGGATGCCAAGGCAGCGATTTCTGCTCTAATAAATATTACGATATTTGAACATCCTGCGTTAAGTAAGCTACTTCTGGGATTCAGCAAGAGCGCACGTTCTATCGGCCTATAAAATAGACAGCGGCAGGTGACAACGTGACTTTCTTTAAATGGAATTGCGCCGGTAAGGGCAGCGGTGAATGACTGGGGCGAGAGCCGCCTTGCGTAATCGGCACAAGGGGCTTTCGTTTGGGCAAATCTTAAAGCACAGGCCCCTAAAGAGAGGCCATCGCGGTTGATGATGACGATTAAAAGGATAGTTTGAACGATAATGAGCTGTTTTTACAGGAGATTCAAACTCCAGCGCAGTTCTGAAAAGAGGTGTCTGCTATGTCTGATAACGCCGAAGCCAATGAGAATATAAGAGACTGGAAGATTCATTCCTATTTCTGTATAGACGACAAGGATGATAGGACCATGGCAGCGCTCAGGGACGACGCCGTGGTATTAAAAAAGGAACGTAAGACTGTACACATCAGAGGCAAGAAGATCGAGGGCTGGATAATTCACCTTAAAATTCCGGCGACCGATGGATTGATCACGCTGGACCATCATGAAAGTTCATCAGCGACCTATTTTAGCGAAGAACGTCACATTTGAATCTTCGCGCCTAATTTCTATAGACCGCAAAAGGAAAGAAGACGGGGGATTACGTCCCCCGTCTGTCATTTAAGGCGAACCATTCTCAATACGCCAGAAACGCCCATTTCTGATTGGATTCTCTATGGAGAAAGGAAAAAAGGTCGACCCACGATTGATCCCCGATAGAAGCAATCGGGGAGGGCGGCTCCGTCTCGTTTTGGCGACAAAAAATAGAGAAAAGATTGGGGAGATCGCGCAGATTTTGGGCTCCCGGTGCGATATACTTTCCCTGGCCGATTTTTCGGGCATCCCCCAGATAGAGGAGGACGGCGCTACTTTCAAAGAGAACGCTATAAAGAAGGCAAAGGCCCTATCTGAGCATCTGAATATGCCCGCGTTGGCTGACGATTCGGGGCTTGAGGTGGACGCCCTGTGCGGTGCGCCCGGCGTTATGTCCTCCCGCTTTGCGGGAGAAGATGCCACAGACGATGAAAACAACGCGAAGCTATTGCAAATGATCAAAGACGTGCCCTTAAAGGAAAGGACAGCTCAGTTTAAGTGCGTGGTTGCGCTCTGTTATCCTTCTGGAGATACGGCGACGGCAGAGGGGACCTTGGAGGGGATAATAATAGAAAAACGAAAAGGAACGAGTGGATTCGGGTACGATCCACTATTCTTGATACCCGAGCTGGGACTAACGCTGGCGCAGATGGATCGAAGTCTAAAGAACAAGATCAGCCACAGAGGTGAGGCTGTAAGGAAACTGATGTCAGCTATCAAATAGTTGTGCACATGCAGTAAAGACATGCGAGAAGCTCAAGATTTGCTTGTTGATCACCAAGATTTTCTTTTTGAGTGATTTCCTTGAGCACAGGAAAAAAAGGACGATGCAGGCAAAATTATACAGCCTCCCAGAGATTTACGATATCGCCTTCTTCTGGGACATCTCTCAAGAGATTGAGTTCTTGGGGACTCTCTTCAAGAGATATGTTCCCTTTGAAGTGAAGCACATCTTGGAGCCTGCATGCGGTACAGGCCGTTTTCTCAGGAGTCTGCCCAAATATGGATATCATGTAACAGGATATGATAGTAGTCCACGAATGGTCGCCTATGCTCAAAAGAAGATCGCTGAAGCAGGATTGCAGAGTGTGGCAACCGTTCAAAGAGAAGACATGAAGTCAGCAAGATTCGAGGCAACCTTTGATGCGGCTCTCAATTCAATCAATAGTTTAGGATACCTCCTCTCGGATAAGGATATGCTTTCACACTTGGTCAATACAGGTGAATCACTGAAAAGTAATGGAATCTACATCCTTCACCTTAGCTGTGCTTATGATACGGAATCCTACGGCGGAGACGAATGGAGCATGGAAAGGGATGGGATTCGCGTAAAAACAGCCTGGCGTATTGAAAGAGAAGATAAGCGGAAAAAGATCAGTTACCAGATTTGCAGAATGGAAATCAATGATCACGACAACGAGATTCGATTAGAGGAGCGCCATACGCTACGGCTTTGGTTTTTTGAAGATTTCACAAGTCTTGTTCATAAGTCTGGCAGGTTTAAACTAGCGGCAATATATGATGAGCGCTACAGATTCGTGTCGATGGATACTCACATAAGTGGAGAATTGGAGAATTTGTACTACGTTCTCAAAGCTTTATAGAAGGGCAGATCATACGTCTTGAAACAAGCCTTTTTTACTATTTCGAAAAGTATACCGTCTGTTTTATGGTTTCTCTTTGAGGACATCTGCTGTTAAGGGTTAAGGGGGCTGCCAGTGCATAACTGAGCACTAACGGCTTCGGGGCATGCGCCCCTTCGCCCAAATTGCCGGTGGCAATTTCGTTGGTGTTCGATACGAAGGAGTGCAGAGTCAATGGAAACTCTTTATGCTCGCCGCAGGACCCGCGAGGTGGCGGTCGGAGATGTCGTCATCGGCGGCCATAATCCTATTGTCGTTCAATCTATGATAACAGACGATACCCGAAATATAGATGCCTGTGTAAAATCCATAGTCCGCCTTTACGAAGCCGGTTGTGAGATCGTCCGGGTCACGACTCCGACTTTAAGGGACGCAGAGTGCCTCGGTCGAATCAGGGAGGAACTGACGCGAATAGGCATCCAGGTGCCCCTTGTGGCAGACGTTCATCACCAGGGCTCCCGGATCGCACTTGAGGCCGCAAAGCATGTGGACAAGGTGCGGGTCAACCCCGGCCTCTTTGTCTATCAAAAGCGCACAGAGGGCGAAGAGTACTCACAAGAGGAATTCCGGGAGGCCGTCGGCTCCATCCAGGAGGAGATGAAGCCTGTCATAGAGGCGTGCAAAGAGCGAGATATAGCCATGCGCATAGGCGTAAATCACGGCTCTCTTTCAGACCGCATGATGGTCACCTACGGCGATACACCGGAGGGGATGGTCGAGTCGGCGCTGGAGTTTGTACGGATCTGTGAAAGACACGATTACGGGAATCTGGTAATTTCTCTGAAGGCGTCTCGCGTGCCCGTGATGATCCAGGCCAACCGGCTCATGGTGCAACGCATGGACGAGGAAGGGATGGATTACCCTCTCCATTTGGGCGTCACAGAGGCCGGCGACGGCCAGTACGCCCGGATCAAGTCCACAGCCGGAATCGGCACACTCCTCTGGGAGGGCATCGGAGACACTATCCGTGTCTCTCTTACGGAAGACCCGGTCAACGAGATCCCTGTCTGCTACGACATTCTTCAAGCTCTGGGTTTGCGTCGCACGAAGGTCGAGTTCATCGCCTGCCCCTCCTGTGGCCGCACCAAATTTGACCTGGAGGAGGTCCTGGCCAAGGTCAGGGCGGCGACAGATCACCTCGTCGGTCTGGACATTGCGGTTATGGGCTGCATCGTTAACGGCCCGGGCGAGATGGCCGGCGCTGACTACGGCTACGTCGGGAAGGCCGGTGGTCAGATAGCCCTCTACCGGGGGATAGAGTGCATAAAGCCCGGCGTGGACCAGGAGAAGGGCGTGGAAGAGCTCGTCAAGCTCATCAAATCAGACGGACGCTGGGTCGATCCGCAGGGTTAGTACACAGTAGCCCGCCATAGATTCAATCGGAGATGCAATCAGAGGTAGGCAGGGGATACATCCTATCCCCTCCGAGATTGCTCAGGCCATCTTAAAGGCAGCAGATTGAATTTAGGGGCAAGGCGCCGTGGGAGCTTTGCCGGGGAGTGGAGGCAACAAACCACGAAGTGGTCGTCCCAGGGGCAGACACACGTCCCCGATAGAAACAATCGGGGGTTCATCTCGAAGCGATCTCGGTTATAGGAGACAGAATGTAGGGGCGAGGTCCGCTCGCCCCTTGGGCGCACCCAGCTGTTCGCCCAGTAGGCACGGGCACCTCGTCCCCAAGCACGGACACCTCGTCCCACCCCGCACGATTGCTGCAGGAGGTATTCATATGTCCAGAGTGGTGGTCAAGAGATCAGAGTTTGTATCGGGCGCTCCGATGGAGGCGAGAAAGGGAGTGAAAGACTGGAAACTCATCTATCCCGAAACGGGAGTTGATACCAAGACGCTGATCGCAGGAATAGTGGAGATAGACCCCGGGGAGCATTCCCCACTGCACAGGCATAACTGTGAAGAGATATACTATGTCCTTCAGGGGCGGGGAACCATAGAGTCGGGAGGTCAAAAGCACGAATTTGAAGGGGGAGACGCCCTGTACAATGAAGAAGGCGTAGAACACAGAGTTTACAATACCGACCTGGAAGAAAAACTCAGGCTCCTTATTGTAGGAGGCATCTTGTAGGAGACATCTTGTAGGAAGCATAATGTTCCTGGGACTCACTCCTGAATGGCCCACAAAGAGCCCTTATGAGATTCTAGAGTCATAGAAACTACATATTTGGAAAGAGACAAACATGAAGATCGACCAGATTGAGATGTTCACTTTGGATCTGCCCTTTGCCTCCCCGCGGACAGAGCGCCATATGCACCGCGCCAGCACTCACGGGGAGCGCGTGTGCGTCTTTCGGGTAAGAATGGACACCGGTGTTATCGGCTACGGTGAAATGCATGGTCAAGGTGCGGATTCACAGGATCTCGTCGCGAGGAACCCGTTTGAGCTTCTGTGGGACGATTCTATTAATCCCGCAGTTCAAATAGCGATCCTGGACGCCGTAGGAAGACAGGAGAACGTGCCCGTATATCGGCTCATCGGGTCGAAAGTTCGAGACTGGTGTCCCATTTCCTGGTGGGCTATAGATATGCCCCCAGAGGACTGGGCACAGGAGGCAGAGGAGGCCCAGCGGCTCGGATATACTTCTTTCAAGCTGAAGGCCCGGCCCTGGTTCGACATCATCCAGCAGGTGGACGCTATTGCAAAGGTCGTTCCTGAAAGCTTCAAGTTAGATGTGGACTTCAACGGCTTCCTCCTCAACGCGGGCAACGCCCTTCCTGTATTAAAAGAACTCGAAAAAAGGGAGAACGTGGCTATCTTCGAGTCGCCAATACCCCAGACCGATGTGGAAGGCTACAGACAGATCAGAAGTCAGATCAGCCATCCTATCAGTCTGCACTTCGGCACGCCGCCTATCATGACCGCGCTCAAAGAGGAGGTCTGCGACGGCTTCGTCATCAGCGGCTCTGCTGGTAACGTCATCCGACAGGGGACTATTGCTGCCGTGTCCAATAAATCCTTCTGGCTCCAGATGGTCGGCTCAGGAATTATGACAGCCTTCACAGTCCATCTTGGCGCAGTGCTCTCGCACGCCCGGTGGCCAGCTATCACCTGTCACGAACTCTTTGAAGACGACCTGTTGAAGGAGCGCCTTGAGGTTAAGGACGGCTATATCCGCTGCCCCGAAGCGCCCGGTCTGGGTGTGGAAATAGACCAGGACGCTCTCGAAAAGTACAGAGTGGATGACGGTGCGCCGACTCCACAGGACGAATACCTCAAAAAGCGCCGGGTGCTGAGGATCTGCTGGCCCCCCCGCTCAAGGAGAGAAGAGGCCAGGACATGGGCTTTCACAAGAGAGTCGGATTATCAGCAGGCGTTCTACGCGGGCAACCTACCTCTCTTTGTGCCCGGTGTTACTCTGGAAGTCATCGAGAACGACGGCAGCCAGGAGTTCAACCGTATATACAATCAGGTTGAGTGGGGGGAAGTAAGATAAAATGGATTTTCTAATTTGAGCCTTGGTGGGTCAGCAGAAGATCGAAATTTAGATTTACAAGACGTTAGAGATCAAGAGCTCCAAAGAGTTAAAGATCAAGGTAATATGATGGACCAAAATGCTCACTTGGTGACCTTGGTGACCTTTTACTATAAACTGTTCACATTTTCAAAAAATTTGTTTTTTCAAAAGTTCTATGCAAACGGTCACCAACCGTCACCAATTCTATTAAGCAGCCACCAATCCCGATTCGAAGGTAGTAATATTTTCCAAGACACTAAAAGCCTTGTGAAAAACCCTTAGATATCAGAAAGTAGTATAGAACAAGCATTGATAAAGCAGCTCCGATGTATTATATTATGTTATTGATAATATTATATATGGAGGAAACAATGACCCCACAAAAGCAGGAACAGACAAATCCGATGTTTCACTATTTTCAGATGGAGGATTTAGTTCCCGAGGATCATATCCTTCGTCAGATTGATGAGGCAGTTGATTTTTCATTTGTACGAGACGTTGTATCAGATTGTTATTGCCCTGACAATGGCAGACCCGGTATTGATCCTGAATTAGTTGTTCGAATGATCCTTATTGGCTATCTGTATAATTTGAGTGAGAATCGGCTCTGTCAGGAAGTGGGGATGCATGCGGCATATCGGTTGTTTTGTCATCAGACATTTGATGATGCGGTTCCGGATAGGAGCACGATCAACAAGCTTCGCAATCACAAGTGGGCATCCAGTGGGTTGTTTGAACGGATAATGCGTCAGGTAGTCCAGTGTTGCATAGATGTCGGTGTTGTGAGCGGTAAACACCTTAGTGTCGACGGCACTCAGATACAAGCTGATGCTTCAGTGAAAAGTATTGAGCCGATAGAACCCCCTGTTTCTCTTGATGATTATCTCAAGGGAATCGGTTTTGAAGGTGATAAGACAAAGGGTAGGTCCGGGCATCCTCAGGATAAAGACTTTCATGGTGAAAAGTGGACGAACCAAACACACCGTTCGACTACAGACCCCGACGCGCGCTTATACAGCAAATCGAAGGGCAAAGGGGCTTTTCTCTCGTTTATGGGCCATGATCTGATCGACACAAAAAGCAGAGTAATCCTTGAGACTCAGGGCACGCAGGCGACAGGGACAGCAGAGCCCGAAAGTGCCCTTAAGATGGTAGATGACCTTGAAACATACACCATGCCCAAAGACATTCAGACACTTAGTGCCGATACCGGTTACGGTTCTGGTAATTTTATCGCTGATGTACTTGACCGGGGAATCATACCCCATATTCCTCTGCGAGCCGATGAGAAGATTGAACCGATTCCTACATGGAAAAACAAGACAAATTCAGCACATATTCAGGCCGAACGGGATAGAAAAGTGCGAGAGGCAAAAGCCAGAAATCATGCACGGTCTATCTCATTAACAGCTGACTACAAACTCTCCCGGAGACTCCGTAAACGCAGTGAACATATCTTTGCTGAAGCCAGGCAACAACACGGTATGGGACGAGCCCGTTACAGAGGACCAGCCTCACTGAATGAACAGTTGAATCTTGTTGCAACAGTACAGAATCTCAAGAGGCTTGTATCTTTCATAAGAAGGGGGAAAGCGTCTATGTGTGCCCTGTCTGTCAAAGACAGTGCATCCTGTTCTTCAAACAGCTCCTATTCCTTGCTGACCAGAACTCTGATAAGACTATTTTGCTTATTCCACAGCAAAACGATACGATATGCTACTCTTTGACCCATAATCGGCGCTTCAGACGCTGCCTGGGACATAACTATTTCACAAGGCTTCTAAGCTAACACTTTTACGCAGATGGTTCTAAAGGTTTCAAGTCTTCAATCTATTCCGTACTCCTTCTGCTTTCTGTAGAGCGTCCTTAAGCCTATCCCTAATAGCTCCGCGGCCATAGGCTTGTTATATCCCACGTGCTTCAGAGTCTCCTTAATTGCCTCTTTTTCTATGTCCCTCATGGTCATTCCGACCTTCAGACGAATATCCTCATCAGATGCCGCCCCCGAACGCCTTGTGTGCTCAGGAAGATCTGTGACCTCCAGACGACTCTTCTCCTTCGACAGGACCACCATTCCCTCTATGCAGTTCTTTAACTCCCTTACGTTTCCCGGCCAGTCGTATTGCATCAGAATATTCATCGCTCCTCTGGTAATTCCCGTTATATCCTTGCCGTTTTCCCCGCTGAAATCCCTTATGAATACGTCCACCAGAAGCGGAATATCGTCCCTCCTGTCCCTCAGCCGCGGGAGATGCACCGTCACCACGTTCAGACGATAATAGAGATCTCTTCTGTATTCTCCCCTTCGGATCATCTCCTCCAGGTCCCTGTTTGTAGACGCTATCAATCTGACGTTCACCTTCCGTGTGATGTCTCCTCCCACCCTTTCGAACTCGCCCTCTTGAAGGACCCTCAAGAGCTTAACCTGAATTGAAGGGGTTATCTCTCCGACTTCATCTAAGAAGAGCGTCCCGCCGTCAGCTATCTCGAACCTGCCCTTCCTGGGTGATACGGCTCCTGTGAAGGCTCCCTTTTCGTGCCCGAAGAGTTCGCTTTCGATCACACCTTCAGATAGCGCTGAGCAGCTTAATTTCACAAACGGACTGTCTTTCCGCGGGCTGTTGTGATGGATCGCCTGGGCCACGAGTTCCTTTCCTGTCCCTGTCTGGCCGCACAAAAGCACGGTCGCACGAGAAGGGGCAACCTGCCTTATCTTCTCATATACTTCGCCCATAGCCTTCGACCTTCCGACTATGTTTCTGAAGCTCAGGCGATCATCCAGCCGCTCATACAAATCTGTCACCTCCAGTACGAGACGCTGGTGCGATATGGCTCTATCTATCACCGCCTTCAATTTTTCTAAATTTAGAGGCTTGGACTGAAAATCGTAAGCGCCCTGACGCATCGCCTCGGTGGCAAGCTCTATGTTTGCCTCATCAGCTATCACAATCACACATATCTCAGGGTTCCTCTTTTTGGCTATTGACAGCAGGTTCATCCCATCTATCCTGTGCACCTTCAGCTCTGTTACAATAACATCAATGTGAGTGGAGTCCAGTATATTATACCCCATCTCGCCGTCTTTTCCCCATAAGATCTCCAGCCCTTCTCCCTTTAGGAACACGATCAGATCTTTTGTATGCTCCGACTCCGGCCCGACCACAAGCACCCTGGGAGCCTGTAAACCTGTACTATCCTGTTTCTCTGAGATGTCAGTCATTGCAAACTTTTCCAGAATCCGTCTGTCTATCTTCTGTCCACGAGCCTTATCAACTCGTCCTTTAGCTGTTCCGGGCTCAGATTCCTTATGAATTTGCCATCCACCGCTATGGATATCTGGCTCGTCTCCTCAGATACCATGATAACAACAGCATCTGATTCCTCTGAGAGTCCCAACGCCGCTCTGTGCCGGGTTCCCATCGATCTATCTATAATCGCACTTTGAGAGAGGGGAAGCTCACATTTTGCGGCCACTACGAGATTCCCCTGTATCACACTCGCCATGTCGTGGAGGGGCGACCTCGGCGTGAATATGGTGGTCAAAAGGTCAGCCGACAGTTCTGCCTGAATCGGCACGCCTGTCTCAATAATGGCGGCTATGCCTACGTCCCTGACTATGACAATAAGAGCCCCGTATTCCCGCTCCGACAATACCCTTGAGGCATTTACTACCTCATCCACAACGCGACTCTCCTGCACTCTGTAGAATAGCCTCATCGCCCTGCTCTGTCCCAGACGGATCAGCATCCGCCGCAACTCAGGTTGAAACAAGATTATGATAGCGAACACCCAAGCCGTCCGGAGATGCGACAAGAGCCACGAGAGCCCACTCATGTTCACGCTGTCAGTCACAAACGAAGCAATAAGCAAAACGATCAGCCCCACGATCATCTGGGCCGCTCTTGTACCTCGCAAAAGCGCAAAAATGTAATAGCAGACGTAGGCGATAGCCAATATGTCCACTATGTCTATTACCCGTATAGGCAGAAAACCGATCCTGAAAAGCTCAAGGCCCTCCATAGGCAGTTGTCCCTTTGACTTATCTTATTATAGACATAGTAGTTAAGATAACAATAAACTTGGAGTATAACAACCACTTTTTGCACGATCTTAAAAGCCTTGTGAAATAGTTATGTCCCAGGCAGCGTCTGAAGCGCCGATTATGGGTCAAAGAGTAGCATATCGTATCGTTTTGCTGTGGAATAAGCAAAATAGTCTTATCAGAGTTCTGGTCAGCAAGGAATAGGAGCTGTTTGAAGAACAGGATGCACTGTCTTTGACAGACAGGGCACACATAGACGCTTTCCCCCTTCTTATGAAAGATACAAGCCTCTTGAGATTCTGTACTGTTGCAACAAGATTCAACTGTTCATTCAGTGAGGCTGGTCCTCTGTAACGGGCTCGTCCCATACCGTGTTGTTGCCTGGCTTCAGCAAAGATATGTTCACTGCGTTTACGGAGTCTCCGGGAGAGTTTGTAGTCAGCTGTTAATGAGATAGACCGTGCATGATTTCTGGCTTTTGCCTCTCGCACTTTTCTATCCCGTTCGGCCTGAATATGTGCTGAATTTGTCTTGTTTTTCCATGTAGGAATCGGTTCAATCTTCTCATCGGCTCGCAGAGGAATATGGGGTATGATTCCCCGGTCAAGTACATCAGCGATAAAATTACCAGAACCGTAACCGGTATCGGCACTAAGTGTCTGAATGTCTTTGGGCATGGTGTATGTTTCAAGGTCATCTACCATCTTAAGGGCACTTTCGGGCTCTGCTGTCCCTGTCGCCTGCGTGCCCTGAGTCTCAAGGATTACTCTGCTTTTTGTGTCGATCAGATCATGGCCCATAAACGAGAGAAAAGCCCCTTTGCCCTTCGATTTGCTGTATAAGCGCGCGTCGGGGTCTGTAGTCGAACGGTGTGTTTGGTTCGTCCACTTTTCACCATGAAAGTCTTTATCCTGAGGATGCCCGGACCTACCCTTTGTCTTATCACCTTCAAAACCGATTCCCTTGAGATAATCATCAAGAGAAACAGGGGGTTCTATCGGCTCAATACTTTTCACTGAAGCATCAGCTTGTATCTGAGTGCCGTCGACACTAAGGTGTTTACCGCTCACAACACCGACATCTATGCAACACTGGACTACCTGACGCATTATCCGTTCAAACAACCCACTGGATGCCCACTTGTGATTGCGAAGCTTGTTGATCGTGCTCCTATCCGGAACCGCATCATCAAATGTCTGATGACAAAACAACCGATATGCCGCATGCATCCCCACTTCCTGACAGAGCCGATTCTCACTCAAATTATACAGATAGCCAATAAGGATCATTCGAACAACTAATTCAGGATCAATACCGGGTCTGCCATTGTCAGGGCAATAACAATCTGATACAACGTCTCGTACAAATGAAAAATCAACTGCCTCATCAATCTGACGAAGGATATGATCCTCGGGAACTAAATCCTCCATCTGAAAATAGTGAAACATCGGATTTGTCTGTTCCTGCTCTTGTGGGGTCATTGTTTCCTCCATGTATAATATTATCAATAACATAATATAATACATCGGAGCTGCTTTATCAATGCTTGTTCTATACTACTTTCTGATATCTAAGGGTTTTTCACAAGGCTTTTAATACGAGGACAAAATCTTTGCAATAAAGGGAAGTTATTTGTATATTAGATTATGACGTTTTTGGATTCTCGCTTTTGTAAACGAAATAATCAGGAGACAGAAGCTTATGTGCAGGACACGCTTAAGCCTCATCTTTCTGGCAATCGCCTTAAGCTGGAATAGCCCTTATACCTGGGCCAACACTCTTAAACTCAAACTCCTCAGTCAGAAGGCTGAAGAAGCGTCTACTGCTCAAACTAATCAATCGCTACCAAGACCCACTTTGAAAGATTTCCCTTATCAACTGGTCAAGAACTTTCGAGATCTCTTCTCGTACCCAAATTTAACCCCGCTATTGGTCAGTTCGAGCGGCACTGGCGTCGCCTCCATGCTTGATGACGATGTTCAAGAGCGACTCGAGAGTGTAGGCGAAGTGGGCAGAATCTTAGGCAGGCGCCTTCTTTTAGGTACAACTTTCGGCAGCCTTCTGTTAATCAGTAACTTATATGAGAACAGCCGCTTCCGCTCTATGTCTTTTTCGCTGGCACAAGGCTATGTGCTCAACAGCGCTTTGACAGGAAGCATCAAACTTGGCATTGGCCGCCGACGGCCCAACGGCAACGACAACCTTTCTTTCCCCTCCGGACACGCTTCCAACTCCTTTATGTGGGCGGCGGTGGTGGGCCATCACTATGGGCACAAAGCCGCCATCCCCGCCTATGCCACGGCAGCATTTGTAGGCTTTTCCCGACTTGCAAAGAATGCTCATTTCTTAAGCGACGTAGTAGCCGGTGCAGGGCTCGGTTACATTGTCGGCTGCAGTGTTGTACCCAGAACAGAGAACGTCTCTGGAAAGCAGTACATCACCTGGTTCCCGACCCTAGCTCCAGGCAATATCGGAGTGAACTTCACACTCAGTTTCTAAGAGGGAATAACCAATCAGGTGATCAGTGTCCCTTCGGTCACCGTGGGGACATTGATGTTGAATAGGGAGGAGAGACCACCCTGTCTACCCCCGATTGAATCTATCAGGGGGGAGCGGGGGCTACTATCTCTTTGGCGGGAATGTGTGGGAATCGAACCCACCCAGCGCAGTGTTAGTACGCCGCAACGGATTTGAAGTCCGCGAAGCCCACCAGTGACTCAGCCATTCCCACCTTCATGTCGTATAAGATAATAGCTAATTACTCGTAAATTATCAAGGAAATCTTTTCCTTAAAAAGGATGTTCAGATCATGGACAAAAGGAGACGGCTCTTTCTAATAGATGGCTCGGCACTGGCGTATAGATCGTACTATGGTATTTCCTCCAGGGAACCTCTGACAACTTCCAAGGGGGAAGATACATCTGCCCCCTTCGGTTTTACATCGACTATGATCAAGCTTTTAAAGGATGAAGATCCAGATTATATAGCTGTCGTGTTTGACACTCCCTCTCCTACCTTCAGACATAAGATGTATAAGGAATACAAGGCAACCCGCCAGAAGATGCCGGACAAGATGAGCGCCTCACTGCCGAGGATATATCAGATATTGGAGGGAATGAGGATAACCGTCTTAGAGCTTGAGGGATTCGAAGCGGACGACATTATGGGAACCCTGGCCAAAAGGGCACAAAAGGAGGATATAGAGGTTATTCTGGTAACGGGGGACAAGGATTTTATGCAGTTGGTCTCTGATAACGTTAAGATTATGAATCTGCCAAAAGGAGGCAAAGAGACCGAACTGATGGATAAACAGGCTGTCTTAGAAAAGATGGGCGTAGGACCCGATAGGGTGGTGGATATCTTAAGTCTGGTGGGCGATTCGTCGGACAACGTCCCCGGAATCTCGGGAATAGGCCCCAAGACGGCCTTAGAATTGATCGTAGAATATGGGAGCCTTGAAGAGGTTTTAAAAAACGCCGACGCCATAAGTAAAAGGAAAGTTAGAGAAAACATAAACCAGCAAAGAGACGATGCGACCAGAGCCAAAGAGCTCGTGACGATAAAAACGGATGTTCCCATAGAGTACAAAATAGAGGATCTGAAGCGCAACCAGTTCAATTTTGAGGCGCTGAGAGAGGTTTTCAAAGAGCTTGAGTTTAACAGGTTTCTGGTCGAGATAGCCAAGGAAAAAAGAGCAGAAGATGCCGACTACAGGACGGTGGATGAGAACGGACTTAAGCGTCTGCTGAAGAAGATAGAAAAAGAAGGGGTATTTTGCATAGACGTAGAGACCACTGGCGTGGATGCGATGCAGGCTGAGATACTGGGAATATCCGTGTCGCTGAAGCAGAAAGAGGGCTTCTATATACCTTTAGGGCACGAAGAGGGCGGCAACGTAGACATAGAATTAACATTAGAGAAGATAAAGCCGATCCTGCAAGATCCCAAAATCGAAAAGTTGGGCCAGAACGTAAAATACGATATTACCGTCCTGAAAAGATACGGCATAGATTCTGTGGGCTTCACTTTCGATACTATGATAGCCGCTTATCTTATAGACCCTTCATCCCGCCAGCACAGCTTAGATTCGTTGAGCATGCGGTATCTCGGCTATAAGATGACGCCGATTTCCGATCTGATAGGGACAGGGAAAAAGCAGATAAGCTTTGCCAAGGTGCCTGTAGATACAGCCCGCGATTACTCATCAGAGGATGCTGATATAACGTTAAGACTGAAGAGCGTTCTGTCCAATGAGCTAAGGGAGAAGGGCCTCGAAGAACTCTTTTTTAAGATAGAAATGCCCCTGGTGGATGTCCTGGTGGATATGGAGATGTCGGGTGTCTCGGTGGATATAGACTTCTTAAAGGAGATGTCCGAGGAGCTGAAGACGGGTCTTGAAAACTTGGAGGAGAGGATATACGAGGAAGCGGACGAAAAGTTCAATATCAATTCGACTCAACAGCTTTCCTATATCCTCTTTGAGAAGCTTAAACTGCCCCCCGGTAAGAAGACGAAAACTGGCTATTCCACCGATGTAGATGTTTTGGAAGAACTTGCAGAGGAACACAGACTGCCCAAATTGCTTCTGGATTACAGGCAGCTATCCAAATTGAAATCCACCTACGTTGACGCCCTGCCCAAATTGGTCAATTTAGAGACCAGAAGGACACACACGTCTTTCAACCAGACCGTTGCTGCCACGGGCAGGCTCTCAAGCTCAGACCCCAATCTCCAGAACATACCCATACGCACGGATATAGGAAGACGGATTCGACAGGCCTTCATTACGGAGGACAGATCGTGGGTCTTGATGTCGGCAGATTATTCTCAGATCGAGCTGAGGGTCATGGCGCACTTTTCAGGGGACGACGCCCTCATAGAGGCCTTCAAAAGAGATGAAGACGTTCATCAGAAGACAGCTTCTCTTATGTTCAACGTATTCCCGGAGTTAGTGACCCCCGAGATGAGGGCGCAGGCAAAGACCGTCAACTTCGCCACGATTTACGGACAGACTGCCTTCGGGCTGTCCAGACAGTTGGGAATAGGCCAAAAGGAGGCGCAGGATTTTATAGACAGTTACTTTGCGGTCTATCCGGGAGTCAAAAGATACTTCGATCAGACGATTCAGGATGCCAAAGAAAAGGGATATGTAACCACGCTTCTGGGCAGGAGGAGGTATCTTCCTGAAATCAAGAGTTCCAATGCAAGGATTCGAGAAGTTTCCGAAAGGACAGCTATCAACACGCCTATTCAGGGAACAGCCGCAGACATCATAAAGATCGCGATGATCAACATCCACAGAAGGATCAAAAAGGAGAACCTGAGAACTAAGATGATACTTCAGGTTCACGACGAACTCGTCTTTGAGACCCCCAAAGATGAGGTGGAGGAGGCAAAGCGCTTAATTGTAGAGGACATGGAAGGGGCATATGAACTTTCTGTGCCGATAAAGGTGGAAGTGGGAGTCGGAGACAGCTGGTTGGAGGCGCATTGAACCTTTTCCCCAAGAAGAGTCAGACACTCCCGTGTGATGTGCAAATGGACAGACAAATCCCCGATTGAATCCCCGATAGACTCAATCGGGGACTGCCCTACCAACCATATTATCAACACACTTTGTGGTGGGTCAGACATTCCTGTCTGACTGAGGGGACCCCTTATGTTTTTCAAGGAGATAAGATGAGATCAGATGATTATACGAGCCTGGACAGAGACACGAGTTCCAGCTTCACCCAAGACGATACGTGGCGGATCTTCAGGATAGTGGCGGAGTTTGTGGAGGGATTTGAGGATCTCTCAAAGATAGGACCCGCAGTCACAATCTTCGGATCTGCCAGGACTCCAGAAGACAGCAAGTTCTACAAAAAAGCAGAAGAAACCGCACAGCTCTTTGCTCAGGCCGGATACGCCGTGATAACGGGTGGTGGGCCGGGGATTATGGAGGCGGCCAACAAAGGAGCGTTAGGGACAAAGGGGAAAGTCCATCGGCTTGAACATAGAACTTCCCTCAGAGCAGAAGCCGAATCCCTACATCGAGACCCTGTTATCGTTCAGATACTTCTTCTCCCGCAAGACCATGTTCGTGAAGTACGCCTCGGCATTCGTCATATTTCCGGGCGGTTTGGGAACACTGGATGAATTCTTCGAAGCTACAACCTTGATTCAGACTGAAAGGATACACAACTTTCCCGTAATCCTTATGGGAGGAGAATACTGGAACGGTCTTGTAGATTGGATGAAGAAAGTCCTTTTGACGGAGAAGTATATTTCTCCTGAGGATATGGATATATTCCAGATAGTCGAGACACCCCAGGAGGCTGTCAAGGCTATAGAGAGTTTCTACAAAACTGATGCCTGACCGTCAAATACAGGAGAGACCGAGTGGATTGGGAGTCCTATCTGAAGGCGGACGCCCATAAGGCCCGGAGATTTCGGATAGAACTCCTAAAGAGAGACCTCTTCGTGACTCCCGGAGGTAAGACCTACCTGTCACCGGCCCATAGAGATGAAGATCTGGACAGAGCGTTGAATATATTCGAGAACGTTCTGGGGGAGAAACTGCATTGGTTCTGAGGAGGTCAGTGCTGTGCAGAATTCTGTGGACTATCTAGCTGGAAAGAGAATCACTATGAATCGAAAGATCTTCTTTACTGTTATAGTGCTATCGGTTGCTCTAAATCAGTATTTATATGTGGACATCTGGGCGACCGGCAACACGGGAGCGAAAAGTCAGATAGATAGCGTCACTTCAGATATACAATTTGCTATCAGCGATACTCACAATGTTGGAGAACCAGTAGAAATTATGATAAAAAATACGGGCAAAGTATCGTATATATTTAATCCATTTTACGAGGCTTGTACTCTATCCTATTTTGATTCTTCCGGGAGAAGGTTCATAATCCCTCCTGGTACACATTGTGATCTAATAACAGAGGTGGAGCTTAAACCCGGTGAAACCGCCTTTCTATTTATGTGGAAATTAGACGAATGCACAGAAGACAATTGGGGATGTCTCAAAAGTGAAACACTACCTGAAGGAACCTATACCATTAAGGGAGAATTCAAATCATATGAACCTGGAATTACATCGGTAGCCGAAAAGACCATAGAAATCGTTACTCGCACCGGTCTTTTCGCGCCAAGGACTGACTACGATATCAGCGGAGGTTCTTCGGTATTCGCTGCAGATTTGGATGGGGATAGAGACAATGATCTGGCTGTGCCTAACTACTCCAGGCACAGTGTATCCCTGCTATTGAATAAGGGCGATGGGACCTTTCCAAGCAACATGGAGTATGCTGTTGGGCGTTACCCGAAATCAGTATTCGTTGCAGATTTAGATGGAGATGACGATAGTGATCTAGCTGTAGCTAATGGGGGAAGTGACAATGTGTCAATATTGATGAATAACGGAGATGGCACATTCGCACCTAAGCTAAACTATCCCGCTGGATATACTCCCGTATCACTATTCGCGGCAGATTTAGATGGAGATGGAGATAACGACCTGGCTGTGGCTAACTCTGGCCTCATGGATTACATTTCAGTTCTGTTAAATCTCTCCGATATCCCTGTTGGCGTCCCCGGCCTTGTAGGTGATTTCGATGGGGACAGTGAAGTAGGACTTTCCGACTTTGTCCGTTTTCTGGATGTGTTTGGGGCAACAACCACTTCAGCCGATTGGGATCCTGCATTTGACTTGGACGATGATGGGGATGTCGGTCTGTCCGACTTTGTGATCTTCTTGGATAACTTCGGCAGGGCTGGATAAATCCAAGAAATATCGATTACCAAGGACCAAGGCCTGGAGTTCCACACAATGGTGAGCACTATACCAACAAGTAGATCATCAAAATGAGTCGAACTATCCCATATGCTACTCTGGTGCTATCGCTCGCTTTGAACGCGCCTGCCTCTGCACAGGCTATTTTCGGAATCCGGACTGACTACCCCGTTGGCGATCGTCCGGTATAGATCTTCAGCGCAGATCTTGATAGCGATGGAGATAATGACCTGGCTGTGGCCAATCTCAACAACGACAATGTGTCTGTCCTGTTCAACAACGGAGACGGAACATTTACAGCCAAGGCAGACTATCTTGCTGGTGCTACCCCGGCCTCGCTCTTCAGCGCAGATCTGGATGACGATGGAGACTATGATCTGGCTGTGGCTAACTGGCTCAGCGATAATATATCTGTGTTGTCCAATAATGGAGACGGGACATTTGCGAATAAAGTAGACTATCCTGCTGGGGACGCTCCTGCATCGGTCTTCTGCACAGATTTAGATGACGATGGATATAACGATTTAGCTGTGGCCAATAGGTTCGCCAATACTGTGTCAGTGTCCTTGAATAATGGAGATGGCACATTTTCACCTAAGGTGGACTATGCTGCCGGGGATGCTCCCAATTCAGTATTCAGTGTGGATTTCGATAGAGATGGAGATAATGACTTGGCTGTGGCCGATTTCTACGGCAATACTGCGTCTGTATTAAAAGCCTTGTGAAAAACCCTTAGATTCAGAAAGTAGTATAGAACAAGCATTGATAAAGCAGCTCCGATGTATTATATTATGTTATTGATAATATTATACATGGAGGAAACAATGACCCCACAAGAGCAGGAACAGACAAATCCGATGTTTCACTATTTTCAGATGGAGGATTTAGTTCCCGAGGATCATATCCTTCGTCAGATTGATGAGGCAGTTGATTTTTCATTTGTACGAGACGTTGTATCAGATTGTTATTGCCCTGACAATGGCAGACCCGGTATTGATCCTGAATTAGTTGTTCGAATGATCCTTATTGGCTATCTGTATAATTTGAGTGAGAATCGGCTCTGTCAGGAAGTGGGGATGCATGCGGCATATCGGTTGTTTTGTCATCAGACATTTGATGATGCGGTTCCGGATAGGAGCACGATCAACAAGCTTCGCAATCACAAGTGGGCATCCAGTGGGTTGTTTGAACGGATAATGCGTCAGGTAGTCCAGTGTTGCATAGATGTCGGTGTTGTGAGCGGTAAACACCTTAGTGTCGACGGCACTCAGATACAAGCTGATGCTTCAGTGAAAAGTATTGAGCCGATAGAACCCCCTTTTTCTCTTGATGATTATCTCAAGGGAATCGGTTTTGAAGGTGATAAGACAAAGGGTAGGTCCGGGCATCCTCAGGATAAAGACTTTCATGGTGAAAAGTGGACGAACCAAACACACCGTTCGACTACAGACCCCGACGCGCGCTTATACAGCAAATCGAAGGGCAAAGGGGCTTTTCTCTCGTTTATGGGCCATGATCTGATCGACACAAAAAGCAGAGTAATCCTTGAGACTCAGGGCACGCAGGCGACAGGGACAGCAGAGCCCGAAAGTGCCCTTAAGATGGTAGATGACCTTGAAACATACACCATGCCCAAAGACATTCAGACACTTAGTGCCGATACCGGTTACGGTTCTGGTAATTTTATCGCTGATGTACTTGACCGGGGAATCATACCCCATATTCCTCTGCGAGCCGATGAGAAGATTGAACCGATTCCTACATGGAAAAACAAGACAAATCCAGCACATATTCAGGCCGAACGGGATAGAAAAGTGCGAGAGGCGAAAGCCAGAAATCATGCACGGTCTATCTCATTAACAGCTGACTACAAACTCTCCCGGAGACTCCGTAAACGCAGTGAACATATCTTTGCTGAAGCCAGGCAACAACACGGTATGGGACGAGCCCGTTATAGAGGACCAGCCTCACTGAATGAACAGTTGAATCTTGTTGCAACAGTACAGAATCTCAAGAGGCTTGTATCTTTCATAAGAAGGGGGAAAGCGTCTATGTGTGCCCTGTCTGTCAAAGACAGTGCATCCTGTTCTTCAAACAACTCCTATTCCTTGCTGACCAGAACTCTGATAAGACTATTTTGCTTATTCCACAGCAAAACGATACGATATGCTACTCTTTGACCCATAATCGGCGCTTCAGACGCTGCCTGGGACATAACTATTTCACAAGGCTTTTAATGAACAACGGAAACGGCACATTCGCAGCCAGGGCGGTATATCCGGTTGGCGGTGGACCTCGTTCAGTTTTCGGCGCGGATTTGGGTGGAGATGGCCATAAGGACTTAGCCGTTGGTAATTTCGAGAGCAATACCATGTCGGTGTTATTAAACAATGGAGATGGCACATATGCGCCCAGGACAGACTATGAAGTGGGGAATAGTCCACGTGCAGTTTATGGTGCGGACCTAAACGGCGATGGTCACAATGACTTGGCCGTAGCCAACTCGGCTAGTAATAACATATCAGTTTTGCTAAACAATGGAGATGGGACGTTCGCAAATAGGGCCGACTACGATGTTGGGGATGAACCCTGGTCAGTTTTAGGTGTGGATTTGAACGGTGATGGGCATTATGACTTGGCTGCGGCGAACTGGAAGGGCGATAGCGTATCAATGTTGCTTAACAAAGGAGATGGGAGATTCGGCACCAGGGAGGACTATAGCGTTGGAATTCAACCTATGTCAGTATTCATTGAGGATTTAGACGGGGACGGAGACAACGACATAGCTGTAGCTATCGTAATCAGCAACACTGTATCGGTGTTATTGAACGACGGAGACGGAACGTTCGGTGTGAGGATGGACTACTTTGCCGGTGATAGGCCGCGTTGGCTTTTCATGACGGGTCTGGACGGAGATGGTGACAGCGACCTGGTTGTAGTCAACAGGAGAAGAGACAGCATATCAGTGCTGTTCAATATCTCTGGGCCCTCTAGCATAATTGATCTCGCCGGCGATTTCGATGGGGATAATGAAGTAGATCTTTCCGACTTTGTCCGTTTTCTGGATGTGTTCGGGACAACGAACAGTTCACTAGATTGGGATCCAACGTTCGACTTGAACGGCGATGGTGGGGTCGGTCTGTCCGACTTTGTGATCTTTTTGGACAACTTCGGGATGACAAGATAGATAGACATGGATAAAGGTAAAGATTATGGAAAATTCAGAAGGAGATCTTAAGAGGGCTCCTCTTTACGACCTGCATATCAAAAGTAGCGCTAAGATGGTAGAATTTGCAGGTTTTGAGATGCCCGTCCAGTATCAGGGCATAAACTTTGAGCACCTCAAAGTTAGACAGAAGGTCGGCATCTTCGACGTTTCTCACATGGGACAGATTGAAATCGAGGGGAAAAGAGCCGAACAGTTCTTGGAATACCTGCTCCCGAACCTCATTGCTTCCCTCGTTCCAGGGAGAATTTTGTATTCTCCTATGTGCAATGAAAAAGGCGGGATCATAGACGATCTGGTCTGCTTAAAGCGCAGGGAAGACCTCTTTCTCCTTGTGGTCAACGCCTCAAGGATAGATACAGACTACGAGTGGACAGCAGAAAGAGTGCGGGAATTTGATTATGTATCAGCACGAAACGTCAGCCAGGAATACGCTATGATAGCGCTTCAGGGTCCCCATGCTGAGGAGATCTTGTCTGGGCACACTGATGTGAACCTCTCCGAAATTGGCTACTACTGGTTTGTGGAAGGGAAGATATCCACAGGGGAAGAGTGCATTATCTCCCGGACGGGCTACACAGGAGAGGACGGATTTGAGATAATCTGCGATCCGTCCGATGCGGCCGCTGTATGGGAGGCGCTCTCGACAGACGGCGCAGTACCTGCGGGCCTCGGCGCAAGGGATACTCTGAGATTAGAAGCAGGGTACCCACTCTACGGGAACGATCTTACCGAGGACGTAACGCCCCTGGAGGCTCGCCTCAAATGGACGGTCAAGCTGGATAAGCCCCAGGACTTTGTGGGCAAGGATGCCCTTCTGAGACAGAAAAGGGACGGCTTGAAAAAGAGACTCGTAGGCTTCAAGATGGTGGAAAAGGCGATACCCAGAAGTCATCAGAAGATACTGTGCAAAGACGGAAAAGAGATAGGCTCTGTAACGAGCGGGACCTTTTCTCCCTCCCTGAAATGTGGGATAGGAATGGGATATGTGTCGTGGAATCACAGGGAAGAAGGAACGCAGATCGCAGTAGATATAAGAGGCAGCAGTAAGGCCGCAGAAGTCGTCCGGCCTCCCTTTGTGAAGCTGGGAACTCGAAACAAGTAGACAGGGGACAGACAAATCCCCGGTTGAATCGCCGATAGACTCAATCGGGGAGCGGGGACTGTCCTACCGACCACATTATCAACACGCTCTTCTGGTGGGTCAGACATTCCTGTCTGACGTGCGCAATTTATCTGTATGTTCAGGGCAGACACTTGGGTCTGCCCCCACACATTGGGCATTTTGGAATAAATAGGCACTAGTAGCTAGTCACAATTGAATATCAGCGGAAGGTAAAATGCCAAACCAGCCAAAAGTCTTTGTTATCGGACTCGACTGCGCTGCTCCTGAGCTGGTCTTTGACGAATGGAAAGACCAACTTCCCCATTTGAGCAGACTTATGGATGAAGGCTCCTACGGAAAATTAGAGAGCATCATCCCGCCCATAACCGTCCCCGCCTGGATGTGCATGATGACTGGGTTAGATCCCGGGAGGCTCGGCTTCTACGGGTTCAGGAACCGGGCTAACTACAGCTACGAAGACCTCGCCATCGTAGACTCCAGGTCTGTCAAGGAACAGACCCTCTGGGACATACTTGCCCGATATAATAAGAAGTCCGTCGTAATCGGTATCCCTCCCTCCTACCCCCCTCGTCCGATCAACGGCTCTTTAGTAACCTGCTTTATGACCCCTTCAACAACGAAGCAGTACACCTATCCCCCTGCACTGAAGGCGGAAATAGATAACCTGGTGGGCGAATACATAGTTGACGTCAGGAAGTTCCGCACGGAGGATAAAGACTATCTCTTAAGACAGATATACGAAATGACCGAAAGGAGATTCAAGGTCGTAAGGCATCTCTTAACCGAAAAGGAATGGGACTTCTTTATATTCATGGAGATAGGGATAGATAGGATACATCACGGCTTCTGGAAGTTCCGGGATAAGGAGCACCGCAAGCATTCTCCCGATTCTCCTTACAAGAACTCCATCAGAGATTACTACATCTACATAGACGAAGAGATAGGAAAGACTTTAGAGCTCTTGGACGACGATACAGCAGTCCTTGTGGTATCCGACCATGGGGCCAAACGTATGGACGGCGGCATCTGCATCAACGAATGGCTGATAGAGGAGGGATACCTCAAGATCAAGCGTAAACCCGAGGGCATCGTTCAGATTGAAGAAGTGGAGGTGGATTGGGAGAATACAAAAGCCTGGGGTTCAGGCGGATATTACGGCCGTCTCTTTCTGAACGTAAGTGGCAGAGAACCAACTGGGGTCATTCCCCCGGGGGACTACGAGAAGGTCAGAGATGAACTTGTCTCTAAGCTCGAAGCCCTCACAGATGAAAATGGAAACAACATAGGCACCAGAGTCTATAAGCCGCAGGAGATCTACTCTGAGTGCCACAACATCCCCTCAGACCTCATAATCCACTTCGGTGACCTATACTGGAGATCGGTAGGGGGCATCGGAATAGGTGACATCCGCACCTTTGAGACCGACCTTGGCCCCGACGACGCCAACCACGCTCAGCATGGCTTATTCATTGCGTACGATCCTCAAAATCCCGGAAGGGGGCGTAAACTTGAAAGTCTTCACCTTCTGGATATAGCCCCTACAGTCCTGAATCTCTTCGACATTAAGCAATCAGACAGTAGAGCAGACATTCTGTCTGGTTAGAGAAGAGACAGGGCGCCGCCGCCCCTCCAGGTTAGTGGACAGTAGATATCCCGTCTTTCTATAAGTTGCGGCCATATCTTGCGGAGAAGACTTCATGCTGATAAAGACTAAGGGGAAAAGGATAGTCGTCATTGCCCTCGACGGCACCCCATACAGTCTCATACGTCGCCTCACATCAGAGGGGATCCTTCCGAACCTCTCTCGGATCTTCAAGGAAGGTTCTCTCAAGCCTATGCTCTCCACTGTTCCCTGCGTGTCCTCCACAGCTTGGGCGTCTTTTCTGACGGGCGTAAGCCCCGGCAGACACAATATATACGGCTTTACCGACAGACATCGGGGTACCTATGAAATCTTCGTGCCCACCTCTTTAGACCTTACGTCAAGGACGCTCTGGGAGCACTTGAGCGAACTATCTAAACGCGTCTTCTCTATGAATGTTCCCGTTACGTATCCTCCGAGAAAAATCAACGGCGTCCTCATTTCGGGATTCCTGTGCATCCAGATCGCCAGAGCCGCATATCCCCCACATGTATCAGATCAACTCAAAAAGATGGGCTATCGCATAGACATAGATATAAAAAGAGCCAAAGAGTCCACGGAATTCCTCCTTTCAGACCTGGACTATGTCCTCGACAGGAAAATTGAGGCTATGTGCGCCTTCTGGGAAAAAGAGACATGGGACTTTTTCATGGTCCACATCATGGAGACCGACAGGCTCCACCATTTCCTGTGGGAATATTGGGAGGGCGGCGATCCCGTATACGCTCCCGCCTTTATCAGATTTTACAGGAAAATAGACGCAATACTCGGAGAATTCACCCGCAGGCTTGGCGACGATACAGCGCTGATGATCCTATCAGATCACGGGTTCTGCTCACTCAAAAAAGAGGTTGCCGTAAATCGAATCCTTCAGGAGAGAGGATGGCTTGCACTCGGGGGAGACTCTCTCGATTCGATCCGCCCAGAGTCGCGCGCTTACAGCCTTGCTCCGGGAAGGATCTACACTAACCTTAAAGGGAGGGAACCAAAAGGCTCTGTGCACCCCCAAGACTACAATGTTATCAAGGACCGATTGAAAGGGGAGTTACTTGCACTATCTGATCCTGACACAGGAGATCCCGTCATAGGAAGGGTGGTAGAAAAAGAGGAGATATACACGAGAGACGATACCGGAGCCTACGATCGAGCCCCCGACATGATAGCTTTACCCAATGCAGGATACGATCTGAAAGGCGATTTCAACAGGGATGCGCCCTTTCAAAAAGATGTCTTCACGGGAACTCATACTTACGACGACGCATTTTTGTACATAAGGGGCAAAGATATACAAGGGGACAGAGCAATATGGATAGGCGATTCTTTCCCCACTGTCCTTGAACTGATGGAACTGCCTGTTGCAAAGTGGCCTTGCCACCCTGATGACCTGGATGGATCGTCAGTGATAGTAAACAGTAGACCCTGATCCCCGATTAGAATCTATCGGTTGCTTGCTGCCACCCTAGCAAAGCGGCCGCTCCCCCTCACAATGACGTTGCAGGGCTTCTGACTTACGTCATTGCACGCTCTTGTCATTAGTCATTGCGAGCGGTGAAACCCCTAAGCACTCGCATCTCTCTACGAGCTTGCTTCGCTGCCCCGATCTTACCCCTATAGATTACGTGGGGAGAGTCGCACTGACGGTTTAGCAAAGGTGCACCTCTCTCAACTTTCTTTAGAAGAACGCTCGCATCTCGGCTCTCATAGTATGTCTCACATCTCTGGCGGGGATATTTTCCCCCCTGTAAGAGACTATCATCGTAAGATAACGCCCTACCTTATAGTCGAATCCTAAATTCCAGTCTATATTCTTTCCCTGTGTTTTGCCCTCCGCCATCTGTAACGGTAAGGAAGCACCGTGCGGATTGGAGGAGACCTTAGTCCAGCCAAGTTGGGCTCTTGCTTTCCCCTTTGTTTTAATCGATCTGGACAGTTCGGGCTTTATGCTTATATAGTTTGCAGCGACGGGAGTTCCAGATACTCTGTTCTGGTCTTTTCCTGCTGTGACGTTCAAGATAGTCTGTATGTGGTCTTTCGGTCTGTAAGTACACTTGAGTTCGACTTTACGGGACAAGATGTCGAAGCTAAAGGCTGACTTCCCAGCTCTTTTGTCCGCTCTGTCGGTATATTCTATTTCTGCGTCGGATCGTCTGGCAAACTTGGACCTGATTCTGAAAGACTTCAAAAGGGTTGATCTCTTCATCTCTCCGGTCGAAAATTCCCTGTCCAGATCGTCCCTGGATTCATATCTAAGCCTCGCTGACAGGGGACGTCCGTAACGAAAAAGATAGAGGTCACCTCTGAGGGATCTTCCGCCCTTTATCACGGAGTCGCCCAGGTGGAATCTGTATAGATCGAAGTAGCCTGCTTTTGATTCTCTCAGGGTCTTACGCTCGCCCCTTGCAAATGTGTCTATGGATATTGCGCGGACGATCCTTACAAGGAGAGACGAGCTTGTGTCCTTCAGCAGCCTTTTCGGGTCGAATCTGAACGCCAGGTTTGCAGATATCTCCCTTACAGGCTGGAAGTCGCCCGTCCTTTCTATGTAGAGCCCGTAATCGCCGTCAGCGTCCGGAATGAACTCCTCTTCGTCCTGGATTCTGTCGTGGTCCCTGTCCTCCCAGACGTAAGAGCCTCTTCCTCTGCCCACATAGATGAAGTTTCTCGTCTTTGTGGCTGTCTGTGTGCTGGAAACTTCGTAGTCCAGGTCCCCAAAAAAAGAACGCCTGGCTGGAGAAAAGTTGGCCTTAATGCGGGCAAGGTCACTCTTGGTCTCATCCCCTGACGGACCCAACTCAACCCTCTTTCTGTGGGAGTACTTGGCGGAAAGGTTGAGCGATCGCCAGTTGTTCAGCTTTATGCGGTGCGATCCTGTATAGGCTCTTGAACTGTCGGAGTCGAACGACAGAGGGACAGAATTATGTGTCTTCCTCATACCAAAGGAGGACGACCAGTCGAGCTGTCCCCAGCCGATGGAGGAGAGTTCACCTTCGATCTGGTCGTATCCAGATTTCGAGCCTGGATACCCTTCTCCAAACTCCCTGACGTTCATTCGGGCTCTTTCGTTTTCAAAGGAAAGCTCGGGCCTCAGTCTCCAGATCTGAGCCCCTGCCTCTGCAGACTGTCTTGTGATCTTTCCAGGGACAAAAGCATTAGGCCCGCTTCTGTCTATAACTTCAAGGAAGTACCCAAGTTCAGGAAGGTTATTTTCTGATATAGTCAAGGACAATTCACGCCTCTGTCCACTGAATCCGCTCTCCCTTCGTATGCGTCCGTATCCTATGCTCAAACGTGAGCGCGAGGTAAGAAGATGCGCGGCTTTGAACTCCTGCAACGTCTCCCCTTCTACAGCCTGTGACAGGCTCAAGCCCCATCTCCTGTTCTCCTCCGCCTCCCTTATCCTACCTGCGGGAGAGAAGTTGTCGCCGAGCGCCCTGTGAAGGGCTGAGAATTGTACAGAGCCTACGGAACTCCCGAAGGCCCTTATTTCATAAGGAGATGTGGATAGATGGAATCTGTAGGCTCTTCCGAACTTGTCTCCATTTGCAGCGGGCGTTCCGCCGTCCTTATTAGAGAAGATGTTCTGGTCAACATTGGAGAGGGCGATTTCACCTGAGATGTTGAATCTGCTGTCGGGCGAAAAAAAGAGATTGAGGGCTGAAAGCTGGTGGATGACCGCTGTGGGGAGCATATCGGCCCCCCCAGAAAGTGTCGAAGAACTCTCTGGTGAGGAAAGGGAATAGCTTCCCCTTCCTGGTCCTACGTATTCGTAATCGCTTCCTGTATATCTGTAGTCTCCTTTTTGGGAACCGACGAAGGAAAACGCTCCGTCGAGCGAGCCGGCAGGCTTGCCCCCGACCCCCGATTTAATCGGGGGTTCAATCGGGGCCTGGCCCAAGGCCTCAGAGCCATCAGGCAGACCATATCTTCGGGCCCCCTGTAGGTTCAATCGGCGGTCAACGGGGGAGTCGGCCTCACGGATGAATGAGACCCCTATTTTGAGCTTCCCGTCCACAAATTCCTTCTTTCCCCATCCTCCCACCGAGTTCCTCTGGAATGTTCCGTCCGCATATTCGTAATCTACCACGAGCCTGGAGTCAGCTGTGATCGGCCTTCTGTGCGTGAATGTGATTTCACCTCTGCTGTAGTCAATTGTGTAATCGTAATCCCCTCCTCTGGTTAAGAGTCGTCCGTCGAGCCATACTTTCTCAGTTCCGGGGTGGACTACTATATCCTTTTTTCCGTCCTCCGATGTAAGCCGATAAGGCCCCTGGCTGCCGTCTATAGGATGTATCTCTTTTGTGAGAAACTTGCCTGCGGACGTTGCCGGAAATATCGTTGCCTCCCCCTCTGCAAGAGATATCTGTCCTTTTATCCCCTGGAGCTTCCGACTATAGTTTCCAAACTCCGTATGGTTCGACGACAGATCAATGTCTCCTAACGTAGCCGACAGGACTTTCGACCTTACCTCTATGAGCACCTTGTCCAGTTCCTTAAGAGCCCTTGTGCTTCCGTCAGGATGTATGGGCGTGCTCTGGTCCGAAAGGATGGCCACAACTTCAAGATCGTCTCCTATCTTCCCCGATATGTTGACTCGGAGAGCCTGTTCCAGGGACAGATCTCTGTTCGAGCCTACACTGATCCCGAAGGTCTTGCTTCCCCCTACCTCTAAATCGGAGAAGTCATCATCTCTATGTTCATCAAGCGCAGGGGAGCTGTACTCATTCCTCTGCGGCTCAGCGTAATCCTTTTCGGGGGTCAATTCTTCCTCTTTAAATGGCAGAGCTTTCCGGTGTCGATGGACCCTTTTTAGACCTGATGGGAGTTTCAAAAACTTGACTTTAATTTCGGAGGTAGAGGATATAGACTCTTTGAACGTTAGCAACCCCCCAAGGTAGTCTATGTCATATTCTATGGGACGCTTCAGAAGCGAGTCCACCCACACGCTCTGGCTGCCCTTTACGACTATGAAATCGCCCAGTGCATAGGGGCCTTTTGTTCCGTCTCCCTTTAACTCCAGCTCCGCTTCCATTTGAGAATATGCGCTATCCCGAGCTTCGGCCCTTTCAACAAAGGAGGTCAAAACAGCGAGGAATAAAGATATAAGCGGTAGACAGTAGACAGTAGGCAGTAGCCCCCGATTGAATCTATCGGGAGAAACACGGCAGCGCCTCCCATCCCTGTTGGTTGCAAACAGAAAGCTGAAGATAGTTTGTCTGGTCATGGGGAAAACTCATATTCCTGCGGGAATCAGAACTTGTTGGGTTGTAAGGACTTTCAGAAGGTACATATAATGCAAGGGATTGTCAAGCGGACACTGATTCTTGAGTTCTTATATTAGACGCTTTTAGACTCCTTGAAGATCGTTCTTTTTTGAGAGCACACTCACATCCTCAAGGATTTAGCTTCACAATATTGCTCTTATCTATAATCTGCAAATAAATACTTGACATCAGGATAATCTTTGACCATCTTCTAAAGCGTTGTGGATGGAAGGAGATCTGATTCCAGGAATTATATGCAAGGTGCCAGCTCCACTGTCTACTGTCCTGGGAACGGAAGAGGGGATACCCTGTCTACCGTATGCTGTTTACTGTCTACTTATTTTGAGGGAGAGACATGGCTCAAGTAGCAATTGGTGAGGATTCTCCTAAAAGAGGTCAGACAATCGGCAGGGTTATATTGCTGTTACTGCTTTTATATATTTTCCTGGTCAGCATCTCTTTGATGGGCACGGCGTTCAAATCGCTGGGAAAGGGCGCGGCAAAGGAGATGCTGGCGACGACCTCCAATCCGTTTGTGGGACTGTTGATAGGGATATTAGCTACGAGTCTGGTTCAAAGTTCTTCCACAACGACTTCTATATTGGTAGGGATGGTAGGAGGAGACGTGATCTCAATCCAAAACGCTATCCCAATCGTTATGGGGGCGAACATAGGGACGAGTGTGACCAACACCATAGTCTCGGTAGCGCACATTTCAAGGAGCGATGAGTTCAAGCGAGCGTTCGCAAGTTCCACAGTTCACGACTTTTTCAATATCATAGCCGTGGTTATTCTCTTCCCTTTACATCTTCGGACTAATATACTCGGATGGGCGTCCGGAGAGCTTGCGGGCGCCTTCGATAAGGCGGGGGGATTGAAATTCACCAGTCCTCTTAAGCTGATAGTTCAGCCGGCTGTTGGCTTTATCGAAAAGGTGATGATTTATGCTGCCGGGAAAATCACATTATTTAAGATCGATCTGGCAGAGCTTCTGATGATTATAGCGTCTCTGGCACTGCTCTTTATGGCCTTAAGATATATTGTAATTACCTTAAAATCCTTAGTCTTATCGAGAATTGAGGTCTTCTTCGACAGGTACATCTTCAGGACCGCCTTAAGAGCTATGCTCTTTGGGATGATATTAACTGTTATGGTTCAGAGCAGTTCCATAACCACGTCTATCGCTGTGCCCCTGGCAGGGGCGGGAATTTTGACCTTAGAGCAGATATTCCCCTATACGTTGGGAGCCAACATAGGCACCACCGTGACCGCTATTTTAGCTTCGCTTGCGACAGGGAACATATCGGCTGTAACTGTGTCTTTTGCCCATCTGCTATTTAACGTGTTCGGGATAGTTATAATCTGGCCGATTAGAAAGGTACCTATATCTTTAGCCAGAGCCTTGGCAAACTTCTCTTTAAAGAGCAAGGCCATACCCCTTGTGTACATTCTGTTAGCATTTTTTGCTATACCCATAACTCTAATCTATTTTGTGAGGTAGTAGGTAGGACAAACAAGTAGACACCATACAGGGATGGGAGGCGGTGTCCTATCTACTGTCTACTGCCTACTGTCTACTAATTTGGGGGTGATAGATCATGTTAAAGGAACTTCAGGAGATATTCAAAAGGGACAACCTCTTTGCTCAGGCAATGAGAGATTCTCAGACTATGTTGGAGAAGGACGAGAAGTTATTTGCAGAAGCCGTCAAATCGCTCAGGGAAAGAGACACTACGGAGATAGAGATAGACATTTGGGAGAAGGACAGGGAGATAAATGACTACGAAAGAGAGGTCAGAAAGAAGGTCTTGACACACCTTGCCGTATCGGGTCCGATGGACATTTCCGCGGGTCTAATGTTGACAAGCGTCGTAATCGACATTGAAAGGATAGGGGACTACACCAAGAACGTCGTCGAACTGGCAATGCATCATCCCAATAGGCTCGACGCAGGGCGGTTTGAGGAGAAGTTGAAAGGGATGGAAAGCGTAATCTTGTCGGAGTTTAGGGTTTTGGTTTCCGCATTGAAGGAGTCGGATAAAGAGACGGCTCGCAAGACGTTAGATGATCTGTGGAGAGTCACCAAAAGGTGCGATCAGATCGTGTTTGATCTTATCGAGGAGGAGGACCATCCTTTCCACTTAAAAGACGGCGTAACTTTAGCCCTCTATCTCAGATATCTAAAGAGGATCGGAGCTCATCTGATGAATATAGCTTCAGGAATCGTAAATCCCTTCCACAGGATAGGTTACCGCGAGAAGCAAGTAGACAGTAGACAGTAGACACCACTCCCATCCTTGTGTGCTGTTTTGAAGGCTTCAGGTTCACTTCGTAAGCTCAAATCCTAAATCCTCGACCATCTTTATATCCAGAAGTGGTTCCCTGCCGAACGTGGTCAGGTAATTTCCTATCAAAGTAGCATTAGCTCCTGCCGCAAATATCAGCGACTGCATATCACCTAAATTCTTCTCTCTGCCCCCGCACATCCTTATATCTTTGGTCGGAAAGATCAGACGATACACAGCGATAATCTTTAAAATCTCGAGTTGATCTAACGGCTCTTGATTTTCTAACTTCGTCCCCGGGATTGCCACCAGGAAATTCACCGGGATAGAATCTACGTCCAATTCCCTCAACGTAAACGCCATGTCCACTCTATCCTCTACCGACTCTCCCATCCCGAATATCCCCCCACTGCACGCATAAAACCCTGCAGCCTTTGCTATTCTTATCGTTTCAACTCGCTCGTCGTAGCTGTGAGTGGTGCATATATTCGGAAAGAACCTTCGGGATGTCTCTAAATTATGGTGGTAGCCCTCTAATCCCGCCTCCTTCAGCTCCAACGCTGTCTCCCAGCTCAGTATCCCCAAAGATGCGTCGGGGATCACACTCCCGTCCTCTTTCAGAGCCCTTATAGCCTCAAATATCTTTTCTCTCTCCGACCTGGGGCTGTATTTTATCCCTTTCCTGCCTATCACTATCCCGAACCTTGTGGCCTTCATATTGTGAGAGTCCCTTGCGGCCTTCACAATCTCCTCTGGATCCATCATGGGATACTCCTCTATCCCAGTATCAGAATAGGCAGATTGAGAGCAGAAGCCGCAGTCCTCCGAACAGTTACCCGATTTGGCATTTACTATTGAACAAAACGCCACCTCGTTTCCTTTATGCCTGTCCCTTACTCTGTCCGCAAGCTCCAGGAGCCAAAATGCATCATCCCCTCCCAGATTCATCAGCAAAAGCGCTTCGTCGTAGTCCACGCCGACCCCGTCCATGACCCTACCTTCTATATCGTCTGCGAGAATCTTTTCCATATCTCCTCTTCCTGAGATCTATCTTCCATGTATCCTATTTTGTCTCCAAGAACTCCCAGAGGGCATCGAACTTCGCCCCTGTGACGGGCTTGTGGCACATGATCGAGTTGGCGTTTGGGTTGCCCGCCATTTCTGCCATAAAGCTCGGAACGAATTCAAGTCCTTTGCTGAGTTCCTCGCGGCTGATTCCCATCTGAGTCGGCCGGTGTCGCACCCTGCACCTGTCCAGCCTGGAGATCAGAGCTTCGGGACACTCGTCGCACTGCCAGGCGATGATTACAGCGCCGAGGGCGACGACCTCTCCGTGGATCCAACATTTGTCGTTCACAAGCTCTAGAGCAATTAGAAACAAGTGGTCTCCACTCGGAGCGGCCAGATGGCGGAGCGCCTTTGAATCGCGCTCCTGCAGGGCGGTCACAATGAAACGGACACTCTCCGCAGTCAAGCTGCCCTGATCGTCGAGCGTCCTTAGGAAACCTCCGACGAGTTCTTCGTGGTACTCGATAAGCGCGGCTACGACCTCCTCGTCGCAAGGAGGATCAATTCCGAGTTTGGAGCTCCGTCTCCATTCTGCAACCCCGGCGTAGCCACAGAGCACGTCGCCAAGCCCGGCTGTATTCAGATAGTGGGGCGCTCTCTGCACCAGATCGTAATCTACGAGCACGTATTCGCAGTCGATCCATGGCCAATCGTCAAGCCACCCGATTATCTTCCGACCGTCCCATCTGGCGAAAACCCCGTGGATAATAGCCCCTGTTGATACCAGCGTGGGGACCAGAATGAGCGACAGATTCTTCTCAAGAGCTACGCACTTTGCAGCATCCAGCGCCCGCCCTCCCCCGAGCCCGATCACAAGCTCCGCACCGTTGGGAAGGCCATCACTTAATTCCTTAAGATATTCAGAATCCAGCCAGGCGGCATATGCCACGCCCGCGGGTTGTTGAGAGAGGTCCGGCTGCGCTGCTTTGTAGGCACGCGGAGTTGATACGACTATGTAGCTAGGCCACTTAGAGCTTTCATCTTTCAGAAGCTCGGAGCCGTAACGGATGTCATACTCTGAGGCTGGTCTAGCCTGACTACCGTGATCCCAGCCGCGACAGGGTTTGCTCACGCTATCTCTCTCGTTTCCTCACAACAAGGCGCTTGCCCCTCAGCGCTCCTCGGACAACAGAGGCGTACACTAATGCTACTTACACTAACGCTTCATTCTGTAGCGGACGGTCCATCTGCAGAGGTGGCACCACCTGATCTGCAGCGTGATAGGAACTCCTCACCAGCGGACCTGACTCCACATGGCTGAATCCCATCTGGTGACCGGCACGTTTGAACTCTTCAAACTCCTCAGGATGATAGAACCTTACTATCGGGATATGCCTTGGGGAGGGCCTCAAATACTGCCCCAGAGTCAGAATATCGCATTCAGCGTCCACAAGATCCCTCATACACCCGTAAACTTCATCTTTCTCCTCTCCGACTCCTAACATCATCCCCGACTTGGTAATAGCGCCTCCAAATTGTTTAGCCTTTCTTATCAGCTCTATAGATCTATGGTACTTAGCCTGCGGCCTTACTCTGTAATAGAGCCTGGGAACGGTCTCGATATTGTGGTTCAAAATGTCTGGCTTTGCCTCCATCACTGTGCAGAGCGCTGCCCCGTCTCCCTCAAAATCCGGAATTAACACCTCAACGCTGGTCTGAGAGCAGTAAAGCCTTATTCTCCTTATCGTTTCCGCAAAGATATTAGCCCCTCCGTCTTCCAATTCATCTCTATTTACCGACGTGATCACAGCATGCCTCAATCCCAGGGCTTCCACAGCTTTTGCCACCCTCTCAGGCTCCTGTAAATCGAGGTTTTGCGGCCTCCCTGTAGCTATTGCACAGAATCCGCAGCTTCGGGTGCATATATCCCCCAGGATCATGAATGTAGCCGTCCCGCTGCCCCAGCACTCCCCAATATTTGGGCAGAGTGCGCTCTCACACACAGTGTTTAGGTTCAGCTTCTTGACCAAAGACTTGAGCTCTATATAGCCCGGACTGCCCGGTCCCTTTACCTTCAGCCATTTCGGGAGTCTATCTTCTCTCACAATCGTCCTTTCAGAATCTCAATCGTCTTCCGAGGGAAGAGGCAACCTTTTTCCCCAAAAACGCAGGGGCATGGCTTCCCTGCCCGTAGGGCAAGGTAACGTCGTCCCTATATGTAGCTATCTAAAAGTTTTATCCAAACAGAGTATGCGACGTGGCATCCCCGATCTTTACATCTACTATATCTCCCGGAGAGTAACCCTCTTTGGGAAAGACCACAGTCTTGAACCCGTCTGTCTTGCCGAACAGCTTATCTTCGTCCCTCTTTGAAGTCCCATCTACCATTACCTTTACGGTACTACCTACAAAGCCCCTATTTATCTCTAAAGACACGGACTCCTGAAGATCTATAATCTCCCGAATCCTTTGGGATTTCACCTCTTCTGACACGTCGTCCTCAAGTTCCCTGTAAGCAGACGTCCCTTCTCTTGGGGAGTATTTGAACATAAAGGCCGAGTCGAACCTTACGTTCTCCATAAGATCGTAAGTAAGCTCAAAATCATCGTCAGTCTCGCCGCAGAATCCCACAATCACGTCTGTAGTCAAAGCCACTCCCGGAATCCTGTCTCTTATTTTTTCCACTAAATTCATATATCGGTGCGAAGTATAGTCCCGCTTCATAGCCTTCAAGACTCTGTCCGATCCCGACTGTAGTGGCAGATGAACATGATTGCAGACCTTATCGTTTCGGGCAACAGTGTCTATCAACTTATCCGAAAAATCGCTCGGGTGCGGCGCGGTGAACCTCATCCTTTCGATCCCATCGACTCTGCTGACCATGTCCAGAAGATCGGCAAAACGCACACCGTCGTATCTGTATGAACTTACAGTCTGCCCCAGGAGCGTCACCTCCTTGCATCCCTCAGAGGCCAGTACCTCCACCTGACGCACAACCTCCTGGGGAGGCACGCCCCGTTCCCTGCCTCTCACATAAGGAACTACGCAGAAGGAACAGAACTTGTCACATCCCCTCATTATAGTCACCCATGCAGTCACGCCCTCGCTCCTTAGGGGGTCCAGGCCTATGTACAACTCATCTCTGTCCAGCTTCAGATCCAAAAGGGGCTCCCCTGAAATCCGACCTACGGTATCGGGCAACCTCCTGTAAGAATCGGGGCTAGCCACTATATCCACGTAAGGAGCCCTCTGGGAAATCTTCTCCCCCAGATGCTTGGCCATGCACCCGCAAACCCCCAATACTAAATCCGGATTCCTCAATTTATACCTGTTTAACTCAGAGAGCCTTCCGAACACTCTCTCCTCGGCCCTTTCCCTCACAGCGCACGTGTTCACAAGGATCACATCCGCCTCATCCATATTCGGCGCGATTCTGTAGCCCGCATTAAGAAATACGCCCGCTATGAGTTCAGAATCCGAGACGTTCATCTGGCACCCGTAGGTCTCTATATATACAGCCTTTGACCGAGCGTCGGCTGCAAGTGGATTTTCCTGCACAAGGGGCCCTTCCGACTCATTCTGTGCAAATCCCACTTCGTTTATTAAAATATCGGGCATTTGGTCTCTTACGTCTATCATACGCCTGCCTCTTTTACCTCCCCCAATACTGCTTCACCTTCTGTCCACACCATATGCGCTGCCACAATTTCGTTTACCCTATCCTCATCCACATCCAGCCTGACTCTGATATAGTTGTCGCTCAAGCCGGTCAGAAGTCCTGTTTTACTGTCCCTGTTGTCCTCGACCAGCACTTCCAATCCTTTGCCCAGAAAGCTGTTTTGAAAGTCAATTCTCTTCTTTCTGCTCAACTGCCTCATACTTTTGCTTCTTTCCGCCTTTATCTCTGGGGAAACGTGTCCCTTCATGCGGACTGCGGGGGTACCTTCCCTCTGAGAGTAGGAAAACACGTGCAGATACGTAAGTGGAATTTCTTCTATAAACCTGTAGGAGTTTAAAAACCCATCCTCATCTTCGCCCGGAAAACCGACCATCACGTCAGCGCCTATTGCACAGCCCTTTATCTTATCAGCTATCTTGCCTATCGTTTCGGCGTAATATCCGGTCCTGTAGCTCCTCCCCATTCTCCTCAAGACTATATCATCTCCACTCTGCAGCGGGACGTGAAAGTGCCGACATATCTTCTCTGAATCTGCGGCAAAATCTATAAAATCATCAGAGACGCATCCCGGCTCCAGGGAGTTCATCCTTATCCTCAGAAGCCCGTCTATCCTGTCCAGCTTTTTCAATACGTCTAAAAGGACGACATCCTCTTCTAAATCGAGGCCGTAACTTCCCGTATTGACGCCCGTTAGGGCCACTTCCCTATATCCTGAAGCCACGAGTCTTTTGGTCTGATCCACAATATCGCTCAGTGGACGGCTTATGCTCCTTCCCCTAACTCTCGGAATAATGCAATAGGTGCAGTGCTCGTCGCATCCGTCCTGAAGCTTGAGCGTCGCCCTCGTCAGATTGCTCTTATAAGAGGTATGGAAATCTATAAACTCGGCCGGCTGTGGATTGTCGCTTACAAAGATATTCGAGCCATTTCCGCTTTCTACACTATTCACATACTCAACGAGTCTCCCCTTCTCCCTGTTTCCCAGGACTAAATCCACGCCCGGGATCTCTGCAATTTCGAGAGGGTTCCTCTGAGCATAGCACCCCGTCACCACGACCTTCCCGTCCTTTTTATTTCTGACAGCCCTCCTGATCAACTTCCTGCAATCCGAATCCCCGTAACTTGTGACCGTACAGGTGTTGATCACATAGACATCCGCACCCTCGTCAGGGGCAACTATCTGATAACCGTTCTTGTCGAAGATGCTCTTTAAAGACTCGGTCTCATAAATATTTAGCTTACAGCCCACCGTATAGAAAGCCGCTTTTTTTGCCATTAAGCCCTCTAACTACAGCTTCATGATATCTTCAAGCTGATAGCCCATACATTCTAACACCTTTTGGATCGCTTCGCCGATCTTATTGTTCGGCGTGGACGCCCCGGCCGTAAAGCCTATAGTTACCTTTCCATCTGGCATCCAGTCTGAGGAGACTTTCTCACTATCTTCTCCCGTCGGCTTATGCCTTATCCTGCATCTATCTATGATACAATTTGCATCGTCTATATGATACGCAGATGTATATTGGGAGGCGATCTCGCCTAAGTGATTCGTATTGCTGCTGTTGTATCCCCCTATTACGATCATAAGATCTAAACCCTCTCTTACGAGACTGTAGACAGCATCCTGGCGGTCCTGCGTGGCGCTGCAGATCGTGTCGAAGGTTCTGAATCGTGATTCTAACTCCTCCTTACCGTACCTTTGGATCATCGCCTCTTTCAGCGTGTCAGCGATCTTAAGAGACTCCGCGGAGAGCATGGTCGTCTGATTGGCAAGACCTATCTTGCCCAGATCTCTGTCAGGATCAAAGCCGTGAGAGTAGGCCCTTTCGAACTGGGATAAGAAATCCGCCTTATCCCCTTTCTGAAGGATATAATCGCAAGTTATGTTCGTCTGATCCATGTCGCTGACGACTAAGTACTTTCCTCCGGGATATTGAGACGCCCTTGAACTTGTGGCCATTGTCTCTTCGTGTTGATACTTTCCGTGTATGATAGACGTGAAGCCTTCCTTTGCGTATCTTCCCACGTTCTTCCAGACGTTCAGCACCGAGCCGCACGTCGTATCGACCATAATACAGCCCCTATCTTTCAAGATCTTAAGCTCGCTCACAGGCACTCCGAAAGCGGGGATGATCACCACATCTTCGGACTCAACAGGCTCGAACTTCTCCTCTAATGTGCCGATCCCATCCAAGAACTCTACTCCCATACTTATCAGCTTGCCATTTACGTGGGAGTTGTGAATAATCTCGCCGGTTATATATATCTTCCTGTCCGGGAACTGCTTCCTCGTCTCGTAGGCATAGTCAACGGCCCTGTCAACGCCGTAACAAAAGCCGAACTCCTGCGCCAACCTGATAGTAACGTCCTGTATCTGAAGCCGATAGTCCGTGTCCTTTAAACGCTCTACCACCTGGCTGTGGTAATCGTCGAAAAGCTGTCCCTCGATCTCGGGCTTCAGGCCGAAGCCCTTTTGGAAATATGTCTTTTGGGACATCAGTCTGTCATCTCCATTTCTGCTGGATATATAAATGTAGAATCAAAGCTACACCAAAACCTCTTCTCTCACGCTTACCCCTTCGATTAGACCTCCACTCCCGTCGAACATGCCCCTTCTTTCTACCTTGGTGGAGGCGACCCTCTCTTCGTCAAAATCCAGTACCTCCTTCATGACGAGGAATGGATTTACGTTGCCCCTGTCCAAATCTCCTACGCAAAGCAGCATATCCAATCCGATAGAGTCTATACCCCTATCCAGCTCTATCATCAAAACAGCGTTCTTCAAATCCACTTTCTTATCTTGGTTTTTCCCCTTCTTTGTGATAAGAAACTGATCACTTTCGTCAAACCTATCCAGAGCAAATTGCACCTGTTCAATTCCCTGTCTACTGTCTTTCGCTCTTCCCTGTCTACTGTCTACTGTTTGCTGTCTACTATCTTCTGAGGGGAAATCGACTCTGTAGAGCGCTGTCTTTATGATCGATGAAAGGGATTCCACTTTCCCGTTCAACGGCTCTGCGGTAAGTATCATGAGTCCCAACGGGAGCTTATCATTCATAATTTCTACAAGATCACCCTGGAATCTTTCATCGAGCTCCAGATCCATGAACTCAGATATGCTCGTCATCCCCACAGGCAGCGGAGGGCCGAAGGACACCTTGGGGCGGGGCGTAAACCCTTGAGAATAGGCTATGGGGAGCCCCGTCATTCTGATGGCCCGGTGAAACGCCTGCATCATGTCCCTGTTCGACACGAATCTGAACTCCTCTCCCACAGCGTGCCTGACTCTGTGCCTTTTCGTTGGAAACGGCTTTCGATTGCGTCTCTCTTCGATGTCTATCACAGGCTCCAAGGCGTCCATATCTACTTCCACGAACGAGACCTGAGGTTCGTCGAATATCAGCTTGTTATCGTCCGGCATCCCCGGAATTCCGCAGGCGTGACACTGACCCCAGCGACAGTCCGATGTCAGGACTCCCTCAAACATCTTCATCCGCTCCCTGATCAGAAATTTCTTGGTTACCGCTATATCTATCACGTCCCAGGGCAAAACGTCTTTTATATCCTTAGGCCCGGTGTGGAAATAGGGATCCACTCCTGCGGCCTCGAATGCCCTCATCCACAGCCCGAAGTCGAAGTTTTCAGACCACCCGTCAAACCTCGCCCCCATCTTCCACGCCTCGTATATCGCCCTTCCTACCTTTCTATCTCCCTTTGAGAAGACGGCCTCCACAAACGAAGGTTCCACATCGTGCCACTTCAGCTTGCTCCACCTGTTCCTTACGCTGCTTTTGAGAAGCTCAATCTTGCCTTTGAGACTCTCCATATCCTCAAAGCCGTCCCACTGAAACGGAGTATGAGACTTGGGCACGTGGCAACCCACACTCACGTTCACCCTCTTATTTCCCCCCGCCCTCTTTCCTATCTCATTTACACGCCGTGCCATATCCACGATGCTTTGAACGTCATCGTCCGTCTCGGTCGGAAGCCCTATCATAAAGTATAGCTTGACAAGGTCCCATCCGCTCCTGTACGCCACCTCAACAGCCCTGTATAACTCCTCGTTCTTGATGCTCTTGTTGAGCACGTTCCTCAACCTCTGCGACCCCGTCTCGGGGGCGAACGTAAAACCTGTCCTGCTTGTCTCACCTACGTTCTCCGCCAGGTTTACGGAGAACCTATCGGCTCTCAAGGACGGGAGCGAAATCGCTACGTTCTTATCCGAGAACTCTTCGCTCAGCATCTCGGTTATCTTCTCGACGCAGCTGTGATCCGCAGTTGAAAGAGACACCAGGCTCATCTCATCCCATCCGCTCTCTGATATGCCCTTCTGAGCCATCTTGAGGATATTTTCGGGGCTGCGCTCCCTTACAGGACGGTAGTAATACCCAGCTTGACAGAATCTGCAACCCTGCGTGCAGCCTCTTAGGACCTCTATTGTCAGCCTGTCCTGAGTGATCTCTTGAACGGGCACGATGGGCTTTTCGGGGTAGTACTCCTCTTTCAAGGTCTCGACCCACGTGCGCCTTACGACCTGCGGAATTCCTTGGATCTTCGGCCTTATCTCCTTTACCTTTCCGTTATCTAAATAGTACACTTCGTAAAGGGCCGGAACGTAGACGCCTCCAATTTTTGCTAGGTTCCCGAGCACCCTTTCCCTGTCTCCCTTGTATTCTTTAAACACGTCTATTATCTTGTGGATTACGTCTTCTCCATCTCCTATCACAAACGCATCTATGAATTCCGACAGCGGTTCAGGGTTCGTAACGCAGGGACCTCCGGCAAGTATAATCGGATCATCCTCTTCCCTTTGGGACGACCATACAGAAATACCAGCCATATCTATCATATTCAACACGTTGGTGTAGGTCAACTCGTACTGAAGCGAAAATCCCAAGAAATCGAAATCCTTAAGAGGAGTCCGAGAATCGTGCGAAAGCATCGGGATCTCCCTCAGCCTCATCTCCCGCTCCATATCCATCCAGGGGGCGTAGGCCCTCTCAGCTATCGCATCGTCCCTTTTATTTATTATGTGATACAGGATCTTGAGCCCCAAGTGAGACATACCGATCTCATAGACCTCAGGGAAAGATAGAACGAACTTGACCTTATCCTCGGAGTGCGGCTTTCTTATAAGATTCCTCTCAGCGGCTACATACCTGCTCGGCTTGCTCACAAGCGGCAGGATCTGATCTATGATATCGGAGTACATAAACGCCCCCCTAAAGGCACGAGGTAGTGTATCTGCTTCATCAAATCTTCTGTTATTTCCGACTCCTTGCACTTCTACTGGCGAGTTGAATGAATCCCCGATTGAATCTATCGGGGACCAATCTTAATCCACTACCAACTCTACACGTAAAGGTCTGTCAACACCTACGGTCTTGCTGACATAAAGTTTTTCAACCCCTATCACCCTGCTATTCTTGTCCTTTTTAAGGATAATACCTTCACCTGCTTCTTCACACATAAAAGGATTAGCGAACCATATGTCCATCGTATCTGAATCCTTGTGATAGTAAACAACTACTCTGTCCATATCACGGATTGGTCGCCAAGAAAACCTATTTTGCTGATATACTTTGTAGTATTCTTTCCGGAATGCCCCTGAATCCCAATGATTGCAATCCCAGCGATTTCTTTTTCCTTCTCATTGTAGCGAACAATAACACCTTCGCCAATATCCACCCCTAATGGCAGGGCGACGTTAACCAACAGAGATATGAAGCACATCTGCTTGATCATCATAATACTTCCAACTTAGTGTTGGTTCACCCTCAAGGATTTTTGAGGGTTCCATATTACTTTGTTTCTTCTGTTATGCGTAAGGGAATAGAGTTTTTGGAACATACAATGATCATCTTTACACACTTCTAGCTTTTTCAGGGCGGTGCTCAACAAGTTCGCAGACGGACAAATAGACTTTCTTGCGTTAGCCGCAACAAGACCGCCTCCTATACAACTGCAGAAAGCTCAAGTTTGTAGAGCGTCTTTATGGGTATTTTTTTCTCAGCATCAAGTATCTCGATGGCAACAATCTCATTTTTTGCAGTAGTGTGTAAGATAACCCCCTCAGCTATTTCTATCGCCCCATCGGGTCTTTTTGATGACATCTGGATATATGCTGCATCAACCTCCTTATCGTACTTGACCTTCATTGTTCACCCCCAGTGTTTCTTCTTTAAAGGATACGCAGTGATGACTTTAATTTGACCACCTTTTTTCTCATAGATAACTTTGAGGGGATAACCCGAAAACTTGCTTAAGAATTCCTTGATCGCGATCAACGCATTCCCTTCCTTATCAGTGAAGTCAGGCGATTCTACCGCTTCTGTTATATCTCTTTTGGCTATTTTGTATAGCCTTAAATTGTTTTTAGCGTGCCTTGATAGCTTCATCACACACTCTTCGCCTTCTCAAGGCGGCAAAATCTGATCTATAACATCTGAGTACATACATATCCCCCTATAGGCGGTGGTAGTGTATCTGCTTCACCAAATCTTCTGTTATTTCCGACTTCTTGCGGTTCTACTGGCGAGTTGAATGAATCCCCGATTGAATCTATCGGGGACCAATCTTAATCCACTACCAACTCTACACGTAAAGGTCTGTCAATACCTACGGTCTTGCTGACATAAAGTTTTTCAATCCCTATCACCCTGCTATTCTTGTCCTTCTTTAAGGATAATACCTTCACCTGCTTCTTCACACATAAAAGGATTAGCGAACCATATGTCCATCGTATCTGAATCCTTGTGATTGTAAACAAGTACTCTGTCCATATCACATCCCCTTCTTTTGCCTTATCCGTAGGATGGATTCTTATCAATGATCAAACTTTCAGGTCTATACATAAACTATCTCGAGCTACTCCTTTCTCAGGCTATCGCTAACATCCTGTCCAAAGCTATTTTTGCCCCTTCTGCTATATCTTCGGGCACAGTTATGTGATTGACTATTCTCCCCTCCCTTAGGCTATCCAATACCCATAGGAGATGAGGAGGGTCTATCCTGTACATAGTGGCACAGGCGCATACGTTCTCGTTTAGAGAGATCACAAACTTGTCCTTGTTCTGCTTAGCCAGCCTGTGCACAAGGTGAATCTCCGTCCCTACTGCCCACTTGGAGCCCGGCTCGCCCTGGCTTACTTTCTTTATTATGTATTCGGTGGAGCCGTCCTCATCTGAGGCGTCCACGACCTCCTTACTGCATTCGGGGTGAGCTATGACCCTTATCCCGGGGAACGCCTTCCTTACGCCCTCTACCTGCTTTAGATTAAACCTTAGATGCACAGAGCAGTGGCCCTTCCAGAGGATAACCCTGCTTTTTTCGATGTCCTTGATTGTGTTTCCGCCCATGACCACAAAGGGGTTCCATACGATCATTTCGTCCAGGCCTATTTCCATCTTACAGCCCGTATTCCTGCCCAGATGCTCGTCCGGGAAGAACAGCACCTGCTCGCCCTGTTGGAACGCCCACTCAAAGATGGACTTTGCGTTTGTAGAAGTGCATACAGCTCCTCCATTTACCCCGCAGAACGCCTTCAGGTTCGCCGCGGAGTTCATATATGTGATCGGGATCACAGATCCATCGTCGAATATGTCCATAAGCTCGTCCCAGCACTCTTCCACCTGATCTATGTTCGCCATGTCCGCCATAGAACATCCTGCGTTCAGATCGGGCAGTATCACCTTCTGGTAATCCTCGCTTAAGATATCTGCGCTTTCAGCCATAAAGTGCACCCCGCAGAACACTATGAACTGGGCCTTCTTTCTGCTGGCTGCAAGCTGACACAACTTGAATGAATCGCCCGTAAAGTCGGCGAACTTTATCACTTCGTCCCTTTGATAGTGATGCCCCAGGATCACCGAGGAGTCCCCCAACATCTCCTTGGCGTTTGCTATCTGAAATTCAGCCTCCTGCTCCGAGATCAAATTGTACTTATCGGGAAGAGACTCCTGGAAAAGGACCATTTTACTCACCTTCCTTATATATAAAATGAGTTAAAGCTTCAAAGCAAAAATAGCGCTACGTGATTCTGTGTATCCAAAGAGCGCACGCTACACAAGATCCCCGAATCTTTCAGCTATAGTACCCTGATCACTCGTCAGGAGTCCCAAAGCTGCCTGTCTTATTCCAGCTACTGAAAGTCCAACCTCCTCCAACAGATCTGCCCTGGGAGCGTGTTCTATAAACTCGTCCGGCAAGCCTAAATGGTATGACCTGCAGGCACCTGGGTGACGATCGGATACATACCTTGCCACCTCCGACCCGAACCCCCCTTTCAGAACATTTTCCTCGAGGGTCAATACGATATTATATCTATCTATGAGGCTATTTAGGAGCTCATGATCCATAGGTTTTACAAACCGGCAGTTGATTACTCCTACGCTGTATCCCTCCAGGGCCAGGACCTCACTTACCTCCAGAGCAGGCTGCACCATCGTCCCTACAGCCAAGATCGCCATATCTTCCCCCCTTGCAAGCTCCTCCCAGCTCCCTATCTTTAGAATCCTGGGATCTCTGTCCTCAAACTCCCCTTTCACCGAGTCTCTGGGATACCTCAAGGCGAAAGGGCTCTCGGTCTGGCAGATAGCTGTATGAAGGAGGTCCTTAAGTTCATCTCCATCTTTAGGAGCCGCGACGATCATATTCGGGATGAGGTTCATATACGAGAGGTCAAAGGCACCGTGGTGCGTCGGGCCGTCCTCGCCGACCAATCCGGCTCTATCCAGCGCAAATACGACCGGAAGCGACTGAACCGCCACGTCGTGGATGATCTGATCGAACGACCTCTGAAGAAAAGTCGAATAGATAGCCGCCACAGGTCTACCTCCCTCAGCCGCTAATCCCGCAGCAAAGGTCACAGCGTGCTGCTCTGCGATTCCCACGTCGAAAAACCTGTCGGGAAACCTCTGGCAGAACGAAGTTAAACCTGTCCCATCGCACATAGCCGCAGTTATAGCCGTCACTCTATCGTCCTTTCGGGCGATATCCACCAATGTCTCTCCGAAAACGTCCATGTATTTAGGAGCGCTCTTCCCCTTCTTTTTGGGACTGGGGGGACTCACGCTGTGATACCTCTGCGGGTCATCCTCCACATCGTTCATCCCCTTCCCCTTTTGAGTCACAACGTGTAGCATAATTGGCCTTTTCAGTTCCTTTATGTTCCCCAGGGTCGTTATCAGTTCCTCCAAGTTATGACCATCAATTGGCCCTATATACCTGAATCCCAATTCCTCGAACAACATCCCCGGGACTAACAGATTCTTCAAACCCTCATCTATTCTACTGACTAAAGCCCTCACTCCCTGGCCCACAGACGGGATCTTGCCCGTCAGATTCCATATATCCGCCTTAATCTTGTTGTAGAGGGGGTCAGTTATGATCTTCGTCAGATAGCTCGATATAGCCCCCACGTTCGGAGAGATAGACATGCTGTTGTCGTTCAGTACAACGATCATATCTCTTTCTGATGCTCCCGCGTTATTCAGGGCCTCGTACGACATTCCGCTGGTCAGCCCGCCGTCTCCTATTATCGCCACAACCTTAAAGTCCTCCCCCTTAAGGTCTCTCATTGCCGCAAAACCCAAGGCAGCCGAGATCGAAGTGCCCGCGTGTCCCGCGCCGAACACATCGTACTGGCTTTCAATCCTCCTCAAAAAGCCGCTGATCCCCCCTTTGTGGCGTATGTTTTTTAGGGCCTGTCGTCTTCCCGTCAGTACCTTATGCACGTACGCCTGATGACCCACATCCCAGACTAACTTGTCCACTGGCGCCTCGAAGGCGTAGTGCAGAGCTATAGTCAACTCCAGAGCACCTAAGCTTCCGCCCAGATGCCCACCAATCTCGGTGACCACAGAGATGACATACTCTCTGATCTCTCCTGCCAATATCTCCAACTCATCTAAAGACAGCTTTTTCAAATCCTGTGGGTAATCGACCCCCCATAGGTATTTCATGACATTTCTCCTCAAGAGGTTCCATTTTCAAAAGCGTCCCCCATCAGTATCCCCACTTTTTCCAGATTAATGTTATTCTATAAATATACAGTGTTTACGATCAGCAGTCAAGACTTTGCGCAGAGGGTTTTAAATCAAAGTTGTAATCAACTGGTCTATTCTTTACATTAGAAAATAGAAGTACAGATTTTTCAACAACTTATCAAAAACATTCAAAAGCCAAGACACGCCTCAACTTCCTCTATAATAGACTCTTTCTGTCTCTTCTCCACCCATTTTGTTCTGCTATCGGCTCTGAACCAGGTGAACTGTCTCTTGGCGTATCTTCTGGAGTTTCTCTTGATGGCGTTCGTAGTCTCCTGGAGCGTTACCTGTCCATCCAAAAGGGGGAATACCTCTCTGTATCCCACCGTCTGGAGCGAGTTGAGGTCCTTTGAATAACCCATTTCAAGGATCGATCTCACCTCATCTATAAGACCATCTCGTATCATCTTATCCACTCTTTCTTCTATCTTCCGGTATAGTTTTCCTCTTTCCGTGGTGATGCCGAAGATTAAGGGCTCTGCGCCCAACTCTTGCGGGGGAGAAGTTTCGTGGAGATAGGAAAGAGGATATCCGCTGGATCGGAAGACCAAAAGAGCTCGGACTATCCTCTGTCTATCGTTTGGATGTATCCTTTGAGCTGAGGCAGGATCGACGCGGGATAGTTCATAATGGAGGTCTTGCGGACCTTTAGACTCTATTTCTTTTTGGAGCTGTCTTTTTACTTCGGCGTCTGTGAGTTCCTCCTCGAAGAGCCCGTCTAAGAGGGCGCGGATGTAGAGACCGGAGCCACCCACGACTATGGGGTGTTTACGTCTTTTGAAGATGTCGTCTATAACCCTTCTTGCCTCTTTCCCATAGACCCCGGCAGTGTATGTATAGTCGGGATCGAATATATCTATGAAGTGATGCGGAACTTGAGACATTTGGGCTTGCGTAGGTTTTCCCGTGCCTACGTTGAGGTACCTGTAGACCTGTCGCGAGTCGGCACAGACAATTTCAACGTCTTTGAGCCTATCTGCGATTTCAAGGGAAAGTTCGGTCTTGCCTATTCCTGTGGGGCCGACTATCAGGGGAAGTTTTCTCATACAGGGGTTATCAAATGAGTAGACAGGCGGGAGAGGAGTTTCCCTGTCTACAACTCTCGGTTTACCTTCCGAATCTCTTATCGAGTTCTTCGATGGGCATTCTGACCACAATGGGGCGTCCGTGCGGACAGATGAAGGGATTTTCCGTGGCGAAGAGCCGGTCTATGAGGGTCTGCATCTCCGCGGTGGATAGACCCTGTCCAGCCTTTATGGAGGTGTGACAGGCGTACGAGGCCGCTAGCTCTTCCTTGTACTCTGATTTGGGGTGACCCTCTTGGATTATATCGTCTATAATGGCCTTCAACACCTCTCCATCGCCCCAATTGCTCATAATATCTGCGGGGACAGCATCGATAACTACGGTTCTCCCTCCGAAGTCTCTCATGCCGAATCCCATCTGCTCCAAGAGGGGGATGATCTCCATCAAAACTTCGATCTCCTTTATCCCTAACTCCATTGTGACAGGTAAAAGCAGCTGCTGTGCCGATGCGGGAGCTTCGCTTAAGTTCTTCAAGGTCTCCTCATAGATGATGCGCTCGTGGGCGACATGCTGATCGACTATTATGAGTCCGTTTTTGATGCGGGCGAAGATGTATTTCTCGTGGAGCTGCCATAAAGAGACATCAGCGTGCTCCGATGGTGTGTGGTATATCTCCTCTTCTTGAGGTTTCGAAACCGAAGACCTGAGGACCTTTTCTGCGCTGGATAGGGGTAGAGAGAACTGAGAGCTCAGATCCTTCTTGGGGGAGAGATCAGATTGTAGGTATTCTTGGGGCGCCTCGTCCAGCTTCGACCCAAAGAGCTCTCGGTTCTGCTTTTCGTATACGGGGGACGACTCTGTCTGTGTGTCACGCACAGGTGGGCTGGAAGCACGGGGTTCCTGGACTTGAGGAATGTCCATCTGGGGGATCAGCCCTCCGGTAGAGAGGGCTGACCTTACACATTCGTATAGAGCATCGTGGACTTTTTGATCATCTGAGAAGCGCACCCCTCTTTTTGCGGGATGAACGTTGACGTCCACGTATCTGGGGTCTATCTGGAAAAAGACGGCAAAGAATGGGTGGCTGTCTTTGGGAAGGAGGCCCTCGTAGGCGGCATAGATAGCGTGGTTAAGGGTCTTACTGGTTATGGGTCTCCTGTTCACAAATATAGCCTGATGCAATCTGGAGTTCCTCGCTATCTCCGGATCGCCGATGAAGCCCTCGATGGCGACGCCTTTTCCGTCAAGGCACAGGGGCACCGTTCGCTTCATTACGGAACTCCCGAAGATATCTTCGACTCTCTTGTTGACGTTTGAGCCTCTTAGAAGGCGGAATATCTCTCTGCGGCTGTGCATGAGCGTAAAACCTATTTCCGGATAGGCCAGAGCAAGATCGGCTACAGTGCGAGTGATGTGCCTCATCTCAGTGTCGGTGCCTTTCAGAAATTTTCTCCTTGCAGGAGTGTTGTAAAAGAGTCGGCTTACAGTTACAGTGGTTCCTGTATCTCTGCCCACGTCCTCTATAGCTTTGATCCTTCCCCCTTCTGCGACCACCTTTGTCCCTGTAGGGTCTTCGGAAGAGCGCGATTCGACTGCCATCTTGGAGACGGAGGCCATGCTGGACAGAGCTTCGCCCCTGAATCCAAGTGAGACTATAGACTCCAGATCGGACTCAGATGAAATCTTGCTTGTGGCGTGGCGTGCTAACGCCAGGGCAACCTCGTCTTTGGACATTCCAGTTCCGTCGTCGGAGACCCTTATTGCCTGCTTGCCGCCAGCCGCCACCTCTACACTTATCCTCAAGGCGCCTGCATCTATCGAGTTTTCGATCAGTTCCTTGACGACAGAGGCGGGGCGTTCGACAACTTCCCCTGCTGCTATCTTGTTGGACAGGCTCAGTGGGAGTATCTTTATTCTACCGGGCATTTATCTCTCCTGATCCTTTTCCCCAGAAAGTTCTTCGTTATGCCAGACAGATCTGTAGGGGCTTTTCCAGTGCATCTGCCCGAAATTTGGGCGAACCACTTCGTGGCTCGTCGCCACATCGCTTCCTCCACCACACAAGGGCTCGCGCTACACTCATCTTTGCAACAGATCATATTATCTTGAGAGTTTAGGCAATACGACCCTCGTGGTTACGGGAAATTCTCCCGGATCACAGCACTGAGATATTTTGAGGTCTCCCCTTGCGCTTAAGAGCATGTAGGCGTCCTCAAATGAGACGCCGCATGCACGCTTGAGTACCTCTCGACCATCTACTTCGCATGCCATTTGAAGCGCTTCAGAAAGGTCATAAGCTTCGCCTGTGCTGACCCAGGCGTCGGGAGTCTCTATCCATGGCCTCTTTATGGTCTCTCCTTTGAGTAGATCTACTTTGACCGTGACTTCAGCGCATATCTCTACACCGAGATAGGATATCTCTCCATCTCCCATTGAGACGTGTACGTCTCCGATGAGAAGGAGAGCACCTGGAACTGAGACAGGGAGATGGATCTTGGAGCCTTCTTCTGCTTCGTTGTTGTCCATGTTTCCGCCGTGAGGTCCGGGAAGGCCTTTCCTTACCCCCTCTCCCTCGGGAGCAGTTCCGATGACGCCGACCATAGGCCTTGCGGGAAATCTTATCTTGTCGCTGAAGATGAGTTCCAGGCCCTCAACAGAGACCATGCTGGTACCGAATCTGGGAGCCATATGTGCTAAGAGCCATATGTGCTAAGAGCCATGTGCGCTAAAAAGCCCTCACCGGCTTTGACTGCGACGAAACCCCGGTCAGCAAGTTCTATCTTCTCTATTTCCACGACGAGACTTTTGCCGGGCTCCGCCCCTCTTACGTAGATGGATCCTGTAGAAGGGTTGGAACCCACAGGGTGCGGACGATCCAGAATGTCCTCCTCAGACTGTATCGTACCTGTGCGGGCGTCGTACGTCTCCAAGACCACAATCTCACCAGGGTCTATCTCCAAGACGGGGGGTTGTCTTTTGTCTATCTGGTTATCCTGTACATCCCTCTGTCCTCTGTGCTGAAGTTACATATAAAGACACAGTTTCTCTATAATATTATAATATTATAAAATTACTGATCCAATGTCAACTACAAGTTTCTTGGGAGAGGAAAGGGCACGATTTTACCTTCTTATCTGGACATTTTGTGGATAGGGGCTCCCTTTCGTGAATATTTCTAAGCGCCTCAATGGCTTACAGGGAGTTGACGTGCTTCCCTGGAGGAGAAGTCCCAATTGTGATGATGTAATCTTTGCATAATCAGAGTCTTAATCGTACTACGAAGCCTTCTGGAATTCTTGCAAAAAGAGACCTTGACAAACTATGCCGACTCCATTATTATTGTCCTACGATATGGACAATCAAGAGATATTATATCCACTTTGTAGGAGAGAAGTGTCGTGTCATTTTCTACGGCAACTGAATACGCTATTCGTGGATAGATCTATCTGTTAGAAATACCAAGTGTGTAACTACTAAGCTTACCGATCCCGATAGAATCAATCGGGTATATGCGAAGCTTTGAAGGAGCCTGCAAGAACATTAAGTAAGGTCTTTCAGAATCTGTAGAGACAGGGCATATGGTGTCAGGACTCAGGCATTTGCACAAGGGCGATCATTCCGGTTCACACAGCCATACCCACGGAGTTGTGGACCCTTCAGTGATGAGTAGTGATCGTGGAATATGGGCTATTAAATGGTCATTTTCCGTACTGATGATTACTGCACTGCTCCAGATCCTGGTTGTCTGGCTCTCTGGAAGCGTTGCCCTTTTGGCAGATACGATTCACAACTTCGGCGATGCTGCCACAGCTCTCCCACTGTGGATCGCTTTCAAGCTTGTGCGCATAAAGCCCAACAGGAGATTCTCTTACGGCTACGGCAGGGTTGAAGATCTTGCCGGAGTAGTTATCGTGTTTATTATTCTGTTCAGCGCTGTTGTCGCGGGGTACGAATCGATCAATCGGTTAATACATCCGCAGAATGTAGAGCATCTGTGGGCAGTGATCACCGCTTCGATAGTTGGGTTTGGGGGCAACGAAGCTGTTGCACTTTTCCGCATTAAGGTAGGCAAGGAGATAGGCAGTGCGGCTCTTGTTGCGGACGGTTACCACGCGCGCGTAGACGGCTGGACCAGTCTTGCTGTGTTGTTCGGAGCGCTGGGCATCTGGCTCGGCTATCCGCTATCAGACCCCATTGTAGGACTCCTTATCACCGCCGCGATTCTCTGGATAGTGTGGAAAGCTGGAAAATCCGTATTCAGCCGCCTTTTAGACGGAGTAGATCCTGAGATCATCCAGGAGGCAAGAGGAGCTGCGAATCAAGTTTCAGGGGTCCGCGAGGTCACCGAAGTTAGAGTAAGATGGATAGGACATCGACTGCACGCCGAAGTGAACATCGCTGTGGATTCCGAGCTAACCGTGGCACAAGGACATGAGATAGCCAATAAGGTACAGAACCAACTTTTGAGTCACCTGGGCTGCCTCTCCAATGCTACCATACACGTTGACCCCGTGGATGCGTCAGGCGAGAAGCACCATAACATAACAGGGCAGACGCGCAACGACTTGAGTTCTCGTGCACAAAAGCCCTGATCAGTAGAGATTATGGGCAAAATTGACAACTGGACACGATTATAGAGATCCAACATAAGAGACAGCTACGTAGGGAAAACCGGTTCGTGGCTTGCTGCCACATTTACCTGTCCACTACCCCCCATCGAACCTGTCGGGGATCGGGGACTACTCGATACTCAACTCATTTGGACTTATACTGTCCCACCGGTCCCTATGTCCTCACGCACCCAGATAAGTAGAGGGTTAGGGTGTATCTTTCTCCCTTCGTCCATCACGTTTTGAAAGTCCTTGCTGTGAGCTATGATCTCATCATCCAACACGGCGATCCATTCTCCCGTAAACTGTCTAACTATATCAAGATGGTCAAAGAGCCATCTGTGCTCTTCGCGCCTCATTGTTCGTCTACCCCTTAGTCAATTCTCAAGGCGGATTTCCACTGCTCTTTTATGGGCGGCAAATCCCTCAACATCAGCCAAATATCCCACAGCTTTTCGGATTGAAGAAAGCCCTTCTTTGCTTACTTGTTGCACCTCCACCTTACGGATAAACGAGTCGACCGAAAGAGAGGAGAACATCTTTGCAAAACCACCTGTTGGCAGCACGTGATTGCTGCCTGAGGCATAATCCCCCGCCGGTACCGTCGAGTAAGGACCCAGAAATACGGAGCCGACATTCGTGATCTTTTCGAGGATCGCCTGATCGTCTGTGGTCATAATCTCCAGATGTTCGGGCGCATATGCGTTGGCAAAGTCAATGGAATCGGCAAGATCGTCCGCAATTATGATCGCGCCGTTCTTTTCGATTGCTCCCTTTGCACTCTCCTTTGTGGGGAGGAGGGCAAGTTGCTGATCAATTTTCCTTTTGACGTCAGCAGCTAAAGCTTGAGACGTTGTGATAAGTATACACGCTGAATTTGGGTGTTCCGCCTGAGAGATCAGATCGGCGGCGACAAATCTTGCATCGGCGCTCTCGTCGGCGATGATGAAAATCTCGCTTGGGCCGGCTGGAAGATCTATGTTTACCTGGCCAAAGGCCAGCATCTTAGCCGCTGTCACGTAGTTGTTCCCAGCTCCAAAGATCTTGTAAACCTTTGGAATCGTCTCCGTACCGTAGGTCATGGCTGCAATTGCCTGCGCACCTCCTACCTTAAATATCCTCCGTACGCCGACAAGATCCGCCGCAACTAAAATCGATGCGGGGACGCTTCCGCCCTCTTGCGGGGGAGTGCAGATGACGCGCTCTTTACAGCCCGCAATCCCAGACGGCACCCCGTTCATCAGCACCTCGGAGGTGTAACCGCTGATAATATAGATGCCGACTTTCTCAACGGGTCGATTAAGGCGACCGATTCGGATGCCTTCGTCCACCTGGACTATCTCCTCTTCGACGAGCTGGGTCCTGTGGAAGACCTCCAGATTTCGCATCGCATGCTTAAGGGCAGAGACTCCAGGATCCCCCACTTGCTCGTAGGCTCTGTCGAACTCTTCATCTGCGATGGCAATGTCCGATATTCTTACTTGGTCATGTAGTTCGGTTAGCCTCAAGAGAGCCTCATCTCCATTTTGTCTGACGTCATCCATAATCTTTTGCACGTAGGGAATGAGGTTCTCAAACTCGGCTTCTGACCTGTTGAGTATTTTGTCCCTTTGGGCTTCGGACAGGTCATTTAATCTATAGATTCGCATAGGTTCACTCTCGTAAGCAGAGCAATCAAACCTGGGGATGAACAAACGGTGAAAATGCTTGTGGATTTCATCCCTCGCAATGACCCAAACTGAGCAATGTCATTGCGAGCGACCCCCGATTGAATCTATCGGGGGGAAGCAATCTCAATTCTGTTGTGGATCAATCGGACGAGATGGCTTTTGCCAGCTTCTCTTTGACTTCGTTTATCTTCACAGCTTTCCAAGGATCAGCAAGAGCTTTGGATGAAGCCAAAAGTCGAGCCGTAGATGTTAAAATGACATCTACTATCTTCAACCCATTTTCCTTTATTGTCGTCGCCTTTGGACTGGCAATATCTATTATAGCCTCGCTATCTTCCGGAGGCTTACCTTCACTTGCTCCAAACGAGTGCAGAAGCTCCACCCTCGACGTATGCTGACGATACCTCTGGCTCCAGGGCGATCTGATGCTGGGCTCTGAATCGGTGCGTTCAAGGACATATTTCGAGGCCAGATTGAGATACTCTGTGGCGATCCTTACGTTTCCCCAGTGAAATTCCATAAGGTCCCCGAACGAATCCACATCCGACCAATCCTCAGGCACAGCAAGCACCAATTGCACCGGCCCATATTCCAGATCCAGAATCTCCTCTATCTGTTGGGTCTGATCGCGCTGCTGGATGCCGTTTTCCAGCACCCAGTCTATGCCGGCAATGCCCAAATCATATGCCGTATCGGATACAAAAAGTGGGATCTCCTGCGGTCGCAAGACCTTGAGTGCCATCTCTTGGTCGTGGATCGTGGGCCTGTAGTTCCTGTTCTCTGTGTTGTAGCCTCCGATCGTGTAGCCCGCCTTCGTAAACAGAGCTAACGTATCGGATTGCAGGGTTCCCTTGGGAAGGGCTATCTTCAGCTTCTTTGTAGCTTTGTTGGTATGCATTGTTTAGTTTAGGTAGCAGGTAGGAACACCGCCTAACCTACTGTCTACTTCTAAAGAACAGAAAAGAATGTCTGTTCCACCGACCTCTTGACATGGGCAATGGGTGCATGTGCCCCTCTCTACTGTCTATTTTCTTTTGGGACAATCTTAAGACACCTGCCGCTTCCTATAGTTCTTCCGTCTCGTAATGCAAATCTCCCTAACCGTGGAAAGTCCTGTGCCTGTTCTATTACGAGAGGCTTTTGAGGTTCGATCCACACTGTTGCCATATCGCCATTTACAAGACTTCCACTATTCGACTCTTTTGGCTTGTTGCTCTTTGAGTCCCGTACATCTTCAATTTCTGTAATTCGGCATGGGAGGGACGCTTGATGGCAATGCAGGTACGGCGTATAACCAGCTCTGATTTCGGACGGATGGTCTAACACTACAATCCGGGCCTTGAACCTTTCTGCCTCGACCGGAGGATGCTCAGAGCCGGCAAGCATAAATCCCTTTTTAATCTTACGTATTACGAACCCCTGCTCTAACTGTTCCAATAGGAGACCGACATCATCTCCGGCAGTTGCCTCCTTTTTATCTTCATCCTTACATTTTATCGAACTGACACGTCCCGTTATAGAACCTATTCCAGGATACGGAACGATTACCACCGTATCACCCGGTCGAACTCTTCCCGTCTCTATCTTTCCGGTGGCCGCAGCGCCAAACTGGACGTTGAACGTCCTGACAATCGGCATTCGAAGAGGCGCATCCACAAGTCTGTGAGGCTGTTCTATGCCTTCCAGAGCCTCCAGAAACGTAGGGCCAGAATACCACAGCAACCTATCGGATGATTCAACGACGTTTTCTCCACAGTATGCTGAGGCAGGAACATATACAAGCTCATCCTGGAACTTACACAGGACTTGCTTGAGAAAATCTTCTATTTTGATCTTTAAGGATTCATAGATCTCCCTGGAGTAGTCCACCAGATCCATTTTATTTGCGACTACAATAAGCTTTTCGACTCCGAGGGAGTGGAGCAGAATAAGATGCTCCCTCGTCTGAGGCTGTAGCTCTTCGTGAGAGGTCTCTTGAGCATCCAGTACCAAGACCCCGACATCTGCCTTTGCCGCCCCCATGATCATATTCTTTACAAAGTCCTGGTGCCCGGGAGCGTCGATGATATTGAACCTTCTCTGCTCCGTCTCAAAGTCATCAAAGTGTGCTTCTATGCTTATGCCTCTTTCACGTTCCTCGAGACTTCGGTCTGAGTTGAAGGCGTAGAAAAATGTCTCTTTTCCAGCCGCCTTAGCGTGTCTTCTTAACCTGGAGATCGTCTGCTCTGGTAAGCGACCGAGTTCGTAGAGCATTCTCCCGACCAGAGTCGATTTTCCGCCATCCAGGTGGCCGGCGAAGACAAGGTTGATTAATGGCTTTTCCTCCATGGTCAGCTACCCCCGATAGATTCAATCGGGGACTGGTTTACCGAATCGGCAAGCGAACAGATAGCAACTAATTCTTGCTCTCGAGTCCTCATATTTCTTAGAATCACGGACTCCTTCTCAAGCTCGTCCGGACCCACGATCACAGCATAATCGCAGTTTATGCCGGAGGCATAACCGAGTTGGTCCTGCAGGCCCCGTTTCAGCATATCGACTTCCACCCTCTTACCGCGACCTCTTAACATACCTGCTATTTCGACCGCCTTTGCCTTCATATCTTCTGAAACAGCAGCGACAAAGATATGGACCTTTTGGGGGGGGACGATCCCGTCACTCTTTTTAAACGCCTCTGTGACTCTGTCGAAGCCGAAAGCAAATCCTGTCGCCTGTATCTCCGGCCCCCCAAATTCGCTTACCAGTTTGTCGTATCTCCCCCCACCACATATCTGCTTTTGAGCGCCGAGCAACGGGCAATCAATCTCAAATACAGTTCCCGTATAGTAGTCCAGGCCGCGTGCTACTCCCAGGACCACCTGGTAATTACTCACTCCATAGTGTTCCAGCCAGTTGAGCACCTCCTGAAGCTCTTCGAAAGCACCCTTTGCATCTGTATTCCAGATGAGGTCTTTTGCAGCTTGGAGGGTTTCATCTTTGCTTCCTCTGACTTTCGATATATTGATTAAGAGATCTGCCAGCTCTTCACCTATAACGTCCTTTTTTACCCAGATGCTACGGTATGTGTCCTCAGCGACGAGTGGGAGCTCATCAAGCCATCTTCTTATAGAAGCCTCATCGAGGACCCGCTGAGGTACGATCTCATGTTCTCCCTCGTAGTCCACCTCATCCTGAAAGGTGTAAAGGTCTCTGATTTTTCCTTTGACGTATTCGATGTCATCGCGTTCAAAGTTGGATCGCCCTCTAATAGTTTCGCATTTTTCTCGCAGGCTGATGACATTATCTATATCACTTATAATTTTACTTTGGAAGTTATAGTCGAAACCCTTGCTCGCCAGAACATAACGAAAGATGCCGATGTTGCCGACTTTCAAGGTGTAGTCGGAAATTCCCAACTTGTCAAGTATACTGGAAGCGACGCTGATCACCTCGGCGTCTGCCATCGGTGATGAGGATCCTATAAGCTCCAAACTGGCATGCCTGAACTCCCTGTATCGTCCCGCCTGCGGCCGCTCGTATCTGAAACATTGTCCGATACAGTAGACCTTATACGGTCTTGGGAAAGGCTCTAACTCTCCCGTAGCCACAAGGCGGCATACAGGCGCCGTTAGTTCTGGTCGCAGGGCATATTCAGTATCGTCGCTTACGAAGGTGAACATACCTTCCCGAATCTCCTCGCCTGAACGCGCTGCAAGCAACGCAAATTCCTCAAAGATAGGCGTTTGCACCTGCTGAAAACCGTAAGATTCAAACGTCTCCCTCATAATACCCTCGACGTAACTTCTTATGATCATCTCATCTGGGAGAAAGTCTTCAGTACCCCTTGGTCTTCTGAACGAAGGCATTTCCACGCTCCTTGTAGCGTAACTAATGATAATAGAATCCTGCACAGATAAAAAAGAAGCCCTTTTGAAATTTGCGAGGCGGTAGTCACTTTCGGTATCTTGCCGTTAGCCCTGTATGAACTGCCGACCCGCCTTCAATTCAGGAATGGTGACGGCAGAAAGTACGACGAATGTGGGCACAGTCAAATTCACCAGGGACAAACCGCACCTGTATCTCGCAGACGCCAAAAGAGCCTGTCACTAAGATATATATGGGGCGAACGACGGGACTCGAACCCGCAACATCCTGAGCCACAGTCAGGCACTCTATCCTTTGAGCTACGTTCGCCATGTTAAATTACCTCTTTCTATTACTTAAGCTGTTCTGTGTATAGAAAACCATAAGCAACTTTAATGTAAAACTTAATAACGCTTCCCTTCAAAGTCAACAAAAATTTTGACCCGCTTGAGAATGGAACAATACGTTGAATCAGGAGGACAGCGCTGCCAGCAGCGTCTTTATGTATCCCACAGCGTAAGCCCACGCTGTCTTTTGATTTGGGGTGTTACCCACATAGGTCGGTATGTGCTCTACCGCCCTTTACGGTATCTACAGCGATTCTCTGTACCGTTTGTATAGAAAACGCGTGGTATTGTTAAGAGATCTTACCCTAGCTGCTCGGCAAACTTTACGTGATTATCTGAAAGACCCTATCCTAAAACACAATTCTCATCTTCATCTCACGTGATAGCAAAAAGACACGCTATCACGATAAAAAGCGATAGCGTGTCTTATGGATTGCTTAACTATACTGAGACGATCTACTTCAGGCCAGAAAGGTGAACTTCTGTGAATAGCTGAATTGCTTTTGTCACCTGTAGTGCCTGTTAGAAGCTGTAGGTCACAGCTACCTGACTGAAGACGTCTGCGGGGTTATCGCTGATAATATCCGGTCCTGTCTCGAGGAATTTCTTGGTGATAACACCGTCCAATGTTAAGCCCCCAAGGCTGAGACCCACGCCGAAATCGAGGTTATAGTCCGTGTTGAATCCACGGGTCTCTGCTCCGTTGATTGTGCGTTCAAACGTTGAGGCTCTGCGAGCTCCAGCACGGACATCCAACCAATCTGTTAGACCCATCTCTACTGCGGCAGTGATAGCTGGGACACTTATGTTAGTCTCCGTTGCATTCGCACCGATGTCCCTATTTTCTACCATCAGTCCGGCAGCCAAGATCAAATTGGCATCTTCAGACAATTGGAGATCTGCGCCGATCAGACCCTGGAAGGTGACCTCATTCATATCCTCGGCATCTGACAGTTTCGGAGCCTTTGAAAAGCCTATTCCTCCACCGATGATAACTGTAGTCCTCTCGTCTGTGGGATGGAAGAACCTGGCATCTATCCCAAAGTCTATGCCGGAATCGTAATTCACCTCAGCAGGCAACGTTTCGTCAACACTTAGAAAACCTATGCCGAGGTTGATGTCGAGCTCTGATGCTTCTCCTACGTGCAAACCGACGCCAACGTTAAGATCGATGCCGAGCTGGCTGTTGTCAACATCCACACCGTTGTCATCAGTATCGAACAGGATTGCAAGTCCCACGCCGAAGTCGGTATCATCGAACTTTCTTCCATAGATAAGATCTACTATCGAGCTGGGAGCCGAGCTGGGAGCCAGCTCGCCAAAAGCTTGGAGCAAGTCCTCCAGAGGGATACCGTCCGGAGGCATACCGTCCGCAGGCATACCGTCCGCAGGCATACCGTCCGCAGGCATACCGTCCGCAGGCATACCGTCCAGAGGGAGACTCTCCAGGAGATTGAGAAAATGTACTACCCAGATGGGAACCGGCTCGCCACGAGCGGAAAAAGTAAGACCTGAGGGCCTGTCCAGAGAGATACCCAGGATGTTGTTCTCACTAATACCCCAGACGACTGTGCCCCAGTTCTGTCCGTCTCCAACGCCTGCGTTATCCGAGGCGTTCTCGACGTAGACATTGTTCGTATAATCGTTGACGGTGGATACAAAGTCGAAGATATTGCTACTGTCCTTCACAAGGATCGGCTCATTACCCAATGCCCTAAGCCTTGCATTGCTCGCATCAGAGCTACCGGCGGCCACCAGAACCAGGAGAAGGACTCCGAAAACCAACGCACATTTGACTGAAACATCTTTGAACATCTGTTCCTCCCTCTTTTAACTCCACAATTTACGAAAAAGTGAAGTTGAAAATTTACTTTATTTCTCTACAGACCCAAAACTCCCCAGGATTCTTAAAGTGAAATCCAGCTATTTTCTGGGAGAATCGGTCATCTATTGAGAATGTCTTTGCCACTGCTGTTTAGCGATGAGTGAACTGAGACTGCCCGTCAATCACCCCCTTCCATTCTATTGAATATCAGAAGATTACAGCTTTTTACGCTTTACTTCCCTAACTATCGCTGCAATGAGCGCAACGACTTAATGCGCACACTAACACCCGGTACGCCCGATGTCACCTGCAAATTGTGCGCGTCCCCGGTAACCTCTCCAACTGACAAAGACAGTTGGAGAGTCTCGGGAAGGTCCAGCGATGCACCTTCCACCTTGGTTAGGACAACATTAACGTTCTCTGGAGAAAGCTTATACCACGATCCAGTAGTTGCATCGACGACGACCCCAACGATTCCAGTGAAAATGATGTCGAGAGCGAGGATGCCGCCGCGGATCTTTCTTTGTATTTCGAACTTCTTACTTTCGTAACCCTCCTTTTCGAAGGTCAACACATAGTTGTTCTTTCGCGGAAGAGAAAACGTTGTGGGCGTCGTCTGCGTCATTCCACTTTGACCCACCGTCACAGAGACAGTCGATGGGCTTGAGTCAATCTGCACGTTCTGACGGGAACCCCCAAAGATGGTACCACAGCTTATGTTCGAGGCCCCCAACACGATCGTCACAACCCAAGACAGGCAAATTCTAAACGTTGACAATGTCCCCCTTCTCCCGTACTTTTGGTGATCGAGATCACAACAGAGTCAAATATATCAATTTAACGCATATTTGTCAAGCTTTTTGTAAGACTGGTGTGAAATTGTGAAGCTGTCACAGCGAACTTAGCGGTTGTTTTTACTCTCTTCCGAAACGGTTCACAGAGTGATATATAAGCAAATCAACGCAATCTGTCAAGGTTTTTTTGATTGCATCCAACTACCTAATAGTAACAAAAACATCTTGACTTTAAGAACAGAGCTAGATATATTCTTACTTGATATGACCGTCACCCGATCATCGGGTGGAAGCTTAAAGTTACGGTTTTAGCCAAAGGAGATAAGATGGATATCGGAGAGGTTCGTCTTTGGAAGTTAACCCGCAGGAACGCAAGAGAGGGCATTGACGACGGAATAATCAAGGGGGCTATAGTCCCCACGGGCAGCACCGAGCAACACAACGAGCATCTGGCAATGATACACGATACGGCAAGCGCACGCCTTGTATCTGTAAAGGCGGCGGAGAAATTGTATCCGAATGTGATAGTTACCACCCCGGTGCCTTTAGGCATCTCTGAGCACTGGATGGATCACAAGGGCACTTTGACCCTGAAAATGGAGACGTTTTTCGCCGTGGTTTACGAAGTCTGTGAGAGCCTTCAGAGGGGCGGCATAAAGAGCATATTTATAGTGAACGGGCACGCAGGGAAATAGTGGACTTGCCGACCAAGTGGATGGATTCAGCCAGAAGCTGGGGGTCGATGTTAAGTTCTGTTCATACTGGGAAGCGTATTCCCAGGAGCTCGTAGAAAGGCTGATGGAGTCCGGCAACTGTCCAGGACATGCCAGCGAGTTCGAGACATCGTTTGCACTGGCGGCCTTCCCGGATCAGGTCCACTGGGAGGGAGTGGACTACGATAACGCCAAGCTGACGATCTCCGACCCAGAAAAGGCAAAACACGACAGAGCCTTACACCACGAAGCCAAGTTAGCAACGGCAGAGAAGGGAGAGGAGATGATAGACGTCGCCGTGGAGTGGGTGGCAAATGCTATGCGGAGCTATGATCCAGAGCCAATCTGAATAATCACCCTAACCTTTTCCTTTTGGATAAATATCCCAGAAGTGCAGTGTCGAACCTGTCCGACGTATCTATCAGGACATAATCTATGAGACTTTCGCGGCATTCCCTGCGATAGCGATTCACAAGGTCGTCCATCAAAGAAGTGTAGTCCTTCTGAATATGCCACGGCTCAGTAACTAGCTGTTCTTCGCCTTCGAGATCCACGAATCTGGCTTCCCTGGGAAACGACAGATCCCGTTCCTTGGGGTCCAGGATGTGAAATATTACCAGTTCGTGCTTTCTGTGGCGGAAGTGCTTAAATCCTGACAACACCTTAGATGGATCGTCCAAAAGATCGGAGATAACTATCACTAAGCCTCTCCTTCTTATCCTCTCAGCCAGGGTGTGGAGAGTGCCTGCCAGATCCGTCTCATGAGCCGTTTTTGCGCCGTCAATCTCTTTAAGTATGGTGTGAAGATGGCTCCCGACAGATCGCGGGGGCACATAGCGGCGTATTCGACTGTCAAAGATGCACAGTCCCACAGCGTCCCTCTGCTTGAGCATAAGATAACTTAAAGAGGCCGCAAGATGGCATCCGTACTTAAACTTGGTTATGCCTCCTGAGGTAAACTCCATAGAGCCGCTTGCGTCCAGAAGGATATACGCCTTTAGGTTCGTCTCCTCCTCGTATTTCTTTACGTAAAGGCGTCCCGTCTTTCCGTAAGCCCTCCAGTCTATGTCCCTCACAGGATCACCCGGCATATACTGTCTGTGTTCGGCAAACTCCACCGAAAAGCCGTGATACGGGCTCTTATGGAGTCCAGTTATGAATCCCTCCACGACCAGCCGCGCCACAAGGTCGAGCCTTCTGAGCCTGGATACGACCTCGGGGTCCAGATAATCCAAATAGACCTTTCTATTTATCTGGGACCTCCTCCAACAGTCTGGTTACTATCCCTTTTGTATCAACGCCTTCTGCTTCGGCGTTGAAGTTGGTGACTATCCTGTGTCTTAGCACAGGAACCACCAGAGATTTGACATCCTCGATGGACACAGAACACCGTCCGTTCAGAGCAGCCTTGGCCTTGGCTCCCAGTATGAGATACTGAGACGCCCTTGGACCTGCCCCCCAACTGATCATATCCTTTACATAAAGGGGAGCATCTCTTTCAAATGGTCGCGTCTTTCTGACCAAATCCACAGCGTATCTGACCACATGATCTGAAACTGGAACCCTCCTTATTAGATTTTGCATGTCTACAATGTCATCTCCGCTCACTACCTTCCTTACATTCCAGGTGTATGCACTCGTGGTCCTGTGAACTACCTGTTCTTCTTCCTCAAAGTTAGGATAGTCTATCCAGAGGCTGAAGAAGAACCTGTCCAGCTGAGCCTCGGGCAGTGGATAGGTGCCCTCCTGTTCTATAGGGTTTTGAGTGGCAAGCACGAAAAACGGCTCGGAAAGTTTCATCGTCTTTCCCGAAGCCGTAACCTTGTGCTCCTGCATAGCCTCCAGAAGAGCCGACTGAGTCTTGGGAGGCGCCCTGTTTATCTCGTCCGCCAATATCACATTTGCAAAGACAGGTCCCTTTACGAATCGGAAGGTCTTTTTCCCCAGGGACAAATCCTCCTCAATCACCTCCGTCCCCGTAATATCGGAAGGCATAATATCTGGCGTGAACTGTATCCTGCTGAACGAAAGATCCAGAATCTCAGAAAGCGTATTTATAAGCAGTGTCTTGGCAAGACCGGGCACGCCGATGATGAGGCAATGCCCGCCCGAAAAAAGAGCAATGAGCAATTGATCTATTATCTGCCTTTGTCCAACGATCACCTTTTCGATCTCAGAACAGATTGCGTCCTTGGCCCCTTCCAATCTTTCGATAGCCTCTAAGTCGTGACTTTCCCTAATTTCCTGCATTAAAGTCTTCCTATGTTGAAAGATTCACAAAATATCGTGTTTACCTATCTCCCGCAAAAGATATATCTGATTTTCCTTATCTATCTGAAATTTAAAGCGGTATCTTCGATCTATTCTTGCTTCCCACACATGTTCCTTACCTTTAATTCTCTTAGTTTGCAAGGTGGATGTCTAAAATCGCTCGCAGGTAGCCGAAACGCCTTTTCAGCTTTTCTCTCTATTTCCCGAGATAGATCAGAGTATTGACGCTTGAATTTATCAGTGCGCTGAAATTTGTACATGCTACAATAATTAGCTATTGAGATCTTTGATTAAATCCTCAACATCGTCAAATATCTTGACCTTACCGTTCTTAATATCTTTCTCTGCCTCTCTGTGATGCTTCTGGTGCTCTTTGCTCCAGAAATACGCCTGATCAGCGTCTATAATTCCTTCTTCCACGGACGCTTTTATCTCCTCCTCATCCAATCCTTCAGAATTGAGCACATCTTCGTTAATCTTCTTTATCTTTTCTTTGGCTCTTTTCAAGATTTCTTCCTTTTCCCTTATAGGGCTGAGAGGAAATCTCTGTTCAGTCATACCGAAATCTTTGTCGTCAGATGTCTTGACTTCGAATTTACGGATTATTTCCTCTACTAGTGCCCTCCCTGCGTTGAACCTTGGCAACTTTCTGGCAGCAATCTGAATTGGGTTTCCTGTTCTGGGATCCCGTCCGCTCCTTGCAGCCCTTTCGGTCACAGAAAACGTCCCGAATCCTTGCATGCTTACTTTATCCCCCCTCTTTAAAAGCCTTGTGAAAAACCCTTAGATTCAGAAAGTAGTATAGAACAAGCATTGATAAAGCAGCTCCGATGTATTATATTATGTTATTGATAATATTATACATGGAGGAAAAGCAATGACCCCACAAAAGCAGGAACAGACAAATCCGATGTTTCACTATTTTCAGATGGAGGATTTAGTTCCCGAGGATCATATCCTTCGTCAGATTGATGAGGCAGTTGATTTTTCATTTGTACGAGACGTTGTATCAGATTGTTATTGCCCTGACAATGGCAGACCCGGTATTGATCCTGAATTAGTTGTTCGAATGATCCTTATTGGCTATCTGTATAATTTGAGTGAGAATCGGCTCTGTCAGGAAGTGGGGATGCATGCGGCATATCGGTTGTTTTGTCATCAGACATTTGATGATGCGGTTCCGGATAGGAGCACGATCAACAAGCTTCGCAATCACAAGTGGGCATCCAGTGGGTTGTTTGAACGGATAATGCGTCAGGTAGTCCAGTGTTGCATAGATGTCGGTCTTGTGAGCGGTAAACACCTTAGTGTCGACGGCACTCAGATACAAGCTGATGCTTCAGTGAAAAGTATTGAGCCGATAGAACCCCCTGTTTCTCTTGATGATTATCTCAAGGGAATCGGTTTTGAAGGTGATAAGACAAAGGGTAGGTCCGGGCATCCTCAGGATAAAGACTTTCATGGTGAAAAGTGGACGAACCAAACACACCGTTCGACTACAGACCCCGACGCGCGCTTATACAGCAAATCGAAGGGCAAAGGGGCTTTTCTCTCGTTTATGGGCCATGATCTGATCGACACAAAAAGCAGAGTAATCCTTGAGACTCAGGGCACGCAGGCGACAGGGACAGCAGAGCCCGAAAGTGCCCTTAAGATGGTAGATGACCTTGAAACATACACCATGCCCAAAGACATTCAGACACTTAGTGCCGATACCGGTTACGGTTCTGGTAATTTTATCGCTGATGTACTTGACCGGGGAATCATACCCCATATTCCTCTGCGAGCCGATGAGAGGATTGAACCGATTCCTACATGGAAAAACAAGACAAATTCAGCACATATTCAGGCCGAACGGGATAGAAAAGTGCGAGAGGCGAAAGCCAGAAATCATGCACGGTCTATCTCATTAACAGCTGACTACAAACTCTCCCGGGAGACTCCGTAAACGCAGTGAACATATCTTTGCTGAAGCCAGGCAACAACACGGTATGGGACGAGCCCGTTATAGAGGACCAGCCTCACTGAATGAACAGTTGAATCTTGTTGCAACAGTACAGAATCTCAAGAGGCTTGTATCTTTCATAAGAAGGGGGAAAGCGTCTATGTGTGCCCTGTCTGTCAAAGACAGTGCATCCTGTTCTTCAAACAGCTCCTGTTCCTTGCTGACCAGAACTCTGATAAGACTACTTTGCTTATTCCACAGCAAAACGATACGATATGCTACTCTTTGACCCATAATCGGCGCTTCAGACGCTGCCTTAGGACATAACTATTTCACAAGGCTTTTAAGGCATCAGTAATAGTATTGATTAAAGCATTAACTACTGCCCCGGCCTCTTTTTTTGAGATTCCAGCTTCGCTAACAACAGCATTCACCACATTGCCCTTGTTTGCCATACCTTTCACCTTCTTTCTGAAACTATTAGAACATATAAATTTACGGGAGGTGTAGAAAGTGTCAGACCTTTGAACGTAGCGATAGCTCCTTTGGACTTTGGGCTTAAGTCTTCCTCTCCTTCTTCTTGGCTGCCGGGAAGAGTACGTTGTTTAAGATCAACCGGTATCCGGGAGAATTCTTGTGCAAGGACAACTGAGTGGGCGGATCATAGACCAGGTGCTGATAGTCCTCCGGATCATGCCCCCCGTAGAAAGTAACTGTCCCTTTCCCCACATTTCCGTGTATATATTTAGCCTCATCTGTTGCTGCAGATTCCCCCAATATCACGACAGAATCCTTTACGAGGGACTTTCTAAACGCGGTAGTCTGTCCCAGAAAGCCGTCCACAACAGGTGTGTGATTTTGAGTCAGCATAGTGGGGACAGGATCGTATTTGGCAGAAAACTCAAACAGAGTGAAATAATCTGCCTCGGCGCCCCGTATCTGTGACATCCTTTTGGGCGTGGTGTCTATATCCGAGAACTCGTATACTAAGGGATTCATCTCTAATTTGAAGTTCTCAAACGCCACCGTCCTGGAGTAGTCGAGCTTCTCCTGGGCGTTGGGATCGGCCGGGTCGCCGTCGAACACAGCCACGGCGATGTCGGCATTTTGAGCGGCTAAAGCTATGTCAAACGTATCTGTCGCCGAGCACATTGCAAAGAGGAAACCTCCATTTATGACGTAATTTTTGATCGCCCCTGCCACAGTCTTTTTTTCCTCGGAGACCTTGCTAAATCCCAGACGGCGGGCCACAGCCTCGTATTGGATCTGCTGTTGTCTGTACCACGGCTGATTCCCGTACGTGCTGTAGAACTTGCCATATTGTCCTGTAAAATCCTCGTGGTGAAGGTGCAGCCAGTCGTATTTCTCAAGCTCTCCAGCAAGCACCTCCGCGTCCCAGACCCTATCGTACGGTATCTGTGCGTAGGTGAGAGCCAGGGTCACAGCGTCGTCCCAGGGCTGAGTGTTGGGGGGAGTATAGACCGCTATTCTGGGAGTCTTTGTAAGGTGCACTACGTCCATGTTCTCCCTTTCGATCTGAGCGTATACAAGGGCAGCTTCGGCTCCGCCTATCATAGAAAAGGAGACCCCTCTTATCCTCGCCTCTGCTATCAACTCATATACACTGTCTATCATAAATGATCCTCCCCGGTAGTTCAACAGCCACTCCACATCTATCCCCTGCTCTAAAGCCCGGTACGCGACACCATACGCCTTGAGATGATCGGTCTGATTCAGATCCATGTATATCAGCATCTTTTGAGCCCAGACCTCTGAAGCCATAAACAAGTAGACAGTAGACAGTAGACAGTAGACAGGCAGGAGGTACCCCCTACGTAGTTGATACTGCCTACTTGATACTGGTGTTTCTGATTTTCTTTTCAAGGCGTATACCCTCTTTCCCACACTATATTTTTTGTCCTAAACAAAATCTTTTGTCCCAAACAAATAGAGAGCAGACAGGGAGAAGAGGATATACCCCTACCTACTATCTACTTATCTACTATCCTGTCTCCTTTCTAAGCCCCTCCAAAGCCTTCAGCCTCTCCTTTAGCGATCTGAGCCTAATTCTCACTTCACCTGAGAGCAGACTGTCGGGATAATCTACAAGAAACATTTCGTATTCCCTTGCCGCCCTTTGGGTGTCGTTTAAGTTCTCCTCAAAGATGCGCCCTATCCTCACGCGGGCATGTTCGGAAAGCCTGCTCTGGGGATACTCAAGGGAGAGCTTTCTGTAAGTCTCAATAGCGGAGAAGTAATCTCCTGCATCGGACTTTATGTCCCCTACCATCAAAAAAGCGTCGTCTGCAAGGTTAGATGTAGGATGTTTCTGGATAAGTTTTTGGTGGACTTCCATTGCCCCGTCCTCTTTCCACTGGAGCCTTAGAAGCTCCGCACGGGCGAAGGCCTTCAGGTTTCCCTCCTCAATTCCTGCGTTCTCCTCTATAAGCACGATCAGTTCTAAGGCGTCGTTGACCATCTCCCCGCCGGGATATTCCAGAGATATCTTCTCCAAAAGTTGGAGAGCCCTTTCAAAGTTTCCTGAAAGATATTCAAGATAGGCTAACTTAAAGAGGGACTTTTCCTTGGTGGACGCATCTTTTGTCGAGGATTCAATCTGCTGATAAGTTTTCTTTGAGCGCTCAATCTTATCCTGAATGACAAGACACTCGGCCACCTTTAAAAGCGCTTTTTCTTTCCATGCTCCTGCATAGGATTTCTGTGATAAGAGATGGAAGGACGAAAGTGCCGCTTCTACATCTTTTTCTACATTAAGCTGCAGATCGCTAACCCTGTAGAGCGCCTCAAAGCTTTGATAGGTCAGAGGATACCTACTTATCAGTTCCTTGTACGAGACAGCCGCCTGCCCGTAGAGGCCAAGTTCCTCCTGAATTCGTCCTGCGGCAAGCTGGGATTGTGACCAGTACTTGGAATTCGGCGCTTGTTTGGCAAGCTCGCTGTAGGTCTGCATGGCCTCTTTTTTGAAGCCATTTCTTTCACAATCCGATGCGAACCTGTAGATAATCTCCTCCCACTGTTTGTCCTTTACCTCCTTCAAGATCAAAAAGGGAAGAGCTTCCCTTGCCTTCGCCGCTGCAACGCACCAGACCGCAAAGAGCCGAAGATGAGAGGCGTTATCAGGCCGGGTAGACAATGCCTCTTTCAGAACCGGCATAACCGAGTCCACAGTCTGACGATTCCTGGCCAGATTCAATATCTTCAGCTCCACAATCTGATAGACCATCGAATTTGAGCCTTTGCCGAGGTAGGCTATATATTCCTGAACGGCTCTATCGTACTTTCCCAAAGATGCCCAGAGATCTCCCACCTGGAGTGAAAATTCGTGCTCCATATTGAACTTTTCTCTCAATTTTGTGTAGACCTCTATCGCCTCCTCTGCCATCCCTCGTATTCTGTACTGCTCTGCGACCATAGAATAGGTGTGTATAGATTCGGGAGCGATCTTCAATATCTCGTTCCATTCTTTAATAGAGTCTTCCCTCCGACCCAGCTTATATAATACATTTGCCAGCCTGATTTTGATGCCTATATCTTTGGGCCTTTTTTTGATTCCTTCCTCATAAATAGATAAAGCCCCCTGGAGATCTCCCCGGGCCTCCAGCGAGACGGCGTAGCTTAGCCTGTTCTTCCCTGAGTCAGCGTAGAGGCTGGTATATCCCATAAAGATCAGTAGACAGTAGACAGTAGACAGTAGACAGGGGACGGCCCCCCCTCTACACGTATCTGCCCTTTGCTGTTTACTATCTGCTTGCATATGTTTTCCACTTTCCTTTGCAATTTTTGAGATAAAAAGTATAGGGAGAGAAAAAAAGGACATACACCTTGGAAAAACGTCAAAACGCCGGAAACATCAGTTTTAAGTAGGTAGTGGATAGGGGGCACCACCTCCCAACCTTTGAGTTAGTTCTGCTTCGCAACTCCTGACGGGGTCGGGGTTTGGCCCCTCGCAATGACTAAGGGTCGAAGCCAAGCAATCTCGTAAACAGGGAAGGGCAGGGTTGCCCTGTCTACTGTATACTGTCTACTTGATCTATAGATAGTGACTCAAAATACTTTCGTATTAAATTGATATACTCTTGAGAATAGCCCTCCTTTAAGGCCTTGAGGAGATATTCTCTCAAAAGATTTCTCCTCTGTCCCAGATCCTCCGGCAGACTGCCAGAGCCCTGATAATCTGTGTCCTTTCCTTCTTTAGATTGTCTCTTCCTGCTGTAGCTCCTCTCGTATATCGACCTTTGGGCGTCCAGCATCCTGGAGAGTATGTCTCTTTGCCTTTCGATGGTCCTTCTGCTTATCCTTCCGCTTGCAAGGTCTCTGGTGACCTCCTCGATCTCCGTGCCTATTTTGTCGAGTCTTCCCAGGAGACCCCTTTTCTGCTCCATCGCCCTTTGAAGTCCCTCGATTGCCCTTCTTATATCCTCCTGCTGCGCCAGAAGTTGAGCCATCATGGTAGCATTGTTGGCCGCTTGCTGCTCTGGAGAAAGTCCCATCTGTCCCCCACCGAACAGGCTCTCTGTCCCCTGGTTTACGCCCTGCTGTTGTTGCGACAACGCCTTCATCTGCTCTAACATCTCCTGAAACCCCGTTCCCGATTCAGACGACGATATGTCCCCCATAGCCCCTCTGAGGAGATTAACCGTCTCATTTAAGGAGGACATGGCCTTCCTTTGATGGCTCGACGCCAATCTTCCGTTTCCTCTTTCAAGCAAGGAGGTGGCCTCTTTCATCCTTTCCAGAGATTCTCCTAAAGCTCTTCCTATAGAAGGGGTGATGAAGAACGTCTTTTGAGATGTTTCAAAGAGCCTGTCAGCGATTTTGGAAGTCCCCGAAAAGAGGGACTGCTGAACCTCTGCAAGCTCTCGCTGTATCTTTGTATCTTTGGCGTAATCCCTGCTATCTTTGCCGTCTGCAATCACGTCCTCCTGACGATAAGATAGATACAGAAGGTCCCGCATGGACTTCCTGATCTCGCTGAAAAGCTCGGCTTTCTGGCTTTTCAGAAAGGACTCCTGCATTTTTCTTAGGCCAAAGGATAGATCCTCCAGGTTTTGAACTATCCTTTCTCCCTGCAATTCAGCCGACTTGCCATCACTCGACCTTAAAGACTCTGCCATCTGGAGCATATGAGAGGGTATTTTCTGCCTTGCCATCCCTTTAGAAATCGAATCAGCCAAACTTGCGACCTGACTTTGCTCGGAGATTTCCCTTATGGCATCCGCCAGATCTTCTATGTCCTTCTGGAGCTTTTGCGTATCTTGGGATATCGCTTCCTCCTCCTTTGCCAACTCTTCTTTTTTGTTATCTTTGATCTGCTCGTTTATCCCTTCCTGTCTTTCTGTCAGCTCCTCTGCAGCCTTGATAGCGGCATCTATCTTCTGCTCCACCTGAAGTCTCTTCAAGATAGCGATAGTGCGGTCGAGCCTCCTGCCAAATTCCTCCTGTGTAATCGAAAAATCCTTCATGGCCTGCTCTATCTGCCGTTGATCCAGGTCTTTCAGAGACTCCCTCAAATTCTCCATAGCCTCTATTAGTTCAGGGGTCGCTACATCCGACATAAGCTTCCTTATTTGAGCCATCTTCTGCAGAGTCTCCGCCGCAGATAACCCGCTCTTTTCTAATTGCTCCGTCACTTCGTCCATCTTCTCGGAAAGCTTGTTCATCTCCTCAGCCATTCTCATCTGTCTATTCACAAGAGACTCGATATCCTTCCTTTCCTCCCAATCTAACTGCACACCCTTCAAAAGCTCACGTTTTATCTCCTCTAACTTCTCCTTGATCGCACGGCTTTCCTTTGCTATCCCCTCCATCTGCATTGTCTGCTCTTCCTGCGTCCTTTCGACCTCCTCCAATATCTCATGGACAGAGGGAAGTCTCACGACAAACTCTTCGCTTTGGGCTCTTTTGGGCCCTGAGACTTCATCGTTGTCATAGACCTCAACGCGGTAGTATATCCTATCTTCAGGCAGCAGATTCATATCCGATAGATCCCACAGATAGTCTTCTTTAACCTCTTTCCTTCCTCCAGAGAGCAGAGGTACTTCCCGACGTCTTAGCCTCGGATCCTCGTTCAGTCTCCAGATGATATTCATCTTCGATATCCCGAAGTCGTCGGACGCCTCTATTGTAAGCGGCTGTACCATATTATCTCCAAGGTCAGTATCGCTCCCTGGATAGGCGACTCTGACTACGGGCGATTCGTCCTTCAGGGCGTATATACTGTATTCTATGGGCTCAGAGTTTTCAAGACCCTCCAAATCCAACAACCGAATGTGATAAGTGTCGTCCTTTTTTATCTCGAAGCCCAGTCTCGCGGTCCTGTTTTCCAGGGTAGCCTTGATCTTTGTTCCATCTCCCAAGATCAGGAAGGCCCCCCTTAAGGGTTTGCTCGCCCAGATAGAAAGCTCAACTTCAGTCCCGATAAGTGCCGATAGATCCCCACCCTCTGCCACTTTGGCGGGAAGACCCGTATATGCGGGATACTCGTATTGCGCCGTGATCTTGTTGACCATCGGACGGTCGATCACATTGATTCGAAAACTATGACTCTTTCCGTCGCCGGCTTTGACATAGTAGTCGATAGTCCGGCTTACTTCCTTAAAAGCATAGACAAAGCCGAGCTTCAGCTGCAACTGGAAGAAGCTATCCGCCATCGAAATCTCTACGTCTGCCTCTTTCCATCTCTTTGCCAGGGGCTCTTTGGAGAGCACGCTGATCTGGTCGGGAAGTTTCCCTTCCAACTGTATGAGTATAGAGGCGTCCGCACCCTTCACAACCTCCATATCTCCGGGTTCCACGTGCAGAAACGTCTCTGGAGGCTTTGCAAAGGCGGTGGTGATGTGAAAAGTCCTGTACAGCGCTCCCTTAAACTGAGACGGAAACAGAAATACAAAGAGGGCGACCAAACCCATGAGCGCAGATAGGATCACAACTGTCTTCCTTATCTTTGCGGCACTTGCGATGCTCTCAAATTCCACATCCTTTGATAAGTCTCCCGCCTTTATCACAGTCCGGTCGATCATATCCAGTGAATAGCCCTCTGGATTCTCCATCTTTTTGTCCCAGAGTTGAAGTGCACCTATCAAGGTCTGCTTGAACTCCGGGAACACAGATTCCACCTTCAGAGCCATGTCCTGCGGCGACTTCTTCCTGAAGGCGTGGAAGATGGAGAAGTACACAAAGGCAGAGCCCGCAGTCGCGGCAGTAAGAGACAGCATAAGCATCTTTGCCACTGGATGCAGATAGAACAAGATCTCTACGGCCATCCAGAGCGACCCGATGCAAAGGCCAACCAGAAGACACAAAGCTGTCCCGAAGGAGGCCCCGAGACTCATCTCCCTGATTCTTAACCTCCTGAGCCTCTCCAAAAGCTCCCGATATGTCTTTTCCGCCGAATCTGACATTGCCGACACCTCAAAACAGTAGACAGGATACAGGGTATACCTACCTACCTCAATAAACAGCACATAGGGAGGGGAGATGGGTGCCCCTGTCTACTGTTTGCTGTCTACTTGTTCAATCAATCTCTCCCTGACCTCCTCAGACCATCCGGAGAAGATCTCCATTACTTTGCCGCTCTCGTCAAGCAGAAAAGATAGGGGAATGAAGACCTCGTCTGTGGCATAGATTTGCTCGATTATGTTCTCATCGCTTAAATAGATCGGGTATTGGATACCGTGATCGCTCAAAAAGCTCTTGACCTTGTCTTGTGCCGGTTCGTGGTCCAGGCTGATACCCATAATCTCAAGATTATCGATGTTGCGAGCATAGAGTTTTTGCAACTCCGGCATCTCTTTGGCGCATGGCAGGCACCACGTTGCCCACAGATTCACAAGGTATTTTCGTCCCGGTATGGGATCACCCAAAAGTATCGAAGAACTTTGCAGGGAAGTCCTTTCGCCGTCCAATAAAGACAGCGCAAGATTCGGAAACTGTCCCCCCTTTTTGATCCTCAAGGACATCAGGCGGGTCTCCTGTGGCCTGATAGGCTCGGGCAGCTGGAATCGTTTCTCCTCAATCCATCGCACCTGCTCATCTCCTTCGGTAATCTTCATGGAAGAGCCTTGTGGGATATTCTCAAATTTCTGCACCAGGCCCGAACCCCACACAACCTCGACCCACTCGGCTTTCGCATCTGAGCCGAGACCGAAGGTAAGTCGCGGGTCGCTCTGGGAGAGGTATCCGGCCCCTCCCGATTTGACTTTGGTGAGGACGCCGGCGGAGGTCTTGACTCTCACCAGGGTTCCGAAGGCGTCTTTCCCGCTCTCTACGCCCTCCAAGGTGACACGAATGAAGGAGTCATCTTCGGAAAGATTATTTCTAAAGAGCAGGTGAGCCTCTCCCTGGATAGTGGTCAAAAAGATGTCTGTGTCGCCATCGTTGTCGAAATCGGCGAAGACAGCTCCCCTTCCATCAGTAATCGAATCTATACCTGAGACACCGGAGATATTCAAGTATTTCTTGCTGCCCAGGTTGAGGTAGAGTGCATCTCTCTCGAAGCCGCTGAACGAAAACCCCTGTCCGAACAATTTGTTTTGCCGCTCTGTGAAAGTGTTGCTGCCCGCCTGCTCGACTCCTGCCTTAGACGCCACCACGTGGCGCCAGAAGAGACTTCACGTATCCTTCATTGACTTTCCCGAAATGAACCCGTTGGGGGTGTAGATGTCCTCCCAGCCGTCGTTGTCGAAGTCGATGAATCCACCGCCCCACGCCCAGCCCGATGAAAAGCCCCCAACAGCCGATGTAACGTCCTTGAACTGGCCGTTCCCCAGATTTTCATAGAGGCTGTTTCCCGAAGCCAGCTTAACCAGGACGCCAGTCTCCCGGCTCACACTGGGAAAGAGTCTCCCGAGAATCCGATTTCCCGCCGTCGAGGACATATTGGTCACGTGGAGGTCCTGATCCCCATCGTTGTCGTAGTCACCGAAAGAGACCCCCATGCCGTTTCCTGGGTCCAGCACTCCCCAAGAAACCGCCACATCGACAAAGCGATCACCGTGGTTTAAGTAGAGACCATTTTCGCCGAAATCGTTGGCAACGTAGATGTCCATATCCCCGTCTTCGTCTATATCCACAAATCCAGCGGCGTAACTCCAACGGCCGTCATCTACACCCCATTCCTTTGCGGACTCCACAAATTCGCCGTTGCCCTTATTTATGAACAACAGATTTGGAGTCCCGTTGGTGGCGCGATGCCACGAATTCGGCATCACCTGACCGTACCTGTTGTAAGACGAAACGTAGATGTCCGGCCGACCGTCCCCATTGACGTCACCGGCGATGGCGCTGAACCCTATTGCCGGAACAAGCCCGATCCCCGACTGCAACGACACGTCGAAAAATTCGAGCTTCCCTTCCGGTATGAGCCGGTTTTCAAGCAACATCTGATTTTGTGGCGAGGAGAGGAACAGGTCCTGATCCCCATCGTTGTCATAATCCAAAAAGAGCGGGGTCGTGGCTTTGGGCAAAATCTTGGTCTGCGTTTGAGCAGAAGCGTCGCGGAAGCGCCCGTTGCCCTCGTTTAAATAGAGATAGTTCTCGAAGATACCGGTCGCAAAGATGTCCATCAACCCATCCAGGTCCACGTCCGCTGCCGCTGCCCCGTGCCAGACGAAACCCCGGTTTTGGCTCGATCCATAGACCGGGAAGAAGGCCGCAACACCTGCCGGACCACCCACTTCGGAAAAGAGCTCAATGGTGGACACCAGGGATTCAAGACTCTCGAGTACGAACTGGCTGATTTTCCAGTTGCCCTCCTCCGAAGCCTGAGCATGTACAGAGGCATATCCCCTTGCCCACTCTCTCAGGCCCTCAGCGTCCCTGCCGACCAGATAGAAATAGACGTTGGCCTGAGCGCCCCTGTCGTCAAACGTAGCCTTCTTGACCTTGAATCGAGCGTCATCAATCTCAGAGAAGTGGTTCAAAAACACCCCCCAATCCTTCAAAAAAGCGCTCAAAGACAACCTCAAAGCCTCCTTTTGAATCTTCCAGCCGTGCTTGTAGATCCACTTGACTTGATGCACAAGATCCTCGGGTTCGGTCGGAAGGGGGATCGCTAATAACGAATCTGCAAAGAAATCTGCGATCTGATCGAGATCTTTTTGGCGAGTCGCTATGGACAGTTCCAGAAGGCGGTTCGCAAGTGACTCCGTCTGTTCCTCTATGACTTCAAGCCGGTCGCGATCTAAAGTGAGCTGAGTCTGTGCCTGCGTATTGCCCGCAAGCAAAAGAGAAAGGAAAAAGAATAAAAGATGCTTGAAGGACATCATGGATCCCCTATATTAGTAGACAGCATACATGGATTCCCTCTGCTCCTTCTTGACTACACTGTCTACGAGATTGCTTCCCCCCGATAGATTCAATCGGGGGCGCTCGCTAATGACATTATGTCCTTCGGTCATTGCAAGGGACACTCGCCCGAAGCAATATGTCCTTCGGTCATTGCAAGGGACACTCGCCCGAAGCAATATGTCCTTCGGTCATTGCAAGGGACACTCTGCTCCTTCTTGACTACACTGTCTACGAGATTGCTTCCCCCCGATAGATTCAATCGGGGGCGCTCGCTAATGACATTATGTCCTTCGGTCATTGCAAGGGACACTCGCCCGAAGCAATATGTCCTTCGGTCATTGCAAGGGACACTCGCCCGAAGCAATATGTCCTTCGGTCATTGCAAGGGAGCCCGAAGCAATATGTCCTTCGGTCATTGCAAGGGACACTCGCCCGAAGCAATATGTCCTTCGGTCATTGCAAGGGACACTCGCCCGAAGCAATATGTCCTTCGGTCATTGCAAGGGACACTCGCCCGAAGCAATATGTCCTTCGGTCATTGCAAGGGACACTCGCCCGAAGCAATATGTCCTTCGGTCATTGCAAGGGACACTCGCCCGAAGCAATATGTCCTTCGGTCATTGCAAGGGACACTCGCCCGAAGCAATATGTCCTTCGGTCATTGCAAGGGACACTCGCCCGAAGCAATATGTCCTTCGGTCATTGCAAGGGACACTCGCCCGAAGCAATATGTCCTTCGGTCATTGCAAGGGACACTCGCCCGAAGCAATATGTCCTTCGGTCATTGCAAGGGACACTCGCCCGAAGCAATATGTCCTTCGGTCATTGCAAGGGACACTCGCCCGAAGCAATATGTCCTTCGGTCATTGCAAGGGACACTCGCCCGAAGCAATATGTCCTTCGGTCATTGCAAGGGACACTCGCCCGAAGCAATATGTCCTTCGGTCATTGCAAGGGACACTCGCCCGAAGCAATATGTCCTTCGGTCATTGCGAGGGGCATTCGCCCAAAGCAATCTCAAGGAGGAGAGGCGGTGCCCCTGGCTACTATCTACATTCTTTAATGTGTGAGCGCCCATACTACTATATTAGTTCCCATTTTCAAAGCCGCGTTCCGCTTTGCTTCAGAATCTTTGTGTACATCAGGAGACGCCCATCCGTCGCTGATGTTCGTCTCGTAAGTGTAGAGAACAACTAACCTGTCTTCATGAAATATTCCGAACGCCTGGGGACGCTTTCCGTCATGTTCGTGTATTTTAGGCAGTCCCCCCGGAAAGCTGAAGTGACATTCAAAGAGTCCGTATGACGGCGGAAGCTCTACAAGCTCCTTATCCGGGAGTGCACGTTTTATCTCCCTTCGAAACGACTCATCCATCCCGTAGTCATCGTCCGCATATAAGAATCCCCCTCTTTCCAGATATTCCCTGAGCCTCGGTATCTCCTCCTGTGTCAGAAGTATATTCCCGTGCCCTGTCATAAACAGGAACGGATAGGAAAAGAACTCTTCGTCCCCTATCTCGACCCTCGCCTCATCGTTTACCGTTTTGATGTTCGTATTTTCTCCGATGAATCTCAAGAGATTCCCAATTATATCAGGATCGTTGTACCAATCCCCTCCGCCCTCGTATTTCAACCGAGCTATAGTGAACTTAGCCGACGGCTCGGCCAGTTGCCCCCAAGTATCTTGAGAGCTTGCCATTGTTAGAATAGCTACCAAGATAAGAACCACGATTGCACTTCCTTTCACAGAGAACTTGGCATGCACCCCTATAGGTCTCCATAGGGGACATACACCTCATCTATGGGCATACCTTCCCTGATGAGGCGGCGCTCCTCATTCTCCTTTTCAACTATTTCCTCGCAGATCAGCATAACCTCATCTGTGAACTCCACAGGGATGATCTGGACACCGTCTGTGTCCCCAAAGATGAAATCTCCGGGATTCACCCGGACGTAGTGCGTAAGGTGCCCGGGGAGAAATATCGGCTGCTGGATGTGCGTAACCCCCCACCCGCCAAAGGCGTTTGGCCGCGTGCCCATTAGTATATACAGGAAAATCCTCCATCTTCAAAACGTATCGAGTATCCCGGATGTTGCCGACAATTAGCATCCCTGTACAACCGTGTGCCTGGGCCAGCATGCAACTCATCTCTCCAAAGTGCGCTAGCTGAAAGTCGCTACCGGTGTCGAAGCAGATGACAGCGCCCGCATAGACCGACCTCATCATACGTTTTTGGGGTGAACCGATCCGTCCCCACTCCTCATCGCGAGCCTTCTTCTCCTCACCCGTCATGATCTCTCCAAGGTGGGAATGGAGCTTGACGGTTAGAGCCTCGCCCGCAAGGATCATGTCCTCTCGCAACGCATAAAACTTCGGTGACAGCACAGTATCCGGCACGCCACAGCGTGAAAGCGCGTCTGAGACACAGCCTCCGTAAAATTCCTTATATCGGCGGACGCGCTCGGTGGCGCCGATATTTAAATGACGAGTTTCTCTTTCTTCAGCCCCAGTAGTCCCCTCTCAAAACTTTCTTAATTTTGCAGCTTATCTCGAAGGAATTCAGCTCGCGATCTTTGAACTTTGTCCCCAGCCAAACCTTATAACTAATATATCCGATGCCTCTACTTAGAGCAAGAGAAAAACTATGGCACGTAATCTTGAGGCCAATACGTTTGTCTGACACCTCTTCCGTATGCTATCTACTTGCAATTGCCTTTCGCCGTCTACTGTCTACTGTTTGCTGTTCACTGTTTTAGACTCCATCTGCAATTTTGTCTGGACAGTTGTCAGGACCCTTTCCCATCTTTTAGGATCCTTCCTCAAATCCCCCATGATCTTTTCTATGTCAGCCCAAGAAATACTTCGTTCCCTTAGTATAGCCTCCAGTCTCTTTTTGAGAGCTTCTTCTCTCTTTGTGAGAGCCTCCTCATCTGAGCGATATTCGTCTTTAGCTTTCGCCATGTCCACGATTATGTCGGCAAGCTCCTCTTCGCCGATGTGCTCTCCTGCTCGTCCATCCTCACCCTTTGAGCAACCAGCGTTCACCGCAAGTAGAACGAGGAGGATCCTCAGAAAGAAACGTCCCATGTCTTTATCTGTCCTTTTAGGCATCATACCTTTTTAGGCATCATAACCGAATTCCTGCCTACTAAAACATAGAGATGAGCTGTGCCGCGCAAGGATTCAAATTACCCTAAGATCGTGCACAAGTCAACATAATTTTGACCAGTAATGTACTGACTTGGAGAAGCTGTGTGAGCATCTTCCTTACATGTGGAAGGCAAGGGAAATGATAGATGATGGGAAATTCGGAAAGAATCTGACCACTAGCAATTATCATATGACCAACCAAATATCGGGAGGCGGCTGTCACAGCCTGAACATTGTTCGCCTCTTAGCGGGTGAGCCCCAAGACGCATGGGTCGTAGGGTAGATGGACGGGGATGAATCCGCTGACGGTGACATGGGAGCGGTATGAGATTACCTTAAAATCGTGCATAAGTCAACACAATTTTGACCAGCAAAGGTTTGGACTTAGGAAGACTACGTGAGGATCTTCCTTACATGTGGAAGGCAAGGGAAATGATAGATGATGGGAAATTCCGAAAGAATCTGACCACTAGCAATTATCATATGACCAACCAAATATCGGGAGGCGGCTGTCACAGCCTGAACATTGTTCGCCTCTTAGCGGGTGAGCCCCAAGACGCATGGGTCGTAGGATAGATGGACGGGGATGAATCCGCTGACGGTGACATGGGAGCGGTATGAGATTACCTAAATCGGTGATGCGGACGATTTTACCCCGAAAAGCTCGCCAGTACGCCCTATCACACAGCTTAGTCTATTTTTCTCTTGACATTGCCTTATATATATGTTAATATTATGCCTGAAACTATGGATTGTTTTTTAATTTTAAAGGACGGCGTGATTTTATCTTACGTTTATCTTTAAATCTTTGCTTTCGTCCCTGGATGAACGATATCCGTTTCCTCGACAAGATTAAAATTTTTCGGATCTGAACAGTTTGGTTGCTAAAAAGCTCTCGTCTCCGGCTACTGCCCGAAAGTGGGGGCTTTTCTTGTTTGATGGAGGGAGGTTCTAAAGATTGAGCGACAGCGTTTCAAAGAAAATATCAGTGGAAGGCGTGGACCCTCTCCTTTTTTACGGTCACAACGATTCGAATCTCTTTTCTATAGAGAGTAAATACAACGTCAAGATAGTGGCAAGGGGCCAAGACGTTACGATTCAGGGGGACGAAGAAGACGTTAAGGGTGCGGTTCGGCTCTTGAGAGATCTGGCTGAACTTGTAAGAGCCGGAAGTGACGACAGGGGAAGGCCATTGGTGGAGGTATTGGACCAGATAAAGGATAAGGGAAAGGACGTCTCTGACGTTCTGTCACAGAAGGTGATTCTCTCAGCTAAGAGGGTCCAGGTCCGTCCTAAGACTTTGGGACAGTATCTTTACGTGTCAGCTATTGAGGAGTACGACATAGTGTTCGGGATTGGACCTGCGGGAACGGGAAAGACATATCTTGCAGTCGCTATGGCCGTTGCCGCTTTCAAAAGGAAAGATGTCTCACGGATTATACTGGCTAGACCCGCAGTCGAAGCTGGAGAAAGGCTGGGTTTTCTTCCCGGGGATATGCAGGAGAAGGTAGACCCTTTTTTAAGGCCCCTTTATGACGCTCTTCACGATATGATAGAACCTGATAAGCTCAAACGACTTCAGGATACGAGAATAATAGAGATAGTCCCACTTGCTTATATGAGGGGAAGGACTCTAAGCGGAGCCTATGTAATCCTGGACGAGGCTCAAAACACCACACCTTTGCAGATGAAGATGTTTCTGACCAGATTGGGCGTAAATTCCAAAGCTGTGGTAACAGGAGATATAACTCAGGTGGATCTGCCTTTTGAGAGCACTTCGGGACTTGTGCAGACAAGAGATGTCCTCAAGGGCATAGAGCGGATCAAGTTCGTGTTCCTGACAGAAAGGGACGTTGTGCGGCATCGCCTGGTTGGGGAAATAATAAAGGCATACGATCTTTACGAGCGAGAAAACGGGGAATAAAAAGACGTGGACCTCACAAGAAGACTCTCAAGGATATTTCGGAAAAGTCCTTCGGGTGTGTTGAGGCATCAGAGCAGGGAACACAAAGCCAGAAGCAGGATCTTGAGATGGCTTTTGATAGGGGCTCAGATCGTGGTTTTGACGGCCTCCTTTCCTCAGAGGAAGACTCACGAGTTGGAGGAGGGGAGGATAGCTGCGGAAAAGATCGTAGCTCCCTTCGATTTTCGCGTGTTTAAGAACGATAAGGAATACGAGGAGGACAAAAGAAAGGAGCAAAGGGCTGTGGCCCCTGTCTTCTATTTTGATGAGGAGATGGGAAAAAGGCAAATCGGGGCTTTGGATTCTCTGTTTAAAGATGTGCAAAGGATAAAAGAAGAAGAGACTATTTTCGCAGAGAAGATAGATCAGCTCTGGAACAAACATCCGATAATTCCGAAGGATGTGATAGGCTTTTTGTTAAGCTCAAGAGAGACGGATGCGATTAAAAAGGTGTGCAGGGAGGTCTTAAAGGACAACTACAGTGTGGGCATTGTGCGCGATAAGAAAGTTGTGGAAAGTCAGGTCTTCCCCGAGTCAAAAAGGAGGATTTCTCTCTTCAAGGGCGGTAAAGAGCAGATGCTTCCGGCCGATGAGCTTAAGGATATAACAAAGGTGCGAGAGGACATAAAGGAGATCGTGGAAAACAGGATAGAAAATAAGGAAACAGCAAATATGTGTGTGGCACTGACAAGCTCATTGATTACTGAAAATATTAAGTTCAACAAAGATGAAACAGAAAGAAGGAGAAACGAAGCTGCGGGTGGTGTGGCTCCCGTAAAGGATCAGTACATAAAAAAACAGGTGATAATAGATGCCAACGAAAAAGTTACATCTGATCACGTGGACGTTTTGAACTCCATGCAAAAGAAGCTATCACTGACGCAGGCGGAGTACCCCTGGAAAAGGACGCTCACAATCGGAGCAAAAGGGATAGTATGCTCGCTCATTATATTTTTGTTTTTGATCTATCTTTACATGTTCAGAAGGTCTATATACGATAAAGTCTCGCATCTTCTCCTTTTGACCATAGTGCTTGTGTTTCCGGTGCTTATAGCTTCGTGGGCAGCGTCGACTCCAGAAATTACATGGAGTTTGCCGTTTTATGGCCCAATTCAGATAAATGCGCAGTTTTTAGTGCCAGTGGCTCTTTCTGCTATGCTGGCCACTATTTTGTTCGATGCGGAAGTGGGACTGGTCTTTACGTTTGCGATCTCTCTTCTATCGGGGATCATTTTAAATTACGATCTTCAGGCAACGTTCGTATTTGCGCTTTCTGGGGGAGTAGCTGCCTATTCGGTGAGGAACGTCAGACACAGGCAGAGTTTCTATCGGTCTATAATCTATCTGGTGCTGATCTATGGGGCGACGATAGCCGCAACGGATGTTTTAAGGTTTGGGCCCTCAGAGAGGATCTTAGAAGATATTCTGCCGGGGGCACTGGTGGGGTTCTTTTCACCTGTCTTGGCTATGGGTCTACTGCCTATCTTTGAGAGCATATTCAACATAACGACGGATATTACGCTTTTGGAACTTTCGGATCTGAACCGACCCCTTCTAAGAGAGTTGGCGTTGAGGGCTCCGGGGACGTACACTCACAGCGTAATTATGGCCAATCTCTCCGAGGCAGCGTCGGAGGCAATTGGGGAAAATCCTCTACTGGCCAGGGTAGGTTGTTACTACCACGATATAGGGAAAATGAAGAACTCTGAGTACTTTATAGAAAATCAGGTGGGAATGAGGAATCCTCACGATAAGCTGTCTCCTTCGATGAGCGCTCTTATCATAGTCTCTCACGTGAAGGACGGTCAGGAGATGGCCGAGGAGAATGGCCTCCCCAAAGCCATAATAGACATAATCCTACAGCATCACGGGATGACCCTTGCGGTTTATTTTTACGACCGGGCGATCCAAAGAGAAGGCAAAGATGACGTAAGTGCCCAGGATTTCAGGTACGAAGGACCAAGACCGCAGACAAAAGTGGCGGGTATCATCATGTTGGCAGATGCAATCGAGGCGACTACAAGGGTATTAAAGGACAAAGCGCCGGGCAGAGTCAAGGGAGTGGTCAGAGATACTATAAAGGAGAGATTCTCAGAATCCGAATTGGATGAGTGCGATCTGACGCTAAAAGATCTAACGGCGATAGAGGGAGGCTTTATGCACATCCTTGCAGGAGCCCTGCATGAGCGGATCGAGTATCCCAAGAAAGCTAGTGCCTGAGAGGGTCTAAGAGATGAGTGTGAAGTTTTTTTTTGAAGAAACAGACAGACCCACATGGTGGGATGAGTATAAGTTCAAGCTACTTTCGGAGCGGATCATAAAGGACAAAGGCAAAGAAAAGGGGACAATCAGTGTCGTGATCTCCAACGATAAGTTTATTCACCACTTAAATCGTCGGTATCGCTCGATAGATTCCCCGACTGATGTATTGTCCTTCCACCTCGAAGATGACTTCGACGCCTCGGATTTTTCCGACGATGTCCAAGGGGAGGTCTACATATCGATAGAAAGAGCAAAGGAACAAGCTTTCAAGGCCGGAGTACCTTTAGAGGAGGAGGTGGTGCGACTCTTGGCTCACGGCATTTTGCACCTTACAGGAATGGATCACAAAGACGAGGCGGAGAAGATGATGATGACGGAGAGCGTGGAAAGGTACCTAAAGCAATTTTCATCTTTGTCAAGTTCCCGGAAGGTAAGTAGTTAAGATCAGAAAATAAGGAATCAGGAGATCTGATCTTTTTCCTTTAAACTCGAAAGGGGTTTTTATCTTTGGACGAGTCGTCGTTTGGAGTAAACAACACACAGGGATGGATCGTATTAAAAGCGATTGTGGCGGTCATTTCGTTTCTGATGACCATACTGTTATCTAAGATGGAAGCCGCGATTTCTTCTGTTTCGCGGTCTTCCTTGTTAAGGATGGATGAGGAAGGCTTGGTGGGAGCTCGAAGGATGTTAAGAGTTTATCAGCCAAGGGACAAGCTCGGACTTACAGTAAGGATAGCCCGGACTTTGCTCGGTACTGTGGCTGTGACTTCAACAGTCCTTCTGGCTATGGATTTTTCCGGAAATTACGGTATTATATGGGGAATAGTTCTGGCGGGACTTTTTCTGGTCCTGTGTGAGAACATCCCCTATCGCCTCAGGAAGGACGATAACGAAAACCGAGATGCTCCCAAGTTTCGGTTCTATTTTTATCTATTTCACTTTGCCTTTGCCCCTTTCGCGCGTGCTCTGAGCAGGTTGTTAGGTTTGCTGTCGGATGAAGTGGACTATAAGGCCGCAAAGGAGGAAGAGTTAAGGACTATAGTGGAGACAGAAAGTGAAGAGGGTGTGATCGAGGAGGATGAAAAGGAGATGATTGAGGGCATATTTGAGTTCTACGACACTACGGTCAAGGGGGTAATGGTGCCGAGGGTAGATATGGTCGCTGCGGAGTGCTCTTTAAGCTTGGGAGAGTTATTGGTGATGATCAAGCAGGGTGGACATTCCAGAGTTCCTGTCTACAGAGAGAAGGTGGATAATGTAGAAGGAGTGGTGTACGCTAAGGACCTCTTGTACGCTTTGGGAAGTTCGAAGGATTGGAGTACTGATGACACTTTAGAAGAGTTCATTAAGGAGAAGGGAGAGAGCAGTTTGATCCGGGAGGCCTATTATGTACCAGAAAATAAGAAGATAGATGAGCTTTTGAGAGATTTCAAGCGGGAAAAGAGGCATATGGCTATCGTAGTGGACGAGTACGGCGGTGTGGCGGGATTGGTGACTCTCGAGGACCTCCTGGAGGAGATAGTTGGGGAGATAGAGGACGAATACGATGAGGAGAAGGGCTTAATTTTTTGGGATGAGAAAAGATCGTCCTGGATAGTGGATGCTAAGATAAACATACACAACCTGAATGAGACTTTAAACTCTGAGATACCGTCAGACAGCTTTGGGACACTGGGAGGGTTCATCTACGATTATCTTGGACATATCCCCGATGAAAGTGAAAGTTTCGAGTTTAACGGGCTCAAAATGTGGATCGAGGAGTTGGAAGGTCAAAGAATATCGAAAGTGAAAATCACTAAAATCGACAAAGATAAGATTAAGGAGGGAACAACTGCTTCAGAAGACCCGGAGGAGCACACAGAAATCTAAGTATCGTCCACCACAGAACACTTCGTGGCAAGCCCCCGAGTGAATCTATCGGGGGCTTGCTGCCATTCGTGCCCCCTGGAAAAACGGGTAGCCACAGCGCACGCAGTGGCCACGCTGCCCATAGCGAGTTCTTAGTGCAACCTTAGAGACAATTCATAATTACTGCGCGATCAAGGCTATAGCTGAAGCTACCGCGGCTGTGCTTACTGTGACAAAGATCGCCTTAAAGACTATCTCCTTCTTAGAAGCCTTGTGAAAAACCCTTAGATTCAGAAAGTAGTATAGAACAAGCATTGATAAAGCAGCTCCGATGTATTATATTATGTTATTGATAATATTATACATGGAGGAAACAATGACCCCACAAAAGCAGGAACAGACAAATCCGATGTTTCACTATTTTCAGATGGAGGATTTAGTTCCCGAGGATCATATCCTTCGTCAGATTGATGAGGCAGTTGATTTTTCATTTGTACGAGACGTTGTATCAGATTGTTATTGCCCTGACAATGGCAGACCCGGTATTGATCCTGAATTAGTTGTTCGAATGATCCTTATTGGCTATCTGTATAATTTGAGTGAGAATCGGCTCTGTCAGGAAGTGGGGATGCATGCGGCATATCGGTTGTTTTGTCATCAGACATTTGATGATGCGGTTCCGGATAGGAGCACGATCAACAAGCTTCGCAATCACAAGTGGGCATCCAGTGGGTTGTTTGAACGGATAATGCGTCAGGTAGTCCAGTGTTGCATAGATGTCGGTCTTGTGAGCGGTAAACACCTTAGTGTCGACGGCACTCAGATACAAGCTGATGCTTCAGTGAAAAGTATTGAGCCGATAGAACCCCCTTTTTCTCTTGATGATTATCTCAAGGGAATCGGTTTTGAAGGTGATAAGACAAAGGGTAGGTCCGGGCATCCTCAGGATAAAGACTTTCATGGTGAAAAGTGGACGAACCAAACACACCGTTCGACTACAGACCCCGACGCGCGCTTATACAGCAAATCGAAGGGCAAAGGGGCTTTTCTCTCGTTTATGGGCCATGATCTGATCGACACAAAAAGCAGAGTAATCCTTGAGACTCAGGGCACGCAGGCGACAGGGACAGCAGAGCCCGAAAGTGCCCTTAAGATGGTAGATGACCTTGAAACATACACCATGCCCAAAGACATTCAGACACTTAGTGCCGATACCGGTTACGGTTCTGGTAATTTTATCGCTGATGTACTTGACCGGGGAATCATACCCCATATTCCTCTGCGAGCCGATGAGAAGATTGAACCGATTCCTACATGGAAAAACAAGACAAATCCAGCACATATTCAGGCCGAACGGGATAGAAAAGTGCGAGAGGCGAAAGCCAGAAATCATGCACGGTCTATCTCATTAACAGCTGACTACAAACTCTCCCGGAGACTCCGTAAACGCAGTGAACATATCTTTGCTGAAGCCAGGCAACAACACGGTATGGGACGAGCCCGTTATAGAGGACCAGCCTCACTGAATGAACAGTTGAATCTTGTTGCAACAGTACAGAATCTCAAGAGGCTTGTATCTTTCATAAGAAGGGGGAAAGCGTCTATGTGTGCCCTGTCTGTCAAAGACAGTGCATCCTGTTCTTCAAACAGCTCCTGTTCCTTGCTGACCAGAACTCTGATAAGACTATTTTGCTTATTCCACAGCAAAACGATACGATATGCTACTCTTTGACCCATAATCGGCGCTTCAGACGCTGCCTGGGACATAACTATTTCACAAGGCTTTTAGACTGCCAGTAGTGGTCACCGTAATTGGGTCTATAGCGATCGGTCTTTAACCCATAGTCGCCAAGATAGGTTGCCCGTTGTCTTTCAAGATTCAAGCCTTTGCCTATGAGTGTGATCTGGATCGATTCTCGCTTCGGGTCGTTGGACAGGATCACCAATCTATCTTCTATATTGCCCTCAGTTCTAGGAGTGAATTTGGCCACCAACTTCATGTCTTCGGAGGGTCTGATAACGGATTCTCCTTCCCCCTGAATAATTGTGTAGTCTGTGATCTTTTCATCGGGGTTCAGTTCTATTTCTGGTGTAAACACAGAAGTCGCCTCATTCTGAGCAAGTGCAACCCGAATCCTGCCTTGTGACGATAAGGATGAAAAGGAGAAGCGCGTAGGCTCCCCATTTCCCCTATTTTGTTAATGGAACCAGGCCACTGAGAAAAGGACGAGAGCCAGGCGGAGCTGTACCTGAGGATACTACCGTCCGCTTCTTGCAATGCCTTATCATCAAATCCGTAGGACGCACGGACTAAGCATGGCGCGATAAGCAGGATAGCTACGAAAAAGAGCGTGGGAAAATGGGCAGGGCGTCGGCAAGAGACCACGGAGTGGTTGGTCTTCATTTTGTTCTCCTAAAACTAAAAAGATAATTCTGCATCCAGACAGACAATAAACAAACCTCTAAAGTTGTTCACTACCGGCCTTCAGGGGCGGAATGGCCCGGCTTCGGCAAGAAACCGCGAAGTGGTTGGACTTTTGTCAAGATCAATATACAAAAGGAAAGATAATAAGGCAAGTGATTTTGTCCAAAGGTAGTCAAATATCAGGTCGAAATAGTCTGGAGGTAACTATAGAGATCCAAAATAGTGGACAGCAAATAGTAGATGGGAAAGTTTAAGTGAGATTACTTCGCCCACTTTGTGGCCTGCTGCCACCTCACTAAAGCTGACACTTTGTGCGCTGCTACTTCCACTCCACAGGAAAACGCCCACGGCGTGCAGAAGCAACCTCAAGAGATACCACTGCTATCTACATATTCTGGAGAGGCATAATGGGAAATGATTGGATTCTTGCACTGGAACAGCAGACCGACCTCTCTGTTACTCGTGGGAGTACCATAGAAGTCGCCAGCGCCGGACGGCGTGGCTCTGACCTCCGTCTCTACATGGACGACAGAAACTTACGAGGAGACGCTGTATTTTCAACAGACCTATGCCGGAGAGGGCGATGACTTTGCCGGCCTGATGAGTCATCACCACTCCTACACCCACCGAGGCGAGATTGCGCAATAGCCCTATATCAGTCTGTTCAAGTACGACAGCTCGGGAACCTTTTCACATGTCAAGTGGATGCTCGGTAATAAGGTACTTGATGAAAGCAATACCTATCCCTACGGCATCTATCGGTTGTTGGTCTGTGATCACTTCAGTCTGGTTTACGAAAACGATGCCGAGGGCCAGCCCATTTTCGGAGACCTGGAGGCACTCAAAGAACTTGTGAGGCAGGGACGCACTATTCGGGTCGGCATCAGACAACTTTTCGGTCTGGCAGACGACCATGCCCTGGGTCCAAATCACATATCTTTTTTGACGACGATGCAGCCGATCATCCAGCAAGGCCACGTCCTATCTAATTGCGACCTGGTACTGGTGGGGGCACCCAAGTGGCCATTTACCTGGAATGACGGTCTTCACCTGACGATGATGCGGCCATCAACTTCGGGTGAGATAGTCTGCTATTTGACAGAACCGGGCAAGCTCCCCTTCAAGCGAATCGTGCCACGTCGCGCCATGCAATGGATGATGGCCGAAAAAGTATAAGAGGATATGGTGAACTCTCCGAAACCTTCCGAATCGCCTCCATACCCTCGTATTCTCCCCTGATCTATTCTGCCTTTATCGTATCAAACAGCTCACCTATAGAGATATCTAATGCAGAACAGACTTTCTCCCCCTGTCTCTTTTAATATGAACACGAAGTGCCCTTAAGAGAAGGACAATTATGTGTAAGAAGTTCCTCAGACGCACATGGAATAAAGATAACTAACGTCAGACGCATCTGAATTCTGAGCTTTTTGCAGTCAGCCATAATTCCTATTGACATCCACTATTTCCTTTCATATCTTAGCCTGCTGCGTGCTGTGAAGATACAGCAGTCGCCCCAGGGCAGCAGAAAGGAGACTGGTCCTCCTGAAAAATGAGGGGACCTGCTCTCCCTGTCGAAGGAGTAGGACAGATGGCGGGCAGTGAACGGGGAATTGGCAAACAGAGAAAACAAAGGGGACCATGGAAGCAACTTGGCTCATCCACCTTATTTCTGTACCCATTGGGTAGGACATGGCTTTGATTCTGCAATCTTATTCTGCAATCTTATAAGGAGGAGACCAATGGCAAAACTAACCGAACAGGAAATGTTAGAGGAATTGCGAGACCACGATACACCGTCAATAACCAACGTCGTCGCCACCTATCCCCATAACCCTCTTTGTCTTGGACTTTACAATCCCTGGACCGAGAACTGGTACACTGACCAATCCATCCGCTGTATTTATCCCGAATTAGGTAGAACAGTTGGATATGCCGTAACATGTGTAAATGGATTGCCCGATCCAAATTACTCACGCCTGTCCTTTATGGATGTGATCGACGCATTGGAAGGATCAAAGAGACCATCCATTCTGGTCTTTCAGCAGAAGTTTCCACCGGAGATCGCAGATAAGGTGGGACTGTCTGGTGGGAATATGACGGCTGCGTTGAAAGCCATAGGCTGTGTTGGTGCCATATCCAACGGTCCTTCAAGGGACATAGATGAAATACGTCCCATGAAGTTTCAGTATATGCTAAGCGGTGTCACGGCAGGACACGGGGACATGGACCTCCATGCGGTAAATGTTCCAGTCACAGTGGCAGGCATGGATGTTGCTCCCGGTGAAATTATCCACATGGACGAAAATGGCGCCTGCAAGTTTCCAGCCGACAAGCTCGAGGCTGTTCTTACCAATGTTCGAGCGCTGAAAGAAGAAGAAGAACCCCGAATTAATGCATTGAAAAATGCTAAAACGGCGGCAGAGATCAAAGCGATCTTCGCCGGACATGCATACGCCGCCGAGAAGAATAATAAAAGCTCATAGCATCATCCAGTTTAGGGGATATAAATGACTCATTAGATCGCGAATGGCTCGAACGGAATGGAGTCTTTGGGATCTGGATAGCTGTCTTCTTCTTGGGGATGGAGGCAATCACAAGAACAGAAAGGCCTGTGTCCGCTCCCATTTGGCTGCTCTGATTACAAAAAACACGGCGCGTGCCTTCCTAAGCCCAATAGTCAGCACTGGGTTAGCACATACTAAGACGTTAGATATAATGGGTGGAGCCAGGATATCCTTCGGACATTTCTTTGAAGTCGAGATAATAAGTGAAAAATAGTCTACCAAAAGCCATTCTATTTGATCTGGACGATACAATTCTGGCGTTCTCCGAGTGCGCAGAGCCGACTTGGCGAAGAATCTGTGAGAAATTTGCGTTTAGAGTAGAAGGACTTAAGACCGAAGCTCTATTCGAAGCCATCAGGCAAAGCCGTACCTGGTTCTGGCAGAATCCCGAACGTCATCGTAGGGGGCGCCTGAACTTAGGAATGGCGCGGCGAGAAATCGTCGCTGGTGCCTTTCATCGTTTGAAGATAAATGACGGAACTTTGGCTAACGAAATAGCAGACTCGTACACCTCCAAAAGAGAGGAAACCGTCCAGCCATTTCCCGGAGCCATCGAAGCCCTGCACCGACTCCGGGAAAAAGGTATCCGCTTGGCGCTTATCACAAATGGAAACGCCGATGAACAGCGGAGAAAGATAGAGAAGTTCGGACTGGCCAATCTCTTCGATTACATCCTTGTCGAAGATGAATTTGGTGTCGGCAAACCCGATGAACGGGTTTACGTGCATAGTCTGGATCGACTCAACGTAGAGCCAGAGGATACGTGGATGATCGGGGATAATCTGGACTGGGATGTGAAGGGTCCCCAGCGCCTGGGGATTTTCGCTATTTGGGTGGACTTTGCGGGTAAAGGTTTGCCTGATGCGACCCAAGTGCATCCTGACCGAATCATCAGAAACCTTTCAGAAATTCTCGAAGAATAATTGCTCCCCCACGCTAACCAATACCCGGCTTGCGGCTTCGGTAGTTCGTAGAGTAGAGAAAGGCCTCTATAATGCCCAACAACCCACCTTGCAACGGCTCATAAGAACCAGCGGCTCAAGATCAACTTTGAAGGATTGACAGTTGACAAGATCCAACTCCAAGCGGTGAGCACATTATGGGAAATGCCACAACCTGGCTGAAAACGGTTTGACCTGACCACAACGAATAGATTTGATTTGACGCCAAAGGGACATAACACGTACTAATAGCCAGGAGGAGGTTTCATGACGACTGATATAATTTCAAATGAGACTTATGAACTTCGATTCCAGAAGATTCAAGAATTCTTAGAGGAAGAAGATATAGGTGCTCTATTTGTCTATTCTCCGCCAATCGAGCACAAGTGGGGCCAGACAGGCCATGTGTCTTATCTTTCCGGATGGGCGGATCATGACCGCATTGTGGATTCGGCGGTTGTCGTCCCCCTCCAGGGTGCTCCAGCCCTGCTTTTTGCAGGGATGCCCTACATGCGCGAATTAGCCTTGGAGGTCTCGCCGCTCGACGATGTGCGCTTGGTGAGAGCTGTTGACCCCAGTGCCGTCGCTGTTGATCCGAAAAAAGGCGACGCTCTTGGCAGTTTTGCCGAGGAAGCACTGGCAATTCTTCAAGATTGTGGACTTAGAGGAAGGGATGTTGGGGTCGTTGGTATTGAAAACATGTCCTTCTTTTTCCACCAAAACCTATGCGAAGGTCTGGGCGAAAGGTTCAAATCCGTAAAGGATATTGTTGCGGAACTGCGATACGCCAAGAGCCCCGATGAAGTCGAAATGATGCGGCATGCAGCACGTCTGAGCGACCTGGGTTTCGAGACGATGCTCAAGATAGCCGAGCCGGGTCTTCGAGGCATTGAGATAGTTGCAGAAATGGAAAGAGTAATCCGGAGAGAGGGTGCCGATCACGCCAAGTATTGGTTGGCTTCAGGTCCACCACCCGCCTGGTCGAATGTAAAGCTTGAAGTGAAACCCCATATGCGCGTGTTGGAGGAAGGAGACCTGATGGCGGCCTGTTCCTACGTCGTTTACAAGGGCTATTGGTGTCACGGCCAACGCACGGGGGCGCTTCAGAGGCCCTGTACAGAGTTAGAACACATCTGCAAGATTACGCGAGAGGCCCAGGAAGCAGGTCTGGCAGTAATGAAACCTGGTTGTCCGGTGGGTCACATCGCCACGGCGACCAGAGAAAAGGCGGCAGAACATGGTTGGGAAATCCAAGGAGGTCGCATAGGACACGGCATCGGATTGGACTACAGTGAACTTCCGAACATGACTGAAGGTAACCAGACAGTCCTCATGGCTGGTGCAACCGCCGTCGTTCACGCCATCTTCTCCTTGCCCGACTCGGGCAAGATGTTCGTTCCGCTCGGAGATGTGTGTCATGTGACCGAGGACGGCCCAGAACTGCTGATGTCTTTCCCCCGCACTCCCTTGTGGCCGGACAATAATGGAGAGGTGAGACATTTTATGGATCATTTAAAGAGCTGTTCAGGGAATTGGCTTAAGAATGGTATCTGTAAGCGACCAAGCTGGGCTTGGGGTAGGTTTCGTTCAGCAGCAGGAAAAGATTAGTTTCACAAAAAGATTATGTTCACAGATAGCAGTCTATAGGCACTTACCTTAGCTTGTACTTATATCTTGTGTATATCGAGTTAATTATAGAAGATACAAGCAGACTGTAGAACGGAACGTACTCAGCCCATACGACCCAGTCGGAAGTATCCCAGACGCCCCTGTTTGCATAATTAGTATGAACCTGGTACGATAGAAGAATACTACCTGAAAGGAGTATCCACGCCCCGCTGTGATAGAAACACAAGAACGGCACCATCCAGATCAAATACCAGGGATGAAGAGTAGTCGTCAACACCAGAGTGAGCCCCACAAGATGAAACCCAGCCTTTATAGGATCGACCTGCCTTAGCACCAGATATGCCATGTACACTATGAAGACCCCAGCTGCGATTCGTTTCGACAGATCTAAGGAACCTGCGTAATGATATATGAGCGAAAAGAGGGAATCGTTAAACCTCCACTTTAAAGTGTAGACGCCGAGTCCGTAAAGGAGCCGCTTTCCCGCATCTGCGTAAGGCAAATATCCTATCACAGCCATCAGAGGGAAAAGAAAGAGAGCCCATTTCTTCCTAGCCTTGACTACAAAAAACGGCAACAATATGAAAGCTAAAAACTTGGACAGAAAGGATAAAGACAAAACTCCAAATGACCACATATCACTCTTTTTGTCTATAAGATAGATAGCAAGAAGTAAAAGAAATACTGCCAATGCCTCATTGTGCCCGCTCGACGCCGTCTCCACTATCACAAGTGGGCTCCACGCATAGACGATAGAGTAGTTGAGATTAAGTCCGAGTCTTCTTAGCAAAAGCAGAAGAATCCCTATTGTCAAAAGATCGAAGAGGACAAATACAAACTTCATCCCCGTTATCGTAGGACTTACAAAATATGACAGCAGGAAGAGTGCCTGTGAAAGGGGGGGATATATTGTGGAGATATGCTTTTGATTGATATAGGGATAGTACTCATCTCTTAGATGAGCCACTTCTTGAGCGCTTGGCGGATATTTATAAGGATTTATCCCGTTTAGTTGAGTCCTTCCGTCCCACAAATATCGGTATATATCGTCCGACAGCGACGGAGTCGTAAAGATCAAAGTAAGTCTGAAAATCACGGCAAAGATCACTATAGAAAAGAGAGCTTTCTCCTCATGTTCACTGCGCTTGACAACCCATATAGCGATAAGATAGACGATAAATAGGGGGAAAATAGCGGCCCAGAAATTGGGTATATTAGTCCTGAGATCTCCTGCAAGAGCGATATAGGAGAAGCCGAGCTGCATCAGAACACCCAGAACTATTATTATTCTCCTTAAATCCATATGTGAACGATGATGCTCCGGTTTATTGTTGGTGGAAAAGACTGAAAACCTGATGAGCACGATGTTACTGGACAAGATACAAAGATTATGCTCACATTCTCAAAGGTCCGTTCTAATGCGATGCCAGAGGCGAAAGGAGCGGGCAAGGTAGTCGGCCTCGACAAGGTTTAATGACAGAGGGTCGTCAGCACCGTCGTAAACGCAGATTCTCACACGAATTGGATCAGGTACTTATGGCAGGATTGCCTCACGCGCAGTATGTCGAATTCGAAGAAATACTTCCGGTAAGACCTTATGAGGACTTCAGAGAGGACGTCAAACGCAGATGCAAGTGGGCTTTGCAAGTATCTTTGAAGTTCGAAAGGAGAGCGCAAATCCGGCTGTTAGGCGAGCATCTGGATGTTCAACAAATAGAATGTAGGGGCGAGCTAACCTCGCCCCTACTGCCTTTTGCTGTATTAGAAGAGTATCGTCGTGACGGACTTTTGAATTATCGAAATCGCCACCGACGCCATACCCATCAAAGACATCCCCACGCCGAAACCCACAGTCAGCACAGTGGCGTATAGCCTCCACTGCTTTTTCCCATACTTCGGCCAGAAATAGTACTTCGCCAGCAACGCTCCGATTATTGACGGTAGTATGAAATGCGGAAGAGAAATCATACCATGCACAAAGCCGAAGATCAGAAGGATCGGAAGGCCAAAGACGGACAGTGTGACAAAGGATAATAGCGAGGTTAAAAACCCGACTCCTATCACCTCTGGCTTTATCGCTTTGAAAAAGAGGGGTTTGTCGTCCGAAGTCTGATGGTCAGTGCCATCGAATGTCGGTACCTGGTCCACCTCAAACTGGAGGTAAGCTATAAGTCGTCCGCCCTCTACCACTAATGGCTCTTTTGACTCCACATCCATCTGAGCTATAAGATCCTCCATATCTGGTATATCAAGAGGAACTTTCTCGTGCGGCTCTTCTGATTCAACTGAAGGAGTTTCCTCTTCTGGATCTGAAGAAGCAAAGACCATCACCAGGTTCCGGCCTTTCAAAACCCCCTTTAACTTGGATGAAATTCCTGGACCGAAATCTTCAACGTCGTAGGTCACCTCTCCTTCATAACCTTCTGGTGGAAGAATGTTCAAATTGACCGTCGGCGAGTTCACCATCACACCGTCTTGGGGACTTACTATCACAGGCGCAGGAGGCGTTCCTTCTTCTGGTTCCTCACCGCGAACTTTCTCCGGAATCCTCGGAAGCGGAATAGACGGCAGACCCAGGCCTTCGAAATCCGTGTAGAAATGGCCAATTTCTGACCACTCCCCATATCTTCTTTGGTCAGGATCCTCAACATCCACGTCGTACGTTGCCCTGACTCTCCAGAACCACCAATAGCCGTCAATCAGATTGGGAGTGCTCCACGAACCCTTGTCCTTCTGGTCCTCTTTGACGTTAGCTTCACCCCTTATAGTGCTCGTAAGAAATATGCACGACTGAAATGCCCTCAAGGGCCACATCTTCTGAGCGTAAGGATACGTCGCTGAGGGGATCGGGGATAACTTCCATATATAAGACCAGTACAGAAAGCTCATGATGAACACAAGAGGCACCATAAAAATCTCAGCCTTTACTATGCTTGTAAATTTCAATCCCGTAAGTTCGATCTCCCTGAACTTGCTAGCCTGAGCTCCGTAATCTCCCAGTGGAAATGGCACGAACCATATATCTATGCCCCTGAAGCCGCTCAAAAATATGGTCGTCTCCTTCACGTAAGGCAAGGACACAGTCTGGCCCACCATGCCGATCAGGCGAGCGTTTATCCACGACATCACCGGAGTATAGACGAAACCGAAGAAGATCAAGAACATAAGGAGCGACCCGCTGACCAGATCCGGAAATAAGACCTTGGCAAGGACAATCCCGTAAAGGCTGGCTATCCCGAAGACCAAGAGGCATACCCAAATCCTGAAATCTCCTCTCCCCGGGGGCGGCGCTATGGTCCTTTTAGGCTTTGGAGACTCGGCTTCCTCCTCTTTTTTCGCCTTTACACCTACAAATAGCTGGTAGAAGCCTATAACCGCAAGTGTGAAGGTTATTCCGATAGAAAAGCTCATCCAAAAATCTATCGTAATAACCATCTGGGTCTGGATCGTATCCATCCCTAAAAACCAGCTTGGCAGAAGGCCGTTGTGATACAAAATAGGGTTCGCCACTGTATAAAATACCGCCCCTATGACCGATCCTATTATACCCCAGTAAGGAGCCACCAATCCCGCGAAGATAGGCCCCAGATGGAGCGTAATTCCCATAGGCGCCGCAGGGAGAAAATATCCCGTGTACTGTGTGACATCCCAGAACGGAATCGGAATCAGCTGAATAGGCTCGGCCGCCAGTGCGCCCGTGATAGTGGGAACCCCTACATATAAGACGCCCCATACCATCCCTATTACGGCTCCGACCGAAAAGAGTCTCCATCTCCAGGTCTCCTGGCCGCTGCTCTCCTCCGCCAGAGCCATCGCCCCGTGGGCTGCAATCGGAGCGAAGGGATAGGGTAATCTTTCGTAATCGGACGTAACTCTAAAGAGCACATAGCCCCCCGTAAACCACGCTAACTTTCCAAACACAGTACCTAAAACCAAAAGTAGAATAGCATACAGCCAATCCTTATGGAGAAACGTCCTGTTTATTATCGCCTCAGATTCAGGTTGAGGAGACACCCAATGGGGGATAAGTTTGGCTATGCCGAACTGTTGTGCCGCAGGAGATTGCACGAAATACTGGCTCCATATAAGACCTTCAAACATCCCTGTCTCCGCCGCCACTAAAGCGCTGGACACATATAAAAGCAGGTAAATCTCCTGCTTTTTCATCGTCACAAACGACCTCTTAGCGATCTCCATAAAGAGGATGATCGTCACCCACTGAGCCGCAGCACCTATTCCTCCTCCGATCATCAAGTCCAAATACATATTGCCGGGGACCATAATTACAGAGATGAACAGCGCCCCTATAATAGTCCTTATGGTGAATCCCTCCTCGAACTGCTCGGGAGGGTGCAGAAGATCCCTGTACTCTTCGATCTCCTCATATTGAGAGCCGCCCTTGCGCCCTAACAAAGAATTGCCCCTTCCATTTTGGCCTCACAAATAGCGGGCCAACAGACATGTACCTCTGTTCTGACTGATCTAATGTCAGACAGGAATGTTAGAACCACCATGCAGAAAAGTATAGCTGCCATTTCAAGAAATGTCACCCAAATCCAGCGACAGAAAGTACTGGGGCAGACCTGCGGGTCTGCCCTGACAATCTGGGCGAACCACTTTTGGGCTTGTTGCCATATCACTCTCTGCGCACTGCCGCACCGGTTCGCCCCTACATACGTCTACTGTCTTTCCCTGTCTGCTTTATGCCACAACAGCCTGTTCCTCAAGCAGATTTGCTCCCTTCTGTCTGTATTCGTCCTTTGCATCAGCAGGGATAGTCCTCCAGATTAAGAACTGTTTCCTTATCACGTTCATAAGCCTCTGATTTGCCCTCTTCCAAGACACATCCTGACCGCTGACCCGCCTTATGTACAACTCTATATCATACACATTATGCGCGCCTGTCGGATTCGCGCTGAACTCTATGTGTTGACTTACCCCCTGATCGTAAGGAGCCAGCCATATATCCATATCTATGCTGTAACCTGTCCCCTTTGGCGTCTCACGACCTGAGAGCCTCGCATTTTGAGTGTAGAATATCCCCACAGACTCCTCGCTGTAGGCGTCGAAATAGTCCATCAAGAAGGTGCATATTCCCAGTACATCCGCTCCGCCTACGGTAAACGGAAAATCGAATGTCCAGTCGTCCCCATCTGGCTCGGGTATCTTCCACCTCCTCATCACGTCGGGCACAGCTATACTTGCGGCCTTCTTTGCAGGATACAGAGTCGAAAGCATGACCACGATCATCACCAAAAGTGCCGACATAACGGTCGACATTGAGGAATAGTTCAGCGTGAAACCGGAAAGCCACCCTCCCAATATCAACACCTTTGCCACACCCTGTCCCACCAGATACCCGGATACCACCCCTAAGACCGCATAGACGCACGCCTCTGCGATAAAAAGAAAAGAGATGTGCACAGGGGCCAACCCTACGGAAGAATATATACTTATCTCCCTGAATCGCTCATGGACGGCCCCCATCATCGTATTTAGGACTATCAAAGCGGCGATCAACATCGGGATAAAGAGATTGGTCAACCCCCTGAATGTAGTCAATCCCAGAGAACTGTAAACGGAGACATCTATTCGCCCCGTCTCCTCGTTCTTGATCCCGGCAAAAAGGGTCACAGCCAGCCTGGAGATGAAATTTTCTATCAGGCCTACTACTTCCACCCCCTCGTTGAACTTCACAGCCACAGACCTGAGCGAACCTCCGACTTCCCGCAGGGTCCTGTATGGGACGATCAGCACATTATCCATCTTCAGATGCTCAAATGCCTCTATCACAGGCGGTCTGTCGGTCAAACCCTGTCTTTCCTCCTGCTCCCTTTGAGCCGTCATCTGAATCATCTGTCCGCCTGTCTCCTTGAAGTCCGCCGGGGTCAGGACCTCTCCATCTAGGTCCTTTACGTGCTCCGCCTTTCTGGAATCTATAATCCCCACCACAGTGAACATCTCCCCGAAGAGCCTGACCGTTGCCGTGCCAACATCCTCAAAGCCTATCTCCAATTTGCTTGCCATGTCCGTCGGAATGATGCAGACATATCTGTCGTCCTCATCAAACCATTTCCCAACTAGTAAACACCTGTCCAATCCCGTCACCTCCTGCTCGTCGGCAGTTACGCCTAAGACCCCGAAGGCGTTCACCGATTTGTCTTCCCACTTAACCTTGATGAAATTCTTGGACCTAAAGGTGTACCAACTCCTGGGAACCACTACAGCCATGTCCTCGAAATCGGACTTTGCATAGTCGTATGCCGACTGCTCCAGCCCCCCCCACGTCCTGTTCCGTATAAGAGCACCCTCGTATATCCCCTCATCATCCATCGGAACCTGGTTGAACCTCAACTTGGTCTTTATAGACGAGAACGACAGGACTGTAAACGTCAAAAGCAGGATAGTCACCAAAGTCAGCCCTGTTCTAAGCTTCCTCCTCCTCATATTGGATACACCCAAAGAAAAAGCGGTCATAGACGCAGACATCCTGCCAACGTCCGTATCGTGCACTATGGCCGCTTCTTTTCTTAAGTTTTTCATCTGAACGTCGAATTTGGAAAATACCATAGACATCACGAATACCGCCAAAGCCAAAATTACAAATGCTAACAGTATCACAAACGGGTTGGATAGTTCAAATGCAGGATGAACTAAAGACATAAAGAACCATATCACTATGAATACTCCGATGAACCCCAATATTCTGCCCTGAATGGTCGCAAAGGAAAAGAGCAGCCTCTCCAGGAAATAGGCGCATGGGAGCACCAGAACCATAGAGAATATTATCCCCCTTACCACGTCATTTTGAGTGTCTCTGACATCAGGATAGGCCCTTGACTCTATGCCCATCGCAGCTCTGGTATACTTAATAAAATCGTCCCATCTCTTATCCTCCATAGCCTTCTGCGCCAGATCCAACTGCATCCCAGCGGTATTGTGGAGTAAATCCAGCCTCTTATTCTCTATGGAGTACTTCTTAAGCTCGTTGATCCTGGCTTCATCCAGATTCCACATGTCCCTGGCAGCTAAAAAGGAAGTCCTGATGAGCGCCCCGTGATCTAAAGTCTCAAACCCCACCCCCGTTGCTTCCTCTTCATTTTGTGGGAATATGCGATAGCTGATATTATAGTCAACTCCGTCAACGAGTCCCCCACCGGAAGAAAGAGCCGTTATAGTTCCGTGTTTGTAGTCTACCGTGTAGTCAACTCCAACCCTAAGGAGCGTTCCTCCAGAATCGATAAGCTTAAAGGAACCTTTTTCGATCTTCGCGTCGTCTGTGCGCAGGAGGACCGGGGCATCGAGGGAGACCGTTAAGGTATCTTCTACCTGTTTGGTAGAATTGGTCAAGAGGTATCGTACGCCGAACATCCCCGCACTCATAGAGATCTTAACTTTCTCTCCCGGTCGTGTAAAGAGCACCCCTATAGGCTCGGTCGGCCCATAGCCTATCGAATATCCGAAGTCGTTTGGGGCTGTATTGCTCTCGTCGTAAACCACCACTTCCTGAAGCTTGGTCAAGTACCTCGGATCCACAGTATCGTAAAAGTCGGTCGAGACACACTGAAAGAGCTCGGTGACTGTCTTTGTCTGCCACCAATCTGCAGTGAACTCAGCACCATATATCTTAGACTGTCCCCCTTTGTTTGGTGCGTACGTGATATTCCCCGTATAAGGATCGATGTAGTAAGCCTCAACAGCCAGGTTACTTACTAAGATGCTATTGACTTGAAAGAGGCCATCTGCGTCTGTGATCTCGTAGTGCGTGCCCCTGACACCTTTTTGCGACTTTCCTCCCGTCCTTAAAACCGCCACAGCCCCCGCTACTGGATGATCCGGTGTTACGCTGCCTCTGGTAAGCGTGGCCACCCGACCTAAAACTCCTTTGAGGGTATCTTTCTGCCTCTCCTTGAGGTCTGGAAAGAGGCGCGGATCGTCGAACGCCATATAGAACATCCCCGCCAGTACTCTGATCTGAGTCGCAAGGTTAGAAAAGTTCATCTTCTTCGGCACATCGAAGGGAGTATCCGCCAGAAATCTTCCGTCGTTGATAGTCACAAAAGACAAAGATGGGGTCCCCATGCGGAACACGACCTCACTGTCCACATTTATAGATCCCCCGGGGATAAACGTCTCCCAACTGATTCCGGTCACGGGACTGATGCCGTTTGCCAAAACGCCTTTCGGATCTAAACCTAATGCCTTACCTACTCTTTCTGCAAGATTCACAAAGGTCCTGCCGAACGGAGCGAAGAAACGCTTGTGAGAAAAGCCCGAACTGCTGTTCCATATCCCCAACTCATCGGTCCGCGAGGACAGATCCAGTCCTATAAACAGCTTTATGTCTATAGGCTCTTCCATCATCTTGACGTAATGTTCCTCCCTCCTGTGGTGCCTCTGAAGGAAATCGCTTATGCCTCTTAATCCCAGATGGTGAGCCGAAGTCGCCAGAAATATCAATGTCCTTCTGGAAGGATGCTCCCTGAAATACCTTGCCAGCTCCAAGAGTCCAACAACGCCAGATGACATCTCCGCGCCTGGAGCCAGTGCAGGAACTACCGACATCGCATCGTAATAGGACTGAATGGCTATTATCTCATCCTTCAACACTGCGTCGTACCCAGGTATGGTTCCCATAATGTTCCACGCCGGTCTCCTTTCCCAGTCCATCCTCGCCTCCATGTGGACCTGAATATCCGCCTCTTTCAATCGTTCTAACAGATATCGGCCTTCCTCCTTGGAGATCCAGAACCTTTCGACGCTTAAAGGAACTTGGACAAATTTTTGCTCGGCTTCCAGGTGCACCGTCTCGTCAGGCTCAATGAAAATCACAGCCTGTGTCCCTAACATCGCAGCATTCAGCCAGTTATTCCACGTGTTAAACTCCATAAGAGTTATACTCCCCTCCACATCCTTCCCGTTGAAGGCTGAAAATTCTCCCGACCCTCCGTATATCAAATTCCCTCTTATTCCACCCTCAGGCAGCGTAGATGTCTTAACTAAATTGGGCCATATCGAGTAGAGCCTTATCTTCTTATCTTCGCCTATGATGCTAAGACTCCCTCCCTTGTCCACCGGAATAACCATCGTGTACTCCTCCGACCTTACATCCTGAAGCCCAATTCTTTCAAACTGCCGCTGTATGTACACCGCCGCTGTATCGCTACCTGGATAACCCACGACCCTCGATCCCAAAGACGACAGGAACTCCACATTTTCTCTTATCCTGTCCTCATCCACAGATTCATAAAGGTCATCGTAATCCATGTCAGGGGTATAGGCTGCCTCTGTATCGGAATACAATCCAAACATAAGAGACATTAAAATCAAAGTCTTAGCCTTCATGATCTCCTTGCCTTCATGATCCCCTTATCTCCATAATATCTGGAATTGCGCAAGGTGTCACTTTATCTACCACTTCTATCTACTTGTGTGGAATTAGTATAGTGACAAACCCGAAACTTGTCAAGTATTTTTCTTGCCGGAACTCTACGGCTCTATAAGGTCCCTTAATCTCATCAGATTTACCTTGTGCATGGTCTCAGAGTCCGGAGTCTCTACTATCATCGGTATTCCTTTGAACCTTTCGTCGTTGAGCAACAGCCTGAACGCCTCCAGACCTATCTGCCCCTCTCCTATATGTTCGTGTCTGTCCGCTCTGCTGCCCAATTCCTTCTTGGAATCGTTAGCGTGAATTACCTTAAGCCTATCAAATCCTACAATCTTATCGAACTCCTCCAAAGTCTTGTAATATCCCTCCCTTGTTCTTATATCGTATCCGGCCGCAAACACGTGGCATGTATCGAAACAGACGCCTACTCTTTCGTCTTCATCAATCAGCTCTATCATCTGTGTTAGGTTCTCAAATCTGTGTCCTAAATACGTCCCCTGACCTGCCGTAGTCTCTAACAGGATTTTAAGTTGAAATCCAGGAGTCTTGTGGTGCACGTTGTTAATACTCTCTGACAGACGCTTTATCCCCTCATTCTCTCCCGAATCTTTGTGAGCCCCTGGATGAGTCACCAGAAATGAAACGCCTAGGGCTTCCGCCCTTTTCATCTCCGTGTGGAAGGCCCCTATTGATCTTCCGTACGTTATCTTTTGTGGAGAAGCCAGGTTAATCAGATAAGAATCGTGAGCCACTACAGGATATATCCCCGTATCCCTGCAGACCTTCTTAAACACATCCGTGATCTCATCTGTAAGCTCGAAACCCCTCCACTGGTTTGGGTTTTTGGTAAATATCTGAACCGTGTTACAGCCTATCTCCTCGGCCACTAAAACAGCCTTATCCAATCCTCCTTGAGCCGATGTGTGTGCTCCTAATAGCATATTTCCTCCAGTCTGTCCAAAGCTTGCTCCGATGCAAATCTAAGCAGTTGACTCCTGTTCGTCAATAAAAAGGGAGTAGGGGGCGGCACTTCGTGCGCTGCTGCCTCCACTCCCTGACAAAGCGTCCACGGCGGTTAGTACCCACATTTTGTCTACTGCCTTGTGGCCTTCTACCTCTTCTCTTTCGCCTTCACCTTCTCCCCGGGTCCACCTCCATGAACGCGGACAGCGCCTCATCGGGGGGAGAGGGTATAAGGAGAGCGTTAGCGGTTTGGGGCCAGGTTTCTTGGCTGGCATCCCGGTTCCTGCTCGTTCACCCATTGATCGGAACCGGCTTACCTCCTGAGATGGCGATATCCGACCGCCTGTAAACACTACATCCCCTTAGCTTCGTGGCCGGTTTCCACAAGCCGAACGTATGAGTCCGGCCACCTCCTTCGGCACCGGCCTTGCTCCCCTCGTACTTCCAGTCGTTGCTCTGCAAGTACACCACATCCACACGCCAGATAAGAACATGCTTGTCAGGCTCAATCGAAGCGGTCGTATCAACCATGTAACGCCAGACGATATACCATCCTTCATGGTCGTAATGCGATTGGAGCGCCCATACCCTCTTGCTCGCTTTGGATTCGAGGCACTCATTCGGGGGTGGGTGCTGACCGCTTCCCCGTCGCCTCAGGTCGGGAAAGCGCGTCTGAGCAATATCGGTGTGTCTTACCTTCTCGTAGACACTGTGCTGGTCAAGGGCGCGGGTGCCATACATCCCCACGAGGGCACTAAAAACGTTCATTTGCTCAAAGTAGACATCAAGGAGATCATCCAAATCCCGCTCGATATACTCGATGGACGAGCGGATGGCGCGTACTGCAAGACCGGGCGGCAGCGGAACGGCAGAATCGAAGTCCTGAAGCCTAGCCATTGCTCTCCCGATCCTGCACCTTGAAAGCTGCGAGCTTAGGTATAGCCTCAAGAGCCATCTGGAAGTATTCGCGTCTGATCTCAAGGCCAATGCTGCGTAGACCGAGCGTCTCTGCGGCAGCTATGGTTGATCCCGATCCCATGAAGGGGTCAAGAATGACCCCCTCTCCGAACGGGAGCGCCGCCCTTACGATCTTGCGCAAGAAATGTTGCGGCTTGAGCGACGGGTGAGAAGCCAAGCCGAACTCATCCCGTCTAGTGGGGGACGACCGTATCAAGTCTTTGAATGGTTCCTTATCCGAAATGCGTCTCAGCCCCCCCGTCCTCCACTTGCGGAGATTGTCCTGCACGCGACCCTCACACGGCTTACGGAAGAGACCCCACGGCTCCCAACACGATTTCGGCAGCACCGTCACGTCCGGGAACTCCTTGTGTGCGTTTTTTGGACGGTCGCCACCCCTCAATCGTTGAACAAGTCGGATTACCTCGCCGCGTGGCTCAAATCCCCTCTCAACAAACGGTGTATAGACCAGGTGGGACACAAGCGGGTTCGTCGCTACAAAGACGTGAGCCCCAGGAACCAAGATAGGCAGCAAGAGCTTGGCAAAGCGGTAGAAAAACCCGTTGAGGTTATCCTTATCCCTATCGCTCAGGACGGTGAAACGGGGTAATGGCCTTCGCTTCGCGCCATCAAACGCAGGAGGTATACGCCACACGCCGCCCCGCCCACGCTTCATTTTCTCCAACTCTTGGTCGCGGTACTCAACAAGCCCGTAAGGAGGATCAGTGACTACAGCATGTATGGAATCTACCGGCTGTTCGGACAACCACTCGAAGGCGTCAACGTTGTAGAGAACGTACTTGTTCATGCACAGTTTCCGAGCTTTGGCTCTCGGTTACCCAGCCGCTTCTCGCCAGCGCATAGGATGATTTCCACCGCACGCTTGCCGTCGGTCAGCTTTCTGCGAGACCGCCGGAACGCGAAGTCGTCCGTATGACGGTGAACGGGTTACTTAGAGACATGATAGAAGGTGCCATCTACTCCCCGCTTGAGGATAGTAAAGAAGGACTTGCCGGTATTGGTGTGGATTTCTCCACGCGAGTACTAGCGCTCTCCATGCCGTACTACTCCACCTTAATTTTATCCGTCGAGAAGACGAATGCCCTTTTGAAAACATTCTTTGGCTTTCCCAAACTCTCCTAACAGCATAAGCACATCTCCCGTCTCCTCATATCTTTTTGCAATTATAGATTCGTCCTCTGTCAGTAGGGCGGCTCTGTTGCAAAGATCACGGGCTTCGTCTATTCGTCCTTTATCCAGATAGGTTTAGGACTCCTCCATAAGCCGATTATACTCGCTCTTTTCTGCAGCTATCTCTGCTTTACTTTTCAATTTGTTTAACTGCCTGTCCTTGAAGATACGCCACGCTTCGGATGCCAATATAGCAAGCAGGACACCTCCAATTGCCCACTCGACATATTCACTTATAAGCGTGTGAAATCCGAAGACCATCAAAATAAACAAGCTGAATACCAAAAGCGGTAATATTACAGCAGGGTCGTCCACTGTCAGTTCCCTCTCAAGCGAGTCTGGCGATTACACCCTACTGTGCATGGAGAGATTCCTTTGGAGAGAAGGAGACCCCAAAAGATCGAAGGCGCGCTCGCCATCCCCGATTGATTCTATCGGGGAAGAACCTTTTCTGGGGAAAAAACACATTGACTCTCCGCTACTCTATCGACTGGTGGAGTGTGTCTTTGAGAAGCTTGCCGGGTTTAAAGTGGGTCTTGCGACGTGCGGGAACGCGGATCCTTTCTCCTGTTCTTGGATTCCTTGCAGCAGGCTTGGGTCTGGTGTTCTTAACCTGAAAGACTCCGAAGCCTCTGATCTCTATTCTATCTCCTTTTTCAAGGCTTTCTCTCATTGCATCGAATAAGCTCTGGACCATATCGGCAGCTAAACTCTTCTTACAACCTGTATCCTTGCTGACTCTTATAGCGAGATCCTTCTTAGTCGTTGTCACAAGCGGTTCCTTTCTTTTTAATCCTCTCCATTACTTTTCGGACATTCCTATCACCTGCTCAATTTTTCATCCCTACTGCTTCAGTACCCCTAATTTCAACCTCTATTCAGTGCTTCCATAATCATAATACAATATGAAACTTATGTCAAGTAAAAAGATATGTCTTCGCAAACTTTTAGAGGCAAATAAACAGGTCTAATAGCCTATCTACTATCAAGGCAAAGATGGCTCCATAGAGGGACGATAGGGCATTGACAGCATCATTTCCAAGCCAGCTTATCCCAGAAGTTAAACGACAGGACGTTTCTTCACAGTGAAAAGGGCGCTCTGTCTGTTGGAGACATTTGGGGCATGTATATTCCCGCTGTAGAGTCGCTCCCAACAGACTGTCTGCGAGGGCCCCTGCAATTCCAGCAAGCCAGATAGCTGTCAAGTTCAGGACATTCAAATAGGGGTAAAAGGCCAATCCCGTAGAGGCGATAAGGAGAGAACCGAGAACGGACCCTGTAAGTCCAATAAAAGAAACGGCTCCCGATGTTCCGGGATCAACTGTTTTGAGGTCAGTTATAAGACGAGGGCGGGAGACCGAGAGGATGCCTATCTCTGTCCCCCACGTGTCTGCTGTGGCAGTGCCAAGGGCCCCTAAATATGCTGTACACCAGATCGGAGATGGCAAAAGAGCGTTCGCTAGCACTATAGCCCCGGGGACGCCTCCGTTGGCCAGAACCTGGGCAAGATCCCTAGTCGATGCCTTTTCAAAGACAGCCCTGAAATCCTTTTTCCTCTTTGCGCCGAGTTTGGATAGGAGACTTGATGCCAAGAAAAAGACAAGAAGAGCAAAAACCCATGGCAGTCCTCCCAATCCGAAGATAACAGTTCCTAAAACAAGCGCTCCGACTGAGCCACTGACAGTCAGAAATCGGACTCTGTATGAAAGAGTGGCTACTAAAGCAGCAAGTATGAGACCTATCCAGAATCCAGAGACCTTCTCCAACTGGCTCTCCAACTTCAGACGTTAGCTCCAACAAGGACAGCAACAAGACCGACGACCATATCAGCTTTGAGGATAGTGCTGAGTCTTTTGAGGTTGGCGGAGGAATCATCCTTCCACATAGATCTGATAACATATATGAGCACAGGATGCACCCCCACAACCACGATGACTAGATAGGCCGAACCGTAGATGCGAAGCGGGTAGGGCACAAGAGTCAGAAGCATAAGCATAGTGTAGACGGCGGTAGCGGCTGCAAACGCCGCTTTTTTGCCTTTGATAACGGGGAAAGTGGAATAATTGGAGTGCATGTCCCCCTGGATGTCTTCTACGTCTTTGATGATCTCCCGTCCAAGGTGGAAAAGGATGGCAAATAGTGCGGGTATAAAGGATGCGTATATGCTTCCTGTAGAAAGTCCCCCGTAGACAAAGGCTAAAGCTGCAACGCAACTGACCGTAAAATTACCCACCAGCGGAATAGATTTTAATCTAATGCTATATTGAATCAGAAGAAGAGTTGTTGCAAAAACTACGACAACTGCCCCTTTATTTATAAGGAACGACAGGAGCATACCGCCGATGAAGAGCAGCGTAGATTGAATAGAAGCGGTGCGCTTTGTTACTACCTCGGACGGTATAGGACGGTGGGGTTTATCTATCCTGTCGGCTTCCACGTCAGAAAGGTCGTTAAAGCCATTGCCAGCCGCGGCGATAAGAGTTGCAGAAAAGGCGGCAACGATAGCTTTAAGAGGCGAAGCTATAGTCCCCGACGCTGCTGCGCCTACGATCACGGAGAAAAAACAGATCAGACAGTTTAAGGGTCTTGTAAGTTGTATGAGCGCGATAAGTGTTCTCAAAGGCGACCTTTCCCCGGAAGCATAAGAGTAGTGCATATTCTGTGGCGCATAACCAAAATACAACTGATAGTTTTGAATGTCAAGATAATATAGAAGCAAAGCATGTGTCACACTGTTGCTCTTGACAAATCCACAGATATTATGCAAATTGGGGTTTGAGGCTTGTCCCCGAGTGAGGTTATCGGGGAAAGGAGGTCAAAAAGATGTCAATCCCTGTAGCGAAAGATAGTTAGAGTTGGACAGCATTTAGAAAGGCACAGGTCGTGTTGACTCTTTTGGAAAGAGCGGATGTATCGGGAAAATGGCATCGGCCAGTCGCAGGCGTATGAGTGGGCAACGGGAAACGTTTTTTCTGGAACCTGAATAAAAAGTGTGTTTGGTCTAACCGTTTGGAGTCCTTCGAACAGATCATATCATATCCCAATGGATTGAGGACTACAACAAGAAGCGTCTACAATCATCCCTCGGAAGCATGAACCTACAAGAGCGGAAGTGCTTCGCGCCAGCAAGCTGCAATTCTGTCTCCAAGTCGGCTGTCAGTCAGCAGAGAAAGAATATACAGAAGGCGTTAGGCCATAAGCTTGTGGAGAGGGGAAAAACGGTCTGAACTTGAAACCAGCAGGAGGATACGCTACGGAAGATGTGGGAGAGAAAATGGAAAAGCTCCGACCCAAGGGCCGCAGCTTACCACCTTCTGTAAGATTGGAGTTGAAGCCTTATGCATTAGAACAAGGCAGCGACGCTGTTGTAGGCATACATCTCAAACGCTGATATAAGTGCAACCAGGCTTGTATGCTCTATCAGCATCTGTGATTTCACAGTTTTTCACCCCCTTTCTATGATTTAAAGTTGAATTGTCTGTGCTTCGTGCAGCTCAATAATATTAGAGCAATCTACAACCCTGATGGGTTAGAACAGGGCAGAGATGCTGTCGTAGGCATACATCTCAAACGCTGCTATTGCCACAATCAGACTTATACCTTCTATCAGCATTAGTAATTTCACTGTCTTTCACCTCCCTTAATGATTTAAAGTTTGAATTGTCTGTGTTTTGTACCGTCTTTTTTGTACCGTGTAATAGCTATGTTGAGCAACATTTGTGCCGACGGTTGAACAGCAGCCTCTAATCGTAAAAGGTCATATTCTATTCCTTATATCTCGTCAGAGCAAATAGTTTAATAACATAGAGTTACATCCCTTTAGTTTACTTATGGTAATCACCTGAATATCGAGTCATACCGCGCTTGTAGATGCGCAATGCAATAGAAACATTTCATTATGAAAATATGGCGGCACTGTACATTTCATATTGGAATTAGCACCTAAAGATGCTTATGATGCTTATAGAGAGTCTGACGATCTTCTGCGATCTGGTCGAGAGCGGAAGCTTTTCCAGGGCGCCAACCAGCAATATCGTCTCCCAGTCGGCTGTCAGTCAGCAGATAAAGAATATACAGAAGGCGTTCGGTATTACGCTGTGTAGAGAGGAAAAACGTTCTGAACTTGAAACCAGCAGGAGGATACTCTACGGAAGGTGTGGGAGAGAAAATGGAAAAGCTCCGACCCAAGGGCCGGAGCTTCCCACCTTCTGTAAGATTGGCGTTGAAGCCTTATGCACTAGAACAAGACAGCAACGCTGTGGAAGGCATACAGCGCAAACGCTGATATAAGTGCAACCAGGCTTATATGCTCTATCAGCATGTGTGATTTCACAGTTTTTCACCTCTTCTATATTATTTAAGGTTTGAAGTGTCCGCTCTCTGTATTGCTTATAAATAAAGTTATCATAATTGGTATTATAAGTCAAATTAATTGATTTAATACTTATTATTAAGTAAACTAATATTAGGCGATCCCTTAGAGTCTGACACTATTAGCCCAAATGTAGAGCTATAGCGCGCTTTAAATACGCTTAGAAATAGGTGCTTAACGATGCTTATAGAGAGTCTGAAGATCTTCTGCGATCTGGTCGAGAGCGGAAGCTTTTCCAGGGCCGCAAGCAGCAATTTCATCTCCCAGTCGGCTGTAAGTCAGCAGTTAAAGAAGGCTGAGGAGGCGTTCGGTCATAAGCTTGTGGAGAGAGGAAAACGCGGTCTGAATTTGACTCCTGCGGGGGAGATTTTCTATAAGGGGTGTAAGGATATAGTTCAAAGATACGATGAGCTGGAAGCTGCGCTTCAAGAGCTATCGGGCGTGGTTACAGGGACAATAAAGATGGAGGCTATATACAGCGTTGGGATACACGAGCTTTCATCGTATCTGAAGACATTTTTCAGGAGGTATCCTCAGGTAGACGTGATCCTGGATTACGACCGGGCAGATCAGATATACGAAAACGTGATAAATAACAAGATCGATTTGGGGATAGTAGTCTATCCGGTCAGAAAAGGCGGGATCGAGATAATTCCTTTTAAGGAGGATGAGTTAGTGGTCATATCCAATCCCGACCATGCTCTATCAAGATTTGATAAGTTAGACGTGGAGATGTTGCAGGGACAGAGATTCGTGGCGTTCGAGAAGGACACTCCCACAAGGAGGGTGGTGGACAAGATCCTGAAAGACCATAAGGTTCAAGTTGAGATTACCATGGAGATCGATAATGTGGAGACGCTAAAGCATGCCGTTGAAGCTGACTCAGGAGTGTCCATTGTCCCATCGGTAACGGTGGAGAAGGAGATCCAGCACGGTACGCTCAAGGCGATAGATTTCAAAGATAAGAGGTTCAAGCGACCGCTTGGAATCATCCATAAAAGGGGAAAAGTCCTTACTGTTCCGGCTGAGAGGTTCATCCAGACATTAACAAGGCAAGGAGAGAATAAGGAAGATCAAGAAGATAGAGACAGTGAACGTTAAGGCTCTCCATGAGAAGGACCAATGAGATAGCTGAGGTGTACGTTCTGAGCGGAAGACTCCGAGGTCCCAACTCCCCTGTCGAGGTATCCCACGTGCAAGAGACGCCAACGAAGCTGGACGTCCAAGTTCGGAGATGTCTGGGTGAAGGTGACGGTCGAAGACCAGATGTGGGGATTGGGAAGAGAGTTTTACCGGAGTCCATTAGACAGCTATATCGTCCCAACTGACGGACCGGGATTCGGCCTGGAGATTTCGGCCTGGAGATTGAAGAGGATTGGGTAGTGCCCTATACTCTGCAAGGATACCCTCTGTAGAGTTCAGAGAACCGCCGTCGAGAGTGTTCCATGGGAAGTCAGGGAGGACAATGAGTAGTCGTTGAGAGGAGAAAAAAAGATTGGCCAACGGATTATTCCCCCCAGTCTCTATTGACATCAAACACCTCATTTCGTATCTTCCTATAAGAATCAGAGGAATATTTTGAAAGGCTTGAAGGAGGACAAGTATGGAAGCGTTGATAATAGCCGCTGGGGACGGTGGTAGATTAGGCGATCTAACTACAGATAAACCAAAACCGCTAATCCAACTCTTAGGTTTATCATTGATTGAAAGAACAGTATTAACTGCAAAACAAGCGGATATTCACGAATTTTTGATAGTTGTCGGTTATCGTGGGGACAAAATAAAAGAAAAGTTAGGAGACGGAGAGAGACTCGGAGTAAAAATAGATTATATTCAGAATAAAGAATGGCAAAAGGAAGAAAATGGAGCCTCCGTTTTAAAGGCCAAAGAGGCGTTGAATGAGAACTTTGTCCTGTTGATGTCAGACCATATCTTTGATGATCGTATCTTAAATGAACTTGTAAAATGTGATATGAAAAGTTCTGTGGTTTTAGCAGTCGATAGAAAAGAGCCGTGCAAAGAGGATACGAAAGTCCTGGAAAGAAATGGGAAGATCGTCGATATAGGCAAGAACATAAGGGAGTCAAACTGCGTAGATACGGGCATCTTTTTATGTTCACCGAAGATATTTTCTTATATAGAAGAGGCGGCAAATGAGAAAAAAGGAGAACTTAGGGACAGTATCAAAAAAGCCGCCAAAAATGGAGACGCTGAGATATTTGATATTACCAAGATCGAAAGTTACCCCTCAAAGATGAGAAAAAACATCGAGCTTTGGTGGACAGATATAGATACGCAGGACGATTTAAAAAAAGCATCCGACAAGCTTATTACTAATCTGAAAAAAACTTCCGATGGTCCTGTTTCAAGGTATTTAAATAGGCCTATATCAATTATTATTTCAAAGTATCTTGTAAAAACTAGCATAAGTCCAAATTCTATTTCTTTTTTTCCTTTTATCATCTCTATGTTGGGTGCATATTTCTTCTTTTTAGGTGGGTATGTTAATTTAGTTATTGGCGGAATTCTTGCGCAAATCTCATCAATCGTTGATGGCTGTGATGGTGAAGTAGCAAGACTAACATTCCAAGCTACGACATTCGGTGGATGGTTTGACGCAGTATTGGATAGATATGCTGATGGATTTCTTTTATTTAGTTTAACTTATTATGTTTATCTCTTGAATAATAATTTCTTGTACATTGCGATTGGTTTTTTGGCAATAATGGGATCTTTTATGAACAGTTATACTGCAGACAAGTATTATAGTTTGAGGAATAGACTGCTGAATAGAAGAATTGGTTCAAAAGATTTTTCATTCAGAATACGTCGTGATGTTAGAACATTTATTATTTTTGTAGGTGCCTTAATAAATCAGCCCCTCTTAACTCTTATTTTAATTGGAACTATGACAAATTTAGAAAATATCAGAAGGGTAATAGTTTTATATAAAAATAAATAATAAATTATCAGATGTGGTTATGGTGAATATAACTTCATACTGTTCCCCTTGACAAAGCGGCAGATATTGATTATTATATATCTAGTGCAACACACAGTCAAAGAGCAAATTTGGACGGCATTGGAGAAAAAGGAGAGCCTGATGACATTTTCACTCCCTTTCTACGGAATTTATTACAGCCGCTGGTATAGCTGGGGAGGAATATGTCCATGGCTCGTAAGTTAAGATAGCTGTATATATAGCAGAAGATAAAAAGCCGTGGGCATAACTGGAATGCCTGCGGCTTTTTTGTTGATTTCCCTTGACAACTGTGTATCAGGAATGTTATGTTAAGTTTATAAAAGACTTCGACTAACATCGTTTTAGAGGGCATACAGCTATGAGTGCTTTGATAGTGGTGCGACCACTCCGCGTTGCAGCGGTACTCTTATCGCTACACTTTTTCTGCGGAACCGGAGAGTCCCAAAACGAGACGACAGCGCTGACAGTTTACAATCAGGACTTGGCGTTGGTCAAAGAGGTAAGGAAGATAGAGTTAGAGAAAGGGGCAAACCTGGTAAAGTTTTCAGATGTAGCTTCGAGCATAGACCCCACATCTGTGCATTTTAAATCGCTTACCGATCCCGATGGAGTGGCTATATTAGAACAGAATTATGAATACGACCTATCTAGTCCTATGAAGATCCTGGAGAAGTACCTGGACAGAAACGTTAGCATTTTAGCAAAGGGAGAAAACCTCCACGAGGGCACGCTGATCAGCTTCAAGGACGGGGATATTGTGTTGATGGGGGTAGACCAGATCAGGATAGTTAAATTAGAGACGATTGAGAATATCCAATTGCAGCAGATCGAGGGTGTAGAACTGATCACAAAGCCGACTTTAGTGTGGCTCTTGGAGTCGGATAAGGCCGGCGAACATTCAGGGGAGATAAGTTACCTGACATCGGGAATCGAATGGCACGCTGAGTACGTGGCCGTTGTGGGAAAAGATGAGAAGAAGACCGAGTTGGGGGGATGGGTGACGATAGACAATCGCTCCGGGACGGATTACAAGGACGCGCAAGTCAAGCTTGTGGCGGGGGATGTACACAGGGTCAAGGAGAAGCTTGAGTTCAGGAGGAGGCGTTTCGAGGTTATGGCAAAGGTCGCTGTCCCTCAGTTCGAGGAGAGGGCCTTTTTCGAGTATCACCTGTACTCTTTGGACAGGAAGACCACTATCAAAGATAATCAGATCAAACAGCTTTCTCTATTTCCCAACACAGAGGTGGAATCCAGAAAGGTCTATTACTACGATGGAACAAGAGACGATAAAAAGGTTAAGGTGAAGTTAGAATTCAAAAACAGCGAAAAAGCGGGACTGGGGATGGCGCTTCCGGGCGGCAAAGTGAGGGTCTACAAAAAAGATGTGGACGAGGCGCTGGAGTTCATCGGGGAGGATAAGATAGATCATACGCCCCTGGATGAAGAGGTTCGGCTGATATTAGGCGATGCGTTTGACGTTGTAGGCGAGAGGATAGTCGCAAATAGAAGGAAGATCACAGATAGGATTTATGACGAAGATGTGGGGATAACCTTAAGGAATCATAAGGACGAAGACATAGAGGTCGTAGTGGTAGAGCACATATGGGGTTTTTGGGAGATACCCAAAAAGTCTCACGATTTTAAGAGGAAGGACGCTCAGACCCTGGAGTTTAAGGTTCCTGTGAAGGCGGGAGGAGAGGAGAAACTGCAGTATACTGTCAGGCATAGATAGCTTGATATAAAGAAGTAGGGGCAGACCCGAGTGTCTGTCCTGCCTGTTGGGGCGAGGTTTCCTCGCGCCAAGCGATGGGTAACCCAGGACTACATTGATTTTGTAGGATAACTAGCCCTCTACGAGATGCTACTGTCCACTCATAAAGAAGGAACTTTGCTGTGATAGAACCAAGTTATGAGGATTTCGAAGGGCTTGCCTCCAAGGCTAATATAGTCCCCGTGTTCAAGGAGATCCTGGCGGACACTGAGACCCCGGTTTCGGCCTATTTGAAGATACGCCATCACAGCAAATATTCGTTCCTCTTAGAAAGCGTGGAGGGCGGTGAGAAGATAGCAAGGTATTCTTTTTTGGGCGTGGGGCCATTTAAGATATTCCGATCAAGGGGCAAAAGGGTAGTTATAGAAGATCAATCCTCAGGGATGAGGGAGGAGTATAGGGCTGACCCTATCAAAGAGTTGAGAAAGTTAGTTGAGGGACACAGGGGCGTTCATCTAAGGGGACTGCCGAGGTTCACAGGCGGCGCAGTGGGATACGTGGCTTACGATGGGGTAAGGTTAGTGGAGGATATCCCCGACGACAACATAGACGACCTGAATTTGGATGATATAGTGTTTCTATTTTTCGATAGTATCCTTGCTTTCGATAATATCGCTCATAAGATCATCTTGATCTCCAATGTCCGTGTGGATTCCGAAGGGGATTTGAGGGACAAATACGATGCTGCCATAAAAGTGATTGCAAAGTTGGAAAATGCGCTGTCAAAATCGGTGGATGGCGTTCCTCGTGCGGGAAAAGGACACTGTGAAGTCGTGTCCAACCTTAAAAAGGAGGATTATAAAGACAGGGTATTAAGGTGCAAGGAGTACATTTTGGCCGGAGACATCGTTCAGGTAGTCATATCTCAACGCTTTCAGACTGAGATATCCGTTGATCCGTTTGAAATTTACAGGATGCTGAGGATCGTCAATCCGTCTCCTTATATGTTCCACATTTCGATGGATGGTCTGGCAATTGTGGGGGCATCTCCTGAGCTTCTGGTGAGAGTGGAGGACGGCATTGTGACAACGCGTCCTATCGCTGGAACAAGAAAAAGGGGCGAAAACGAAGAGGAAGATCGAAAGCTCGAAAGAGAACTCCTGTCAGATGAAAAAGAGTTGGCAGAGCACCTTATGTTGCTCGATCTGGGGAGGAACGACATCGGACGAGTCAGCAGGTACAGTTCTGTCGAAGTGACCGAGCAGATGAGGGTGGAGAGATATTCGCACGTTATGCACATCGTGTCTAACGTGAAGGGGAAATTAAGGGATGGCTTCGATGAGTTGGACGCCCTCTTTGCGTGCTTCCCTGCGGGGACCCTGACAGGAGCGCCTAAGATAAGGGCGATGGAGATAATAGACGAGATGGAGCCGACAAGGAGAGGCGTCTACGGGGGAGCTGTGGGATATTTGGACTTCTCAGGAAACTTAGATACCTGCATCTCCATAAGAACCCTTGTTGCCAAAGACGGTAATGCCTACATTCAGGCAGGAGGCGGAATAGTGGCAGATTCCATGCCGGAAAATGAATTTGCCGAGACAGTGAACAAGGCCAAGGCACTGATTAAGGCGATCCAGATGGCAGAAAGAGGAGACATAACAGTCGACAGTGGCCTTTAGGCAGCATACAGTGAGAGGAAAATGCCCTGTCTGCTATCTACGACATTGCTTTCCTGCCCCCAATTTAGCCCCCGATGGATTCAATCAGGGGGTCGCAATGACGATATTTGGCTTCGGACTTCAGTAATCCAAGTGGGTGAAACCTGGTGGGTCAGACATTCTTGTCTGACGATCCAGCCTCACCTGTCTACTTTCTTCAAGGGTAACAGCTATGATACTAATGATAGACAACTACGATTCGTTTACATATAACCTCGTTCAGTATTTAGGCGAATTAGGGGCGGAACTTGAGGTCTTCAGAAACGATAAGATCACCCTTGAGGAAATAGATAATATGGGTCCGAATAAGATACTCATATCCCCTGGCCCCTGCACCCCAAACGAAGCGGGAATATCCCTCGATCTCATCAAACGCTTCAGCGGAAAGATGCCGATCTTAGGCGTGTGTCTGGGACATCAATCTATAGGACAGGCGTTCGGAGGAAAGGTGATAAGGGCGCCCTATCTTATGCACGGAAAGACGTCCGAGATATACCACGACGGGAAGACCATATTCAAGGACTTGGAGAATGCCTTCACCGCCACAAGATATCACTCGCTGATTGTCGAAAGGGAGTCGCTTCCCGACTGTCTGGAGGCGTCGGCAGAGACAGATGACGGATTGATTATGGGATTAAGACACAGGGATATGCCTGTGGAAGGAGTGCAGTTCCACCCTGAGTCGATCCTGACCAAAGAGGGGAAAAAACTGTTGAAGAATTTTTTGGGCTCGTAGCCATGTCAAAGAGCAATGTCTTACCCGCCATACTTTCTTGCGAAAGGGTTGCCTTGCCGAGTAGATGGAAGAACAGACATTCTTGTCTCTTCAGTAGACTGGAGGAGATTTGATAAGAGATGCCATAAATAAGGTTATAGCCGGTGCGGATCTCACCAGAGAAGAGGCCAGTGGCGTGATGAATCAGATCATGTCGGGGGAGGCGACCGACGCTCAGATAGGAGCGTTTCTGGTGGCACTGAGACTGAAGGGCGAATCTGTGGAAGAGATCACAGGCTGCGCCTCCGTTATGAGGGAGAAGGCGATCAAGATAGCGACTGAGCACGGAATCGTCGTGGATACCTGCGGAACCGGCGGCGACGGTTCGGGGACATTTAATATATCCACCACCGCTGCTTTTGTGACGGCGGGAGCTGGACTCTGTGTGGCAAAGCACGGAAACAGGGCAGCGTCGTCCAAGTGTGGCAGCGCAGACGTGCTGAAGGAATTGGGAGTGAATGTAGAGGCTCCGCCAGAGAAGGTCGAGGAGTGCCTCGATGAAGTGGGCATTGGATTTCTATTTGCCCCCGCCTTGCACAAAGCTATGAAATACGCCATAGGTCCAAGGAGGGAGATAGGCGTAAGGACCATCTTTAACATCCTGGGTCCTCTGACCAATCCTGCTGGGGCGACAAGGCAGGTAGTGGGTGTTTACGATAGCAATTTGACTGACATAATTGCACAGGTTCTGGGAAATTTAGGCGCGGAGCATGCGCTTGTGGTTCACGGTATGGACGGCCTCGATGAGATAACGATAACGGACAGGACGAAAGTGAGCGAGTTTAGAGATGGCGCATTGGAAAGCTACGAGATCGTACCCGAGGATTTCGGGTTTTGGAGGGCTAAGACGGAAGACCTTCTGGGCGGCGAAGTACATGAGAACGCCCGCATAGTTACGGACGTTTTGAGCGGGACAAAGGGGCCGACAAGAGACATCGTGTTAATGAACGCCGGGGCTGCTATCCTGGTAGGTGGATTAACAGATAGTCTGGGTGAGGGCATGAGACTGGCAGCCGAAGCTATAGATTCTGGAAAGGCGATGGAGAAGTTAGAAGAGCTAACGAGCGTCAGTAATTCTTAACCGTTAAAAATAAATTTAGGGGCAGGGTTTCGCTGCCCACCGAGCGAGGTAACCTCGCCCCTACAAAAACACACCGATGATAATAGCTGGATGCCCGGTATATTAGACGAAATAGCAGACTACAAGAGAGGCTGTGTGGAGGATGCAAAATCCCTGCAGCCCATAGAGGAGATAAAGGTCACTGCAGCTGACGTCGCTCCGGCGAGGGATTTTGGCGGGGCCCTGATCAAGGACAAGGACATCTCACTGATCGCAGAAGTGAAAAGGGCCTCGCCCTCCAAAGGCGTCTTCAGAGAGGATTTCGATCCCGAAGAGATAGCGCGAATTTACGAGGAGAACGGAGCAACTGCGATCTCGGTTTTGACGGATGAGAAGTACTTTGGTGGGAGACCTGAGCACATCGGTATGATCAAGAGCGTCTCAAACCTTCCGGCTTTGAGAAAGGACTTTATTGTAGATGAATACCAGATATACGAAGCCAGGATATTGGGGGCGGATGCAATTTTGCTCATCGCGGCGATCTTGAGCGACCGTCAGTTGAGGGATTACTCAAGCTTGGCCGAGAGGTTGGCGATGTCCGCTCTTGTGGAGGTGCACACCGAGGAGGAGTTGAACAGGGCATTAGATGCCGACGCTAGGATCATAGGCATAAATAACAGGGACTTGAGAGTATTTACGACAGATTTGAAGACCACTTTCGATTTGACAGATAAGATTCCAGAAGATATAACTATAGTTAGCGAAAGTGGAATCAACACGAGAGAGGACGTTTTAAGGCTCACGGACGCCGGCGCCGATGCGATTTTAGTGGGCGAGGCATTGATAAGGGAGAAGGACATCGGTAAGAAAGTAAGGGAATTATTAGGTAAGAATGCTCGATAGGAGCTAAAGAGATGAAGCGTTCGGAATTATCCGAAGAGGAAGTCGCCCGACATTGGGATCGCAATGCGGACTTATGGGCAGACCATGTCCGCAGAGGCTGGGACGCCTACCGCGAGCACTTTAACAATCCCGCCTTCTTTAGGTTCATCGGCGGCCGCAATGGAAAGAGGGTCCTGGACGCCGGCTGTGGAGAGGGCTACAACACGCGGCTTTTAGCCAGAAGCGGCGCGCGAATGATCGGTGTGGATATTTCCCCAAGGATGATCGAACTTGCTCGACAGGAAGAAGAGAGGGAGCCCCTTGGGATTTGCTACGAAGTAGCATCCTTTTGCGATCTTTCCCTCTTCGACGATGCATCCTTCGATATCGTAGTTTCATCCCTGGCGCTGATGGACAGCCCTGACTTCAAGGGCGCTGTAGAAGAGATCTTCGGAGTGCTTCATCCGGGTGGCGAGTTGATCTTCAGCATAACTCATCCATGTTTCTCGACCAAAGGTCACGGGTGGATACGTGATGAGCAGGGCAATTGCATCAAATTTACAGTCTCCGATTATTTCAACGACAAGCCAGTAGTGTTGCATTGGAGATTCTCAAAGGCTCCCGTTAAAGAGGATGTTACACCGTTTCTTGTGCCGAGGTTTCCCAAGACGCTCTCCGAATATCTCAACGCTTTGATCGGGGCCGGATTCGCCTTGAAGGAAATCGAAGAACCGCGCCCATCTAAGGAGGCATGTAAAGAGCACCCCTGGCTTCAAAGATGGCGGGATCACGCGGCAGAGTATCTATATGTCCGAGCTATAAAGCCATCAGGCTCATCGGCGGGTAATCTCGGATAATACGGGCGCTCTGATCAGTACTCTTTGGTTGGATATCGAACCTCAAAGCCAAGGTGGAGTCTTTTGTTATGCCACTTGCGATTGGAATGTATCTGGATTCAGATAGTGAAGCTGCCATACGAGATATATGGAAGGATCTCGCTGAGGCAGGGGTTACCTCCTACATGCTTGATTCTGGCGATCCTCCTCATGTAACGCTCGCTATCTGTAACGAGCTTGATACCGAAGAATTCGAGGCAAGACTGAGATCGTTTGCAAAGGAGCTATCCCCCTTTGCTGTAACCCTGTCAAATGTCGGTATCTTTCCAAGGGGAGTAGTGTTCCTCGCGCCGACGGTCACACATAAGCTTTTGGACATCCACTCTTACTTTCATCGTTTCGTCCGGGACGTCAGCGAACCCTCGTGGGAGAATTATCTTCCGGGGCGCTGGGTCCCTCACTGTACGCTCGCTATGGATCTGGATCCAAATCTGGTTCCCAAAGCTGTGGAGATCTGTGGGCGAGCCTCGCTGCCGATGCGGGGACAAATTGTAGAGATAGGCGTTGTGGAATTTCGCCCGGTGGTACAGCTTTTCTCATTTAAATTGGAAGAATGACAAGGATAAAGGTCTGCGGAATTACGAACATAGACGACGCGCTTTACGCCGCCGAACTGGGAGCGGACGCTTTGGGATTTATCTTCTACCCGAAAAGCCCACGCTACGTGCTTACGGGTGCCGTAAAGGAGATCACCGATAGACTGCCGCCCTTTGTGACTACCGTAGGGGTCTTTGTGAACGAGGAGAAGGAGAAAATTGAGGAGATCGTAGATAAGGCCGGTATTACACTGCTTCAGCTCCATGGCGATGAATCGCCGGAATTCTGCGCCTCGTTTGACACAGGTGTCATTAAGGCTATAAGAGGTGTCATTAAGGCTATAAGAATAGATAAAGAATTCGAGGGGTCGTCTTTGAAGGATTACGACGTGGATGGATTCTTGCTCGATACCTACGATAAGGGTCTATACGGCGGGACTGGCAGGACGTTCGACTGGAATGTAGCCTTAAGGGCCAAAGAATTCGGCAGGATAATCCTGTCGGGGGGACTAAATCCCGAGAATGTAAATGAGGCTGTAGAGATAGTAAACCCCTATGCTGTCGATGTGGGAAGCGGAGTTGAGAAGGAGCCCGGGAAAAAGGACAGGGAGAAACTGAAGAGGTTCATATTCAACGTGACAGGTAAATAGAGGAAGGAAACTATGCAGACTGCACCTGACAAGACAGGCCACTTCGGCATCTACGGTGGGAAGTTCGTGCCTGAGACGCTGATGTCGGCTTTAGAGGAGTTGGAGAATGAGTATGAGACCGCAAAAGGTGACACCCGGTTTCAGGAGGAATTGGGATACTATTTAAGCCAGTACGCTGGGAGGCCAACCCCGCTCTATTTTGCCGAGAGACTGACAGAGGAGCTTAAAGGGGCCAAGATATACCTAAAAAGGGAGGACCTGTGCCATACTGGAGCACATAAGATTAACAATACCTTGGGTCAGATCCTACTTGCAAGGAGGATGGGCAAAGAGAGGATCATAGCCGAGACAGGAGCGGGACAGCACGGAGTGGCAACGGCGACTGTGGCGGCAGTCTTCGGGATGGAGTGCGAGATCTACATGGGGACAGAGGACATGGAAAGGCAGGCCTTAAACGTGTTCAGGATGAGGCTCCTGGGGGCAAAGGTGACACCTGTAGCCTCGGGGAGCAGGACCCTGAAGGATGCCATAAATGAAGCGATCAGAGACTGGGTGACGAATGTGGAGACCACGCACTACATCATAGGCTCGGTGTTAGGTCCCCATCCCTATCCCCTGATTGTGAGAAATTTTCAGAAGATTATAGGTCTGGAAGCAAGACAGCAGATTCTGGAAAAGGAGGGCAGGCTGCCGGATCTTCTCTGTGCCTGTGTAGGAGGCGGAAGCAACTCGATAGGTCTCTTCTACGAGTTTTTGAAAGATAAATCTGTACGGATGGTGGGCGTCGAGGCCGGCGGGATGGGAATAGAGACGGGAAAGCACGCATCCAGGTTTCAGACCGGAGGCTTGGGAGTTCTGCAAGGGACAAAGAGCTTCGTGCTCCAGGACGATGACGGTCAAATCAGCACCACGCATTCTGTGTCAGCGGGGCTGGACTATGCGAGCGTGGGACCCGAACACAGCTTCTTGAGAGATCAAGGCAGGGTCGAGTACACTTATGCTACGGACGATGAAGCCATCGAGGCCTTCTCTAAGCTAAGTGAACTGGAGGGGATCATTCCCGCCCTTGAAAGCGCCCACGCTGTTGCCTACACGGTTAAAGCTGCAAAAGATGGTGATAAAGACGATATTATCATAATTAACCTTTCAGGTCGAGGGGACAAAGACGTTCAGGAGGCGGCTAAGTATATAGGACAGAAAGTATGAACAGGATAGACAGAAAGTTTGAGAAGTTGAAAAGTGAAAATCAGAAAGGGTTTGTGGCATATATTACGGCGGGAGATCCGACTCTGAAGGTTACCAAAGACCTGGTAATCGAGCTGGAAAAAAGAGGTGTGGATATTGTCGAGTTGGGAGTTCCGTTTTCAGACCCACTGGCAGATGGACCTGTGATTCAGGAAGCCTCGCAAAGGGCGCTGAAAAATAAGGTCTCGCTGAAAGATGTGCTGGATGTGGCGGAGGAATTAAGGGAAAGCTCGCAGATTCCGATTGTACTCTTTACTTACTTTAATCCTGTGCATAGATACGGCGTGAATAGGTTCGTGAAAAGGTGTGCCGAGGCGGACATTGACGGAGTGCTCTTGTTAGACCTTCCGCCTGAAGAAGGGAATGAGTACAAGGTGTTGATGGACGAAAGAGGAGTCAAGACCGTGTTCCTGCTTTCCCCGACGAGCACAGAGGAGAGGATAGCACTGATCTCAAAGATGGCATCCGGGTTTGTGTATTACGTTTCCAGAACGGGAGTGACAGGCGAAAGAGATAAACTTGAAGATTCAATAGGGGCGATGGTAAGTAAGATAAGGGATCATACGGACATTCCTGTAGCAGTAGGCTTCGGAATCTCCAAACCCGAGCAGGTAGTCCAGGTGGCAAGTTGTGCAGATGCTGTGGTCGTGGGCAGCGCGATCGTCAGGAGAATAGGCCAGTGGACGAAAGATGAATCTTTAGTATCGAAGATAGGTGATTACACAGAGACGTTAACAGGTCTTTTGAAGTCCGCCCGTTTTTGAGCAGTTTAAACGGGATGGGAGGACGTGCCCTGTCTATCCCCGATTGAATCTATCGGGGACTACTGTCTACTTACAAGGGGAGTTGCCTATGGATATATCAGACTGGCGTGAGGAGATAGACTCTATAGACGCCCGTTTGGCAGAGCTTATAAATCGCCGGGCCAAGTGCGCTTTAGAGATAGGGAGAATAAAGGGGGAAAAGGGACAAGATGTCCATTCTCCCGAGAGAGAGACTGCAATTTTGAATGGGGTTCAAAAATTGAACAACGGACCTCTCTGCGACGAGGCGATTAGGAGGATATTTGAAAGGATTATCGAGGAGTCCAGGAAACTACAAAGGGGAAGTTAAACAAGCATACGGCAAGCAGTAGACAGCATACAGGGAAACGAGGCGGTGCCCCTGACTCCCTCCCCAAGTCCCCGACAGGTTCAATCGGGGATAGATTCAATCGGGGTTTGCTGTCCACTAATTTCAAGGAGGTCAAAGGAACGAATGGTTATTGTTATGGAGGGTACGGCGTTAGAGGAACATGTGCAGAATCTTGTCGAAAAGCTCTCGGAGTTGGGATTTGACGCTCACATTTCTAGGGGAGTAGAAAGGACAGTAATAGGGGTTATAGGCACAAATACAGATTTGGACGAAAGAGACCTTGAGGTTCTTCCGGGAGTGCACGAGGTTCACAGGATAAGTGAACCCTACAAGCTGGTCAGCAGAGGCTTCAAATCGGAGGACACTATCATAGACGTGAACGGCGTGGAGATCGGAGGGGACAAGATTGCCGTAATGGCTGGTCCGTGTTCTGTGGAGAGCAGAGATCAGCTTAGGATCATATCCGAAAGGATCAAAAGCTCCGGCGCAAACATCCTAAGAGGTGGAGCGTTCAAACCGCGGACATCTCCCTACAGCTTCCGGGCCTAGGCGAGGAGGGCTTAAAGCTGCTACGCGAAGCTGGAGATAGCTTCTCGATACCCGTGGTGACTGAGGTTATGGATGCAAGCCAGATCGCACTAATTGAGGAATACGCCAACATCTTCCAAGTGGGGACCCGCAACATGGCTAACTTTACTTTGCTGAGGGAGTTGGGGAAGACCTCCAAGCCTGTCCTCTTAAAGCGGGGCATGTGCGCGACGATTGAGGAGTGGCTCATGTCCGCGGAGTACATCTGTTCGGGAGGAAATCACAAAGTGATCCTCTGCGAGCGTGGAATAAGGACATTTGAAAAATATACCAGAAACACACTGGATATCAGCGCGATCCCTGTGGTCAAGAAGCTCTCCCACCTTCCGATCATATCCGATCCCAGTCAGGGAACGGGAATAAGGAACAAGGTGGTACCTATGGCAAGGGCCTCGATAGCTGCTGGAGCAGACGGCCTGATGATCGAGGTTCACCACGATCCCGATCACGCCCTGTCCGACGGTGCTCAGTCTCTCTTCCCAGATCAGTTCGAGGTGCTGATGAAGGAGATAAGGGCTATAGGAGCAGTCGTGGAGAAAAAAATGCAGTAAGTATAGTAAACACTGGTCCCCGATAGATTCAACGGGGGGTAGACAGGAAAAGACAAGAGCTGTATCTGGAGCGCTAGAATGGAAGAATTGGACTTTAAGAGTATAGCAATTGTGGGTGTAGGATTGATCGGCGGTTCTTTAGGGCTGGCACTGAAGAGGACCGGATCAGATAGGAGGATTTCTGGCATAAGCAGAAAGTCTACGATCCGTAAGGCTCTGCAATTAGGCGCGATAGACGATGGGTGCGCCTATGAGGAGATGAAAGGACACATAGCCGAAGCCGACCTTGTCTTTTTGTGCACACCTATACTCAGAATTCAGGAACTTTTGCGAGAAATCTCGAGATACGTAAAAGATGGAGCGATAATAACAGACGTGGGGAGCACAAAGGAAGAGATCACCGCGACGGCGGAAAGTGTCCTAAAAAGCGGAGCCTATTTCGTAGGCGGTCATCCTATGGCGGGGTCCGAAAGCAGAGGCGTAGGAGCTTCCGATCCATTCCTGTTCCAAAATGCGATATACGTCTTGACTCCGGGGAAGAATGTGCCAGATGAAGTGTCGAACAGTCTGGAAGATCTGTTGAAATCTTTGGGAGCCAAGGTCGTGGTGATGTCTCCTTCCGAGCATGATACTATAGCCGCCGTGATCAGCCATCTCCCTCAGATGATGGCTGTGGCGCTGGTACAGATGGTGGGGAGATTGAACGAGGAAAATGGCCTGTTCCTTCAATTAGCCGCAGGGGGATTCAGGGATATGACCAGGATAGCCTCGAGTCCCTACACAATGTGGGAGGACATCTGCGCCACGAACACAGATCGTATCTTGGGTACGATAGACCGGTATATATCTTATCTTGAGGATACAAAAAGAAAGCTCAAACAGAAGGGCCTCGAAGATGCCTTCCGGTCAGCAAACAGAACGCGCGAGAGCATCCCGAAAGATTCTAAGGGATTCTTGAGACCTCACCCTGAGATCTTAGTAGTAGCTGAGGACAGACCTGGCGCGATCGCGCAGATTTCAGGGATTTTAGCAGATGAGGGCATCAATATCAGCGACATAGAGGTCCTCAAGGTAAGGGAGGGCGAGGGAGGAACTTTAAGGTTGGCCTTCGAGGGAAATAGAGAGGCGGATAAGGCCGTGAAAATGTTGACAATGGGAGGTTACGAGGCAAGGAGGAGATGATAGAAGATCGCAAAGATAGTTTAGAGACAATAACGGGCTTGTCGGATGAGGAAAGGGAAATTGTAGATGGCAAAAGATATACGGAAAATTGTTGAAAAAGGATATGATGAGGGAGATTACCAAAAATTCTTTAGATTAAATAAAAACCTGAATGAAATGGAACAAAGATTTCTTGATAAATTATTGCAATTAATCCCTAAAAATGCAAACATCCTTGATCTTGGTTCTGGTATTGGAATACCCTACGATAAATATCTCGTTAAACCTGGCTGCGAGATTACAGGCATAGACATTTCACAAAAACATATCAACATTGCAAGGAAGAATGTCCCTCAGGCAAAATACATAAAAGGAGATTTGTCTAATATTGATTTTGAATCAGGATCATTTGATGCTGTTGTTTCATTATACGCAATTTTTCATATTCCGAGAGAAGAGCATAAACATCTTTTTGAAAAAATTTACATTATTCTCAAAGAAAAAGGGCCTATTCTTGTTACCATGGGAATGAACGGAATGCTTATGGCTGTTGAAGAGTGGATTGGTTCAGAGATGGCATGGAGTTCTTATTCAATTGAAGAAAATAAGAAATTAATTCAAGAAGCTGGATTTAGACTCCTTCATGTGGAAGAAGAACACCATTATTTAGAACATCATTTATGGATTCTAGCTCAAAAGAAATGATTCTGTCCCCGTTTCTACATAAGGGACCCTTTAGTTTATGGCTACCCCTCAATTATGGCTACGAGGCGAGGAGGAGATGATAGAAGATCGCAAAGATAGTTTGGAGACAATAACGAGCCTGTCGAATGAGGAAAGAGTAATTATAGATACATATGTGGGGAAAGTTGTAGGGAAATTTGAAGATAGGATCGACTCTATATGGCTCTACGGCTCCAAGGCAAGAGAAGATTCCACGTCCGAATCGGATATTGATATTCTGGTTGCTGTTCCCTCTGAGGATCGGGAGTTGCTGGAGAGTCTAAGAGATATAGCGTACGACCTCCAGGATAAGTATGACTTCAGATTCATTATATCCGTTCAAATCATACCCTCTTCACATATTCCTGAGGACAAGTTGAGCTTCTATCCTTTCATACACAACGTTCAGGTAGAGGGAAAAAGGATATGGAAGAGGAACAATTAGAGGCAATTCGGGCGTACTGGAATGAAGTAGGGGCGAGGTCTACTCGCCCATGCTGAAGAGTTTTTGAGTCGAATGGAACGCTATTTGAAAGAACAGGGCATCTATGGAAAGGACGATAACTCCGGCTAAAGTCCTAAAAGGAGAAGTTGTAGTTCCGGGGGATAAGTCTATCTCGCATCGTGCTGCGATGATTGGAGGCATCGCAAAGGGGAAAAGCAGGATAGTGAATTTCCCTTCAGGCAGGGATTGCCAGAGCACAGTCAACTGCCTAAGAGAACTGGGTGGAAAGGTAGATATGAGCGATAACGGGATAGTCGTTCAGGGCACAGGTCTTAGGGGGCTTAAGAGATCCGATGGCGAACTGGACGCCGAAAACTCAGGGACGACGATGCGGCTTCTGTCCGGGATATTAGCCGGTCAGGGCTTTGAGTGCTGTCTGAAAGGCGATGAGTCATTAAATAGGCGTCCGATGGGGAGGATTATGAAGCCCTTGAGGTTGATGGGTGCCCAGATTTCGGGCCTGGATGACGAGTATCCGCCCTTGAAGATCGCGGGGGGGGACCTTGAGCCTATACGCTACGAGGTGCCGGTCTTAAGCGCGCAGGTCAAGTCGTGCATCCTCTTGGCAGGACTATACACCGATGGCAGCACCTCAATCATCGAGACAGCAAAGACGAGGGATCATACAGAAAGGATGTTGAGGTCTGCAGGAGCGAACGTTGGGACAGTAAGGCTGAAGGATAGAAAGGGATACGAGGTGTCGGTCGAGGGAGGTGCCCAGTTAGATGCGATCGATAGTATCGTTCCGGGTGATATTTCGGCGGCGGCGTTTTTCATAGTAGCAGCGGCAATTGTGCCTAATTCCGAGGTTGTGATCAAAGACGTGGGACTGAATCCCACAAGGCGAGGCATATTGGACATCTTAAGGAGAATGGGGGCGAGCATATCCGTTGAAAATGAGTACCAAAGTGGAGGCGAACTCGTAGGAGACATCGTGGTGAGAGGTTCGGAGTTGAAAAAGACAAAAATAGGTGGAGATATTGTTCCGACGCTGATCGATGAGATCCCCATATTGGCTGTGGCTGCAACGCAGGCAACGGGGGAATTCTTGGTCAGAGACGCCGAAGAGCTGAGGAAGAAGGAAACAGACCGGATAACGGCCCTGGTCGATAATTTGAGGAGAATGGAGGCAAAGGTGGGGGAACTTCAGGACGGCTTTATAATTGAGGGAGGCAGAAGGCTTCAGGGGACAAGGATAGATAGCTTCGAAGATCACAGAACGGCCATGGCGTTCGCTGTTGCAGGATTGGTATCCGAAGGTGAGACGATAATTCAGGGAACAGAGTGGGTGGACATATCTTTTCCGGGGTTTTTTGACATTTTGGACTCTTTGAAGGAGAACTGACGATGAGAGCTCTTTTTCAGTTTCTAATCTTCATAGCGTTTATCCTCCTGGGCGGAATAGTGCTGATCAAGTACGCCTATAAGTGTTCGTGGCGGGAGAGCTTTGAGATTGCAGATCAATTCATAGCCGATCTCCTGGGAGGGCAGTAAAGCTCTTGAAGATTACGAGCAACACCAGGCTCCTTGCCGTCATCGGACACCCTATAAGTCATTCGCTCTCTCCAGCTATGCACAATGCGGCTATTGAGGCTTTGGCGATTGACTGGTGCTACGTCGCATTTGATGTATTGCCAGAAAACGTTGAGGATACTGTACGAGGGATAAGAGGCCTTGGTATGGGCGGAACCAATGTAACGATCCCTCATAAAGTGGCAGTTATGGAGTTTCTGGACGAGATTTCACAGGAAGCCCAAGCTGTAGGCGCGGTTAACACTATAGCTAACACGGATGGGAAGCTTACAGGCCATAATACCGATGTCTACGGATTCCTTGAATCTTTGAGGAGAGAGGGGGGCAAAGGCTGTTTTGCGCCTAAAGTCGTAGTATTAGGGGCAGGTGGAGCCGCAAGGGCTGTCATCTATGGACTGACGACAGTGGACGAGGTCGAAGAGATTGTGATACTAAATCGAACGGTCGAAAAGGCCGAAAAGTTAAAAGATGAGTTCTCCAATCGGGGAAAGGGGATAAGGAGCAACGTGCTACACAGCCAGGTTCTAAAGGATGAACTGAAAGACTGTGAGTTGTTAATCAATGTGACCTCTGTGGGCATGCATCCTAATGTGAACGCCTATCCCCTCGGTGACGGTTCAGGTCTCCACAGCCGCCTGGTGGTCTTTGATTCTGTGCCGAACCCACCGGAGACGAAACTGATGTCCGAGGCCAAATCACGAGGAGCCAAGGTCATAGGCGGGCTGGACATGCTGGTCCTTCAGGGGGCAAGGTCTTTCCAGATATGGACGGGCATAGAACCTCCGACCGACGTGATGAAGAGAAGCCTTATAGAGCGATTTAAGTGAAAAGGGAAGAACAGAACTCCATCACAGGTATGTTCGAGAGGATATCGAAGACCTATGATCTTTTAAATAGATTGCTGAGCTTCGGCCTCGATCTTTACTGGAGAAATTCTGCCGCAAAGCTATTAGAGATAAAAGAGAAAGAGAGAATTCTAGATCTGTGCGCGGGGACGGGAGATATGGGGTTAGCAGTCGTAAGAAAGGGCACTTTGACGAATATAGTCGGCGTGGACGCCGCACAAGAAATGCTGAAGCTGTGCGCCGAGAAATTTCATACAAGGGGATATGAAAAAACACTCTCTTTGGTTTGCGCAGACGCAGGGCAACTGCCCTTTGGAAATGACACTTTCGACGGGATGATAGTGGGGTTCGGTGTTAGGAACGTTGTGGATCTAGACAGGAGTTTAGGGGAGATCTACAGAGTCTTAAGGTCGAGCGGGAGGTCTGTGGTGTTAGAGTTCTCAAGACCGACGATACCAATTCTCAAGGCAGCCTATTTTTTGTATTTTAAGTACGTTCTTACCACTATAGGGGGCCTCGTTTCAGGAGATACGCAGGCCTATCGCTACCTCTACGATTCCACGACGCAATTTGCCCAGGGAGATGAATTCTTGCGTTATATGGAGCAGGCGGGATTCGAAGATTTGGAGGAAAAGCGCCTTACGTTCGGGATTGTGAGCCTATACTGCGGCGTAAAGGTGGAGTAAGGAGTCTGTGTAATGCCTTATCTCAAAGCACACTCCTGTGCAAATACCGCGTATCCAGGAATCAGTTAAAGGTGACAAATGTCATTTTGGACTATCAACGAAGCAATAGAAGACATCAAAGCGGGGAAATTCGTCATAGTAGTAGATGATGAAAAGCGAGAAAATGAAGGTGACTTGGTAATAGCGGCAGAGAAGGCCACTCCGGAAAAGATAAATTTCATGCTCAGATATGCCCGCGGTCTCCTTTGTCTGGCCATAACGGGGAAACGCCTTCATGAATTAAAGATTCCTCAAATGGTCCAGGACAATACCGAGATAACAAGATGTGCATTTACGGTGTCAATCGATGCAAAAAAGGGCACAACGACAGGGATATCAGCTTACGATAGAGCAAGGACTATTAAGGCCGTTTTAGATCCAGATACGACCCCGGAAGACCTGCTAAGACCGGGTCACATGTTTCCTTTAAGGTATGAAGAGGGTGGCGTACTAAAAAGACCGGGGCATACCGAAGCGGCAGTCGATCTATCTATTGGAGCCGGTTTGTATCCTGCGGCCGTAATAAGCGAGATCCTGGATGAAGATGGAGGTATGGCTACATTAGACGAATTAGTTCATTTTGCAGGCAGGTATGGTATCAGAATTATCTCAATAAACGATCTGGTTGAATACTTGAAAAGGTGAGACATTCTTGGTAAATCCGTTTATCGACGAAATAGCTGAGGTTATAAGTAATGCTGCAGGTGTCGACAAAGGTGAGGTGCAAAGGGCAATAGAAGTTCCTCCGGATGGGAAGATGGGCGATTACGCCTTCCCGTGTTTTGTACTGGCAAAAGAGTTTAAGAAGAATCCGACAGAGATAGCGGACGAGCTATCAGAAAAGGTCAAGGGGATCAGATATGTAACCCAGATCAAGAGCGCCGGGCCATATCTGAATTTCTTCGTTGACAAGACGGAGCTTACCCGGTATGTCTTAAACAGGATCTTAAACGAGGCAGAAGATTACGGCAGGAGCGATGAGGGTCTCGGCAAAACTGTGGTGATAGACTATTCCTCGCCCAACATAGCGAAACCCTTTCATATAGCACACCTGAGATCCACAGCCATAGGGAATTCCATAAAGAAGATATACGAATTCTTGGGCTATAATTGTATTGGAGTGAATCATCTGGGGGACTGGGGGACTAATTTTACCCAGATTATCGCTGCGTATAAAAGATGGGGGGATAAAGCAAAGGTTGAAGAAGAGACCATGGCAGAGCTTTTCAAGCTCTATGTGAAATTTCAGGAGGAGGCAAAGAAGGACGATTCTCTGGGTAAAGAAGCTAATGAATGGTCTCAAAGGCTTGAGCAGGGGGACAATGAGGCAGTAGAATTGTGGAGATGGTTCAGGGATGAGAGTCTAAAGGAGTTTAAGAGGATTTACCAGGCTCTGGACGTGGACTTCGACTCGTATGCGGGCGAAAGTTTCTACGTAGAAATGATAGATGAGGCAGTCCAGAAGGCCCTGGACGCGGGCCTTGCGACCGAAAGCGAGGGAGCTCTGATAGTGGATTTGAGCGAATATAACATGCCTCCACTTATCCTGAGGAAGAGCGACGGGACGAGCATATATCACAGCAGGGACTTAGCCGCTGCATTGTACAGATTTAAGGAGTACAATTTCGATAAGCTGATCTATACGACAGCTGTGGCGCAGAGCCTGCACTTCAGGCAACTGTTCAAGGCCCTGGAGTTGATGGGAATGGATTGGGTAGAAAGGTGCGTCCACGTTCCGTTCGGAATTATGAGCTTTAGGGAGGGCAAGATCTCCACTCGACGGGGAAACGTAGTATTCTTGGAGGATGTGCTGAACGGCGCTGTCGAGCTCACAGGGGAGATAATAGAGGAGAAGAACCCTGATCTTGAGGACAAGGATAGCGTGGCAAAGGATGTGGGGATAGGAGCTGTGATATTTGCAGATCTATCCAGCAGAAGGACAAAAAACGTGGTTTTCGACTGGGATAGAGCGCTCAACTTTGACGGCGAGACAGGGCCGTACATGCAGTATACCTACGCAAGGCTGTGCAGTGTACTGAGGAAGTACGGCAAAGAGATGGAAAAGGAGGTTGAGGCAGGGCTCTTGACGCATGAGACCGAAGCAGACCTTATCAAGCTTCTGGAAAGATTTCCTCAGACCGTGATGGCCGCCGCCGAGGCGTATGAGCCGTCTATAGTCGCCGGACACCTCACAGATGTGGCTACGGCAGCGAATAAGTTTTACAACAGTTGCAGAGTTTTAGGCGACGACGCAAAGTTGACAAAGGCCAGAATCGCTCTTGTGTATTCTGCAAAGGTCGTCATAGGGAGCGCCTTAGGGCTCCTGGGGATGAAGAAACCGGAGAGAATGTAGAAGTTTGTAAGGGCAGACCCGTGTGTCTGCCCTGAAAACACGGATGAATCGGGCGAACACATGGGTTCGCCTCTACTTACTTTTGCTGTCTGCTTGTTTATCAGGAAGGAGCAGTACATGCTTCGCCACCTTACAGCAGGAGAATCTCACGGTCAGGGTCTGATAGGCATCCTGGAGGGCATGCCCTCAGGGCTTGAGATAAGTGAGGATTATATTGCGCATCAACTCTGGAGGAGACAACAGGGCTACGGACGCGGCCGGAGGATGAAGATAGAATCCGACAGGGCGAAGATACTTTCGGGTGTGAGATTCGGGAAGACCTTGGGAGGGCCTATCGCCCTTTTGATAGAGAATAAGGATTGGGAAAACTGGACAGAAAGGATGAGCGTTGAGGGAAGTGGAGAAAACGTAAATCCTGTTCAGATACCGAGGCCCGGCCACGCCGACCTGGCAGGGTCTATCAAATACGGACATGTGGATATAAGGAATGTGCTGGAAAGGTCTAGCGCAAGGGAGACGGCCACGAGGGTATCCATAGGGGCTATCGCAAGGAAGCTGTTGGAGGAGTTCGGCATAGAGATCAAGAGCCACGTGACCTGTATCGGAGGTGTGGAGGGAGATAGACTCAGCATTGAAGCTTTAAAAGAGCTTTCCAACGAAAAGATAGATAAGTCTCCGGTCAGATGCGTAGACCCCGAGATTGAAAAGAAGATGATAGAAAAGATTGATGAAGCTAAAAATGCGGGGGATTCCGCAGGGGGAATTTTCGAGGTGGTTGCAACAGGACTCCCTGTAGGACTGGGAAGTCACGTTCACTGGGACAGGAAACTGGATGGAAGACTGGCTCAGGCGCTGATGAGTATTCAGGCTATGAAGGGAGTGGAGATAGGCTTGGGCTTCGACTGCGCGCGCAGGAAGGGATCACAGGTGCACGATGAGATAGCCTACGGCCATGGTGGTACGAATACTGCGAAGGGCTACTACAGGAAGTCGAACAACGCAGGGGGCCTGGAGGGCGGGATGACAAACGGAGAGCCGCTGGTCGTCAGAGTGGCTAAGAAGCCCATTTCCACCTTAATGAGGCCGCTTGAATCCGTAAACATGGAGACAAAGGAGAAAGTCTTAGCTCACGTAGAAAGGAGCGACGTATGCGCCGTCCCGGCGGCGTCTGTTATCGGCGAGGCAGTAGTCGCCTTTGTGCTTGCGGACGCCTTTCTGGAGAAGTTCGGCGGGGACAGCATGCAGGAGGTCCGACACAACTACGAAGCTTATGTCCAGAGCTACAATGTGTAAAGGGCAGAATATATTTCTAACGGGGTTTATGGGTGCGGGTAAGACCAAGGTCGGCCATGCTCTTTCCGAGAAACTGGGGATGCAACTCCTGGACACAGACGATATGATCAAGGAGATGGAGAAAAGGACAATTCCCGAGATCTTTGAAGAGGACGGCGAGGCCTACTTCAGAGATGTGGAGCACTATTGCGTGAAGAAGGCGTGTTCTCTTTCGGGAGCTATCGTCTCTCTGGGCGGCGGAGCTATTGTTCACCAGAGGAATAGAGACACGATCTCAAAGTCAGGGATATGCGTCTATCTGTCTTCTTCACCGGAGACGATTGTAGAGAGAGTAAGGGATCACGATCACCGACCTCTGCTATCTGGACTGGATGAAAAGGGAAAGCTGGACAAGATAAGGCGGATGCTGGAACAGAGAGAGAAGTTCTACAGGATGGCGGACATTATAGTAGAATCTAACGACGAAACTTCCCCTGGCAGGAAAGCTGACCAGATCATTGATAGCTTATCGAAAAAGCAGAAGGCTCAAAGATGAGGGGGAGAACAGAGCGATGTTACTTTTTCAGCCACAAAGATATATATCCGAAGTTCGAATATCACACCGAAATAGAAAGATATGAGAAATAGTTCACCCATGAACGAATTAGCACCCATTGGGTGAGGGATAAAGAAATGATCAGAGCACTGATATTCGATTTTGATGGTCTTATTTTAGATACCGAGCTTCCAGTATTCCAATCGTGGCAAGAAATATATCAAGAATTCGATTGTAAGCTTTCATTGTCTACTTGGTCTGTTTGTATTGGAACAGCATCCTCTTCATTCGATCCCTACCAGAATTTACAAGATCAGTTGAGTGCGTCCATTGATCGGGAAGATATTCAAGCAAAACTCCGATTACGCAATCAAGAGCTAATACAGGGTCAGCATACATTACCCGGTGTGGAAGGCTATCTGCAAGATGCCAGACGGCTGAACCTGAAGATTGGTTTAGCTTCCAGTTCTCCCAGAAATTGGGTTATCCCTCATTTAGCCCGTTTAGATCTTCTGCACTACTTTGATGACATAAAGACCCGGGATGATGTAACCGAAACGAAACCACATCCTGCGCTTTATACGCTTGCCCTTGGGACGTTGGCTGTCGCTGCTGACGAAGCGATAGTGCTTGAAGATTCCCCGAACGGTATACGAGCCGCTAAAAGCGCTGGAATCTTTTGCGTGTCCGTGCCTAATTCTATAACCAAGCACCTTTCTATAGAAGAAGCTGATCTTCAATTGAGCTCTCTGGCCGATCTACCTTTACATGATTTAATAGCGCAGGTCGAGTCTCTAACAGTGCCATAAAGAGGAGCAAAAGCCCCTAACACCTGGGTCACGGCTCTGGCCGTTCATCCTTCGCAAGCACACTACGTGGGTTCGTGACTGATAATAAGTTATAAGCAACCGTGGCCATTCTCCCAAAGAGAAAGGCTCCCCACCCTGTGACCTTGAGTGTTGCGATAGGTATGTGACTTGGCTTTTTTATCGCGATCAGGCGAAGGTTTGTTACTTTAACAATTCAGGAGGAAACTTATGAAAATCGTTGCTGTAGGAGCTTCAGGTTACATCGGTAGCAAAGTTGTAGAACTTCTGTTACCCCGACATGAGGTGATTAAAGTCGGACACACCAGAGGTGATCTGACTGTTGACTACACGGATAATCAATCCATCCGGGACATGTATGAGTCTGTCGGTTCGTTTGACGCGGTTGTAGCGACAGTTGGAGGACACGACAGCCACTTTGGTCCGTTTGAGCAGTTGAGTGAAGAAGAGTTTTATATCGGTATCAAACGGAAGCTGATGGGGCAAGTAAATCTGGTTCTCATAGGCAAGGACTACATCAATGACGGTGGTTCGTTCACATTAACCACAGGCTTCCTGACCCAATTCCCAACCCCGGAAAGTTGTGTGACGGGGACGGTTAACGGAGCGATCAATGCCTTCGTATATAGTGCATCCACTGTCATGCCCCGAGGGATACGAATCAATTCAGTCAGCCCTGCACTTATTGTTGAAGGACCCGTAACCAAAGGAAGCCGCAAGGTGACTCTGGACGAAGCAGGCGCAGCATACGTTGAGAGTGTAGAAGGTGATGCGACAGGTCAAGTGCTCACGGTCTGGAATGCAGAATAATCTGCATTTAATCGAATATCAGCAATAGAAACTGCCTGACTCTGTGCTGTATCTAACCACGGGCGCAACTATCCTGCACGGCTTGGCGTTGGTGTTTCTGTACTCCTTAAGAAGTAGCTGCCACCTATGGCAAGCGACCCTTATAGTTAAGATAGTTTCCTTCTCAACTAACGAATATGGAAGGAATGGCAAGTCATGAATAAGGATAAACTTAAACTGATGGCCAAGGATTTGAGGAAGGGATATCCGAGAAGCCCCCGCGAAATATTGGGAGGCTATGTGATTTTGGCACGTTGTGTGGATAAGTGCCGAGCGTTCCTTCTGGGGATCAATGGCGAGTATAATTTCTGGCCCTGTTCACTGTGCAGCCAGTTTGAGCCTTTTACAGGGATAGATCATGAGGAATTGAAAGAATTCGTGGCTACGGGAACCACAGACGAAGAAGTTGCCGAATGGGTCAACGCCAAATCGAAAGTCAAAGACAGGATGGAGATTATCCGTTGGAACAATAAGATGCGGGACATGCGGCTCAGTGAGATGTCAGACGAAGCCCAGGACTATTTGGAGACATACATCCAGGAGCATATCCCAAAACACCGACCGGTTTACGTCTGGTTTGACGTATATGACCTTGAAGAGGGAAGATTATAGATAGAGTAACGGCGCAACACGATTGTGTGAGTCTACATGTTTTCTTCACTCGAGACAATGCTGGATAAACGAGAGAAAAGCCCCTTTGCCCTTCGAGATAAAAGACGACGACAATCGCCCTCTGCTCTCAAGATTGGACGACAGAGGAAAATTAGATAAGATAAGGCGTATCCTCCAAGAAAGAGAGAAGTTCTACAGGACAGCAGATATTGTCGGGGACTGAAATATGAATATTGGCAAACTTGAAAAGGTTTCGCTTAGGGAGATATGGAAGAACGAAGCAAGGGACTTCACTGGTTGGCTTGAGGAAAACATAGAGATCCTCAACGGTTCTTTAGATTTGTCACTTTCCCCTATTGAGCGTCAAAAAAGAACTGGTACTTTTGCTGCCGATCTATTAGCTGAAGACAATGAGGGCAACCAGGTAATCATAGAATGCCAGTTAGAGAAGACCGATCATGACCACCTTGGTAAAGTCCTTACATATCTTGCAAACCTTGATGCTAAGACCGCTATTTGGATTTGTAGTGACCCACGTCCGGAACATGTCAAAACTGTGATGTGGTTAAACGAGTTTACACCTGCAGATGTGTCCTTCTACCTTGTGAAGGTTGAGGGTATCCGTATTGGTGAATCTCCACCTGCGCCCCTGTTCTCTGTTATTTGTGCTCCAAGTGAAGTAACCAAAGAGAGTGGTGAGGAGAAGAAAGAACATGCTGAAAGACATAAGAACCAAGTGGAGTTCTGGACACGACTGTTGACAAAGAGCAAAGAGAAAACTGAACTACATACCAACATATCACCGAGTAAGCGGTCTTGGATTGGAACAGGAGCAGGAATAGCAGGATTGACATACTGCTACTCAGTAGCTAACAACTCGGTCTCAGCACATCTTTATATTGATAGAGGGAAGGACTCGCAGGAGATTAACAGGCGCATATTTGACACACTTCACGCTAAGAAGGAAGAGATTGAAACTGACTTCGGAGAAAGTTTGGACTGGGAATGCGAAGATAGACGGTCATGCTGCATTAGGTGGAAATGTACTGAGGGAGGACTTATGGCTGAAGACAGGTGGGACGATCTTCACGATAAGATGATTGATCGTATGATAAAGTTGGATAAAGCTCTCGTAAACCACATTAGAAGATTAAATGTTTGACATGTGTTTGAGTTTCGTAGAAACTTCGGCTAACAGCAAGCTTACAGCTTCGCGCCTTCGGGTGCTTCGCCCCAACCTGCTGTGCAGGTTCGCAAACGCGCGAAACGTGAACCGAAATTGCATCCCAAATAGAACCTTCCCTTTCTTGCATAAATGAAAGTTTGTACATGCCCCAAAAAGAGAAACCATCTATCGCTGTCGTATGCGGCGGACCTTCGCCTGAAACAATGCTGGAGACGATAAAAGACTACGACAATCACCCCGTGATTGCAGGAGTGGACAACAAGGGAACGTTAGATAAGATAAAGCAAATGCTTGGAGAAAGAGAGATGTTCTACAGGACAGCGGATATTATTGTGGAATCGAATAACCAAACTCCACCGGAAAGGATAGCGGAAGAGATTATTGATAGTTTATTTGAAAAGCAAGGAAGTGAAAGATGAAGGAAAAACAAAGCAATGTTGGTCTTGGGCGCGGAGGGATCTTCGGATAGCGCACCGAAATGGAAAGATATGCGAAATAGCTCGGATATAAACAAGTTAGCGGAAATTGCTCCCGTCATTTCTTGAAGAAGCGTTACGGATTTTTCCGAATCGCCACGGCCATTTCAATCGGTTGAGGTACGCCCCCGAATATACTCTTTGGCTTGAGGAGGTTTTCATGCTCGAAACAAGAGATATGGCGAAAGAAGTAACCGACTGGGCCAAGAAGGCTGAAAACGTTCGAGTAGTACTTCTTACCAGTACTCGGGCCAATCCCCACGGTCAGATTGACGTATTGTCAGACTACGACATCACTCTATATGTCAGGGATATGCAGCCCTTCCCGGAAGAAGACAAGTGGCCGGAGACGTTTGGAGAGGTCTTAGAAGCCTTGTGAAATAGTTATGTCCCAGGCAGCGTCTGAAGCGCCGATTATGGGTCAAAGAGTAGCATATCGTATCGTTTTGCTGTGGAATAAGCAAAATAGTCTTATCAGAGTTCTGGTCAGCAAGGAACAGGAGCTGTTTGAAGAACAGGATGCACTGTCTTTGACAGACAGGGCACACATAGACGCTTTCCCCCTTCTTATGAAAGATACAAGCCTCTTGAGATTCTGTACTGTTGCAACAAGATTCAACTGTTCATTCAGTGAGGCTGGTCCTCTATAACGGGCTCGTCCCATACCGTGTTGTTGCCTGGCTTCAGCAAAGATATGTTCACTGCGTTTACGGAGTCTCCGGGAGAGTTTGTAGTCAGCTGTTAATGAGATAGACCGTGCATGATTTCTGGCTTTCGCCTCTCGCACTTTTCTATCCCGTTCGGCCTGAATATGTGCTGGATTTGTCTTGTTTTTCCATGTAGGAATCGGTTCAATCTTCTCATCGGCTCGCAGAGGAATATGGGGTATGATTCCCCGGTCAAGTACATCAGCGATAAAATTACCAGAACCGTAACCGGTATCGGCACTAAGTGTCTGAATGTCTTTGGGCATGGTGTATGTTTCAAGGTCATCTACCATCTTAAGGGCACTTTCGGGCTCTGCTGTCCCTGTCGCCTGCGTGCCCTGAGTCTCAAGGATTACTCTGCTTTTTGTGTCGATCAGATCATGGCCCATAAACGAGAGAAAAGCCCCTTTGCCCTTCGATTTGCTGTATAAGCGCGCGTCGGGGTCTGTAGTCGAACGGTGTGTTTGGTTCGTCCACTTTTCACCATGAAAGTCTTTATCCTGAGGATGCCCGGACCTACCCTTTGTCTTATCACCTTCAAAACCGATTCCCTTGAGATAATCATCAAGAGAAACAGGGGGTTCTATCGGCTCAATACTTTTCACTGAAGCATCAGCTTGTATCTGAGTGCCGTCGACACTAAGGTGTTTACCGCTCACAAGACCGACATCTATGCAACACTGGACTACCTGACGCATTATCCGTTCAAACAACCCACTGGATGCCCACTTGTGATTGCGAAGCTTGTTGATCGTGCTCCTATCCGGAACCGCATCATCAAATGTCTGATGACAAAACAACCGATATGCCGCATGCATCCCCACTTCCTGACAGAGCCGATTCTCACTCAAATTATACAGATAGCCAATAAGGATCATTCGAACAACTAATTCAGGATCAATACCGGGTCTGCCATTGTCAGGGCAATAACAATCTGATACAACGTCTCGTACAAATGAAAAATCAACTGCCTCATCAATCTGACGAAGGATATGATCCTCGGGAACTAAATCCTCCATCTGAAAATAGTGAAACATCGGATTTGTCTGTTCCTGCTTTTGTGGGGTCATTGTTTCCTCCATGTATAATATTATCAATAACATAATATAATACATCGGAGCTGCTTTATCAATGCTTGTTCTATACTACTTTCTGAATCTAAGGGTTTTTCACAAGGCTTTTAGTACGCGAACCCTATAAACCAAAATTCTGGGACGATGGATCAGGCTGCTGTATGGTAATCTTCAAAAACGCCCCAAGAGTGGACTTCAATGTCTTGTTGTTGGAGGTCTTGGAGCAAGATATGAAAACAGATGGAGGCTATGCCAACGACATGGGGTACGAAATCCTACTCGACAAGGATGGCCTAATTCAGCGCACAATCCCGCCGACCTACTCTGAGTATTGGACAAAGCAGCCAACTGAGTCGGAATACGAGGAGCTTGTTCACCACTTTTGGTGGAATATAACCTACGTCACGAAGTGTCTGTTCCGAGACGAGTTGTTCTTCGCCAAGTACATGCTTGACGGCGGCCTGCATCACCATTATCTGAAATCGGCAATTGCCTGGTACATCGGTATGCAGAAGAACTGGAAGAACAATCCGGGTGCTAATGGCAGATGGTTTAAGAAACACCTAGACCCCCAAATTTGGTCGGAAATCGAGGCAACTTTCGCGGGAGCTGACCTAGAAGAGAACTGGAAAGCTATGTTCAAGACAGCCGAAATATTCGGGAGATTGGCGTCCGATGTTGGGGATCATTTGGGTTACTCCTACCCTTTTGAACTTGAGCGCAACGTCACACAGTTTCTGACTGAGATCAGAGACCTTGAGGCTGCGCAGCCTGGGTGAAATCTCTTACACAGAATTGCTCGAAGAGAACCACATGCGACATCCGCTAACATCGTGTTTACGCTACGGCGCATACGCGCCTTCGCCCAACCGTTTCGCGGTTCGCGCACGCCAGAAACGTTAGCCGAAATTAAAAACCAACAGAACCTTTCCTTTCGTCTATAAATGAAAGGTTATGACATGCTCCGAAAAGAGAAGCCATCTATCGCTGTCGTATGCGGCGGACCATCGCCTGAAGCGGAGGTATCCCGAGTCACGGGAGGATGCATCGCCGATGCCCTTCGTGCCACTTATAAAAATGTGACTATCCTTGAACACGATGACAAGATTGTAGAAGCACTTATAGATGCACAAGTTGATGTAGTGTTTCCTGCTTTCCATGGCCCCCCGGGTGAGGATGGCACATTTCAGGGATTTCTTGAAATTTTGGGCATCCCGTACGTCGGCAGCGGTGTACTGGCCAGCGCCTGCGGAATGGACAAGATAGTTTCCAAACAGATCTTTCGAGCCAATGGACTGCCCGTGGCAAAGGATATTGTCGTCCACCGGAGCGAGGGTGCTTCTTGTGCAGCAGAGCGCGTCCTCGATTCGCTGGGATCTGATGTGGTGGTCAAACCCTCCAGTCAGGGTTCTGCTCTTGGAATTCTATTTGGAGAGGACCTGACAGATCTTGAAGGGGCGATAGATGCTGCTTTTTCCTACGACGAGAGGGTCCTTGTTGAGAAACGCATCGAGGGTCGTGAGATAACTGTGGGAATTCTCGAACGAGATGTGATAGAAGCATTGCCGGTAATTGAGATTCGAACACCTTCAGGCTCGTGGTATGACTATGAACATCGCTACACGCCGGGCCTGTGCGAACACATCATCCCTGCTCCGCTTCCGGAGGTGCAGTATCGCCTCACTCAGGAAATCGCCGAACTGGCACATGAAGTGCTCTGTTGCAGGGATCTATCGAGGGTGGATTTCATCGTTCCAGAAGAAGGAGAGCCTATAGTCATTGAGATCAACACGTTGCCGGGCATGACGCCGACCAGCCTTTATCCAGATGCAGCCCGAGCCGTCGGCGTTTCCCTAGAGGCTCTTGTCTCGCACTTTGTGGAGCGCGCGCTGTTGAGAGATAAGTGAGAACATAGGTTGTAGAAAGGATATAAGAGACAGGGTGGAAAAGATAGTTGTAAATTTAGGTGACAGGAGCTATCCTATATACATAGGGCATGGGATACTGGGAGAATTGGGGGTATACTATAAAAAGCACGAACTTGGGAGAAAGGCAGCGGTAATTTCCAGCAGGTCTGTTGCAGATTCGTACTTGGATCTCGCATCTCGCAGCCTCCAGAGAGCGGATTTAGAGGTTGTGGATGTGGTGATACCGGACGGCGAGGAGCACAAGAATCTGGAGACGGCGGATGTCATCTACGAAAAGCTGATAGAAAACAGGCTCGACAGAAGTTCGGCGATAGTGGCGTTAGGAGGAGGCGTCGTAGGAGATATAGCGGGATTTGTGGCAGCTACGTTCCTGAGGGGCATAGACTTAGTTCAGGTCCCGACCTCTATCGTGGCCCAGGTGGATGCCAGTATAGGGGGCAAGGTTGCCGTAGATCATAAGTTAGGGAAGAATCTGATCGGGGCGTTTCATCAGCCTCGCTTCGTGCTTGTGGACACTGACCTTCTAAGGTCGCTCCCCCAAGAGGAGATAAGATCAGGCATAGCGGAGGTCATAAAGCACGGCTTGATCGCCGACGAGGGACTCTTTTCATTTTTGGAGGATAATTTAGAGGATATACTGGAACTGAAGGTCTCAGCAGATCAGATGGACGACCTAATTGCCAGGAACTGCCGCATAAAAGCGCATATTGTGAGTGGAGATGAAAAAGAAGAGGGAGATTTGAGGGCAACTTTGAACTACGGGCATACGGTCGGGCACGCTATCGAGGCTGCGGGACATTACAGCGTGTACAGGCACGGCGAGGCAGTGATTTTGGGCATGGTCGCAGCGGGAAGTATCGCAGAAAGATTGGGTCTGTTCAAGAGAGATGACCTTGAGCGTCAAAACAGCCTATTGTCAAGAGTAGGGGTCCCGAAGGGAATTGAGAATATATCTACGAGCGATATTTTGGATAGGATGAAATCCGATAAAAAGGTAAAAGAAGGCGTGATAAGATTTGTGCTCCCCCAAAGGATTGGAAAAGTGATTGTGACGGATAAAGTGAACCAGGACCAGATAAGAGCAGGGATTGAATATATGAGAAAATGGGCTAATAGTGTAAGGAGTGATTCCTATGAAGATAAATCTTAACGTTAAATCGGACTATACTGATGTCGAAGTTAAGGATGTGATAAGTTCAGCACTTGAACGGGAAAAGAATGTAGCCAAGTATCGGCGCGAATATTTCAGGAACGCATGCGCCGAATTTGAGGATAAGTACCAAATGACTTCAGAGATATTTATAGAAAAGTTCGAAGGTGGTGAGTTGGGAGACGATCAGGATTTCTTCGATTGGTTCGCCGTAAAAAGAGGACACGATAAGTGGATCAAAAAATATAACGTTCTTGTCGGTGTCTCTGTATGAACGTCCGTGAATATTGCGATGAGATTCAAAGGGGAATCAACAGGAGTCCTTTTGTAACCTCATTTGTTTTGAACTTTGAGCAAATTGATGAGTTTGAGTGTTATATCAAAGCGACAGTTACATTCTCAGATAGCTCCGAGTTCCGGATTGCAGAATATGTCAAGACTGAACCATCCGTAGAACTATTGAAATACAGGTACCAATATATGGATGCTAATGGTAAACAGATCGCAAGATGGGATGATGCCCCGCATCACAAAGGCCTTGACAATTTTCCCTACCAAAAGCATAATGCCCCTGATAATCCCTCTGATTCTGAAAAGATGGATTTTCAGATGGTGGTGGCCGAGATCTCTTTGAGAATATAGATAAGCGTCAACGTAGACAAAGACGGAGGATACTTTATGATACTTGACAAGATGAGCCTAGAGGGGAAAGTCGGGGTTGTTACGGGCGGGAGCCGGGGAATAGGCAGGGGAGCCGCGATGGCTCTGGCCGAGGCGGGAGCAGATATAGCCCTGAATAGCCGGAACACAGACAGACTGGAAAGTACAGCCGACCAGATAAGGAGTCTGGGCAGAAAGGTAGTCGCGGTTCCGGGTGATATGGGAGTAAAAGAGGACATAGAGAGATTGATAGAGACCACCCTCGATCAGTTCGGGAAGATAGATATTCTGGTCAACAACGCGGGGACAACCTATCGAATCGCAGCTGAGGACTTCCCGGAGGATGAGTGGGACAGGGTGCTGGACGTGAACCTAAAGGGGGTCTTTCTATGCTGTCAGCTTGCCGGAAGGGAGATGATCAAAAGGAAAAAGGGCAAGATCATAAATACGGCGTCCCTAACGTCCACAATCGGAATTCGCACCACCCTGGCATACGGATCCAGCAAGGGCGGCCAGGTGATTTTGACCAAGACCTTGGCTGTGGAATGGGCGAAATACAACATCAATGTGAACGCTATAGCGCCGGGATTTATCGCCACCGACCTGACAAAGCCTATTAGGGAGGATAGAAAAAGGAACGAGTACATCATGTCAAGAGTTCCGATGGAAAGATGGGGAAGCCCTGAGGATTTAAAAGGGGCATTTGTGTTTTTAGCGTCGGAGGCGTCAGATTTTATAACAGGTCAGATAATCTACGTGGACGGAGGCTGGACGGCAGGATAGATTACAACGCCTATTTTATTTAGGCACCCGAAAAGTAGCGTAAGCACTTTCGGGGAAAAGAAACCGGAGGATAATCATGAGCTATCCGAGGATGTTCAGATTGAATCAGAGGTTTGACGCTCCTGTGGTGAAGGATGTGGCAGGAGAGGTGAAGAATCAGATGGAGGCCATAAACATGGGGGCAAAGGTGAAAGGGGCGCAGAGCGTGGCAATCACTGCGGGAAGTCGAGGAATTGCGAATATGGACGTAATCATAAGGACTATGGTGGACGTCTTTAAGTCCTTAGGAGCAGAGCCGTTCATCGTCCCCGCTATGGGGAGCCACGGAGGCGGGACCGCAGAGGGACAAAGTGAGATCCTAAGGAGCTACGGGATCTCAGAGGAGACGATGGGGTGTCCCCTAAAATCTTCCATGGAGGTGATTAAGGTCGGGACGGTGGAGGAGGAGGATATATCCATACCCATCTATCTGGACAAATATGCGTCGGAAGCCGACCACATCGTCGTCGCCAACAGGGTGAAGCCGCACACCGATTTCGTGGGTGATATAGAAAGCGGAATGATGAAGATGATGATGATCGGAATGGGGAAGCACGCAGGAGCAAAGATCTATCATAGAGCGATCGTAAACTTCTCCTTCGACAGGATCGTAAGGACTGTGGGGAGATTTATGCTCTCAAACTGCCCGATACTCTGCGGGATGGCGACGCTTGAAAATGGCTACGATCAGACCGCCGTCATTAGGGCTGTCGAACTGGAGAATATAGAGGAAGAAGAAAAGGTCCTCCTGAAGCAAGCTAAAGAGTGGCTTGCTAAACTCCCCTTTGATCCAGTCGATCTCTTGATCGTGGATGAGATGGGAAAGAACATAAGCGGTACAGGGATGGACACCAACGTTATTGGGAGAAAACACGTGGCTATGAATCTAACCCTGGAGGACGTAGGTGGACCGAAAGTTACAAGGATATTTGTAAGAGAGCTGACAAACGAAGCCAAGGGGAACGCCTCAGGGATAGGCTTTGCAGATTTTACGACCCGCAGTTTGACGGACAAGATAAAGTTCAAGGATACATACATAAACTGCATAACAGCGGTAAATCCCAAGGCGGGCTGTGTTCCTATTGCCATGGATACGGACAGGGAGGTCTTGGACGCCGCACTTTCGACTATCGGTCTGATCGAGCCAGAAGATGCTAAGGTTCTGAGAGTAAAGAACACGCTGATGTTGAAAGAAGTAGACGCATCTGAGGCATACCTGGATCAGATGGAAGGAAGGGACGACTTACAGATGGTAACAGACGCAAAGGAGATGGCGTTTGACTCTGATGGCAATTTAGGAGTATTTTAGGGACGTACGATAGATCTTCAGGGAGATACCCGTGCGTCTGCCCCGATTTAGGCATGTCAGACAGGGGTGCAGGGCCGCCTTGCTGAGGTCAGGTGCCAACCTACGCCGAAGTGGTTTGACCCAGCACATTGGGGTTCACCCCCACATTCGAAGGAGCAAAAGAAGAAATGGACATATCAAGTTGGGGCATCGGTGTTGTAGGCTTGGGAGGTATCTCGCGCTGGCACCTTGAAGGCTACAGGCTTTATGGGTTGAAAGTAGTGGCTGGCGCAGATATAGACGAAGAGCGCTTCAAAGTTGCAAAAGAAGAGTTCGGGATCGAAGACCTCTACACCGATTTTCGAGAGTTAATAGACAGAGACGACGTGAGGATAGTAGACATAACTGTGCCCCACAAGCTCGAGATCAGGGCACCGATTGTGGAATATGCGGCAAAAAAGGGCAGGGCGATCTTTATACAGAAGCCTCTTATGTCGTATCTTTCCGAGGCCAAAGAGTTAGTGGATATAGCCAAGTCCTACGGCGCTCCGATGATGGTGAACCAGAATTCGGTATTTGTACCGGGGTTTCAGGCGATAAAACCATACGTGCGGGACGAGCGCTGTATAGGAACTCCCTACTACTGCCAGATAGAGAACAGGTCCTGGGTAGATGTCTCAAAGGATCACTGGTTCGCCAAGGGAAAAAGATGGATCATAAGCGACGTGGCGGTGCATCACCTTGCCTTGGTCAGACATTGGTTCGGAGATGCGGATACTGTCTACGCTGTGGCCGCCGCTGACGCATCTCAGAAGGGGGTTCTGGCTGAGAGTTTAGGCGTGCTAAATATTAAGTTCAAGAACGGCGTTGTGTGTGTCGTTATCAACAACTGGTGCTTCAGGGGAAAAGATGGGCGCCGGCCACATTCGCGCGAGGAGATCGTCATCCAGGGCGATAGAGGCTGTATATGGGGGACATCTGAGGAGATATGCATAACCACGTCAGAAGGCACAAGGATATATCCCGAAATTAAGGGCAGTTGGATGCCCGATGCGTTAGGGAACGGTATGAGACATTACATTGAGGCACTGGACAAAGGTAAGCCCTTTCTGTGCGAGGCAGAGGATAATCTGAAGACCGTGGCGATCATCGAGGCCTCGTATCGTTCAATAGAGGGGAACTGCGTCGTGAATGTGGACGACCTTCTGGAGGAGATATAAACAGACTCGATAGTTGGATATTGCAGCTACTGTGAGAAAGACACTAAAGATGCCAAAGAGCAGAGCAAATCATACTTTGCTTTCAAAGCTCCCCTCTGTGGACAGCATTCTATCCCTGCCTGAGGTGGATAAGCTCTGTTCGAGGTATTCCAGAAAGATGATCGTGGACGTCGTCAGGGAGGGCCTGGAGGAGTTCAAGCGCCGAATTATTTCAGGCGAAGACGAAAGAGATATAGACAGAGATGAGATTATCGGAGAGATAGCCAGGTCTGTGGGAGAGAAGACAGAGGAGATGCTTCAGACGAACCTGAAAAGAGTCATAAACGCGACGGGCATTATCCTTCATACCAACTTGGGGCGCGCTCCCCTTTCAGAGACAGCAGGGCAGAGGCTGATGGAGATTTCGCAGGGGTACTGCAACTTAGAGATAGACTTAGAATCGGGCGAAAGAGGGCACAGAACAGATCACGTCGAGAAACTGTTGAGACAGTTGACGAATGCAGAGGCCGCGGCAGTGGTCAATAACAACGCAGCTGCGGTCTTTTTGGTTTTGAACACACTGTCCTTCGGTAAGGAGACCATAGTATCCAGAGGGGAGTTGATCGAGATCGGGGGCTCGTTCAGGATCCCCGACGTTGTGGACAAGAGCGGGGCCAAGATGATTGAGGTCGGAACGACGAACAGGACTCACCTTAAGGATTATCAGAGCGCGATATGTGAAAAGACCGGCCTCATCCTCCGGGTTCATCAGAGCAACTATAAGATTACCGGTTTTACGGCCCAAGTCGGTCTGGATGAATTGATAAAGTTAGGGACTGAGTGTGGAATTCCCGTTGTCAACGACCTGGGTAGCGGGGCTCTGATAGATCTAACGAGATATGGACTTCCCTATGAACCGGTCGCAAAAGAGAGCATAGAAAGGGGCGCGGATGTAGTAACGTTCAGCGGAGATAAGGTGCTGGGCGGACCTCAGGCGGGGCTAATTATAGGAAAGAGGGAATTTATAGATATGATCAAGCAGAATCCGCTTATGAGGACTTTAAGGTGCGACAAGCTGATATACGGGGCTCTGGAGGGGACTTTGAAGCTCTATCTTCAGGAAGGGGAACTAGCAAAGACCCATCCAGTCTTAAGGATGATGACGGAGGGGTTGGATACTGTTAAGGATAGGGGCAGGAGGTTGCTAGGAATGTTAGACGATGTAAAAAACAACCTGGATTTAAAATTGGAGGAGACCGAGGCTCAGACGGGAAGCGGAGCACTCCCTTTGGAGCCGATCCAGAGCGCTGCCGTTTCGATAAGTCCCAAGGAGATTTCGGCAAGCAGCGATCGCACACAGAGTGCAGGTTGCACCACCTCCGCTTCGAAGGTCTCGGCTCTTTTGAGAGCGAATAATCCTCCGATAGTAGGTTATGTGAGGAATAACAGGGTATTTTTGGACATGAGGACCGTTCACGACAATGAGGTCGAACTTATAGCGGAGGCGATAAAAGCGCTACACAGCAAACAGTAGAGAGCGTACAGGCAACTCTTCCTGCTCCTACCTATCCACTGTCTACAAGATTGCTTCGTTTACTTCGTGGATTGCTGTCACCCAGCAAACCAGCCACTCAACCTCTCAATGACATCTCCTGAGATTCTTGGTCGTTACAAGAGCTGCAAGCCCGACCCCGTCAGGAGTTGCGCAGCAGAACCAATCTCAAGGGGTGAGAGGTGGTGCCCTGTCTACTGTCTACTAGTTTTGAACCATTCGATAGTATTCTTTAATCCCTCCTCCAAGGATACCTTCGGCTCCCACTCTAAAAGCTTCTTCGCCTTTGAAATATCAGGCTGTCTCACCTTGGGGTCGTCTTCGGGAAGGGTCTTGAAGACTATGTTGCTCTTACTTTTGGTTATCTCTATTATCTTTTCGGCCAAATCCAATATCGTAATTTCCGAGGGATTTCCGATATTGACGAGGGTAGTCACGTCCGAGAGCATAAGTCTATAGATTCCGTCCGCAAGGTCTGAAATATAGCATATACTCCTCGTCTGCCACCCGTCTCCGAACACCGTGACGTCCTCATCGGCAAGCGCTTGAGCGACAAACGTGGGTATAGCTCTCCCGTCGTCCCTTCGCATCCTAGGTCCGTGCGTGTTGAATATTCTCACAATCCTTGTGTCCACACCGTGCGTCCTGCGGTACGCCATAGTCATAGCCTCAGCGAACCTCTTGGCCTCGTCATAGACACCCCTAACACCAATGGGATTCACATTCCCCCAGTAGTCCTCGCTTTGAGGGTGCACCAGCGGATCTCCGTAGGACTCAGATGTGGAGGCCAAAAGATACTTTGCTGCTTTGGCTCTTGCAAGTCCCAGCGTCTTATGCGTTCCGAGCGCTCCTACCTTCAGAGTCTGTATCGGGAACTGCAGATAATCCTTCGGACTTGCTGGGCTTGCAAAGTGAAGGATAAAGTCCAATTTCCCAAGTACATGTATGTAATCGGTGACGTTGTATTCTATAAACTGGAATCGCTCTCTCCCGAAAAGATGGCTGACGTTATCGGGGCTGCCGGTCAAGAGGTTGTCCATGCATATCACCTGGTGTCCCTTTTCCAGCAGAAAGTCACAGAGGTGTGATCCGATAAATCCCGCTCCGCCTGTGATGAGAATCTTCAAAGCTATCTCTCCTTGAGAGACACCCCGATTGAATCTATCGGGTTTGAAAAGCCCGGCCTTTCTACACTAAATCCTGCCCCTGCGGCGAACAATAAGATTATACGATATTTGTAATGGCCTGTCAAGTCTCAATCTAATCCGATAGATAGTCTCGGGATCACTATGAATCGCTAAGCGATTGGAGAACCGCACTTGTAACGATCAAAGCGTTTGCCGCCAGATGAATTTTTCTCTTGACAACCATCTGAAGATGTGTTATAGTAATCAGGACTTCGAACCGCATCGTTGTTCGGAGTTTTTTTGTGCAAAAAAGGTAAGAACTCATAAAGATTGGGGTGTGATCCATGCCAACCAAGGTGATCGTAGGAACCCAATGGGGCGACGAAGGAAAAGCTAAGGTCGTCGATTATCTGACCAAGGACGCCGATATAGTCGTCAGATTCCAGGGAGGAGCCAATGCGGGACATACTGTGATAGTTGACGGCAAGGAGTACATCTTCCACCTCGTTCCCGCCGGGATAATACACCCGAACAAGATATGCGTAATAGGAAACGGAGTCGTGATATCCCTTGAGACGCTCTTGGAGGAGATAGATGAACTCGAAAACAAAGGGATTTCAGTAGAAGGAAGACTCTTCATAAGCCAAAACGCTCATTTGGTGATGCCATATCACAAACTTCTAGATCAGGCCGAAGAGGAGAGGAAAGGTAAAGACAAGCTCGGGACTACTATCAGAGGCATAGGTCCATGCTACGCCGACAAGGTGGCCAGAATAGGAATAAGGGTGGGAGATCTCTTAAATGAGGAGACCTTCAAAGAGAAGCTCGCCTTCAACGTAAGGGAAAAAAACCAGGTTTTAAGGCAGATATACAAAAAAGACCCCATTGATGAGCAGAAGCTCCTAACGGCATACCTGGAGTTAAAGGACAGAATAGCACCTTATGTCAGAGATATTTCTATCCTCTTGAATGAGGCTATAGATGAAGGCAAACATATTCTCTTTGAAGGCGCCCAAGCCACACTGTTGGACATGGATCACGGGACATATCCCTTCGTGACATCTTCTAACACCGTAGCTGGCGCTGCGTGCACAGGCGCGGGCATAGGCCCCAAAATGATAGATGAGGTTATAGGAGTAGCTAAAGCCTACACTACGAGAGTCGGGACGGGGCCGTTTCCCACAGAACTTTCGGACAGCACTGGAGAGATGATGCGCCAGATCGGACGCGGCGAGTACGGCGCCACCACGGGCAGACCCAGAAGGTGCGGATGGTTCGACGCAGTTCCGGTCAGGATGTCCGCCAGAGTCAACGCATTGGACACTCTGGCCATAACCAAGATGGATGTGCTGGATTCTTTCCCCAAGATCAATATCTGCACAGCGTACAGCTATGAAGGAAAGACAATAACAGAATTCCCGAGCGATCACCGAATCCTTGAAGGTTGCAAGCCTATATACGAGGAATTGGACGGCTGGATGACGCCAACCAACGACATCAGAAACTTCGACGAGCTCCCCGACGCCGCAAAACGCTACCTGGATAGAATGCACCAGGTTGTCGGGACACCTATATTCCTGATCTCGGTAGGATTTGAAAGGGAGCAGACCGTTGTGGTCTGAAAGCCTTCTACAGCCTAAATCAGACATGAAGGGCGATCCTGTGCGATCGCCCTTATTATTTTGTGTATAAGCCTTCCTGATTGCACTCCTTCTGCCCACACCGCAGAGTAAAATTGATAGAGGAATGTCTGACCCATCAGTTGTGTCCCTTCAAATGACAAAAGGCAAGAGCAAGCAAACTGTCATTATGAGCTTACATCCTCAATTCCTCCTTCCGCAGGACTTTCTCAACCTTCCTTCCACGTCCATCCGAAAGCGCTCCTCCAAGCGGTCTAAGTCAACCAGTCATAGAGAGGGTTGTTCTGTCTACTAAAATATTGTGTCTAAGCTCAAGCTGTGTTATATTCAAGCGTCACGTTACGCCCTTTTGAAGATATTACAGTTGCACGTGCCGAACTTTTGGATTAGATTATGATCTCATAAAGGAGGCGGATATGAACCCAAAATCTATTGCAGTCTTGGGCGGCGGCAACACGGCCTTTTCCATCGCAGCGAATCTGACATTGAGGGGCTACGAGATTACTCTGTACGAGATTCCTGGGTTTGAAAATAACATAGAAGTTCTTCGACAGACCAAAGAGATACACCTTGCAGGAGTCGCAGAAGCAGGAACTGCCAGAATACATAAGGTTACGACGGATATCCAAGAAGCCCTTGAGGGCAAAGAACTTATATTCATCAGCGTCCCCGCTTATGCCCATAAACCCTTCGCCCAGGTGTGCGCTCCACATCTTGATAGGAGGCAGGTCGTCGTCCTTTTGCCTGGAACGTTAGGAACGCTTGAGTTTTCCAAGATATTGCGAGATTCGGGGAAAGGCGAAGGTATGATCCTTGGGGAGACCGATACGTCACCCTACGTCTGCCGCAAGGTCGCTCCGAACGAGGCGCACATCTGGGGCATAGTGACAGGTCTTGGACTGGGCGTTTTGCCTTCCGCAAAGACAGAGTATGTGGCGGAAATGCTCAAGGATGTATTCCCTGGGATTGCTCCGCACTCCAGCGCGCTGGAGTGCGGGCTAGGCAGCATGAACCCTGTAGTTCATCCTGCAGGAGTGCTGATGAACGCAGGCCGGATAGAGTACTCAAAGGGGGAGTTCTACTTTTACGAAGAAGGCATCTCACCCGCTGTAGCGGACGTCATCAAGAAAGTGGACGATGAACGCCGGGCGATAGGTTTGGCCGTTGGAATAGACCTCTCTTCTGTGGAGGAAGGCTTCCACCGCGCGGGGTTCGGACCCAAAGGCACAATCTGGGAGGTAATCAACGGGAGCAGGATGTTGACCCAGTTGAGGGCTCCGGTGAACCTCCAGAACCGCTGGCTGACGGAGGATGTCCCCTACGGACTGGTCACCTGGATCTCCATCGCGGAGCAGTTCGGTGTCTCCACACCTGTTATGAGATCCCTGGTGGAGATCGCTTCGATCGTAGTGCACGAAGACTGTTGGAAGTCAGGCAGAACCGTGGAAGATCTGGGAATTCGGGGCATGGCAAAAGAGGAGTTGAGCTTATTCCTGAAAGACGGTAGGATTTGAGGAACTGCACTGCTTCCCTTGAACGTAGGTCCTGGGTCACCCAGAAGTCTGGGCGACCACTTCGTGGATTTCTGCCGTCACTTCATCCTCCCCAACAAAGCGCCCTGGCATATCGCCCCTACACAGCGTCTACTTAATTAATCTCCAATGTTTCAAAATATATATCTCTTCTTATACACAGCCATCTTCGGAGCAGGGATGGTCCTGCTTCCCTATCTGCCCTCCGATCTGTTCAGAAAGGATCTCTGGTCCTTCTATCACTTTGGCGACTTTCCTCTACCTCTACGTGTAGTTCTAGCTTTGATAGGGCTGTTAGTCTGGTTCAAGTGGATAAACGACAAAGTATGGATCGGGTTTTTGTTTGCAGCAGGCTGGATCGGAAAAAGGGTAATGAGCTTAAAGACAGGGATTCTATATGTCTTGATAGGCTCCGCTTTCTTTCCCATTTTCTGGCTCCTGCGGATAAGAAACTATAAACTGGGCGACAGCATTCATCTGATAGAATTTCTGACTCTGGACGTTCATCTTAAGGGCTATCATCTGTGGTTCGACGAGCCTTTAGAGCTTCTGATTCATTCTGTAACCTACAGTTGGCTTCACAGGGTGTTAGATTGGGGAGCGGCCGAGTCGTACGCTCTTACAAGCTGTCTTTGCGGCGTGGGATTTGTTCTGGTCGTGCTTTATATGTGCCGAGCGTTTTCGGGCGGGTGGACAGATAGGGCTCTATGTTTTGGCCTGTTCTTCTCAATGGGGGCTGTTGAGCTCTTTTTTGGGAGCGTTGAGAATTACACTATTGCAGCTTTGGGGATTGTGTCTTATCTTCTAATAAGTTGGTACTATCTTGAGGGAAGGTGCAAAATCGCACTGCCGTCTCTGGTTCTGTCCTTCAGCATATGTATGCATGTTCTAGCAGGCTGGCTGTTGCCTTCACTACTATACCTTTATCTGGCTGGCACAAAAGGATTACGTCTAAAGGATAGAACACTCCAATTCGGGATAATGGTTTTATCGGTTCTCGCACCGATAGGAGCTACTATCGGCCTGTTCTCCATTATAGGCTACGGTCCTGAGCATCTGACGCATACGCATCTTTCCAGATTGAACTTCATATTCTTACGAGATAGATCCTACAGTCTATATCAATATCCTGCGTTTTCGACAGATCACATAATAGCTGTGTTAAATCAGATTATCTTGACCGGCCTCCCGGGCGCCGCGGCTATATGCTTTGTGCTCCTCTTCTATTTTAAGCATATAGATTTCAAAGATCAGTATCTTCGTTTTCTCTTCTTGGTCGCCCTCTTTTTTCAGGTATTCGCCATAGTGTGGAATCCCGATATAGGGGCGTTCGAGGACTGGGACCTCTTTGCTGTTGTGGGTCTGGGATATGTGCCTTTGGGAGGATATTTGATGGTCAGATTTGTGAAGGACAAAGGAAGGATGATGCGTGGGGCGCTGGTTATTATAGCCGTTTCCGGTGCCCACTGCTGGACATGGATTCTCAGCAACAGCACCGTGGACATCTACGTAAACGACAGACACGACATAGCCCACATACTTCTGGGAAATAGCCAAGTAAAGAGTGGAGATATAGCAGGCGCTGTAACGAACTACAAGGAGGCGTTGAGGGCTAATCCCCAAAACTATGTGCCTCATTTTAACTTGGGTCAGATTTACTATAAAGAGGACAGAAAAGATGAAGCGCTCTTTGAACTGCGGGAATCTTTGAAATTGAGTCCGCCTCACAGGTATTCGCGGCGCGCAAGGAATATGATAGATAAGTTGAAATTACTTGATGAAAAGTGACCTCGCGTAACTAACCCGAATAATTCACAAAAAAGGCCGTGTATTAATTAAGGGATTGTATTATATTATAGTTATGCGGTTTAATAACCTTCGGTGTTATTGCGAGCCGAAGGCGAAGCAATCCCGATTCTGTGGTAGATGTAATACTCTCCGGCTCTCATAGGAGACCACTATAAAACCTTGAGATTGCTTCCCCGATAGACTCAATCGGGGACCGCTTTGCTCCTCGCAATGACTCCACCAAGTTTATGAATTAATCGGGCTAAGGAATTGCGTTATGGAAAATATCGAAGGACCAAGGGGCTGCAGACCTGACGAGTTCGGCGAGACGGTAGATCTTATAAACTACGTGTTCCGATCGCTTCAGGATAGACGTCCGAGTATGGGGGGCGACTATCCCCAATTTCTGAATGAGTCGAATGCGGATAATCTCAGGATCATCAAGAAAGATGGTAAGGTGATAAGCCAGGTGGGCATATATCCTGTGGATGTGAGAGTCAAAGATACAGTTTTGAAGGTCGGAGGGATAGGGAGCGTTGCGACAGATCCCGACTATCAGAGGAAAGGATATGCGGGGATGTTGTTAGAGGACTGTATAAGGAAGATGAAGGGGGAAGCTTACGATCTTTCGATCCTGTGGACGGGGATAGATGACTATTACAGGAAGTTAGGTTGGGAGAACGGAGGTAGGGAGTGCAGATATTATGTGGACCGGGGAAATGTAGGTCTCCTTCCGACCTTAAAAGGCTGTGATGTGGTAAAGGGTGCAAGGGATAAAAAATTTGTAGATCAGATCAAGGCTCTGCACGACAGAGACCGCCTGGGCGTGATAAGGGACAGGGAGTTAACAGGGACAATAATGGGGCTTCCAAAGCACGATGTGTATTTGGCTATCAAGGATGACAGAGTCGAAGGCTACATAGTCACAAGGAGAGAAAAAGCAGAAGAAGATAGCTACTCCGTCAACGAGTACGGTGGCAATGTGGATATTGTGCTGAGCCTGGTGAGGCATTTCTTCGAAGAGATGCAACCAAAATTCATCAAATTTTTGACACCATATGCAGATGACGGTATCCCTGGAGCTTTGAACGATTTGGAATTTCCCAAAGAGGTATATTACGTGGGGATGTTTAGGGTCATAAACGCCGAAAGCCTGCTCGACAAGTTCGGGCTTTCCGATGTGTTCGTACGCGATGATGAAGATAAAGTAAGATTAAAATGGAACGGGAACGAAGGGGAGTTCGGAAGGAGGGAGTTGGTAAAGCTTATATTTGGACCTGAGAAAATATCGGACTTCGGAAGCGATCTGTTTCCTTTAGGCTTTTACTGGTGGCAGTCAGATCATATGTGAGGAAATCTGGCTTGTGGAATGGGGATGATTAACGTAGTGCAGTTAGCATAATAGGCAACTCTTTCGCGTAATTTAGGAAATCTGTAAGGTTGAGACTGGGGACTGACACTGAAAAATATAATTCCATTAATAACATCCTTCGTAATTCTGTTGGCTGTGGCAGCAAGTGCTGAGGCTGATGGGGGAAAGGCGATCAGGGCCTCAGATTATTTTACCGACGAACAGATAAAGAAGGGAAAAGAATACAGAGAAACAAAATACAGGTTATTCTTCCTGAGAGAGGGAATTGAAGTCACAATTTTGTGCCTCTTTATCTTCAGCGGAATCGCTGCAACCTTCGGAAATCACTTAATCGGGATAACGGGAAGATGGTGGCTCGGAGCGATACTCTTTTCGGGTTGCCTTTTGGCCTTAGTCTGGTTAGTTACTTTTCCGCTGTCCCTGTACAGCGGGTATTTTCACGAGCATCAGTATGGGTTGTCCAACGAAAACATCGGAGGATGGCTGTGGAACTATGCCAAAGGGAGGCTGGTCAGTCTGGTCATTATGGCTCCGGTCGGGATGGGACTCTTAGCACTGATAAAGTGGCAGCCCGAAAGATGGTGGATCTACGGGGCGATCTGTTCGGGTATTCTATCTGTAGTGCTGGTTTTTCTTGCTCCTGTGGTGATAGCTCCCCTCTTTCATTCTTTCAAACCGCTGGAAGAAGGCGAATTGAAAGATCGCGTGTTAGGTCTGGCTAAAGAGGCAAAGTTGGAGGTGGAGGACGTCCTTGTAATGGACGCAAGCAAAAGGACAAAGAAGGTAAACGCCTATTTTACGGGGCTGGCGACTACCAAGAGAATTGTCCTGTACGACACGCTGGTGGAGGGTTCAAAGGACGATGAAGTAGAGCTTGTGCTGGCACACGAAATAGGACACTGGAAGCACAATCACATATGGAAGGGGATAAGTCTGGCTCTGATAGGTAGCTTTTTGATCCTTTTCATCGTCAACCGGACCATAAACTGGTCGGAAGGCAGATTCGGAATGGAAACGATCGACGAGGTAGGGGTGTTGGCTCTGATATTTTTGATAGTTGGAATCTTGGGACTTGTGGGAATGCCGGTGCAAAACGCGATTTCGAGATATTTTGAACGTCAGTCCGACTGGGAATCGTTGACTTTGACCGACAAACCAGATATATTTATAGATGTGGAGAAGAACCTTTCGATCAAGAACCTTTCGGATGTAGAGCCCGGACGGTTCATCAAATGGCTTTTGTACACCCACCCGCCAGTTATGGAAAGAATAAAGATGGCACTAGAATACAAGACTGTTAAGTTCTGATACAGCTGTGGCTACCTAAGAAGGAGAATTTCAAACAGATGCTTAAACCGAGACAGAGGTTGACGAAAAGACAGATCAAAGAGGATAAATTCGTAACGTTTACAGCAAATGCAGCGACGTTTATAAGGGATAACCTAAATAGGATCATTCTTGGCGGGATTTTAGCTGTCGTGCTGGCCGTGATAATAGCAGTTTCTGTCAATAAGCAAAGACGAAGCGAGGAGGACTCCGAAAGCACCTTAGCAAAAGCCAGAATAGCTATGCCCGCGGGGGGGCCTGATGAGGCCATCGGCTTGTACATGACTGTAATAGAGGGCTTTGAAGGTACACCGTCTGCGGCTGAGGCGACGGTAGATCTGGGAAATCTCTACTTTGACAGGGGTGAGTATAAGCAAGCAATAAAGTATTTTCAGACTTATTTAGATGAGGATGGAGACGACGATACCATGGTCTATAATTGCGCAAGCGGGATTGCGGCCTCTATGGAGCAGCAGGGAAAATACCACGAGGCGGCAGTGCAGTACAAAAGTTTTGCAGATGAGAGCAAGGACTCAGCGTTTGCCCCAAGAGCCCTTATAGATTCCGCAAGGTGTTTTGTACTGGTCGATATGAAGGACGAAGCCCAGATATCTCTGAAACGCATAGTGGATTCGTATCCAGACTCTGAACTATCCTCCCAGGCCAAGCACGAACTTAACATGCTATAGAACATACCATCAAGATATTTTATCAGTAATGTTTTTCATTATGATCAATCCCTTGTTTTTGGAATGCCTATTTGGTATATTTGTTATGGAGTCGGGATTACGTTTGACAGAGATATGGCAGGCATATCTAAGTGACATTTCAAGAATTGCCATCATGAATATAGGAGCTTTAAGTCTCCATCGATAGATTGGAGGAAGGATATGTCTTCTGGAAAAAATCAGGGCGGCGGCAATGGAGAAGGATTTGTCGAGTGCATGATGCCGAGGGAAAGGGTTCTTGCCGCACTCAACAGGGAGGAGGTTGACAGGCCTCCTGTGTCCAACCCGACGTCTGTTGCAACCGTGGATTTTATGGACCTGGTAGAAGCTCCCTTCCCCGAAGCTCACAGAAACGCTGAAGCGATGGCCCGACTGGCGGCTACAGGCTATACCGAATTGGGCTTCGACAGCGTTATGCCGGTCTTTACCATCATCCAGGAATCTTCAGCCTTAGGTTGCGATATTCAGTGGGAGGAGAAGGATAACTGGGCGACAGTCAGGATGCACAAGCCTATCTGCAAGGAGCCGGAGGACATCAAAATCTCAGATGATCTTCTGACTCATAACGATACTAAAACCGTGCTTGACGCCTTGACAATCCTAAAGAAAGAATACGGGGACCAAGTTGCGGTTATAGGCAAGACCATGGGGCCCTGGTCTTTGTGCTATCACCTTTTTGGGATCACAGAGTTTTTGTTGATGACAGTGGATAACCCAGATAAGGTAAAAAAGATCCTGGACATTTTGAAAGAATCCACAGTTATGTTCGGTCAGGCGCAGATAGATGCAGGCGCAGATGCTTTGACCCTGCCCGATCACGCCACAGGAGACCTGGTGAGTGCGGATTACTACAGGGACTTTTTGAAGGACCTTCACATAGAGTTTAAAGAAAGGATCAAGTGTCCTCTTATACTTCACATCTGCGGAAAAACTGTGGATCGCATACCTTACATCGCCGAGACGGGATTTAATTGCTTCCATTTTGATTCTCTCAACGATCCCAAAGAGGCTATGGAAGCAGCAGGAGAAAACCTCGCTCTTGTAGGAAACGTAAATAACCCCGTAACGCTATATACAAAGGGTCCCGAGGAGGTGCGAAAGGAGGTCTACAGAGCAATGGACGCCGGGGTCGATATTATAGCCCCTGAGTGCGCAATTCCCCTGAGGACGACGATAGAGAACCTCAAGGAGATCCCGATTGCGGTAAAGGACTACTGCAAGGAGCACTATCCCCAAAAGTAGGTAGTAGATGGGGAGAGGGATGCCCTACCTGCTTTTTACTACTTTGATAAATACTGAAGGAGGGTAGTAAGAATACTCAATTAAATCCTCTGAAACAGGTTTTTAACGAGGGTTCTCCTGTGTTTAATAGTGTTAGCATTAGAGAGGTTAGAATAACGATCTTGCTTCTACCTCCAAAAGAAACATTATTGGACAACAGAGAAAAGGAGGAAAGAATGCAAGGTAGCAAACTGTATGTGGGAAATCTTAGTTACTCTGTAACTAGTGAAGCGTTGGAAGAATTGTTTTCCAACTATGGTGAAGTTAAGCAAGTCAACATAATTGAAGGTAGAGGTTTTGGATTTGTTGAAATGTCTAACTCATCGGAAGCTGAAAAAGCAAAAGAAGCATTGGACGGCACCGATTTACAAGGACGTGCTTTGAAAGTGGACGAAGCTCGCCCACCAAAAAACAAACAAAGGAGGGATTACGGAAGATATTAAGTAAGTAGACAGGGCACCGCCTCCCACCCCAAAATGTAGGGGCGTTCGTTTCCCAGCCCTTGGGACGAGGCGCCGTGGGGCACAGCGTGCTCTGCTGCCACCCCTTTTTACAGGGGGCACGAAGTGCCAGCAAACCACAAAGTGCCGAAGTGCCTTGGCCTCTACGAATATGCTGTTTACTATTCTGGATCTCTATCATTTGTCCGAACTATTTTGACCTGATACTTAGAATAGTTGAGAGTTAATCCGAATTTTCATTACGCTGATGCGACCTTTAAAATCGTTGATACCTCTGGACGAGGCGAAAAGAATATGCCTGGACTCTGTCGTTCCGATTGAAAGGACAGACCGCGTTAATATTACACAGGCCAACGGGAGAGTCGTGGCCGAGGATGTGGTCTCAAAGATATGCGTGCCCGATTTCGACAGGTCAGCTAAAGATGGATACGCCGTAAGGGCTGAGGATACGTTCGGAGCGGGAAAGTTCAACCCTAAGACATTCAAGATCGTTGAAAGAGTCTATGCAGGGCAGGTTCCCCAAAGCCAGATAGAGCCGGGGGAATGTGTACAGATAGCCACAGGAACTATGATCCCCCAGGGTGCAGACGCTGTGGTTATGGTGGAAAATACCGATAAAGACGAAGAGGGCGTCCTTGTCTACGAGCCAGTCTATCCAAAAGAAAATGTGTCGAAAAGAGGCACAGATATTGAGGACGGGAGTAAAGTCTTAGAGGTGGGGGAGATACTTAACCCGGGCAGGATAGGGGCGGCTACATCTCTGGGCCTGGATAGCTTAGTTGTGTATAAAAGGCCCAAAGTCGGGATCATATCTACCGGGGATGAAGTAGTAGATCTGGGAGGAAGCTTAAAACCGGGTCAAGTCTACAATACTAACTCATATACTATGAGAGCTGTTGTAGAGGATAACGGAGGAATTGCGGATCTGAAGGGGATCGTTAAGGACAGGTTGGAGGACGTAAGGGCTAAGGTAGAAGAATGCAGCAAATACGATATAATTCTGACCTCCGCGGGGAGTTCTGTGGGGGAAAGAGACATTATTCTGGATATTATGCAGGAAGTAGGAGAGATACTATTCCATGGGATTGCAGTAAGGCCGGGCAAGCCGACGCTCTTCGGGAAGATAGGAAAGGCACTATTCTTGGGTATGCCGGGCTTTCCGACCTCGTGCCTTTCAAACTCGTATCTGCTTTTGATTCCTATGTTGAGGAAGATGGCGCGGCTTTATCCAAAACTGGAAAAAGCCATAGAGATGCCCCTGGGACAGGGCATTACGTCGGACTTAGGGAAAGATCAGTTTTATACTGTGAAGATCGTAGATGGCGTTGCCATGCCGGCGTTTAAGGACTCCGGGGCAATTACGAGTATGTCCCAGGCCGACGGCTATATCCTTATCCCGCCGAACGTGGATCTTATCGAAAAGAACGAAAAAGTGGAGGTCAAGCTCCTCTAATTCGAAAATGAATTCCATCATCCTTGTGGTCTCCAACTGGTTCTATTTTATAGCCTTAGCTCTCTGGATAGGCGGGACTATTGCAATAGGCGCAGTAGTCGCTCCTGTGGCGTTCAGATCTTTGGAATCGGCTGCCGCTGCCGGAGCAATCGTAGGGGACAGCTTCAAGAGGTTCAATTACATAGTGTACGTCTGCGGGGTTGTCCTGGCCCTGACGAGCATAATTCAAGTAGTCTTGAACAGGGAACACAGCTTCTGGGGCGACGGAGACAGGCTATGGTCTCTATTAACGTCCACAAGATTCGTCCTGCTCTTTGTGATGATCAGTGTGGCTCTATATTTAGGGATGGGATTAACCTCGAAGATGGATGAGGTAAGAGAAAGGGCTTCGATCTCGCCTGATACAGGGGAAATGTTGGGAGAAGAGGGGGAACAGTTCAACAGAATGCATAGAGAATACGTAAACCTAACAAGGATCACCCTATTATCTGCGCTTGGAGTTGCACTGCTTGCTGAGATAGCGGCCGTCCTTTGAAGTTGGGATATGCCAAGAGAAGGTTCTGACGCTAAAAAAGTGTGGATGGTCGTATGGATATTGGGCGGAATATTCGCGGTTATAGTCTCAGTGGCTTTCTTCAAAGCGGCCCCAACTATGCCCGTGGACCTCGATCATCGGCCCGAGGCTGAATCTATTGAGTGTTTGGGGTGCCATATAAGGAGAGATAAGGGCACTCCTATCATGCCCCACCGTGACTTGGGGAATTGTAGTTTTTGTCATGCAGATTAAGAGCAAAGCATGCCAGCCATGAAACTTAAATTCCACGAGATAGAACTCTACGTCAAGGATCCTGAGGCAAGCAAGAGATTCTATCACGAGGTACTTGGCCCTGGAGTGGACGTAGACCAAGAAGGACTAAAAGTTTCGATACGGGATATGCCGGGGTGGGTCTACGAGAATATCCCGTTCTGGACCAGATACTATAGAGACCATAGATAGAAGGCACGGTCAGATAGTATGCATAGACTGCAGATCGGTGCAGGAGTTCTTCAACCCCCCCATCGATGAGGAGTTGTAGAATACCTGTAAAGAGAGCGGGCTTGATCAGGCGAGTCGGTGTCTTCAGCGATCCGGCTTTTGCGCTAATTGCCGTTAGATGCGTTACGACCAGATGGAGACAATAGATTCCCAGATGCGGTACTGTGAGCGAAGTTTTCTCCCTTTCTGATTAATAACTCCTATATAATTATTATCTGAATAAGGAGTACCCTTGCCCCAGGGTTTATAAGATACCCATAGTTCCCTTGAGTACCTTCCAGTTTCAAACCCTTTCTACCATAACCTTCGTAGTTCCTCACCTAATCCTTTCACGTCTTTGACTAAGACCGCGTCTCTATAGCAAGGACAGCTTCTAATTTCCCCAAGGCGCCCGATAAGAGATTCCAACACTAGCTCATCTGAAGTGAAGTTTTCAGGAGGGTATACCCTAGGGTGCCCAGGCACTACATTCCTTCCCATCGTCTCCCTCACATATCCACCTACAAGCTTCAAGAGATCTTCCTTACCTTCTACAGAGTACTGCTGAAGCACAGATGGTTCTGATGCTTCCTGAATTCCGTGCATTCTTTATACTGTGTCCAAACTCCGATCTTCCAAGTGGTATTAAGCAGTTTCCGCTTGACTTATAGATAGCTGGACATTATTTTTGGTATGACGATACCCTTATCCTCTGACGCTTTCCAAGAGACGCTATTTTCCCAATCTGGTCAGCTCAATAGCAAGGACTTTCCCGTGGCAAAGTTTGACAGAACCCGGAGTTTGGTGCAGGTGAGACGGAATGGTCGCACCGCTGTGCTCTTGGTTCTGTTAATCTCCTGTTTTAGCTGCAAGTCTTCCGATTCGCTCGATTCGCAAATTACCTTTACTACCTCTCGCGGCAATTTCACTATCACTGTCGATGCCGAGGGAGAGCTGGAAGCCAAAACTGCCCACGTTCTAAGCGCGCCGCACGTCCATCCCGCGCCAGAAATATCCTACCTGGCACCGGAGGCTTCAGTAGTCGAGGTGGACGACGTGGTGGTGACCTTTGAATCTGAGCAGATCGAAAAGGACTACAAAAACGCTCAGGACGAGCTCGAAATCGCCCGAGCCGAAGTCAAGACGAAGGAAGCCGACCTGAAACTGCAGCGCTTTCTCCTCGAATCCCAGATGAGAAGCTCCGAGGCTGCTGTGGCCATTTCCAGACTGCAACTGCCGAAACTGGAATTTGTAGCTCCCAGAGTTCGTGAGATCGAGAGGCTGAAAATGGCAAAGTCTGAGATGGAAGTGGAGAAGAATCGCAAGAAATTGCAATCTCTGGAGGCCATTCAGCAAGAGGAACTCACCAGTTTGCAATTGAAGGTCAACCAGGAGGAAAACAAAGTCGAGCGTGCCCAGCTCTCCTTGGATAAGTTGGTGCTAAGGACTCCCGTTGCGGGCATTGTAGTCCACGAAAAGAACCCGACAACCGGCAGGAAAGTTCAGGAGGGGGACATGCTGCACTACAGTCCGGTCGTAAAAATCCCGGACCTATCTGTTATGCAGGTTAAGCTACAGATTGGTGAGACCGAAGCGCAGCAACTGAAAACGGAACAAAAGGCCGCAGTCACCGTATCATCGCTAGCCGACTTTCACCTTTCTGGAAAAGTTACCAAAGTGGAAAATATTGCAAAACCTATCCGGAGAGACTCAAAAGTCAAGAAAGTGGAGGTTATTGTGGAGATAGACAGCACAGACGTAGATCTCGTACCGGGATTGACGGCGCGATGTAGTATTATCGTTGAAGAGATACCGGATGTTCTGGCCATTCCTCTTGAGTGCATATTTGAAAAGGACAGCCTGAAGGTAGCTTACGTTCGCAGAGAGTCGGCGTTCGTGCCTCAGGAAGTGACTCTTGCTAAACGGAGCAACGACTTTGCTGTTATAGATAGTGGCTTGACCGTCGGGGAGGAGTTGGCCTTAAGAGAACCGAGTTCTTCCCTCATCCCCGATTGAATCTATCGGGGAGTGAACTGACCAGTTTTCCAAGAGATTTAGAAGCCTTGTGAAAAACCCTTAGATTCAGAAAATAGTATAAAACAAGCATTGATAAAGCAGCTCCGATGTATTATATTATGTTATTGATAATATTATACATGGAGGAAACAATGACCCCACAAAAGCAGGAACAGACAAATCCGATGTTTCACTATTTTCAGATGGAGGATTTAGTTCCCGAGGATCATATCCTTCGTCAGATTGATGAGGCAGTTGATTTTTCATTTGTACGAGACGTTGTATCAGATTGTTATTGCCCTGACAATGGCAGACCCGGTATTGATCCTGAATTAGTTGTTCGAATGATCCTTATTGGCTATCTGTATAATTTGAGTGAGAATCGGCTCTGTCAGGAAGTGGGGATGCATGCGGCATATCGGTTGTTTTGTCATCAGACATTTGATGATGCGGTTCCGGATAGGAGCACGATCAACAAGCTTCGCAATCACAAGTGGGCATCCAGTGGGTTGTTTGAACGGATAATGCGTCAGGTAGTCCAGTGTTGCATAGATGTCGGTCTTGTGAGCGGTAAACACCTTAGTGTCGACGGCACTCAGATACAAGCTGATGCTTCAGTGAAAAGTATTGAGCCGATAGAACCCCCTGTTTCTCTTGATGATTATCTCAAGGGAATCGGTTTTGAAGGTGATAAGACAAAGGGTAGGTCCGGGCATCCTCAGGATAAAGACTTTCATGGTGAAAAGTGGACGAACCAAACACACCGTTCGACTACAGACCCCGACGCGCGCTTATACAGCAAATCGAAGGGCAAAGGGGCTTTTCTCTCGTTTATGGGCCATGATCTGATCGACACAAAAAGCAGAGTAATCCTTGAGACTCAGGGCACGCAGGCGACAGGGACAGCAGAGCCCGAAAGTGCCCTTAAGATGGTAGATGACCTTGAAACATACACCATGCCCAAAGACATTCAGACACTTAGTGCCGATACCGGTTACGGTTCTGGTAATTTTATCGCTGATGTACTTGACCGGGGAATCATACCCCATATTCCTCTGCGAGCCGATGAGAAGATTGAACCGATTCCTACATGGAAAAACAAGACAAATCCAGCACATATTCAGGCCGAACGGGATAGAAAAGTGCGAGAGGCGAAAGCCAGAAATCATGCACGGTCTATCTCATTAACAGCTGACTACAAACTCTCCCGGAGACTCCGTAAACGCAGTGAACATATCTTTGCTGAAGCCAGGCAACAACACGGTATGGGACGAGCCCGTTACAGAGGACCAGCCTCACTGAATGAACAGTTGAATCTTGTTGCAACAGTACAGAATCTCAAGAGGCTTGTATCTTTCATAAGAAGGGGGAAAGCGTCTATGTGTGCCCTGTCTGTCAAAGACAGTGCATCCTGTTCTTCAAACAGCTCCTGTTCCTTGCTGACCAGAACTCTGATAAGACTATTTTGCTTATTCCACAGCAAAACGATACGATATGCTACTCTTTGACCCATAATCGGCGCTTCAGACGCTGCCTGGGACATAACTATTTCACAAGGCTTTTAAGATGCTCAGAAAAAATTACCTGTTTTCCACAAAAAAGTTTGGTGGGACAGACATTCCTGTCTGTTTCTTCGATACTTTCTGGGCGTTAAGTATCGCCTTGATGCTCCTGCCCCCGATTGCATCCATCGGGGGCTGTGGTTCGGGTTCAGGATCGTTTGTGGAGACGTACACCGTCAAACGAGGGGAATTCGTCAACAGCGTAACAGAGACCGGAGAATTAGAGGCGGTCAATTCCAAAATAATCTCAGCTCCGTGGATGCCCTGGCGCTTGGGCGAGCTAAAAATAACTCAGCTTGTCGAAGACGGCAAAGAGGTGGAAGAAGGATACCTGCTGATCGAATTCGATAGGAGCGAAATTGAAAAGGGCATCGTGGACGCCCAGACCGAGTTGGAGATCGCCCAGTCGGAACTGAGGAAGGCCCAAGTTAGCCACCAGTCCGAGATGGAGGAGTCGCTGGCCAATCTTGAGATCGCCAAGTTGAATCATAGAATCTCCCAGTTGAAATTGGAGCAGGCGTCGTTCGAGGCCGAAATCAAGCTCAGGGAGATTGAGCTTAATCTTGAGAAAGCGGCTATCGCTTTGGAGAAGGCCCAGCAGGAGATCGAAAACAAGAAGATCGTCAATCGCCAAAAGATCAGCAAACTGGAGCTGAAGGTTCAGCAGGTGCAGACGAGGTTAGACGAAGCCAGAGAGACGGTTGACAAACTGACCGTTACCGCGCCTGCTCCCGGAATCGCCATCATCCGCAAAAGCCGGAGGACGGGCGCCAAGTTTCAGGTTGACGACCAGACTTGGAGAGCCGAGTCCATTATCGGCTTGCCCGACCTGAGTTCGATGAAAGCGGAAGTTCGGATCAACGAAGTGGACATCGCCAAAATAGGCACCGGTCAGTCCGCCATCATAAAGCTCGACGCCTATCCCGACACCAGCTTTCACGGCCATGTGTCTGATGTCGCAGTCATGGGAAGGAATAAAGACAGGGAATCGAAGGTAAAGGTCTTCGACGCCACAATCCTGCTGGATGAAAACAACAAACAGCTCATGCCCGGAATGACCGTCAGTTGTGAGATTATTGTGGAGCAGATACCAGATACGCTTTTCATACCACTGGAGGCCCTCTTCAGAGAGGACGGCAAGAATATAGTTTACCTCAAAAAGGGCGGAGATTTTAAGCCGCGGCATGTCGCCATAGGCCCTGAGAACGATAATTACGTGATCATCACGGAAGGGATAAAAGAGAGTGATCAAGTGGCTTTGACCGACCCCAGAGTTGATCGGATGGAAGGAGCTTCGGACATAAAAAAGGAGGCCGCGCAGTGAGGAAGATCGGTGCATCGGTGATCGTCGTGGCGGTTGCCCTGCTCGTCGCCTGCGGCGACTACGGGGATGATAAAAGGTTTGTCAGGGTAGAACGGGGCAAGTTTCGCTCTACCATCGCCGAGACGGGTGAACTTCAGGCTGTCAATTATGTAACCGTTTTTATGCCATTCTTTCCTTGGAGGTATCGCAGGCAGGAAATCACCCAACTGGCAAAGGAGGGCACCAAAGTTCGCAAAGGAGAGGTCATCGGGCAGATTGGAACCTCGCGCGTTCTCCGGGAATTGGTACAACAAGAGGCGGAGTTGGAGATCGCCTATGCCGACCTTGCCGTACTGAAGGCCGGACAAGAGACCGAAATAAAACAGTTAGAGGCTGACCGGCGCTCGTCTGAAGCCGCCCTGAGATCGGCTCAGATCGAGACCGAGCGGATTAGATTCGAATCGCCCTCCAGGCGGGAGATAGCCGAACTTGGACTCCGAAAGGCTGAAATCTCCTCTAACAAGATCCGGAGGAAGAGCGAGTCTACAAGCAGAATACATGCCGAAGAGTTGAAGATTAGGCAAAGGAAGATTACTCAGACCCTTTCAGCTATCGAGGCTGCAGAAAGGACCGTTGAAAGATTTACCGTACGCGCACCTTCCGATGGAATGATCGAATATCTCAGGAATCGGAGAACCGGAAAAAAGATTGCCGTTGGCGACCAATTATGGTGGTTTCGACCTTTGATTGGCCTGCCCGACCTGAACCAGATGAAAGTCATAACTTCGGTAAACGAGACGGACATCAGCAAGGTTCACGTTGGACAGAAAACATCTGTGCGACTCGACGCCTTTCCACGAATCGCCTTTGACGGGACTGTCACCAAGATCAGCAAAATCACCCGTAGAAAAGAAAGAAAAAGCAAGATCAAGATCTTTGACGTGGAAGTGCTGTTGGACAAGTCGGACCCGATCCTGCGGCCGGGAATGACCGTCAGTTGCGAATTTATATTGGCAGAATTAGATGGCGCTCTGTTTGTAGACCACGCCGGCATCCATCGGGAGGACGGAGAATCCATTGTCTATGTCAAAGACGGCTCCAAGTTGCGCCGGATCCCGGTAACGCTTGGCCCGCGCAATACCAGTTCTGTGGTGGTGCACGGAAAGTTACATCCCGGTGACCGCGTAGCAGTCGTGCCACGACGGAAAGAGGTTTAAATGCAGACCCGCGAACAGCTACGCATCGGCCTGGAAAGCCTGATGGATCACAAGCTGCGCTCCATCTTGACGATGCTCGGCGTCATCTTCGGCGTCGCCGCCGTGATCTCTATGCTCGCTATCGGCGAAGGGGCTAAACGGGAGGCATTGGAGAAATTCAAAACCCTGGGTGTGAACAATATCATCGTCAGAGACAAAGACTTAAGCAAAGAGGAATTAGAAGAAACCCGGGCTAAATTCTCCCAGGGTCTCTCTCTAAAGGACGCTGAGGCCATTATGGACATCGTCCCAACTGTCGAAAAGCTGGCTCCGCAGGCCGAATTAGAGGTAGAAGCCAAGCACGAAGACAAATCCACCAAAGCGACCCTTGTGGGCGTTGCCCCCGCCTTCCACCACCTGCTCAACTACGAGCCCAACAGCGGTACTTTCTTGACCGACGACCATTACACGAAAGAACAGCGGGCCTGCGTGCTGGGTGCTGACGTGGCCAAGACCCTCTTCCCCATAGAAGATCCCCTGGGAAAGCTCGTCAAAGTGGAAGACCAGTGGTTCGAGGCTATAGGAACGATGGGCACCAAGGCGCTGTTCACCGAGACAGTGGGCGAGTTGGCGGCGCGCAATCTGAATCAAGACATCTATATTCCTCTATCTTCCTTCCTGCGGCGATTCGACAAATCCGAACTCTTAGAAAGTCAGATCGATCAGTTGACTGTACGGATCCGGGATTCGAGCCAACTGGTTGAAAGTGCAGCGATTATCCGACGAATTTTGAATAGGCGTCATCACGATAACGACGACTTCGACATTGTGATTCCGTATGAACTCTTGAAGCAGGAGGAAAAAGAAAGGCGTATTTACAACATGATGCTCGGCTCAATTGCCGCCATCTCCCTTTTAGTCGGCGGCATCGGCATTATGAATATAATGTTGGCCACGGTGCTTGAACGCACCCGCGAGATCGGCGTTCGCCGCGCCCTTGGCGCCAGACGAAAGGATATTATGGCTCAGTTTCTGATTGAGGCGGTGGGGCTGAGTCTTGTGGGTGGGATCATCGGAGTCACGCTGGGCATCGGCATGTCTTTGATAATCGACTCCATCGCCGAGTTCAAAACCGTCGTGTTGCCCCTATATGTGTTCGTGGCCTTTGCCGTGGCCGCTGCGGTAGGCATCGTTTCGGGCACCTTCCCGGCGCGTCGCGCAGCCAACATCAACCCGATTGAAGCCCTGCGGTATGAGTAAACAAGTAGACAGCAGTCAGTAGACAGTAGACGGGGCACCACTTCCCTTCCCTATCTACTATCTAACCGAAGGCTTATCAAGGAGTTATAACAATGAGTGGTCTTATTGTCCGTCTGGTCTTTCTGCTTTTCTGGACAGTCTTTGCAGCTCAAACGTCTGCACAGCAGGGTGCCGTTGTTCTCACACGCGATGATGCCATCGCGCTGGCCTTAGAGGAGAGCTACGAGGCCCGCAGGCTCCAATTGCGACTTAAGCGGGCCGAGCAAAACATGATAGCCGCCAAAGGGCGTTTCAAGACCAAAGCTAATTTAACTCTGAATGCGCCGGACTTTAATGAACAGGTGCGACCTGTCTTTGTACCCAATGAACTTCCAAATTATAATACCACTGGGTCACTGCGGTGGCAAAGTGGGCTGCAAATCAGCCAGCCTCTCCCGAGCAACGGCAGTATTAGCCTGAATTCAGATCTTTTTCAGACCCGCGAATCTGTCTTTATCGACCAACTCGATGAGACCCAACGAACCAAGCGCTTTTTTACCTCCTTTGGCATTAGATTCCGACAGCCTCTATTTGAGCCTAACACTCTTAAACTGGGCATGGAGAAGGCCAATCTGGAGCTCGAGCGGGAACAGCGGCAGTTCACCCGCACCCAATTGAATCTAATTTACGATGTCACATTTGCGTTTTACGATTTATACCGCGCCACACGGGGCCTGGAGATCGCCTGGGAAGAAGCGAAACAGCAGAAGGAGTCCTACGAATTAGCCCGAAAGAAGTTCCAGGCTGGCTTAATTGCAGAGGTGGAGGCCTTGCGGACGGAGGTCGATCTGGCACAGAGCCGGAACGAGTTGCTGGATGCCGAGGGCACTTTGTCGACGAAAGCGGATCAGTTCAAGATGAAGGTGGGACTGCCGCTCGAGGAGGAAGTAACAGTGGAAACCGATTTTGCGCTGAACCTGTTCGAAGTGGATGAGGCCAAGGCCATCGAGCACGGCCTCTCCCATCGAGCCGAAATCCGTGAGAGGGAAATCAACCGGCGGCTGGCTGAGATTACACTTCGCGAAACTGATGCACAAACCGCGATCAAAGCAGAAATCAGCGCATCTTACGAGCTCAGCGGGATCAGTGACCCGTCTCTGTCTTTCGACACTAGCATCGCCGACCTCTTTGAATCGAGCTTAGATGACCTGCGTCGCCGGCCTCGCAATCGGGGCGTCCAGTTCAACGTTACCGTTCCACTCTGGGACTCCGGGGTAAACCGAGCTGAAGTAGCAGCAGCGCGGGCGACGCTCAAACAGAGCCAGTTGAATGTACAGGAGAATCAGCGTAGGGTAAAGCAGCAGATACGAAGTGCAATCACGCAACTCAGGTCCTCGCGCAACCGTCTCGATGTCCTGGAAAAGAACGAAGAAGTGGCCCAACGGAGCTATGAGATTAGCCTTGCCCGCTTCGACAACGGTGACATCACCAGCCAAGATTTAGCTTCCGACCGTGACCGCCTTACCCAAGCTCGCTCGGCCTACCTTGGCGCTTACATCCAGTATCAACTTGCCGTGGCCGATCTGAAGCGCCAGACCCTGTACGACTTTGAGAGGGATCGAAGTCTCGTGGAAAGAGTTAGATGAATTACCATCTGGTAGATACAGCACATATCCCCAGCCACCCCTTGTCCTGGAAGTCTATGCATATTTTCAAGTCGGACAGGTGGGTCTGATCCTACAGTAATTTTGAAAGATAGGAAAATGGAAGAAGAAGCATCCTCCCAGATGCTGATCGATCTACAAGATATCGTGAAGATTTACCAGTTGGGGACGCAGGAGGTCCATGCCTTGCGAGGCATCAACGTCCAGATCAATGCCAATGAGTATGTGGCCATTATGGGGCCGTCGGGTTCCGGCAAGTCCACCTTGATGAATATTATAGGCTGTCTTGACACACCTACCTTGGGCGTGTACCGTTTAGAGGGAGAAAAAGTCAGCGATCTGGACGACGACCAGCTTGCCTATGTACGGAATCGCAAGATAGGGTTTGTCTTTCAAACGTTCAACCTTCTTCCCCGAGCTACGGCCCTGCGCAATGTGGAATTGCCGCTGGTCTACGATGGTACCCTCAAAGATGAGCGCAAGCGCCGCGCTCAAGAAGCCCTGGAGAAAGTAGGTCTTAAAGATCGCCTACAGCATCAGCCTAACGAGCTTTCGGGGGGAGAAAGACAGCGTGTGGCCATCGCCCGAGCATTGGTGAACAACCCCTCTATTATCCTTGCAGACGAGCCCACAGGAAATCTGGATACCAAGACCGGAGAGGAGATCATACAGCTCTTCAAGATCCTTAAAGATCAGGGAAATACCATCATCTTGGTGACCCACGAAAGCTATATCGCCGGCCAGGCAGAGCGCATTGTTCGGATGCGCGATGGTCTGGCAGAATTAGCTATATAGTCACATTTCTTGAGCCTGATGATCACATCCAGGCCACTTTTCATATGGACATAAGGATATTCGAGGGGATTCCACACTATCTTGTCCAACCGGCTGTGAAAGCGGGCGACGCGTTGTTCTTCACAGAGCTGCTCATACGCGGGACGACGCCTTGGCGGGCGAAACACGACCGGAAAACACTTCTCTACAAGTATGGCCTGGGCATTCCACGTGGTCCAGGAAGAATGAAGGTATAGTAGATGCGCAAAGAGTAATCGGGTTAGGCCCAAAGCTGTTGCCCTAATAGAGCTGTGCGTACGTATCTACTCGTTGACCTACACCGGACGTGTAAGAATGTAACTACGTCCAGTCTGGATACGATTAAACTATTGCCTTTTTGTCAAAAGCTGGCTATTTCTTATGTAACTTCTAAGCTGAAAAACAAATATCACGTCTTCGAGTCTGTTAACTCGCGGCGCCCTGCCATACCAAGCCTATCGGACGATGTGAGCAAGACGTTCGAGGTACACGTAGAAAAGCGCAACCCTCAATCGAGGCCGTTGTTCCCAGAAAGTGTATAAACTTCCCTTGGAGAGCACTGAAAAAAGAACTTGCCGTTTACGTCAAAGTCTCCTATATTCTATATACAACTTTACGGGCGTCAAATTCGTAAGTATCTCGGCGTACAGGGATTGCAAAGGAGTCTCTACGTTGAAAAAACCTATATACATGGATCACAACGCTACAACCCCTGTAGACCGGAGGGTGCTGGACGTTATGATGCCCTATTTTATGGACAGCTTCGGGAACGCTGCCAGCAGTAGTCATATCTTCGGGCAGATAGCTGAGGCCTCTGTCCAAAACTCAAGAGAAGAGGTGGCAAACCTGATCGGGGCTTTTCCGGAGGACATAATCTTTACAAGCGGAGCGACCGAATCAGACAATATGGCGATAAAGGGGGTTGCCTACAGCTACAGCCATAAGGGAAATCACATCGTAACCTGTAAGACCGAGCATAAAGCCGTGCTGGATACGTGCAAGGCTTTGGAAAAAGACGGATTCGAAGTGACATATTTGCCGGTAGATAAGTACGGAATGGTCGATCCCGACGACGTGTCCCAAGCGATAAAGAACGACACGATCCTTATCACTATCATGTATATCAACAGCGAGATAGGCACGAAGCATCCTGTCCCCGAGATAGGCAGAATCGCCCAGGAGAGGGGCATCCTGTTTCACTGTGACGCCGTTCAGGCTGTGGGTAAGATACCCTGCAGCGTGGACGAATTGTGCCTCGATATGATGTCCATATCCGGGCATAAGATATACGGTCCCAAAGGTGTGGGGGCTCTGTATATCAGAAAGCGGCGACCGAGGATCAGACTGAAACCCCTAATTGACGGCGGAGGACACGAGAAGAATCTCAGGAGCGGAACACTAAACGTGTCTGGCATAGTCGGTCTCGGCGCAGCTTGCAACGTATGCGGACAGGAGATGGAAGAGGAGGCAACGAGACTGACGTACCTCAGAGATAAGCTTTACAGAGGGATCACCGAAGGTGTGGAATATGTGTACCTGAACGGACATCCAAGGGAGAGGCTCCCCGGTAATTTGAACTTGAGCTTTGAGTTCATAGAAGGAGAGTCGTTGCTTTTAAGCCTGAAGGACATAGCTATATCCTCTGGATCAGCGTGCACATCGAAGGATCCGGAGCCGTCCTACGTGCTGACAGCGATGGGGATAGACCCAGCGTTAGCCTACACGTCCATCAGGTTCGGACTCGGCAGGTACAACACCGAGGAAGAGGTGGATTTCGTGACAGAATCGGTGATAGAGAATGTCCACAAATTGAGGGAGATGTCCCCTCTGTACAGGATGAAAGTTCAGGGGATAGAATTAAATAAGGTAGACGACCCATCAGGATTTGTAGAAGTCTGAAAGGCAGAGGAAGAATATGTCTGGGGATGTTGGCATCAAAGAGAAGATAGAAGAGGTCCTAAACCAAATCAGACCCGCGTTGAAAGACGACTGTGTAGAGATCGAACTGATTGAAATCATTGGCAATTCAGCCAAAGTAAGATTTGAAGGTTTCTTACAATCCCCCGGTCTTCAGATGACGATGCAGTCGGGTGTTGAAAGATATATAAAAAATCAAGTTCCCGAACTTGAGGAACTAATCGTGGAACAGCAGGATTTTGACCTTTGAAGTTCGGCGATTCTGAGTAGAACAGGAGGCTTGGAAAATGATAACGGGCACAAATACGGTAGATGAGAAGATCAAAACGATGCGTGAGGAGCACGGGCAACCCGAGTACGGTTTAAGGATGATGGTAGTGGGAGGAGGATGCTCGGGATTTCAGTATAGCCTTGGGTTTGATGAAGCTCCCAAAGAGTCCGACAGGGTAATAGATTGCAAAGGTGTCAAGGTCTTTGTGGACATGAAGAGTTCGTTATATCTTGCTGGTTCACAGCTGGATTATACAGATGGATTGATGGGGGCAGGCTTCGAGATAGAAAATTCTAATGCCAAGTCAACCTGCGGCTGCGGAGAATCCTTCAGCGCGTAAGAACCTCACGGACAGAGACAGAATCGGAAAAGAGCAGCCGGTCTCCTTTATTCTGGCGTGAGAACTAACAAAGGCCCTGTCTGCTGGCAGTCGTTCACTGTAGATACTAAGGCGAACTTAACTAGTGGATGCGGGTCAAATGCTTACCTCAAGTAGGAAGCTTCAAGGCAGAAAGACTCCCTAGGCTTTCTACACTCCAAGATGTCGCTCAGGCAATAAAGGTTATTCGGTTCGAGTCAACGCACTTTACAGTCCTGTGAAGAAGTCAGATGCCGGCTCTTTCTCTTTTCTAAAGTAGACCGGCATTTTCTGTTTGCACAATGGTGAATATCCGTAAACGGGGAGGGAAACAAATGGAAAGAGAAACGGTTGAAAAGATAAGTTTTCACATAAGAGAGGTCATCAAGACATTAGGATTGGATACATCGGATCCAAATCTTAAAGATACTCACACAAGAGTAGCAAAGATGTATCTGGAGATGTTCAGGGGACTGGATAACGGGAACGAGCCGAAGATAACCTGCTTTCCCAACGATGAAGGCTACAGCAACATGGTGATGGTGAAAGACATCACGTTTTATTCTATGTGCGCTCACCATCTGGTTCCTTTTTTCGGAAAGGCCCACGTGGCTTATATCCCAACAGATCACATCCTGGGAATAAGCAAGATGGCAAGGATAGTGGAGTTTTACGCCAGGAGACCACAGGTTCAAGAGAGGATGACTGAGCAGATAATAACATTCCTGGAGGAGAAACTCTCTCCTCTGGGGGCTATGGTGGTGGTAGAGGCAAGGCATCTTTGCATGGAGATGAGAGGGGTGGAAAAACCGGAAGCACTGACGACCACTTCAGCTATAAGGGGATGCTTTCTGGATAAGCCTGTAAGGGAGGAGTTTTTGGACCTTCTCAACAGACCGAATTAAGCGTTCAAAGGTAAATTGTAGGTTAACCAAAAAAGGAATTGAGGATATATAAGATATGGAAGAATGGAAACTCCTGATGAAGGAAGGCGTCCACACCGCCGAGCAATTGGATAGGCATTTCGATGTAGACAAACAGGCCGCAGAAATAGTCAGCCAAGAGTTCCCGATAAGGATAAATAAGTACTGGCTCGATCTGATAAAGGAGAAGGGAGATGCGTTCTGGAAACAGACTGTCCCTGTAATCGAGGAGACTTTAGATCCCATAGGAGTAGATGATCCATTAGGTGAAGAGAAGGACAGTCCCGTTCCGAACCTGACTCATAGATATCCGGACAGGGTGCTTTTCTACGTAAACTATCAGTGTCCCATATATTGCAGATTCTGCACAAGAAAAAGAAAGGTCGGCCAGCCCGAGTTCTTCTCGAAGGAACACGTAAACCAGGGAATCGAATATATACGAAATCATTCTGAGATAAGAGACGTGATCCTTTCGGGCGGCGATCCACTGATGCTCTCTGACGACAGGCTCGATTACATCCTGAGGTCTTTAAGGAGCATACCTCATCTGGAGATCTTAAGGATAGGCTCCAAGGTCCCCTGCGCCCTCCCTCAGCGCATAACCCCCGATCTGTGCAAGGTATTGAAAAAATACCACCCGCTCTACATCAACACGCACTTTAACCATCCCGATGAGGTAACAGCAGAGGCTACAAAGGCATGTGAGATGTTAGCGGATGCAGGAATCCCTCTGGGGAATCAGGCAGTGCTCCTAAAGGGCGTAAACGACGACCCCCAGATTATGAAGGAGCTCATGCAAAAGCTCCTTGCAATTAGAGTCAAACCGTATTATCTTTATCAGGCGGACCTCGTCACAGGGACAGAGCACTTCAGAACATCCGTGGAGAAAGGCCTGGAGATCATGAGGTCCCTGCAGGGCTTCACCTCCGGGATGGCCATACCCCATTACGTAATAGACGCCCCCGGAGGTGGCGGCAAGATTCCGATTCTTCCCAATTACGTAGTGGAATCCAACGGGGATGAGATAATACTGAGAAACTACGAAGGGAAGGAGTACAGCTACCCGAACGTTGTAGATTCTGAGTGTATACAATATTAGCACAATAATCTTTGCTGAAAAGTCCTGATGGGAAGGGGCGATATGTGGCAGATGTATCTATATGGGCGGATCTGCACGTCCACTCGACATATTCGGACGGTAACTGCAGTGTAGATGAACTAGTCCAAACTGCCGTGAAAGCGAGCTTAAGGGCTATAAGCATTGTCGATCACGACAGCGTGGACGGGATCGATGAAGCGTTAAGATTGGGAGAGCAATCCGACGTCCAGATAGTCCCAGGATTGGAGCTAAGCTCAGAGTACAGCAGCAGGGACATCCATATCTTAGCCTATCTTATCGACTACAAAAATGAGGGACTCGTGAGCTACATCGGTAAATTTAGAGATGCACGAGTAAGAAGAGCAGAAAAGATGGTGGAGATATTGAATAGCTTGGGCGTCGGCATTACTATAGAAGAGGTCCTCAAAAAGTCGGGATGTGGCTCTGTGGGCAGACCTCACATCGCAGAAGTCATGGTCGAAGGGGGATTTGTCAGGACTACTCAGGAAGCGTTCGATAGCTACATAGGCTACAACGGAACAGCTTACGCGGATAAGTTCAGGATCTCTCCGAAAGATGCTATCAACCTTATACATTCTGCAGGAGGATTGGCAGTCTTAGCTCATCCTGGGATCGCCCTTTCCGATGGTACTGTGGAGGAAATTATATCCTTTGGTATAGATGGCATCGAGGTAGCGCATCCCAAGCACGACCAGAGGCAGGTTCAAAGATATAGAAAGATCGCCTGCAAACACGATCTATTGGAAACAGCGGGATCCGACTTTCACGCCAAGGATGGCGCTCCGCCGATGGGGAGCTTCGGAGTGTCCCGAGACCTGGTGGGAAAAATGAAGGGAAAAGCAGAAAAGATACGGCAAGACAATATAAAGGGAGGTAACGATGACTAGGTTGACACAGTTACGGGCCATGTGCATTGTCCTGGTGACAATAGCAGTTCTGGTTACGGGTTCCGCTCTGATGGCGGGGGAACACCCTGAGGAACATCCCCAAGAACACGCTGAAGAGCATACCCAGGAACACCCTGAAGAACAAGAGCCCATGGTGACAAGAGAGACCCTGGCCCGGGACATTTCAGACTACCTTAAAGGGGACGCCGCGCTGAAGGGGGGGTTTTTTCTAATCTATGACCGACAGGACCGGAAGGCCCTCACACTGACTCTGGACCGCGTTCACGATGACCGCCTTGCCAAGGTGGGCAAGGATCTCTATTTTGCCTGCGCAGATTTCAAGACGCCTGAGAATCGTCTTTACGATCTGGATTTCTTTATGCGCAAGTCCGAATCCGGCCTGCAGGTGAACGAGATCACGATCCACAAAGTGGGTGGAATCGCCCGTTACACGTGGAAAGAAGAGCAGGGTGTCTGGAAACGCCAGTAAAGCTGAGAGCGGTAAAACGTGGGCTCTGCTTTGCGCCGCCCTCTTATGCTCCGTGTCTGCGCGCTTCTTCTTGATGGTGGCCTCCAGGGGCTTCAAAGCCGTTGCAACTTGCTAATTCCGCGCGGGAGGAGTCGATTTCCACACGTTTCCTGAAGGAAACTCCGGAGAGCATAATGTGAGTTCGACGAAAAAGAGCCTGATCTTCTGCGGCCTCCTGGCCGCTGCGGCGTCGGCATCTGCCGCCATGGAAGAGCCGCGGCAACGCTTTTTTGAGTTCACGTACGAGGCAGAAGTGCGGAACATCCCGGAGGGCGCAAGGCGGGTAGAGGTCTGGCTGCCCTATCCGGAGTCCGACCCATATCAGAACATCGGAGAGGTGAAGGTAGAGGCCGATTACGCGACTCGGGTAACCCGCGATCTGGACTACGGCAACGCTATTCTTTACCTGCGTGCCCAGCCTCCCCGGCAGCAGAAAGTTTCGGTCCGGATGCAGTTTACGGTTCTTCGAAAGGAACGCCGCCCAGAAGGGTCGGACGGCGTGGCAACAGCCCACCTGGAGCAGTTTCTCTCTCCAAACCGGCTGGTGCCGATCGACGGTGTGGTCGCCCGACTGGCTGCTGGCGTAACCGTTGAGGCGACGACCGACCTTCAGAATGCCCGGGCGATCTACGACTTTGTGAGTCGGAATGTCACTTACGATAAGAGTGGAGAGGGATGGGGACAGGGTGACGCCCTCTACGCGTGCACGGTGCGCCGGGGGAATTGCACTGACTTTCATGCCCTGTTGATCGGTATGGCCCGCGCTGTGGGCATCCCTTCCCAGTTCGAGATCGGCTTCCCACTACCTCATGCGCGGGGCAGCGGAGCGATCTCAGGCTACCACTGCTGGGCCGCGCTCCACCTGACGGAGCTCGGTTGGTGGCCGGTGGACAGTTCGGAGGCCAGCAAGCACCCGGAGTTATTCGACTACTATTTCGGAGCACACGACGAGAATCGGGTGCAGCTTTCGGTGGGCCGCGATATCGTGCTCACCCCTCCACCTGAAGGAGAACCGATCAACTATTTTATCTATCCCTATGTAGAGATAGACGGTCGTGCGCATAAGTGGGTGGAGACTCGCTTCTACTTCAAAGATCTCCCGTCGGTAAGGAGATAACCCAGACAAAGGTCAGAAACATATTTCCTCGTAAGCAGATGATGCAGATGAACTTGATAGACACATTTTCAGTCGCAGCCCCTGCCCTTCTTCTTCGCATCGGGCCGATCTATAGTAACGAAAACTCGGCTGCAGTGGAGAAGACTGCATTCAACATCAATTTAGAAGGAAATATGGCAGGCATGACCTGCACCGCTGTACCAATCGGATGATCTTCTTTGGATAAACAGAAGCTTGTAAAGGAACTTGAAAAGATAGTAGGAGCAGGGAACCTGGTCCACCAGGAGGACGAACTGGCCGTCTATGAGTGCGACGGATACACTATAGAGAAGTCGTTGCCGGACGTCGTGGTCTTTCCTCAGAACACAGAACAGGTATCAAAGATTGTAAAGTATGCAAACAGAGAGGAAGTCCCGTTTATCCCAAGAGGTGCAGGGACAGGCCTAAGCGGAGGATGCCTCCCCGTAGATGGCGGGATCATGATAGCCCTTAACAGGATGGATAGAATTTTAGAGGTGGACCTGGAAAATAAGATCGCGGTTGTCGAGGCAGGGGTTGTGAATCTATGGGTTACAGAAGAGGTGCAAGATAGGGGTTATCTTTATGCTCCCGACCCCTCCAGTCAGCAGGCGTGCACCATCGGAGGTAACATAGCTGAAAATTCGGGAGGACCACACACTCTAAAGTACGGTGTGACCACAAATCACGTGTTAGGAGTTGAAATGGTCCTGCCAGATGGAAAGATAGTCCATTTAGGCGGGAGGGCAGTCGACAGTCCGGGATACGATCTTACAGGCGTGATTGTAGGGTCTGAGGGGACGTTCGGCATCGTGACTGAGGCAATCGTACGGCTTTCAAGAAGACCCGAAGTTTTCAGGACTTTGCTGGCGATCTTCGACAGTGTAGACGACGCAAGCAACGCTGTGTCGGGGATTATAGGCAGAGGCATCCTACCTGCGGCTTTAGAGATGATGGATGAACTTATCATCGAAGCTGTGGAGGCCGCGTATCACTTCGGCTTTCCCGAAGGCGCAAAGGCGGCCTTAATAGTGGAGCTTGACGGTCTGGAGACGGGCATAGACACTCTTAAAGAGAGAGTCATCCAGATCTTCAACGAGAACAACGCCTCCAAGATCCAGGTGGAAAAGGACGAAGTGGAAAGACAACTTTTGTGGAAGAGCAGAAAGGGAGCGTTCGGCGCTGTGGGTCGCCTAAGCCCCAGCTACTGCACCCAGGACGGAGTAGTCCCAAGGACAAAACTTCCAGAGGTCCTTCAAGAGGTAGCAAGGATAGCCCAAAAGTACTCTTTGAGAATCGCTAACGTGTTCCACGCAGGAGACGGCAATTTGCATCCTATTATCCTCTTTGACGAGAGGGATGAAGAGGAGGTACAAAGTGTTCTGAAGGCAGGTGGGGAGATTCTAAAGGTGTGCGTAGATGTCGGAGGGACGATCACAGGTGAGCACGGCATCGGAATAGAAAAAGTAAGCTATATGCCACTGATCTTCAGCGATGCGGACATGGAGGTTATGAAGGAGTTAAAGGCCGCCTTCAACCCCGATGGCCTGTGCAATCCCGGCAAGGTATTTCCGACCTCTAAAACGTGCGGAATGGAACTCCAATCTCTAAGACCTCCCGCTGCAGTCTAAAGTGCAACGGAGGTGGTAAGGAAGAAGAATTTCGAAAAGAGCTCGCCCACAAGAACAAAGAGAACTGCAACGTAGAGCAGCCCTGTGGCAGCCTGCGTAGCAGAGCGATGGGCAGGATCTCTAAGCGTGTAAAGTGTGGCGGCCATTATCAGCAGAGTTCCGACTATCCCGACGCCTATCCTGCCCCAAAAACATATTCCAGAGAAACTTAAAGGAGAAAGCATGCTTTCGGCTGCCTCAGACCGAAGGATAAGATTGGATATAAATAAAATACTCTGTATCCCAAGACAGATAAGCAGAAGTCTGCTTAAGCGTCTTAAAGGAACAAGTGTGAATTTAGGCTCGACCAAGTACCAGTGTCCCAGTATCATGGCATCCAGAACTAAACCTAAAGACAGAGAGGAGAGGAAAAAGTTAGCCGGGATGACAATGCTTTCCCACAAGAGCGTTGAAGGTGTTAGATACGACATGGCTTTGCTAAATAGCGCACAGCTGCCCATCAGAGCACAGAGCCGTATAGAATATCTCATCAATTGCTCTTTTTGAAGCTGTAAGGCCACATTATACACTAGAAAAAGAATAGAGAACAGGAGAAAGAAAAGATATTGCCGCCCGCTCCAATCTGATACAAGTTTGGTCATTGACGAGAAGGTTATTCCGCTTTCTTCAAATGGCGATTGGGCGGTCAATAGGCTTAATGTCGATACTATCAAAAGCAAAAAGCCTACAGCTCTGAAAAACCCTCTCCACACATAGGCGGGAACGATCGTAAGTACCACCGCCCCACCTATGGAAAGCTGGCTAAATACGAGGAAAAAGACACTGCTACTCATTTGTGGTTCTCCTGTCAATCAGATAGTCTATTTACAGCGGATATTCTGCTTTGAAAAACCTTGAGGGATTTGAAATATAGAACATAAGCTGTTAAGTGTCAACCAAATTCTTGGGATAAGCAAGCAATGAGCGGTGAGTTCGGGTCAGATAGGATGTTGACCTTTGCGAGCTTGGCGGCGTTATTTTAAAATGCGGAGGTAGCCAAAAGTGGAAGAACCTATCAAGAGTCAGCATACAAGATCAGAGCGGGTAAAGGAGTGCGTAGAGGATGATAACGTTACGCAGATGCACTATGCGCGGCGTGACATCATTACCCAGGAAATGGAGTATGTGGCAAAGAGGGAAAACCTAGACCCGGAGACGATAAGGGAAGAGGTGGCAAGAGGGAGGATGATCATTCCGGCAAATATCAATCACGCCAGCCTGGAGCCCATGTGCATAGGGATCGCCTCCTCGTGCAAGATTAACGTGAACTTAGGAAACTCTGCCACGACGTCCAACATCGACAAGGAACTGGAGAAACTCCACATGGCGGTGCACTTTGGTGGGGACACCGTCATGGATTTGAGCACAGGCGGAGACATAGACAAAATAAGACGGGCAATAATAGATAGTAGTCCCGTTCCTATAGGGACTGTACCTATCTATCAGGCTCTTACCAAGGTGAGAAGAGTTGAAGATCTCACCGCTGATGGACTTCTCGAGATGATCGAACGTCAGGCCGAGCAGGGCGTGGATTATATGACAGTCCACGCTGGAGTATTGATGGAATATATTCACCTTACATCGGACAGGATCACGGGGATCGTAAGCAGAGGAGGTTCGATTCTAGCCAAGTGGATGATGCATCATCACAAGCAGAATCCGCTCTATGAGAATTTCGACAGGCTACTTTCGATCTGCAAGAAGCATGACGTCAGCCTGAGTCTGGGCGACGGCCTGAGGCCCGGTTCTTTAGCCGATGCAAACGACGAGGCCCAGTTTGCCGAACTGAAGACATTGGGAGAGCTGACCCTATCTGCATGGGAGGAAGATGTTCAGGTAATGATCGAAGGGCCGGGGCACATCCCGCTCAACCTTATTCAGATGAACGTTGAAAAGGAGATGGAGATGTGCCACGAGGCTCCGTTCTATGTGCTGGGACCCTTAGTGACGGATATCGCCCCTGGATACGATCACATCACTTCTGCAATAGGAGCGGCTAATGCGGGATTTGCAGGAGCAGCTATGTTGTGCTACGTGACTCCCAAAGAACACCTTGGACTGCCAGATTTAGATGACGTAAAACAGGGAGTGATCGCCTATAAGATAGCGGCGCATGCTGCTGACATTGCAAGGGGAAGAGAGGGCGCAAGAGACAGGGACGATGAACTTTCCAAAGCTCGGTTTAACTTTGAGTGGAACAGACAATTTGAACTGTCGCTCGACCCTGAGACTGCTCGCTCTATGCACGACGAGGCGCTACCGGATGAGTCGTACAAGGGTGCCAAGTTCTGCTCTATGTGCGGGCCTAAGTTCTGCTCTATGAGAATTACTCAGGATGTGAGAGAGTTAGGGGAAACGCTGGAGATCCCCACCGCGGAATAACAGCGCCCTCGAAAAGCAAGAAAGGACGGAGATCCAACTGTGGCGAAGCTCGTAAGAGAACTCGATGGGATCGACAAGAAGATTTTGAACGTTATGCAGTGGGATTTCCCACTTGTAGTAAGGCCGTTTGAGGCCGTTGGAGGTAAAGTGGGTATCTCTGAAGATGAGGCAATAAATCGAATCCTGGATCTCAAAAAGGATGGTGGGATAGTCCGCCAGATCAGCGCCATCTTTGATACAAGGGCTCTTGGATACAAAAGTTCCCTGGTGGCGATGAGGATCGATCCGAACAAGATAGCCGATGTCGCACAGGTCTTGAACAGGCATCCCGGGGTCAGCCACAACTACAAGCGGAATCACGCTTATAATCTGTGGTTTACGATAGCTGTCCCACCCGATGGGAGCCTTGAGCGCGATGTAGAGGAAGCGGCAAAGGAAGACGGTGTGGAAAAGTATATCATATTGAAAAACCTGAGGCTCTTTAAGATCAGTGTGAAGTTAGATATGACGGATAATGGAGATTCAAAGCCTCAGGAAAAGGACAACCCGGATTCTCTGGAAGCTCGTAAACCGGATAGCCCCGATTCCATCACCCAACAGGACAAGGAGTCGATAAGAGAGCTTCAAAAGGACCTGGAGATAGCGGAGTTTCCGTTTGTAGGAATGGCTAAAAGGTTAGGAACAACTCAAACGGGAATAATAGATAAAGCAAAAGAGTTGATTGAGAGAGGATTTATGCGCCGCTTCAGCGGCATCCTGAGACACAGAAAGGCGGGATTTTCGGCAAATGGCATGGCAGTATGGGTAGCCCCTGAAGACAAGATCGAACAGCTGGTAAAGGAAACCATGTCCTTCCCCCAGATAAGCCACTGTTACCAGCGTCCCACATATCCTGATTGGCCGTATAATCTCTTTACTATGATCCATGCAAAGAAGGTGGATCAGTGTAAACAAACAGCTGAAGAGATCTCAAATCGGACGGGAATTACCCGTTACGATATTCTCTTCAGCACCAAGGAGTATAAGAAAGACAGAGTAAGGTACTTCGTAGACTAAGGTACTTCGTAGACTAAGGTACTTCGTTTAGAGGTATCAGTTGTCATCTCCAAGAGACATTTAAGTGGAACACCCACTACTGGAAGATGAACTCGAAAAAGAATCGAAGGAACTCTTTTGGGGAGAAACTTTTTTGAAAATAGACTTTTTGGTGTACAGAATATGAAACGCGGGAGATTCCTATGTTGCTGGGACTTTTAGGTGCCTTCGCCGGGGCCCTTCTATTCTTCTTTGCAGGTTGGATCCTGTGCGCAAAGACCAAAGCCAAGGCACTGAACAAAACTGAAAGAGCTGCTCAAAGAAATGCCACTAAGTTGATCGAAGAGATGGACAGGAAAAGGAGATCTCAGTTCTTAGAGGAGAAGAAAGAGTGGTACAAAGAAAGAACCGAACTTGAAGAGAATATCGAGGCAAAAAGTTTAGAGTTGACCAGCACCGAAAGTGCGCTGATAGAAAAAGAGGGGGCCTTAGATGAGAAATCCACTCTGTTGGGCAACAGGGAAAGTGCCGTCAAAAGGAAGATGAAAGAAATTAAATCCAAGGAAGCAGTTTTAGAGGAAAAGGGCGAGCAACTCGCTAAGGCGATGTTTGAGTACGAGCTTAAGTTAGAAAAGACATCCATGTTGAGCGTGGAAGAGGCAAAACGGGCACTTTTAGAGGAGTTGAAAAGCAAAGCGGAACTCCAGGTTGCGGAAGTCGAGAGGGAAATAGTGGGAAGGGCCCACGATAGAGCCGAAAGGGAGGCAAAAAAGATAATAGCGCTGGCTATAGAGCGATGCGCCTCCGAGCAAGCAACTCAGTTGAGTGTATCTGTAGTCTCTTTGCCGAGCGATAGAATAAAGGGGAGAATCGTAGGGAGAGAGGGGAGGAACATACGAGCCTTTGAGACTGCCACAGGAGTCAAGGTCATCGTGAACGACACGCCTGAGGCAATAGTTTTGTCCTCGTTCGATCCGATCAAGCGAGAGGCGGCAAAAATCGCTATGCAGAGGCTGGTAGTCGAAGGGAAGATAAATCCCAAAAGGGTTGGTGATGTGGTCAAAAGCGCGTTAGAAGATGTGAGCAAGATAGTCGTTGATGAAGGTACAAAAGTACTTGAGGAATTGAATATTCAAGGCGTTCATCCTGAGATAGCGAGCCTCTTGGGGAAGTTGAAATTCAGGACAAGTTATGGTCAGAGCGTCCTTGAACACTCCAAAGAGGCGGCTCTGCTGGCAGGGGTCATGGCCTCAGAGTTGGGTTTAGATGGCAACATAGCCAGAAGAGCTGGACTCTTTCACGACATAGGCAAGGCTGTCGATCACGAGATGGAGGGGACGCACGTGGAGATAGGTCTCTCACTAGCTAAGAGGTACGGTGAGCCAAAAGAGGTGCAGGACGCTATAGTGTATCACCACGAAGAGGCGGGCGTAGATTCACCCTCTCCCATAGCGTTTTTGATCGCTGCAGCAGACGCTATTTCTGCGGCAAGGCCGGGAGCACGCATGGAAGATCCCGAAAAATACATAAAAAGGATAAAGGATTTAGAGGCGTTAGCACGTACATTCCCCGGCGTTCGAGACGCTTACGCCATAAACGCCGGTCGTGAAATAAGAGTCCTGGTTACCCCGAAGAAAATAGGCGATCAACAGACCTGGACTCTAGCCTCGGAGATCGCAGGGAAGATCCGCTCTGAGATGACGTATTCCGGTGAGGTAAAGGTAAATGTGATAAGGCAGACCAAGACTTCGCGGTACACTGGAAGATCTTATGCTTTCGACATGTCACCTTATCAAGACGAGGAGATAGATGATGAGAAAGAGCTACACGATGAGCCTATGGGACAGGCTCTATCTTCCCACGATACTAAAGGGTCTGACCTTGACCTTCAGGCATCTTCTGGGTAGAAAGTTCACTCTGCAGTATCCCGAGGAGGTGCTTACACCGCCTCCACGCTTCAGGGGCATTCATAAACTTACAAGGGATAAGCAAGGAAGGGAAAAGTGCGTGGCGTGCTATATGTGCGCTACGGCGTGTCCCGCTCACTGTATAACTATAGAAGCTGAGCCCGCTCCCTGGGAGGATAGAGAAAAATATCCATCAAAGTTTGAAATAGATATGCTCAGGTGCATCTTCTGCGGATACTGCATCGAGGCGTGTCCCGAGGAAGCTATCGTGATGACGAATAAGAGACCTCCTATAGGCTTGAACAGACAGGAGATGATATTCGATAAAGAAAGACTCCTGAATAACTGACAAGCGCTTGGTCAAAAATCTCATGCTACTGCAGCTCACAGACGGACAATCTATCAGCAGGCCCGGATCACAAGTCAAAAAAAGTTATGAGGTCAACGTAGAAAGAGATGAGGCAAAGCTCCTCGTTCAAATCTGGACAAGATTATAGGGATCAAATAGTTGACGGCAAGAAGGGATGGGAGGCGTTGCCCCTGTCTACGCCATATCGAATCCCCGATTCCCGATCCGCAATAGCATCAATTGGGGATCGGGGGCTACTTTCTACCTATCTGGTTCTCCTGATCTGTGGCGTCGAAACCTTCTTTCTCAATCTCAGGCGGCGTGATAGATGGAAGTTCCCCGGGAGGTGATGACTGACTCAAGAGTTGAATCTGAGCCTGCGTGACCTGGGAAAGACCATGCACCTTGATGAAGCCTACAGCGGCGTCATGATCATAAATGTCCCCCGTATCGTAGGTCGCAAGGGACCTGCTGTAGAGCGACATCGGGGATTCTCTGCCAACCACCTGCACGTTCCCCTTGAAGAGCTTTAACTTGACAGCCCCAGTCACATATCTTTGATTGCTCACCACAAATGCTCTCAAGTCCTGATGCAGGGCGGAGAACCACAGACCGTTGTAGACCAAATCTGAATATTCCTTCGAAACGAATTCTTTGAAGCGTGCGGCGTCCTTTGAGAGCGTCATATCCTCTAAGGCCCTATGCGCCCTGTGGAGAACCACAGCGGCAGGAGCCTCGTAGATCTCTCTCGACTTTATCCCCACAAGTCTGTTCTCCAGATGATCTATCCTTCCCACTCCGTGCTCCCCTGCTAATCCGTTCAATCTGGATATTAGGTCTACACCGTTCTTCTTCTCTCCGTCCAGGGAGACAGGTATACCCCTTTCAAATGCGACCTGGATATAGATAGGAGCATCAGGAGCTTCGCGGGGGTCCTTGGTCCACTCATAGACGTCTTTCGGGGGCTCTACCCACGGGTCTTCCAAAACTCCGGCTTCGATGCTCCTCCCCCAGAGATTCTCGTCAGTGCTGTAGGAGCTCTCGCCTGTCACAGGGACAGCAATATTATGTTCCCTGGCGTACTTTATCTCCTGATCCCTGGTCATCTTCCACTCCCTGACTGGGGCTATGATCCTGAGATCGGGTGCGAGCGTGTTCACCGATACGTCAAATCTCACTTGGTCGTTCCCCTTGCCTGTGGAGCCGTGAGCCACAGCTGAGGCTCCCTCCTCTTTTGCTACATCCACCAGAAGCTTGGCTATTAGAGGCCTGCCGAGAGCTGTCGCTAACGGATATTCTCCCTCGTATATGGCTCCAGCCTGAAGCGCAGGGAACACAAAATGCTCTGTGAACATCTTCTTAGCATCTGCTATGACAGCTTTGATCGCGCCCACGGCTAACGCCCTATCCCTTGCTGCGTTCAGGTCTATCTTTTGACCCATATCAACCGTCAGAGTTATCACGTCCATATCGTATTTATCCTGTAACCACTTTACCGATACAGACGTATCGAGCCCTCCAGAATAGGCCAATACTACCTTTTCAGACATCTTTTTTCCCCTCAAAAAGTTCTCCACTATGCAAGTTCTTCCTGTTTGCGAGATTGCTTCGCTGCCCCCGATAGATTCAATCGGGGGTCGCAATGGCTGAAGACAAAAGTCAAGCAATGTCATTGCGAGGGGTGAAACCCCGAAGCAATCTTCCTGTCTACTGTTTGCTCGCTACTGTTCTTTTTCCACGCCCTGCGTCAGAATCTCATCGAAGACATCCACAGCTTCGCCTATATGTTCCTTTTCTACAACAAGAGGCGGAAGGAATCTTACTACATCTGGGCCAGCTGTGCAGAGCAGAATATTTCTCTTCTGGAAGGCATCTGCTATGAGCTTGGCTTCACATTCTGTCGCGGCTCCGGCGATGAGTCCTATTCCCCTTATCTCCTTTATCATTTGGGGCCACTTGTCCTTGAGCCTATTTAATCTCGTGTGCATATATTCCCCTTTTTGTCTGACTGAGTCTAAAAAGCCCTCAGAGGTAAGCTTCCTAAAGACCCGAATCGCCACAGCAGAGACTAGTGGATTTCCTCCGAAGGTGGCGGCGTGATCTCCAGGATGTATATGCTTGGCGACCTTCTCTCTTACAAGAGTTGCCCCCATAGGCAGTCCACCTGCCAGGGGCTTGGCCAGGGTCATAATATCGGGTTCGACCCCGTAGTGCTCATATCCGAAGAGCAACCCCGTCCTTGCGAGCCCGGACTGAACTTCGTCGAATATCAACAACATATCGGTATCATCACAGATTTTTCTCAAGCCCTCTATAAACTCCTGTGAGGATTTGTGTAAACCTCCTTCGATTTGAAGGATAGGCTCGATCAGGATAGCACACGTCTCATCTGAAACCTTCTCCTCCACAGAGGCTAAATCGTTGAGCCTGGCAAAGTCAATTCCAGGCAACAGGGGATCGAAACCCTTGTGATATTTGAACTGCCCCGTAGCAGTCAATCCCCCGTAGGTTCTGCCGTGGAAAGAGTTCTCGAAGGCCATTATGCGGTATTTGGGCTTATCGAAGTTTTCGTGACCCCATCTCCTTGCGAACTTGAGAGACGCCTCTATGGACTCAGTGCCGCTATTGCAGTAAAAGACTCTATCTGCAAAGGAGTTATCGACCAGCATACGAGCCAGAATCGGACCGTGCACGCTGTGATAGAGATTACAACAGTGTATCAGCTTGGCCGACTGCTCTTTTATCACTTCTGTGATATCGAAGTCCCCGTACCCGAACGCATTCACCGAAAGTCCGCTCATAAAGTCCAAATAGCGAACTCCGTCGGTGTCAAAGAGATGGACCCCGTTTCCTCGTTCCAGCACGAACGGCGGACGTCCGTAGGTCTGGACTATGTATTTGCTGTCCAGTTCTACAATCTCTTCTGCCTTTAGAGTCTGCATATCGTTTTCCTTTTTACAGTTGAGTTTGCTTGAGAGAGGATTGTCTGACCCACCAAGTTTGGCGCTGTACTAGAAAGTCTGTTGATAACGTGGCTGGCAGCAGGACAGAGATCTTAAACTATCCTGTTGGAGAAAGAGGCTTGGCAATGTCACCTACCCGAGAATCTGCGTCCCTATCCCCCTGTCGGTAAATATCTCCAAAAGCAGAGAGTGAGGCACTCTGCCATCAATTATGTGGGTCTTGCGCGTCCCCGATTTTACCGCTTTTAGGCACGATTCTATCTTGGGCAGCATTCCACCGCTTATAACACCCTTTTCTATTAACTCATCTACAGCATCTGCATGCAGGGTCGAAAGGAGAGACCCTTCATCGTCGGAGTCCCTCATAATTCCCATTACGTCTGTCAAAAAGAGCAGCTTTTCAGCCTTCAAAGCAGCCGCAATCTGCCCTGCTGCTGTGTCAGCATTTACGTTGTAACTCCTTCCATCCGGACCCAAACCTATGGGAGCGATCACCGGGACCACATCTTGCTCGCATAGGGACTTTATAGGTTCAGGTTCCACCGACTCCACATAACCCACATAGCCGATATCCACCATTTTGACTTCTCCCGAATCCCTATCCTTAAGGGGCGCAAGATATTTCCTCACTTTCAGTATACCCTCAGCTTTTGCCGATATGCCCATGGCGCGCCCTCCAATCTCCTCTATTGCCTTTACGATCTGGCTATTTACCTCCTCAAAGAGCGTCCTTTCGGCTATCTGCATTGTCGCTTCGTCTGTCACTCGCAGACCGTTTACGAACCTGGGTTCAATGCCAGCTTGGGCCATCCTGCGGCTTATGGCCTTAGAGCCCCCGTGTACGATTACGGGCTTCATCCCCACAGTCTCCATAAAGACTACATCTTCAAGGACACTGTCCACCTCTCCCTCGGAAGTTATAACACTGCCTCCATATTTGATGACTACGATCTTGTCTCTGAACGCCCGGATATAGGGCAGTGCTTCAATAAGTACATCTGCTTTTTTTATCAGTCCTTCGATCACTATCCTGGGACCTCAGATGCTGCAAGTGGAGAACTTTCAAAAAATCCTAAAGTTTCTTCTGTGTCGAACATTATGTTCATGTTCTGCACAGCTTGTCCAGCCGCTCCCTTTATCAGGTTATCCAAAGCGGAGATTATGAGCAGCACGTGTGTCTCCTCAACTTTATGGACAGTTATATCACAATAGTTGGTGTAAGACGTGAACTTGGTCTGCGGCAGGTAATCCTCTGCAATCCTTATGAACGGCTCGTCCGCATATCTTTCCTTGTATATTTGCGTTGCATCCTGGGTCGATATATCCTCTTTAAGTCTCACATAGACATTTGACAGGATCCCCCTGTCCATAGGAACCGTCTGAGGAGTGAAGACAACTTTGCATTCTTTTCCTGCTATTTTGCTTAACTCCTGCTCGATCTCTCCGGTGTGTCTGTGAGAGCGCCCGATATTGTAGGGAGCTACGTTCTCGTTGGCTTCGATAAAGTGCGTCCTTAAGGAGAGCTTCCTGCCTGCACCGGAGATTCCGGACTTGGAGTCTATGATTATGCCCTCTGTACAGATCAAGTCTCTTTCCAGAAGGGGAGCCAAAGCCAGAAGTGCTGCAGTCGGAAAACAGCCGGGGTTCGACACTAACGAGGCCCCTCGGATAGCTTCTCGATTTATCTCTGGCAGTCCCCAGATCGTCTTCGAAAGCAGGTGGGGTGCGGTATGGTCGAAATCGTACCATCGCAAGTGTCCTTCGGGCGTCCTCATCCTGAAGTCAGTTCCGATATCCACTACCTTGACGCCAGAGTCCAAGAACGACGGAGCAGCAGACATAGATTTACCTGCCGGAAGACATAGAAAAACTACGTCCACATCCCCTCTGTGGGCATCTTCTAAAGACAGCAGTTCCATTTCGCTGGATCCCTTTACGCCCGGATATACGTCCGACAGCAAGTTCCCCGAGGTCTCTTCTGAAGATGCTACAAATGCAACTTCTGCTTCAGGGTGTCTCAAGATTATTTTGAAGAGTTCTACCCCTGTATATCCTGTCGCCCCGACAATCCCTAACTTAATCATTTTTACCCCTAACGGTGGATACTTCCACGTATTCGATCCATTATTTTCTGGGTCTGATCCGCAGTTTTGGAGATGATCAGTATAACATCGTCGCCGGCAAGTGTGCCCAGAACTTCATGCCAATCCATCTTATCTATGGCGGCCGCAAGTCCTGAAGCATTTCCTGGAGTGGTCTTGAGAACAAGTATATTCTTGGCATTGTCGAAATCCACAAGTGAATCCATCATCTCTCTTTCCAAAATCTTTTGCCGTTTGGGGAAAGGAGTCCTCTCTTCCGGTAGACTGTATCGAACTTTTCCATCTACCGTAGGTACCTTGACTAATCCCAACTCCTTTATATCTTTGGAAAGTGTGGACTGACTAACCTTGCAGCCGCATTCCCTTACCGCAGACACGATCTGCCCCTGCGTCCTCATCTCCCCTTTCTGCACAAGTTCAATGACTTGTCTTTGTCTGATGTCTTTGCTGCCCATGTAGCCTCGCCATCTTTTTCGTTTATAATAATTATTATAAAGGATAAATAATTATTTACTTAAATATAATACAATGTTCTTCCGCTGTCAAGGCTGAAATTTCCCCCTTAAACGCGGTCACAGTTTACAATGACCTTAAAGGGCGTTGTAACTAGCAATGAGAGGAAGCAAAAAAACCCCGAGGACTCCAATTCCCCGGGGGCATCTATCTGTATCCCGTGCCTATTATATAGGATACTAGAATTTATATCCGAAGCTGAATCGGTGACTGCCTTCAGTCTCCACCGCATCTAAAGGAATATTGTAACTATAATCAAAATCTAACCCATTGGCAAACTCATAACCTATCCCCACATTGCCTCCACCCTTGCTGCCCTCCTCAAATATCCTATTGCCTCCCGCACGCAGACTAAACCCCCCTACCAACTCTGCCTCCCCCCCAAAAAATAACCTCGTATCGGTATCCCCCTCCCCACCTACATCCATTACTACATAATCTACACTCAATAAACCCCTCTCAAGACGATAACTACCACCAAAATGTATGTCAAACGGCAACTTGCCCGCATCAGATTGCCCAGCTATATTACCTCCATCCTTGGATATATCCGGCTTATTTATGTCCTTCAAAAATAACCCCAAACTAAAATCCCAAGGACTCCTCCATAAACCCCCCACATCTACACCTATATTCCCACTGCTCTCCCCAGACAAAGGATCTGCCCTACCACTTACTCTATCCGGAGGTATGTCCCCCACACTCCACCACAAATAACTCAACCCCAAACCAAGGCTAATACCCCTGCCAAACTCCTTCCCCCAACTTGCCGTAAATCCATTCTCATTAAAACTGTCACTCCCCACCCGCTGATACCCAAAACCCAATGTACCCCCATTACCACCAACAGGATGAACGTAAGTCAGTATGTGCTGACCCAAATTATCACCCTCCACTCCCGTCAAAAGTAAACTCACATTCGTATACGAAGCGACCTTCCCTTCTATCTGATCAAGACCCGACGGATTCAAAAAAATCGCATCCTGATCGTCTGCCACCGCCACAAAACTGCCTCCCATCGCCATAGACCTGGCCTGTGTCCCAGCATCTAAAAAACCGTATACCTGACCATATCCGAATGCCACATATAATGTGGTCACGAACATAATGCTTAGCAACCTGCACATAGGGATTCACTCCTTTCTGCCTTTAAAGATGAAAATTCCCTCTTGATTCATTCAACAGGTCATATAAATAACCTCTCATCAATTCTTTACAACCTTTCTGCCGTCCTTGTAGACCTTACCTGTCTCCCTTTGGAAGAAAAACTCCACGTCCGCTGTCTCCGCTGGTTCTCCCCTAAAATCGAACCGCAACACTATATCCTTAATAAGGACTTTTATCTCCTTTACGTCGTCGTGAAGCCTCTCAAAGATCACGTATCCCTCCTCCTCCAGGCCGCTGAAGATGGGATCTGGAGGGAACATAGTTCTGTCCAAGATATCCCTTCTTTGGTCATACTCGGCAAACTCGTTCCCTCTATAGCCTATAGCATAAATCCTATAGTATGTATCCAATTGCTGCAGGCTGAGAGAAGAGTATTCCCTGCCGTTTCCTGTAGTCATGAATATGTTTGAAGGGTCCAGCTGCATCTTGGCAAACTCGTAGTTCTTAACTCTGAGATTCATTACCGTAAACCTCTGAGGAGTCTCTCTTAACGCCCAGTATTGCGAGTTCCCGAATGTATAGGGATTAGTGGATCTGGCTCCACTTTGAGAATCAGACTCAAATTGTCTATTCAACTCCTCGTCAGTCATAGGTCTCAGACTAATTTCAAGTCTGCCCATAGAATAGGTAACTGTTCCATCGTCAAACACCTGAGATCCTGAGATCTGGCGAGACTCATCCAGTGGTTCTAAGGGACCCGCATAGTAACGATAGCCGCATCCGAAGAGCCCCAAAGGCATTGCTAGAACCACTGTCCACTTAAGATAGCTTATAAGCTTCATCGTAGATACCCCTCGCTGTGAAGTTGATACGTTTTTCCCCCAAGCAAGTTCTCCGACCACTTCGTGGCTTCCTACCTGCCAAGCAAAGTGACCACGCCGCCCATTTGTGGGTTGCTGTAACTTAATACGCCTTGGGTAACTTAATGCCCCTGGAAAGAGGGTTTCCAGCAACGCGCGAAGTGCCCACACCGGCTTTCTGGAGGCCCTTTTTGGTGATGGTCTTTCCGGCAACTATTTATTTACCGATATATTAACTCTCTCATTCGAACTGGAACAGGTTTACCCATCCTCTCTCAGACTTTCCCATCTCCTACAGACCCCGTATAGTCTGTATTCTGGGAGATCAAGGCACAAGCCAAAGATCACTTCACTACGGCAAGATCCATGTTTAACGCTATAAAATATAACAAGCAGAGTGATTTGTCAAGGTTTTTTTGCGCACAGCGCTCACTTTTTATCTGACTTCGACTCAACCTCAGAAGACTTTGCTTTACCTTCTTTCTGCTCTATCTCCTCCAGCCTATCTCCATGATATGGGCAAAATCTGTACCCTTCCTGTCTAAAGGTTCTGTTGTCCACTGGACATTTCCTTACCAATTTGTAGTGATGGATAATGATCTCTTTAGTATCCCTCAGATTCAGTTCGAATTTCCCTAACTTTGTCTGACCCGAAAGGTACATAGCAGATCCGAGTGCCCGAGTGCCTGAGCCCCCCCCAGTATATCTGTCCGAACTCCCCACAAACTTCGTAGCGGAGATGGTCTTTCCGTCCGGAAGAGTAATAACCACGGTCTGCTGCTCATCGTTCCTTTCACCCATAAACTGTATCTTTTTCATCTTCTCAAACTTCAATCTCTTCCTTCCATCCCTTGTTATAAAGTCGAAGCTCTGCCCTCCGTAGTACTCCAGATTGGAGACCTCGAATCTGTTTCCTAATCTGTCCACCACAGTGGCTCTCGGTCCGGCGTACAAATTTGAGGAGATAACCGAGACAAAGACCGCAATTAATAGTACGACCTCAAGTCTTTTCATTTCATCTCCATAAATAGAATTTAGCACCCTGGTTTGCTGCTACTGTCCCTCTACCGGTTGAGCAGTAGTGCTTCCTAATTCGATCCGAACAGGCCACACCTGTCCGAATTTGATGGCCAGATCCCTGTACTGCTGCTCTGAGGGAGTTTCACGGGTTCCCCGGAGTTCTAATTTGACCTTATAAGCACCCACAGGAACGACAAAGTATTTAACCTGTGTGGATGACATCCCCCTTGTCATAAGGACCGTGTTCAAACCGTAATCCAAAACTGTAAAGGGCATCTGGATCTGCCGAGACGTTTGAGTGTCTCCGGAGCCGGAAATCCGTGTGACGATTACGCTGAATCTCCCCACAGGAATTCTGACATACTTTCGCTGTCCCGCCGTTATAACCACATCTTCAATCACGATCGGGTCATCCCGATCTAAGTCTGTATCGACTACCACCTTATATACCCCCGGATCCACGAATTCCTGAAGCCCGGACTCCTGAAAGGACTTCTCGTAAGTTCTCTGAGAACGAGCCCAACCGCTTCCCCTTCCAACGTGCTTGACCACCACCTCATCTGTGGCTTGGTCTACAATCCTGAAATCGAGCTCGGGAATCCCTCCGGCCTCCAGGATAAGGTGCCCTTTGCCCTCCGGTATCGTCTCCCATCGGGACTCTTTGCTGGACTTACCTGTCGAAGCGCACCCCAGAAGCAGGAAGACTCCAACAGCTAACCATGCCCCCCACGTGTGTTTTACCTTCATCCGACTCCCTCCTTTCCTAACGTTGTAAAGAGATTAAGACACACCTTCATTTAATTAGGACTTACCTTTGACTGTTCTTGTTTCAAGAATTTAGATATTTTCTTGGAAACTGAGCAAATCTCAAAGGCTTTTCAAAAGCCTCTCCAACTGGGATACCGTTCATCGCTACTGTTATCTGTGATCTTCTTCAAGCCCTCCCCTGATGTGTTCATTATGTAGATTTCGTAATCCCCGTCTGCATTGCCTGCAAACGCAAGTCCCTTGCCGTCCGGCGACCACACGGGGGACCATTCGTAGTAATCCTCAGTCTTGGTGAGCCTCGTCTTCCATCTTCCGTCCTTCATCATTACGTATATCTCCCGTGCGCCCTTTCTGCTGGAAGAAAATAGTATCTTTGATCCATCCGGAGACCAAGCTGGGAACCAGTCGTACTCCTTATGATTTGTCAACTGCACAATATCCGATCCGTCTATGTTCATAGAATATATATCGTCATAACCGTTCCTGTCGCTTTGACATACAATCCTCTTGCCATCAGGCGTAAAGGAGGGACTCCTTGCTGAGCCCTTTCCGTCGTTGATCTTTTCTATGCCGCTTCCGTCAGAGTTCATAATAAATATCTGCGGCTTTTTTGCCCTGTCGCTCACAAAGGCGATTCTCTCCCCATCGGGAGACCAGGCAGGGTTGTAGTCCTTATCCTGATAAGTAGTAAGCTGGATCTGATTCGAGCCATCAGCATCCATTACGTATATATCTTTATTTAACATGCCCTTATTTCTATCCGTTACAAAGGCTATCTTCGTTCCATCGGGCGACCACACAGGTTCGCTGTCCGATCCCGCATCTTGCGACAGGTTCTTCATATTTGAGCCGTCCACATTGATCGAATATACCTCCCAATTGTGGTCTCCTTCCATATTAGTAGCAAATGCTATAGTTCCTTTCATGTCCATGTCATGCATTCCCGGAGGCACGTCGAATGAGACAGCATAGATATTCACGCTCCACGGCAGGATAGGTTTGCCATCGACTTTAACCTCCTTACCCTCCAAATAAGTGCCCACTGCCGCTGATATAGGGTAGACACCGCTCCTTAGTTCACCACTAAGGATGTACTCACCTGTGAAGAGATACTCGCCCTGAACTAACTCGCTGAAATTTATCACGATGTCCTCAGCGTGGACCCTCACCTTTCCGTCGGTCCCCCTTATTTCAACTTTGATCTGATTTTCCCCACACCCCCAAAGAAAAGAAAGACAGACGAATGGAGCAAAGTATCCGCTCTTTAATCTCATAAAGACGATCTCCGTTCCAAGACTCTGTTAGTTTCACTCTGTGACGATTTTTGCCAGATGAAATCGCACAATCTGTTTGTACCTTCTATCAGATTGTCCTTGTGAGCTCCGAAGGATATCCTTATATAGTCCTTTGCCGCAATTCCGAACGCCTCTCCCGGAGCAACAGCTACCTTTTTTTCCTTTAAGAGCTCCAACGAGAAGGAATACGAATCGATCCCCGATCGTGAGACATCCACTAAGAGATAGAAAGCGCCTTCTGGGGTGTAGCTGTAGAGATCGTTCACTTGAAGGATATCCAGGACAGCGTCTCTCCTCTCCTTGTAAGCTTTCACCATATCTTTTACACAGTCTTCCGGTCCTTCCAAAGCCGCCTGAGCGGCTACCTGGGACACAGATACTGGACACGATACGTAAGGCTCCTGTATCTTGGCAATGACTTGGGCAATATGTAAAGGAGCGGCAACGTAGCCGATTCTCCAGCCCGTCATGGCGTAGCTCTTAGATACACCAGATACGGTCAGCACTCTACCATCGCTATCAAATCTTGCTGTACTTATGTGTTCTCCGGTGTATATTATATCTTCGTATATCTCATCGGAGATCACATATAAGTCCCACTTTGAGGCTATCTCCATTAAGCTTTTGAGCGTCTCCTCCTGCAGGACTCCTCCGGTCGGATTGGACGGGCTATTTAAGATGATCACCTTCGTCTTTGGGCTTATTTTACTTTCAAAGGCGTCCAGAGCGACCTTAAACCCCCTATCCCTATCCAGAGGATAACCTACGGGGACGCCGCCTTGGGACAAGACCATCATCTCGTAGTTGGGCCATCCAGGATCGGGGATCAATACCTCATCTTCGTGATCTATCAAGGCAAGCAGCGATGTAGCCATCGAACACACAGCCCCGGGAGTCACGACGATATTGTCGAGAGTTACCTCTATTTTGTTTTTTCTCTCAAACTTCCTTACGATAGCCTCCCTTAAGGGAGTTATCCCCGCGTTCGGCGTGTATTTTGTAAACCCGTCCATTGCTGCGCGGCACGCCGCCTCTACGATGTGATCAGGCGTCGGGAAATCTGGCTCGCCTACCTCAAGATGAATGGCCCCCGGAGTTGCCCAGGCAAGATCCATAAGCTCCCTTATTCCGGACCTTTTCATACGGCTCGTATTTTGAGCCAGGGGTTTCATACATATCTCCAGAGCACTTAAAGTGGCGTAATCTTCCAACTACGTTTCATCGAGCATCTCTGAAACTCGCGCCGTGACGCCTTCAACAACAACGTTGAGGATGTGTCCGCCTTTGGGAATCGTTGCGAGTTTTGCACTGTCGTAGGTGATCTGATCGGAACGGATACGCTGGGGGAAAGCGATCATCGCAAAGGAGGTCTCAAACTCCCCGGCATGTCCCGCATCCCGATCCGATTCCAGATGCGTTTCAAAAAGGGATTCCGGACAGACATGCCAGTATGTCAAGTAGGTGACGCCGAGTTCGTCTAACTTTTTCATCTCTAAAGGCGCAACGGGTTCCAGGCTCTTTCGCATATTTCCGCCATGGCCGTTGAGCACACAGACCTTGGGAACACCGAGTCGTTTCAAACTGTGGCAGACATCATGGACATATTCCAGATGAATCTGAGGGCGTATCGTCAACGCACCCCCGCGATCCATGTGATGTTCTGAAACTGACATTGAAACAGTCGGCGTGACCAAAACGTGCGGGTAAAAGTTCATGGCAACTCGCTTAGCAATTTCTGTGACGCTGGCAGTGTCATGGATCATGGCGAGGTGATCTTGGTGTTGTTCGCAGGCTCCTGTCGGGACAATTGCCCCCTTAATCACACCGCCCGAGATCGCTTCGTTGAGTTCTTTTCGCGTCAGTTCTCCTAAAAACACATTTTTGTTTGGCAATAGATTTCCTTTCATCCGGAGGGAACATATCGGAAAATGGCCCATGGGGTTATCCAGAAGGTATGTTTTGATCCATAGACTTCCGACCTTGTCCACCGCTTAAGTTAACGATAAAACTTCTATATGTCAAGACTTTTTGTTATTTGCTATCAACTTGTGCTGACGCAGAAGGAAGAAAACAATCAAATCAGGGAACTTTTGCCTTGACATATATCCAACTTGGGATTCATCTTTACTATAGAACCGACTTAAACCAAGTACCTTGACAAAACTTGTCGGATATGTCAAGTCAGAAGATAGATGACATTGCTTCGGGGCGAACGCCCCTCGCAATGACCCAGGGTCGAAGTCAAGCAGTTGAACGACACACGTAAACAGTGATTGCGAGCGCCCCGAATGAATCTATCGGGCGGAGGCAATGTCGCAATTTCACCAGATTATTATGATCTATGCGCATATTGAGAGAGGACATACTCAACTACATCAAAGATATGGCTCATCGTCCCATGAAGATGAGGGAGATCTTCAAGGCGATGCGCATACCGGAGTCAGACTACGGAGCTTTCAGGAGATCGATCAGAGAACTTGAAAGGGAAGGCGAACTTGTTCGTTTGAGGGGAGGCCGCTACGGCTCGCCAGAAAATCTGAACCTTGTGACGGGAAGGCTGTCTATAACCCAGAGCGGATCGGGATTTGTAACGCGGGAGACGGGAGGATCCGACATCTTCGTGGATGCCATTAATATGGGCACAGCGCTCCACAGAGACAGGGTAGTCGTCAGACTGCACAGGAGTGGAGCACGCCGAAAGGCCCCTGAAGGAATGGTCATTCGGGTGTTGGAGCGCGCCCTCAAATCTTTAGTCGGGACATACAGAAGGCACAAAAGCTTCGGCTTCGTCGATCCGGACGATCCCAAGATCACAAGGGACATCTACATCGCCCCTCAGGACGCAAAGGGAGCAAAAGAAGGACAGAAGGTAGTCGCAAAGATCGTCAACTGGGAATCGCCGCACTTAAATCCCGAAGGAAAAATCAGCGAAGTTCTTGGCTATCCTGAAGATCCTGGCTTGGATATCCTCTCCATAATCAAAGGACACGGCCTCCCAATAGATTTTGCCGACGATGTGCTGGAAGACGCCGAGAAGATACCCCTGAAGATACCTCCCGAAGAGATAGAAAGGCGCACCGACTTAAGAGACATAGTATGCTTTACGATAGACCCGGAAGACGCCAGGGACTTCGACGATGCGGTCTCGCTGGAGATAAAGGAGAACGGAAATTTTCTCTTGGGAGTCCACATCGCCGATGTAAGCTACTACGTCAAGGAGAAAAGTACGTTAGACCAGGAGGCCCTTGCGCGTGGGACAAGCGTCTATTTGGTGGACAGGGTTATCCCGATGCTTCCGGAGAATCTCTCCAACGATGTATGCAGCCTGAGACCAGATGAAGACCGCCTGACAATGAGCGTGCTTTTGGAGTTGGACGGGGCAGGGGACGTTCAAGACTACCAGATAGTGGAGTCGGTGATAAAGAGCCGCGTCAGACTGACCTACCAGCAGGCACAGGCGGTGATCATCGGAGATGACGACAATGCAGGCTCAAAGGCATTGGGGCTTAAAGAGCATCTTTGTGCTATGCAAAGTCTGAGCAAGATTCTCATCGCAAAAAGAGAAGGCCGCGGCTCTATAGATTTCGATCTTCCCGAAGCTAAGGTTATCCTGGACGAAGATGGCAAGCCCCTCGATATTCGGAAAGTAGAGCGGCTCGACTCGCACAGATTGATCGAGGAGTTTATGTTACTGGCCAATAGTGTAGTGGCAGAGCACGCCGAAAGTTTGAACCTACCTTTCATGTACCGCGTCCACGACAGTCCCGATGAGACCAAATTGGAAGACTTTGCAACCTTTATGAAGTCCCTGGGATATAATTTCAAGCTCAAAGACAAAATTACCCCTGGTTACGTGCAGGGCTTCCTCAAGAGAGTAGAAGGCAAGAAAGGGGCGAATCTGATCTTTAAGCTACTCCTACGCTCGATGAAGTTGGCTCTATATTCTCACGTGAACATCGGGCATTTCGGACTGGCATATAGATCCTACTCGCACTTTACGTCTCCCATAAGGAGATACCCCGACTTGATGATCCACAGAATCTTGAAAGATTGCCAAACTGGAAAATTAGGTGATGAAAGGAGAGAGGAACTTGTAGAGCACCTCCCCTCGATATCTCACATAGCCTCTCAAAGAGAACAGGACGCCACAGAAGCGGAAAGAGATTCGATAAAGATCAAACAGATAGAGTTTATGGAGGAGAGGTTGGGAGAGGAATACTGGGGCGTCGTGTCGGATGTTAAACCCTATGGCCTTTTTGTGGAATTAGAGGACTTTATGGTAGAGGGATTAATCCATGTAAGGATATTGGAGGACGACTACTACAACTTCGACGACCGTACCTATATGCTGGTGGGACGCCACACAGGAAAAAAGTATCGCCTGGGCGACAGACTTAGAGTTCAGGTAGTAAGAGCTGACAGAAGATCAAAGCAGATAGACTTTATGCCCGCAGAGGGGTAAGTTAAGAAATCAAGGTCCGATAAACTCAGCTTTTCGAAGGGTTTTCGGACCCCCTCGTGGCGAGGATAAATGGTAGAGTGGAGAAGTTTCAATGAAAGACCTATTTCCCGTAGAAACTCATAACTCGATTCCTGCTTTTGATGATTTCGATATCAGATAGTTGATAAATGCTGAACAGGAAACTAACATAAACCTCGCATCTTCAGAATCCAAATTAGGTTCGTCCAGTAAACTATGACGTATTCCTTTTTCATTACTTGAATATCCATACAGATTAACAAACGCTTTTTTCAAAGCAGGATGTAGCCCTACTTTGTTTTCTATTTCTTTTAGGGCTTTTCCTAAAGTCGCTTTAGGATCACCCGTTATTAATTTACAAATCGCCTCGACAGCACTTTTGGATTCCTTAATAGAATTCCTGTAATCAGGAGATTTTCTGTCCGCAAGTAAGTGCAGTGCTGTCTCTATGTGGATATTAACACCTTTCATTGGGGTCTGTAACGCCTCTTCTATTTCAGCGATTTCTTCTTCTGAGATTATCTCTGCAATCTTCCCTCCAACAAAACGGTAAGCGGATGATTCCTCCTTTAAGACAGAATTACAAGCGTTCATAAATTTCGGGTTTACATACCTGCTTTTATCATAGTGGTTGATCTCAGGATAATTATTAGCAATAAATTCTATAAAGTCATAGACTTTGTCCCACTCGCAATTAAAGAAATGTTTTCTCATTTCTTTACGAGTATCAGACCAATCGTCCCTTAAAGTATCAATGGGCCGCTTATGACAGTTATGCCATAATCGTCTAATTAAGACATTCATATTATTATCATGATCAGGGGTGAAACGCACAGCTCCATGACCACTATAAACAGGTGGTCTGGTAAAACTAGCTACCCCCTCCCAGTAAAAGATTGTCAAAGTATTCCACAGACGAGTTCTCAACTCGTTGTCCATAGAATCAACCTGTAAGACATTTTTGACCTTAATACCTTTTCTTTGAGAGAATAACATCATACACTATCATCTCCATTCAGCTTTCACTAAGTAATTTTCACTTACCTACTACTACCTCCCCTTCAGGCGTAATCTTCGACACTCTTTAACTTCCCCAGTGGACAACGGCTATAAGCTGGGTCTCGATAGTTTCACCGGCTTTGATCTTAAGTGCGGTGGCCCCAGGAGAGAAGCGGGGGCCAGTGGCGGGTGGAGGGGGATGGCAGCTATTAGCTGTCAAAGTGATTCCGGTCAGAAGTTCTACAGGAGTGAGCGCGACAGTTCACAAGAACCCTAAGAAGAAAAGCATAAGCAATACGTCTTTATCAAACTGAATCTTGCCACCCCCTGTCTACTGACTACTGTCTACTGGTTATTTATCAAATGAAATCGGTGCACTTCTCTTTCGATCTTTGATTGATCTTGAATGATAGGTTTTCGACAATCTTTGGTTTCTGTTCTTTTTCAAAATGGATGTATAATTGTTCTTCTTTTAGGTTCCATTCAGCCAGGACAAAGTAGTTGGTGTAAGAGGAGGGAAGAGATACTTTCTCATTTAGGACATCGATAAAGGCTTTATCTGTCTGTTCTGTGTCCTGTTTGACTTGTCTGATAAAATAGGTCTTGGGAATGAAATCTTTCTCGTTTGACTTCTCTTGCTTAGGTGGACGGTAGCCGGTGTATCTCTGTGATGAAAGATTAAACCATTCTAACTTCTGATCAACTTCTTGTAAGCTTTTGAACTGAATTCTGTTCCAGAACTTCCTTGAAAATACAGAATTGTTGCCTTCTATAGATGCTTGAGAAAAGGGCCTTCTGGGAACGGCAAATATCGGAATCACTTGATTTTTCAAGAGAAACTGCATTGCTTTGCTGACATTCCTTTTACCTGAAACACTGCCAATAGTCGCCGAGCAATTGTCCACCTTAACGAAATCTGGTTTTTCAAACCTGTCAAAGAAAGACTGACACTTCTCGATAAAGTTAGTTGCTGTTTGACCGTCAACCCGCCGAAAATACCTTAACTTAGGCTCTTTCTTAAAGGAAAATCCAACGAAGTTGACCGGCTCAGTTCTGCCGGTAAGATACTTTTTACCAATAAAGTCTGATTCTAGGACTCTGCCTCCTGAAAGATAGTAAATGGTATACTCTGGATAACAAAGATAACGAGATGCACCCTTGTTTTTACCTTTCTTCCTTCTCTGGGAAAGTCCTAAATCTGAAAGCATTCTGCCGATAGTCGGCAACGACGGAGGAGGGGTGCTAGAATATCGATTCCTCCATTCTTGTTCAATAACAGTGGCTCCTGAATAGAACTGATAAGGATCGTCCTCTAAGCTATGGTAAATCTCTTTGATTCTCTGTTCGTCAACTTTAGCCAATTTTCGCCTTTTTCCTTTTGGCCAACCCCGATTATCCATGGCAAAATCCTGATCCAGAGATTTAGTCCAAGCCGTAACGAAATCATTGGAAACTCTCGCTTGTTTGATAACTTCTCGCTTTGACATTTCTTTCTTAAAATACATCTCGTTGACTTCTTGTCTTAATACGGCCAATCTCTCTTTGTCCATAGGACTCCGTAGATTAAAGTTAAGACAATCAACTCAACTTAATCTACTAATACTCTAAACAAAGATCAAATTAGGTGCACCGATTTCATTTGATATTCAACCTCTACTGACTACTGTTTTTGCCCTGCTTCCGATCTTAATGTCTATCCACATCTCTTGCTTTCCCCTTAACACCTTTAGTTTTGCCGCCTTGCCCGGGGTAGTGCGCTTAACTCTTCTCATAAGCTCCCAGATGTCATCTATCTCCCGTCCGTTGTATGCAAGCATGATGTCTTTGCTCTTTATTCCGGCTGCATAAGCGGGGCTTCCTTCCTCAACAGAGGTCACAAGGAGCCCTTGAACTTTATCCAGACTGCTTGATCCTGTGATGCCGAGCCAGCCTTCCGGGCGCTTTTTCCCTATCAACTCCAGGGCTGCTTTACTGGCGGTGTTGATCGGAACGGCTAAGCTCAAGGGATGGACGGAGGTGGTGGAATATCTGTTCTCGGATTCGATATCGCCGTTGGAAATAGCAGCTACAACTATTCCGATGACTCTTCCTCGGCTATCAAAGACAGGGGCTCCACTGTTTCCGGGACAGGCCCTGGCAGTCAGGTAGATGAGTCCTGTCCTTTCATTCTGTCCGTTTACTATCCCTAATGAGGTCCCCTGCACGCCCAGGGAGTTTCCCATGATAATGGCCCACTGTCCGGGGCGAAGGTTGTCAGAGTCTCCTAATTCGACCGATTGGAATCTGGTTTCTTCTACCCTGAGGACAGCGATGTCGGACTCTTTATCCGAACCCACAAGATAGGCTTTTCGTATGCGGCCTGAGGAAGATATAATTTCGATCTGTTCGGCTCCGTAGACGACGTCTTGTGTCGTCAGGATGTGCCCTGTTGAGTCCAGGGCCACGCCTGTGCCCAAATCTATCTGCCATTCTACACTGTTTCTTTTGAAGATGCCCTGTCTGAGTCGGGACAGCCAATCGACGCGTCTTATTCTCTGAGTGCGGACGCTGACTACGGAGGGACCTACTTTTTCAATCATAGAGGAGATCTCCATTTCTAATTTGGCAAGGATGTTCTCCTGGGCGTGGGCCGGAAAGTTTGCCCAGAGCACAAACCAGAGCACAAATGAGAAGATCGAAAGGAAAAGGACAGAGACTCTCAAGAAATATCGGGGAACTTTTGGGGGAGCGGAGGGAAAAAGTGGTGATTTCTTACAACAATAGGAAGTCACTGCGCGTGTCTTTCTTACGAGATACCACAGAAGCTAAAATGTGACGTGTTTCACAGTCGTAGTCTGAGGATGTGGATGCGATGGTTCCGCCGACCCTGCAGGGGTCTTAGCACGTTTAGTGACATCCCCTAACTTATCCAGGGGCCCTACTATTTTAAGAACATAGTTAGCAGAACCTGCGGACATCTGAGAATCTGACGAGATTTCTTTAGCGTCGGAGGTCTCAAGGATAGCGTCGCTGTTGACCACAGGGTCTGTTCTTGTTAAAAAGACGATAGCTAACGCTATAACTGCAACAGATAGAAAGGCAAGAGCGCGGATGGATACAAGGTGAGATGAAACATTTCGCACGGCAAATCCCCCCCCGATAGATTCAATCGAGGGCCTGCCCCCGATAGATTTAATCGGGGGTCTACGCTTTCTTATCTCACGCTTAATTCTACTGTAAAGGGCAAAATTAAAGCCGATTGAGGGGTGAATGCGCCTCAAATTCTTGAGGGCGTATCTGACGTTCCTAACAGTTTTGAACTTCTGGGAACATGCCTGGCACGAAGACAGATGCCTTTGTGTCTCTTCGGCCTCTATCTGGCTCAAGTTTCCTTCCAGGTAGTCAGCCATCTTCTTCTCAAAGAACCTGCAGTCCATTTTCCTACATTTCCTCCTTTTTGCGCGCTAGAAGTCTATCCCTATGTCCTTACCCTCTGCCTTGAGTTTCTTCTGAAGTCTGAGTCTTCCTCTATTTACCCTGGACTTTACGGTTCCTACGGGGCAGCCTACGATCTTGGCTATGTCCTGATAAGACATTCCGTCAATGTCGCGCAGGATGACTACCTGTTTGTAGTTCAGAGGCAGGGAATCGATTGCCCTCTGTATGCTCCGCTGAATGAGCTCGGATTCGGTCACCCTGTCGGGGCGGTAAGACTCGTCAGCTATATCGAAGCCCGTCTGTGTCTCATCGTTCCAGTCTAAAGACAGTAATCTCCACCTTTTGCGCTGTCTTAATTCGGTCTTGGCTAAATTCCCCGCGATGGTAAAAAGCCACGTGGAGAAATTGGCTATGGCTTCGTAATGTGTCCGTTTTCTATAGGCCCTTAAGAAGGTCTCCTGGACTATGTCTTCGGCCACTTCTTTGTCTCCGATGAACCGAAAGACAAAGTTTAAGAGCCTACCCTTATACCGATCTACGACCACATCAAAAGCGGCTAAGTCTCCGTCTATAACTCTGGATAGGAGTTCCGAGTCCGGGACGGAATGCTCGTTGTAGACCTTCGATTCCATGGTATTGTTGGATTTTTTCTTGATCGACATTAGCCACCCCTTAAGACAGATTGGAGAGACAAAAGCTCCCAAGTTTTTGCTGATCTTGATACGACTGTCCTATACGAGTATCCAAAACGCAAAGGGCAAGAAGAAAAATTCAGCTTAAGTGTGATTCTGGCGACACTTTTCTTTCCAAAGAACCAAATCACAGCAACAGTTTGCCTTACTTCTGGGATCCTGCTTCTGGATAGAATAGATTTCAAAGCCGGCCGTTTGAAATGCTCTTCTGCTCCGAGTATTATAATCTGCCACATCGCAACCAAAGATCGCATCTGCATCTTAGCTCTCAAACCCGAACTCTGTCAACAGGCGAATCACACACGTTCCGATGCCCCGTCCCCAGAACTCTTTCTCACCGATTAAAAGGTCAATTCGGCGGCAGTCCAAATCCGTATGTTCCTCTAAAATCCGCTTTATATTCATCCGTTGAAGCCAGCACTCACCGATGGGGGCACCGTCCAACTCGATGATGAAGCAGAAAGCGTCACAAGATACAGACCGATATATCCGCTACACTTGCTCAAGCCTATACTCGGAGACATCTTCCATCCGCGGAGACATCTTCCATCTCTGAGAAATAAAGAACCTCAGGGTCGCTGTTCCACCTCAGCACTATGTCCCATTCGTCCTCACTCATCTGATGCAGGACTACACGATCATCCCGAAGCGTCAAACCCTGCTCCTTCAACTTCTCCATTGCGCTCATTCATTACGCTCGACAGCTTCCAGGTATGCCCTTAATCCTTTAAGATCGTTTACAGCTATCCAGCACTGGGAGGGGATGATCACCGAATAGAGCCTGTCTTCCTCCACAAGTTTAGGGAAGAGATAAGGCTCAAAGTCCATCTTTTTTGAAAGATCAAATATCTTTCTGAAGTATGAAAACGTCTCAGGTCCGAGAACGGTCACTCCTGTGTGCGCAGGGATCGGCACAGGAGGATACGCAGCGATCTGTCTTATCTTTCCGCCCTCGATCTTAAAGCCCGTGTAGCTGTAGGGAGTCTCGGGCACAACCACAGCCGTGGCTACAGCTCCCTCTTTTGCACCCTGAAGGTGCCCTTTGAGTATATCATCGGGAAACGATCCGGAATAACGGACTATCTGATCATCGGGATTGTGGACAATAAGTGTACTGCCCTCAGCTAATATCCCATTCTCCATAGCGTTTAAGATAGCTCCTCCTCTGCCTACAGGTCCTCCGGGGTCTTGGCTATAAGTTATCTTTACGCCCAGCGAACTCCCGTCGCCCAAATCGTTCACTACAGACTCTCCCTCATAGTATATCAAAGCTACAAATTCTGTCAGGCCTGCATCCCTGTACATTTCGACGATCCTTTGGATCAGGCTTTCGCCTCCTTCGGGTCTCAGAACAACTTTGTGGAGACCTTGCGCCTCTGTAAGCTGACGCATTCTGGTGCCCTCTCCTCCCGCCGGGAGGACCACAACTGATTTTTTCCTCAGGTTATCTATCTCTAATCCAGATATATCGACCTGGGGACCCGGAATGCAGATCTTATCCTTCAGTTCGTTTAGTAGCCGGAACATTTCAAATGAGAAAGTCTCAGTCTAATGCATTATGATTCCGCCATCGACGTTGATCGCCTGTCCTGTAATATTCTTCGCCTGATCGGATGCAAGGAAAGCCGCAAGGTATCCAATGTCTTCAGGCGTCTGCTCCCTTTTAAGCGGCACGAGCTTTTCTATCCATCTATCGACGAGTTCTCTCGGCTCCAAGCCGGCGTATTCGGGATTAGCTTTACCTATGGACGGAGCAAGGTCCAGCCAGAAAGGGGTCCAGATAATTCCAGGGCAGATCGCATTCACGTTTATATTGTGAGGAGCAAGGTCCTTTGCCATAATACGGGTGAAGGTGATAATCCCCGCTTTTGCAACACTGTAAGGGGGATTAGTCTGACTGGAGAGGGGGCCGCTTATTGAAGATATGTTTATGATCTTTCCGCTCCTTCGGGAGATCATGTGTGGAACGACTTCCTTACAGATGAGAAACTGAGACTTAAGGTTGATGTTAAACATGCTATCCCAGTCCTCCTCTTCGTTGTTAGTAAAGGGCATTCCCACCCTCTTACTCATAGCTCCCACACTGTTTACGAGTACATCTATCGTTTCGAGCTCATCGAGTACCCTTTTGACCATTAAAGCCGCTTCTTCTTTCTTTGTGACGTCCATTTTCACAAAGAATGACCTTCGCCCCAGGTTCTCCACTTCTGCAGCGACCTTCTCGCCCTCAAGAGCGTTTAAATCCACAACCGCTACATCGGCTCCATCCTGGGCGATGCACATAACTATCCCCTTTCCTATCCCGCTTGCGCCGCCTGTGACTATGGCTTTTTTGCCTTCTAATTTCATCTTCGACCTCCCAATCCTTTCCAAACTCTTTATCTGCTCTTGCTAAGCTACTTCCTGAGCTCTAAAGGCATTCCCAAACTATGGACTCTACACGCCGGTTATCTATAAGGTATGAAAAAAACGCTCCGAAGTAAAGAGCAAACTCTTGAATAGTTGACTTACATATATCGAGTACTTATATTAATCATCGGGACTGAGATACTCTGGGACTTAAGAATTTCCAAAAGATTTCTCCCGTATCAAAGTAGAGAAAAGACCATGTCAATAAAGCTTAACGTAAGCATAGCCGGAACAGGAACTACTATAATTTTGTTCTTGATCTGTTCAATCGGCTTTGCGCCTACCCCATCAGGTGAAACGCTCTTTGCTGACGATTTTGAATCGGGAGGACTGGAAAAATGGGATGTGGTCAACGGGGAATGGGATGTCATTGATGTGGATGGAAATCACGTAGCGCGGTTGATAAACGGAGTTGACTTCGCCGTAATCAACATCGCGAACTTCGCAGCTTCGGATTATACTATCGAAGTACGCATCTGGGACGTAAGTCAGAATCAAGGCGCAAACATCTACTTCCGCAATAACCGAACAGCGGCGAATATAGGAGCGGATTCAGGGTTCTGGTTCGGGATATCTGGGGCCTTGGCAGCGGTCGGCTGGGGGGATACTCAAGGAGGGTTGCGCATAATCCAGGTCGCACGCTCCCCAGTGCCTTTTACATGGATGAGGCTCAAGCTTTCGCTCATAGACGAAAATGCCTTGATGTGGGCACTTCGCGAAGGGGTGGACGATGATTTCATCCAGGTCTTCAATATTTCCGGGTTTCCGACATCCAGCGGGTCAGAAAATCTCGGCTTGATAGTTGGAGGACGTGAGGTTTGGGTTGACGATGTGTTAGTTTACGACCAAGGAGGCCCCACCCAAGCGCTACTCTTAGGAGATTTCGACCTGAATAATGAAGTAGGCCTTTCAGATTTTGTCCTTTTCTTGGATGCGTTTGCGACAACGGCAAGTTCGTCTGACTGGAATCCCATATTTGATCTGGATGACGATGGAGAGGTCGGTCTGTCCGATTTTGTGATTTTTCTGGATAACTTCGGGGTGACAGGGTAGTTTTACGGATGAAATAAACAAGCCTTTACACTTTGTGTCCTTTCACAAACCAACGACCCATCAGGTGAAACAGCAGCATAGAGGTGGAGAAAGATATGGCAGATAATCTATATAAAGCATTTCGCAACTATACGGACGCCATCCAATCGAAGCTTCAGAAGCGGAGTGAAAAGCCGAATGTGAAAGCACCACTGAGGCTGGTTATAAATAAGACATGGGAACTTCAGGACAAGGTTGATGAACTGGAGAACGGCGATGAGTTTCGCCAATTGGCAAAAGAAACCCTCTCTTTGCTTTCGGAAGACCATAGGAAAAGACAGTCGGCAGGTCAAGCTGTCGTCAAGCAATTCTTTCGTCGGTCTAGTTACTATCTGGATATTTTTGAGGGAAAGAGACCTAATTTTGATGATACCTTTCAGAAATATTGTGAAGCCCCAAAAAGGCAGAAAATCAATATCAGTTATCTTGCTCCAATGGAATTTGTTAATTTTGCTGAACCATTGGAATTTGATGCATTTCAGGTTCGAACGTTCTCATTAGATCAACTGAAGACAATTCTTTCAACTACAGTTAACGAGGTTTTCTATCCTCCCTGGAGCCATATTGATGTAGAGCAACTACAGCTACAGAATTACTGGTTCATCTACTGCACAGAGCAAGTTCCTGTCTCCGAAGTAGATCACCACATTCCTGTCGATTGGGACTCGATACTTGGTCATGTGAGAATCAAGTACACAAAGCACCCCAGAGCCATCGAGTCCGCCCTCCATAAACTCGCACTGTACAATTTGGGAAGAAGGATGGTGGAAAGGAACTTATGGAAACGATCGGCGGGGGATCTATCGGGACGCGAGACTCAATATTCCCTTTGTCCTGACGGTGGATGATAACTTGCTCACGCACCCAACATTTATACCAGAGCTTCCGAGGAGGTTGGGCACAGATCCAATTCTTGACGGGACAGGTGAGGAAATCGGTGAGATGCCAGCAGTTTATATCCCACTTGATGAAAATGAAACGGACTCGTTCAAGGCTTTTATCCAACATATAGGGAGTCTTTTTGATAGTCTGGAAACCAAGGATGATGAGTGGAAGTTCCTGGACACTGCTCTGGCTTACTTCATCAAAGCATTTTCCACTGAATATGGAGATTTGGAGGAGTTATTGTGGCACATCACAGTGTTGGAGGCCCTCCTGGGAGAAGAGGGAGAAGGAATAACAGAGCGACTAGCTGGGCGGATCGCCTCAATTTTAGGAAAGACCAAGAAGGAGAGAAAAGACCTCAGAAAAGAATTTAAGAGACTATATGAAATTCGATCTGATCTGGTACATGGTAATCTGCCCGAGAACCAAACCTATTTAGGGTATCTTCGTGAGGCCCGGAGTCTGGCAAGGCGAACGCTCCTTTGGTTTCTGCACTATCTTGCACACATTCAGGTTGAAATCGTGCAGGGCCAAGCGACTGAAAGCGTCCCGACCCGAAAAGACATCCTCAAGCTACTTGATTTAGATAAAAATAGTAGGCTTCATATAAGTCGAATCATAGACAGCATACCCCAAGATTTTCCATGCGTCAGCAAGTGGGTGGAATAAGACGAACCAAAGTGTTGGTTAGAAGGGAACTTTTGCTAAGAAGGGCGAAACCTTGCTTGTTAACAATCTCCATCCTTAAAGGTGGAGTCCTTCACACCCAGTCCTGATCCGTGCCTGAATGCATCTCCCTCACGCGTCCCGGAGTGTTCAGGACCTCCGCAGGCTCTCCACTTTTGACTATCCTGCCTTCGTCTATCACATAGACGAAATCCCCTATCCTCAACGCCTCTGAAACGTTGTGAGTCACGTATATGAAGGGAATCTTGTAGATCAGCCTGATCTTCATTAGTTCGTCTAAAAGGACCTCTCTTACCTCTTCGTCCACGGATGAAAGGGGTTCGTCCAGGAGCATCAATTTGGGCTTTGTGGCAAGGGCTCGCAGGACGGCTACTCTCTGCTGTTCGCCGCCCGAAAGCTCAAACGGATGACGATCTTTGAGGTGAGCTATCTTGAAGAGGTCTAAGTATTCCTCGATCCGGGTTACCTCCACGGCTCCGTAGGCGATATTGTCGTAGGCGCTCATGTGAGGGAAGAGAGCGTAGTTCTGGAATACGAAGCCTATATTTCGCTGGTGAATAGGGAGGTCTATGTCCTTGTCTGAATCGAAGAACACAGTCCCGTTGAAGACTATCTTTCCGCTGTCGGGCGTAAGCATGCCCGAAATCAGTCTCAGGGCTGTAGTTTTACCCGCGCCGGATCTCCCAAAGAGGATGTTCACACCGTCCTGAGCGTTTATATCCACATGAAGGCGGAATGGCTTCTGGGAGCAGGGCGCCCGCCTTGTTCGGGGGAAAAAGCGGAGCCGCCGCCGTAAGGTGTATTCTTTAACTACTCTGGACAGTTCAAGGTTCATACGACAATTCCTTGGTGGGGCAGACATTCCTGTCTGACATGGACGAGGGCACTTCGTGCTTTCCTGCCTCCACTCCCCAGCAAAGCGCCCACGGCGCCTCGCCCCTACATTGTGGTCAGATACTTTGGAGCTTCATATCCCCGACCCCGATCCAGTCGGGGGCTCAATCGGGGACCACCTGCCTGCTGGTCTATTTGATCTCCTGACTTACATCTATCATGACCTTCGTCCCCGGCGGGACTGAGGAGATGACCCAGGCGCTGGCTCCTATGACGGAGCCCTTTCCGATGATCGTGTCGCCGCCCAGGATGGTGGCCCCTGAGTAGATGACGACCTCGTCCTCTATCGTGGGATGGCGTTTGCCGCCTTTCTTGATCTTACCGCACTCGTCTTTGGGGAAGCTCAGTGCGCCGAGAGTCACGCCCTGGTATATCTTCACGTCATTTCCGATCAGAGTGGTCTCCCCAATGACCACGCCGGTGCCGTGATCTACGAAGAAGCGTTCCCCAATCTTTGCACCTGGATGGATGTCTATCCCCGTTCCGCTGTGAGCCCATTCGCCCATAATCCTCGGTATTAAGGGGATGTCCATCAAATAGAGTTCGTGAGCGATGCGGTAGGTGGATATTGCGATTGTGCAGGGGTAGCACGTTATTATCTCTGCACGGTTCTTTGCGGCAGGATCGCCCTCGTATGCGGCCTGGATATCTATATTCAAAAGTTGACGTACTTTAGGTATCTTCCCAAGGAGAGCAAGGGCAAAGTTCGCCGCCGTCTTCTCGCAGTCTTTTCGCGGATCACCCTTTTCGGAGAAACATCTGAAGCTCTTTGCTATTTCGTCTGAGAGCCGGATGTAGATCGAGTTCAAGAGGGTGTCCACATAAAGGGGGATATTGTCCCTTGAGGGAACAGGGTCTCCGAAATAGCCGGGGAAGGTGACCGAGAAGAGGTCTTCAAGTATCGAGACAACGTTTTCTCTTGATGGAAAATTCTCGCTGTCGATTCTGTTGATGCCGCCGTATTCCTCGTAGGTATCCACTATCTTTGTGGATAGCTCCGAGAGTTTAGTTATGACTCCTGACATGTTGTGTTCACCACCTATCTAAATGCAGTAGACAGTAGAACAGACATTCTGTCTAGTTAGACAGCATACAGGGCATCCCTGCCCATCTCCCGAAGCGATCTGGTGGGAGGGGATACGGTGCCCCTGTCTACTGTTTGCTGTCTAATATTTTTTCTATCTTCACGGCACAGAACTTGAACTCCGGGATCTTGGCGTAGGGATCCAATTCGTCTATGGTAAGCACGTTGGCCGCCGCTTCCTTGAAGTGGAAGGGGATAAAGACGTTGCTCTTTGAGACCTTCGGTGAATGCCTCGTCTTCAACGTTATCTCTCCTCTTCTGGAGGAGACTTTCACGAATTGTCCGTCAGCAACGCCCAACCTTTCCATATCCAGAGGGTGCATCTCTACAAACGGCTCAGGGCTCATCTGGTCGAGGGCCCTAGACCTTCTGGTCATCGTCCCTGTATGCCAGTGCTGAAGTACCCTTCCGGTGTTCAGAACATACGGATATTCCTCGTCCGGAAGTTCCTTCGGTAGGGCAAACTGTGCGGGCACGAACTTGCCTTTGCCGCTGGGGAACGTGTCGGCAAAGAGAACAGACGTTCCCGCGTGATCTTCGTCGGGACAGGGCCACAGCAGACCCTCCTTTTCTATCCTCTCATACGTAAGCCCCCCATAGCTGGGCGTGACCCTTTTTATCTCCGCAAATATCTCCTCTGGCGAATCGTATTCCATAGGATAGCCCATCCTTGTGGAAAGCTCCGCCAGGATCTTCCAGTCCTCCCTTGCCCCTCCCGGAGGATTTACGGCCTTCCGACCTCTTTGGACCCTCCTGTCAGTATTTGTGTAAGTCCCATCCTTTTCGGCAAAGCTCGTAGCAGGCAGAACTACGTCGGCAAACTCGGCCGTTTCTGTCAAAAATATATCCTGCACAACTAAGAACTCCAGGGACGAAAGGCACTTTTTCACCTTGTTGGTATTCGGATCGCTCAAGAGTGGATTTTCGCCCATTATAAACATGCCTTTGATCTTGCCGTCCAGAGCGGCAGTCATGATCTCCACTACCGTAAGACCCGGGTCTGGATCCAGAGGCACGCCCCAGACATCTTCAAACCTATTTCGCACGCTTGGATCGTCCACCTTTTGATAACCCGGATAGACCATCGGTATGAGCCCAACATCTGAGGCGCCCTGTACGTTGTTCTGTCCTCTCAGTGGATGCAGACCCGTTCCTGGTCTCCCGATATTCCCCGTCAGAAGGGCTAATGAGACAAGAGACCTTGCGTTGTCTGTCCCCGTCGTATGCTGTGAGATGCCCATGCCCCAGAATATCATAGCATTTTTCGCCTTGCCGTAGCACCGGGCCACCTCTACAATTACATCTTTTGGAACCCCCGTTATCTTCTCCGCTACTTCAGGCGTGTAGTCTTTCACCGTCTCCTTCAGCTTTGAAAATCCCACCGTCCTTCTGTCTATGAACTCCTCATCGTGCAGACCTTGGCTTATGATTACGTTCATCATCCCGTTTAAGAGGGCCACGTCGGTTCCGGGATTGAACCTGACGTAATAGTCGGCGTTCTGGGCCAGAGGAGGCCTTCGGGGATCAATTACTATAAGCTTTGTGCCCTTTAAGACCGCCTGCTTCATAAATGTAGCCGCCACAGGGTGGTTCTCCGTTGGATTTGCACCGATCACAACGGCGACATCGGCGTAGCGCACATCGGCAAAGACGTTCGATACAGCTCCGCTTCCGATGGTCTCCATCAGGGCCGCAACCGATGAGGCGTGACACAATCTCGTACAGTGGTCTACATTATTGGTGCCGAACACAGCCCTTATCAGCTTCTGGAACAGGAAGTTATCCTCGTTGGAGCACTTTGCCGATCCGAATCCCGCCAGAGCCTGGGGACCGATGTTGTTTTTTATCTCCATGAACTTCGACGCAGAAAGCGCCATAGCCTCGTCCCAGGTGGCCTCTCTGAAAGCGTCTATTGGATTTTCTGGGGGATTTTCTGTCTGGATCGTCTTGGGATAGTCCTCCTTTCTGATCAGGGGAGTCGTCAGTCTGGTGGGATGATGAGCGTAGTCAAAGCCATATCTCCCCTTTACACAGAGCCTCCCGTGATTTACCGGACTCGCCCTTCCGCTTACGTTTACTATCTTGTCGTCTGTGACGTGATACGTCAGACTGCACCCGACTCCGCAGTAGGGACATATGGAGTCTATCGCTTTGGTGGGACTCTCCTTGGGGATCACCTCTTTAAGAATCGGTTTGTCTATCAACGCACCTGTTGGACAGTAAGCCATGCACTCTCCGCACGACACGCAGCTGGAATCTCCCATCGGGATGTCGTTGTCGAATGCTATGTGCGCCGAATAGCCCTTGCCTGCCCTGCCTATCACTAAATTCACTTGAATCTCATCGCACGCCCTGATGCATCTGTCGCACATAATGCAGGCCGTGTGATCTACCGAAATCACGGCAGAAGATATATCGTGTCCATCTTCCCATGCTCTGCTTTTGAACCTCGATGCCTTCACGCCCATCTTTGAGGCCATAAGCTCAAGCTCGCAGTTGCCGTATTTTTCGTGCTTCTGGCAGGGTATCGGGTGATCGGCAAGGAGCAGTTCCACCAGGGTCTTCCTTGAGCGTTCTATCCTCTCGGTATTCGTCCTTACGACCATCCCCTCTTCGGCCTTCCTTATGCAGGCAGCGGGGGGCACCCTTGAGCCCTCTACCTCGACTGCGCAGACCCTGCATACGCCCACTGGCTCCAGTTTCGGCTCATGGCACAGCACAGGTATATCTATCCCGATCTCCGAAGCCGCATCGAATATAGTTTTCCCCTGGGGGACAACCACAGGTAGGTCATCTATTGTCAAATTTATATCACTCGGCATGATACTTCCTTTGTCAGCCTCTTTAAGAAGACTTCCATTCTTATCCACCTCTTGTAACCAGGATCAGCGTTAAGGGATACCTATTGGGGGGTTCATCACTTTATAGCTCATCTTTTTCTACCTACCATCAGCAAATCTTCGGGTAATCCCTCCAATGGCGCATCTTCCCAATCGTACTGTCGATCGCCAATTTCATTTACCGCCAACAATTCACAGCCTGCATCAATTATTGCCGTTACATAGTCACCGACAGTCCAGTGAAACTCATAACTCGGCAGTGAACACTCTTCCGCTCCGGGGACTTCTGCTGAACGATCAAATCTATGAGGACCTCTATCAAAATACCCAAATTCCATTTCAAGCTGGCTCGATAAATCCTTCCAAAGTCGGCGAAATGGGTGATATTCATTGACTATGAACATACCCCCTGGTTTGAGAATCCGGTAAGCCTCTGAATAATATTTCTTTAGATCTGAAACCCAAACCGCCACATGGCCTCCGGTGTAAACCACCTCAAAAGTTTCATCTCCTAAGGGACTCAGATTTATCACGTCTGCACGGATGAAGGAGATATTAAGCCCAAGTTCGCCAGCCCTCTTGGCGGCAATGTCTAACTGTTTCTGCGAAATATCGATAGAGGTAACTCTCGCCCCCAGTCCAGCAAAAGCGAATGTTACCAAATTGTCGCCGCTGCCGAGTACGCAGACATTCTTTCCGGAGACATCTCCCAGGTATCCCAACTCTTGCTCATTCAAAGCCAAGCTTGGATCGATATGACATCTCCTCCATTCCCCAGATGCATCAACTCTCTCTTGCCAATATGGAGATACAGCATCCCAACCTTTACGATTTCCCTCGTGTATCTCGTTCATACTCTATTCCCTTAAGATAATCGATAATTGCCTAATCTTGCCCTGTCTGGCGCGTGTACGGCAGCAATCCTCCCGCCTTCAAGAGAGCCTTCTGACGCTCTGTCAGGTCCATGGTCACGTTGAAGCTGAACTTTTTGGTCCTGTTCTCCACTGTCAAAGAGAGTTCGTCTACTCCTTTGTGCGCGTTCTGTATAGAGAACTCGTCACCCTGATCGATCTTGTCATAATCGGACGGATTCTGGAAGACCAGAGGCAAAAGTCCCCAGTTGACCAGATTGGCGTAGTGTATTCGCGCAAAGGACTTGGCGATGACGCCTTTAACACCCAGATACATCGGAGCTATTGCCGCATGCTCGCGGGATGATCCCTGACCGTAATTGTCGCCTCCGACGATAAAGCCGCCCTTTTTCTCCAATGTCCTTTTGCTGAACTCCGGGTCCAGGCGATGATAGACAAATTCGCTGATTTTGGGTATATTCGAACGATACGCCAGTATCTCCGAACTTGCGGGCATGATGTCATCGGTGCTGATGTCGTCTCCCACCTTGATCAGTGCTTCACCTACCGGATTCTCCTCAAGCGGATCCTTCAGAGGCGCGGGGACGATGTTTTCACCCCGTTCCACGGTCAGATTCTCAGCCTCCTCAGCGGACACAGGAGGGATCAAATTGGGATTATTCTGATCTATGCGAGAGGGCAGTTCCGCGGCAGGTGCTGGTACGTCCAGATCCCGAGGGTCGGTGAGCACGCCCCGGATAGCCGTAGCTGTGGCGGTCTCTGAACTGGATAGATATACCTGGTCTTCGTTAAGTCCGCTTCTCCCTTTGAAGTTCCGGTTGACAGCCCTCAGGCTCTTCGTCCCCGGTGCCGGCACGTGCCCGCTGCCTATGCACGCCCCGCACGTAGCCTCAGCCACGTTTACACCCGCTGCGATAAGTTCTGTGAGGTGACCCTCCCTGGCTAACAGCTCCAGAGCCGAGCGACTGCTGGGATGTACGAAGAATGTAACTTCGGGATGGACCCTCTGACCGCGCATGATCTTGGCCACAGCCTGAAGGTCTGTGTACGACCCGTTCGTGCAGCTTCCCACCATGACCTGCTCTATTTTAGTCCCCGCCACTTCTCGGACAGGGACGACATTATCAGGCAGGCTCGGAAGGGCTACTAAGGGTTCGATCCGGGAAAGATCCAGTTGGATAACTTCATCGTATTCGGCGTCCGGGTCGGGGAGCGCCTCGCGCCAGTCCTCCTCCCGCCCCAGGCGGCGGAAGAACTCCAATGTGATCTCGTCGCTTGGGAAGATGCCCGTTGTAGCCCCTAACTCTGTGCACATATTGGTGATAGTGACACGCTGTTGGGCGTTGAGGGTCTCGATTCCGGGTCCTGTAAATTCAAAGATCTTGCCGTATCCGCCGCGAGCCGAGAGACGTCGCAGAAGTTCCAATATCACGTCCTTGGCTGTGCACCAGGGCTGAAGTTCTCCCTCAAGACGTACGCAGACCACCTTCGGCATAGTAATATGATAAGACCCTCCGCCCATAGCTACTGCTACGTCGCGGCCGCCCGCTCCGATAGCCATCATCCCTATCCCGCCGCAGTGAGGCGTGTGGCTGTCAGCGCCCAGGGCGGTCTCCCCCGGGACGGCAAAGTGCTCTAAATGTATCTGATGTCCGATGCCTGACGCCGGCTTGGCAAACCATACCCCGTACTTCCGGCAGGCGCTCTGCAGATAGAGGTGATCCTCCATGTTCTCCGGTTTCACCTGCAGCACATTGTGATCGGCAAAGCAGACGGCGACCTTGCAGCGCACCCTCTCAAGCCCCATAGCCTCAAAGTGCACAACCGCCTGCGTCCCTGTAAGGTCCTGTATAAGGACCTGGTCTATGCCAATAGCGATCTCCTCGCCGGGATTCAGTTCCCCGGAGACCAGATGTTCATTTAGAATCTTCTTTGTCAAGTTTAGGCCCATATTTTTCTCCTTACCATACAGAATGACACTAATTACTTCAGAGTTATTCGGTCCTCAGTATTGAGATTGCTTCGCTTCGCTCGCAATGACAATTAAAAAGGGCTTGCAATGACATTGCTTGGCTTGGGACTCCAGTCATTTCCTACTCCTGCCTTAGTCATTGCGAGGGGTGCAACCCCGAAGCAATCTCGGAGGGGGGAGGATGTATCCCCTGTCTACTGTCTACTGTTTGCTGTCTACTCGTTAAACACACTCCCGACGGGCACTTCCCCTTTGCAATGTGGTCGTAGACCTCATCTTTGAAATATTTAAGCACAGACAAAACAGGGTAGGGGGCAGCCTGTCCCAATCCGCAGATGGACGTAAGCTGCATAGCCTCCGAGAGCTCCAGGATAGGCTCCAAATCCTGCTCTGTACCTTCTCCCCTGCTTGTGCCCTCCAATATATCCACTAGCTTCTGCGAGCCGACCCTGCAGGGCACGCACTTGCCGCAGGACTCGTTTCTGAAGAACTTTATCACATTCTTCGCCAGATCCAGCATACACGTCCCATCTGCCACAGCCACGACAGCACCTGAGCCGAGCATCGAACCTGCGTCAGATAGGGCTTTGAAATCGAGCGCTACGTCAGCCATCTCTCCCGGCAGAAATCCGGACGAGGCCCCTCCGGGAGCGAACGCCTTTAGCTTACTATTTCCCACCATTCCACTTCCGTATTTGCAAATAAAGTCCCTGGCAGAGATGCCCAAGGGAACCTCATAGACCCCGGGGTTCCTGACGTGACCGCTCAGAGCCAGAAATTTAAGGCCGTCCGACCCGTTGGCACCACAGTCTTTGAACCACTGGGAGCCTTTGATCAGTATCCCCGGCACAAAGGCGAAGGTCTCCACGTTGTTGATGAGCGTCGGCTTTCCCCAGAGGCCGAAACTTCCCGGAAATGGAGGTTTATTCCTCGGCTCCGCCCTCTTGCCCTCCATCGCCTCCAACAGAGCCGTCTCCTCACCGCATATATAGCCTCCCGGACTCTCAAATATGCTTATGTTAAAGTCGAACCCGGAGTCCAGAATATCGCTGCCTATCAGGCCTTGATCTCGACAAGCCCTTATTGCTCTTTCCAGAATCTCTCTTTGTCTATCGTACTCATGCCGGATGAATATATAGCCTTCGTCGGAGCCTACGACGAATCCTCCGATTATCATGCCCTCTATCATCAGGTCGGGGAGCGTCTCCATTAAGACCCTGTCCTTGCAGGTGCCCGGTTCGCTCTCGTCTGCGTTGCAGATTATGTATTTCTTGTCGCTTTTTTCCTTGCCCACGATCTCCCACTTTAAGCCCGTTCGGAATCCCGCTCCGCCCATGCCCAGGAGGCCACTCTCCTTGAGCACCTGGATGCATCTTTGTGAGTCCCCGCTCTTGAGGAGTTCCCTCAGTGCCCTGAACGGCTCGGATCTCTTATAGGGATCGATCTTGAAATTCGTATCCGCTACCCGCATCGGCTGCCTTCCCGGAAGATCTCCAGATGATAGCTTCTCCATCAAGGATTTCAGCTTTTCCCCTGCAACTTTGTTGTAACTCCGGCCGTTGATGGATATGGCGGGAGCACCGTCGCACTGTCCCAGACACGATACTTCCGAGACAGAGGCTTTATTCTTGTCCAATTTTGAGACGGAACTTTTGGCCTCATCCATAACCCGCGACGCTCCCCTCAGATGGCAGGACATATCCGTGCACACCTTCACCTCTATCTGCGGCGGAGGCTCCAGATGGAAATGCGGATAGAAGCTTGCTACCCCGTGAATATCATAAAGGGGGATATGCTCCTGCTCGGACAGAGAAGTAAGCTCGTCTTGCGGAAGGTAGCCGTGTTCCTCTTGTATCTCTTTAAGTTTGTCTATAAGCATAAGTTTCCTGATCGAGACCCGCAAGTCATTAGAGATCACGATCTCGAAGATTTTGAAGATGAATATCAAGACCTACAAGACGTTGAAGATCAAGATCTGCAAAGAGCCAGAGATCAGGGTCATATAGTGGACTGACATGCACACTTTGTGGCAATGACGGAGGGTGACGGAGGGTTTACTATAACTTTCTCAGTTTTAATTGGAAAGCAAATAATGAAAAGTTCTACTATAACTATCCGTCACCCTCCGTCGCGTCAGGCAAGCCGACTTCAGAATGCCAATTTTTCCATGTCCATCTAACCCATCTTAGCGCTCTAACAGTTCGATCTCGTAGCCGTCAGGGTCGTCTATAAAGGCCATCTTGTGCTCGGTCTTGAATTTCTCCCGCCATCCGTCGGGCCAGATCTCAATTCCTTTAGATTCTAACTCATCGCAAAGAGCGATAAGATCGGGCACCCCGATCGCTATGTGCATCAGGTCCTCCGGGACGTTCAGCTTGTAGTCCGCTGAATAGGTCAGTTCGAAGCCGTGGTCGTTGCCAGGCAACTCCAAGAAGGCGATCTGGTTGCCGTGAGGCGATCCGTGAGGCGGACTCTTGAGCGCGAAACCTAAATTGTCAGAGTAGAACTTAATAGACCTGTCAAGGTCGCTGACCCGAACTCTGGTATGCATAAAGACAGCCATCTTGTACTCCTTTCTCCATCTGTAAATTTAGGAATCTTTTCAACAAATGCAAGGTCTGCCCTGAAAAATACGGATAAATCGGGCGAACACATGGGCCTGTCCCCGAATGTCTCAATCGGGGATCACCCCTACATTCACCCTCCTAATATCCCCCCTTAACAAGGGGGGAATTAAAGGGGGGTCAGACGCTTCAAGGTCGCTTGATGATTGAGAATGCTTCGCTTCGGATCACAATGACGCTGCTCAGCTGAGGAATCGCAAGGCTTAAATGATGAGTGCCACAATGTGGTGGCACTTAACGCTTAATCGAACTTGCGCAGGGAATCGCATGCCTCAAGACCGGCATTTTGTCCCGAGCCGAAGGCGCTTGCTATTAGATTCCTCGTCCCTGAGACTATGTCCCCCGCAGCGAACAGACCCTCGACCTTGCTCCCCTTTGAATCGAGGACCTGATTATCGTCGTCCACTATTAAGAGACCTTCCTCGTCCGTTCTTATTGCCCATTTGTCTAAAAATTCAGCGTTTGCCACGAGTCCCTCATCTACGAAGAAACCGTCGAAGAAGAGTTCCTTTCCATTCTCCAATTTAAATCCCAGAAGGTCTGTCCCCATCCCTATGTGCTTTTCTATTCTCTCCTCGATAATCGGAATGTTTCTCCCTTTCACCGTATCGAGCACTTCCTTTGACATCCCGTGAGGTCTTCCGTTTGTCAGTATCGTTATCTTATCTGTGAAATCCTGAGCTCCCGCTGCGACATCGTAGATATAGTCGCCCGCACCCACGACAGCGATGTCCCTGTCCACGTGGAGGTGACCGTCGCAGCGGATGCACACGTGCCAGCCTTTGCGATTTCCCGCATATCTAAAGACAGTCCGATAGCGCTGGTACAGCCTCTCTGCCGTCTGGTCCACCTCGATATCGGGCCAAATATCCTCGAACCCGGAAGCCACAACTACCGTTCGACCGAAGAAGTTCTCGATCTGCAGTGGAGCACCTCCCTTCAGGGGAGATAGGGACGCTTCGATATCGAAGATGTCCTCCGATCTTGAGACCTCGAGGGCCCTTGCACCCTTAATTTCGATGCCCGCTTTCCTTTCAACCCCGGCTATCTGGACATCCCTTACGGGCCTCGATTCCATCCATTTCCGCAAAGCCTTTATAAAGTCCGGCCCTGTGATGCCGCTAAAGACAGGGACATCCTCGAACATCACTGACTTCGACCAGTAGGCCCTCCCTTTGAGGCGGCTCACCCCTCCAGCATCCAAGACGAGGACGTGGCGCATCTGATGCGATGCGCTGATCGCCGCCTGCGCCCCTGCGGGACCTGCTCCTATTACTACAACGTCGTATATCTCCATCGTGATTGTTGTTGCTTCTCATCCCCCCTTTAAGTCCCCCCTTAATAAGGGGGGATACAGAGGGGATGAATGTAGATGTTGTGTTACCGCGCCCCTATGTATTCCCTATTTTTACAGCAATATAAGCAAATTCTGAACGAAAGTCAAGCGCAGAACCGCCTTTCAGAGGCCTGTTTATTGTCTTCCGTGATTGCTTTGCTGACCCTTCGCTTCGCTCTGGGCTAAAGGCTCTGGGCTCCGCCCGATAAATTAAATCGGGGACTCGCAATGAACAAAGGACACACTGTCAATGCAAGGGGGCTCACCCCGAAGCAATCTCGGAGGGGGTAAGGTGTGCTCCCTGTCTACTTACTGAGCGCCTGCCGAACCATCTCGTCGAGGTCTTCCAACATCTGCTGCCAAGATTCCATGGCGTAATTAGGTCCAGGGGCAAATGGCGGCGTCTCAACGCACATCCCGTAACGGTAGTCGAGCTGGACGACTTTCCGGAAGAACTGGTTCCAGTCCACCAATCCGCGTCCGGGAGCAAGGTGAGAGTCCCTGTCTCCAGCGTTGTCGGCCAGGTGAAACTGACAAAGGCGCGGCGCCATTGCATCGAAGAGTTCGTCCACTCGATCAGGGCCGACCGAGATCAGAGCGTGGCCTGTGTCGAAGCAAAACCCCAGGTTGAGGTGGTCAAACTCAGCAGCGAGTCGTTCGAAGTGCTCCGGACGCGAGCAGAATCTCCCGCCATCCTCCGGAGATTGCATATTTTCCAGTGCGATCTGAATTCCGCCGGACTCGGCTATCGGAAGGAGTTCGTCCAGGCTCTTTCCGAGTTGACGAAGGAAAGGATCGAAGCCCTCAACGTCAACGCTCGTTTTGTGGAGGTTACCGCCCATTAAAATGGGGCTGGTTGTGGCATGCTGGATAGCTACTCGAACCTTCAGGGCAGGGATTAACTCCAAAAATTGACGTATCCGGTCAACTGCATGGCGGCGTCCGGTCTCGTAAAAGTTGCTCAGATCATCTTCGGCAGTGAACGGAAGGTGAAAGGAGTCGATGCGGATTCCAGCCTCCGCGTACTGCCGTTCCAGTTCCTCTAACTCCCCGAACCCCATCCCCTCAATCAGATAAGAAGGCATTTCAATACTATTGACACCCGCTGTCTGGCAAGTGGAAATTATTGTCTCGTGATCGCTGCCTACCATTCCAGCATGAAGAGACCAAAACCAGGGCCAATCCGAGTTGCTAGACATAGTGTGCCTCCCCTGCTACGTTATTGACTTTACTGCATATCCTCTATCTTGAGAGCTTTCCTGCATAGACGGTATGGCTTCATTCCTGCCTCAATCCGCTATCCTCAGCCTCCTGAAGGACCTTCATGGCAGGCAGGACGTCGTCAAGATTGGGGCACGGTTCGCGATCCTCTTTAAGGGCGTGGAGGAACTCCCGGTTCTGAGACTCGACTGCCGGAGCGTGCGCCTCCCCGATGTCACTTTCCTCTTTGCCGTCGATTAGGACGCGCGCTGAATTTTCCACGACTATCGTAGCCTTATCGGTGAAAAAGACGTAATCATTAATCTCCAGGGGAGAATTGAAGGACTCAGTCACAGTCAGGATGGCTGCGTCCTCCGTGCGCATCAGGATGACCGAGTCCAGAGCCTCCCGGCCGGCTGGCTCGACGAACCCCTTCACTTCGGCTACCTCTTTCCCGGTAATCCACAGCAGCAGATCGACTTCGTGACTGCCGTGATGCCAGTGAGCGCTGTCCAGCCAGTGGCGCTTGCGGCCCTTCCAGCTTACGCCCTCGTCTCTGCGCAGACGACAGCGGCGTGCCTGGACCATGTGCACGCGACCGAACTCCCCGGACAGTATGCGCTCTCGAAGGTTCTGCATGGTCGGCGTGAAGCGGAATGTGTGGCAAACCAAGACGCGTCTCTTAGCACTTTGTGCCCTTCGGGCTAAGTCCGCAGTCTCCTGATAGCTCATCGCTGCCGGGACCTCTAACAAGACGTGTTTGCCCGCAGACAGCGCATCCCGCGTCATCTGATAGTGCAGACCGTTGGGAGTGGTAATGACCATCACGGGGCTCTCGTTCTCTTTTAGGGCCTCAGCGTAGTCAAACGTATATCTGGCAAATCCGTGCTCTCTGGCAAAATCAGCGGTCTCTTGGGGTCTCCTTCCCACCAGTGTCCCGAATGAGATTCCGCCTATCTTCTTGAAGGCTATTACGTGTTCTTCAGCGATGGAGCCGTAGCCCGCCATAGATACCTTGAGCGTTTGATCGGATGACATCCATTTCTCCTTGAAAATCTGATTATCTCCTGTTGCGTATGTCTTTATTCATTCTTCTGTCTGATTAGAGGGGCTAGACGGATCAGGAGAGATGTCACTTTGAATCAGATAACCGACCCATCTCCCTTGAACTTGGGTAAAAGCAAGTGTTCTGTCCGTTTGCTTTTTTTCAATAATGGGCTTAATATATTCGTGAGTATCATTTATTGCAATATCATCTACTCTCCCGAAAAGAACATATGCTAGATGCTTTAGAAGGTCAGCGTACAAAGCAGCACCGCGAAGAAAGTACTCGAATATTAATCTCTCTATGGAAAGGTCCATAGCAACAACTGCTTGCTGCTGGGCCTGCGACATATACTCATCAATAGCTCTCCGTACCTGTTCGCGAACATCTTGTTGCGAAATTTCGGATGGGTCATTGGCTAACATGTCATCAACAGCTTTAGCAAGAGCGTTTTGGGTTTCATTAAGCTGAGTTGACATCTGCTCCTGAACGCTTCCTTGAATAGACGTTCTCTGCCCATTAGCTTCTGCCGTTACTTTGACACGTTCAGGAGAGAATTCTGCACCAAAGCGAGTCAGCGAACGTATTTTTTCAAAGAGGGGAGTGAGAATAATAAGCGCAACTAATCCTACAAGAACTATCGCTGCTAGCCAACGGTTATCTTGAAAGATGACCGCTAAAGAAGCCAGAAGCAAGCAAGCGAATACAAAAAAGAAGATCCTAAAACCCGTCGATGACATTTTTGCTCTCCTCTAATCATGTAATAATGCAAAACTGATTCATACAGCATCGCAGATATACATCATATAAACTAAAGACGGAAAATCAGCCAAATTAACCTCTTGAGCTTCGCGTGGGACTTTGTTATTATTATGCATACAGATGAAGACTCGCAGGATAAAACCGAGGAGGTTGCAGATGCCAAAGTTAGAAAAACTCACCGATAAGGAGATAGCGGAGCAGTTATCAGGTCTTGAGGGCTGGGAGATCGTCGAGGGAAAGCTCCACAAGACCTTCCAGTTCGGGTCGTTCGTAGAGGCGTTCGGGTTTATGGCAAGTGTCGCACTTGTGGCAGAATCCCTGAACCATCATCCGGAGTGGTTCAATGTCTACAATAGAGTAACGATAGATCTTGTCACCCACGACGTGGACGGGATCAGCCAGAACGATTTCGAGTTTGCCACAAGGGTACAAGCGATAGCCGGTTAGCCTCGAAGGGGCAAATCTACCCTCGTATTTCCTGTCTTTGCAGAATATCGCATACTGCCACAACCTGGGTGGAAGGCTCAATAGCATGCGCCGCGGCGTGAGAACCAGGCATCTCTTCTCCTAACGGGAGATTAAGACCGTCTTCTCTCCTGCGTGCCGCAATGCCTGTGCAACCTACAATCCCAACTCTGTACTTTGCCATCGTTCTCCTCCTGTGTTTCTCGACATCGGTTCTACATGGGGCAATATGAAATCGTCCCTTTTGGCATTGTGAAGACACATAGAGACAGACCCATCGGAAGTGGCGCAGTGGAAAGAACACATCTCTATCCTCTCAGGGTCAAGATCATCTGCATCCTGAAAATTGTGGATAAAGAACGATAGTTTCCGCACTTTAAAAGCCTTGTGAAAAACCCTTAGATTCAGAAAGTAGTATAGAACAAGCATTGATAAAGCAGCTCCGATGTATTATATTATGTTATTGATAATATTATACATGGAGGAAACAATGACCCCACAAAAGCAGGAACAGACAAATCCGATGTTTCACTATTTTCAGATGGAGGATTTAGTTCCCGAGGATCATATCCTTCGTCAGATTGATGAGGCAGTTGATTTTTCATTTGTACGAGACGTTGTATCAGATTGTTATTGCCCTGACAATGGCAGACCCGGTATTGATCCTGAATTAGTTGTTCGAATGATCCTTATTGGCTATCTGTATAATTTGAGTGAGAATCGGCTCTGTCAGGAAGTGGGGATGCATGCGGCATATCGGTTGTTTTGTCATCAGACATTTGATGATGCGGTTCCGGATAGGAGCACGATCAACAAGCTTCGCAATCACAAGTGGGCATCCAGTGGGTTGTTTGAACGGATAATGCGTCAGGTAGTCCAGTGTTGCATAGATGTCGGTCTTGTGAGCGGTAAACACCTTAGTGTCGACGGCACTCAGATACAAGCTGATGCTTCAGTGAAAAGTATTGAGCCGATAGAACCCCCTGTTTCTCTTGATGATTATCTCAAGGGAATCGGTTTTGAAGGTGATAAGACAAAGGGTAGGTCCGGGCATCCTCAGGATAAAGACTTTCATGGTGAAAAGTGGACGAACCAAACACACCGTTCGACTACAGACCCCGACGCGCGCTTATACAGCAAATCGAAGGGCAAAGGGGCTTTTCTCTCGTTTATGGGCCATGATCTGATCGACACAAAAAGCAGAGTAATCCTTGAGACTCAGGGCACGCAGGCGACAGGGACAGCAGAGCCCGAAAGTGCCCTTAAGATGGTAGATGACCTTGAAACATACACCATGCCCAAAGACATTCAGACACTTAGTGCCGATACCGGTTACGGTTCTGGTAATTTTATCGCTGATGTACTTGACCGGGGAATCATACCCCATATTCCTCTGCGAGCCGATGAGAAGATTGAACCGATTCCTACATGGAAAAACAAGACAAATCCAGCACATATTCAGGCCGAACGGGATAGAAAAGTGCGAGAGGCGAAAGCCAGAAATCATGCACGGTCTATCTCATTAACAGCTGACTACAAACTCTCCCGGAGACTCCGTAAACGCAGTGAACATATCTTTGCTGAAGCCAACCAACAACACGGTATGGGACGAGCCCGTTACAGAGGACCAGCCTCACTGAATGAACAGTTGAATCTTGTTGCAACAGTACAGAATCTCAAGAGGCTTGTATCTTTCATAAGAAGGGGGAAAGCGTCTATGTGTGCCCTGTCTGTCAAAGACAGTGCATCCTGTTCTTCAAACAGCTCCTGTTCCTTGCTGACCAGAACTCTGATAAGACTATTTTGCTTATTCCACAGCAAAACGATACGATATGCTACTCTTTGACCCATAATCGGCGCTTCAGACGCTGCCTGGGACATAACTATTTCACAAGGCTTTTAAATCCTGATCCGATAAGGTCCCAGATATTTTCCCTTACCTTCCTTCCCACAAACTTCAATGTCCGGGGCATCCACCTGGGATTCAGCGTTAAGAGTCCCAGGAGCTTCAAAGCTGTAAGATAGGGTCTCTTTCTATCCAGGACTACGGTACCATAGTCCCTCAGAAAATCCGAAAAGAGTTCCACATCGTCCACCAGGTCCACAGTCTTATCTCCCACGATTAAAGAATACGCTATCTTGTGGCACTTGGGATGCCCTATAATCACGCTGTCAAAATTGAGCTCTGTCCCCAGAGCTTGGCATATTTTCCTTTGCACGTTCTCTATGGTAATGTCCTTTTCCCTTTTTCCCAGAATACTCCTGCCTGTATCCGCGTGCAGTTGAAAACTGCACATTGACACTACGTCTGAATTCCTCTTAAAGAAATCCACCAGAACGCCTAACTCGTGTGCGTTCCCCTCGAACAGGGTCGTATTGAATATGACGCATAACCCAAGGCCCCTTGCCCTCTCGATATATTTTTCACGGATTCTATTTAACTCATCTTCAGTTCTGTAGCCCTTTATCTCCTGCGTCAGGTCCACGTGAAAAGCCACGTCCATCAGCCCTGCGTCTTTCAGTTCCTTTAAAAGCTCTCTTGATGCCCTCAAGCCGTTCGTAAAGAGCGCCGGATAGAGTCCCAACTTTGCTGTATATCTGACGATCTCGATCAGCTCATCTTTCTGTCTCAAAGTAGGGTCGCCGCCTGTGATCTGAACGTTCGTCCCTACCCCGAATTTCACTTTAATCTGATCGAGCCTCCTCTTCAACTCCTCGATGGGAAGATCTGAGACGCTTTCGCTATTTTCGCTCAGATAGCACAACGTGCAGTCCAGATTGCATCTCTGGGTGATCTCCAGAGCTACGCAGCCAATCGCACTCCTCTGTCCCAGAACCTGATTGGGCCTCCTGAACTTCTCATCCATCCCGTTGTATATCCGCTTCAGGATAGACCTCAGCCTATCTATATCGTCGCGTCTCCTGTTATTTATCATCTCTATTCAACTTCTTCGCCCGTGCTATCTGTTCCTGTACGGAACTTTTTGCCGTACCTCCTTTGATGTCCCTCGAGTTTACGCTCTTTACTGCGTCCATTATCCCATAGACATCATCTTCGAAACTCTGTGAGAATCTTTTGAACTCCTCCAGTGGAAGGTCGCGGAGTTCCACGCCTTGGGACATACACTCTTTCACTAATTCGCCCACTATCGTGTGGCTTTCTCTGAAGGGTACCCCCTTTTTAGTCAGATAATCGGCTATATCTGTAGTCAGCGTCCAATCGTCCACACAGGAGGACATCCTTTGGCTCTTTATCTCCATCGTGTCCCAGACTCCGGCGAAGACATCCAAGATATCGTTCAGAGTTTCGACAGTATCGAACAGCGGCTCTTTGTCCTCTTGAATATCCTTTGAATAGGCCAGTGGGACACCCTTAGTCGCTGTCAAAAGAGCCATCAGATTTCCGTAGATGCGCCCCGACTTTCCCCTTATGAGCTCTAAAGAATCCGGGTTCTTCTTCTGGGGCATAGCGCTTGATCCTGTGGAAAACGCCTCGTCTAACTCCACAAATCCAAATTCACTGGAGCACCAGATTATGAGATCCTCGCAGAACCTGGAGAGGTGGCTCATCAGGATCGCCGCCGCTGAGAGAAATTCCAAAATGTAATCCCTATCGCTTACAGCGTCTATACTGTTCTCCGAAACCTTTGAGAATCCCAATCTTTCGGCCATCTCCGCGCGATCTATCTTAAAGGCGCTCCCTGCCAGTGCCCCGGAGCCTATGGGCATAGAATCGGTACGAGCTCTGCAATCTTGAAGGCGGCCTTTATCCCTCTCTAGCATCCAGAAGAGCGACATCCCGTAGTGGGAAAAGAGTATGGGCTGCGCTCTTTGAAGGTGGGTGTAGCCAGGCATTATTACGTCCAGATTCTCCTCCGCTCTCCTGACGAGCACAGATTGCAGCTCGGTTATCTTCTCCACTATGCCATCTATGGCGTCCATCAAATATAGCCGCTCATCCAAGACAACCTGATCGTTCCTGCTTCTCCCGGTGTGGATCTTCGCCCCTGCTGGCCCCACAAGTTCTGTCAGCCTCAGCTCGACGGCAGTATGTATGTCTTCCAGGTCATCTGTCAACTGATACTGACCAGATAGAATCTCAGCCTCCACTTGCTTTAAGCCTTCGATGACTTGATCCTTCTCCTCTTTTGAAAGCACACCCGCCTGCTCCAGTGACTCCGCCTGCGCTATATTGCCCCTTATATCCACTTCCAAGAGCCTGCGATCAAAGCCGATTGAAGCGTTGAACTTCTGCATTAAACGATCTGTATCCTTTGAGAATCTGCCCCGCCATAGCTTCGATTTCTTGTCCATAGCGCAATTTTTCCTCTTTTATTCTCAAACTGCAAAATTTTCACCTCACTTAAACTGAAGAATCCCGAAAATACCGTATATAAGGTCTTTTGGGAATCCCGCACGTCTCAAAGTATAAAAGATTTCATGTAATTCTACACCTCTATGATAAACAGATTAAAATCAAGTATATAGAGGAAGTGTGGAAAGAGGGAAGAACGCACTTTGCTGATCATTAAAGTTGAAGTAAGCTGGAAGTTTTTGAGGGAATGTGATCAACTTGGCACATAAATTGCGCAACTTTAAATTCAAGACCCGACTTACTGAGCAGATTATAAGAGATGTCAGTTTCCAGATTCAGATCAATTAAGTAATAAAGAAGGAGACGCAACCGATGAAACCGATGAGCAAACTGGACGGCATAAAACGGAGTTTGGGCTATCTGGCTCTGTTCTACGCTATTCAGAACGACACCGTTAAGTCCGAAGCTTTGAGGAAGCTTGCCACCTCGCTTTTCGGTGGAGAACATAGAGCAAGACAGATCATTACGAGGGCTAGCTGATCTTTCAGATCTCCATCCTTGAACCTTTCAGAATGAAATGATCCTGATTTCAGTTTAAGTTTAAGTTTAAGTTTAAGGGATGAAAAGCCTTCAGCTCCATAGTTCTGAAAAGAGTACCTTCGACCACTTCGCCACGTGGTAGTCTTCTGGCACTTCGTGTCCCCTGCAAAAAGAGCTGGCAAGAACGCACGAAGCGCCCACGGTACCCACGTCGCGGCTTGCTGGCGGTTCGTAGCCATGAAAAGGGACAACAACTACGTACCTATTGCCCACACCGCCTTTTTTGCCCGCCCGATCAAAACTTAAGGAACTCCCTCTGTACGCCGAATACTTCCCTCAACACATCGCATATCTCCCCCACTGTAGCGTAAGATTTGACTGCGTCCAGAATAAAGGGCATCAGATTGTCGTCGCGACGGGCGGCACTGTTCAACGCTGAAAGGGATTTCTGGAGCCCCCTAGTGTCCCTTTCTGACTTGAGAGCGTTCAGATTCTCGATCTGGATCTTTTCGGCATCAGGGTCGACTCTGAACAAGTCCCTTTGCTCGTCCTTTTCAGTGAACTTGTTCACACCCACAACTACTCTCTCGGCACCCTCTATCTCCTTTTGATACCTGTACGCACTCTGGTGAATCTGGTCCTGGATATATCCCTCCCCAATTGCCTTTACAGCCCCACCCATAGCGTCTATCTTTTCTATGTACTCGACCGCCCTCTTTTCGATTTCGTCGGTGAGATACTCTACAGTGTAGGACCCTCCCAGCGCATCAACTACAGAAGTTATGCCGGACTCGTAGGCCATAATCTGCTGGGTTCTTAGAGCCAATCCTGCTCCCTCTTCGCTCGGTAGAGACAGCGCTTCGTCGAACGAATTGCAGTGAAGCGACTGCGCCCCGCCTAACACGGCTGCCAGAGCCTGTAAAGATACCCTCACGATATTGTTAAGAGGCTGTTGAGCTGTCAGAGTGCTCCCGTCCGTCTGAGCGTGAAAGCGCAGGAGTTGAGAGGCTTTATGGTCGCATCCGAAGCGTTCGGACACTATCTTTGCCCACAGCCTCCTTGCCGCGCGAAACTTGGCTACCTCCTCCAGAAACTCGTTGTGCACACCGAAGAAGAAGGAAAGCCTCGGAGCGAACTCCTCTATCTTCAGACCCGCATTCTGTGCCGCTTCCACGTACGCTATGGCGTTGGAAAAAGTGAACGCAACCTCCTGAACAGCTGTCGCCCCTGCCTCCCGCATGTGATAGCCGCTTATGCTTATAGTATTCCACAGTGGAACGTGCTCCTTGCAATAGCTGAAAATGTCAGTCACAAGACGCATCGAGGCCCCTGGTGGGAAGATATATGTCCCCCTTGCTATATATTCCTTCAGTATATCGTTTTGAACCGTCCCTGAGAGCTTGGGTAGAGGGACCCCCTGCTTTTCTGCCAGAGCTATGTACATTGCCATCAGAATGGAGGCAGTCGCATTTATCGTCATAGATGTGCTGACTTTATCCAGAGGTATCTGCTCAAAGAGGACCTCCATATCGCTCAGAGATGAAACGGGGACGCCAACTTTGCCGACCTCTCCTGAGGACATAGTGTGATCGGAATCGTAGCCCATCTGAGTCGGGAGGTCAAACGCCACGCTCAAACCCGTCTGGCCCTGTTCCAGAAGGTATCGGAAACGCCTGTTCGACTCCTTGGCGGTGGCATAGCCCGCATACTGCCTCATCGTCCACAGGCGTCCCCTGTACATAGTAGGATATATGCCCCTTGTGAACGGGAACTGACCGGGGAATCCTGTTTCCGCCAGATAATCTCTGTTATCATCCGGAGTGTTCAGCCCCTCAAGCCTTATCCCCGAGGCCGTCTCGAACGATTCCTTCCTTTCGGGATGCCGGGATTTAGCCTCTTCGAGGACTCCCCTTTTCCAATCTTCCTTTTCACGTTTGAAGTTTTTCATATCTCCAGACCAGTGGTCTTCAGAAACAAAAACAAAACTGCAAGAGATAAGTTAATAGCGTGGCTGGTCAGACATAAGGGACACGATACCTCTATTTTGAAGAATAAAGCGTATGTAAGGTATATTCCTAAAGTAACGGTAAAAAATGAGATGCCCAAAAGGACATCTAAAACGCTTATTAGCGCCCCTGAAGCGGTCAAAAAGATAATAGAAAAATAATAGACTATCCCCAAAGTGAAGTTAGGGAGCCAGAAAACTTTCGCATAGGGCGTCATCAGGATGCTTATACACTGCGCCTCTTTCATCCTGCAGAAAGAGGGAATCCATCTGCTATCGGGTTCGATTATTCTGTAATATACGAGGGTAAAGTAGCCCGATATATAAAGACCCAGGAAGGCTAAAAGCAAAATGACATAGACCATGGATCTCGGGCGCTCCTTTCTTAAGACCTAAATTCTTAAGACCTAAATCTAAGGTCTGAAAGGGAGTTTGTCAAGAAAACCTCCCTGGTGTGATGAAATTAGTTGAAAAGTATTTGACTACGGGAACAAAATTCGTTATACTTGAACTGTTGTGGTGCAAGACAAATGTTGAGTACTTTAGAAATTAGGCAAACGTTAGACAGGCTCCCGGCCTTCCCCTGTATGCTGTCTACTCATGTATGTGGTATCAGAAGAAGGTCTAAAAGCCCATTGAAATACCCAAGTTTACGAAGAGCAGACGGTGGATCCTAAAGATAAGTGTTTGATAATAAATGATATGACACCGAAAGGTGGGCTCTTTGCAGGAGAGAAAAAAGAGGTGCATCCGGAATCCAACAGCGTGTGGAGAATCTCTCCTGATCCCTTCTGGATAGATAACCAGTTGTTTGTGCAACTTGAGGATTTCGGAAATCATCTGCTGTCGTTTTACCGAGCCTGCAACAGGCTATACCTCCAGAGCACAAGAGGGATACAGCCTCAATGGGTCTCAGAGTACCTGGATAAGGGCAAGCCGGAATTTCTCATCGAGTACGGAAAAATGAAGAGGATAAGGACTCAACTCCCTCTTATCATAAGGCCCGACGTGATCTTCACCGACGACGGAATAATCGTGTCCGAACTCGACTCAGTGCCAGGGGGAATCGGATTTACAGCCGGACTTTCCCAAAGGTACGGGATGTTCGACGAGCCAATTGTAGGCGGGCCCGATGGGATGGTAAGAGGATTTGGGGAGATGATCTGCTCCGTTTCAAAGGTCGAACAACCAAATCTGGCAATCGTGGTGTCCGATGAAGCCGATGATTACTGGGACGAGATGGTCTGGCTCGGGGGACACTTAAACAACTCCGGTCTTTCGACTTATGTTGTTAAACCTAAAGACCTGATCTTCTCTGAAGATGGGATCTTCTTGAACGTAGAAGGAGAACAGACCAAAATAGATGTACTCTACAGATTCTTCGAGCTCTTCGATCTAAAGAATATACCCAAATGGGAACTTATTATGTACAGTGCCAAGAAGAGGACTGTAGTGGTCACACCTCCATTTAAAGGATACCTCGAGGAGAAGATGCTCTTTGCGCTTTTCCATCATCCTGTCCTCAAAAGCTTTTGGATAAACGAGATGGGAGGGGAGACCTATCACGTGTTGAGTAACGTATTTCCTCGAACCTGGATACTCGACCCCCGAAAGATACCTCCCTATGCCGTCATACCGGGGCTATCCGTGGACGGCCGAGGGGTCTGCCGCTGGAGCGACCTTTTATCTTGGGGACAAAGGGAGAGGGACTTTTTGATCAAGCCCTCTGGCTACTCCGAGCTTGCGTGGGGAAGTAGAGGCATCTCTGTCGGAGCAGATCTGTCGCAGGATGACTGGAAAGAAGCGATCCTAAATGGGCTTTCAAAATTTGAGGACACCCCCTACATCCTTCAAAAATTCCACAAGGGGAAGAGAGTACAGATAGACTACTACGACTTTAACGATAGCCAGATCAAGACAATGGACGGAAGAGTGCGTCTGTGCCCCTACTACTTTGTCATAGACGATTCAGTCAGACTTGACGGGATACTTGCCACTGTGTGCCCCTCGGATAAGAAGCTCCTTCACGGCATGGTGGACGCGGTGATGCTCCCGGCTGGAGTCAAACACAAAAGAAAAGAGGAGACCTTTGACGCTCAAAGAGAAGTTGGACAACCTGAATGCCATCTTGAGATCGATGGATAGCGTTATAGTCGCCTATTCAGGAGGTGTCGATAGTGCGTGTTTAGCCAAAGCGGCATACGATGTCCTAAAAGATGCAGCCCTTGCAGTAACCGCCGATTCGGAGAGCTATGCCGAAGGGGAACTCGAAGAAGCCATAGAGCTGGCAAAGGACATCGGCATCAGACACAAAGTCATAGCCACAGAGGAGATAAAGAACCCTGACTACTTTACAAACCCTCAGAACAGATGCTATTTCTGCAAGATGGAACTCTTTACTAAACTCGAAGAAGTAGCCGCCCAGGAGGACATGCACTGGATCATATACGGAGCCAACTACGACGACGGCGGCGACTACAGACCCGGCATGCAGGCAGCGGACGAAATGGAAGTCAGAGCGCCCCTCAAAGATGCCGCAATGACTAAAGAGGACGTAAGACAGCTCTCCAAAAAATGGGGCCTTTCCGTCTGGGACAGGCCCGCGACAGCCTGCCTTTCATCCAGATTTCCATACGGAACGGTCATAACCAGAGAAGGACTTAAGTCAGTGGATAAAGCAGAACAGTTCTTGAGGAGCCTGGGATTTGTTCAGGTAAGGGTCAGACACCACTCACAGGAGAAGATCGCCCGCATAGAGGTGCCACAGGAGGAGATGGAAAGGTTCTTTCACGGCGAAGTAAGGGAAAAGGTCCATGAGCGATTTAAGGAGTTGGGATATACTTACGTAACTTTAGACCTGAAGGGATACAGAAGCGGTAGCTTGAATGAAACCCTGAGACAAGTAGATAGAAGTCAATAGCCCGCGATAGAATCATTCGGGGGGCTAACACGGTCAGTTCGTCTCTTCCCCGTATGCCGTCTACTGTTTGCTGTCTACTACATTTTGGGATGGCCCTTTTAAGAATCAGAAAATACGGAGATGCTGTATTAAGGCAAAAATCCGACCCCGTGGCGGTGATAGATAAGGAGATCGTACAGCTTGTTGACAATATGTTCCAGACACTGTACGATGCCGAAGGAGTGGGATTAGCCGCTCCACAGATAGGCGCATCCGAACGCGTTATAGTCGTTGATGCGGGACACTGCGACCCGACGTACAAGCCTATGGGGATGATCAATCCAGAGATACTGCTCAAAGAAGGAGAGGACATACGTGAGGAAGGCTGCTTGAGCCTTCCGGAGATATACGGAGAGGTCGAAAGAGCATACAAAATAAGTGTCCGATGGAGCAATACTGAGGGAGAAAGATTGGAAGCTGAGGTGGAGGGCATGCTGGCGCGCGTAATACAGCACGAGATAGATCACCTCGATGGGGTGCTCATCATAGACCATTTTACGCCCTTAAAAAGACAGCTTCTCAAAAACCAGCTCAGGAAATTGAAAAAGGAGACAGAGCTTGAAATATCCTCCCCCTAACTTCAGTAGCTCGTTGTAATGGGGGAGGAGGATTGCGCCGTCTACTGCACGCTATATCTTCAAGAGTCCATTTTTCTTGCATTAAGTTAAATAGATTTGTATATTTAAGAATCAGGACGCGAGTGTGCCTAAGCTTTGTGGCCGCTTTAGTCTCAAGCGCGTTTAAGTTTGTCTTCGGGCAATGGCTTAGACAGTGGGGCGGTTAGCTCAGGTGGTTAGAGTACTTGCTTGACATGCAAGAGGTCACTGGTTCGAATCCAGTACCGCCCACCAGACTTGACGAAATCAAGAACTTTCACCTTGAGGTTCCGATTGGCCCTGTAGAGCGAAAGCCCTCCTTGCATCATCACCGACCCCCTGGTCTTGCAAGGGAAGCTCATATCCAACCTCCCCCGACAGGGTAGCCAATGGTTCGCAGACCACTTGAACGCCATTCTGAATACACGTATACTTGGAGAAAGTATCGGTATACCTAGAAAGCGAGCACCGAGTCGCAATGAAGCAAAAACTCACCATCACCGTGGATTCCGAGCTACTACCGATAGCCAAGCGGTACGCCCGCTCCCGTGGCGTGTCGCTGTCGTCGCTCATCGAGCAGTCTCTCAGGGAGGTTGCGGGGGAGCATGCCCCGTCTTTCGCCTCGCGGTGGCGGGGCAAGTTCCGGGCTGCGGAGCATAAAGACGACCTCCGTTACGACGCACTGGCCAGGAAGTACCTCGAATGATACTTCTGGACACCGACGTGCTCATAGACATCGCCCTCGACAGGCGTCCGCACTCCGGTCCGGCCTCGGAGCTTCTGGACCGGATTGAGCATGGCGCTGAGAGCGCATTCATAGCATGGCATTCTGTATCGAACCTCTACTACATCGTGGCCCCAGCACGTGGCAGGGTGAGCGCCCGCGACTTCATTGTCGAATTGACCCGCTTTGTAGCAGTGGCTATGACCGACACGGAAGGCATCCGCTATGCTGCGGAGCTTCCGATGGCGGACTTCGAGGACACGATGCAGGTGGCCGCCGCCCGTGCCTGTGGCGCCCGGCACATCGTCACCAGGAACGTCAGGGATTACGAACGCTCCCCAATCAGTGCGGTCAGCCCCCAGGATGCCCTCGGAGGATTGTTTTGAAGATCGGGGGAATAGTTGGGAGGCGCTCGTGAGCGAACGCGAGAGAGCTGTTGCCCTATACACATTCCTAAAGGAGTTTGCGCAACTCCGCACCAGGACGGTTCGCGATGTCGATGCCTATGAGCAAGTGATCTGGGTATCCGATATACCGCAGCAGCCGGGCTGCGACTGTATCGCCTGGCATCGCGATGTGGACGACGTGTCCGACAAACCATGGCTCGAGATTCGTAGGCCACGCCTGAAGCGGCCCCCGGAGCCACCTGAACTCGCACAGAATTGGGTGCGGCGAGAGCAACTCAACGATTCATCCCTCGACATGCCTGAATTGTACACAACGCTCCTCGGCGAATCCTCGGAAGATCTCCCGCTTAGGCTGGAGGACCATCCAGAAGTGCAGACCGTGTGGGACAGGTACATCGAGGACTACTGGTGGGCGTGGTCTGAAGAGGACTGCCGCGAGCAGGCCGTTGGAGGAATCTACACGGACCTCTTCTCAATGTTCCAACGGCAGCAACGTCTTGGTGAGGCATTCGAGATCGCCTTCGGACTTGGTTATCTGAACTGGAACCTTCCGGACGGCCATACAGTCCGACGACATTTGGCTGTTGCCCGTGTCAACGTCGAATTCGACGCAGAAAGCGGAACGCTAACTGTTGCTCCGGCGAGCGATGGCGCGAGCCCTACGCTCGAACAGGACATGCTGGACCCCCAGTATCGGCCTGACCCGCAGGAGCTTCACTCGATAGAAGAGGAGCTGGACAATATCGGCGAGTCCCTGTGGGCGGTCGGCCCTCTGGACGGCCTGCTCAAAAGTTGGGTGCACTCCGTGGACGCACGGGGCGAGTACAACGCCACACTCGAGCGTCATAGGGACTCGGGGCAGACGCCTGTCGTTCACCTTGCACCCGCACTCATTCTACGAGCCAGGACTGAACGCTCATACATCCGTGCCTTCGAGGATATCATCGACCAACTTGAGAGGGGAAACTCCGTTCCGGAAGGTGTATCGCGCTTCATCAGTACCTCCGAAGATCAGACCCGTGTCGATGCGATGAATAACCACGGCAATGGTGCTCGCCTCGGCGAGTTCTTCTTCCCACTCCCCGCAAACGATGCGCAACGGCAGATTGTCGAGCGGCTGAGCACGAACCAGGGCGTGCTAGTGCAAGGGCCGCCAGGCACTGGGAAGTCGCACACCATTGTGAATCTGATCTGTCACGCGCTTGCCAGTGGCCAGCGTATCCTCGTGACAAGCCACGCGCCGCGCGCCCTCAGGGTGCTCCACGACATGATCCGAGAACACACGCGGGATATCGCGGCACTGTCGGTTGTGCTCCTTGGTGATAACCGCCAGAGCTTGGACGCGATGGAGGCATCCGTCCAAGGCATCCTGAGCCGCCACAACACGTGGACTCCGACGGAGAGTCAGGCCACTATTTCGAACCTTGAGCGTGAGCTAGATCAGTGGAGACGGCGCGAGGCTGAGGTACTAGCCGATCTCCGTGCGATCCGAGAACAAGAGACCTTTAGGCACGAGGTGAAGTTCGGATACAGTGGCACACTCGCCCGGATCGCGGACATGCTGCGTGGTGAGCGCGAGCGCGAGCAGCTTGACTGGATTCCCGACGAAATACCGGAAGACCTTGAACCACCGTTAACTGGGGACGAGTTCTCCGAACTCATTGTGCTGCTGAGGAGCAATCAGGTCTCAGAGTGGGAGTCCGGCGGGTGGACAGGCATAAACGTTGACCGTCTGCCCACCACTGAGGCATTCGAGAAGGCTGTGCTAGCTGAGCACGAGGTGCGTACAGCCTACGAAACAGGATGCTTCGATCCGGCAGGGTCCTGAGTACAGCTACGTGGAGAGGCTGCCCAAGGACGACCGTAGCGAATTTGAAAGGGGGCTAGGGGAGCTCATCCAGCTGATTGATAGCATCAATCAACGGCCGCTGCCGTGGACAGGAGCGGCAACGAAGCAGATCCTTGGAGGCTTTGAGCGCACCTGGCACCAACTGCACGAGGCCACCACAGAGACAGTGGAGTCAACGGCTGAGTTCGCTGGATGGCTTGATGCGAACGCCATCAGCCCGGTCCCGGGAGCAGACCTTCAGAAGCTCCGAGCGGAAGCAGGCGATTTGCATACGCATCTGGAGGCCGGTGGTCGTTGGGGTATAGGCCCATTCCGCGCCGCCGCCGTGAAGCGAGCGAGCTACGTACGAGACTTACGGATCGGTGGTCGCTTGTGCCGGACGGTCGATACCGTAGGTGAACTTGTGAAGCGGCTTGACGCCGAGATCGAGTTTCGGCGACCTCCGCGAACGCTGGGCTCGGCACTACCAGTTTACAGGCTCCACCTTCACTGATTGTGTTGCCGAACTAAAGGACCTCTGCGAGCCACTGGAAGACGCCTTCGAAGCGCTGACAATAGCAGGCAACTTGTCCGAAATCCTACGCCGCATGCCTGGGACCTCAGAACCCGATTGGTCGGACCGTACTTCGTTAGGATCGCCTAAGCGATGCCCTCGCCGCATTCGAGGTAGCGCAGCGGTATGAGGCCGCCCGCGACCAAATTGATCGGGTGATTGAAGAACTGCGTGCTCAACGCAGTCGAGGCCAACTAGACCCTGTAGTGGAACAGTTGGCAGTTGCCGTCACGAACCGCGACACATCGACTTACACGACCGCGCGTAAGCGAGCAGCAGGCAATCTTGAACTGGCAGCACAGCTTGACCGCAAATTGACGTTGCTTAGTACGTTGACGGCTGGAGCACCCGGACTGGCAGAAATGCTCACAGCAATGCCTTCTGATACCGTCTGGGATGAGAGAGCCGCGGACTTCGAGCGTGCCTGGAATTGGTCCCGGGCGCATGCTTGGGTCACGCGCTTGGCCGCCCCGGATTCGGAGCAACAACACCGGTTGGAGTTCGACGCTAGGAAACAAGCCCTGTCTCGCACTCTTGAGAAACTCTCCGGCCGAAAAGGCTTGGGCGCACTGCTTCGATCACATGACGGATGACGAGCGGCGACATTTGCTCGCATGGCAGCAGGCAATGCGCAGAATTGGAAAGGGAACTGGTAAGTACGCGCCCCAGCACCGCCGTGATGCGAGGGAACACCTCAACAAGTGCAGAACCGCTATCCCGGCCTGGGTTATGCCCCTCCACCGCGTGGCCGAGACCATCCAGCAGGAGCCCGACCTTTTCGACATCGCCATTATCGACGAGGCCAGTCAGTCTGGTCCAGAGGCGCTGCTGCTGGCCTGGCTGGCGAAAAAGATTGTGGTCGTTGGTGACGATAAGCAGATTCACCCTACGGATGCGGGCGTCAACTTCGAGGCCGTCAATCAACTCCGCGACCGCTATCTCCGGTACCTTCCGCACGCGGACGCTTTCGGCGCACAGGGAGGCAGCTTCTTCGACCTCGCCGAAATCTTCTTCAAGGGCCGCATTCGGCTGCGGGAGCACTTCCGCTGTATGCCCGAGATTATCCAGTTCTCAAACAATCTGTCCTATGCCGCCGAGCCGTTGATCCCACTACGCCAGTACGGCGCAGGCCGTCTCGAACCGCCGGTCGCGACACGGCACGTGCCCGATGGTTATCAGCAAGGCACGGCAGGACGTGCAGTGAACCTACCCGAAGCAGAGGCAGTCGTGGAGGAAATCGCCTCCATCTGCAACAACCCTGCCTACGACGGCAAGACTATAGGCGTTATCAGTCTCCCCGGCGACGCCCAAGCGCGTTTGATCGAGACGCGCCTGCTACGCGAGATTGGGCCAGAGGAGATGGAGAGCCGCCAGCTTGTATGCGGTGACGCCTATGCCTTCCAGGGTGACGAGCGCGGCGTGATGTTCCTCTGCATGGTTTCCGCGCCAAACGGGGGCCGTAACATCCCAGCGTTGACTGATCAGACGGCGCAACGGCGGTTCAATGTCGCGGCAAGTCGTGCGCGGGACCAGATTCACCTCTTTCACAGCGCAACTCTCAACGACCTGTCTGGGCGTCAGGATTGCGTGCGTCGTCAGCTCCTCGAATACTGTCTGAACCCCACAGTGGCGATGGCGCCTGCGTCGGGGCTCGATGTGTCCGAACTGGAGCGGATGGCGCTCCAAGCCCGCCGGGAGCTTGGTAACCAGCCGTCGCCATTCGACAGTTGGTTTGAACTCGACGTGTTCCTGCGTATCGCCCGCCGCGGATACCGAGTGATTCCGCAGCACGAGGTCGGCGGCCATCGCATTGATCTCGTCGTGCAGGGCATGAACGGGAGCCTAGCCGTCGAGTGTGACGGTGATGTGTGGCACGGGCCGGATCGGTACGAAGAAGATGCCGCACGCCAGCGTGATCTGGAACGCTGCGGCTGGGAGTTCTGGCGGGTTCGGGAAAGCGTGTTCCGTCTCGATCCCGACGAGGCGCTTGCGAACCTTTGGGAGACGCTTGAACGACGTAGTGTTTTTCCTACGACGCAGGACAATGTGGGCCGCAAAGCGACCGTCTCGCCCATAGAAATGTCCCAGGCGGTGCGCGAATCTGGTGATGCTTCCGTAGTAGAGAATGATCAAGCCGCTCAAGGTACAGGAGAAGAAAGCACGCATCCTGAGACCCTCTCGCGGGGAGGGCTGACCGGGGCCACTGCTGGTATCACCTCGGACGGCGTGGAGACCCACAGCCGGGCAATCGCCAACGGTGGCAAGGTAAATCGGGAGCTTCCCTCAGACTACCCGAGCAGTAAGACTCGCGATTCCGAACCAAGGGAGGAGGAGTCAGAAAAGCCCCCGCAGTCCGCAAGTCGACTCAGTACATCGGATCCTGGGTCCGATGTCGGCCAGGGCGCACTATCTCAGTACACTTTCTCTGGCATCACTATCGAACCAGCAGGGGAAGACGTAGGCAAGGCCAGTTGGCTGGTACCATATGCGGGGTGGACACCAGCAGGCACCATTCCAAATCTGCGGAATGCTCCAGACCAAGCCGATCTCGTGTCCCTACTGACGGAGGTAGTCGAACAGGAAGGTCCCGTTGTCGCCATTCGAGCTTATCGCGTGATCAATCAAGCGTCTGGGAGCCGACGATTGACTGGTCCTGTGCGGCGAACGCTAAATCGTGCCAGCGCAGCAGCGATCCGAGAGGGGACCATAGTTGCCACGAACCCCTTCAATGTCCAAGGTCAGGGGCAACTCGTGCTGCGAATTCCTGGTACACCCAGCGTTAACGTCCGTCAACGGGGTTCTCGAGAGCTCGACGAGCTTCCTCCCGATGAAGTCGCGGCGATGCTCAAGTCCCTTCGCGAGAGGGACTCTCAGCTAGATCAGGAGCAACTCAAGCGACAGTTGCTTAGTGCACTCGGATGGGTACGCCTCACGCCAAACGTGAGTGAGTTCCTGGACCGCTGTACCGCGTTGATGTAACCCTGGGAGAGCAGAACTGTGGCATCGGGGCGAGGCTGCATCGTTCTCTCGGGTCATCTTCACGGCTACTGACCACAACTACGCCTTTGGTAGGCCCGAACTATGGCCCTCACCGACGGACAGCTGATCGACGCCCTCAGCCGGACGCCTTCGTCGCTTCGACGGAGCTGGCGCTTATCCTAGGCGAGCCGCACGCCACGGTCCACCGAACCCTGGCCGACCTGCTGGCCGAGGGCATCGTGGGGAGGGTGAGCCACGGGACCGTCCACCTGCTATCCAGCCAGAGATACCACCTGACGACGAAGGGCATCGGCGAAGCCGCTTGGACGCTCGGCTTCGACACTCCCTCGGACTTCGTGCGGGCCTACCCCATGTCCAGGGAGTGGCTGACGCTGCTCATCCGCAGAATGGACGCGGTGGCCGCAGTCTACCGACTGGCCGCCTCGATGTCTCCCGGCATCGAGGGGCTGCTGTCCCGCGTGGAGTTCCACCGCAGGGGGCGCTTCGACGCTACCATCACCCTCGACGACGGCCGCAGCTTCGGCGTGGTGCGCCAGGGCCTGGCCCTGCGTCGCCGGTCACTCTACGACCGGCTGAGGGCCATAGCGGAGTACGACTACAGCCGACGTCCCGGCACCGTCCTGATCTTGGTGCCCAGCGTGTGGGAGGAGAGGCTGACGACGAGGTTCTGCGAGGACAGGAACATTCGCGACTGCTACGTTGCCGTTGAGTCCAGGGACGCTCTCGAAAGACGGGACCTGTACTGCCCCCCTGGAAAGCGACATCAATTAAGCAACCTGGTGTAGTAGATAGAATTGTTTTCTCCACTCTTCCGGGGTCTTATATCCCAGGGATGAATGAAGCCTGTTGTTGTTGTAATTATCGATCCACTGAGATATGATCTTCTCAGCCTGTTGAAAGGATTCAAAATTGTGAAGCCAAACACACTCTTGCTTGAGGGGTCCTGAAAAACGCTCTACAACACCGTTCCAATCGGGCTTACCACTTGATATGTACTCCTGGCGAATTCCCCAATATTCGGTACTGGCCAAATAGGTCCCGAGCCAAAAAGATGGAACCATTGTCAGAGCGCAAAGTGAGACCCTGGGGGACAGCCTCCTTGGAAGTGTATCGAGAGATCACGGCCCGATCCAGGGCATCTGTGGCCTCCAGTGCCCTCCCTCTTCGACTAAAACGATACCCGGGAACCTCCCGACTCCCGTTGTCCACCACCGCAATAAGAGGACACCAACCGTCTTTTCCACAATAGATCTTGGTCAAGTCAGCCGACCAGAGACTGTCAGGACGATCCATCACAGAACGCTTCTGGGCAACCTGTGGCCCCTTTCTCCCGGTACGATTCCACAGCCTACACTGCCACCCCTTAAGCTTCATTATCCTTTGAACCTTCTTGATGTTGACACATGCCCCTTCCTTGAAACGAAGATGCGCCCAAACCCGCCTGTGACCAAATGCCTCTTCTTGGTCGAGTATCCCTCGAACACGAAAAGCAAGCTGTTCATCTATCACAGACTCTTCGACAGAAGAACTGACACCTCTATCCCTGAGCCTATACAGAGTCGAACGATGCAAAGCCAAAGCCATAGCTACCACCTTGTGGGAATAGCCTCGACCCAAAACCGCCCACTCAAGGCAACCGCTTCGTTTTTTTTAGACGGGCTACCTCCTCGAGTATCTCCAACTGGAGGGTTAACTGCCCTACCTTACGCTCCAACCGGCTAACCTCCCGCTCCTTCGGATCCTTGCGACCACGCCGAGACTTCAGACTCTCCTGGCCTCCTTCTAAGAAACTATCACGCCAAGCATACGCCTGTGACTGCCTAATTCCATTCTTCCGACACACCTCTGATACATTCGCTCCTTTCAAAACAGCCAACACCACCTCTACCTTACGGGTCGCCGTCCAGCGCTTACCATCTTTCACTTCGGGGCTTGACAATTTGACCTCCCTTCTCAAACCCCAATTTGCGAAATATTTGTCGCTCTGTCAAGGGGAGCGGTATGCGCCCACCATAACAAACAACGGGTTGCAACGATTAGGTTGTAGCCCGTTTTGGCTTTGGTGCCTACACCGTGTCCAAAATCGGAGCTTCGAGTTCAGTGGATGAAACTTAGGAGAGGCGAATTAGGCTAATAAAGAGGAAGCAGATCCTTGGCAAGTTTGTAGAAAAGCCAAGGGAACACAAGTATGAAAAGATTGTGCATTTGGTCGAGTTAAAAAGTAAGTCAGAAACGAGGTTTGAACGATGAGTGTAAATCACAAAGGACAGTTTATCGCATTACGAGTCATCTGTGTATTAGCTGGGATGTTATCATTCAGTTTCGCAGCGTATGGAGGTGAAAATTCCAAACATACGGAATTAGACTCTATAAAACAGTACGCACCGATACTGTGTCTTGCTAAAGACGAGGGTGTGTATCCTACTCTGCCTCATACGTTTGCGTTCGATGGGATAGATAATGACGGTCATGGTTACATAGACCTTGAGGATCCCAACGAAATTAACATAGAGGACAAGAAGAAGCTTCTTAAGTTAATCGAGCGGTTCGAAGGTTTACCCGAATATGATTCTCTACCGCCGCAAGAGCCGCAGAAGCCCCCAAGGAGAGCTATCTATTCCGGCCCCAAAGAATTTAAGAATGTACCTACGACAGACGTCTACCAATATTGGTTCTATTACCTATATGATCAGGGATTGAACGCCCACAACGATGATAGTGAACATGCTTTCGTATTCGTAGATAAAGACGATGGGAAAGTTAGAGGGATAGTCGGAGCCGGACATACGGGAGCCACTGCGAACAATGTTTTGGTCGTTGGCCGTGAATTAAAGGTCGACCGGAAATTGCCTAAAGAATTACCCAAACATATACCCATACTCGTAGAGCTTGGTAAACACGCCAGTGCGCCAGATAGAACCTTCGATGGGTGCTTTGATTTGGGTATGGATGCCAATCTTTTTGCCGAGGATACCTGGGGGTCGCGAGATGTGATGACAGTGAGCGGTGAGACTAAAATCGGGAAATTTAGACAGTGGTATTCGTTTCCTCGTGATGGCAGTACACTTATTTTCGAGGAGTCGTGGCAGTCGTCGCACTATTTTGGTGACTATATGAGGGATTATGAGGAACAGATTGACTCCAAATTCGACAAGGCATATGGATGGACATATGAATTGTTCCCTCTAGAGGATATGTGTGAGCTTTATAATCTGCTTGAAATAGTAGACTTTGATAGCTCATTGACTGAGACTGAAAAATTTCTTGAGGAACATAAATCCTGTTTTTGGGGTAAAGACGAAAAGTTCCAGCTCAAAAAAGTTAAAATCGTCCCTACCGCGTTCAAAAAAATGAGAGAATGGCCCAAGAGAATAAATAAGCATCGTGCTCTTTGGAAGCATAACGACCATAAACATCCAAATGATATTTTCAAGTTGTGGTTGTTCCCGCTTCGGGCTATCGGAGTCACTGCAAAAACTGAAAGTGGGGGGTTCATTGGACAATTGGGTCTCCAAACGCCCTAGTCAACACGATAATTAATAATATTCCGATAATTAAGTCCCTGATACCACCTACTAGTACTGTAGAACTTTATTTCGACAGTGATATCACCGATATCTCCAATAAGGGCAAGGATGTCAAGATCCGTGACTTCTTCCGTGACTTCGGAATAACCTACACTTCCTTTCGCGGCAGCAATCGAGGATTGTATACAGGATTGGCATGGGGAGGAGTATTTACAAAGAAAAATCACTTTGCAGTAAGTGGAGGGATAGTCCCCTTTTCTTGGAACGTAGTTAAGTCTATAAATGTGAAGGTACGCATTGGGCTACGTGGTGAGATTCATAATCCTACACCTTGGAAAATCGATCCAATCAAGTTCCAGGTTAGTTTCAGCCTTTTGAGGACTTTATCACTGCCCAAACATCCGTTGACATATTAATTACGAACTTTTCTTTGTATAGAAGCCTAAATCATACCGCTCCCCTTGACAGAGCGACAAATATTTCGCAAATTGGGGTTTGAGAAGGGAGGTCAAATTGTCAAGCCCCGAAGTGAAAGATGGTAAGCGCTGGACGGCGACCCGTAAGGTAGAGGTGGTGTTGGCTGTTTTGAAAGGAGCGAATGTATCAGAGGTGTGTCGGAAGAATGGAATTAGGCAGTCACAGGCGTATGCTTGGCGTGATAGTTTCCTGGAAGGAGGCCAGGAGAGTCTGAAGTCTCGGCGTGGTCGCAAGGATCTGAAGGAGTGGGAGGTCAGCCGGTTGGAGCGTAAGGTAGGGCACTTAACCCTCCAGTTGGAGATACTCGAGGAGGTAGCCCGTCTAAAAAAGCGGTTGCCTTGAGTGAGCGGTTTTTGGGTCGAGGCTATTCCCGGAAGGTGGTAGCTTTGGGTTTGCATCGTTCGACTCTGTATAGGCTTAGGTATAGAGGTGTCAGTTCTTCTGTCGAAGAGTCTGTGATAGATGAACAGCTTGCTTTTCGTGTTCGAGGGATACTCGACCAAGAGGAGGCATTTGGTCACAGGCGGGTTTGGGCGCATCTTCGTTTCAAGGAAGGGGAATGTGTCAACATCAAGAAGGTTCATAGGATAATCAAGCTTAGGGGGTGGCAGTGTAAGCTGTGGAATCCCCGATAGAATCAATCGGGGACCCCGGGAGAAAGAGGCCACAGGTTGCCCAGAAGCGTTCTGTGATGGATCGTCCTGACAGTCTCTGGTCGGCTGACTTGACCAAGATCTATTGTGGAAAAGACGGTTGGTGTCCTCTTATTGTGGTGGTGGACAACGGGAGTCGGGAGGTTCCCGGGTATCGTTTTAGTCGAAGAGGGAGCGCACTGGAGGCCACAGATGCCCTGGATCGGGCCGTGATCTCTCGATACACCTCCAAAGAGGCTGTCCCCCAGGGTCTCACTTTGCGCTCTGACAACGGCTCCATCTTTTTGTCTCGGACCTATTTGGCCAGTACCGAATATTGGGGAATTCGTCAGGAGTACATACCAAGTGGTAAGCCCGATTGGAACGGTGTTGTAGAGCGTTTTTTCAGGACCCTCAAGCAAGAGTGTGTTTGGCTTCACAATTTTGAATCCTTTGAACAGGCTGAGAAGATCATATCTCAGTGGATCGATAATTACAACAACAACAGGCTTCATTCATCCTTGGGATATAAGACCCCAGAAGAGTGGAGAAAACAATTCTATCTACTACCCCAAGTTGCTTAATTGATGTCGCTTTCCAGGGGGGCAGTACAAATTTGCATAGTACTACAGCAGAAATTTTGAAGGCCTGCAATCCCTTTTCTAGCAACACATCCTGTTGTGTCCAACATCAGACGATAAGTATTGTCGCTGGGTATCCTGTAAGATATGTCTGAAGCACTGAGAGGTCAAGCTGAAAGTGCGTAATACGACTCGAAAACTGCCCTGAATATGATAGAAAAGTTTATATATAAGATATGTATACCGTGTAATTATACAGTCTAAGGCTCTTGTGACAAAATATGTCACAATTATTTGAGGGGTCCGCATAAATGTCAGCGTAGGCACCAGCAATATGAGAATATTGTGTAACAGTAATCTCCAGATGCCGTTGGAAATCATTGCAATTTCACCATTAACACTTCCAAAGTCAAATCTGATACTTTTGAGAAGGCCATTTCAAGGGAGGTAACTATGTACCGATTCATCACAGCCTTATTAGGCCTTATGGTACCTTTCTGCGGCTTTGCCGAGGCAGGTCCTGCTGGCGTTAAGCACTATATCTGCTCCAAGACTTCCGAAAAGATAAAGATAGACGGTATTTTTGACGAGTTCTCGTGGGCAATCGCCCGAAGGGTGGGAGATTTCGAAAGGATCCTTTCCAACTACCCGGATATCGAGCGTCATACGGAGGCATCTCTACTTTGGGACGAGGAAAATCTATATGTATCCTTCTCCTGCCAAGACCCCGAGATGTGGACAACTATGACCGTCGAGGACACTACTGGGTTGCCAACTGAGGAGGTCGCAGAGGTATTCATAGACCCAGACGGCGACGGGAAAAACTACTTAGAACTGGAGGTCAATCCTCTAAACGTTATTTTCGATTTGAAGGTCATAACGACATCACCTTGGCAGGCGGATGCGGACTGGGACATCGTGGGACTTGAGACGGCTGTCATGCCGTTCGGAACGGTCAACGATCCAGATGACACAGACACTGGGTGGAACGTGGAGATAGCCATCCCCTGGAAGGCCTTCGGGGATATAGCCGCCTCCGTAAACGTCCCTCCCCATGAGGGCGACCAATGGAGATTGAATCTCTACAGGGTAGAGAGGAAAGGAGGTTTAAGGGCAAAAGCGGAGGGAAACGATTTTCCGTTGACCGAGTTCACCGGATGGTCAGCAACGCATAAGGTGGGGTTTCATGACCCTTCCAGGTTCGGTGTCGTGGAGTTCAGGTAGAAGACAAGAAGAAAGTAGGTCAATATAAACACATAAGGCGACTATTTCCACCACCTGAATACGAAGAGTTCAATTAAGGCCATCCGGGGTGCCTGGACAAAACGCCGGCAGGATACAATACTAATTCACAGGGTAAAGATCTGACCGGAATCGCTATGCTCGTCCTCAGGACAGGGCCGATCTTTTTGGGTATGGCTGACATGGCGCACAACTTGCGTTGGCTACGCGACCTGCGTAGCTGTTCCCGCAGGCCAAGCGCAGCATGGCGCGCAGCGTACACCCTGTCTTGGCCACTGCCAACATATCTAAAGAATGGTATCCAGCATCCGCCGCTGCTCTCTATCAATCCACTATATCGTTACGAGGACCAGTGCATCATCTTCACACATACGGGCTTGGGTACCTCTATCACCTGACCTGTTGACATAAGCTGTCCTGTCTGCTGATCGATGCGAAATACCACGACGGTGTCGCTGCCCTGATTGGTGACCAGCAAGAACGTATGCGTTGGGTCAACGCCAAGGTTCCAGGGAAAATGGCCCTGCGTAGACTCATGACCGGCAGAGCTGAGTTTGCCCGTGGCTTCGTCGATTGTGAAGATCGCGATGCTATCGTGGCCGCGATTTGAGCCATAGAGAAACTTTCCCGACGGGTAAATCTGTACATCCCCGCAGTAACTTGTGTCGGTAAAATCCTCGGGCAGGGTAGAAATCGTTTGAATCTCTGCAAGAGTACCGTGCGTTTCGTCGTAAGAGAAGACGTTAAAGGTGTTGTCAAGCTCATTTATTACATAGGCGTACCGGCCATTCGGATGGAAGGCAAAATGGCGCGGCCCAGCGCCGGCCTGGACCTGGACCCAGGGCTGGTCGTTGGGCGTTAGTTTCCCCTGGGCCGAATCGAGCTGGTAAATCAGAATTTTATCGATGCCAAGGTCAGCCGCAAAAGCAAAGCGACTGGCGGGATCCAGGACGATGGAATGCACATGAGGCCCCTCCTGCCGCGGGTGGACGCTGGAACCTTCGTGCTGGACCGTATCGGTTGCCGGCCCCAGCCGACCGTCCTCTAAGATCGGTAGAACCGACACACTACCCGACATATAATTCCCCGAAAGTAGATATTTTCCGGTCTTTTCGATACGCACATAGCATGGCAGGGATCCTCCTGAAAGCTGCTGATCTAAATAGGTAAGTTCCCCTGTTTCTGAATCGATGGAGAACACGCTCACAGCCCCGCCTGGCTGGCCGTCAATCTCCTCGACTCCGTTGGCCGCGTAAAGGTAGCGTTTCCGGGAATCTATAGTCAAAAAGAAGGGGTTGTCTACTTCTGCGGCCTTGCTGGCAAATTCCAGGGCACCTGAGGATGGATCTAGCCGATAGACGTAAATCCCTTCACTTGGGTCGTTCGTGGAAGTTCCGATGTAGACGAGGATTTCTGCTTCATGCTGTTGTGCCATGATCTGTAGCTCCGTGTTTGAGGTTTTTGTATCCTTTGGTTATAGACGCCCGCATGAATACCTTGGATTCAGTAAAGAGGTCTGCGTGGCTTGCGGCTAACTTGTCTATATCGCGACTATTTCTCATATCTTTCCATTTCGGTGTGATATTCCAAGTTCGTATATGCAGCCCTTTGAGTGAAACTCTGTTTCTCATATCCAAAGACTTTAACTTTTATGAAAATCCTTCTATATTCCCGTCTCTTCTACGGTTAAACCGTACATTTGTCCTTCTGGGAAGCACCTGAATGCCATAAGGCGCAGCTCCTGAGTATGAGATCACACAGACTTTGCCTCGAGTTGACAGAGCACTAAATTGAATTCCCTTCTTCTTATCTTCTACCCTAACTCCACGATGCCGAACGTGGAAGGGTTGTGAAAACGCAGTTTGCGCGTTGCTGACCAGCCGGTGAACTTGCTCAATCGAAAATCGTTTCCCCTTCTTTCCAGATCGAGTCTCCTTTCCCTGCTATCGTGTACAGGTTCATCTACACTGGTCGCAGGCTTGGAGGTAATTTCACAGTCGAGGACACACCCCTGAGGGCCTTCAATGGGCTGGATTACCCAGCCCCTACATTACCTATTTCTGGATTTGACTGCTATTTCTAGATTGTGTATGCAAAGTTCGATATATGCACAAAATATGATAATACAGTTCGACACGCGGTGCAAGTATTTTCTCCCGAATTATCTCAATAGTTGTATGATGGGAATTCTTGTCCTCCAATGATACTTTCTCCTTGATTCCCATTCTGACATTTCGTTATATTGGTGGAATTACGGTAACCCACTTCTTGACCAAAAATATACTATGAATCATATCTATCCAAAGAGTTCCTCGATACCCTTGTAAAGGACAATGTCAAATGGATGAGGCAAATACTAAGACAAGAAATCCAGAACTTGCTGAAGACGAGTCAAATTCTCCCTCCAGCTACACGTTGAAGGCCTTTCTTATCGGCGCATTCTTCTCCTTTTTCCTCTCTATTGGAGGCCCTTACGGAAACATGGCCATAAGGGGCTCTTATATGGCTCTGGACTTTAGCACACCCGGGGCACTGTTCTTGTTTTTCTTTTTGGTAGGTGTCCTCAACGTCGTATTGAAGCTCACAGGCAGAGCGATTGTTCCATCCCTGTTATTCTTAGCTGTTGTGGCGATCCCCTGCGTGACCAAAGTTACCGATCCGTCTTTCCAGTTTGAGCTGGCCTCACCTGGACTTATATTCTCCATCTTTATCCTCCTTTTAGCCTCTGTCAACGTCATCTTCGCATCTTTGGGGAAGAGCTTGAGCCTTAATCGGGGAGAGCTTTTAGTCGTCTATGTGATGATGATCGTAGCGTCCGCCATACCCACGATGGGCGTCTCAGAGTACCTGCTGCCGATTATTACAGCCGTCTTTTACTATGCCTCGCCCGAGAACGAATGGAGCTACTTCATTCACCCCCATATACCCGATTGGATAGCGCCGCAAGACCCCCACGTCATTGAGTACTTCTTCGAGGGTCTGCCCGAAGGACTGGCGATCCCCTGGTCTGACTGGATTGTGCCCCTTATATACTGGATAGCTTTTCTTTTTGCCCTCTATATTGTTATGATATGCACGATGGTGATCGTGCGCGGGCAGTGGGTCGAAAGGGAAAGATTGATATATCCCCTGGTTCAGGTGCCTCTGGAGATGGTCAGAAACGAGTCAGGCTCGCTCTTGAATCCGTTCTTCAAAAGTCCCGTTATGTGGGCAGGCTTTCTAATCCCGGCAATAATAAGCACTCTAAATGCTCTGCATAGATATTACAGCTTTATCCCTGAACTGAGCACATCAACTTCCATTTCCCTGTTCCGCCGCACTATATCTCTGCCCTTCAACTTGAGCTTTCCGATGATTGGCTTCTCCTATCTTATCAATCTGGACATAGCCTTTTCCCTCTGGTTTTTCAATATCCTGTCAAATATTCAAAAAGGGATATTCAGGGTCACAGGGGTTCACAGCACGGAAAATTTGGGTATATACGGCGCTGGCAGGGAGACACCTATTCTGGCGCATCAGGGCATGGGAGCGATTATAGTCCTGGTTATATCGGGGCTCTGGATCGGCAGGGAGCATCTTAAGAATGTCTTCTCAAAGGCGTTTGGGAGAGGAAAGGATGTGGACGATTCGGGGGAAATGCTCTCCTACCGAAGCGCCGTCTTCGGGATGATAGGCGGACTGGCATTTATGACATTCTGGCTGAACGCCTCGGGTCTGCCGCTCTGGATCGCAATTCTGTTCCTGTTCGGGGCCTTTCTGATATTCCTCGGATTGACCCGGATCGTCGTCGAAAGCGGAGTCGCTGAAGCGGTGGCTTCTACCATCTCGTCCTCATTTGTTGTGTCGGGAGTAGGATCTTCTGCCCTCGGCCCCGCCGGCATGACAGCCTTAGCCTTCACTTACGTCTGGTCGGCGGACATAAGGACCTTCGTTATGGCCTCCTCTGCCCACGGCCTGAAGTTAGCTGAGGAGATAGGGAAAAATAAGAAGCCGCTCTTTTGGGCGATGGTGCTCTCCATTGTCGTCAGTCTGTTCGGATCGATCTGGATGATATTGGAGCTTTCGTACAGCGAAGGAGGGGTCAACTTGAACGGATGGTTCTTCGGCGCGGGGGCCAAAGAGCCGTTCAGCTTTATTGGGAGCTATCTTAGCAATCCTACTACTCCCAATTGGGGGGGCTGGATTCACACAGGAGTCGGAGCCTTTATTATGGGCCTCCTTATGGTGGCTCGGCGTCGCTTTTTGGCGTTGCCCTTTCATCCTATCGGGTATCCCATAGGCGCAGTGTGGCTGATGGACCATATATGGTTCAGCATCTTTTTGGCATGGCTTTTGAAAGCTGTGATTTTGAAGTACGGGGGAATTAGATGGTTCAGAGGCACCCGCCCCTTCTTCTTAGGTCTGATTTTAGGGCAGTTCGTAATAGCCGGTATTTGGCTCATTATAGACTATTTCACGGGAATGACCGGCAACCAGGTGTTCTGGATATAGCCACCAGAAACACGAAAACAGTGATCAGAACGTAGAGCGTAGATCCACTCGCTCTTGGAGGTAGACACACGCGTCTGACCCTACAACAGTAGCATATATGGATGAACGTGCCCCTAAGAATGTAGGGGTGGTCCCCGATAGATTCAATCGGGGACCCCTCGCCCCTAAGGCACCCCGCACCGTGCTGTCCACTACCCTTTGAACCATACCTTGAGGGCAGTTCCTCCCATGATCATGTCCATCTCCTCCTCGGAGATAGAGGGAAGGTGATGGCCGATCAACTCCACAAGCCTTTGATAGCCCGGCTCCACGACGATCCATGGAAAGTCGGTGCACCACATCATCCTTTCTGGACCGTATGCCCGATAGATCTGTTCGACCATCGGCTTCATATCTTCATAGGGACAGGGCACTTTTGAGAAGGCGTATTCTCCAGAAACTTTGATATAGAGGTTGGGATACTTCGCCAGCTCAGCGATCTTCGAATAGGTCGAAGGAGGGATCGGTTCGTCATCGCAGCGGGGTCGCCCCCACCGGTCTGTAGTACCGGCTGTGGTCGGGCAGACGGCGAGATGATCCAGTGAGATGTTCACACGTGGGAAGGCGCGAGTTAGCATCTCTATACAGGGGACCTGCGGTCTTCCACAGGAGATATTGATATTGATGCCCAGCTCGTCAGCGCACTGGAACAGAGCGTAGGCAGTCAAATCTTCGGGACTTTCGACAGAGGGATCGCCCATATCTCCGATCCTGATGCCCTCGATCCCGGTAGCCTCAAATAGTTCCCTGAGCCTTGCCGGTGGATCGGCGTCAGCTACATCCACTAACCCTGTGGATGTGAAGCGATCGGGCCACTGCTTAACGCAGTGGGTCACGTATCTGTGATATTCGATCTTAGTCCCTCCCATACCGATCAACACCGCCCGATCTATCCCCCCAGCGTCCATCTCCCGCAGGAGCTGTTCGGCCGTCGCCTCTTTCTCCGCAGGCGCCAGACCGCCCACTTCTCGGGGGAATTTATCGCTCAACTTGTCGAACACATGGACGTGTGCATCTACCTTTTCCACAGCAATAACCTCCGGTCGTCAAATTGTGATCTATGTTGGAATACCAAAAAACAACTGTCAGAACGTGCAGCCTATCGCCTCTATTCGAGCTGATCCTGGGGCAGAAGTTTCTTGTCATAAGATACGGTGGATTTGGTCGTATCAAGCACCAAATAGCCCTCCCGGATGTCGCCTACCTCCGGAAAGGAATTGTCCCAATCGGAAACCCCCTTGCAGGACACCTATAGAGTGGCAGTCCCCAATGCTCGATCTGAAAATGAAAGCGCAGATAACCGTTGAAGACAGCCATCACAGGGCGTTCGGGAAAAATACCTAACAACTCCTTCCGGGGTTCAGGATCCAAAGTAACGTAGCGGCGAAGCGCCACGGGCGCTGTGCTGGGGCATGTGGCAAGAAGCCACGAAGTGGTTTGCGCAGTAGTCAGGGCAAAACCACCATGAGCCATCAAAGATTAGCCTTCCTCCGTGCTGTCCACTATCTTTTGAACCATACCTTGAGGGCAGTTCCTCCCACGATCATGTCCATCTCCTCCTCGGAGATAGACGGAAGGTGATGGCCGATCAGCTCCACAAGCCTTTGGTATCCCGGCTCCACGACGATCCACGGAAAGTCAGTGCACCACATCATCCTCTCCGGACCGTATGCCCGGTAGATCGTCTCGACCATCGGCTGCATATCCTCATAGGGACAGGGCACTTTTGAGAAGGCGTATTCTCCGGAGATTTTGATATAGAGGTTGGGGTACTTCGCCATCTCAGCGATCTTCGGATAGGTCGAAGGAGGGAGAGGTTCGTCATCGAAGCGGGGTCGCCCCCAACGGTCCGGAATATTGGACGTGGTAGGGCAGACGCCGAGATGATCCAGGGAGATATTCACACCTGGGAAGGCTCGAGCCAGCATCTCTATACAGGGGACCTGTCCGCTTCCTGCGTAGATATTAATATTGATGCCCAACTCGTCAGCGCACTCGAACAGAGCGTAGCTATTCAAATCTTCAGGACTTTCAACAGAGGGGTCGCCCAGAGCACCAATCCTGATGCCCTCGATCCCGGTGGCCTCAAATAGTTCCCTGAGCCTTGCCGGCGGATCGGGATCATCTACGTCCACTAAACCTGTGGCTGTGAAACGATCGGGCCACTGCTTAACGCAGTGCGTCACGTATCGGTGATGTTCCATCTTGGTCCCTCCCATATCGATCAACACCGCACGATCTATCTCCCCGGAGTCCATCTCCCGCAGGAGCTGTTCAGCCGTCGCCTCTTTCTCCGCAGGGGCCAGTGTGCCCACTTCTCGGGGGAATTTGTCGCTCAGCTTGTCGAACACATGGACGTGTACATCTACCTTTTCCATAGCAGTAACCTCCTGTCGTAGTATTGTGCCTCATGTCCGAATATCTAAAAAACTTTTGTCAGAACGTTCAGCCTGTACCACTATTTGAGCCGATCCTGGGGCAGAAGTTTCTTGTCATAAGATACGCTGGATTTGGTCGCATCGATCACGAAATATCCCTCCCGACTGTCGCCTACCTCCGGAAAGGAATTGTCCCCAAGCGGAAACCCCGTTGCAGGACACGAATAGAGCGGCAGTCCCTGATGCTCGATCTGAAAATGAAAGTGCAGGTGACCGTTGAAGACAGCCTGTACCGGTCCTTCGTGGAATATACCTAACAACTCCTTGCGGGGTTCAGGGTCCAAAGTCCAGTAGCACGATTCTTCCTCCACGTCCCTTATGTAACACATCGAGTGCATAAAGACAATGGAGCCGCCAACTGGAGAAGAAGCTATCTCACCTCTGAGCCAGGCTAACTGCTCCCGCTCCTCAAGGGAACCGCTGCCGGCAAGTTCGCTATTGATGGCGATGACCTTAATATCACCGTCGTCCTGGCTCCAGCGGTCAGGCCCAATGAACTTTCGAAATCTCTCAATCGCATCCATCTTTAAGCTCCCCGCAGTCTGGCTGTGGGGATGGCATCCGACGTCGTGATTCCCCGGAATCGCCCTCCACGGTATGGTCAAATCGTCCAGGCGCGCCTTGGCGTAACCGTAGTCTGCAGGACTATTATCTCCGTTGCTGCAGATATCGCCGCTGAAGATCACCAGATCTGGAGAATCGTCTTCGATCAGTTCAAGGGCTACCTGCATATGCTGCCAGGTGGCGGGCCTGAATGGCCCAAAGTGAATATCGGATATCTGAACGATGCGCATTTTTCTCCTCTATTTATGGGTGAAATTGGAATACTTATGCAATGCAGCTCCTCCTCCGACTGCATGATAGATCTTACCGAGCCAGACTACCGTCTCAGCGGTAATATCCCCGTTCGGCATTCCTTGGAACATCCAGCACCCGTCCCCCGATCGGGCGGCGATGAGATTGTCCCCGACTCGGATCGCCATGCCCTTTCAAGGTGTATGAACCTGATTTCCCTTCCCGGTGCAAACGAACACTCCTTATGTTGAATAGCACACAACTTAAGACAATATGAAGGTAGCATATTCTTGCAAAGGTGTCAACTGAAAAAAGAAAAGCAGGGCATTTCAGCTTGACGATTTTAACGATTAGGCGTATATTCTATCCTTGTCTATTAATCATTTCCCAGAAGTAGTGCTAATCGTGTACATGACAGGATAAAGATGAACATAGCTTTTCTGAACTCCATCAAGCAGGACATATGGCGCGGCGGCGAAAAGTGGATGGTGGATGCCGCATCGGGACTCCAGAAAAGAGGCCACAAGGTAGTAGTATGCGGCAAACCAGGGGCTCTATGGCTCGAATATGCTTCAGATAGAGGGATCAGGACTAAGCATTTTAGAATAAGAGGGGATTTTGCCCCCGTGATCGTATATAAGATGGCGCAGTTCTTCAGAAGCCAGAGCATAGATGTCCTATGCTGCAATTTTGAGAAAGATGTGAGGATTGGGGGCACAGCCGCAAGGCTTGTATCTGTGCCTGTCGTGATGGCCAGGAAGGGACTTCCGCTCATCTACGATAAATTAAGGTACAGGTTTACCCATAAGGTTCTGGTAGATGGCATAATAACCCCGGCAGAGCATATAAAAGATCGTTTTATAGAATTTTCATGGCTCGATCAAAAGAGAATACATGTGATCAGAAACGGTGTCCAGTTGCCAGATGTCTGTATGCCAAGAGAGGAGATCAGACGCAAATTGGGAATAGGTCAGGATAACAAAGTCGTGAGCGCTGTGGGGAATCTATTTTTTCAGAAGGGCTTAGAATTCTTTGCAGAAGCGGCAAAGCTCACCTTGCAGAAGCATAGAAAGGCTCACTTTATGATAGTAGGAGATGGACCAGATAGACAGGTTCTGGAAGATCGCGTGCGCAGTTGGGGATTGAACGATAATTTCACTTTTACAGGATTTAGAAAAGACGTCCCAGATCTTTTAAGGGCTTCGGACGTGTTCGTCTTAACTTCCCTGGATGAGGGTCTACCAAATGTAATCCTGGAGGCGATGGCGGCGGGGATTCCGGTGGTGGCGACCCACGTGGGAGGCGTCAATGAGTTAGTGGTGGACAAAGTCACAGGCTTTCTTGTCCAGCCAAAAGATGTACGCGCGATTGCAGATGGTATAGCTCGTCTCTTAAACGATGAAGACCTGGCGTCCAAGATGGGTCAGGATGGGGCGGAGAGAGTAAGGCAAGAGTTTACATTGGAGAAGAATGTAGACGAATTGGAGAGGCTCTTTGAAAGAGAGCTGGAGAGGAACTCTCGTGTTCGCTGGGGCGGCGTTACCCCAACCATGCATTTACAAGAGGAGACAAAATCTCCTGTCAGATATGGGCGAAAGGCAAGTAAACTAAATGTAATGTTTGTCAATTCTGCCGTCGAATGGGGAGGAAATGAAAAGTGGACAATCGAAGCTGCAAGCGGAATTAGAGAGTCGGGTCATAACGTCTACTTGGCCTGCCGATGGGACCTGATAGCGGAAAAGGCCTCAAAAAGTGATATAAAAATTCTAAGGCTTCCTTTCTTAAACGATTCCGATCTTTATACTGCCTTCAAGATAGCTCTATCTCTGAAAAAGATGGATATAGACATTCTGGTCCCTACACTACAGAGGGATTACGTTTTAGCTGGCTTAGCAGCAAAGCTACATCGCCCAACGAAGGTGCTGGCTCGAATGGGGATTATGCGGCGTCCTCTGAGCCTGAAGATGCAGATTTCCTTCCGCTGGCTCTTTGATAAACTGATAGTGAACACTCATGCGATCAGAGATTATCTTTCGGGAATTAATTGGTTCGATATAGATAAGGTCGTGGTAATCTATAACGGTCTTAGAGCTGTTCCAGATGGCGCAAAGAGCCTCGGCCTCAATATAAGGGAAAAATACGAAATCAGCGAGCATGAGATTCTGATAACGGGCCTCGGGCGCCTGGCCCATCAAAAGAGGTTTGATCTGTTAATAAAGGCCTTTTCCTATGTAGCGTTGGAGCATCCCCAAGCGCGGCTTATGATCGTGGGAAGTGGAGAAAGGCTCGATAGTCTGAAGGATATGGCAAGAGAGTTCTCCATCTTCGAGAAGGTGATCTTCACAGGATTCATAGACGATGTCAATTCCGTTTTGGAAGCTACGGATATATTTGCTTTAAGTTCAGAGTTTGAAGGGATGCCAAACGCCCTCTTAGAGGCGATGTCCAGGGCAATTCCCCTGCTGGCGTTTAAGATTCCGGGTATTGCTGAAGTTATAAAGGACAGAGAAAACGGACTACTTGTGGATTTTGGGGATGTCCGTGGAATGTCAGAGGCTATCAGCGTCCTGATTCAAGATCCTGTAAAGGAGAAAGCTCTGGGGAAGGCCGCCTTAGAGACGATAAGAGACAAGTTCAGTTACCAAAGGATGATAGAGGAATTAGAGTTCGCGTTCTACAGGGAAACTCCAAAGAAAGAAGAGCGCAAAAGCGCGATAAAGCCGCCCCAAAGGATCGTCCTCTTTACAGAGCACTTTCCCCCCAAAGACGGTGGGATAGCCCGGTGGTGCCACGAGGTGGCAAGACATCTTGTGGCAAGACATCTTGCAGCGGACGTTCCACTTTCTCTGCACGGGAGGCGCGAGGCTATTGTATTTGCTACTAAGAAGTGCTTCCGTGGCAATGCTCCCTGGAAAGGGGACTTCAAGATAGAGCAGATGGAAGGGCGGGGATGGGTCTCACTGAAGCACTACTATATGGTCTATTACACTATTAAGGCCCTCTTGAAGTACAGACGCCCCGTAATCTTGAGCGCCTGCTGGGATATGGCCTTTTTCTCGACTCTGATCTCCAGGTGGTGTAGCCTGAAGGTCGTGGTGGCATGTCACGGTATGGAGATAAAGAGGAGATATGGCCCACTCAAGAGATTGTTGATGCGCTACGTCTTGGAGAACTGCCACAGGCTGATAGCTGTGAGTCGTCACACAAAAGAATCGCTAAAGAGAATTGGAATATCCGTGGACAAGATCGTGCTGATACCAAATGGTGTAGATACAGAGAGGTTCCGTCCTCTGGATAGGCAGTATGAATTGAAGACCCGGTACGGCTTCAAGGGCAAAAAGGTCATTTTGACACTGGCTCGGATTGTGGAGAGAAAGGGCCAGGATATGGTTATTACTGCGATGCCTTTCATCCTGAAGAGGTACAAAGACGTGCACTATTTGATCGCGGGAAAGGGTGAATACAGACCTCAGCTTGAGGATTTGGTGCACCGACTCGGACTAGGGGAACACGTGACCTTTTTAGGTTACATACCCGATCAGGATATGTGTGAGATCTATAATATGGCGGATGTCTACATTATGGCGAGTCGGGAGACAGAAAAAGACGTCGAGGGATTCGGCATCACATTTTTGGAGGCTTCCGCTTGCAGAGTGGCCGTAATAGGCGGAAGATCCGGAGGTGTGGAAGATGCGGTGGAGGACGGTTGCTCTGGAGTTCTAATTGATCCGAAAAGTCCAGAGCAGATCGCTGAGACCGTGATAAGACTCCTGGACGATGAGAAGTTGAGAGTTGAGTTAGGGAAGCAAGGAAGAAAAAGGGCAGTAGAAAAGTTCAATTGGAATGCTATCTCAAGAAGGATAGAAAGACTCTTGGCCTGATCTTGTACATGGGGGCATAATGAGTTGCATCTCCGCTGTGAAGAAATACTGTAAGGCTCTAATAGTCAATATAGCTGGCAGATTTGTGAACGGAAACCCCCGCAAACTGTCGTGTGATCTGAGTCAAGCCCGGATACTCTTCATGCGGTTCGGAGGGCTCGGAGATGCGGTCACATGTCTCCCAGTCTTGGAAAATCTTAGGAGGCGTTATCCCCGGTCCAAAGCGAGCGTCTGGTGCAGCTCCTCCAATTGTGAGATTTTCGATAGATGCGAGTGGGTTGACGAATGCATCGTAGGTCAAAACACCCTTTGGGGGCAGTTGCGCCTGTACAGGACGATAAGAACAAGGGATTTTGACGTTGTGATAGACCTAACTATAGATAGATCCGCCAAAAATGCCCTTTTGGGGACGCTTCTGAACAGGAGAGCATACAGGATAGGGATGAACAAATGCGGCGCCGAACCCTTTTATGACAAAAACATCCACGTTAAAAGCGATGCACACATGGTGCAACGGACAGCCTCTGTGTTGAAGGCTCTGGACGCTTATCCCGAAGAATTGGAGTGGAACCTGAAAGTTAACGATGAAGACATAGACTATGCAAGAGCGTTTATTTCCTTCAATTTCAGAAAAGGAGATCAAAAGACACCTGTGATAGGAATTAACATCTCGGCAGGACGTCCGACAAGATATTGGTGCATTGTCAGATATATGGAATTGGTGAATCTCTTGACCGAAAGATTTCCGGAGGCAGCCTTTTTGGTTTTCTGTGCAAGAAGAGACTACGACGATGCCCAAAAACTGATCGAAACCTCGCCATGTCGTCAGGGCATGTCTAAGAGCTTTCGTGGGGAGCACAGGTGGGCTGTAATTGGAAGAAACATCTCACTCACAAAGGTATGCGGCCTACTGTCGCAGTTGACCTTTCTGATCACCCCGGATACCGGGCTGGTTCATCTGGCTTCAGTACTGAAAGTTCCCGTGGTAGGACTCTATCAGAACAGAGAGCTTAATCTTAAACGTTGGGCGCCCTGGGGCGTAGATTATGAAGCGATTATGTCGAACAGTAAAGACGATACACTACAAGACATAGAGCCTCAAGCTGTGGCCGATGTGGCCTTCAAACTCTCTGAAAGGATAAAGATAAGAAGATGAACGCAGAGCGACGGGTCGGATTATCGTTAAAGTGGAAGACCATCATACTTGGCATAGCAGGTTTTTACTTTATGCAAACCTATTTTCTAAAAGGGTTGGAGGCTCACCACACTCTCGTAGCTCTTTTAATAGCAATATTAGTATGGAAAGCTTCAAGGGAGTTTCTGTCTCATTGGTGGCCCTTTATGCTCGTGTGGGTCTTATACGACCTGACTATGAGAGGAATCGCACAAAAGATAGCAGGACGCGTCAACGTAAAGATGCCTTACAAGATAGAGGAATTTCTCTTTTCAGACCTCTTCCAGGGCAAAATACCTCCTTTTTGGTTTCAAGATCTAAGAGGATCTATTGACGGGACATATTTGAAGGTGGGATTGGACGTTCTATCCTCAGTGTGTTATTCTCTACATATGATCTTTCCACTTATCGCCGCGTGGGTCCTGTGGAGAAGAGTGGAGAACAGGAAGCTCTTTCGGCAATTTGCCCTTATATTTGCGGCAGTGAGTCTGATGGCCTTCCTCACCTATTATCTGTACCCTACGGCACCCCCCTGGTACGTATACAGATATGGATTTAAACAGCCGCATCTGTCATTTTACGCTCACAGCGAGGCTTCCCTGGCCGACACAGATAAGTTTCTGGGATTTCCTCTCTTCCAGTTTGTCTACGACAACCTCAACTCCAACCAATTTGCTGCTATACCGTCCCTCCATGCTGCTTACCCTATTATCATAGCCATCTTTGCGTACAAGAAATACAAAAATGCCAGTCTGCCCATAACGTTATACCCCGCAGGTGTGTGGTTTTCTGCAGTCTATCTGAATCACCACTATATAATTGACCTTCTAATCGCCCTTTTGTATGTGATTATTGCCCACCTTGCGATTGGGAAAGCACGTCTTTCAGGTTCTCAAGTTCATCTCTTGCCTTTTCAAGAGAAATCCTCTTTGAAAGCAGAATGACGTAAACCAGGGTGAAAGTGAAAAGGCAGAGCATCAACGTGCGGAACATCGAAGGCGGAGTCCCCGCTCCCAGACCCTCCGGTCTCATCATCACGGGAAGCGGATGGAGCGTCCTCCACCACGTGACGGAGACGTGTATGACGGGCACGTCCAAGAAGCCGACGATCCCGATGACCGCTGCGAATCTTGCGCTCTTTGAATAGTCCCCTGCGTAGGCCCTGACCATAACATATCCCACGTAGATGAGCCAGAGTATAAGCGTAGTCGTAAGCCTTGCATCCCAGACCCACCAGACACCCCAGTCGTTCTTGGCCCAGATAGGACCGGTTAAGATGACGAGTGTGCAGAAGAAGAGTCCGACCTCTGCGGAGGAGTGGGCTATTATGTCCCATTTACGCCGCTTCTCCCAGAGATAGAGGATGCTCGTTATGAAGACTATGAAAAAGGCTAAGAACGAAACCCACGCAGACGGAACATGAAAGTAGAATATCTTCTGACTGAGCCCAAGCGTCCTATCCGGCGGCGTATAGATGAATATGGCCCAGAGACATACGATCATCAGCAGAGATACAACGCTGAGCAGTATATCCATGCCGGATATTTTCCTTTCCATTTTATGTCTCTCCTCAGATTTACGGCGTCAAAAATGCAGAATACGACGGCCCACCGCTCAAGCTACAGCCGTTTTTTTAGCCGCCTGCTGTGCGAAATACCTCGCGGTGCAGAGCTTGCACCTGTCTTGCCAGATCCACCTGTTCACGGTCTATCTCACCGATCTGTTCGGCGAGCAGCAGGATCTGATTCTGATAGGTTTCCTTAGGTACGCTCCGACCGATTCTTTCAAAGGCTCGGCGTAAGAGTCCATGAGCCTCCGCTTCGTTTCCTCGCAACAGGGCCTTGACCGCTGCAATAGCGTTCATCAAGGCGCTGTGTGTATGCGACCAATCACTTCCTCTGGCCAAGTTATTGTTCAAGTCATACCTCGAATCCCGGTGAATGGATTTTGCGAAGATTCCAATATCCACGCGCCAGAACAGCGGTGTTCCAGCAAATTGAACGAAGATGAGCCGATGTTTTTCTGAGTTCTGGAGGTCAGGGTCCGGCCGCAATGATGCCACCGCGCAGACCTTTGAAAGATCTTCAAGGATCCCATCTGCGCGCGAGGCGAAAAGCTCGTCCGGTACTTCCCAAGATATGTCGATATCGCTGTACTCATCCGCCCGCCCATCAGCCAGCGAGCCGCAAAGCCTGGCTTCAGAACCCGGTGCAGCATCTTCGAGACAGCCAAGGACTGCATCCGCCAGAGACGATCGTAATAACGGGTCCAAATTCATTGTCAAGGTACTTGTCCTTGTCACAGAATAGCTCATCTAGGAATGTGCACGGGAGGTCTAAAGCTGTTATCTGCGGTCACTCCTCTATTACGAAGTCAAAGACTATCACGGAGGCGGCCAGGAATATGGCTATAAAGGCTATAAGCAGCCCAATCCACCTTGTTATCTCTCCAAATTCCGCGCCGTCCAAAATCGCGCCCGTAGCCTGTACAGAGGCGATTATGATGGGGGAAATTACAGGGAAGAGGAGCACAGGGAGCATTACGTCCCTCATTTTGGTGTTGGCCGATATGGCGGCAAAGAGGGTCCCGACACAGCAGAATCCGAGCGTCCCCAAAAGGATGATCAGAAGGAGCTGAGGCAGAACGTGGATAATAGGAACGTTTAAAAAGACCGCGAAAGGCAACAGTGTGATAAGCTCTATTATGGTTATGAATATGAAATTGCCTACCATCTTTCCAAGATAGATTGCGCTCCTGTCCACAGGGCACAGTAGGAGCCCCTGCAGTGAGCCCCTGTCCTGCTCCTGAGCAAAAGACCTGTTCAGACCGAGCGTCCCTGAGAATATGAAGGCGACCCACAGGATTCCCGACGCTATCTTTCTCATCTGGAGAGCACCTGTGCTAAATGAGAAGTTGAAAACTACTATAACTATCAGCGAGAAGACAAACATTGAGCTTATCTTCTCTTTAGTTCTGAGTTCTGTCAGGAGATCTTTCCAGAGTATGGTCACTATCTTTTTGAGGAAATTCATCGTACGCCCTGCTGTCTTCTGATTACTGGGCGAGGTAACCTCGCCCCTACGAAAACGGGTGGAAGGCCGTACTTCTGTCTACTGGAGGGCGAACACGTGGGTTCGCCCCTGTGGCGGTTGTATATGGGGCTGGGTAGGGATGCCGTGTCTACTGTTTGCTGTCTACTGTTCTTTGACGTGCTGACGATATATCTCTTTAAAGTGTTCTAATTTCTCCCCAAAAAGTTCTTCGATACTTTTTGGGGGCCCCTTTCTGTCGCCATCTGCTTCCATCGCCCGTTTATGATATACGAGTTTTCCTCTTGCCAGTATAGCTGCCGCATCGGAAAGCTGAAGTCCCTTTTCCATATTGTGAGTTGCCATTATTATAGTTCTTTTGCCTTCTTTGAGTTCCTCTAAGATGTCTGTGAACGCCTCGGAGGCGTTCTGGTCGAGTCCTGTATAGGGTTCGTCTAAAAGGAGTATAGGAGGAGAGTGAAGAAGGGCTCTTGTAATTGAGAGCCTCTGCTTTTGTCCCCTTGAGAAGGTCGAGACTCTGTCGTCCTTCCTGTGCGACATTCCGATCTGTTCAAGTGACAAAGAGATCCTTTCACCCAGGTCGGACACATCGTACATCTCGCCGTAGAACCTCAAGTTCTCCTCTGCTGTAAGCTCCTTGTAGAGAAAGGTATTGTGGGATATTACTCCGATTTGTGCTCTTATCTTCGCATGATCTCGCCCAAGGTCAATTCCGTTTATATAGATATTTCCCTCCGTGGGCCGTGTAGAGGCTGAGATGAGATTGACAAGCGTAGTCTTGCCCGCTCCGTTGGGACCGAAGATGGCAAGAAACTCCCCTTCATCCACCTGGAGGTCTATTTGGCTTAAAGCCCTGATTTTTCCGAAAGTCTTGGAGAGGTTGACAACGTTGATAGCGGGTCGGTCCATCGGGACTCCCGAAAAGTATCAATGGGAAGGAAAGTAAGTGTGGTTAGGTGGTCTGGCTCTCTGCATCTGTTTGTAACTTGGCTCCGCAGTTAGCGCAGAATTGGTCTTTTTTATCGTATGGATTTCCGCAGGATGGACAGACGCTGTCAAGCTTAGATCCACAGTTAGCGCAGTAGTGGTGATTCGATGGGTTCTCCCTGTGGCACTGCGGGCAGATAATATGTCTCTTCCCAGGGGTAGGAGTATGAGCCTTGCGCCTCTTGCGCCTGCCATTTAGCCTGTCTATTTCCTGAAGGATGGCCGCGGCTTCAAGCTTGTATTCGTCCACAAGCTGTCCGTGATCGTCCTCCAAGAGCTTGCCCATCCTGAAGTCGAAGTTGGCGTCTCTGATGGATGCATATATCTGCTCCTTGCGGATGGTAAGATCTGCAAGCCCGTCCTTTAAGGTGGAGCCTTCTTCAGCGCCTGAAGGCCTCTTGGTTAGAAGGGGATAACTGACAAATGCTAAGACTGCAGCGCCTATTATTGTGTAAAATACGAGTAACATATCGGCTTCTATGTGCAAAGAGAACTATTCGAATTTATCAAGTTCGCGTTCAACTCTTTCTATATACTCGGAATCGGGGATTTCGCCCCTTTTAGAGCGACTCGATCCGGCCACGGAGCCAGTGCCCGAGCTCTGAGTGCTCTTTTTCCATCTGACAACCAGACCCCTTAATAATACTCCGCCCACTATTATAGCGACAAAAGGGATAGCCCAGGCGGTCAAGTTGAAGCCCGTCTTTGTAGGGGCTGCAAGCACCGCTTCGCCAAATTTATCTACATAAAGGGCTACTATTCTCTCCTTCGAGTAACCCTTTATGATCAGTTGATCTATCTGTGTTGCTTCACTTTGGGACCATCCGCAGTCGGCTTTGTTGATGCAAGCGCTCAGGATCAGGTTGCCGCATCCGCCGCATTGGCAGGCAAGTTCATCAGCCACTTCTTTGGTCTCGACGGCGATGAGCCGAGACGGAACCAAAAAGGGCAGCAATATAAGTGTGAACACTATATTCTTTGTCATTGATAATCACCTCTTTAACTTACAACACTTGCGTCACTTAACCAATGAGACCTTCGTCTTCCTTTTCTCCGTTATCTGCACCTTCGTTTTATCTCTTCTTATCTTCTCGCGAGGATCTATATCCTCTTTTTCCGGGTACATTGTGATGATTGTACCCAGGATCAACACGACACCGCCTATCCAGAGCCACATGACCAGCGGATTGATGAAGGCGTTGAATATGGCCTGTCCTGACTCGGGGTCGAGCTGAGCAAGGACTATGTAGAGGTCTTCTTTTAGCGTGGAACGGATGGCAACGGCCGTCTGAGGCTGGACGTCCTGTCTTATGGAATGGAAGAAGTATTTTCTCGGATGCAGTACGTCAATCCTCTCTCCATCTTTGTGGACAGAAATAGTCGTAGATTGGACGTCTTTATCGGGGTCTTCGTAGGTTGAGAACTTGTCGTACTGGAGTGTGTAGTTTCTGAGCTGCATCTTATCACCTGTTTGGAGGAGCTGACCTGTGATCTCAGTTCTGAAGGCGTTTCCAGCGACGGACATAAATATAAGGACGATCCCGATGTGGACTACATAACCTCCATATCTCCTCCTGTTCTTCCAGACAAGGTTCCAGAGAGCTTGAGCATACGGCTCGTTGTTAGAAATGTGTCTTGCTCTTACCCCCCTGTAGAATTCGCTGACTATTGAAGCGGTGACAAATACGCATAGCGTGAAGGAGACAAGGGCGTACCAGTTGGTGATTTTAAGGGCTAAGAAGATGGGAATCGCAAGCAGAGCCACTACAGTCGGATAGAGGAAGTGCCTTTTGAGGTTTTTTACAGATGTCCTGCGCCAGGCCAACAGGGGACCTGCTCCTGTAAGGAAGAGTAAAATGATACCTATGGGAAGGGTAATCTGGTTGAAAAACGGGGCTCCGACAGTGATCTTAACTCCCTTTACGGCTTCTGATATGATGGGGAAGATGGTGCCCCAGAACACCGCAAAAAATGCACCGACCAGTATTAGGTTGTTGACCATAAATCCCATCTCTCTGGAGACGAAGGATTCTAAATGGTTTCGGCTCTTAAGTTGTGGGAATCGGTAAGCGACAAGGGCAAAAGCAAAGGCAAGAATCGCTATTATGATGGCCAAAAAATAGTATCCTATTGAGGATTCAGCAAAGGTGTGAACAGAGTTGACTATACCGCTCCTTGTGAGGAATGTCCCGAAGATGCACATAGTGAACGTGAGGATAATAAGTATCATGTTCCAGATTTTGAGCATACTTTTCTTTTCCTGTATCATCACAGAGTGGAGAAAGGCCGTACCCAGAAGCCAGGGCATCAACGCTGAATTTTCCACAGGGTCCCAACCCCAGTATCCGCCCCAGCCGATCACGACGTACGCCCAGTTTGCGCCGAGAAGCAGTCCACAGGCCAGCAAGAACCAGGAGAAGATAGACCATTTTCTGGTGGTCTTGATCCAGGCGTTTCCGAGGTTTCCAGTTATGAGGGCTGCCATGGCAAAGGCAAAAGGAACGGTGAATCCCGAATATCCCAAAAAGACCATAGGAGGATGGATAGCCATCGCAGGATATTGAAGGAGCGGGTTCATGCCCTGTCCGTCAGGAGGCGTAAATGGGAGTTTATCAAAGGGATTGGACGTTGCGATATTTATGAACATAAAGCAGGCGACTACTCCCATGATAACAGCTGTGACATAGGGCATAAGGTCTCTGTTTTTGCGTCTATTAAGCACTATTGCCATGAATGCAAAAAGGGATATGAACCACTCCCACATAAGGAGTGACCCTTCGTGTCCTGCCCAGAAAGCCGCAAACACATAGGGCAGGGACTGTGTGCTGTTGGAGTGGCTGGCCACGTATTCCACCTTAAAGTCTCCTGCAAGGAAGGAATACACAAGACATAGAGACGCCAACGTCAACAGGCCAAAGACGGCCTTCGCGGCGTTTTGAGCGCTTTTTACAAGGTCGTCTTTCCTCAATCTGTCTCCGAGTACAGATATCAAAATGGAGTACAAAGAGAGGATGAACGCCAACGTGAGTGAAAAAGATCCGATGTCTGCTGCCACACTAATTCCTATATGATGATGAGCCTGTGTCCACTGTTTTTCAAGCGGTTGGATAGGGTTGCCCTGTCTACCCCCGATTGAATCTATCGGGGGCCACTGTTTGCTGTCTACTCTCTTTTGGCGGCCTCGTGTTCTTTATAGTCCTGTCCTTCGTACTTGGAAGGACATTTGGCCATTACGGTTTCGGCCTCGAAGGTCCTGTCTGTATAATACCTGCCCTCAGCCACGACCTCTACTCCCTCTTTAAAGGTGTCAGGGACTACGCCTGTGTAAGTGATGGGTATCCTTCTGTCATCCTGGGCGATCACAAACTGCATCTTGAGACTGTTGAGACTCCTTTGAATTGAGCCGTCCACGACGTTCCCGACCACGCGTAGCGTTTTATCGTAGACAGGAGCAGCTTCAAGTTCCTCTATTGTTACATAATAGACCATCGTCTTTTCAAAGCCCGTATAGATGAGGTAGAAGAGGGCTATAATGACCACACCGAGACTGATGTAGTATTTAGCTTGCTTCATGTTGACATCCTTTTATCGTTCTTGCATTTATGGGCTGACTTCCAGCTCTTCGCATTGCTGAGAATCCGCAAAATCGTCTTAATATCTACACAAAACCTTGATGGCCTTCTCCTGGGCCTCTTGCTGGAAGTCCCAGAGCCGCTTCCTCGTGGAAAACGTCTCCAAGTCAAACGAATTCCAGTTGACAGATGAAGTGTCAAACTACAAATCATCCACCATGTCTTGCAGGCATACTCGCGCCATCTCCTCACGCGGCTTTCGTCAAAATGTCTTCAATGTGAGGAAGAATGTCCGGGAGTTGCTCTTTGGCGATCGTCCACACAATCTCATAGTCGATGCCAAAGTAGTGATGGATCATTTTATCTCTTACGCCAGCCAGGTCTCTCCATGGAATCTTGGTGTAGGTCTTTCTCAGGCTACCGGATAGATTCTTCGTCGCTTCACCGACGACCTCAAGATTCCGAACGACTGCATCCTGAGTCTTGATGTCTTTCATAAACTGCTCGAAGGTCAGGCCCGAGGTATATATCACAATTCTCCGCATCGCCTCAAGGATATCACTAAGATAGTCCCCGTTTCTTCGCTCAGACATAGCTCAGCGTGCTTTCGATGTTGGAAGCAATGTCTCTGTATCTGGGGTTTTCAATGCTCCTGTGCAGGGTATCCAAGGTAGCCAGGTCCACTTTCCTGCCCAGTACCTCCTCAAGATGAAAGGCAAGTCCGACAAACTCCAGGCCAAGAGGTCTTACAAGCTGGACAAGAATATCAATATCACTTTTTTTGGTAGGATCACCCTTCACAAACGAGCCGTAGATAGCTATCCTTTCCACGCCGTATTCACCTCGCAAATACGGCAGTTCCTCTCTCAATATTTGCAAGACTTTTTCTTTGGTGAGAGTATCTTTCATGCCCTCACCACCAAATCAAGGGCTTGCTGAGTCTGTAGTCCAAATTCTTGATGTCCACCTTTTCACCGTGTTCAAACTCCACACGGTTTCGCAATGTCCTGGATCTTGTGGCCAAAAGGTTTAAATTGCCGGAATCACCTTCCACACATGATCTGGATTAAAGATCTCAGTATAAATTATAGCAAATATAAGGACAAAAGCCAAGTGAAATCTGGTGAGAGGATTCAGAAAAGCAAAAAGGTAGGCATGGTCGCAAGAAAAGGTCAGTGCAGAGGGAGGGGAGGCGCTGCCCTGTCTAGCCCCGGTTGAGTCTATCGTGGTTCGGGGGCTACTGTCTACTTGTTCGGGAGGGATCCTGACATACGTTCATAAACGTGGCAGCGAAATTAAAATGATCATCGCGCTCATCTGTATGACAGAAAAGACAGGCGCTCTCTTTGACAGTCCGGGAGCGCATCTGCTCTATGTCCCCCTCCAGGTGCTGGCTCCCGGCGCCGTGACACGATTCGCACTGGACGTCTTTGAGATTCCCCACTTGATTGGGATGCCAAAACCCTCCACTTGTAAGGTAGCCGACAGTGTGACAGCCGATGCATTCGGGGTCCAACTCCTGACCTGCCTTTTGCAAGGTCTGATAAGCGCGTGCATGCGGGGTCGACAGCCAGAACTCGTACCTGCCCTCGTGACACATTCGACACTCAAGATCGCTCACGAACCTGAGACCCTCCACCTCCACTGCATCCTTGTCTGTTATTAATCTGGCCTGCTCTATCTGACGAATCTCGGCCTTGTACCGATCTACCATGGCCTGTATTTTCGGATAGCTCTTGATATTTTTGTCCAGAGCGGTCAGAGTGTGTATGTAACTGTAGCTCCCAAGGGTTCTGCGATTTGGGAAAGCGGGATCTTGCTGGATCAGTTCCAACTGTCCTATATACTTGCCCTGTGAACCTGCGTGTAAGGGCAACGCTCCGTTGTACTCGGAAGGATTCCGAATGGGCTTGCTGTCAGACCCTCCGATAATGATGTCGATTCCAGGGACCTTGTACGCCAGTCTGACCGTCACTTCTTGCCTTAAATCCACCAAGGCGACAATGAAATCGCACGTCCCCCTGAGTAATTGGACCGTTTGTCTTGCAGCTTCTATGGGGTCCTCAATTACAAGACCGTCTTCCATCTTTTGGATATATGAAAATTCATCCTCCAAAAGGCCGAAGATGCCGAATTTTATGCCATTTACGGTCTTGATCAAATAAGGGTCGAAAAGGGGTTCTTTTGAATCCTTTTGTACCAGGTTTGCTGATACTAAGGGCAAAGATTTTGCACCATCAGCCTCAGCTAAAAAAGAGACTCCCTCAGCCAGATCAAGAAGACCCACGTTAACTGCATCGTATCCCATATCGAGGTAAGTCCGTTTGACCACAGCCGCCTTCTTTAACCACTGCTCCTGAAGATGGTCAGGGATGAGGAAATTTTGAAACAGCGCCCCCCCAGCATCCACGAGCAATAAAGACGCGCTGACGGATCTCAGGCTGTCTATGAAAGTGGCTCGCCTGGCAAGACCGCCAAGCGGTGCTTTCTTTCACCCACAGGGTTCTAACTCTCCCTTGCCCTGCGTGGTGTAGAGTAGCCTTAACTTACTCAGCGTCTGTCCCCGTGCAGAAAAAGGGGGTAATAGGCTCCCTACAAGCAGGAATGTAATGAGGATACATCTCTTCATATCCAACTCCCTGTAGGGGCAGACACGCACGTCTGCCCTGAGATTACCGGCGAACCCTTCCCAGAGTGTTGCCACTTCCCACTGTCCGCTGCCCCCTCATGGGTTCGCTCTTACTGGTCTATACTGATTTTCATCCTCCAGCTTAGGCCAGCTTTTCAAGAACTTTTTGAGTATGTCCGTCCACCCGTACTCTTCTGAAGATGTGCTCTATATTCCCCTCTTTTCCAATGATGAACGTGCTCCGCTCTATGCCCATGCTTTTCTTGCCGTACATTGTCCTTTCTTTGTAGACCCCGTAGGCATCTGCAACTACCTTGTCCGGGTCGGAAAGCAAGGTAAATGGGAGGTTATACTTCTTCGCAAAGTCGCTGTGGGCATCTACCCCATCCGGGCTGATCCCCAAAATCACCGCTCCTTTGGACTCTATGGGCTCTAAATTGTCTCTGAACGAGCAGGCCTCCTTCGTGCATCCCGGAGTATCGTCTTTAGGATAGAAGTAGAGCACTACCTTGGCTCTGTCCTGAAAGTCCTGCAGAGAAACCGCTTTATTATCCGCTGACATCAACGTAAAATCGGGAGCCTTGTCTCCTACTTCAAGCATTTTTAACCGCCTCCAATCTTCAATCAAATACCAGGTCAAGATAGTCCGAACAATGTTTAGAGATTCAAAATTGTAGTCTGAATACAGGAGGTTGATGTACTCTTTTCTTCTGACTGATCACTATTTTTTTTATGCGTTCTTTTTCAACTCCTCCAAAAGGTCTATCGCAGACAGGATATCCTTCATCTGCTGTTCTCCTGTGATTTCCCTTTCGATAGTTATAGGACCTTCATATCCTATCTCCTTGAGTGTTGCGATAAACCTGTCCATACCGACGTCGCCCTCGCCTAAGGGATACTCCGTCCCCAATTCGCCCTCATTTTGAGGCCACTTTCCGTCCTTGGCGTGCACGCTTACCACGTAATCCTTCACCATATCCAGAGCCTCAATCGGGTCTCCCGATCCGTATAGGACCATATTTCCAGGATCGAAGTTCACCTTCAGATTATGTCTGTCCACATCCTTTATGAACCTTAGGAGCACAAGAGCCACCTCCTGGCCCGTCTCGAGGCAGAAATCCTGCCCGTTAGCCGCGCAGTGATCCGCAAGTTTTCTTACTGCCTCGACCATAGGCAAATAGTTGGAATCGTTCGGACCTTCGGGTATGAAACCTATATGAGCTGCTATCTTATCTATTCCCAATTCCCTCGCTAGATCCGAAATCCTGAAGGATATTTGGAGGCGCTCATCCCTGAACTTGGGATTTAGAAAACCGACCATCTCTCTGATTGTCAGAATGTCAGAGTAACTTTCCCCTTCAAAATGCAGGAACATAGTCGTGATCGTAACTCCCGAATCATTTATAGTCCGGATAAGTTCCTCTTTCTTCTCCCCTCTATAGAACTCGTCAGGTGGACACAAAACCTGCACATTCGTAAGACCCAGCCTCTCTTTGACTCTGTTCAGATTTCCCGCAGGATCGTCTCCTAAACTTATAATTGTGCCGATTGCCATCTTTTCCACAGCTCGACTCCTTTTCTACTGAAGCTCTGATGAAGCTCTGATCTAATCATGCTGTCTGTAATGGTCCTCCTAAACTCTTTCCGAGGAGAAGAACATCCTTCCAAAGTATCGAGGAACGTGAAAATTGGGCCCAGCCGTGTCCCCTGGAGACCACATGCTGTATTGCTGATTTTTAACTCCGCCGCATCTGTTCAATCCTACTCTCCATTCGTCCCCATCTTCAGGAGGAATATGAGGAGCATCCCTCTTATAGTTGAACAGAGGGACCGCAAGCTCAATAGTCCAGAAGCGGTCGTCGGGAGATTCATCTTTGGTTGGACCATCCACAGAGTGACCTAACAGGACACCCTGTGGATTCCACCATAACTGCTCCCCAAAGAGCCAGTCCACGACGATCTGATTCAATCTCGTTCCTACGCAGTTCATCTCAAAAGTATAATAATTCTCCACGTTCCCGGAATCGGGGCTCACAAATATCTCGACGCAATCGTCCCTATATACAGGACCATTTCTCTCTGTCGCGTACGCCGATATATGTCTGTCGTAGCAATAATAACTCACGTAGAGATACTCATCGTCCCATAAGAGCTTGGTTACGGTATGTTCCTTTTCACCTTGCTTATGCCAGGGAAACTTAAAGTCCCCCACGCTCCTGCACGCCTTCCAATCCTCCTCATCAAGGACGCCGTCTATTCTTACAGGACTGTTCGCTCTTTTTATCACATATTCGGGAAGATCGTTACCCACAGTTGTCTTTACTTTTCCCTATCTAACATTGTGCTTTGGACTGTTGATGTCTGCTGCGCTCCTTAAACATCCACAACGCAACCTATTTTGTACTCTCCATCGCCTTTTTCAAGCACGAACCCGCAGTGCGTGGCAGCTTTTACTTCGCTTCTGAACTCGCCTTTCTCCCTGTTCATCTTCCCACTGTACGACGTCCCCCCCAACCTCCAACCGTCCTCTACCTCCTCAATCACCCACACGTCTACACTCGCCAAGAATACTCCTTCTATATCCCTCCAGGCTAAAAGATCATTTATCATATCCACAAAGAGTGCTTCTAAATCGACGCTTCTGCACTCGAAATCCATCTCCGTGTCCACATCTATACCTTCAACATCAGCCATCAACTCCATCACACCTTTAGCCCCTTCTTCAAACGCCTCCTCTAATGTCTTTCCTATTCCTATTACTCCAACATCTGCTTCGTGGTCAAAATATTCAAATGTCATAAAAAACCCCTACATCCCCGATAGATTCAATCGGGGACTATTTCAAATCTCGGAGAGCCTGTCTTTTCACCTTATAGACGCATTATTTAACACCTACGACTTCCTTATCTTCAGCCCTTTTCCCCTCCATCTTGCTATCGCTCTCTGCCACGACCGCAGCTCCTATACAGTCTCCCCACACGTTAATGAAGTCCTGCACATATAGCATACGCGATCTACAGCTAATATGATACCTATCCCTTCCAGCGGGAGTCCCACGGCTTTAAACACGATAGCCATAGTCCCTAGATTCCTGATATCCCCTAAGCTGGAACCCCCCGTGATCATAGACGCCAGGATCAAAGGCATAATGATCATCTTCAAAAGCCTTATGAAGAAAGTACCTATAGTAAGCTAAAATCCCCTCTACAGGCCCTTTGTAAAAGTCGCCCAAAGAGAGGATTATGCCTACAAGGATTCCCGAGAATATGCCGATAAAATTTTGTCTGAAAGGCTCAAAACAATATGATGAAAAATACTCATCCCGATGGATGAGCGTGGACAGATGAATTGATCAAGCTACAAAACTATATCATTACTTGTTTTAGTTTAGCTCTCCACATAAGGTCTAAGGTTTTTAGACCTGACCGGATGTCGCAGTCTATTTAACGCTCGCTCCTTTATCTGCCTGACCCTTTCTCTTGTCAGCCCATAAAGTTCGCCTATTTGATCCAAAGTCAGGGGCTCTATGTCGCCCAGACCGAAATAGAGCCTTATGATCTCCGCCTCTCGCTCCTCTAAGGTGTCTAGAACTTCCGCTAAATCCTGAGCCAGACAGTTCCCCATCAAAAGAGCATCTGGAAGTTCCTGCGCCTCGTCCTCTAACACATCCATCAAGATCCTCTCGTCGTCACCTCCCAACGATGCATCCAAGGAGTAAGCCCTCAGAGCGCTTGTCAGGACGTCCTCTATCTGTTTTTCCGGGATATTCAACTCCTGAGCTATCTCCCCTATGTCCACCTTCCCATTCATCTCCTGCTGAAGTAGACTTGACGTATTGAAGATCTTAGACAACAGGCCTACCTTATTCAAAGGCATCCTGACTATCCTGGTCTGCTCTGCCAAGGCACCCAATATTGCCTGACGTACCCACCACACAGCGTACGAGATGAACTTAAAGCCCTTATTACCATCGAACCTTTCCGCTGCCGTAATCAGCCCTACATTTCCCTCATTGATAAGGTCTGCCAGAGATATCCCTTGATTCTGATAATGCATGGCAACATTCACCACGAATCTCAAGTTTGCCAGTACGAGCCTGTTTCTTGCCTTCGTATCCCCATTTCTTATACTTGTCGCTATATCCCGCTCTTCACCCGAAGATAGAGGTTCACAATTTCTGATCTCCTCAAGATACTTCTCGAGCGATCTATCCCCGTCGGACACCAAAATGCTAAACGTGGAGCTCAAGGACTCTGCCCTCTCTTCGGTTAGCCCCCGATAGATTCAATCGTGGGTAGGCAAGAAACACTTCCTATGTTTCCCAAGAAGTATCGGTGGGTCAGACATTCTTGTCTAACGAAGAACGATCCAACAACTCTATTTAATATTCACAATCGCCCTACCTGCACTCATGTTCCCCAGTGAATCGCTTACTCTTACCACAATAGTATGCTCACCTTCGGACAATCCATCTATAGTAAAAGAAAACCTCTCCACCTTTGAATCAAATATACGATCTTGAGGGAAGAACACCACCCATTGAACAGAATCTATAGAATATTCTCCCCTTACCACCGGACTGGTCGCATCCACTACCTGGCCCTTCACAGAGATCGTCCCATTTCCAAAGTTCTGGGCCTTTAACTTGTCCACCGAAGGAGGTGTGTTGTCTATTTCAAAAGGATCACTTATCCCCTCAGACAAAAGGGCCATATCCTCAGGATTACTCGGTCTATCCGAAGCCAAGACCTTAATTAAGGTCGTCCCATCTGGCACCGATTCTGTATCCCAGATATAGAAAGGTGGTTTCAGATCCTCCTTTAGAACCTTCCAATCCTTTTCTTCTGCGCCCTTAAAGAATAGGTCATACACCAAGGCATCATCGTTGGGGTCGTGGGCCTGCCACTTTATCATCCATAAGCTATTCTTCATAGTCTGGGGTTTTGGCGAACCCGGAGGACCCTGTCTCAGGGCCTCAGGGCCACCTGGCTGACTTTGTCCCATTTTGCCGTTGCCCGGCAGTCCGCCCCCCTTACCCCTGTAGGGATACAGTTGCACAGTCTCCAGTTGGGGCACTAAGTTCTCCTGAAGCCCTGCTAACGAGACCTCCCCCAAAAGGGGGGTTTTAGATTTATCTGAAGTGGTCAGCGTAGCTCTATACTGGAGAAATCTCCCGGGGGGACTGGAAATCTGATCTCCGTTCTTCTTGATATTTGACCAATCGCTCCACGTATCGTCCACCTCTTTCACATTCCCCGACCTGGTTTGAAACTGGGCCTCTGTACCTTTGGGGAATACCCCCCTCCAGGTCATCCTTCCCCACGATGAATTGATCGTGAAGTCGTGAACATCCGATTCAAACGTCCCTTCTTTTGAATAGCCAGAACTCAGCTTGTAGACCGATCCCGAACCGCTCGTCCCCACAAAGACTTCGCCCTCAGTTCCCCGAAAGAGCACAGACGGCTTTGCATCCTTCAACCTGGTCACTGTACTCCACCTGCCGTCAGGCATCACCCAGTATATGTACCCTTCGTCCCCCGTGCTTACTAAAATTCCACCCTCGTGCTCATCGCGGAGCATAGACAAGAGCAGTGGCTGACCGCTCTTCCACAACCTTGCTGACGCCCCTGAAGGGTATATCTTATAGAGGGAACATCCCTCCATCCCAGATCGTCTCGCTGATGCTTGAGGCGCTTGAAGAGGCACAGTTGGATGCGCTTCTCCTGGATTTCCCTTTCCGGGAATGGCCCCGGCGTATAGAATTCCGCCATCACCTAGGGCCAGTGAGTGAATCTCTTTCTCATCCGCGTCAAAGAGCACCCTTACGTCGCCGTCCTCCGAGATTCTATACACCACACCGTCGCCTTCAGTCCCAGCGTAGAGCCATCCGTTGCCATCACTTATAAGGCACATAACGTGCCCGTCCGGCGGATCATAGACATCCTCGACCTTCCCATCCTTTGATATCCTGATCACCTTCCCCCCTCCACCTGTCCCTGCGAAGAGTTCGCCCTTTGAACCCAGGACCAAAGCCCAGATGTAGGTTTCCCCTGTCGAGCAGAACGTGGAAGCCTCCCCATCAGGTCCGATCCTATATACAATTCCGTCCGGCGAAGATCCAGCATAGACGTTCCCCTCGCTATCCACAGCCAAACTGTGAATCCCCACCTCAGGCGAATCAAACACCAGGACAGCCTCCCCACCTGGTGAAACCTTAAACACCTTGCCTTCGTTTCCTGTCCCCACATATAGCATACCATCCTTCCCATAAGCCAAGCACCATACGTGCTCCTGTCCCATATCTGCCACCTCATCAAAATCCGGAGCTATCTTCAATTTCCCGTCGCTTGTGATCGTCACATTCTCCGGTTTTCCCTTCTGGAATGTCCCCTGCGTGTTATCCTTCCATATAATCGGAGTCACAGCTTCCGCCCGATACACATGCCCTGCTGTAATGAAGGTCAAAAGCGACATTACCGAAAGACAAACAATGTCATTGCGAGCAAAGTGAAGCAACCTCAACATATATAACCTCCAGACTACCTTACATTCCTATCCACAGTCAAAGATAAGCTTCGACTCCCTACCACCACGAAATCTGTCTTTACCTTCTGTTTATCTAAAATTGCCCCGCCTACCGCTTTTGTCTCTCCGGATTCCTTACGCGATTCAAACAGGGAAAGGAAGGACCCCGGCAGGTCAGGCAGTTCCCTGCCGTCTATGGTCACCCCGCGATCTTGTGAAAGGAGCACAAGCACTATCTCGTCGTTTCGTCCTTTTTCCGAGATCAATCTCAGCAAGTCGTCCAGGTCTCTTGGAACGTACCTGTCCGGCGCCCTTTTGATCTCAGCGCTTTGGCTTGAACCAGCATCCCCCGCAAGTAGAGTCAATCTCCCATCCAAGACCCACTCGGGTATCTTCAAAGACCCTTTTACCTCAAACCTTTTGTCCAGATTCGGCTTCAAGATAACAGATACATCCACCTCATCTCCCGGCTTGAAGATCTCCTTATCCGCGCTGATCTTTTCGATCTTCGCCGACTGGATCTTCTCCTCCACATCTATCTCAAACTCCACCCCCTTTAGATTCACCCTCTCAAAATCATTTTTGGCCAGCAAAAACAGTGGCTGGGAAATCTCATAGATAGTCCCAAGTAAAGACCCGGACCGCGAATACCGAAATAAAGACCCAGATCCCGAATAGACATTTTCAAGCTCCAGGTCTGGATGTCCCTCCAATTGCACTTTTGATTTAACCTTCACCGTCGCATCGCCGAATAACTTTTCAGCGGACATAACAGAGCTGAACAGAGAATACCGCACAAAAAACGGTCCGAAATCTCTACGCCTTATCACCTCAAAGCTGTACTCGTCCGAACCTATCACGACCGTTACAGGGACCATATCGGGTATCTCTCCGATTATTCCTCCTATCCCTGGACTGCGATCCTGCCTGACCGACCCCAGCAATCCCGCGGCACCTCCGATCTTGAAAGAGTGGCTCTGACTTGAAATAACATCGTGTATGTAGGCTCCCGTCATAGGGATATCGGTAATTCCCGTCAAGAAAGCAGGATGTCCAAAGCCTAACACTTTATCCCCGTCTCTGTAAGTTAAAGTCCCTATGCCTGTCGCGCTCAGGTCACCTCGCACAAACTGAATTCCCAGTGCCGCCCCTGGTTCAAAAACTATGTCTCCATACTCCTCTGCAGATCCGCCTCCTCCCTGCAGAGTCACAAAACCGAACGTAGACAACTCGTCTTCCATAGCGTCAATCGCCCGTACATCGAAGCCGGAGAGCACCAGCGGAGTCCCCACAGGCTCCAGTCTAATTCCCCTCAATCCAGTATGCCTCCACACCATATCTTCAGATATACTCAACTGGCTATCGCCCTCACCCGGCTTTCCCATCAATCCTATTCCTGAAGCTTCATATCCCCCATCCAAGCCCCTTTCCAGAACGTCTATCATCTCAGTTATGGGAGTGATTCCAGCGATCGGCTCTTTTGCAAAGCTCCATCCATAAGCTACCGCCCCGATCAATTTACCATCAATGTATATGGGGCTCCCGCTCATTCCCGCTATCAACCCGGTCTTCTCTAAAGGCAGAGGACCTCCTGAAAGTCTCGCCAGGATTAAATCTCCCTTCGCCCTCCAATTCTTCATCACCCCCAATATCTCCACATCGAACTCCTCTATTTTCGTCCCCTGAAAGACCGTCTTTCCTTTTCCCTTCATCCCCCTTCTTATCTCATCGACTGACATAAAGTTGTCGTCGCCCTCCGCCCAGCCAATGGACATGTGGAAAAGCAGAGTACATATACAGACGCCGAATATTAAGCGACAAAAAAGAGTCACTTTAGTTTAATCCTCCGGAAAGTTTTCAGGCGATGAAACGGTTCCTTACAACTTATCGAAAAAAGCTTTAACTGAAGGACAATACAAAACACAACAGCAATTAGCCCGCTTTTACAGATTTGCTAACAGCGGAATTCCGGAAAAAAGCAAACAAACACTCGCATCAGATCAAGACAGGAGTAAGACGTACTGATACAATCAGGTAAAATCTTACTATAACAGGAGTAATCTAATTACAAGCGTAACAAATGTCAAGAAATTTTGTTATAGATAGAAAAAAGCATGGCGTAGATCCCATTCCCCAGTTCAAGGGCACTGTTTCAAGCCATGCTCTATATTTGTTGTCGGCTATTTGAGCAACAACCTAAAAGGACGATCTAAATCTCCTCAGCCTTAAAGAATTACTCACCACAGAAACCGAACTTAAAGCCATAGCCGCCGATGCAAATATCGGATTCAGCAATATCCCCAAGAACGGGCACAAGACTCCCGCCGCTATCGGTATTCCCACGGAATTGTAAAAGAACGCCCAGAACAGATTCTGCTTTATCGTCCTCATCGTCCTTCTGGACAGCTCAATAGACGTAATTACCCCTCTCAAATCCCCCGTAATAAGGGTAATATCCGAAGCCTCCATCGCCACATCCGTGCCTGTCCCTATGGCTATGCCTATGTCCGCCTGAGCCAGAGCCGGAGCGTCGTTTATCCCGTCTCCTACCATCGCCACGACCTTCCCCTCGCTCTGGAGTTTTCTGACCGCATCAGACTTATCCTGCGGAAGTACTTCTGCCATCACCCGATCTATGTTCGCCTCCTTAGCGATAGCCGCTGCTGTCTTTTTGTTATCTCCCGTAATCATCACTACCTCAAGGCCCAAACTGTGAAGCTTTGAAACCGCCTCTTTGGAGCCGTCCTTGAGGCCGTCCGCGATCCCTATCACCCCTGCGATTTTGTCATCTACCGACAAGAATACCACAGTCCTGCCCAGATTCCTCAGAGAATCCGCCTCAGATTCGATCCCGTCTGTATGAACGCCGAATCTTTCCATCATCCTCATATCCCCCAAAACGATCCTCTTGCCCCCTGCCTTGGCCGATACGCCTCCTCCCGGAATCGCCTCAAATCCCTCTACATCGGAAAGTTCCAGATTTAGCTCCTGCGCCTTTCTTCTTATCGCCTCGCCTAAAGGATGCTCCGAATTTTTCTCCACCGACCCCGCCAGATTCATCACTTCATCCTGACTGAAGCCGTTTAAGAGCACCACATCTGTGACCTTTGGCTTACCCTCAGTCAGAGTTCCCGTCTTATCCAGAGCCACAACTGAAAGTCCCTGCACTGCCTCCAGACTCTCGCCTCCCTTGATTAATATTCCATTTTCCGCTCCCACTCCTGTCCCCACCATAATAGCTGTCGGAGTCGCCAGCCCCATGGCGCACGGACACGCTATGATAAGTACAGCCACAAAATTCAACACCGCAAAGCTCAAAGCAGGATCGGGTCCTACAAAATACCATATCAAAAAGGTCGCCGCGGCTACGCACATAACCAGAGGCACAAATACCCCCGCTATCTTATCCGCAAGCCGCTGAATTGGAGCCTTGGACCCCTGAGCCTCCTCTACTAACTTTACTATCTGAGATAGAACCGCATCCTTTCCGACCTTTAAGGCCTTGAACCTGAAGCTTCCCGTCTTATTCACAGTAGCCCCTATGACCTCACTTCCCCTCGTCATTTCCACAGGGATGCTCTCACCTGTGATCATAGACTCGTCCACGCTCGAATAGCCGTCCACCACCGCACCGTCCACAGGTATCTTCTCCCCGGGGCGCACCACTACTATATCACCTGCGATCACCTCATCAGCGGGAACATCCAACTCCTCTCCATCCCTTACGACCCTTGCGGTCTTCGGCCTTAAGCCCATAAGCCTCTTTATAACCTCAGACGTTCTGGCCTTGGCCCTTGCCTCCAGGAGCCTCCCCAGAAGGATCAGCGTAATGATCATCGCTGAAGTATCGTAGTAGACCTCAGGTTCCTGTCCTGCGCCCGCGAAGAGCCCAGGTGAGAACGTAGCCGCAGCGCTGTAGATAAAAGCGGCCGAAGTACCCACAGCTATCAGTGTATTCATGTCCGCCGACCAGTGCTTCAAGGCCTTCCAAAAGCCGACGTAGAAGCGCCACCCCGCCCAGAACTGGATCGGGACGGTCAAGATTAACAACACCACAAATATCATTTGGCGCGGCACGTCCTCCAGAAACGGAAACCATCCCTGATGAGTCCCCGCCATAACCAGTATAGACAGGGACAGAGCTAGGACAAATCTCCTCAGAAGCCCCCTGTATGCCCTCTCTTTTTCCTCTTCCTTCCCGTCCACAGCCTCATCGGATACCTCCTCGGCGCTATATCCCGCCTCCTGAACGGCCCTCTTCAATTCGTCTATCCCAGCCGAAATATACTCCAAAGTCGCCTGCTCGGTCCCGAAGTTGACATTCGCATCCGTTACGCCCTCCACACCCTTTAAGGCCTCCTCCACTCTCTGCACACAGGCGGCGCACGACATCCCACCTATATTCAGAACTACAGATTTTGTACCGACCTCATATCCTAACTCTTCAACCAGGCTTTTTATCCTATCCGTCCCTGCAACCTCCCCCTCTAACTCCAGGGTCGCCCTCTCCGTCCCAAAATTCACATCAGCCGAAAGGACGCCCTGCAGGGCTTCGAGACCCTTTTGGATCCTGCTTGCACAAGCCGCACAGCTCATCCCGCGTATGGGAATGTCGAGTCTCACAAGCCGCTCTTTGCCTATTTCAGGTCTTACATTGTCGGAAACCATAGCTCACATTCATTATATGAAGCTGTACCCCTATTTTGACTGGGGTCCAGTTAGCTTCCGTTGAGGAGGAAGATAAATTTCATGGTTGCAGGAGAGACATTCACGATTTCGATTATACCCTTGGCTAGTTCGATTATACATTGGCTAGCTGACATTCCTCGTGCTCCACATTTTGGACATATGTCTCCTTGAGTGTAGCTTTTACTCTCTTGCGGTCCACTTCCACAGTGAATACAGATATAATACTTTTCTACCCTTATTGTGCTCTCTCTGCTGTCAACTATTTCGCGGCAAGCCCAGCAGTGATTTAAGTAAATATCCTGATCGTGGCCGCTTCCAATTTGGCACGAAACGACCGTGCTGTTATATCTAGCTAAATATTTAGCATACCGATAGTTGGGAGGCATCATCTGTCCACAAATAGAGCACTTTAGTCTTTCCCGAATTTCATTGAGACGATTAACCCAACCTGATAGCTTTGGCACATATTCACCAGGGCTTTTCAATTCGTCAGGAATCCTTGGTACAACATTTGTTGCTTCGATAAGTTCCAGCAAAGACCAGTCTTCCCAATTTTGTGAACACTCAGCATAGAGTCGAGCTTCTCCCCAATTCATTCCCACATCAGGATCAAATTTGAATGGATCACAGGACTTGTTTGTACGGGGGCAAAAAGCACGAGTTACTCTGTCAGAGCCTGAATTCTTATCTTCGTCTGTTGGCCATGGTCTTCCTTCACAGTATTGAACCACCCTAGGTCGGCAGTCAGGAAGTAATGGATAAAGGTCCAGCGGTTCGGTTGAACTACATGCCTGATCAACCACATAGTCCTGGAATAATGCGTGTGCCCTCTCGAACGCGGCGCAGCTTTTCAGGGGATAATCTTTAGCCCAGAGAAGAATAAGCACACACTTTACCAGTGGATCATCTTCTGTACTTTCTAACACAGAAAGAGGAAGACTTTTATTCTCTTTTGCAATACGATAGACAGATAAAATCTTCGCTTCTCTTGATAATTTTTGCCAGCCCGATAATGAACCGACCTCTATTGAGGACCATACCGAGTTGACCTGATCAACCGGAGGTAGAAAGGCAAAGATTGCATCATGTTGCTTAACCCAATCTGGGAGTCTGGGAACTAATGATAAACGATCTTCACGTGAAGATTCGTTAAGCACGTCCCCAATTTGTGAGAGGGTATCTTCATTATCCAAATTGCTTTCTTCACCGAGTTGCGCCACGAGAATAACAATACGCCGATCTGGAGGAGCTGTAGGCCACACCTGGTCTTCCATCAAAATGGCATCAGGGATAAGTTCCCAAATGCCGCTTTCATAGGCATCCGAAATTACATCACGTGATTCCTCTAAACACTCTCGAAGCTCACTCAATAGAATATCTCTATTTTGTTGTTGCTCTAAATCAAGAATTAGATTAACCAAGCAACTAACATGTATTTGGAGGGGAAGACGTCTTCGGATGTCTGGATCATTTTCATATAGAACACTTGGAACCTTCTTCCAGAGTTCTTCACGATAATTTGATGTTTCAATAGTGGCAATTATCTCCTCTCGTAAGCTAGGATCTATGTCAGTGTCCGCATCAGTATCCAACATTTCGAGGCACAGATATAGATGGTCAGCAGCTGGTAAGACTTCTCGAATATCCCGACAGGAAAATTGAATATTCTTCGGCACAGAGAGGGCAACATCCTCCTTTTTCCAGGATGAAAGGGTATTTATCTTTTCGACCGCCAAAGATACAGCTTCATTGCTCGAGAGAGTAACAAGATACTTGCCAAATACAGGCATCCATAGGTCCTCATCGTTACTTCGTGCACAATGAGCAATAACTTCCAAATCTGTCTCTTCCTTCAACAAGAGCAAATGTTTAGCTTCCTCTTTGCCGTTTCGAGGGTTTATCGCCACCTCAAAGGTAACAGGTGTTCCTTCGTCTAAATCGCTTTCTGAACAACGAACTTGCTTTCGGTTCACATATATATCTGGTTTATCATCGCGGGCGATAAATCCGTAGTCATTGTGGCGGGCGGTTATTCTGTTTCGACCACCAAACCACTTCACTTTGCCAATCCCTCTCATCGTAGTCGCCTTTCAGCTAAATCAACAAGCTATTGTTTCTCGGGAGTGCAATTTCATGTAACGATATACTACTTCCCATCAAGCTGGATACTCCCCCATTATCTCCTTTATCTTGGAAGTCATCTCAAGCGTATCTTCGTAATTCCTCTACCACATATTCCTTCCGAATGTCAGGCCTGTCGCCCCAGCGCTCATGGCGATCCTTACCTTATCCAGCAGGTCCTCATCTCTTATCATGCCGCCCCTCGATACCAGCACAAGCGTCTTTCCAGCCGAGGTTACCACCTTCTTCATCGCATCCTCAGTGTTTAAATGGAGTGTATTCTAAGGCTCAGGGCAGTCCTTATGAACCTGCGCATCGTACACTGGGATATTCAACTTTATAACGTCCGCGCCCAGCTCACACGCTACACGAGCCGCGCAATCTATCGCCTCTCCTCTGGGGTATCCCGAGACGATTAAGGGCATGCCGAACCTTTCGCAGTCTTCCCTGATCCCCATAAGTTGGATGAAATCTCTGTCCTGAGCGGGAGAACCTACGTACATACTATAGCCAACGGCATCCGCTCCCAATCTCACGGCGTCCTACACAGATGTCGTCTGCGGTGAGAACGCCTCTTTTTCAGACGGGATATTCGTCCTGTCGTTCAACTTCAACACTAAAGGCACATTGCAGGCGTACTGCCTTATATACTTCTCCGCCAGACCTATATGAAATTCTATCCCCGAATAGCCTCCGTCCATCGCTAAACGGAGTTGAAATTCAGGGTCTATGCTTATAGGATTCGCGAAGAAATCGACCGGGCCGTGCTCCAGTCCCTGATCTATCGGCAGTAGCATGGCTGTGCCGTTTCCCGAACTGTGCTCATATAGCAACCTATGGAGTCTCATCCTTTTTCCCAGGCTCAGGTCCAGGCCGTCTAATTTCGGTCTTGTAACCTTGTCAGCCATCGTCACCTGCCGATTTCAGGAGTATAAGGTGATACAAGACATGAAACAATGTCTATCCCTTTGCAGTGGTCGCCCCAACTCTCAAGGTACGTTTATCCCCACTTCTCTGCGTTACGGCCTTATCGTCGAAGTATTTCAATAGGGGCAGAGCGTACCTACGCGTAGTACCTACAAGGCCCCTGAAAGAAGATACTGTTATCTCCTTGTTCTCCTCCAGATACTCCACTAAATCCTTTTTTGCCTTTTCGATCGTATCCCTGTGAAGCACTATAGATTCATCTATTCTAACGACGATTCCTAGGTTTTGCATCGCCTCCAGGATGTCCTCTATTTCATCCTCTTTCGTGCCCAGTTCCTGGGCCCATGTTCTAACACCCGAAGTGGAGTAGCCCTCCCCTAAGATCATCCGTTCGAGTTGATCTCTCAACCTTTTCTGAAAAGGCGTCAGTCCGATGGTATGAGACGAAAGTCTCACCAGGGCGCCCGATGTCTTAACTTTTTGCTGATCAATTAGGCCGCCAAGGATGGACTCAAAGAGCGCTCTGTCTATCCCGCCGACCATATTTCTTAGACTGTTCCTGTCTATGCCCACCTTAACGGGATTTTCTCTATGAAAATCCATCAGAGCCGTGAGTATGCGCCCCCCCAGATTCTCCCAATTTCCAGTGTGAAATAGACCCGAAGAGAAGTCATCGTCCAAGATCACGATTTCGCCATTGGGGGCGGACGTTTGGCTATACCTTAACCTCATAATCTCCACTTTTAAGCTCTCGGGCGACATCACCATTTCCCCAGCCAGGGACTTCAACGGCTTAGAAGCTGCGGAGGACATCTTTACCCTCTCTATTAAGACCCTCTTTGGATCTTTGTCCTGAAGCCTTGAAAGGCAATCCAGAACACCCTTGTCGAACCGCTTATGCTTTTCTGGATTTGCATCTATCACCACACCCCCGCCTATGGTCAAAGCCGGAGAGTACCGCCTGATCACAAATCGGTCCTTAGGGGCCGCAGTGGTCGCGTCTTCCATCCTTAACTGAACGAGTGACGACTCTCCGGGAGCAAGCTCGTCCTTATCCAGCAAGAAGACCCTGCCCATAATTTCCCCCGTCCCTAAATGGACCCTCACCCTTGTCCTGTTCTTAAACTTCATGCGCTTCTCTTTAGGAAAATCCTGAAGGAGCTTCAATCGGCAATCGAGCATAAATGTAGAAGTAAAGTAACCGGGCTCTGCTACCATATCTCCCCTTTGGATTTGAGACTTTTCTACCCCTGAAAAGTTCAGCGCTGCTCTGTCACCCGCAGAAGCATGTTCGACATCCTTTCCGTGCGCCTGTATCCCCCTTACCCTGAATACCTCACCCAGAGGAAGGAGTTCCAGGTTATTTCCCACAGACGCCCTCCCCGATATGACTGTCCCCGTTACGACCGTTCCGAATCCCCTCATAGAAAAGGACCTATCTACAGGCATCCTGAGGATGCCCTTCTCGTTCCTTTCCTCCACATCGGATATATACATCTCTAATAGCCCCTTGAGTTCATCCACTCCGTCGCCTCTTGTGGACGATAGGGGAACCATCGGAGCGTCCTCCAAAAAAGTCCCCTTTACCAACACCCTTATATCTTCCTTGACAAGCTCAATCCACTCCTCGTCCACAAGATCGGCTTTAGTTATTGCGACGATTCCCCTTTTTACGCCTAAGAGTTCTAAAATATCCAGATGCTCCCTTGTCTGAGGCATCACGCCGTCGTCTGCGGCAACTACAAAGAGCGCTAAGTCAACAGCGCTGACTCCTGCAACCATATTTTTGATAAATCTTTCGTGTCCCGGAACGTCTATGATAGCAGAGTTATCACCCATAAATGCAAAACCCAGATCTATCGTCATCCCCCTTATCTTCTCCTCCTTCAGCCTATCGGCATCCGTCCCGGTCAAAGCCTTAACTAAAGCCGTCTTTCCGTGATCTATATGCCCGGCAGTGCCTATAATAACGTGCTTCATTTTTTTCTGTCGCCCGGTAACTCTGGCGCAGCGCACAGGCTTCTCAGATATACTTTGAGCTCTTTCCCTATATCTTCTCTATCTAATGCGAAGCGAATAATAGTCTTCAGATAAGATATTCGGTCCCCCACGCTGAACCACTCGCCCTGAATCTTATGCGCGTATACCTCTTTATTCTCTGCCAAGGTCCGAATAGCATCCGTAAGCTGTAGTTCCCCATCGTCCGCATGAGGAGTACTTTCCAAAATCTCAAATATGTCAGGTTCAAAGACATACCGCCCCAGGATCGCCAGATTAGAAGGGGCCTCCTGGGGTTCGGGTTTTTCCACCAGTCCCTCAACCATATACACCCCGCCTATATTTTTTGCCTTTATAACCCCATAACTGCTGATCCTATCCTTCGGTACTTCCTGCACAGCTAAAATAGAGGCGCTGTATCTATCGTAAAGCTCCGCAAGCTGTTTTATACATGGAACCTTCGACTTGACCAGGTCGTCCCCGAACAGAACCGCAAAGGGTTCGTTAGAGATATGATCCTTCGCCTTCAGTACGGCATGTCCCGTGCCCAAAGTCTCCTTCTGTCTCATATAGTAGATGTCCGCCAGCCTTTCTATCTGTTCCAGCGTCTCCACCATTGCAAATTCTTCCTTCTCTTTCAGATAGTAATTCAACTCGAACGACTTGTCGAAGTGATCCTCTATCGCCCTTTTGTCCGATCCCGTTATGACCAGAATATCCTCTATTCCCGAACTTACTATCTCCTCTACGATATACTGCATAACGGGTTTATCTACTATCGGAATCATCTCCTTGGCCATCGCCTTCGTAGCGGGCAGGAACCTTGTACCCCTGCCAGCCGCGGGAATCACAGCCTTACGCACTTTCATCGCTGTCGTCCTCTTGGTCCATAACCTTAATAGTTATCAGTAGATTAAGTAGCGGATCTAAAATAGCTATGGATAACATTCATAAAGAAACCAGATTTGGAAAGGATGGGTAACCCTGTTAATTGATTAGGGGATTTCTTCGCTGCCCCCGATTTAACCCCCGATAGATTCAATCGGTGGGGGTCGCAGTGACGATTTAGAGGGTGCTGTCCTGTCTACCTTAGATTGCTCTCCTTACTGGCAAACACACATGGAAAGCCCCTACTCCCTTTACCTTTCCCTGTCAACTGATTTATATTCCCTCAGTCCTTTTCGACTTTTCCCTCTCCTCCTGTGCGAACTCCTTTAGGAGGACCTTCTGCCTTTGTGTCATATTTGAAGGGATCATCACTTTGATCGCCACAAGCTGGTCTCCGCGGCCCCTGTAGTTTTTCAATCCCAACCCCTTCAGTCTGAACACGGTCCCGGAATGAGTCCCTGGGGGAATTTCCATTTCCACTCTGCTGTTATCTATCGTCCTTATCTTTATTTTGCATCCAAGCGCAGCCTGAACAAAACCTATCTCTGCCTAGCACTTTATGTCCGTGCCACTCCTCGAGAAGAAATCATCGTCAAACGCCGCTTTGTCTTCGCGCCGAACGCTACATTCTCTTACCGCAAATAGTATAATATCTTTAAAACTTCTTGCGCCAGTGCGCACTTTTGATTCGATAGCAAATAGAAATCTGTCAAAGATTTTGAAAAAACTGTATAGCACCTTTCCGAGCTGATGCAACAACGCCTGGGAGAGATCCGAATATGTATAGCTAGCGCTCCTTCCCGCTTCCTTAGAAGCCTTGTGAAAAACCCTTAGATTCAGAAAGTAGTATAGAACAAGCATTGATAAAGCAGCTCCGATGTATTATATTATGTTATTGATAATATTATACATGGAGGAAACAATGACCCCACAAAAGCAGGAACAGACAAATCCGATGTTTCACTATTTTCAGATGGAGGATTTAGTTCCCGAGGATCATATCCTTCGTCAGATTGATGAGGCAGTTGATTTTTCATTTGTACGAGACGTTGTATCAGATTGTTATTGCCCTGACAATGGCAGACCCGGTATTGATCCTGAATTAGTTGTTCGAATGATCCTTATTGGCTATCTGTATAATTTGAGTGAGAATCGGCTCTGTCAGGAAGTGGGGATGCATGCGGCATATCGGTTGTTTTGTCATCAGACATTTGATGATGCGGTTCCGGATAGGAGCACGATCAACAAGCTTCGCAATCACAAGTGGGCATCCAGTGGGTTGTTTGAACGGATAATGCGTCAGGTAGTCCAGTGTTGCATAGATGTCGGTCTTGTGAGCGGTAAACACCTTAGTGTCGACGGCACTCAGATACAAGCTGATGCTTCAGTGAAAAGTATTGAGCCGATAGAACCCCCTGTTTCTCTTGATGATTATCTCAAGGGAATCGGTTTTGAAGGTGATAAGACAAAGGGTAGGTCCGGGCATCCTCAGGATAAAGACTTTCATGGTGAAAAGTGGACGAACCAAACACACCGTTCGACTACAGACCCCGACGCGCGCTTATACAGCAAATCGAAGGGCAAAGGGGCTTTTCTCTCGTTTATGGGCCATGATCTGATCGACACAAAAAGCAGAGTAATCCTTGAGACTCAGGGCACGCAGGCGACAGGGACAGCAGAGCCCGAAAGTGCCCTTAAGATGGTAGATGACCTTGAAACATACACCATGCCCAAAGACATTCAGACACTTAGTGCCGATACCGGTTACGGTTCTGGTAATTTTATCGCTGATGTACTTGACCGGGGAATCATACCCCATATTCCTCTGCGAGCCGATGAGAAGATTGAACCGATTCCTACATGGAAAAACAAGACAAATCCAGCACATATTCAGGCCGAACGGGATAGAAAAGTGCGAGAGGCGAAAGCCAGAAATCATGCACGGTCTATCTCATTAACAGCTGACTACAAACTCTCCCGGAGACTCCGTAAACGCAGTGAACATATCTTTGCTGAAGCCAGGCAACAACACGGTATGGGACGAGCCCGTTATAGAGGACCAGCCTCACTGAATGAACAGTTGAATCTTGTTGCAACAGTACAGAATCTCAAGAGGCTTGTATCTTTCATAAGAAGGGGGAAAGCGTCTATGTGTGCCCTGTCTGTCAAAGACAGTGCACCCTGTTCTTCAAACAGCTCCTGTTCCTTGCTGACCAGAACTCTGATAAGACTATTTTGCTTATTCCACAGCAAAACGATACGATATGCTACTCTTTGACCCATAATCGGCGCTTCAGACGCTGCCTGGGACATAACTATTTCACAAGGCTTTTAGATCCGCTCGCATTTTCATGATCATCTGTTTTTGTGTGAGAATAGCCTGTCGTTCCCCTCTTTCCATCGTACTCCTGCCTCTTTTTCGGGTCGCTCAACAGCCTGTAGGCCTCGTAAATATCCTTGAACTTTTCCTCAGCTATTCTATTTCCCGGATTGGTATCAGGGTGATACTCTTTAGCGAGCCTCCTGTATGCCTTCTTCAGATCTTCTTGTGAAACATCTGCCCTTAATCCCAGAATTGCGTAGTAATCCTTCATAGCGTTGACTACTTCTTAAGCTGGACCAATTCAAAGAGTTCAACAGGCCAGTCTAGATGACACTATCTGGTCGTCGCGTCCAGCTTATAACCCAAAAATTTGCTATTTGTCTTCAACATTTTGAAGTTTCTGATATATCTGCACAACGCTCGGCATCACCGACGGGTAAGAAGCGTAGCGTAACCCACGTCCGTTCCAAGCAGTTGTTAGAAAGCTCTCTACTCCTTCATTGCTACGATAGCGAAATACTGCTGGACGTAAGTCAGCATATGAAACCAGCTTCCCGGGCGAGCTTGGGCGTTGTGCTGCAGATGGATCGGAGCTTCATAAACACCACGGATGGACAGCCCTGCAGCGAGGATCCCATTGAAGATGTCACCAAGCAGATGTCGGAACTCGACAGCACCATGAGCATCATCCTCAATCCGTCCCCCGGCATACGGGACGCCGATCTGATACCCCTCCCCATTCCAGGAATCGTTCTCCACAACCTGCGTAGCTGGGTTGCAGTGACCCACTCGGTAGAGCCCGCCGGTTCTCAACACCCTAGCAACCTCTGCATAGACCTCTCCAACATGGGGTACATACCCCAAGGAGAGCGCTTGGTACACCAAGTCAAAGGATTCATCGCCTAGAAAAGAGAGGTTCCGCATGTCCGCTCGAATAGTCGCTACCTCATATCCGTAGTGTGCCGCTGCTTCCCTATCTCCATCTAGCTGCCCCTCGGTCAGATCCACCCCTGTCACCCGCGCACCAAGAAGGCCAAACACGGCTGACTGCTGGCCACCTCCGGATGCCAGACCAAGCACGTCTTTGCCGTCTACCCCTGCCAGAACAGAAGTCGGGTATATTAAAAGAAGCGGATCGGGAACGGGACTCAAAGAGCCGTCGGCATACTCCAGAAGCAGTCCGCCGTCCAAGTCGAGCCATGGCTGGGTGAACCCACATCCCTCCTTCACCATCTTCTCCCAGTGCTGCTCATTTGCAGCTGCAATCTCGTCTTGTTTGCTCACGTTTCATCAGCTTTCTAACCCGATTAATTCATAAACTTGATGGAGGTCATTGCGAGGAGCAAAGCGGTCCCCGATTGAGTCTATCGGGGAAGCAATCTCAAGGTTTTATAGTGGTCTCCTATGAGAGCCGGAGCGTATTACATCTACCACAGAATCGAGATTGCTTCGCCTTCGGCTCGCAATGACACCGAAGGTGGTTAAACGACATAACTATAATATAATACAATCCCTTAATTAATACACGGCCTTTTTTTTGTGAATTATTCGGGCTAACTATAGTTGTGCCATATAGCGGGTACCCTTATAACATAGAGAGGAATCTTCATTCGTGGCAGTGCCTCTCTAATTTTGGGGATTGTTTTTGTAATTATGCAACGTAACTATAATATAATTCAATCTCTCAATTGATGCACTGGCTTTTATTCGGGTTAAGGACGTCTACAGAAGTGCCGTTAGGGTAATGAGTGATCTATCCTTCATAAGTAGACGATAACGCAGATATTTCAATCCAAAGGCTCCACTGCAGCCCCGTCTATGTCAGGCTCCAAAAATAGTATCTTCGACTCCACGTCGGCATCTGCCCACACCTCTTGCATGCTCTTCCCGACCCTTTCCCAATTATCCTTTACGAGGGCAAAAAGCGATGCGCCAGCACCGCATATAGCTACTCCCAGAGCCCCATCGTCCAAAGCCGCATCGAATACATCACGCATGCCAGGTATTAAACTTTCTCTGTAAGGCTGATGGAGAAGATCCTCCGTAGCTGACTTCAAGTATTCATAGTCTCGGGATACAAACGACGCCACCAAAAGAGCCGTCCTGCTTAGATTATGTACTGCATTCTCCAGACTCACATTCTCTGGCAGTACGCGCCTGGCTTTTTCCGTGGCAAGCTCAAAATTCGGCACAGCGACCACGAATTTTAGATCCTGGGGAGGCTCCAACCTGATGTACTCGACTCCTCCATCCCCTTTGGATGAAACTACAAATCCTCCAACAAGAGATGCAACGGCGTTATCAGGATGACCCTCCAGTTCTGAAGCTATATCTATTACCCTGCTATCTGAATACTTACCTTTGCTGAGATGTCTTGCCGCTGTCAACCCTGCAATCCTGGCCGCAGCGCTGCTCCCCAGACCTCTTGATATCGGTATATTATTCTCCAGAAATATACTTAAACCCGGAATTGGGACGCCCGCCTCGTCAAAGCCCCTGACCATCGCCCGATAGACTATATTATCTTTGTCGAGAGATATAACCTCTTCCCCTTCCCCCTCTATTTCAATTTCCAAATCTTCCCTATCGAGGACCTGGACGACGACTCTGTTGTAGAGCTTCAAGGCCATCCCCAAGGAGTCAAATCCCGGACCCAAGTTTGCTGCGCTTGCCGGAACTTTGACCTGAACGCCCCTCATCAACTTTCCTCCACAGCCGCCGCCAACTCCTCTATAACTGAGTCTGCGACCATGAATCCGCTCTGAGTCAGCCTTATGCTCCCGCCGGAATCCTCTATCAGTCTCTTCTCGATTAGGGGTCCCAGACACTTTCTTGCTTTTTCCCTGTAATCAAAGCTATGTCTCTCGTAAAAACCCTTCAAATCGATCCCCTCACCCGTTCTGAACCCGAGAAAAATTGATTCACATATGCGCTCGTCTTCTGACAGCACCTCCTCATCTTCCAGGACATCCATCCCCTTTTCCAGTCTATCCACGTAATCGCTGGTCTCAAATACGCTCCAAAACCTCCTGCCATCCCAGAAAGAATGAGCCGACGTTCCCACGCCCACATACTCTGAACCGTCCCAGTAGCTTTGGTTGTGCCTCGATTGAAACCCTGTCTTTGAAAAGTTGGAGATCTCATAATGCTCGTAACCCCGATCCTCCAAACGCTCCATGGCTATATTGTACATCTGCCCCTGAGTCCCCTCGGTCGGAAGGTTCAATCTCCCGCGCTTATACATCCTGTCGAACGGTGTCCCCGGCTCAATAGTAAGACCGTAAATGGACATATGCTCAGGTGCAAGGTCCAAAGCCACGTCTAAGTCCTCCTCCCAGGATCTCAAGTCCCCACCTGGAGCGCCGAAGATTAAGTCTATATTTATATTTTCAAATCCCGCTTTTCTGGCCAAATTAAACGCCTCAACCGCTTCATCCGAAGTGTGATCCCTGTACAGCGCCTTTAAGACCCTATCGTTAAACGACTGGACGCCCAGGCTGATCCGATTTATTCCCAAATCCCTTATGTCCCGCAATTTATCTATATCCAGAGTCCCCGGATTTGCCTCAAGCGTAATCTCCGCGTTATCCACCCATCGCCAATATTTATATACAGACCTCAGTACTCCCTTAAGCTGCTCTACAGAAAGGACCGTAGGCGTTCCACCGCCGATGTACACAGTATCGAACACCCTACCTATACACAACTTTTCTGACTTAATCTTCATCTCCATTTCAAGGGCATCCAGATACCTATCTATAAACTCCGACCTTCCCGTCGTCACGGAAAAGGAACAGTAGGGGCATATTCTGCGACAGAAAGGGATGTGTATGTAAAGCCCTATAGACATATTATTGAGAAGATAGTGTCAGAATATTTCACTCTTTAACGCTCATCCACAGGTACGTAAGGCACGTCCCTTGGGCCGATATATTGTGATTTTGGCCTTATAATACGGTTGTCCTCAAGCTGTTCTATGATATGTCCCGTCCATCCCACGATTCTGCTGACCGCAAAGATCGGCGTAAACAGATCTAGCGGAATGCCCATAGCATAATAGACCGAAGCCGAGTAGAAATCCACGTTTGTCCATATCCCCTTTTCACCCATCCCTGCCTCCATCATCGTATCCTCGATCTTCCTTGAAATCTCGTACCACTTACTGTTTCCGGACTTTTCTCCTAATTTCTTGGACAGCCTCCTTAAGTGGGGAACCCTCGGATCCTCTGTCTTATAGACCGCATGCCCGAATCCCATAATCCTTTCGTGACGGGCCAGAGCGTCCTTTACATATCCCTCCGCCTTATCCACATCCCCTATCTTCAAGACCATCCGAATCACCTGTTCATTAGCCCCCCCGTGAAGCGGTCCTTTAAGAGTCCCCAGAGCCGACACGGAGGCGGAATACATATCTGAAAGCGTAGCAATCGTCACCCTTGAGGAGAACGTCGAAGCGTTGAAACCGTGATCTGCATGCAGGATAAGGCATAGATCGAACCCCAAGGCTGTGTCCTCATCCCGCCTCTCTCCGTTTAGCATGTACAGAAAGTTTGCCGCATGGCTTAAGTTCGGATCAGGTTGGATCGGTTCTTCCCCGTTTCTTATCCTATCGTAAGCCGCCACGAAGGTGGCCATCTTAGCTGTGATCCTTATTGCTTTTTTCAGGTTCACCTCTCTGGAATAATCGTTATCAGAATCGGGATCGTAAAGACCGAGATGAGACACCGCTGTCCTGAGCGCCCCCATAGGAGGAGCATTCTCGGGAAACAAGCTAATTAAGTCTATGATCTCGTCGTCTAACTCCCTATTTTTCAGAAACTCTTTAGATAGTTCACCCAACTGTGCCCTTGTAGGCAGACTCCCGAACCATAGGAGATAAGCAGTCTCTTCAAACGTAGAGTTCTGGGCCAGATCATGAATGTCAATCCCTTGATATATTAACTCCCCCTTAGTGCCGTCAATGGTGCTCAGCGCCGTGTTTCCAGCTATGACTCCCCTTAATCCTTTTTCTCCCATTTGGATCTCCTTGTAGAATTTAAAGATTTCCATTTGAGTCTGCTTGCCGGTCTTCACACCCTCAGATGATGTTGCCTTTTCTTGCCCTCACACTTCTGTAAAGCATAGGTGAATGCCCTTCTACTTCCTGCTAAACCCGGCGGGTGGGACATTCCTGCCCTCCAGTGCAATCTGAACATGTCCTTTATTGTCCTCCACTATCTCAGAACGTTATAGGCCCTATCTTAAGATTACCTTATAATATCCCCTATCCTGCCCCATCTTACTTCCCAGGGAAAATGGGTAATATGATAAAATAACCAGGCTGGCAAAGACCCCGGACCTCTTATTTTCGGCGCCCGCCAATCTCCGTTCCACGACCCATAGATAATCAGCGCCTTTGCCTTCACATTCTCCATCGGAAGGGGTCCCCAGAATCTGCTGTCCTGACTGTTATCTCTGTTGTCCCCCATCATAAAAAGTTCCCCCTCCTTCAGTTTTCTCGGACCGTAGTTGTCTCTTATAAGCTCCTTCTTATTACTTAATATCCTGCCGCTTTCGTACTTAACCTGGGGAGGATCGGGGAACCTTTTTCCATCCACATATAACTTTTTATCCCTTATCTCTACCGTCTGTCCTGCCACAGCCACACAGCGCTTTATAAAGTCCCTTGAGGGATCTTCAGGATACTCAAATATTATTATATCTCGCGGTTTGGGGTCCCTTAGCCCCGGAAGCCTTATATCGAAAAACAGGATATCCGCCAGGATATCCCCAATACTTATATCGAAAAACGGGATATCCGGAATAAAATAAAAAAGATCGTCAGAACCAAAAGTCGGACCGTAAGTTATCTTCTCTGCAAGGAGAAAATCTCCCACAAGCAGAGTGTCCTCCATAGAACCTGACGGGATGCGAAATGCCTGGATCACAAAGGTCCTGATCACCAAAGCCAACAACACAGCCACTACTATGGCTTCTGAGTACTCCCTTATGACGGATTTTCCCCTCTGGCTCTTTTTTTTGCCTATCAACAGCCTCCTTATATAACCCCAAATATCAGGCCTTTGTGCCGTGCTCTCCCCTTTAAGGACATCGTTATCTTTAATCCTTTTATCTTTCCTTTTCTTATTCTTAGTCTTTCCGCTCACCCTTTCAAAGCTCCATTACGTTAAGTCCTACTCGCCCACATTCAAAATTGCCAGGAACGCCTCCTGAGGGATCTCCACGTTCCCCACCTGCTTCATCCTCTTTTTCCCCTCTCTCTGTCTTTCCAGAAGTTTCCTTTTCCTTGTTATATCTCCGCCGTAACACTTGGCAGTAACGTTCTTCTTAAAGGGACGGATTACCTCCCTAGATATGACCTTGTTCCCTACAGCTCCCTGTATAACCACCCCGAACAACTGTTTCGGGATAAGCTCCTTGAGCCTTTTGCAAAGCTGTCTGCCCCAGTTATAAGCCTTATCCCTGTGAATTATGGCCGAGAGAGCATCAACAGAATCGCTGTTGATCAGAATATCTAACTTCACAAGATTGGCGGGACTGTGCTCTTTGTACTCATAATCGAAGGAAGCATAACCCCTGCTGACAGATTTCAACCTGTCATAAAAATCAAAGACGACCTCCGCTAAGGGAATCTCGTATTTAAGTACTACCCTTGTGGGTTCTAAATATTCCGTATTTACATAGACCCCACGCCTGTCTAGAACCAACTTCATTATATTTCCCATATAATCTCTCGGGGTTAGAATCTGAGCCTCCAGGATCGGTTCTTCTACAGCATCTATCTCTCCTTGAGGGGGCATATCCGCCGGATTATCTACCAGAAGTTTGGTCCCATCCTTTAAGATCACCCTGTACTCCACATTCGGGACGGTAGTTATGATCTTCAAGCCGTACTCTCTTTCCAGTCTCTCACCAACTATCTCCATGTGCAAGAGTCCCAAAAAGCCGCATCTGAAGCCGAAACCCAGTGCATTCGAAGTTTCAGGTACATAGGATAAAGAAGAATCGTTCAATTTCAGACGCTCCAAGAAATCCCTGAGTTCCTCATAATCGTCCGGATCTTGGGGATAGAGTCCTGAAAAGACCATAGGCTTTACGTCCTTATAGCCCGGAAGGGGATCAGCATCCAAGTCCACAGCCTCTAAGATAGTGTCCCCCACCTTAGCGTCCGCCAGTTCCTTTATCCCGCAGATGAGATAACCCACCTCTCCTGCTGAAAGAGATCCCGTTTTGATCTTCTTCAATCTCAGGACTCCGACCTCTTCGACCTGATATACCTTCCCGTTTGAGAACAACCTAACATGATCTCCTTGATTTACCGATCCATCAAACATCCTCACATAAACCACAGCACCCCTGTAGCGGTCAAACACGGAGTCGAATATTAAAGCCTTCAGGCGATTTTTATCTGAACCGCCAGGTGGAGAAATCCTTTCCACAATTGCCTCTAATATTTCCGCAATCCCCCAGCCTAACTTTGCACTTACACACAAAACCTCATCCTGGCTTACTCCCAAAAGATCTGCTAACTGGCCTTTGACCCTATCTGTACGGGCATTTTGAAGATCTATCTTATTTACTACCGGAATGATGATAAGATCGTTTTCCAAAGCCAAATACAGGTTACTTATGGTCTGAGCCTCCATTCCCTGGACAGCGTCCACCACTAACAAGGCACCCTCGCACGCTGCGAGGCTTCTGGATACCTCATACGAAAAATCCACGTGTCCGGGAGTATCTATCAGGTTCAATACATAGGCCTTGCCGTCTATGGCACTGTACTCCATCCGTACAGCGTGCGCCTTTATGGTTATACCCCTTTCCCTTTCCAGTTCCATATCGTCTAGCACCTGCTCACGCATCTCTTTTCCCGACAGAGTCCCCGTCATCTCCAGAAGTCTATCGGCAAGTGTGGACTTGCCGTGATCTATATGGGCTATTATGGAAAAGTTCCTTATAAGCTCGGTCGTCAATATAGTTTTTCCTTCAAAGATCTCTCAAACTGTCATAGTCAGAAATCGCACTCTCCAATCTGCTAACTCTATGTTGAATCCACGGTACGTCTTAAGAAAAATATACTTGCTGCATCCCAATCCGTCAATAGCTATTTACCCTTAAAAACGGGACTTCGCTTTTCTAAGAACGCTGATATGCCCTCTTTTTTATCCTCAGTCTCGAAAAGCCGGCCGAAGTACTTAGACTCCACATCCACAGCTGCCGATCCACTGGCTATAGAGCCCTCATCCACTGATCGCAGAATAGCCTCAACAGAAAGATGCCCAAAAGAGGCTATCTTTTGGGCTATTACCTTGGACTCCTTCATTACATCCTCTGCGGGGACAACCCTGTTTACGAGCCCCCACGACTCGGCATCCCCAGCGGCGATAGACTCTCCCGTAAGCAGAAGTTCCAGGGCCCTCCCTCTGCCTACAAAACGGGGCAGTCTATATGTCCCAGCGTAGCCCGGCATGACCCCTAAATTAATCTCTGGCTGACCTAATTGAGCATCCACACTTGCCACCCTTATGTGACACGCCATAGCCAGCTCCAATCCCCCCCCATAGCATCCTCCGTTGATAGCCGCTATGATCGGTTTTCTTAAGTTTTCGATCCTCCTTAAGATCGAATGCCCCGATCTTGAAAAATTTTCTGCCTCCTTTGCCGAGTTAATTTCTGCTAACTCCACTATGTCCGCGCCTGCCGAAAAGAACTTTCCCGCTCCTGTGATTATGGCAGCCCTTATAGCATCGTTTGACTCCATTTCATCCACAGCCTTCTTTATATCGGACAGTACCTTTGAGCCCAGATCGTTCACTGGTGGATTATCTACAACCGCACAAGCGATTCCATTTTCAACTTCTAACCTTAAATAATCTAGGTCCATAAATTAAACTCCTTTTTCCTACCTTTCCCTCACAAAATCTGACACTACAGGCTCATCTTCCCCGTAATCGTAAAAACCCCCTCCCGACTTTCTGCCTAAATATCCCGCAAGGACCATCTGCTTCAAAATAGAAGGAGCGGAAAACCTCTTTTCCTTATACTCGTCGAACATAATGTCCGAGATCCTCAAGATCGTATCCAATCCTATAAAATCGATCAGGGCAAGAGGGCCTATAGGGAGTCCACATCCTAACTTCATCCCTCTGTCTATATCCTCCACAGAACCTAGCCCCTCCTCAAAAGCCCTCACAGCGTCTAAAAGATAAGGGACCAGGAGCCTATTTACGATAAACCCGGCGTTATCCTTTGCAACGATAGGAGTCTTGCCTAAGGACTTGGCAAAAGACACCACACTGTCAAACGTCTCATCCGAGGTGAGGATCGTCCTTACTATCTCAACCAACTCCATGATGTGCGCCGGATTGAAAAAATGGAGACCCATAAACTTATCGGGTCTCCTGGTTGTCGTAGCCAAGTTAGTTATGCTCAAAGAGGACGTATTGCTCACAAAGATCGTCTTATCGGAGCACACCTTATCTAACTTTGCGAATATCTCGGTCTTTATCCCTATATGCTCGGTCACAGCTTCTATGATTATGTCTCTATCTCTTAAGTCCTTAAGATCCTCCGCCCCTTTAAGCCTTCCCATAACCGAATCCATTTCGGATCGATCTATCCTGCCCTTTTGGACCTCTCTATTCAAAGACCCTTCAATAAGCCCTAATCCCTTATCTATCAACTCCCCTTTTACATCAGTTGCGAGGACATCATAGCCACTTTGAGCCACAACCTGAGCTATCCTCGACCCCATAATCCCACAGCCTACGAGGCCGAGCTTTTGAATATTCATAGTTACCTCCAGATAGTCAGCTTACTTTCTAATCAGGTATCGGATCAAAATAGTCTGGACAAGATTGTAGAGGTCTAAAATAGCGAACAGCGTAGAACGAGAGGCAGTCTAACGGAGATTGCTTCCTTTGGCTCGAAATGACTGAAGGCCTAACTCAAGCGACGTCATTCGAAGGTGTCAAACCTTGACCCCGTCGGGAGTTGTGACGCCAAAGGAGACGCGAAGCGGGACCGATCTCAAGGGATGGGGGGATGGATCCAGTCTGCTTGTTTAGAACGCCTCAACTACTAAAGCCACGCCCTGTCCTCCTCCAACGCACGCAGACGCTAAACCGTACTTAGCCCCCGTTCGCCTTAGTTGATAAAGTAGAGTAATTATCAGCCGCGTGCCGCTTGCGCCCAGGGGATGTCCCAATGCTATCGCGCCGCCATTTACGTTCACCTTCTCTCTGTCTAACCCGAGTTCCCTTTCCACAGCTAAATACTGGCACGCAAACGCCTCGTTTATCTCTATAAGATCCATATCATCTAATGATAGTCCCGCCCTTTCAAGAGCTATCTTCGATGCGGGGACAGGCCCTATTCCCATAATCTCAGGCTCGCATCCAGCTATACCCCATGAAATTAGACGCCCTATAGGCTCTAATTTCTCTTTTTTGGCAATTTCTCCCGACCCCATGACCAACGCGGCCGCGCCATCGCAGATGCCGCTTGCATTTCCCGCCGTGACAACTCCATCCTCCTTGAAGACAGACTTCAGCTTCGACAGTCCCTCCAAGGTAGTATCGGACCGCGGATGTTCATCCTTAACAAGCAGGGATGTTTCTCCTCTCTTGCCCTTAATCTCCACAGGAACAATCTCATCACTTAAGCTGCAACCCTGGACCGCTGATTTCAGGGCCATCTGGCTCCTGTATGCAAACTCGTCCACCTCCTGTCTGGTTATGCCGTATCTATTTGCCAGATTCTCCGCCGTGCTACCCATTTTGCATCCGCAATTGCTGTCCTCCAAAGCCTGACAAAGAGCGTCTTCAAGCGTCCCATCCCCGAAGTGTACTCCCCATCTTGCCCCTTTTACAAGATACGGAGCCCTGCTCATGCTCTCAACACCGCCTGCCAATACAAAGTCTGCCTCATCCAGCAGGATCTGATGCGCTCCACTGATAATAGACTGAAAACCCGACGCGCAGAGTCTGTTCACCGTCAAGGCTGGAATATGGAGGGGGACACCTGCGTTCAGGCCTATATGTCGGGCAAGGTAGATATCCTGTCCGTCTGTCTGAAGAGCGTTGCCGAAGATTGTGTGATCTATCCTCAGAGGTAAGACGCCCGAGCGCTCCAGCGCAGCCTTGGACGCCAGAACTCCCAAATCTCTCGGGCTGTGATCCCTCAGACTTCCTCCGAAGCTCCCAAAAGGCGTTCGTGCTCCGGGGAATAGGACTAGTTCTTTATGCATCTGCTTCTCCTGTTACCTAAGCAAAGATAGTTCGTAGCCTAAGGGCTGATTTTTTCTTAAAACAAATGTATAGAACGGCATAACATAAGTCAAGCTAAAAAACAAAAAAAGCCCACACTATATAAAGTGCGGACTTTTTACTAAAGATCTCGGCAGCTACCTACTCTCCCACAAGGTTACCCAAGCAGTACCATCGGCGCCAGAGGGCTTAACTACTCTGTTCGGAATGGGAAGAGGTGTTTCCCCTCCGCTATTGCTACCGGGAAATTCGGAAGTTCACTTTAGCTCTTTGCAATTGAACATGGAAAGAACGGGCAACGTCACGAGGCTGAATCTTGGACATTTGTTAAAGTGTTGATCAAGCCTCACGGCTTATTAGTATCGCTCGGCTGAACTCATTGCTGAGCTTACACCTGCGACCTATCGACCTCGTAATCTACAAGGAGCCTTCAGGTAGGATAACCCTACGGGATATCTGGTCTTGGAGGGGGCTTCGCACTTAGATGCTTTCAGCGCTTATCCCTTCCGAACATAGCTACCCAGCGATGCCCTTGGCAGAACAACTGGTACACTAGAGGTTCGTCCACCACGGTCCTCTCGTACTAGCGGCAGCTTTCCTCAAATATCCTACGCCCGCAACAGATAGAGACCGAACTGGCTTACGCCGTTCTAAACCCAGCTCACGTACCGCTTTAATGGGCGAGCAGCCCAACCCTTGGGAGCGTGTACACCCCCAGGATGCGATGAGCCGACATCGAGGTGCCAAACCCTCCCGTCGCTATGGACGCTTGGGGAGGATGAGCCTGTTATCCCCGGAGTACCTTTTATCCGTTGAGCTTTGGTGCTTCCACATGCCACCATCGGATCACTAAGCCCTGCTTTCGCATCTGCTCGACTTGTAGGTCTCGCAGTCAAGCTCCCTTATGCCTTTATACTCCATGCGCGATTACCGACCGCGCTGAGGGAACCTTTGGACGCCTCCGTTACTCTTTAGGAGGCAACCGCCCCAGTTAAACTGACCGCCTGACACTGTCCCCGACCCTGATTCAAGGGCCAAGGTTAGGATTCCAACAAAGCAAGGGTGGTATTTCAAGGTTGGCTCCACGGAAGCTAACGCCTCCGCTTCAGTGCCTCCCACCTATCCTACACATGGTGTGACAAAACCCAATGCCAGGGTACAGTAAAGGTTCACGGGGTCTTTTCGTCCCGTTGCGGGTATCCGGCATCTTCACCGGAACTACAATTTCGCCGAGTCCCTCGTTGAGACAGCGCCCAAGTCGTTACACCTTTCGTGCGGGTCGGTTTTTAGCCGACAAGGAATTTCGCTACCTTAGGAACCTTATAGTTAGGTCCGCCGTTTACTGGTGCTTCAATTCAGAGCTTTGCTCTAGTCGAAACTAAAGCTAACCCCTCCTATTAACGGGCCAGCACCGGGCAGGTGTCAGTCCCTATACGTCGTCTTGCGACTTAGCAGAGACCTGTGTTTTTAGTAAACAGTCGCCCAGGCCATTTCTCTGCGGCCCAATTCGGCTATGAATGCAAGATTCTTCACCTAATATGGGCTCTCCATCTCCCGAAGTTACGGAGTCAGTTTGCCTAGTTCCTTAACGGGGGTTATCTCGAGCACCTTAGGATTCTCTCCTCGTCTACCTGTGTCGGTTTGCGGTACGGTCACCCTGAAAGCTCGCATAGAGGCTTTTCTTGGCAGTGGGTTTACGGTCAGTTTGCGTCGCAGAGCGACTCCCTATCACCTCTCAGGGTTAGCGACCGCCCGGATTTACCTTGGCAGTCCCCCTACTGGCTTAGACCTGCATTTCCATTCGCAGGTTGACCTTCACTACTGCGTCACCCCATAGCTCAAGCGCTTTTAAGGTGGTACAGGAATTTTCGTCCTGTTTTCCATCGCCTACGCCTTTCGGCCTCGACTTAGGGTCCGACTTACCCTGGGCGGACTAATCTTCCCCAGGAAACCTTAGACTTTCGGTGAAGGGGTTTCTCACCCCTTTTATCGCTACTTATGCCGGCATAATCTCTTCTACTTCGTCCAGTGGACCTTACGGCACACCTTCAACCTACTGTAGAATGCTCCCCTACCATATTTAGATGCCCTATCAAGCTCCGAAGAGCTTGAAGAGGAAACCCGCTTCCAAAGCCTAGCAGGTCCTCAGCGCCCGAGGGCGCGTCGTACCCCGCTGTGGCTAAAGAGGTCGGGTAGATCTAAAGATCCGCAGCTTCGGCGATAGACTTGAGTCCCATGAACTTTCGGCGCAGGACCACTTGACCAGTGAGGAGTTACCCACTCTTTAAATGATGGCTCCTTCTAAGCCAACATCCTGGTTGTCTGTGCAATCCCACATCCTTTATCACTTAGCCTACGCTTGGGGGCCTTAGCTGGCGGTCAGGGTTGTTTCCCTCTCGGCTGTGGAGCTTATCCCCCACAGCCTGACTCCTCTGCAACGAGTATACGGCATTCGGAGTTTATTTGGGGTTAGTAGCCTTGTGGGGCCCCTTGCCCAGTTAGTGCTCTACCTCCGCTACTCTTTAACAGAAGGCTAGCCCTAAAGCTATTTCGGGGAGAACGAGCTATCTCCGAGTTTGATTGGTCTTTCGCCCCTATCCACAGCTCATCCCCTAATTTTTCAACATTAGTGGGTTCGGACCTCCACGCGGGTTTAGCCGCGCTTCATCCTGGCCATGGATAGATCACTCGGCTTCGCGTCTACTGCGCGCTACTTAAGTCGCCCTTTTAAGACTCGCTTTCGCTACGGCTACACAGATTTATCTGCTTAACCTTGCAACGCACAAGTAACTTACCGGCTCATTATGCAAAAGGCACGCCGTCAGGCGCTATACTTCCCGAAGGATGTATAACTCCCTCCGACCGCTTGTAGGCGTACGGTTTCAGGTACTATTTCACTCAGCTTTACACTGTTCTTTTCACCTTTCCCTCACCGGTACTAGTTCACTATCGGTCACAGGAGAGTATTTAGCCTTGGGAGGTGGTCCTCCCGGATTCCCACAGGGTTTCCCGTGCCCCGCGGTACTTGGGAACAGAATCCAGAAAGTCCTCGTCGTTTCGTCTACTGGGCTATCACCTTCTACGGCCAGCCTTTCCAGTGCTGTTGGACTACAACGAGGTTTTGTAACTTTCCGATGGATCCTTGCCTCCATCCGATTCTGTCCCGCAACCCCGACCGTACAACACGCAAGAGTTTTAACGTACGGATCGGTTTAGGCTCTTCCCTTTTCGCTCGCCGCTACTGGGGGAATGGCGGTTGCTTTCTTTTCCTGGGGCTACTTAGATGTTTCAGTTCGCCCCGTTGGCCCCTTTTGGGCTATGTATTCACCCAAAGGTGACGCAGTATTACCCACGCCAGGTTGCCCTATTCGGAGATCCCCGGGTCAAAGGTTATTTGCACCTCACCGAGGCTTTTCGCAGCTTATTACGTCCTTCATCGCCTTCCTGTGCCAAGGCATCCACCGCGCGCCCTTTGTAGCTTGATCAACATATAATATCCAAGGTAAAGCCCTAAGATATCTCAGCTACATTAAGTTACCCGTTCTATCCATATTCAATTGTCAAAGAACAATATCAGCGCTTACCGAATAAGCGCTTACTCATTTATGTCTTTAGATGCTTTTATAGACTTGCGCAGTTTAATAGGCTTTTGGTGGAGATAACCGGGATCGAACCGGTAACCTCAGGCTTGCAAAGCCTGCGCTCTCCCAATTGAGCTATATCCCCCGCTTTTATATGGTGGGGCTAAGTGGACTTGAACCACTGACCTCACGCTTATCAGGCGTGCGCTCTGACCAGCTGAGCTATAGCCCCTAAACGGGTCTTTTAGCTTGTGGGCTAAGCTCCACACCGATGTTCTCGGCTCTATGTCCAGCTCAAAAAAAATCAAATAACGTGCACAGCCTTTGCCCGCTGACAGGTTGATCATAGAAATTGCAGCCCCATGAGGGCATTTGCAACTCCTTAGAAAGGAGGTGATCCAGCCGCACCTTCCGATACGGCTACCTTGTTACGACTTAGTGCTGATTGCCGGTTTTACCTTCGGCAGTTCCTTCCCTTGCAGGTTAGGATACTGACTTCGGGTACCCCCAACTTTCCTCACTTGACGGGCGGTGTGTACAAGACCTGGGGACGTATTCACCGCAGCGTTCTGATCTGCGATTACTAGCGATTCCAACTTCATGCAGTCGAGTTGCAGACTGCAATCCGAACTGAGACCGGCTTTAGGGATTAGCTCCACCTCGCGGTATTGCAACCCTCTGTACCGGCCATTGTAGCACGTGTGTAGCCCAGGACTTAAGGGCCATGACGACTTGACGTCATCCCCACCTTCCTCCAGTTTTATCACCGGCAGTCCCCCTAGAGTTCCCAGCATTACCTGATGGCAACTAAGGGCAGGGGTTGCGCTCGTTGCGGGACTTAACCCAACATCTCACGACACGAGCTGACGACAGCCATGCAGCACCTGTGAACCTGCTCTTAAAAAGAGGGGACGTATCTCTACGTCTTTCAGGTTCATGTCAATCCCTGGTAAGGTTTTACGCGTAGCTTCGGATTAAACCACATGCTCCACCGCTTGTGCAGGTCCCCGTCAATTCCTTTGAGTTTTAGCCTTGCGACCGTACTCCCCAGGCGGGGCACTTAATGCGTTAGCTGCGGCACTGAAGGGATCAACTCCTCCAACACCTAGTGCCCATCGTTTACGGCTGGGACTACCAGGGTATCTAATCCTGTTTGCTCCCCCAGCTTTCGCGTTTCAGCGTCAGTATCAGACCAGAAGGCCGCCTTCGCCACCGGTGTTCTCAGCAATATCTATGCATTTCACCGCTACACTGCTGATTCCACCTTCCTCTTCTGTACTCAAGGCCCGCAGTTTCAAACGCAGGTCTCCGGTTAAGCCGGAGGTTTTCACGTTGGACTTACGAGTCCGCCTACACGCCCTTTACGCCCAATAATTCCGGACAACGCTTGCCCTCTACGCGTTACCGCTGCTGCTGGCACGCAGTTTGCCAGGGCTTCCTCTGAGGGTACTGTCAGACAAAAAGTACTATTGGTACCCTTTGTTTTCATCCCCTCTGACAGGATTTTACACTCCGAAAAGCGTCATCATCCACATGGCGTCGCTGCGTCAGGCTTTCGCCCATTGCGCAATATTCCCAACTGCTGCCTCCCGTAGGAGTCTGGGCCGTATCTCAGTCCCAGTGTGGCCGTACACCCTCTCAGGCCGGCTACCCATCGCTGCCTTGGTGAGCCGTTACCTCACCAACAAGCTAATGGGACGCGGGCCCATCTTTAAGCGGTAACTTGCAAGCAGAGGTCACCCTTAACAACTGTCTCCATGCGGAGCCGCTGCATTATGCGGTATTAGCACCTCGTTAGAGGTGTTATCCCCCACTCAAAGGCAGGTTACCCACGCGTTACTCACCCGTTCGCCACTTTACTCGCCGCCCGAAGGCGACTTTCTCGTACGACTTGCATGTGTTAGGCACGCCATCAGCGTTCGTCCTGAGCCAGGATCAAACTCTCCATAATAAACTAATCCTGTGATGTCCTTGAAAGGACATGTCATCAAAGCTTAATGATCTCTTAAGAAGAGATCTCTACCAGAAGACTCCAAACCATGCACGTTATTCGATTTTCAAAGAACGATTACCAGTTATAGTATCGGCAACACACTAATATACGTTAAACTTTTCGATTTGTCAAGTGTTTTTTTTGTGATTTCAAAATAAGATTAACACTATGCTCTTATGAATCCTTCTATGCTTTAAATTTCCACATACACTTAAGACCCCCATATTTCGGAAAAGTTCCATTTAACGTGTTTTCTATCGTCGTCTTTCCGTTCGAATCGGAAAGGGACAGCTCCATAGAAGACTTAGACTCTCAACCTATTTGTCGGTCTTGACTTTCGACTCTTTAAACCTCCCTTTGGCAAAAAAGGATTTCTGCAATCTGAATTGCGTTGAGCGCAGCCCCCTTGCGCAGATTGTCGGAGACTATCCACATATCGAGTGCATTTTCAGAGGATATATCTTCCCGTATCCTCCCCACAAATACCTCATCTTTCCCTTCAGCATCCACGGCTAAAGGATAGATTCCCCTTCCAGGATCGTCCAGCACAGCGACACCGGGGGCCCTCGTTAATATCTGTCTTGCTTGGTCTCGGGTAAGTTTCCCTATAGTCTCAACATTAACAGATTCAGAATGAGCCATCAAGACAGGGACTCTGACGGTAGTAGCAGTGACCTTTATGGAGTCGTCGCGCATAATCTTTTGGGTCTCGTTGACCATCTTCATCTCTTCTGTCGTATATCCGTTTTCCAGAAAAGCGTTATCACTGCTGTGTGGTATCTGCGGAATAACGTTGAAAGCCATCTGATGTGGAAATCTGGGACTATCATAAGATTTGCCCTCCAGAATGGCTTTGGTCTGTTCCTTCAAATCTAACATCGCCTTTAAGCTGTCGCCTGAGACAGATTGATAGGTGGAAACCACAACCCTTTTGATTCTGGCCGCATCGTGAATTGGCTTCAGAGCCACCACCATCTGGATTGTGGAACAGTTTGGATTAGCTACAATACCACTGTGATCCAAGGCGGCATCTGGGTTCACCTCGGGGACCACCAGAGGGACATCAGGCTCCATCCTGAAAGCGGATGTATTGTCTATAACTACCGCTCCTGATTGGACAGCTACAGGTGCAAACCACTTACTTATGGAACTCCCCGCAGATGATAGCACAATATCTATATCTTTTGAGGAAAACGAGCGGTCTTTCAGTTCTTCTACAGTTATATCTTCCCCCTTGAAGTCCAGCTTCTTTCCTACTGATCTTTTTGATGAAAAGAGTCTCAAATTTTTTACTGGAAACTTTCTCTCTTCTAAGATCTTTCTCATCACCCCGCCCACTGCGCCCGTGGCGCCTACTATAGCCACGTTGTAAGACATTCTGGATTCCTTTCCTTCAAGATTCGCCCAGTTCAAATTCTCTGTGCAGGACCCTTACTGCGTCCTCGATGCGAGCCTTTCTGATCACACAGGAAATCTTGATCTCTGATGTGCTTATCATTTCGATATTGATGTCTGCATCAGACAGGGCCTTAAACGTCTTGGACGCGACTCCCGTATGGCTCCTCATCCCAACTCCGACTACGGAGACTTTGGCTATGTCTTCGTCTGCGGAGACATTCCTCGCGTCGATCTCGGGTTTTATGACGTTCTTGCCTAGTTCGAGAGCTCTTTCAAGGTCGGCCCTTGGCACCGTGAAGGACATATCCGTCACTCCGCTCTCGCTGACGTTCTGGACGATCATATCGACGTTGATATTAGCTTGGGCAAGGGGCTGGAATATTGCAGCCGCTATACCTGGCCTGTCTGGAACTCCATGGATTGTGATCTTAGCTTCATCTATGTCGTGTGCGATGCCGCGCACCAGGACATCCTCCATCATTTCCTCTTCCTCCTTGACAAGAGTACCAGAATTTTCGTTAAAGCTGGACCTCACATGCAAAATAACACCATATTTGTTGGCAAACTCGACCGATCTGGCGTAAAGGACCTTTGCGCCCGCGCTGGCAAGCTCCAGCATCTCATCGCTGGAGAGGACCTCCAACTTCCTGGCCTTGGGAACTATGCTCGGATCGGCGGTATAGACACCATCTACGTCTGTCAATATCTCACATTGATGTGCATCCAGGGCGTATGCTAAAGCTACAGCAGTCATATCAGAGCCGCCTCTTCCCAGGGTTGTGACCTCCTGATCTACGCTTACTCCCTGAAATCCAGCAACGATTACTATTCTGCCCTTTTTTAGCTCTTCTCTTATCCTATCGGCTCTTATGTCCAGAATCCTAGCTTTGGTGTGGATGGCATCTGTGATGATTCCGCTTTGCAGCCCTGTGAAAGATATAGCCTCTGCCCCCATAGAATTAATAGCCATAGACAAAAGGGCAATAGACACCAGTTCTCCTGTGGAAAGGAGCATGTCCATTTCTCTTTCTCTGGGTCGGTCAGTTATCTTCCTGACAAGATCGACCAACTGGTCGGTGCTGTCACCCATCGCAGAGACGACGACGACTATGTCGTTCCCTTCCTTTTTTTTAGCTATGATCCTTCCCGCCACGCGCTTTATCAGTTCAGGCGTGGTGACAGAAGTTCCACCATATTTTTGAACGATAAGACTCAAATTTCTAGCTCATCTTTCAGCAGACTGGGCACTATCTCTCATCACTTGTCCCCGATAGATTCAATCGGGGAACGGTTCCGCTTCGCGTCTCCTTCGGCGCAGCACCTCGTGACAAGGTCGCGGTCTGGCACCCTGCTATGACTAAGGTCCAAGCCAAGCAAGGTCAGCACCAGGGGGGGTGGCAGAAAGCCGCGCAGTGGACAAAGCATTCTTACTTAGCTTGTCGCTCCCTGTATGATGTCTATTGTTTCTTGTATACTTATTTCAAAATCCTATCTCTCTTACTACAGCCTCAACGGTCGCGTCGATAACTTGCGGTTTTTGGGCCACAGCCACAGCCCTGTCAGGATCTTTAAGTCCCAGACCCGTAAGCACGCAAACCACTAAATCTCCTTTTCGGAATGTTCCTTCCTGGTAAAGCTTTAGTACCCCTGCTACCGAGGCGGCGGACGCGGGCTCGGCAAAGATGCCTTCCTGGTTTGCCAGCATCTTGTACGCCTGTAGGATCTCTTCATCGGTAACAGAGTCTATTATTCCCCCCGATTCCTCTCTGGCCTCTTCTGCTCCGCTCCAGCTTGCTGGGTTTCCGATCCTTATGGCTGTTGCTATAGTCTCAGGTTCACCTACAGGCTCTCCTCGAACGATCGGGGCGGCTCCTTCTGCTTGATATCCCATCATCTTGGGGAGACTCTCTATCATTCCAGCTTCGTAGTACTCTTTATAGCCTTTCCAGTAGGCGGTAATATTCCCGGCGTTGCCGACAGGCAGAACGTTATAATCGGGGGCCCTTCTCCCCAGCTGATCGCAGATCTCAAATGCACCCGTCTTTTGGCCTTCTATTCTATAGGGATTTACGGAGTTGACTAAAGCAATCGGATATTTGTCTGCGATCTCTTTGACCAAAGGCAAGGCCCCGTCGAAGTTAGCCTTTACGGAGATGACAAAGGCTCCCTGGATCATAGCCTGCGCAAGCTTACCGAAGGCGATATATCCTTCAGGTATAAGGACCACGCACTTCATACCGGCTCTTGCCGCATAGGCGGACGCTGATGCCGCCGTGTTGCCTGTAGATGCACAGATAACCGCTTCCGCTCCCGCCTGGGCAGCTTTGGAGACTGCCACTGTCATACCCCTATCTTTGAAGGAACCGGTGGGATTCAAGCCTTCGTACTTAAAGTAAAGTTTAAATTCAGCTCCCATCTCCCTCAGAAGGTTCTTTGCCGGGATCAGGGGAGTATTTCCCTCAAACAAGCTTATGACAGGAGTCTTTTCTGTCACGGGAAGGTAACGTCTATATTTTTCTACCACACCTGTCCAGAGCATTTCGACATCTCCATCAAATCCGCTCTTTGTCCTTTTGTTTAAAGATCCTCCACCCTTATAATCTGTATTTGATCTTTGATAATATCCAAGGTATTCAATCTCTCAACAGCCCGGCATACAAATTTTTCTTTAGCTTCGTGGGTCATAATAACCAGCGGCACGTTTCCCTGGGACTCAGCTCTGCCTTTCTGTATAACTGAAGCTATACTTATCTTTTCATCGGAAAAGACGGCAGCTATTTGCGCCAGAACTCCTGGCCTATCGACAACCAAGAATCTGAAATAATAGGGGATTTCTACTTCGTCTATGGGGATCACAGAGGGTCCATCGCACACCGTCATCTCCCGGACTTTGGGATCTGCTCTATCTATAAGTCTTTGGGAAAGCTCCACGATATCTGAGATAACTGCGCTGGCTGTGGGCATGCGGCCTGCTCCGCTCCCGTAGAAGACCTGCGTTCCGACGGCATCTCCCACGACTTCTACCGCGTTGAAGACCCCTTTGATCTGCGCCATGATACTACCTGATGGGACCATAGCAGGATGAACTCTAACTTCTATTGTGTCCTTCGATCCTTTGGCGATTGCCAGAAGCTTTACCGTGTAACCCAGCTCCCTTGCATATTCGATGTCCTGTATCTTTATCTTCTGTATGCCTTCTTTGAACACATCCCTAGTCTTGAGAGCCGATCCGAAGGCGATTCTGGAGAGAACAGCAAGCTTCTGGGCGGCATCTGTTCCGTCCACATCCATCGTAGGATCAGATTCGGCGTAGCCCAACTTCTGGGCCTCGGCAAGCACATCCTCAAAGTCACCTCCCTCATCTGTCATCTTTGTAAGGATGTAGTTAGTGGTCCCATTAAGTATCCCATACATAGAGCTTACATTGTTAGCTACAAGCCCATTTTTCAAAGAGCGGATGATAGGGATACCGCCGCCTACGCTGGCTTCGAAGAGGAGGTCAACACCGTTTTTTAGAGCTGCTTCAAAGAGTTCGTCTCCACAGTCCGCAAGCAGAGCTTTATTGGCTGTAACGACGTTCTTGCCATTCCTTATCGCCTTGAGAATAAAGCTCCGCGCAGGCTCTATTCCCCCTATAAGCTCAGCGACGATGTCTATAGTGGGATCATTCACAACCTGGGAAACATCCTCTGTCAAAAGATCCTCTGGAACTTGTATATCTCTTTTTTTGGATAGGCTTTTGACAGCGACCTTAACAAGTTCTAAGCTCAGGCGTTTTCTTTCAAGAAGAGACGATGGTCCCTTTACAAGGAGTTCAACTACACCTCCACCTACGTTTCCCATTCCGATTACGCCTATCTTGATATTTCTACTCATAAACTAGAAAAGAACAAAATTGAAGAATTCCTCTCTATCTGAGAGATGATAAACAAACGCCTTTTCAATTAAGTATAAGTAAATATATTAAATATATGCCGACGGCGCAACTTAAAATCTAAAGATTATAGGATATACAAAAAAAATTCCCATATGGTGATATTCATCACATCTATCGTCTATACGATTGGTTAAATTATATACAAGAATGTGCGCCGGTAGACTCGGGACATATTGCCCAAGACCTGCAAGCATTGGTTCAAAAAACGACAACTATTGTTGAAAAATTAGTACTACTTTTGGCGGCCCTGTCACGCGATCTGTTTTCTAACGTCTGCTGAGAGAGCAACTTCGCGACAAAAAGGTGGCTAAAGATGCACAAAATGATGCGGAAATGCATAAAATTCTAATTTTTTCACCTATAATTTAAATTTCCTATTGACTTTTTCAGATAATATATTAAATTCACCAAATGCTTGTCGTAAACAGACTATCCATACAGGAGTTACCCTTTTAAGCTTGGGGGGTATGATGGTAAAATTGTTAGCATGTGTGGCAGTTGCCGTGTTACTGATGTTTTGTGTCGATGCATATGCAGTGATTCCGTCTCCGTCTCCGTCCCCTGAGCCAGGGCCTCTTTTCGGCGATGTGAGCAAGAACGGTGTTATAACAGCTTTCGATGCGGCTTTGGTTTTACAGCATGTAGTTGGAATTATCCAGTTGACAGGTGAGGAGTTGACCTCTGCTGATGTGTCGGGTGACGGCACAGTATCTGCTTTTGACGCAACCCTCATCCTTCAGTTTGTGGTTGAGATAAGGTCCAGATTCCCTGTGGAGGGCGGTCCTGTGCCCAAGCTAGTCGGCAGCCAGGAGCGCACTATAACGGTTGGGAGGTCCGAATACATAACCCAAAACATGTTATCGCTCCCGATCTTAATAGACGAGATGAGCGGAGTTTTGGCCGGGTACATGGAGTTGTTGTTTAAGGGGCAGATGGACAATATACAGGTCTCCACGGCGAATATGACTGAGGAATATCTGATAGTCAGCAACGTTTCAGACAATGTGATCCAAATAGCGTTTGCGGGAACAGTCGCTCCTGAGGGTAAGGGAGAGGTGCTGCGCATCCAGTTCAGGGCACAAGATTTATTTGATTTAGGATTGGAGGTGCTTGAGGCACAGTTGAACGAGGGGATGTACCGCTTGAGTATAGTGGAGCAAGAGGACATATCCCCGCCGCCTCAAGAATACAGCCTGGCTCAGAGCTATCCGAATCCGTTTAACCCTTATACAACTATAAGATACGAAATACGGGAAGCAGGAAGAGCAAGGCTAGATGTATTTAACACTTTAGGGCAGAAGATCAGGACACTGGTGAATGAGAATCAGAAAGCAGGAAGGTATTCTGTAGTCTGGGACAGCAAAGACGATCAGGGGAAGGACATGGCAAGCGGACTTTACCTCTATCGCATCGAGGCAGGGGACTTTGTTAAGACCAGAAAGATGATCCTGATCAGATAACCGTTGAGGACAGTCAATCGCAAGGACGACAGTATAAGGCCTCATAACCCAAAGGGTTGATGGGGCTTTTTTATGATTGAGAAATAGCAGGCGTTTACGCCAGCCCCGTAACAAAGCTACAGATCTTTTTCAGGTTAGGGTCTGAGCAAAGCAAGTTAAACAGATGTCAAGCCCCGGAATGAAAGATAGTTAGCGTTGGGCAGCCAGTCATAAGGTATAGGTCAAGTTAGGTTCTTGAGAAAAGCGAATCTATCGGAAATATGTAGCCAGAATGGTAGCAGCCCGTTGCAGATGTATGCTTTGGTGTGATAGTACTACACAAGTGGGACAGGAGCATGTGAAGTCTGGACGTGGTCGCAAGCCTGCAGATGAGCGAGAGGTTAGTGCCCGATAGAATCAATCGGGAATACGCTTCCACAGAAGCAGTACCTCAAGCTCTGACTTTTCGTTCTGATAAGGGTTCGACCTTTTTGGCTGAAGCCTATTTGGCAAGCAACCAAGTTTGGGGATTCGTCCGGAATACATTCCAGTCGGAAATCCTCCGATAGAGGCAACCGGTGGTAAAAACGGTTTTGAAGAACGTTTTTTCAGGACCCTCAAGAAAGAGTGTCCCCGATTGAATTCATCGGGGATTGGCTTCACAATTCTTATTCCTTCTAACAGGTCGAACAGATCATATCCCAATGGATTGAGTACCATAACAAGAAACGTCTGCATTCATCCCAGAGATGCAAGACCCCACAAGAGTAGCCAGATAGATTTTATCTACTATCCCAGGTTGCCTAATTATTGTCGATATTGTGGGAAGCACTACGCATTTTGACAAGGAGCAAGCGATTTGTACTTGACTTAGAGATAGAAGTTTACTAAATTTTTGTCAAGGACACAGTTGTACAATCAGGTTTATTTTAGGTTTTTATATGGAGGCGCTCCGTTCATATGAAGAGGAGAGGGAAGAGGCGCGGAAACAGGTCTAGCAACTCTAAAAACAGGGAAAGACAAAAAACCGATCAGGGGATAACTGGAATCGAAGAGGCCTTAGCCAGAACCCGTCAAGGACGCGCCTTGATAGATGAGGTGAGAAGGTACAAAAAGGAAGTCAGTTCCTACGTTTCACCGCAACGCAAGGGAAAGTAAGCTCTCCAAAATAAGCAGACAGAAGAGGCAGTGTCCCTGTCTTTTCTTGTTAGATCGTCGCGCCGCTAGCTTTGGGAAAGGGCTATCTATGTTGATAAGGACTCAAAAGGAACTCAAGGAGCTGTACGGAGAACACTATGACAAGGTGCTGGGCTACTGGATGTCGGGAATGACGAAGGAGAAGTTAGATATTCTCGTTGCGAGACTATCACAACGAGACGAATCTGATGAGAATGTAAGGGTTTCAGGTCACCCCAAGCTGCAGAAGAAGAGCCCGAAGAGCAAGCTTTGGGAAATACGCCAGCAGGACGAGGGCCCGGCTCTGTCATATTTTCTCAGAGCCGAGAAGAAAAGCATCCCCATGGTCTTTGAGCTGTACGAGAGATCAGCAATGGGCATAATTACAGAGGTAGGGATTCCTTAATGAATTTGGAATAGACGTATCTGGGGAAAAATCCATGATCCAAAGACAAGATATAAAGTACTGCTACAGGGCAAGGGACAGGAATCAAGTCAAGCAGGCAACTTTGATAGATCACGTGGTGAAAGCTCAGAACTTGGGTCCCCTGGAGGAAACAGAAAAGATGTACTCCATCAACGAAAGCGACCTTGATCATCATAAGAGATCAGGATTGCCTGTACGTCTACTACTCAGGGGAGGAGAAGTGATAAGAGGGAGAATGGAATGTATCTGGAGGTATAATATCAAACTCGAGCTCGAGACAAGGAGCTCTCTTGTAGTCTTCAGGCACACTATCTATCTGCTGTTCACTTAATAAGGAGATGGGATCTATATGGGTAAGACTGTCCGGGAGTTCTCCAAGAATTCTGCTGAGAAGATCAGGGTTTCGATTGTGGAGTTCAGAGGGAAAACCTATGGAGATATTCGCGTTTATTACCAGGATGACGATGGAGAATTCAAACCCACAAAGAAAGGAGTAACCTTCGCGCCAGATATCCTTCCGCAGATCAAGGAAGGCGTATCCCAACTCGAACAGGAGCTTCTTTCTATGGGCTTGATGGAGACAACCGATTAAGGAAGTCATAATGCGTAATGCGTCTTCAACAACAACGGGCAATAGATGAGCAAGGATATAACTCCCATAATGCAAGGATGGGAATTTGATCCCCAAAAGCTGTGCGTCAGGAAGATAATAGACTTCGACGGTCGGGAGAAAATTCAGCGCAGGGTGGACATGGGGATCTGGCAGATGCAGATAGACGGAAGACCGGACGGCAGGCGGCCACATGGCAAAGAGTCCTTCTTCGATTACTATCTATATTTGCTTGAGGAACATAAAAAAGAGCAAGGAACTGACGAGGGATTTAAATTAGATGAGGGGGCCTTCGTGCACCTGGAGACAGAAGCTTTGCAGTACTACATAAGGAGGATCAGTTTCTTTGAGCTAAAGGAATACAACAATGCAAAAAGAGACGCCGAGCGAAATTTGAGGGTCTTCGATTTTGTGAGAGACTACGCCGAAAGCGACGAGTACAGACTTATCCTTGAAAACTACAGACCTTTTGTCACAAGCCACAGGATAAGAGCAGACGTACTGATATGCCTTAAGAAGGGATATTTCGACAGAGCAATAGAGCATATTGAAGATGGAATCAAAGAGATAGAAAATTTCTTCAAAAGCTACGGCAGAGACAACCAAATAGACGACAGTCAGGAGATAAAGTTCCTGGAAAGCTGGCGGGAGGACATCCTGTCCAACAAGCCTGTCAGTGCAAGGAAACAACTAGAGAGGGAACTGCAGCAAGCCGTACAAGAGGAGAAGTTTGAGAAAGCCGCCCTCATCAGAGACCAGATAAAGCGCATAGAGCGACAGCAAAAGTAACGCTTCAAATCATAAGCCCAAAAAGTAACAAGAAACTTTTTGGGGAAAGAAGAAAGCCCGGAACTTGAGCGGTCCGGGGCTGAATTGTTTCTACCGACATAACTGTTGACCGCCGCTGTATTTCTTATTATCTTTAGCCAAGACCTATGCAACTGCCGGGGTCGCCCCTCACCTACGAGCTTATGCTTTCGATTCCCTGATCTTTAAGAGGAGTCAAACTTGAAGAATACCGCTGAATCTTTGTTCAACCTGTCGGAAAAAGTCGCCCTTGTAACAGGAGCAAGCAGAGGGATAGGCAGAGCCATAGCTACCTCTCTTGCCGAGGCGGGAGCTGACGTAGCTGTTCTAAGCAGGACATCGCAAATTGCAGAAACCGCAAGAAAGATAGCAAAAAAAGGGCGTAGGACATTGCCGCTTATGTGTGACGTAAGTTCCGCCGAAGATCTGGAGGACGCTGTAGGAAAAACGCTCCACTCCCTCGGGAAGATAGACATCCTTGTGAACAACGCCGGAATAAGTCCGATATACACAAGGACAGAAAATGTAGAAGAGGAGGAATGGGATCACATTTTGTCTGTCAATCTCAAGGGCGTCTTTTTGTGCAGTCGGATTGTGGGAAAGCAGATGATCGAACAAGAGTTTGGTTCTATCGTCAATATCACCTCAGTCGGGGCGCACGTTGCGCTGCCCAGACTTGCGGCTTACTGTTCCAGCAAGGGAGGCATATCTCAGCTTACCAAAGTCCTGGCTGTAGAATGGGCAAAACACAATATCAGGGTAAATGCAATAGCTCCGGGTTATGTCGAAACGGATATGACTGAAGGGTTTAGGAAAAATCCTGGGCTGTACAAGGAACTGATAGACAAGACACCGCTGGGGCGTTTGGCAAAGCCAGAGGAGATAGCAGGAGCCGCAGTCTTTTTATCCTCGGACGCAGCGAGCTTTATAACGGGTCAAACTCTCTTTATAGACGGCGGCTGGTCTGCCCTTTGAGAGGAGATCGGAGGTTTTTATGCAGATATTCGAGGTCAAAGAAGGCTTTAAGCTCCCGGCTACAGAGCACATGAGAGTCAGAGATAGAAAGACATCCTGATGAATTATATCAATCTTTCAGCGTCAGCAAGACTTTTCATCTGGGATACACCCCCCGATAGGTTTAAAAACCTTAAAGAACCCTTTATTACGAAACTTGATCCGCTACTGATGCGATATTCGAAAGCAAGTATTGAGTTTCCAGGTGTAGAACCTTATGAAACAGAAAATGAAATGATACGTGCATTGACAGCGGTTTTGGATAAAATAGTAGCACGTGGGAATCCGACAATATGTGATAAAGTATTCGAAGATAGACTTCTTGAACTAGAAGCGTTAAGTGAATTTGAGTTTTCGGATTTACAAGAGACTACAAATAGTCGTTTAGTCGGTAAAGGGATCAAGAGAGTTCCGCCAAGGATCCGCGCCGAAGATATGATTCAAGAGGCAGAATCCTGTTTCTACATTAGTTACAGTCCAGATCTTGAAACACACAAACAAAATGAAGAGTTGCCCTTTGAATTGAAGGATCTCACAAGCGAAGAAGAAGACCAGTTCTATAGACTGGTTGGTGAGAAAATCTCGCACGGTATCCAGTGTAACCTTCACAGACAAACCCTAATTAGTGATCTCATTGGATATGACCGAAATGAGATAGTAGGTAAGCGAGTTGATTTTTCTTTATTTCTGAAGAACCGAAAAATTATAATAGAAATTGATGGGGAAGATCATAGATCCGACGCTTCTATACAACAACATGACAAGGTTAGAGATGAAATTCTTAACAAAGCTGGATGGAAAGTATTGAGAATTCCATCAGAAGAAATCAGAAGTGAATCAGGAGGTTGGATAGAAGAACGTACGGCCTGGATCAACAACACTTCAGACTTAATTGGAGAAATGGATGGTGTTTATCTAGAAGAAAGAATGGACTCTATTCCATTCCTCATGGTCGTTTATCCTCATATAGTCCACCGCACTTTAAGAGCTATTATTCAATCAATACGGTCTGGACAGTTCCCCTTAAATGGTGAGGCAAAAGTTCTTGTTATTGAGGAAGACGTTGCAACCGTTTCTGAAGCTATACACCAATTATATGAGTTATGGGACAACTTGAATTCTATTTGTCACAAACTTCCTGAACCGCCTAGCCTGAATATACATTACATTAGGTAGTGAGCCAATATGTCCTCTACCAAAGTCTTCTAAACTAAAACTCACTCAAAAAAAGACACCCGATGATAAATATGATCTTTGTATTTCACACAGCTTCGGCCTCTTTACAAATCAAGAAGGTCTCTTGGAGAAAAGACTAGGAGGTAGCTTCGAAGCAAACCAATATTTCAGAATAAGAACAGCGCCAATACAGAGAGAATATCGCCAACTGCTTTCGTCACCGCCGCTAACATTTGATCTTGAAGGCTTAGAAGAAGCCCTGATTAAACAAACACAAGATGAAGAAACTAATGTACCAGAAGAAGAATTCAAGGCACTCACTTATTTCCTCCACACTATATTCAGAAAACACCATTTTTGGGATGGTCAGGCACGTGTGATTTGTAGACTTCTTCAGGGCAAACCAGCTATAGTTCTCTTACCGACCGGCGGTGGTAAATCACTTACTTTTCAATTCGCAGGTTTGTTGACGCCTGGTGTGACTCTTGTCGTTGATCCACTTGTTTCATTGATGACCGACCAAGTGGAGAACCTAAACCTGATGGGATTTGATCGCGCCGGTTTCATATCCAGCACTCTCGAACCTAATCAACGAGACATAGGACTAGATAAAGTTGAGAATGGTGATTACTATTATGTATTTGTATCCCCAGAAAGACTTCAAATGGACGAATTCAGAAAGCGATTGCAAGCTTTAGTCGCTCAGTATCCAATATCACTAGCGGTCATTGGTGAAGTTCATTGCGTTTCTGAATGGGGACACGCTTTTAGAACATCTTACCTACACTTGGGAAGAAATATTGAAAAATATTGTACGACCCCAAATGGGTTTTCCCCAACACTTGTAGGACTTACGGGCACGGCATCATTTGCAGTGCTGACGGATGTACAGAGGCAATTGAAGGTTGAGGACGAAGAAGCTATAATACTACCACGGTCTTTTGATAGACAAGAATTGGTTTTCCACGTTGAGACTGTAGATAGTAAGGAGAAAGAAACCAGACTCAAAATAATCAAGAGAAGAATGCCGGACGATTTCCTTAGAAATCGTCAAACCTTTTTCCAATGCAGAGGCGAAAGCACGAATTCTGGAATTATCTTTTGTCCTCACGCTGGGGGTCGACTTGGTGTTGTACAAACTGCAAGCATTTTAGGTCATACAAACTATTATTCAGGAAAAAACCCAAAACTCGCGAAATTTGGTCACGATGAGTGGGGCGAGCATAAGAATCGCGTTCAAAAGGAGTTCAAATACAATCGAATCCAAGAACTTGTAGCCACCAATGCATTTGGGATGGGTATTGATAAACCTAATATTCGTTATACAATTCACTACAATATTCCCCAGTCTGTAGAAGCATTTTATCAAGAAGCTGGAAGAGCGGGAAGGGATGGTATCCCACAATCAGCACATTGTTATGTGATTTACAGTGACAACAACTGGGATATAGCTAATGAAATAATCCGAGAAAGAGATCATACACGGGCAAGGAACCGTCTTAACGCGGTTCCGCGGCAAGATAAAGGCGACCTGTTAGTGGCGTTGTGGCTATTATACAATACATACCAGGATCGTCATGAGGAAAAACAAAATACTTTTCAAATATGGTCAGATATGCTCTATCCTAAAGTCAGTGAAATGCCTGTCAATGCAACTAACACGGTTACTATTCGCTGTGAACAAGATTCTATCAAGAAGAAAACGGAAAAGGCCATCTTCCGTCTGGTTCTTCTTGGTGTCGTAGAGGAATATTCAGTCGATTCGCTACTACTTGAAGTAAGGGCCAAAAAAATTGAACCTAAATCCATAAGGGAAAAACTTAAAGATTACTTTTTGCAATATAAGTTCAAAGAATTTTCAGAACGGAATACATCAGAGATTCCAACTGACAACATCTCTCAAACTCTAGAAATTTGTTTAGATCGATTGATAGATTTCGTTTATGATGAAATTGCCGAGAAACGCAAGCAAGCACTTAGAACGATGGCGGAAATCTGTCGAGATTTTGAATCTGACCAACAATTCCGCGATAGCATTCTGGTTTATCTACAAGAATCCGAGTTCACATCAATATTGCGCACCTGGATTAATCAACCATTTTCTAACATAGGATTCGACACAATAGAGAATATTCTCAGCCAAGTAGAAGATCTAGAACAAGCCAAGCGATTAGTAGGAACAACACGACGTATGTTGGATGAAGATCCCTCCAATCTTGCACTAAGGTTCCTTTCCTGCTGTGCTAGGTCACAAAGTGATGAAAGTGACAAGAGTGTGTATCAGGAATGTCTAACACTGATAGATCACATTCGTGATCAATATGAAGATCTACCAGAGAGCGTAGAAGTCCTTATTATCCTTATGGATAAACTTCAGCAATATAGGTCAGGAATAGTTAAAACCGTTTTAGAAATAATTCTGAGAAAAATCGGTGAGCTTGACTTTGTTAGAACATATTTAAGAACAAATCAACAGATTGATGACAAACTAACCTTAGTAATGATGTTCACTCTACTCACAGCTGATTCATTAAAGGCAACTACAGCAACAGAATTCTATCAAAGTCTATATAATAGGAGGCGAATCAATGGCAGACATTGATAAAGTATTAGAAGCTGAAGAAACAATAAAGAGCATTGCTACAGAATTAGGAAGAATGAAATCCGCCGCAGATATAATGGACTCAGCACAAACAAAAATTGATGCTGTGATTGATACAAGTTCGGAAATCATATCCAGAACAGGTGAGTTTGTCAAAGCAGGGTCCCAGATTGTTGAGAGGATAGGTGATTACGATATTCAAGGCGACTTATCCAAAATCATCGAATATTCAAAGACTATAAAGGGTGACGTTGAAAAAATCTTCAAGAATCTAGAAGATACAAGAGAAAGTCTGGATAAACTCAAGATCGATCGAATAGTTCAAAGACTATAACGGGTGACGTTGAAAAAATCTCTCAACGAAGTCTAGAGAGCGCACAATGATCACAAGTCTGGATAAACTCAAGACTGATTTAGAAGCATTCACGGATGAGAAGTTTAAGGACATCGGATAAACGAAGTTGGAAGCCTTAACGGATAATAAGTATAAAAATATTGAAATTTCTCTAAACGAAGTTAGAGAGCAAAATGATCACACAGCAAAAATCTTTATGGGACTTGTTGGAGGAAATATCCTTTTGGTGATTATTCTACTGCTCAAAATCTTTCAGGTGTTTTAAGATGACCTGTCTTTAGACCGAGCGCTTTGAGTTTGCAACGACTAATGAAATAAGCGACCCATGACAAAAAAACGCTCACGTATCATCTCACTGTTTCTAACATGGGGATGGGCAGGGTTGCCCTGTCTCCTGTCTACCCTCTCCTGTCTACTCTTTTCTGTCCAAGCATCTTTTGCCCAGTTCTACTATTTCGGCAAGAACAAAGTTCAATACTCCACGTTCGACTGGAGGCTCATGAGGACAGAGCATTTCAATATCTACTTCTATCCTGAGGAGGTGGAAGTCGCAGAGATAGGCGCTCTGATGGCGGAGGAAAGCTATATTTTTCTTGAGCGAAAATTTTCTCACACCGTACAAAGGAGAATACCTCTGATCTTCTACAGTTCCCCCATACACTTTCAGATGACCAACACTATTCCTGGTCTCCTCCCTGAGGGAGTAGCTGGCTTTACAGAGTTCATAAAAGGCAGAGTGGTCCTCCCGCACAACGGTTCGTTTGCTTACTTCAGGAGAGTCATCCGACACGAACTGGTTCACGTCTTTACTATGGATAAGATCAGAACGGTTCTAAAGAACCACAGAGCATCCAGATTTCACGGTCCGCCTCTATGGTTCTCTGAAGGACTAGCTGAGCACTGGTCGGGGGATGTTGATTCCCAGGCTGACATGATTATAAAGGACGCCGTCTTCTCAGAGAATCTGGTCCCCATAAACCGTATGTATGAGATAAACGGGACTTTCAAGATGTATAAGGAGGGTGAATCTATACTGGATTTTGTAGCGAGGGAGTACGGAGACGATAAGATCAGCCTCATATTTGAAAATTGGTGGAAAAGCGAGTATTTCCCCCACATATTTCAGTCCGCTTTAGGAGTTCCATTGAGCAAGGTGGACAGCGATTGGCAATATAAAACAAAAAAGAAGTATCTGCCTCAAATTAAAGACAGCGATCCTGTAAGCAGAGTCGGGAAGAAGCTGACATCAGGTGGTGTAAGTGTCAAGCCCTCTGTAGCTCCCAGGGCAGAAGGAGATTCGAGCGGAACATACTTCGTCTTCATATCGAATCGGACAGGCTATCCCAACATCTATAAGAAGGACTTTGGACAAAATCAGGCACAAAAGATTGTGAAAGGCGGACGCACCGCTGAGTTTGAGTCATTTCACCCTTTAAGCAGTAAAATATCCGTTTCCAAAGAGGGGCTGCTCGCATTTGTATCTCAAAGCAAGGACAGAGATGTACTCTACATCTGGGACATAAATAGAGCGAGAATCTTTAAAGAACTCTCGTTTCGTTCTATTGTGTCTCTGGCGTCTCCGTGCTGGTCTCCCGATGGCAGGAGGATCGTTTTGTCAGGCGCGAACAGAGGTGGGATCTTCGATCTTTACATCGTCGATACCAAGGACACCACGCTGACTCAGCTCACCGACGATATTTATAACGACAGGGACCCCGACTGGAGCCCTGACGGGGGAAAGATCGCGTTTGTCTCCGACAGAGGACAGCACGGAAAAGATGGATTTACTAATCTTTCTATTTACGATTTGAAAACAGGCGCAATTGAACCCCTTACTTCGGGTAAATATAAAGATTACTCCCCGTCCTGGTCACCCAACGGAGAGCACATAGCGTTTTCCTCAGACCGCCACGGGGCTTTCGACATCTATACGCTGACAGTCCAGCCTTGTCCCGAACAGTTAGCTTCCACTTCAGATACCGAGGGATCATCCGTGCTCTACGATGTTCAGTCGAGAGGCAAGACCAAAACAAGGGAAGTTAAGAGGATGACAAATATCCTAACAGGGGCTATGGATCCGGACTGGCTGCCAGATGGAAAAACCCTCGTCTTTACAGGCTATGAAAACAACAGTTTTCAAATATACAGCGTAGATATCCACGAGGATATAGAGCAGGAAATAGAGACTGTCCCGGATGATTATGGCAACTCCTGGAGGCTCGGAAGGATACAGGAGGAAAACGTCAAAGGCAGAGCCAGGTACAATAGGAAGCTTTCATTGGACTTTGCTCAGAGCCAGATCGTTCAGGATCCCGAATTTGGACCTACAGGAGGCGTGCAGATAGCGCTTACGGACATACTCGGGGACCATCAGTATTATATCTCGGTCTTCAATACAGCAGACAGAGCCGCCGACATCTTTGAAAGCTTCAGCTTTGCGTTCACACGTCTGGACTTAGCAAGACGGACAAATGTTGCGTGGGGGATCTTCCGTCTGGATCAGGGCCTTTTCAACCCGTTTGACAGGAGGTTCAGTGAGAGACGCACTGGGGGCTTCCTAACGTTCAGCTATCCGTTTTCAAAGTTCGAAAGATTGGAGACGAGTTTCATATTGAGGAGATCTGAAAGAAGACGCCTCTTCAAGGATAAAAACGATGATAATCTTTTAATGACAAACTATGTGGGCTTTACAAAGGACAACAGTCTGTGGGGCCCGACAGGTCCGATGGACGGAGAAAGGTACAACTTCGGCATCACTCACACTATCGATCTTAAAGGTTCGGATCTCTATCACACCATGTTGCTTGCAGATTATCGGAAGTATCAAAGGCTCTCTAAAAGGACCGCCTTTGCGTTCAGAGCTATAACAAGATACAGGTTCGGAGACGATCCTCATCGATTCACGATGGGTGGAAGTTGGACATTTAGGGGCTATGATAGGGGTTCTATCAGGGGACGGAACATCTTTCTTATAAATAACGAACTCCGTTTTCCGCTGGTGGACAATCTACTTATAGGTCTTCCCATCGGCGGTATGGGCTTTCAGGCGATAAGAGGTGCCATGTTCTTGGACCTGGGGAGCGCGTGGGATAGGGGTCTTGACTTCGACGACATGCTGGGCAGCTTCGGCGCAGGCATAAGGTTCAATATAGGCGGATTCTTCGTGCTGCGTCTGGACGGCTCAAGGAGGATGGACTTCAAGAGCATGGACAATAATACTGAATGGGACTTCTTCTTCGGATGGGATTTTTAAGTTCGCTCTGATTATCAAAGCCAGGGGGAAGCTTGAATGAGGCTTGCACCTGTCCTGTGGCTTTCCATACTTAAAGTTGTGATCATCTGCAGTCTAGTGCTTACGCTGATTTCATGGACCTTTTTGGAAGCCTGTACCATTGAGATCTGGCCCATAGTCTCCGTCGTTCCCTCAGCTCATTTTATTGTTGTAGGAACTGTTGATTCGATAAGGCCAGAAGTGACCTATCGAGACGAAGAGAGTGATATTGGGGTTCGTGAGTTGGGGTTTCGACGATCATCCAGGTAGAACGGGTCTTGAAAGGAGATCTGGAACCCGGACCACTGGTTCTATCCTTCTCGGAAGGTATCTCGCATTCTGGTTGTAATTTTCTGCTAGAACCCTATAAGGTAGACAATCGATTGTTGCTGATGATAACAGAAGAGGATGAAGGCAGCTACTTTTCCCCGTTAGTGCCTCCCCGTGTCATTGTGCTTGGTGAGGATTCATCTGCGCTAGCAGTTGACGTTGTAGAGTTTGTTGAATATACAATTGCCCATGGGACCCCCCCAATAGAGATCGAATTTCACAGCTCAGATCATTTTTCCTTAAGTGGATATGTGAACGTATCGTTGAAAGTCACCAATCATATGGCGAACTCAGTTACAGTGCTTTCTGTACCGGAAAATCAGGCCCATCCACTTCCGTCAGGGATACTGATCTGGTTTGATCTGCGTGATAGGATTGGTGATTCCGTGCAATCAATCTCTGGAAAGACCGATAGTTTACCTAAGTTTGTGACCATCGCTCCAAACCAGACAGAGCGTATTTCCTTGCCTCTTACAGACACCTATCAGTTGACCGAACCTGGCCACTATCACTTTCATGTGAAAACGCAACTGTCCACTTCGAAGGAGGGTATCTATGTGGATTTCAGGCCTTATGCGTTTTCCTTTCTCCTTGAAGAGTCTACGGGTGTGTCAGGGACTACTTGGGGCCAGATCAAACGTGTCTCGGCAGTGGCTCCTTAGCAATTCGCTTCAATACAGACACATTCCATAAAGTAAGACATTTGATAACTTAAGGATAAAACGATAAATCACTCCAACACATGGGAGATAAGATGAAGATAGATCCTATAGAAAGAGTTAGAAAACTTCGCCGGGCAAACCCTAAAAGGAAGCCTGACAAGATACAGGATCGGATTCCGCCAGGACAGTATCTGACGGATAAATTCCCTGTCCTTACCTACGGCACTATGCCTAATGTAGACCCCAAGGACTGGCGCTTTCGGGTCTTCGGGCTGGTGGATGAGGAACTCGAGTTTAACTACGACGAGTTTATGAGCATGCCCCAGATTAGGCTCACAGCGGACTTTCACTGTGTTACACGCTGGAGCCAGTTGGATAACGAATGGCAGGGAGCAAGTTTTCGGGAACTGATAAAACAGATCAGTGTAAAGCCTCAGGCAAAATTCGTAATGCTCCACTCCTACGGTGGATACACCACAAATGTACCAGTGGAGGCACTTTTGGACGACGACGTATTATTTGCCCACAGCAGAAGCGGCCAGCCACTTTCCAGAGAGCACGGCTGGCCGCTTCGCCTCATCGTGCCCAAGCTCTACGGCTGGAAGAGCGCAAAATGGGTCAACGGCTTGGAGTTTATGGAAAAAGACAGACCTGGTTTTTGGGAGATGTACGGGTACCACAACAACGGCGATCCTTGGGAACAGGAGCGATTCTCCGGTTGAATAGTAGACGGCAAACAGCATTCATCATACCGCCGTACCTCTCCCATCCCTGTCTCCCCCGATTGACCCTATCGGGGGCTACTGTCTACTGTCTACTTATCTTCATAGCCTGTTCCAGCCCCATTGTAATACGAGCCGTTGGAGATTCTCCCCACGAGTGGGGACAGCGAAGAGGCAACGCCTGGGGTTCGGGATACGTTCCATGGGGGACGGACCCACCGCTGGGTCTCTTATGGAGACATAGACTCAACGGAGCCGTCGCGGCATCCCCTCTGTTTGTAGGACACAAAGTACTGACGGCTACTTTGACAGGTAGGATATACCTGCGAGATGGAAGAACCGGGACGTCAATAAGGACCTACAAAGTAGATGGAGCCATCCACGGAACTCCGGCTCTATTTGACAGCCTGCTATTTATCCCTCTTTCAGGAGGGGAAGCGTCCTTAATAGCCCTGAATCTGACCGATGGGAAGGCACAATGGAGCGCAAATTTCGGAGATATATCCGCGTCACTTTGTCTTTGGGAGGGCCTACTGCTTGTGGGATCAGAGCGCGGGGAAGTAGTAGCGGTCAGAGCCCAAACAGGTGAGGTGCTATGGAGGTTCAAAGCAGACGATCAAATTCACTCTTCGCCCTGTTCCAAAGATAGTTTAGTCTATTTTGGATCGGACGACGATCATCTGTACGCTGTCTCCTCAAAGACGGGAAAATTGAAGTGGAAGTACAAGGCAGATTCGAGCATCTATGCTTCTCCGACTGCGGATTCCAGTGGTATATACTTTGGAACCGCGATGGGAACTTTCTACAAGCTGGATCCACATTCCGGGGAGATGGTCTGGATCTTCAAGTCAGAGGCAGGAATATACGCGGGATCAGCATGCGATGTTACAACCGTATATTTCGGTTCGAACGACCGTAACCTCTACGCCCTGGACAAGCTCTCGGGCAGACCGATCTGGAGATTTACAACAAAAGGCGTCCTGAAGTCCGCCCCTGTTCTTACGGATAATACAGTCTATTTCGGATCAGCAGACAGGCACTTGTATGCCCTGGACCGCGCATCAGGAGAATTGAAGTGGAAATTCGAGACCAAAGGCCCTATAGAATCTCCTCCCGCCTTCGGAGATAGCTTTATCTATGCAGGATCAGCAGGATCAGAGAGCGGTTATATATACGCCTTCGGGAAACAAGTAGACAGCAGCCCCTGATCCCCGACCCCCCCCGATAGATTCAATCGGGGTAGAATCATTCGCGGGCATTCGGGGGTGGATAGAAAACCTTATTCGATGCCTCCAGAGAAGTAGATGACAACCACTAAAAGCCCACTATTTTTCATAATCACCCTCCTGGCTGCAGGTCTCTGGCCGTCAATTGCACAGTCTCAAAGGGGCCCTCAAAAATTATGGGTGGATCAGAGATCCCTGTGTCACATGGAGAGTGAACAGACAAGGATGTCTGTGCTTCCAATGTTGGGGAAATCAAAGATAATATCAGACATAAGAGGGAAAGAGTTTTTGCGCGATATTGGCTTTCTACAAAGTCTTTCAGAGCAGGATTCCAAAGCAGAGCAGGCACAGCGCAAAGGCAGGATATTCCTTACCAAGAAGGACTACGCAGGGTCCGTGTCATTGAGGAAAAACGACAAGAACAGATGGCCCACTTATGTCTTCTTAGGTATATCGGTGGCGTCAGGAATAGCGGCATCAATAGTTAAGAATTCCGCTGATGACAGCTTCGATAAATATCTACACTCAGCCAATCCCAGAAGAATTGAGGATGACCTTAAAAGCGCAGAAAGAAGAGACAAAGTAGCAGGCTTGCTATGGGGAGTGTCGGGAATAAGCTTTGTGGCCTCCTGGTATCTAATACTATTCTGAATACAGGTTTAGGTATGTCAAAGGAAATCGTAGCTCCCACAGGTGGCTATTCTCATCCTCCTGTTAGGACATCTCCACTTCAACGAGTAGTAAATTAGTGAGGTCTGATTCTACAATTTTTCTGAGAAGTCATCAAGAACTCCTCGATGATTCAGCAATCTGGCGTGATGGCCATTTATCGCTGAGCATGACCAGCTATACGAACAATGAACGACCGCCAGCGGACAGATTCATGCCCGAAGCCAAACTCATTGATGAGTATAAGTTTGAGACGGCCTTTAGTCCTTTCGACGAGCTCAAAGCGCTCAACCTTTCTCCAGGTAAGCAACTCTATCTTGATGCTGCACATAGGTTGCGCTTAATCCGCGAAAATATCAAACAATCACGGATCAGAGGCTTGAGGCTACGGACCTGGACTTCGCCACATTCGCCTATTATGTAAAGTTCACCTCTTGACAATCGATGACCTATCTATTATTATTTAACATAAGGTAACTGATCGAAGCAAAGATAGACTCGAAATTTCAGGGAGAAAAGATATGATAAGTCCAGACGGCGACGGTAAGAAAGATATAAGGGATTTCAAATACAGAAGGGCCACATTACAATTGGACAGCGGGAAAATCGATGCAGAAGACAGAGATTGTGAGGATATGGAGGATTTTTTAGGCGGAATTGCACGGTCCTTCAAATTCCTTGAGGACTTCGCAGTGACGGAAGCTTATGATCCTGGAAGCCCTCTTGTGGTTAATACGGGGGTCTTAAGCGGCACAGATGTGATGACAGGTCTGAGGACATATTTCACCGCGTACAGTCCGCTGAAGGTCTCCAACAGCGGTATGCCTGCTGCGATGTGGTCCGCGGGGAGCGGGAAGTTCGGGACCGAGATGAAGTGGGCTGGGATCGACGAGATGGTCTTCTTTGGAAGGTCAGACGAGCCCGTCTACTTAGTGGTCAAGGGGGACATAAAAGAATCAAAACTCTCGCTTGAGCCCGCACAGGAGCTGGTAGGGAAGACGACCCACGAAAAGATTATGTATCTGAGAGAAAGATATCCCGAAGCACACTTTGCAGCAATAGGTCCTGCCGGAGAGAACTATGATACAAACAGATTCGCTGCGGTGGCGATTTCAACGGAGAATCAGATAAAGTCGGGCGACCCGAAGCCTCGATTCGCAGGACGCGGCGGCATGGGAGGCCTGATGGGGTCGAAAAACCTCCTTGCCATAGTCTGCGACGGGACCGAGCCCCGGCATAAGAGGTTGACCAAGACTCCTTGTGGACGTGAACAAAGAGGTAGCAAGGGGCGACGGCTCGAAGAAGTTCAGGGAAAAGGACAAAGGAGGAGGGATGGGAGGTACCTGGTCGAACTACCTTCCCCTTTACGATGCAGGGGCTTTGCCCGAATACAATTTCAGACCTCAGGGGCACCGACGAGGCGGTGCACCTCTGTTCAGGGAGAACGTGGAGGAGGAATATCACATCAAGGACGAGTCGTGCTACAGGTGCGGGATAGCCTGCCACAAGAACATATACATCAAGGCGAACGGAAAAGGCGGGGATTTTTTGGCCAAGTCGGACTACGAGCCGCTGAACCTATTGAGCTCCAACCTCGGAATCACCGACAGGGCGCAGGCGTGGGAGATAATTGCCCTTGTGGACGAAATGGGATTCGACTCTATAAGCGCAGGTGTGACACTTGGTTACATAATGGACTACAACAGCCGCAAGGATGGAGAATCTAAGATCGCAGACGACCTGGAGTTCGGGGATTTCGAAGGAGCACAAAGGATCTTAAGGAACATGGCATACGGAGAGGAACCTCTCTTCGGACACGGGGTAAAGAGAGTCTCGGAAAAGCTGGGAGAGACATCTTTCGCCATGCAATGCAAGGGAGTGGAACTTCCGGCATATCTCGCCGAGACGAACCCCGGCTATCCCTTCGCCATCGCCGGAGGGCACATGTCCATGAAGACCTTCCTTTTACTGATTTTCGAAGGAGAGACATCTGTCGACTACTGGGAGGAGGCGATAGTAGAAAGAGGCCTGTACCAGATCAGGGACGACTTAATCGGCCTTTGCAAGTTCGCCGGAATAGACGACAATTACGCCGTGAATGCCTTAAATGAAGAGATGAACATCTCCATAAGTGAAGCAGAACTCAAAAGGAGCGTGCTTAAGACGTTTATAAGGGGTTATGCCCTGGAGAGAAAACAGGGCTTCAGAGTGGACGACTACGTCCTGCCCGATCAGACCTACGAGGGCAATCCGAACATTAAACTTACCCACTTTATAACACCGGAGTTTTACTCACAATTGAGAGATAGGGTCTTAAACAGATTCGACAGTTTAGTGGAAGAGCTGGGAATAGCATAGATAAGGAGCATAGATATGCCGGCCTATCACCGCAAGATTCTTCCTGCGAACCTGTCCTCTGGCACTACGTGGATCGAAGAACCCAAAGAGGAGATATATCGGCACTATTTGGGCGGGAGCGCCATGAATCGTCAAAATCGGTTTGTTCTTTGAAAACTCCGTCTATATAAATGTTTAGATTTATATCAGAGAGACCAGTTGCAAGAAACGTACACTCTGATGACACCGTGAACTCAACCGTGCCCTTCTGAGTTTCTGTGGAAATCGTGGTAGTTATATTCGATTTCTTTATATCATCAAGCTCTTTTTTTAAGGTTCTGATTAGATTTCTTGAAATCCTCCACCTCTTGCTTCAACTCGTCAATGTCAGATTGTAACAAACTGGAATCTGAACAAGCTATAAAGAAGAGCAGAAAAACGACAAGGGCTACAAAGTGAGTTAGCTTATACATGTTGTTCTATCCTCCAATGCTGGCAAAAAACTTCCTACCTGGCAACCTCGTCATCTTTGACATTCCTGAGAGAAAATACCAATGCTGTTCCTATCAGAACGACTGATACAATCAGGGATAAAATAAGTGCTTCATCGTCGTACATACGCATTACTTCATCAAAGAAAGGGTATGATAATACGGATAGAAGGATTGCCATAACCCACATAACAATCATTTGAGGCTTATTCATAACCGATCCTCGTGTTGCGATTATTTTTTGGCTATTGCCATTGATGTCAACATCAGTTTTCCCCAGTTGTGGCACTGTAGCATCTGCTGGCTCTACAACTTTGGCAGCTGTTTCTTGAACAGTTAGCTCTTGAGTAGACAGCCGATTTTCATATCTATTTATCTTGTATTGAAGATAGTATATTTGGAAAAACAAAGTTGCTATCCACGAGAACGATATTCCTCTTTGTAAATGCGCGTTGAAATGTTCATTTAGAATACGCCTCACCTTGAAGCACTGAGCTAACAAAGTGATTACTACAACCCAATTTAGTATTCCCAATATAACCATGGTGTCAGAGCTGCCAGAGATGATAAAACCACATAAAAAACTTCCCAACATAACATCTGCATCCATGTTTCTAGGGGTGCCAGAGATGAAGCCACCCATACTTATCAAAACAATTATACTGATCACCACAATAGCAAAAACAAATACTCCAGAGCCAACTTTTTGCTCAGATTGCAGATTGTTGATTGTATTTCGTCTTGTCAAATACCAACCTGGGACATATATTCCAAAGGTGATATTTGTCAGAAACCACAAAAGGATAACACTTATCTTCTTCAATTGTTGCGCATCTGACTGCTGAGATGATTCCTTCATTTGACTAGTTGCAAAATTATAACCGCAAACACATCTCGATCTGCTATCGGGATTTATCAACCCACACTCTGGACATTTCATATTTGCTTCCCGCTTTGAGGATTCATTCTTCAGCTTAGGAGAAGCGCCTGTCTCACTGTTCTCTAGTGGGGAATATACAACCTGATTGTGACAACTTCTGTCACAGTCTCTGCCAAGCAGCGTTATTTACCTGCCAAGTATTTCTACGGAGGATCTAATGGATTGGGTAGCTACGGGAGGTATAGGCTAATTAGGAGGGAACATACAAAAGAAAATGTGCGATGTCAATTGAATTATGCAGTGGATCGCTCAGGAGAACAACAAAATACCGCTACTGACGGCGAGGCTCGTACGCTTGTGGGGTCGTTACTTCTGGTGTCCAAATAGTGTCCATAGCCTATCAAAAGTGGTATAAAATCATATAGCACCATAATAATACAATGAAGTGATAAAGTTAAGTAAATATTGGGTGTTATCGTGTATATAGTTGTTTAATAGTGTTTTGGGAATAATGGTCAATCTGCATAAGTAGTGCTGAGATACCTTTCCCCCCTGTCGGGAAGGATGACCGCTACGACCTTTCCTGGGCCCATATCTTCTGCGACTTTCAAGGCCGCCCAAACCGCTCCACCCGCTGACGTTCCTGCTAATATCCCCTCTTCTCTGGCAAGTCTCCTTGCCATAAGGGAGGCGTCTTCGGTGGAGACCGTTATTACTTCGTCTATTGTGTCCCTGTTCAGGACAGCGGGGATAAATCCTGCGCCCCATCCTTCGATGCCAGTAATGCCAGGAACTCCGCCCGACAGGACTGCAGATTCTTGAGGCTCAGCAGCCACTATCTTTACGTTCGGGAGCTCTTTTTTTAGGACTTCTCCCACACCTGTGACCGTGCCGCCGGTTCCGACTCCGGCGACAAAGGCATCGAGTTTTCCATCCATCTGGTTTAGAATCTCGAGGGCCGTGGTCCTCCTGTGAATCTCGGGGTTGGCAGGATTTTCAAACTGTTGAGGGATAAAATATTCCTCAGGGTTTCCAGACTGGAGTTCCACGGCTTTGTCTATTGCTCCCTGCATACCGTCCCAGGCTGGTGTCAAAATCAGCTCGGTTCCATAGGCCTTGAAGATGCTCCTCCTTTCGACCACGCTGGGAGTATCCGGCATTGTAACGATCATTCTGTAACCTTTGACGGCAGCAACCAGTGCCAGGCCGATCCCGGTGTTGCCGCTTGTCGGTTCGATGATCGTCATGCCGGGCTTCAAGCGTCCGTCCCGTTCTGCAGTTTCGATCATAGAGAGGGCTATCCTGTCCTTGACGCTTCCGCCAGGGTTGAAGGATTCTAACTTGCCCCAGATTTCGGCACAATCTTGGTCGACTACTCTGTTGAGTCTAACAATCGGGGTGCTAAAGATCAACCCCAGCATATTCTCCACTTTAACAGTACTCAAGGCTAATCTCCCATCATAAGAACAGTAGGCAGAAGTAGTGGCAAAGCCACTCACGTCGTAGCTTGTTATCGATCATCACTCACCTTGGGGAGCAGCAGAGCACGGAGTGCCCACGCCGCCTCGCCCAGGGACTGGTTAACCCCGGCCTCTACAGGTGAAGGATCACATTTTCGATTTTAAGAGATAGTTTACGTACCTTCCTCAACAGTTTAGAAACTTTGCCGCCTCTTTACCTCCGTCCGGTCTACCGTGTTTACCTATGTTTCGCCTTTAGTCCCACTTGTCCACTTGTTTTAGATGTGAAATGTGAGGCTTTTGTCCCTTTGTCTCTTTCGTTCGCACAGCTCACCAAAGTTGATGGAATACAGCATCTTGATAATAGCCTCTCTCAGGTCGTTCCAGACCTCCTGAAGGACGTAATTATCTCCATTTTGAGGATCTAAGGGTACTTCTATAGGGTCTATTGGACCTTCCAGAAGCTCCACGATGTGCCCCACAGTGATCGCGGAAGGTTCTTTGGCTATGGTATGTCCCCCTTTAGGACCCCTTAGACTTTTCACGTATCCCGCCCTCCTTAAGAGCGTCAGGAGCTGGACGAGGTACTGTTCGGGGATATTCTGCCTTCGGGCTATGTCGGCGCCTTGGACTTGCCCTTGACCGTAGTTCATAGCCAAATCGAATATCGCCCTTACACCGTAATCTGTCTTGGCTGAAAGTCTCATTCGACCACACTCTTTTCTATAGGTTCTACAATCACCCCGAGCTTTTTGAGGTAAGACGCCGCTTTTTCGATCTCATCGTGTTCCCCTATCATCTCCAGAGCGACAAGCCCCAATTCATCTGAGACACTGGCTGTCCTTATGTTCGTCACAATCTTGAATTTGTGACCGATCTCATGTATTATCGGCTTTTTTATCAGTTCACTTGAGAAGGTGAGATAGAACCTTCGGTTTATCTCCTCCGACATCTTCATCATCTCCTTTTGACCACAGAAACGGAGGTCTCCCTGGCCACTTCGGGATCTGCGGTATACTTCCTTTTGCCCCTGTGGTTTAGTTTTTGGCTCTTGCAGCCGACGTTCCTCCGGCGATCGCCGGGACTATAGAGATGCTGTCTCCGGAGTTTAGGATGGTATCCTTCCCGTCCAAGAACCTTATGTCCTCATCGTTGACATAGACGTTGACAAAGCGTCTTATCTCCCCGCTCTCGTCTACGAGTCTTTCCTTTATACCCTCAAATTGTGACTCTAAATGGTCAATAGCCTCAATCACGGTCGAAGCGTTTACCTCGACGCTAGGCTGATTATCTGTCAATCTCCTCAAGGGAGTAGGTACCCTGACTGTAATGCTCATTTTCAACCCTCCTTATGTTAGACATGCTTGGATTCCCGAAAGGCAAAACGGCACACACTGCACTATTCACACGGCCTCCAGACCCACCTCCTCAAAGGTTCTCTCTTTTTCGTTCCACGCAAAGCACTTTGCATCCTGTACTTTTCCCTCCGTTACAGATATTACAATATAGAACGCTCCTCCGTATGCAGGCTCGTCGAAGAACAGGGCCCTTTGGGTGTCTTCCTGGGAAAAATAAGCTCCCCCATCGGGGTGAGAATGATAGAAACCTTTGATCTCTTGACCCTTTTCTTCAGCCTCGGTAATGATCTTGTACTGCTCTTCGGGATCTATGAAGTATGCTATCCTTGAGTCTCTTGGGTGCTTAATAGGGTCTTCTTCGTGCAGTCTATTCTGGATATTTGTACATCGGTGGACATGAAGATCTGATGATCCGGTTATTATGCCACAGCACTCGTAGGGATATTCTTCTATAGAGTGCTGGAACATCTTTGCTTGATTTTCCTTATCTATTCTGACCGGCATTATTCTTCACAAAGTCCCATACCTTCGTGCTCAGGTACTTATCGCCTCCGTCTGGAAAGACTGTGACGATGACACCTTCATTTATCCTGCTCGCCACGTCTAAAGCGACCTTCAAGGCGGCTCCTGAGGATTGACCTACCATTACACCCTCGATCCTTGCAAGCTTCCTGGTCATCTCATATGCATCTTCGGTTTTGATCTGGATCTTTTCATCAAAGATGCTCTCATCGTAGATGCCCGGAACAATGTTAGTATCCATATTCTTCAAGCCCTCGATTCCGTGAAACGCCTCCGGCTCGACAGCTATCACCTTTATATCTTTATTATATTTCTTTAACCTTCTTCCTGTCCCAACAAGCGTTCCACTTGTCCCTATCGTGGTAATAAAGTGAGTTACCTCACCTTTAGTCTGTTCCCATATTTCAGGCCCGGTTGTGTCGTAGTGTGCCTTCCAGTTGGAATCATTGTTATATTGATCGGGCTTGAAGTATAGATCTTTATTCTGCTCATAGATCCTTTGACATTCGATTTGAGCTCCGTCCGAGCCCTCCATCGCATCGGTGAAGACCATCTCTGCGCCGAACGTTTCGAGCGTAAGCTTCCTCTCCCTGGAGACGCTTTGCGGAATTACCAGTTTCACACGGTAGCCCTTGACGGCGCCGATAACAGCGTAGGCGATACCCGTGTTTCCGGATGTGGAATCTATGATAGTCTTATCTTTGGTAAGTTCGCCGGATTTTTCGCCGTCCTCGATCATCCTTAACGCGGGACGATCTTTCACAGAGCCGCCCGGGTTGAACATCTCAAGCTTGGCATAGACCCGGACGCCTTTTTTCAAACTGTCCGAACCATCATATAGCTTCCTTATCCTGAGGAGCGGAGTTTTGCCGATCTGGGACAGTATATCGCCACCTATTGTCTCTAATCTGTTCAATCTAATTTGTATTACACTTCGTAATTATTGTCTACTAACTTGTCAAATTCGTCCAGAGTCGGCTCTATAATCTTGGCGCTGCCTATCTTATCCATTACGACTTCTTGAGTCTTGAGACCGTTTCCGGTGATAGCAATTACAATAGACTCATCTTTGGGGATTATCCCCTGATCTATCAACTTCTTGGTCGCATAGACCGTCGTTCCCCCCGCAGGTTCGGTGAATATGCCTTCCGTTCTGGCTAAGAGCTTGATACCTTCGACGATCTCGTCGTCGGTAGCCGATTCTGCCCATCCTCTGCTATCTCTTACGGCTTTGAGAACATAGAAACCGTCTGCTGGATTTCCTATGGCGATCGATTTGGCGATAGTATGAGGTTTGACAGGCTCGATTAAGTCTGTTCCCTTCTTGATCGCTGTGACCACCGGGCAACATCCGTCCGCCTGAGCCGAATAGACCTTCGTTCCGACATCTTCAACAAGACCCAGCTTACACAGTTCACCGAAACCCTTCATAACCTTGGGTAGGATGGTTCCTCCAGCAGTCGGGATAACGATATGTTTAGGTAGTTTCCAACCGAACTGTTCGGCTATCTCAAAGCCGTAAGTCTTGGCGCCTTCTGTGTAGTAGGGTCTCATATTTATATTGACAAATGCCCAGCCATATTTATCTGCTATCTCGCTGCAGAGACGGTTCACTTCGTCATAGTTACCTTTCACAGCTATAAGGTTGGGCTCGTATATCAAAGAGCCCAGGACCTTTCCTTGTTCCAGGTCCGCGGGGATAAATATGTATCTTTTGAGCCCTGCTCTTGCAGAATGAGCTGAAACAGCGTTTGCAAGGTTTCCGGTGGAGGCGCAGGAGACGGTGTCGAATCCGAATTCGATGGCTTTGGAGATGGCTACCGAGACAACCCTGTCTTTGTATGAGAACGTCGGATGGCTCACAGAATCGTCCTTGATGTATAGCTCCTCGACGCCCAATTCCCGAGCCAGGAGGTCTGCCTTCAAAAAGGGTGTAAATCCCGAATGGAGCCCCAACGTCGTCTCACCCTCTACCGGAAGCAGTTCCCGATAGCGCCACAGATTTCTGGGCCTCTGCGCGATAGCCCCTCTGGTCATGCTCTCCTTAACTTTCTCATAGTCGTAATCGACCTCTAAAGGCCCAAAGCATAACTCACATACATGCAGAGGCTCTGTCGGATATTCTTTGTTGCACTCCCTGCACCTCAATCCCTTGACGCAGCTCATCTTGGTGCTTCTCCTATCTATCTACCCGAATGGAGCTTACAGTTCGACACTATCCAGAGACATCAAAAAACCCCTTCAAGATGAGAAGGGGCTCTACCGGGCAGACTATATTCAAATTATATCCCTTTCTCATCTTTCCCTACAAAGGGTAGGAATTGGCACCTTCTCACAGGGCAAGCTTAAAGCTCTCCTTGCGGGGGTTGCCAAGGCTTCCATGGGCCAGTCCCTCAGCCTTTCTGGATGAGAATCTAACTAAATTGAATATAAGAGGAATGCCTGATACTGTCAAGCACTTTTTCCCGTGTCAATTCCCTGCACCTCAGTATTGTTGATGGAGATAATCAACAATCTCAACAATAGTACTAATACAAATTTTATACAAAAATGTCAAGAATTATTTCAGCGCAATTACGAGCCTAAAGGCCCTTTACAATCTCCTTAAAGATATTTCCTCTATCCTGAAAGTTTCTGAACATATCGTAACTTGCACACGCAGGAGAAAGCAGGACAGCGTCCCCCTTTTCTGCCCGTTTTTGAGCTACAAGAACAGCATCCTTAAGAGATTGGCAGAAGATGAGGGAAAGGTCTCTATTTTCCCTTTGGACACTCTGGGCTATCTGTTGGGCTGCATCGCCTATTAATAATAAGACCTTTACCCTCTTTGAGATAACCTTCGCCAATCCTTCAAACGGGATTCCCTTGTCGTATCCCCCGGCTATGAGAAGGACAGGCCGCTGGATTGACTTCAACGCGGTGACTGTCCGCTCTGGTGTGGTGGCTATAGAGTCGTTGTAGTACTCCACGTCATTTAGGGTCCTTACGAATTCCAGGCGATGTTCAACTCCTTCAAATTCCCCGAGGACGCGAGCAACAGTCTCGACATCCACGCCAAAAGACAGAGCCACCCCGACAGCGGCCAGCGCGTTTTGCAGATTATGAACTCCCGGGATCTTCAATTCATCATACCTGCATATTTCAAGTTCTTCTCTATCTATCCTTGCCCTTATAAAGTTATCTTTGACGTACACACCCCTTCCAAGGGCACTTTCCACGCTGAAGAACAGAACGTCTCCAGGGCAGCAATCTTCCCACTTTCTTAAAGTATCGTCGTCATAATTTAAAAGGGCGACGTCACCCTCATTTTGATTTAGCACTATTGATCTTTTCGCCTCAATATATGCCTCCATACTTCTGTGCCAATCTATGTGATTCGTAGATATATTGGTGACCACGGATAGCTGAGGACTCAAGGCTATTGCTCTAAGTCTTTCCAACTGAAAGCTGGAAAGTTCAAGCACAACAGGCGTATTCCTGCCTATACTTTCCATCTGTTCAAGGAGGCTCTCTCCGATATTTCCTCCTACCGATGTGCCTGGGTCCCACTCTTTTAGAATCTTCCCTATCATACTTGTCGTGGTCGTCTTGCCGCTTGTCCCCGTCACACCGATTATGCGACCTTTACACCCTTTGAAAAAGAGGTTCATCTCAGTCTCTAAAAATGCGCCGCTTTTTTGGGCGATCTTGACGTACTCAGAGTCCTTTGGGACGGCGGGATTGAATATTACAAAGTCTACACCTTTGAAATCTTCCTCCTCATGTCCCCCTAATTTCCACTTGATAGGCAGTCCCTTCAGGGCATCTACCGACTCCTTTAACTGACTTTCGTCCTTCAAGTCGGTTACCGTGACCTTAGCTCCCTTTCCCACAAGGTATTTAACCACCCCTAAACCTCCCCCAAATAATCCTAACCCCATAACGGTGGCACTTTTTCCCTTGAAATCTGGTATATTCAAACAGGGACGATGTCTCGGCAATTGTATGTCTCCGGTTGCAGACGAGAACATGACAGTTCTTCCTACAGCGAAAAAACTACGTAAATATAACAAATATCCTGCGTCTATCCAAACGAAAGAGACTCAAAGTAGAAAGAAAGGATTGCTTTCTACACCCCTGATTTGGTATATTAAATGGAGATACTTACTATTGCGAAGACGGGATTCTGGTTATTATCCCCTTAACAACAAAGTTGAGGGGAAATACGAATGGATGAGGCAGTCCGCAAGGTTACCGCATTTATAATACGGAAAAGAGATGGAGTAAAAGAGCTACTCGTATTTAAACATCCCACCGCAGGTATCCAGATCCCGGCAGGAACGGTTGCAGAAGGCGAAGATCTTGAAGTTGCCCTGAGGAGAGAGGTCTGCGAAGAAACTGGTCTAAAGAGCGTAGAAACCCAGGAATACCTAGGATGTCTTGAAAATGAACTGGAGGAAGCCGAAAGAGTAGTAGCCAGGAATACCTATGTCTATATCGAACCGGACTTAAACTCAATTCCTTACAGGCAAAAGTTGCCCAGGGGGCTTACAGTACAGTACATTTCTGCACATGAAGATTTCACGCAAATCTCATACACAGAATACTACAATTTTACTGATATCCAGTATATCCTCCATGACTATACAGGATGGGTTCCCAGTGAAAACCTGAGTACTCAGAAGACGAGATATTTTTATCATTTAACAACACTGGAAGAAACTGAAGATGAGTGGGAGGTGAAAGGCGATCTAGGCCATATTTTTAACCCTCACTGGACGCCGCTTTCGCCAAAGCCTCAATTAGTTGAAGATCAAGATAAGTGGCTAGTTTTTGTCTTGGAGAAGATTCGCTAAATTTCATTTTCTGTGATTATGCACCTTCAGTTCTTTCGTGCAGCAGAGTCTCTTCAAAATATTAAATTGAATTAAGCGTCGATAAGGAACTGAGTAGAAATGGAACTGCCCCTTTTCCCATTAAACACAGTCCTGTTCCCGGGGATGAAATTGCCCCTGCACATCTTTGAGGAGAGGTATAAGCTTATGATAGACAAATGCCTGGAAGGGGACAGGACTTTCGGAGTTTCGCTCATAAAACTCGGCAGCGAGGTGGGGGACCCGCCGTTCCGTACTCCGTGGGGACCACGGCCCAAATTGTGCACGTGGAGAGGCTGAACGAGGGGCAGATGAACATTCTGACGAATGGAGGCCAACGCCTTGAAATATTAGGCATGATTCAGGAGAAACCATATCTTGTGGGACGGGTTCAACTCCTTGTGGACGAACCGTCAGATACCCTAAAGACAGAGCATCTTGCCGACAGCGTCAGCGGTCTTTTCAAGAATTACATAGCTTACCTGATGAAGGTGATCGATGTTCCCCTAAAACAGCAATTATTCTTTCTGCTGGACATTAAGGGTAATCTGGCAGATGAGCTTCAGTTCCCTATCGACTCTACGACCCTGTCTCAACTGGTGGGATCCGGGCTTCAGGTAATACCCCAGGAGAAACAGCAGTTGCTAGAAGCGGTTTCCACTGAATCCATGCTCCAGATGGAGCAGACCATCTTAGAGCGCGAGAACAAGAGGCTTGAAGCTATTCTCTCTCAAAGGTGCAAATCCGAAAAGGAAATTTTGGACAAACTGTTAGGATCCGAGTACTTCTCGCGGAGTTGATGTAAAGGAGACTGGTACAAGATGGGATATCACATAAACGAACGGACTCTAAAAAAATGGGCGCATGAACACTTATCTGTAGAACCCGCCAAAAATGGAGTCGTCAGCTTCGCATTCAAATACGAGGGGAGCACGTGTTCGTCGGGGGGGATCGAGATAGATTCTCGTATCGTGATCGTACTGGAGAAGGACAAAGACAATTATATCATAAAGGACGCTAATATAGAAGTGTATTTTGAGGACGACGGGATGCAAAGAACGTGCAGTTTTCAGGAGAAAGGCCCAGAATTTTTGAGGAAAAACATCAGCGTCACAAAAATTGTGGGTCAGAATTTAGAGGATGTGCTACAGAGCGATGAAAGCTGCAATCCCGCCGGGTGCTTTTGCAGCCCTGCCAACGTGATGCACAAGTGGTACATCGCCTTAAATACGATAGACTACTATCTACACAAACGGCAATAATTAGAACTTGGCAGCTTCTCCTACCCACTACAAGAAACAACTGCTAATGGTTTAAACAAGCCCCAGTGCGAGCTGATAAAACGATCACATCGGCCATGTGCTCGAAATGTCTAAATCCGCATAATTGGGATCAGTCCCCCAATAGCCCACCAAAGAATGTACGATAAATAAAGTCGCGTTCTGGCACTCTCCGCTGCTCAAACGCTTTGTGGAGGGGCATGATGTCGTAGGTCACGCTCCGACGCTCAAGAGCAAATTGACCCTCCTGGAAATCGACCGCCACATAACGAGCTGAAGCTTGTTCGTAACAGCCCAAAGAACCTGGATTGAAATAACGCTTCCGACCTTGAATGTCTATCACACGATGGATATGCCCATAGAAGATGAGCCGCGAATCATATTCCTCAAATATGCGGTCTAAATCCGAGGACGTTGGTTCGTCAACGATTGAAGAAAAGCCCTTACCTGATGCATTTAGCCCATAGTGAAGAAAGGTAGTGTTGACACCTTCCAACCGATCTTGTATGACATAAGGCCACTGAGCAACTACATTCTTTAACTGTGGATCGATAGAAGCGTGCGTCCAGCGTTGATGTTCCACTTCGCCATCGCTCATCCATGCAGGCCGGGGCTGGGGTAAACCTTCAATGAACCATTTATCATGATTACCCATGATAAAACTAGCGTTCGGGATGTTCAACAACAGATCAAGACATTCTGAAGGATAAGGCCCAATGCCTATCACCTCACCAAGATGATAAAGAACATCATATCCTCGGCCACGAATATCTCTTAGCGCCGCTTCTAAGGCAGGAAGATTGGCATGAACATCGGCTATCACAACGATTTTAGTCATCATATTCTTAACTGCATGGACATGGGCCTAACTCTTCTGACTACCCTATCATTTTGAGCCATAGGCCTCTTTTTCAAATGAAGTGTAGGAGAAGTTCACAACTTCAAAGGCAATAATCTTTATATTGACTGGATGCTTGTACTTCTTGGTGAAGCTCGTTAAAAACTCTGAATCCAATCGCTAAAAGAAAATTCTATTCCTTGATCCCTTTCGGCCTTCTCAGATATATAGGGTTGAAGTATATCCAGGGCTTCCCATCCAGTGTCGCTTCGGCCCGATAGACCCCGGGCGAGTCAGCGCTCATGATAAAGTTGTCATCTTCAGTTTTCTGGATCCTTCTTCCGTCCCTAAAAATAGTTATCCCACAAGGGCGCGGCAGGACGACATCTAACTCCAGCTCTGGGTTCCACTCCACCTCATCTCCCATGATAGCTGAACCGTCGGCGATGCGCAATATAGAGCCTTCCGCAGGGCTCAGCAAGTCGTAGGCTATGAAGCAGTGTCCGTCCGCGAGCGCGTTTAAGACGAGCTGAACGTCTTTTTGAGAATCTCCGGAGAACCTTTCAGGGACAAGGACGCGGGTCCGCAGCGTTCCGAACGCCCATTCGTAGGGGAAAACGACCACTTTTCTACTGAGTATCGTCCTCCTAGCGTGGATGTCGAGTCCTCCGATGGCGACAACTTTTGAGTTTTGGCAGAGCCTATCCCACAAAGCTATTGTTTCTGGATAGGGACCGCTTATCTTGGAGGAAGGGTCCTCGATAAAATCTCTCCATTTATAGAATCTAAAGTCTGACACCCAGTCGAACATATACGACCAGAGCTCTATTCCGGTGAATGAATCGGGCTGCCAGCTTTCCCAGTGGTACTGCTTTTTCCTGAAGTAGGGGCGGTATCTGCCGTGAGGGTGGGCTATGAAGCTGAGTCCTCCTTTTTCTCGTATATCTTTAAGTATCTGTGCAGGGCAAGTCTTCCAATCTATCTCTCCGTTTACTCCCACAGCCAGACAGTGTTGTTTGCGATGAGAAACCTCTTCTCCGACCAACACAAGCAGGTCGTCGTGCCAGCCTTCGTATCCCTCCTTTCTGGCTTTGAGCGTGTTATGATCGGTCAATACGATAAAATCCAAATCTGCATTCTGAGCCGCACACATAATCTCCTCCACGGTCCCGCTCCCGTCAGAATAGACAGAATGAATGTGTATAGCTCCTTTGTACTCGATGTATCCTATTAGGTTCCTCCGTCTCTATACTCTTATATCCAATGTTCTTGAATCCTTGCGTCTTTCTATTTCAGTCTCTTTACAAATTTTTTCTCCAGAACCCATCCAACTGTAAAGATCGCTAAACCTATAAGGGAGAGGATTAATTCCTGCCACATCGTAAGTTCCTCGCGTATCCCCTCTATAACGGCGAATCCGACTTCAAATATGCCCAGGATTTGGAGTATCTTTGCTACCATTATCATCGAATTTCAAACACCCTGTATTATTAGAGTGGAGTTTCACGGTTTGCTATTGCGATGCTCAGGGACCGACGCAGGCGGTGACACCTCCATCGACGCGGATTTCGGTTCCGTTGACGTAACTGCTCTGGACAGAAGCGAGGAATGTGACCACAGCGGCAACCTCTTCAGGTTTCCCCATGCGTTTCATAGGCAGGCTCGCTTCGAACCTTTTGCGCGCATCGGGTTGGGAGAACATCGAAGACCATATACTGGTTTCAATAGGACCGGGGTTGACACAGTTGACAGTGATGCCCTTGGAGATGAGAATCTTTGAGATGCCTTTGGAATAGTTGCTGACAGCTGAATTGACTGCACCCACAGGCAGAAACTCAGCACCTGGCTCAACATTAGCAACCCCCGTAATGTTGATGATTCGTCCCCATCCTGTGCCCTCCATCAGGGGTAAACTGGCGTGCACAAGGCGGATGACAGCCATCAGTTTGGTGTCTATGGCGGCTTTCCACAGATCGTCGGTGAGTTTGTCAAAGGGAGTGGGAACGAAGATGTTGGCGTTGTTGATAAGGATATTGAGCCTCCCGAATCTGTCCTTGATAGCACCGGCGATTCTATCAGCGCTGCCTGGGTCAGTCAGATCTGCGGGTATGGCAAGTGCCTCTACGCCGTAAGTGCTGGCTACTTCGGCGCGTGTTTCTTCAAGGGCGTCGGCGCTACGTGCGACCATAGCTATGTGCACACCCTCAAAGGCCAGAGAATTGGCAATGGCGCGGCCGATGCCTCGACTGGAGCCTGTGACAAGGGCAATTTTGTCTCTGAGACCGAGTTCCACGGCTTTTCTCCTTTGTATCTGGAGTTCAATTATAAAGGGTTATCTTCTCTGCAGAGCTGCTGCAGCCGCATATGTCCGCCAGAATTTAGTCCATCCTTACCCATTTGCGTCCCGAAGCGGAAAAAAGCATGACCGCATTTGATATTCTCATTCCCCATTACCCTACTCATCTGGTGACCCTTAAACTCCTCGCAAAACGGGCAAAAGCGCTCCAGATGACGTGACTCCACGACGCCCTGAACCCCTGCAAGTTGGCCTCGAAGGTAGAAGTAATAACCACATATAGGCTCGGCTTGAAATCGGAAGAATCAGGAAATGAAAATCAGGGCACGGTTTTGCACCAGATCACTCCTCCCATGCACCTATCGCGGTAAACTTATCGACCCTCTTTTTTATTAGTTCATCCGGAGTTATCTGCTCTAATTGGCTGAAAGTCGCGAGCACTGCTGACTTTAACCTCGAGGCAGCTTCGTCATAGTCCCTGTGCGCTCCTCCTAAAGGCTCCGGTATGATCTCATCTATGATGCCGAATTTGAGCAGGTCTCCCGGTGTCAATTTAAGGGCCTCTGCAGCCTCTTCCTTCTTTTCTCTGTCCCTCCACAGGATGGTGGAACAGGACTCAGGAGCTATGACGGAATACCAGGTGTGCTCCATCATCAAGATCTTGTCTCCGACGCCGATCCCCAACGCCCCGCCGCTTGCGCCTTCTCCCACGATGGCTATTACTATTGGAACTGGCAGGTGGGACATCTCGAAGATATTTCTGGCTATAGACTCGGCCTGTCCCCTCTCTTCGGCTTTGACTCCAGGATAGGCCCCCTGGGTGTCTATCAAGGATAATACAGGACGGTGGAACTTAGCGGCAAGTTTCATCAACCTTAAGGCCTTCCTGTAGCCCTCAGGATGAGGCATTCCGAAGTTGCGATAGAGGTTATCCTTTGTATCTTTACCCTTTTGATGCCCGATGATGAGTATTTTCTTTCCCTCAACTTTAGCGATGCCCCCGACCATAGCGTGGTCATCAGAGTAGAACCTGTCGCCGTGGAGTGCTATAAAGTCCGTCGCAATCCGTTCTATATAGTCAAGCGTATGAGGCCTTTGAGGATGCCGCGCCAGCTGAACCTTCTGCCATCTGCTAAGATTAGAATAGACCTCTTCCCTGAGCTTCCTGGCCTTCTCCTCAAGCCTACTCAACTCCTCCGCCATATCTATATCCTCAGCCTCAGCGTGAGCCTTTATATCCTGGATTTTCTGTTCTAATTCGGCTATGGGTTTTTCAAAGTCCAAAATATACATAATAGAAACTGCCCCTTTGATTTATCCTACTCCTTTCCAACCGTGGTCTTTCTACTCTCCTAATAGATTCAAATATACCTAATTCTCGGGCGACAGTCAAGAACATATCCATTTTCGCCTCTTGAGAATCTTATCTCTATCGACATGGATTCCCCTGGAAGATTCCACCTTTAAGGGTCCCTTCCTTTTGGGAAAGCCGAGGTGCGAGATGGCAAAGTGATTTTCAAGCTTGACTTTTGTTCGGTTATTTATCTTATTTATGAGATAAAAGATGGGGAATTATATACAATGCTAGCCAACAGCGCTTGACAAGCAATCCCCAGGGGATCGGAAATGAAACGGAAAAAGAGAACATACAAGCCAATTAAGGATATGAGCATTTTTAAGTTTGGAAAGCGGTTTCGGAACGAAGCTGTTGCCGTGTCTTATGTTGAGGATTTTCGGTGGAAGGACGGGATCTACTGTCCGCATTGCGGGGTTGTTGATAACGTTCAGAAGACAAAGAACGGTAAGCCGCAACCGTATAGGTGCCGGGAGTGCCGCAAGCATTTCAGTGTCCGTACGGGGACGATCATGGCCCAGTCCAATTTGCCTTTGACAACCTTTCTGAATGCTATTTATCTTATTGTGACACATCGCAAGGGTGTTTCAAGCACTATGCTTGCCCGTGAGCTGGGCGTCACACAGAAGACGGTATGGCACCTTGCACATCGCGTTCGCAAGGGGTTAGAGATGCCGGGGGGTTTGTTCTCTGGCCCGGTAGAAATTGACGAGACGTATATGGGCGGCAAGGAAAAAAACAAGCATGCCAAAACGAGGTTGCATGCTGGCCGTGGTACTGTTGGCAAAATGGCGGTGGTAGGTGCTCTTACCCGTAGGGGTGGACAGGTGCAGGCCAAGCCAGTAACAGGGACGGATAAGGACAATTTACAAGGTTTCGTAAGAGATACTGTGAGGGGTGGAGAAAAGGTCTTTACGGACGACCACATTTCTTATAAGGGGCTGTCTGGCTTCAGTCATGACACAGTGAGACATAACGTTGGTGAGTATGTGAGGAATCAGATACACACCAATGGGATAGAATCCTTTTGGGCGTTGCTGAAACGCGGGTATTATGGGGTTTATCATTGGATGTCTGAGGCTCATTTGCACAGGTATATCCATGAGTTTTCGGGCCGGTGGAATATGGCGCGGTGGGAGACTATGGATAAGGTGGACCATGTTGTTTCGGGTGGGATAGGCGTATCATTGCCCTATGAGGAACTGGTGAGGTAGATCGTGAAAATACGGGATAAGGATTTTGCAACTGGAAAAAAGGAATTTGCAGGACGGCATAATGTTCGGCCACTGGATACGGTCGAACAGATGGAGAAGGTCTTTACCGGCATGGTCGGCAAGCGGTTGCGGTATGCCGACCTGGTATCGTAACGGCTGTTCAAATGCCTTGTGTTATTGGGTTGCCTCTGTTAGGTTCACGCGCGTGTCAGGTTGCCTTTTTCTGTCTATTCTCAAGAGGATTTTCAGCCTTTATGAAATCACCTACTCGGAAATCTGTTCTGGACGGTCATACTTGTTCCGATAAGAATGCCCATTGTCATGTTTCTGATTTGAGTGATGAGGTGTCCGTGGAGAATTTTTTCTTGAAAAATAAAAAAATAAAACAACTCCTTAAATTGATGTTGTATACGAATACGGGCAACGATGTATGGGAAAAACACTATAAGCAATGCGACTGTAAAATAAAGGTCGATTTCCCCAAAGAGGAAATCCTTTATCCAAATTCAATCAAACTTTGCGAATAGCGAGAACTTTATTGTTCTTGAATGCATCAATAGATTGTTGGAAAAACGCTATTCCCCTGACAGAATAGTACTTGAAAACAAGTGGGCTTTAGGCAGAAGAAACAAAGGTAAGCTCGACATCCTTGTTAAGGATCCAGAATCGCGATCCTATTTGATGATTGAATGCAAAACCCATGAGGAAGAATATCAGAATGAACGTAAGAAGATGCTGAAGAATGGAGGGCAATTGTTTAGTTATTGGCAACAAGACAGAAACGCTAAATATTTATGTTTGTATACATCAAAACCTGATGACTCCCAAATCCAATTCGAGAACTCCATTGTCAAGATTGAAGATGACTTTCGGATGCTTGGTGACACCAAAGAAGTTTATGATCATTGGAATAAACAATTCTCGCACAATGGAATATTTGATGATGATGCTTGCCCGTATGATGTTCGCATAAAACCATTGCAACGCAAGGATCTAAAACCTTTAGGGAAAGAGGATGGAAAGACCATATACAATCAGTTTGCGGAAATCCTACGGCATAACGTGGTCTCTGATAAAGGAAATGCATACAATAAGATTTTCAATTTATTTTTGTGCAAAATACTGGATGAAGATAAAAGAGGCGACGAAGAATTAAAGTTTCAATGGATAGAGGGGAAAGACAATGAAGAAAAGCTATTAGGCCGCCTGAATGATCTTTATAAAGAGGGGATGCATAAGTTTCTGGATAAGGAGATTACAGATTACAGCCTAGACGATATAAAGGACACCAAGGTAACTGAAGCCACTTTGAGAATACTCAATGAGTTGCGTTTGTATAAAAATCAGGAGTTTGCGTTTGTTGATGTATTCAACAAGGACTCATTTCTTGAGAATGCAAAGATAGTCATAGAAATAGTCAAGCTGCTACAAGGATGGCAATTACGGTATACCCACAAACAGCAATTTCTCGGGGAATTTTTTGAGCTTCTGTTAAACACAGGGTTTAAGCAGGAATCCGGGCAATACTTCACGCCAGTTCCCTTAGTACGATTCATTATCCACAGTCTTCCCATTCAGCAAATCATAAATGGCAAAATAAACAGCGGGGATGCTGATTTTCTTCCTTATGTTATAGATTTTGCCTGCGGCAGCGGGCATTTCTTAACAGAGATGATGGACCTCTTGCAACATAAGATTAACGATATGGATGATTCAAAGTTAAAGCCCACGCAGAGGAGTCGCCTTGCCGCCTATAAATCGGATCACTTTGGTTGGGCAAGCGATTTCATTTACGGAATCGAAAGGGATTACAGGCTGGTTAAAACCAGCAAGTTGGCTTGTTTCCTGCATGGAGACGGCGAAGCAAGAATTGTCCATGCCTCTGGGATAGATCCGTTTTCTAACAAAGATTATGTAGAGAGGCTGAGGTCGAAAGAAACTGACAGTGAACAGTTTGATGTTCTTGTGGCCAATCCCCCATATTCAATAAGCGGTTTCCTTTCGACAGTAAAAGAGGGTCATAAAACATTTGATCTATATGGGAAAATAAGCGATAAGAGCAAAGATATAGAACTTTTGTTTGTAGAAAGGATGAAACAACTTCTGAAACCAGGAGGGTTGGCTGGCATTATCCTACCAAAATCCATTCTAAGTAACGATGGGAATTTTGAAGATGCCAGAAAGCTTATATTCGAGAATTTTGAGGTCAGGGCAGTTGTTGTATTAAGCAGTAAAGCTTTCATGGCAACCGGTATAAATACCGTCATAATTCTTTCTCAAAAAAAGGGGCCAAAGAGTAATCTTAGAGAGTAGGGAAGATTACATTCAAATGGCTCAAGGCAAATCTGTCATTGTCGTAAAAAGCGGTGAAAAGGACCAGGAAAAAAGATTTCTCGGGTATGAATTCAGCGCGAGACGGGGAAGTGAAGGTATAAAATTGAACGAGTCGTCTTTGCTGGATGAAGACAACTTGCTATCGTCAAAAAAAGCTAATAGCTATATTTTACGGAACATAAATGATGAGGAGGTTGAATCAATAGATGAAAGTCTAAAGGATCATGTTTCTTTACGGCAAATGCAGGACTTGTTTGACTGGGACAGTGATATTTTCTCAAATAAAATATTTCTTGGAGAAGGGCGGTTAACATCGAAAGTCAAACTGAAATTTTTGTGTGATGTTCTTGAGACCGTTGAAAGTGGAAGCCGTCCGGTTGGTGGAATATCAGCAATCCATGAAGGATTGTTGAATTTGGGCGGCAAACATATAGGGGAAAATGGGTTGCTCAATCTCACAAAAAAAGAATATACCTCTTCCGATTTCTATCATGGCATGAAATCTGGGCATATAAAGTCTGGAGACATACTTATTTGCAAGGATGGGGCAAAAACGGGGAAATGTGCGTATGTGCATAAACTTCCAGAGGAACTTGTTGCTGTCAATGAACATGTTTTTATACTACGGTCCAATAATTGTATATTACAAGAGTTCCTTTTCTTGTTTATGCGAAGTTCGTTTTTCGAGAAACAGGTAAAGGACCTTGCTTATAACAAAAAGGCGCAACCAGGACTAAACAAGGACCATATCAGAAGGATACAAGTTCCACTTCCAGAAGACATAGAAGCCCAAAGGACGTTTATTAAATCCTTTCCCAAATCCCCATCTGAAGGGGGGATTATCTATCAACAACAAGCCACCCCGAAATTTAAAGACTTAGGATTATCATGGGAGTAATCAAGTATGCCTTTGTGCAAAGAAGAATCAGTTGGTTTTGTCCAGTGAAGGGGGATTGTAATGGGCAGGAAGAGGAAGAATGTTGATGTTGAGGGTAGTGGTTATCATCCAACGAAAGAGGAATTGGAAAAAGATATCAGCATAGACGCGAGTCTGGAGGATGTTGCCTGTACGTTGTTTTCTCCCGATCCACCGTTGGTGGAATCCGGCAACGGAAAAAAGGTTAAAAAGGAGTGGACGGCGTGGTTAAAAAGCAAGGGGGTATAGGCCGACTTTTTGTGTTGCAAGACGGGTTATATTCCCCATTTTGGCACTTTTGGTTATAAGCCCCTATTGATTCACCAAAAGGAGAACAGTGATGAGTAAGAGAAAAAAAGGCAAACGCAAGGTGGTCAAGAAGAGGACTATTAAGGTTGTAAAGTCTTCATACATTCCGTCTAAGGCAGAATTGGAGATGGAGGTAAGTGTTCCGGAAGGCCTAGAGGGTGCGTCTTTTGATGATGTTGTCAAGGCTGTGATAAGGCCAGTGGAAGTTGAGCATACGGAGAAGCCTGAGTAATTCTTTCCCCATAGGAGTTAGGCGTGTCTTGTCTGTCTGGCTAGTATTATATATAATTCCCAAAAGATGCCACGCTGTCGGGGGTACCGAAAGCTTTTTGGGGTAAATCTGTTTTATCCGGTCCGATGTTGTCGGCATTCCACTGTAGAACGCGTTAAGAAAGGGTGTGGGATTGATGTCCTTCGCACACAGGATGTTTGAGAGACGTATATGGAATTGGTTAAATATAGGCCTTGTTATCATATTCCTTGCAACAACCTGTATATCCTGTGGGAAAACCAAAAAGGTGATTCCGTCGTTTGATGGGAGGAGAGCATACGATCTTTTAGTGAAGCAGTGCGATTTTGGTCCCAGGAATCCGGGATCGGAAGGACACGAATCCGCAAAGGAATTCCTCTTGGAGGAGCTGAAGCGCTGGGCGCCCATAGTCTCGGAACAGAAGTTTGAGTACTCCGATGAAAAATCAAAAACACGAATAAACCTCTCCAATATCATAGCTTCTTTTTATCCTAAAAACAAAAAAAGGGCGCTTCTTTGCGCTCATTGGGACACAAGACCCTTCGCAGATAAGGACAGTAATCCCCAGAACAGGGACAAGCCGATCATCGGAGCAAACGATGGAGCCTCCGGAGTGGCGGTCCTACTTGAAATTGGGCGGCTCATATCCCAGGTTGAGCCCCCAAGAGGAATAGATATTGTGTTCTTCGACGGAGAGGACTTCGGCAAGAAGGAGGATCTCTCGGACTATTTCCTCGGATCACAATATTTTGCTCTCTCGAAACAAGGCAAATATAAACCGGAATTCGGAGTGCTCTTAGATATGGTAGGAGATGCGGATTTAAACATACATCCTGAACAGTATTCCCTAAATCACTTTCCTAAAATTGTGGGAAAGGTGTGGAAAGCGGCGTTCGACGTGGGATCGCATCAGTTTAAAGAAGGAGCAAAATATAAGATCCGAGACGACCATCTTCCGCTGATAGACGCGGGAATACCCTGCATAGATGTGATAGACTTCGATTATCCTTACTGGCACACGCTTGAGGACACGCCGGACAAATGCAGTCCAGAAAGCCTGCAAGCTGTGGGCAATGTCATAATAAAACTCATCTACACCGACTAAAATAGTAAACAGCAATCTCAACGGCTGGGAGGAAGTGCCACTCTCTACTTATTTAGTCTGCCCTCCGTATAATCCGGCCATCTTCTGAGCTATTCTCCCCATTTCCTCTCTGAGTTCAGGGGGTTCCAAAACCTCTGCCTCATCTCCAAAACCGAGTATCCAGAAGCTTATCTCCCTTGCACCTCTGACTTTGGCTCTGTAAATTGCAGATCCGTCGGGAAGTCGCTCTACGCTTCGATTCGGACCTTCAGCCCTCTCTTGTGCCAGTGGAATAACTCTGGGAGAGAATCTGACCACCACTTCGACTTCTTCCCCATCTCCCACAAATACGTCCCACGAATTGGCCAAGAAATCCCCTAAGGAGAAATCCTCCGGCATGTCGAAACCGGCCGTTGTTCTTCTTACCCATTCAAATCTGTTCAACCTGAAGATCTCCGTTCTTTCATCCTTATGATCGTGCGCCGCCAGATACCAGGAATGTCGGCGGAAGAAGAGAGCATAAGGGTTCAATCGGCGCTCTATGGGCTCATCTCTGGAGACCGAGCGGTACGAAGCTATGATGGAGGTCTTACTGTATATAGATTTTTCCATTCTGTCGAACATAATGCCCAATTTTTTGCTTTCGGAATTGTCCGCTCCTGTATGAGGCACTGTAGAGGTCATCTCGACAACCTCCTCTAAGTCCCTTCTGACCGGATCTGTGAGAGTTTCGTCGATCTTTGAAAGTGCAGAATTGACCTGACTGGAAAAAGGCTGTATCTTCTGTGGGGGAGCGGACGAAGCCGCCAAGTGTAAAGCTATGGCCTCATCTAAAGAAAGTCCGATGGTCAGGAGCGAAAATGAAGAAAGAAGTTTCCAACCTTCTCTGTCGCTGTAGATGGGCGCTCCCAGTCGGGAAAGAGACATCAGATTTCTGTAAATAGTCCGCCGAGTTGTATCGAACTTTAGAGCCAAATCGGACACCTTGACGCCGCGACTAGTGCTCAGGCATAAGAGTATCTTCCAAATCCTTTCTGCCTTTAAATCATCGCGCGTCAGCATAGTTTATTCACCTCCGGGTTTCCCACATCTTTCCTGATTGTTCCGCTTAAACTTTAAGATTTGCTGCTTTCTTTATAAGCTCTGTTCCGATCTGGCCATTAAGAATGCGTTTCCTCTTGTTACACAGGAGGAGCTATCTGTTATATCATGTTTAATTGTCCTGCCCCGTCACCTTTATTATAGCTTTGTATATAATGTCCAGCATTCCCTCCAGATTTTCCAGATCTATCGAAAGAGGAGGCATTATGACTATGATGTTTCCCAAAGGCCGAATCAAGAGTCCGTCATTTTTTGCCTCCTGGCAGACCTTTACACCTATTTTCTCCTCCGGGGGATAGGGCTCTTTTGTGCCCCTGTCCAAGACAAGTTCTATTCCGGCGACAAATCCGCACTGCCTTACGTCCCCCACATAAGCTAATCTCTTGAAATCTTCGAGTCTTTCTTTCAGCAGATCTATCTTTTCGGGGAGCTTATCCAGAGTTCCCTCTTTTTCAAAGACGTCCAGATTAGCTAGCGCTGCGGCACAGCTGAGCTGATTTCCCGTGTAAGTATGACCGTGAAAGAAAGTTCTAAGCTCAGAGTACTCTCCAAGAAAAGCTTCATATATTTCCTGGGTCGTCAAAGTTGCAGCCAGCGGGAGGTAGCCCCCCGTGAGCCCCTTGCCTAAACATATAATATCGGGAGACGGGCACTCACACTGGCAGGCGAACATCGTCCCTGTCCTTCCGAAACCGGTGGCTACCTCGTCTGCAATCAGAAGGATGCTATGCTGCTTGCACAACTCCCACACACGGCTCAAATAGCCTTGAGGAGCGACAATTACGCCTCCGGCCATCTGAACTAAAGGCTCTATGATCAACCCGGCAATTTCGTCAGAACGATCTTTTAGGATCTCTTCAAGTTCGGATAGACACCCAAGATTACATTCATCCTCACACAGTTGGCACCTGTAGCAATACGGAGAAGGAACACAAAAAGAATCAAAAAGGAGGTCTTTATATGCGGTGCGGAAGGTGCGGATCCCTCCGACGCTTAAAGCCCCTGTTGTGTCGCCGTGATAGGCGTAGTTTAAATGAACAAACTTCGTCTTGGACGGTCTCGGATCGTCTCTCCTTTGACTCCAGTATTGAAAGGCAATCTTTAAAGCTATCTCAACAGTGGTGGAACCGTTATCAGAGTAGAACACCTTTCTCAAGCTTACGGGAGCTATCGCTATCAACTTTTCTGCAAGCTCTACTGCAGGAACATTAGATTGACCCAAAAGAGTCGAATGGGAGATCTTTTCAATCTGATCCCTTATCGCCCCATCTATCTCTCTTTTTTTGTGGCCGTGAACGTTGCACCACATCGATGATACACCGTCTATGTATCTCTTCCCATTTGTGTCTTCTAAGAAGACACCGTCTCCTCTTTTTATTATCAGCGGAGTCTCGTCTTGATAGTCCTTCATCTGGGTGAAGGGGTGCCAGATATACTCTTTATCTTTCGATTCGAGACTTTGCGAGTAATTCAAGGAGATGTCCTCCTTGCAACTTGGATTTCCCAAGATAAAAATCCTTGACTACGAGATAAAGTTTGTTATCTTTAACAGCTATGGAAAAGAGCCATATTGACATCCCCGCTTTCAGCCCCCATGAGCGTCGGATAATCCACAAAATACTTGATGCCTTACAAGCAACAGGAGACGACCAACTGGAACTGGAGCACGCCATAGAGAGCCAGGCAGATCAACTTAAGGACATTGGCGCTCTTATTTCTCACTACCCCTCCCTTTTCAAGCGCCAAAAGTTAGGTCATCGCCAGCGCGATCTATCTTCACTGATCCAGACGATATCAAAGGCAACGCTCTTCACCGTAGATATGATACTGCCGATGCGAGCTATCGCCGGACAGACATACCTGATGTCTCGCATTAATTTTTTCCGCCTGTTGCGCTACGTCGCCAATGAGGCGCTGTCCGACCGCGACGACTTTTCCGCTATTGACAGAGACATCGAGGCGCTGATCGGCGAGAACATCTACGCAAAAGTAACCGAGGATCTTCTGATAGCCATCGTCTGTGACAGTGAGCTAGAGCTCACCATCTCCCAAAAGGGCACCAAGGCTTTGATCCACATCTGGGAAGACCGCTCTGCGTTACACCTGCAAGAGTTCTTCCCCCTCCTCAAGGCCACCTGGGAGGCCAGACGCAAAATTATGGTCCAATTTGGCACGCTGACAGGAACAGCCGAAATATTCTCTTTATTGAGAGAAGGATGTGACCCTCACTTTATCGAATACTTCTCCAAGACCGACTGCACAGAGGATGAGACCAACGCCTTCCGGGAGTTCCTCCTGGGTGTCTCGACAGAGGACCTGGGAGCCCTAAAGGACAAGATGCGAACTGTCAACCGTAAGGCCATCGGCGTTGAGGATATCGAAGAACTGTCGGATCTCTCCCTGCACGCTCATGAGTCGGCTGACTTTGCCACGCAATTCTACATGTTCTTCGTCAAACGTCACCTTGAAGCCTTGGCGCGCCGCGTGGGCAACCTGCCGGGCCCAAAGCGAACGGCGGAGGAGTATGTGATGGTCTACTTCCTGGAAAAATCCGATCCGGAGGAGTTTCCAGCTTGACTCCTTCGTGAGCTGTCAGAGCAACTTACCGTATATTCTGATAGGAGAATATAGACAACCTTAAATCTAAGGCGAGATTTCGTATTGTCAAGGACTTTTTGCCAATAAGTTCACCCCGAGTGGTGTGACAGTTGCACAGGGTTCGCACCAGTATTAGGATATTAGAAATCCGGCAGATGATTCATCCCCGATAGATTCAAGCGGGGACATTCCTGGCTCTCCTGGACATTTTGGAGTTCCCCTCGGAGTCCAAAAGGGGGCCTTTCAGAAGTCGCCACAAGAGGGCTCTGGGCGGGCTTAGCCAGAGGGTCTCGATAGACCAATATAGCTAGTGGCCTCCCTTCTATACCTGAGCTTAAGTACCGACTCAAGCTTGTCCGGGTGGGCATTTGCGGCCTTTCTGGCCTCTGGGCAGTTTCTCTGTCAAGAAAAGCCCCTAAGTCGCTTGTAGATACGGATCTGGCTGTGCAACCCTCTCGGAGTGGGCGTCGCAACTTGCAATCGAACATAAATTTCAATATTTCCTCTTATAATGATGGAGTAGATCATAATGCTATATCAGTTCTGTCTGACACTCCATATACTATCAGTAATAGCCTGGGCAGGAACGCTGTTAGCACAGGGCTTTATATTTTCCTTGAGTTCTGGAGAATCGGGGGGAAACAGGAGCTATTTACTATCCGTTCAGCGCAAACTCTACCTAGCTGTACAGATGCCGGGCGCCGCACTATCTTTAGTGCTGGGAATTGCACTTATCTTAATACGCCACTACAATCCCTTCACTAATCACTGGCTTTTGACTAAACTTCTGTTAGTAGTACTTTTGATAATAATAGATGTATATACCTCAAGAAAGATCAAGAACCTTCAAGGGGATGTAGAAAGTGGAGCAAGCCTTTCTGTCCCTTCAGGATTCATCATCGCCGCCGTGACCGTTCTTTCGACAGGCATTATCTATGTGATAAAATTCAAAGTCGCCCTGTCGATGTGAGCCAGGACTACTTTTCACAGATTAAATACTTTGGCATTGACAATGGGGAGACTCAACCCGGATACTAACAGTTCCTGTAAGTAGAGGGTGTATTTGAAGGAGGTTACGAAGAAATGTTGGAAAAGACGCACTTCGAAGAGGTTTCAATAGAAAAGCTCAGGTGGAGATGCAATCCCGACGATCTTAACATGGAGACCACAGACGATCTGACAGCGTGCGTGGATATACTTGGTCAGGAAAGGGCTGTCAAAGCCATCAAACTAGGTCTGGACATAAAAAGTTCAGGATACAATATATTCGCGACCGGGGCTTCAGGGACAGGCAGAGCCACCTCCGTGTATAGACTCCTGAAAGGGAAGGAAAAAGAGCGCATACCTCCCAGCGACAAATGCTACGTAAACAACTTCAAAAACCCCGACATGCCCAGGGTCATTAAGCTGCCCGCCGGAGGGGGAAGTCGATTTAGAAAGGATATGGACGACCTGATCCAATCCTTACGGACCAACATCCCTAAGATACTCGAAAGCGAAGACCACCAGAACAAGAAAAAAGAGACGATAGAACATCTGAGAGATCAAGAAAAGGAGATGGTCAGAGAGTTTGGAAGGAAAGTCAACCAGCAGAACTTCTCGCTCGTTCAAGTTCAGCTCGGTCCCTACACAAGGCCCGATATCGTCCCTGTGATCGGCGGGAACACCTTGAGCTTTGACCAGCTCGAAAAGGCAGTAGATAAAGGCGAATTTTCAAAATCTGACGTTGACGCCTTAAAGGAAAAATACCACAGCCTGTCTGCAGAACTTGAGAACATATTCAAAGAGACCAGAAACATAGAAAAGACGATCAAAGAAGAGATTGCATCGGTGGACAACGAAGCTGTTATGCCCTTGGTCGTGCACTCCATATCTGAAATTTCGGAGAAGTACAAAGATGAAAAGATAGATGAGTATCTGGAAGAGGTCAGCGAAAGCATCATCGAAGACCTGGACAGATTCAGGGAAAAGTCCGACGATAAGCAGTCTGCACCTGCGATCCCCGGTCTTGCGCTCCCTCAGCAAAAAGATGAATTCTTGGAGTATAAGGTAAACGTCATAGTCGACAACTCCCACACAGAGGGCGCTCCCATTATCACGGAGAATTCTCCCTCCTACAAGAATCTGTTCGGCACCATCGAAAATGTCTTCGATAGATCTGGTCAGTGGAGAACCGACTTCACCAAGATCAAAGCTGGCTCCTACGTACGGGCGGACGGGGGCTACCTCATACTCAACGCCCAGGACGTGCTGATAGAACCCGGGAGTTGGCTGACCCTCAAAAGAGCTATTAAGAATAAGAAGGTTGAGATCCAGACGTACGATCCTGTCCACTTTTTCACCCCATCTGCCCTAAAGCCGGAAGCCATAGACGTGGATGTAAAGGTCATAATGGTCGGCGACCCGTTCATCTACTATCTCTTGTACCACCAGGACGACGATTTCAAAAAGATCTTCAAAGTCAGAGCCGACTTCGACTCCGTTATGGACAAAGACCAGACCAGCATACTCCAGTACGCCTGCTTTATCCGCAAGATATGCGACGAGGAGAATCTAAGAGCCTTTGACAAGACAAGCGTCGCCGTCGTCGTAGAATACGGAGTCAAGATGGCGGGAAGACAGAACAAGATGTCCTCCAGATTCAACAACTTAGCGGACGTGATAAAAGAAGCCGACTACTGGGCAGGACAGGACGGCGCGGACTGTGTAAGTGAAAGACGCGTGGACAAAGCCATAAAGGAACAAATAGAGAGGGTCAGCCTCATAGAGGACAAATTGAAGGAGAGGATAGACGAAGGGACCATAATGATAGATACAGAGGGCACAAAGGTCGGACAGGTCAACGGACTTGCGGTCTACAGCTTTGCAGAGCACTCCTTCGGAAAACCCACAAGGATCACCACCGAGACGTCTCTTGGAAGATCAGGCATAATCAACATAGACAGAGAAGCGGACCTTTCGGGCAAGACTCACGATAAGGGCGTCCTCATAATCGGCGGATACCTGAGAGGCAAGTACGCACAGGAGATGCCGCTGACGATGAGCGCAAGCCTCTGTTTCGAGCAGTCCTACAGCGAAATTGACGGAGACAGCGCATCGTCCACAGAGATCTATGCTATCCTCTCCAGCCTCGCAGGACTGCCGCTAAGGCAGGACCTTGCGGTTACAGGCTCGGTCAATCAGAAAGGTGAAATCCAACCCATAGGAGGCGTCAACCAGAAGATAGAAGGCTTCTTCGATGTGTGCAGAACTAGGGGCCTCACCGGAACGCAGGGCGTGATAATCCCCTATTTGAACATCCCCGACCTTATGCTCAGGAAAGATGTCGTCAAAGCCGTTTCCGAGAGAAAGTTCCATATCTACCCCGTAAAGACCATTGATCAAGGGGCAGAAATTCTCACTGGAGTCGAAGCCGGAGAGGAGAGAAAAGACCGCGCTTACCCGGAGGGAACGGTCAACTTCCTGGTAGATCAACGTTTAAGAGAGTTGACCGAAAAATTGAAGGACTTTGGGTCAGAGAATGGAGAGACACCGAAAAAGGATAAGAAATAGTGCTTAATCATCGCAAAGAATCGTCCGGTGCTCAATGAAACGGAGACTAATATGTCCAGACCAGAGGTATATGTGCTCAAGCGCAACATTCAAGATCCGGTGAGGGACGGGTACTTTGAAGATATGGCAAAAGAGATGCTAAGAGCCCTGGATGTAAGCCCCGGTGGACGACTGGTGATGATGAAGCCGAACGTAACTGGAGGAAGCCCCAGGGAGAGCGGTATAGTGACCCATCCTGCTTTTGTCGGTGGGATAGCCGACTACTTTGTTGATACAAAGGGCATCAAGTGTGAAGATATACTAGTCGCTGAGGCCCTCGACGTGCGGACTTTGCAGGAGAAAGAGCGCTATTGGGTAGGAGCGGCTATAGCCAGATGGCAAAGGAGAAAAATCTCCATCTCATCGATCTTTGTGACTACGGCAACGTGAGAGTGCGACCAGAGGGTACAGTGCTGAGGAACGACATCGGTATATCCCGCTGGGCAAAATCAGATGACGTCTTCTACATAAACGTCCCCAAGTTCAAAACTCACAACTTAAGCATCATCACACTGTGCGGCAAGAATCAGCAGGGAGTGATGATCCCTGCGTGCGACCGACACCTCTGCTGGGATGCCAGTAAAATAGCTTTCCCAGAGCAACGGATAGAGCGAAAGAACCAGGAGAACCACAACAGATGGCAAACCGCTATAGCTCATCTGCATTGGGACCTTTACTTGGCCCTCCAACCGGACTTCAACATCATAGAGGGAGTCGTAGGCAGAGATGGCAACGCCTTTTATCTTGGCAGAAACTTTTCCTGCGGACTCGTCATAGCAGGAAGTGATATGCCGTCTGTAGACCTTGTCGGAGGGTGTCTTATGGGATTTGATGTGAGCAAGCTTATCTATCTGAAGATCGGCATGGAAAGAGGAATCGTTCCTGAGAGCCTGGACGATGTTGAAGTTCTGGAGATAAAGGGCAAGAAAGTCGTACAGTGCGATGACCTAAGTTCTCTTATCTGCAATCCCCGCTTTGAGGTCTACAGAGAGATTCCCGAGGATCTGCCCAAAAAAGACCTGTTCGACTACTATGACCCAAACGCTCAAGCAGCGTAGTGCAGCTAAAAACTTCTATTGTCTGCCATAATAATCTATCCTATCCCCATGCGGTAGATGAAAATCGAGAAGATCGAAATCCCTTGCTCTTAGATCGATATTTTCTTATATTGCCAGATTCAACAACTCCAGAGGAATCAGCGCTTTCTCCGAAAAGACAGTGTGAATAGTTGAAGGGAAATGAGGTTATGAAGCTTATCGTAAGGCTGTTCGGGATTGCCTCTGTTTTGCTCTCAAGCTTATCCTGGGCACAAACCGACGTCCAAGATGATACATCTTCTACAGAGGCGGATTCCATTTATATAAAGCGCGCTCTGATATGTGTGGGCGTCAAGGACAGAGAACCCGTAGAGCCTGACTCCGTTTTCGGAGCGAGTGTGGGGAGACTCTACTTCTTTACAGAGGTCATGAGTACAAAGAAAATGACTTATGTAGAGCACGTATGGTACTACAAGGATGAGGAGGTATTCAGGATAAGACTCTACGTAAGGTCCCAGAGGTGGAGAACATGGAGCAGCAAAGCTATTCCCAGAAGGTGGATAGGGGAGTGGAGGACGGAGGTCCTGTCTGAGGACGAAAAGGCATTAAAAGAGCTGGCGTTTAAAATAGACGAATTGGAATGAGGAGGCAGTCGTTTCATGGACATCAAAGGGGCCAGGACCTTTTTGCGGGAAAATGACAACTTTTTGGTCTCCTCTCACTTGAACGCAGACGGAGACGCTATCGCTTCAGTCTTGGCGTTTAGGATCATCCTGAAGAAAATGCGGAAAAACTTCAGGATGATCCTTCACGACAAGCGTCCTGATGATAAGTACGACTTTCTTCCGGGATTTGGGGAAATAGCAAGTTTCAAAGATGAGATGTTAGATAGACATAAGGCGCAAAAGGTCATTCTTCTGGATACTCCAAGCACGGAAAGGGCAGGGACGGTAGCCCAAATTATAGAGGAAAATGCATCTATTTTGAACATAGATCACCACGAAAGCAATACGCAATACGGGACACTAAACCTAATTGAATCCCATGCAAGTGCTACAGCTCAGATAATATACCTGATCGTGATGGAGTTGGGAATGGAATTTGACGAAAAGCTTGCGTCGTGCATATACACAGGCATAATGTTTGACACGGGCAGGTTTATGTTCTCCAATACCTCCGAAGAGGCCTTGAACATCTGCGCCCAGATGGTAAGAAACGGTGCGAAACCGAATTTTATTGCCAAGGCTGTCTACGGAAACAGGACGCTTGAGTCTGTGGTGATGTTAGGCAAGGCCTTAAATTCGCTGGACGTACATTTGGACGGCAGGGTATGTTCCATAATGTTGAGGAACAGTGATTACAGACTGAACGAAGATGCGGATCAATTTGTGGACTACGTAGTCTCTATAGAAGGTGTAGAAGTCTCGCTCTTCTTCAAAGAATACGAACAAAGCAGATTCAGGGTCAGCTTGAGGTCGAGCGATAAGGTAAATGTCAGCCAGATCGCCAAAGAATTCGGTGGAGGAGGACATCCTAACGCAGCGGGATGTCAGATAGACGGAATGCCGGAAGATGTTAAATCCCGTCTAATAGAGGCGATCAAAGACCACCTTTAATACAAGTAGACAGGTCCCCGATTGAATCCATCCGGGACAGGTGCACCGCTTCCCTCCTGCATGCTGCTACTTTCTTCATGACAGGGTCATTGAGTATTTTTCTTTTGGAAGTTAGGATCGTTTCAACAACGGAATTGAGATTGCTTCGCCCACCTCGTGGCTTGCCCCCGAATGATTGATCCCCGATAGAGTCAATCGGGGAGGGTTCAACGCGAAGCAATCTGGCTTAGACTGCTTTTCCACAAAGCTGTTAGGCTCTATGTAGAGGATTATGTGCTCAAGGCTATTATCTTCGACTATGACGGAATCATCGTGGACAGTGAGGTTATTCACCTAAAGATGTTTCAGAGGGTCTTAGACCAGGAGGGTATTACACTTAGGGAAAAGGACTACTTCGCTAAGTATCTTGCAATGGATGACAGAGGATGTTTCTGCGCTGTGTTGCAAGATAATGGGAGAAGAGCGGATGAGGCTGTGATAGAGGATCTAATCGCCCGGAAGTCCCGTTACTTCAACGAATTTATAAAAGACCATCTTACAGCCTTGCCCGGTGCAGTAGATTTTATCAAGAAGGTGTCCAAGAGGTTCCCTTTAGCGATTGCCTCGGGAAGCAGAAAAGGCGAGATAGAATTTGGCTTAAACAAATTTGGGCTAAGAGACGAGTTCGACCAGGTGGTGGGCGCAGAGGACGTGAAAAACGGAAAGCCAGATCCTGAGTCCTTTCTTAAAGCCTTGAAACTCCTCAGGGAAAAGCAATGTGCGCTTGAAGCCTGGGAGTGCTTAGTTGTAGAGGACTCCATTCATGGAGTCCAGGCTGCAAAGGAAGCAGGTATGAAGTGTTTGGCTGTGACGAATTCGTATCCTGCGGAGAAACTCGCTTCAGCAGACTTGGTGATTGAGGACCTTGAAGACTGCGATTTAGATGAGATAGAAAGGATATTCGACCGATAACACACGCAACCTGTGAGCGGAAAGGTGAAGTTTGTAATTGCCTGCAATTAAAGGAGCCACCTGGGCATTTTTGTAAGATGGCTCCTGTTGTTTCGGTAGGAACCTCAAAGTAGAAACGTCAGATGCGACGTTCTTACATATCGAAGTAAAGATAGAACTCATAGGGATGAGGACGCAGGCGGACGGCATCTACCTCCCTTTCCATCTTGTAATCTATCCACGTCTCTATCAGATCCTCCGTAAACACGTCACCCTTCAAAAGGAACTCGTGGTCATCTTCGAGGGCCTTAAGTACAGCATCCAGAGATCCAGGAGTTGAGGGGACTTTTGCCAACTCTTCAGGTGGAAGGTCGTAAATGTCCTTATCCAGCGGTTCACCCGGATCTATCCTGTTCTGGATCCCGTCCAATCCAGCCATAAGCATCGCGGCCAGAGCCAAATACGGGTTGCAGCTCGGATCGGGAGGTCTATATTCTATTCTCTTGGTCCTTTCGCTCTTGGAATAGGTGGGGATCCTCACGCACGCGCTCCTGTTTCTCTGAGAATAGGCTAAATTTATCGGAGCCTCGTAGCCCGGCACCAACCTCCTGTAAGAGTTGGTAGTCGGAGCACAAAAAGCCAACATTGCGGGAGAATGCCTCAAAAGCCCGCCGATATAAAAAAGGGCCGTCTCGCTCAACATCGCATAGCCTGAAGGATCAAAGAACAGGTTCTTTTTGTCCTTCCAGATGCTCTGATGAACGTGCATCCCCGAACCGTTATCCATAAATATCGGTTTCGGCATGAAAGTCGCCGTCATGTTGTGCCTTTTTGCCACGTTCTTGACCACATATTTCAGGATCATAACTTGATCCGACATCTTGGTCAAAGGGGCAAATTTCATGTCGAACTCGCCCTGACCTGCTGTGCCCACCTCATGGTGATGCACCTCTATCCCAATCCCCAGGTCCATCATTGTTAAGGCTATTTCAGAGCGTAGGTCCTGAAGCGAATCCATAGGCGACACTGGGAAGTAACCCTCCTTGTGCCTCACCTTATGTCCTAAATTCGGGTTCTCTTCTCGTCCCGAATTCCACGCACCCTCATCTGAATCCAGGAAATAGTACCCGCTGTTCGGGGTCTGATCGAACCTTATGTCGTTAAGTATATACATCTCAGGCTCAGGACCCCAATAACTCGCGTCTCCTATGCCTGTAGACCCAAGATAATCCTCCGCCTTTTGAGCCACATATCGAGCGTCCCTTGAGTACGACTCCCCCGTCACAGGGTCCATTACGTTGCAGATCAAAGTCAACGTCGGATAGGAACAAAAAGGGTCCACAACCGCCGTGTCAGGATCGGGAACCAACAGCATGTCACTTTCCTGAATCCCCTGAAACCCTCTGATGCTCGAGCCGTCAAAGCCAGAACCCTCTTTGAATATATCTTCCGTGAGTTCCTGCACAGGAATAGTATAATGCTGCATAAGTCCCGGAAGATCCGTAAACTTTAGATCGACGAACTTGATGTCCTTTTCCTTACAAAGGTCCAGAACCTCTTTTGGAGTCATACTACACCTCCCTCTGAAATGATTAATAGTGAATGGATTGACATATTGCCTACAGAACAAAGGAATTAGAAGTTAGTGGTTGAATATCAAATGCAATGAGAGCGCGAGACAGTTGTTCAGTTCTGATTCGGAAAGGTTGCTCTTCTCAAGAATTTGTCACACGTTGGAGTACCTTCTTGGGACGACCTTCTTGCCCTTACAACCTGAAATTAAATGTAGGGGCCATCCCCGTTAGATTCAATCGGAGACCACTCGCCCCAAGAGCAGGGTTGCCCTGCCCCTACAAATACACACGTGAGGGCACAGCGTTCCTGACAAAACTGAGACCAAAGTGTTTTGCCTTTCCGAATCACAGCTAAGATCTATTTTATCAGCAAAGTTAGACAAGATACACAACAAGTAGATAAAGCCGTTATCGATGTCCTAATCTCTATTATGCTTCCTCTACTACCGTTCTCCCGATCTTCTTGATAACGTAACAATCGCAACTTATTCCAAAAATCTTGCAAAATCCGCTTGATCATATACCCAAATCCAAGTTCGGTTAACTTTCGTAGAACCTCTTTGCCGCCAGAAACGCTCCCGCAAACCCTTTGTTATTAATACCCCATGAATAACCAATGGCTTTCCCCTTCTCCATCAATTGTGCGCTGAGTGACTTGTCTAATTTATCATAGCCCTCAATAGTCTGAATCTTCTCCAAGCAGTCTTTGGGAGTTGTTGCCCCCGGTCGGGAAGGCTTCGCCAACTGAATTGAGGCGTGATGTGACACCACAACGAGTCGTTGGACAAAATCTGGGCTGAAGGGCATGAGAGGGCTCACGGCCGCAGAAACAAAGATTCCAGCGTTTTTTAACTTCGCTATGGCCTCGAGTCTTTCTACAGGCGTTGCGCCCGAACATTCTATCTTCTTTTGCTGTTCCGGGAGGTCTGTCGAAATACTGAAGCTAACCCCGACTTTTTTTAATGCACCAAGATAAGACAGACGCTGAAACACTCGCTCATCGTTGACCACTTCTAAGGACCTGGTTTGATTCATGAGAAAAACATTGGCGTCCCCGATGATATCCAGAATCTCGCACACAATCTCAAGTGTATCAGGCCGAGGCAAAGCGAGGAAGGGATCAGTTTTTGGTGACATAAAAATGCAAGCCCCCAGATAGCGCGGCTTCGTCTGACCCGAGGAGCCGATGAGTTCGGCTCGAAGCCGTGCTGTGATATCCTCTTTAAAAATTAGCCAGTGACCCCATTCCTGGTACCAATACCCATCCCTGCCTCCAGGGTAGAACCGCAGTGACGCGTTGGGTACATAACAAAACTTACAACTTTCGCCCCAGAGGCATCCCAGCCACGGCGCGAACGTGTAGATAATTGACGGTAAATCCTGCTGCGTAAATTCAGGGTAGGCAGGAGCTTCATCTTCCAACTTGCCCCAAAAACCCTCTGTCTGGGGAGTAAGAACGCTTCCTTCACCTTTAGGGCGCTCCTTCCCTAGGAGCGTGGTATCGCCTTTAAAAATATCATCACACATTTTAACCGACATTCCCATATCAAATTCATGAGGGAATATATTTCGAAACAATCTTGTTTGGGAATAAATATTGCCACTTTCACATTTTTCAACAAGTACTTTATTCAACCAAGTTTATGAATTAACCAGGCTAAATGAAAAAGTGCTTCTTCCCTCCTCTTACATCAATTACTTTGTCCTGGCTGAATGGAACTTAAAAGAAGAACAATTATACATGCACTTTGAAAAGGACCAAAAACCAGAGGTTCTCAAAGAGCTATCACTCAAAATTAATCAAAGATCGAAAGAGAAGTGTTCTCATTTCATTTGATTAATAATCGTTAGTAGTGACGACAGGCGGAGCTATTACAACTCTAACGTTGAGAGCGACTCCTTTACCACTGACGCTAAAAAATCCACACCCAACAGATAATCTATAGAACCAAAACCCTACTCGATCCTCTTCATCGTCTCTTCTGGAGATCTGGTCATAATCCCCGAAACTGTGCTCACGTCCTTTGCTCCTTCGGCTATCTCCAAAATTGCAGCCTCGTGATCATCTGACCATGGGCGAACACCCATAGACCAAACAAGATCGGAAGGCCCTATAAAGCCCACATCCACCCCCTCAACTGACAGTATCTCACGAACTCTCTTTACAGCCTCAATATGCTCGAACATGATCACAGCCAGAATTTCGTTATTTGCATCCTCAAAATAGTTCTCCAAAAGAGCAGCCCGTCCAGTCTCTACGGATCCAGATCTCTCTGGTGGAAACTTCATCGCCCTTTCCGCCTCTGCAGGGCTTGTTCACCATAGGAGGACGATTCCCATAGCTCCCGCATCCAGCGGCCTTTTTATCAGGGCCGGATCGTTCCACGCAACGCGCACCATGGCAACAGTATCGGTGGTCGATATAACCTGAAAAAAGTTAGCTACCGTTTCAAGTCCTGCCGGACCGTGCTCAGTGTCCACTACGAGCCAATCGAACCCCATATGAGCAACTTACTCAGCCCAGCCGATGAAGCTATATGCAGCAGGTCCTGACAGATGGCTTTCCCGAATCAGGCTTCTCTCTAAGTTTATGCTTCAACCTTAGTGGAACCTCGATTGAAGATAAACCAGAGGCAGACTATAATAATTATTACCTAATTTGAATAATTATCATCAAATATACGAAGAGCAGCTTTCCTTGTCAAGGATAATTTTGAAAAACAGTTCATAGCAAGAAAAGTCGAAAAAGCTCAGGCACGCTATTCTATGCCTCATACAGGTGGGATACGTACTCAGCATAGCCGTTGTAAAGCAGAGTCGGGAGTCTTTCGCCGGTGTCTATCATCCGTTCGGAAGCCTGCGACCAGCGAGGATGCGGCACTTTGGGATTGACGTTGGCAACAAAATCGTACTCCCTTGGCGCTAAAGTATTCCAGAAGGTCGGTGGACGCCTATCTGTAAATTCGATCAGCGCGATGGACTTGATACTCTTAAACCCGTACTTCCAGGGCACGATCAGGCGAATAGGTGCACCGTGTTGCTTGGGAAGTTCGTGACCGTATATCCCTGTTACCAGAATCGTCAGTTCGTTGGTCGCTTCGGCCATGGTCAAGCTCTCAAAGTAGGGCCACGGATACCAGCGCTGATTTTCTTGCCCTGGCGCCTGATCTGGCTTAAGGAACGTGAGCATGCGTACGTACCTGGCCGAAGAGAACGGCTGCACCATATCTATGAGAGCCTTGAAGGGAAAGCCTATCCACGGGACAGCCATAGCCCACGCCTCCACACATCGGAAGCGATAGAGTCGCTCCTCCATCGGCATCAGGCGCATCAGATCGTCCACATCGTAGATCTTGGGCTTATCAACAAGCCCCGCCACTTCTATCTCCCAAGGGCGCGTCTGGAACCTGCCCACCATCTTCCAGACTCTCTCCTTTCTGTCAGTGAACTCGTAGAAGTTGTTGTATCGCGCCGCCACCGATTCCTCGGTAATAGGGCGATCCAATGTAAAAGCTGTATTCCGAGTCGCTTCAATAGGGCGCAGTTTCTCCTTCTGTGTCACTTCCTTCTTTCCCTTTGTCTCAAGACATCCTGCAAGGAGCCCGAACGCCCCCAGACCAGTGAATCCCATAGCCTTCAGGAAGCTCCGACGGTCTTGATATACAGCCTCCGGAGTGGCCTCCCGCTCGGGAATCTCCCATCCTTTGCGTATTCGTATTGAAAACATTATTCTCCTTCAGATCTATAGCTCAGCTCTTAACCTTGATCTACACAGATTCAGTGTCTAACCCCAAACCTGAAGCCGTCTGAGTTATCATTTTCCACGTCCTGTCCTCTATAAAGATACCCTCCTTCAACCTCTTCTCCTGAGTCCTGAACTCTGGCTCGCCCGGAACTAATATCTCATCCACACCCGCCTCTCTCTCAGCCGATTTGACATAATCCCTGAGAGCGTCTACCTGCTCTTTGAACTCATCTATCGGCACGAAGTTTTCGATCCTGATGGCGATCAACAAGGCTGCGTTCCCCGGTGTACCTGTCTCTCCCACACCTGTGCATCCCGCGCCGGTCAGCGCCCCGGAAAGGATATCCACTATTAATCCTAACCCGAATCCCTTATAGCCTACCACACCTCCAAACGAAAGGAGAGCACCCCCGTCGTAGAAACTATTGGGGTCTATGGTCGCATTTCCCTCAGAGTCGATTATCCAGCCGTCCGGGAGCTCATGACCTCTGTTCCTGTAAACCCTGAGCTTACCCTCAGCTACAACACTGGTGGTCATATCCAAAACGATCGGATTACCCGACCCCGTAGGGATGGCAAAGGAGATGGGGTTGGTTGACAGTCTCCTCTCTTTCCCCCCCCAAGGGGCTGTGGTCTGGCCCCCACCGTGAGAGTTGGCAGAGACGAAACCTATCATGTCGCTTTTCGCTGCGATCTCAGGATAGGCTCCGATCCTGCCTATGTGGTTGGAGTTGATAATTCCCACAGATGCGATGCCGGACTTCTCCGCCATCTCCATAGCCTTCTCCATAGCTGCCTTGGCGATGACGTGTCCGAAACCCCAATTCCCGCTGAGAATAGCCGTCGAGCCCAACTCCCTGACGACCTCGATCTTCGCCCCGGGAAAGGCATTGCCCTCCTGAACTTCCGTCACGTATTGAGGAATCCTTATAACCCCGTGCGAATCATGACCCATAAGATTGGCTAATACCAGGAAATCCGTCAGCGTCTCGGCCTCATCCTTAGGCGAACCGACTTCCTGGAATATGTCCCTGCTTATCCTTCTCAATTGATCAGACGTAAACGTAGGAACGTTAAATCTCCCTAATATCACGATATACCAAAAGTTTTGGATTATTGCTTTTCCCTGTCCCCTAAGAGCGCCTTTGCTCTCTCTCTGGATTTCTCCAGAAGCGACGTACCTCTATCCATCATAAAATCCGAAAGCCACAACTCATCTTTGAAATTCTCAGCAGTATGATCTGATGCCAAAAAGTCTCCGCCCGGAGCCACAGCATCCATAACATCTAAAGATATCTTTTCCACATCTATACCTTTTCTCATTCTCCTTGTAAAAGAGGCTATTTCGTCTGCCAATGCGATCAACTCAAGCGACCCAGTTAGCCCAGATTCCAAGACTGGCGTGCAGCAGACCATATCGGCTCCGCTCAGTCCCGCCCAGAGACAGGATGACCAGAATTCCAGTATGGTGCGTTCGTCCAAAGCAGACGAATCGCTTCCCCCGGCAGACACAAGTACGGGCAAATCGAGTCTCTTGGCCATCTGCACAAAGCCCGCAGAAAGCAGAAGTGGCTCAGGCCCCCAGTAGCACAAAAGACATGATGACATGTCCATAACTGACGGAAGTATTCCGATTATGAATGGAGAGCCCTCACGCTTCAACTGAGATATCACAAGACCGCTTAAACACTCCACTAAAGCCACAGTCAACGTCCCTGCCAAGGTCACGGGGGCGTTCGACCCGCATATCGGGCTGGAGGCGTAGACCATCGGAACATCGTTACCTGCAGCCCACAGGACCTTCTCAAGTCCTTTTTGCGTATGAACAAAGGGAGAGGCCGGCTCGGCAAACAGAATCACTCTCCTGCCACCTGTTACATCTGATAGAACGTCGGCATCATCCACAGTAAAAAGGAGGGGCTTTCGAGTATTATCAGCTATCTTACTTACATCTGAAAGTCCCCCCACGCTCACAAAAAAATCTATATTTTCGAGCCTATCTGCTACAATTGCTCCTTTTAATATATCTTCTTGTCTAACGGGTCTTTTCTCTTTTGTATATATATCCATGATATTAGCACAGTCCGTCCCCACACCAAAATATACGTCTTTTTTGCCTAAGATAAGAGAACAATTACCGTCTTTATCGTATAATTTGATCTTCCTGGGAGCAGATTCTATGGCCCTTTCAACCACATGCCCTGGAATCCTTACTCGCATTTGGCCACAGGCTGACGCACCTGCTGATTTTAGAAGTTCCGCCGATTCCCCCTCGCACACATCCACTCCCGTCTTCTCCAACACCTCAAGCGCCGCTGAGTATATCCTCTCCACATCGCGCTTTGACAAGACCGTATTTAACGTCAAATACCTGATCCCGGTTCTAATTATCTTCGTTCATCCACCATTAGAAAGCCAAAGAGAATTTAGTATGGCTGTAAAGACAAGTCAAGGAATTTTTGGTTCATCTGACATCCTTCCGCTCAGTCGAAATCTTAAAAGAGGGACAAGAACCAACAGCTTTTAAGTTCGGATTATCCGAACTGTATTCCAAACTGAAACAAAAGATAGTTTACATTTTCCAACATATCTGTCACAATTGAACAGATTCACTGATATGATCTAAGATAAGACAAATATGCCAAACCTCCGTTTGAACAGCTACTTACAAAGATTATAACTTAATACCTCTTGCCCTGTGATAATGCTTGGTACTATCTTTGCACTAACTCGTCCGTGGCAAAGTTTCCAGGGCCTACAAGAATAGACTTGCTTCTATTTACAACATTAGCTATATAAAGTGGTGATTCGTTCCCAGATCACCGTTTAACAAACATCCACACAAAGGAGGTTAAAACGGGAAAAACGAGGGTGATAGCGTTAGTCTGTCTGGCGGGCCTCTTCTCTTTGGTAAACTTATCAGGCGTGGCCGCCGCAGAGCACAAGCCGCAGCCGCTGGACAAGGCGGACATGATGAAGAAGAAGAACATGGCCTGCGATTCCTGTCACCCGGGCGGAACAACCACTGGCGGAGAGGTCGAGACCCCGATGCCGAGCGAAGTCACAGGCAAGCCTTACAAACTCCCCGTCCCCAGCCTCGTCGGATCTGCAGCGACGTTTCCCAAGTTCAAGATACCCAACGACGAGGTAATGACCATAGGCCAGATATCAAACAACTGCACTATGATGTTTCTGGGTTCCAAGCCTCTGGACTTAAGCAGCAAAGAGGCGTTCTACCTGACCGCGTACCTCACATCGCTGAGCGAGGGTAAGACAGTAGAGGCTGGCAAGATGCCGGAGATGATGAAGAAGATAATGGAGAAGTAAGGGCGACCACTGATCCATCTTGTGCGGGCGCAGCGGCGATCCATCTGCTGCGCCCCTCTTCTCTCCGTGTTAATGTTTCTAAAGGAGAATTGGTAGCAGAAGCTGCCAATTCAGCTATTATTCTGAGATACGAATCTGAGATCAGAATTCGTTAGGATATGTTGACGGATTGCATATTCGAAGATCAATGGGAAGAAAAACAACGCCATATTGTTTTTTCTCCAGAGAACTGTATATCCGAAACTTTGCACATAAGCAAGTTAGCCGCTATGCTCAAGTAGAATACCAAATTAAGTCTCATATTACAACTTTTGGTCTTCCACATATGGGAGTCCTCTTAATATTGACCGGGAGGTAAGGGATGATTGGCACACCAGCTCGCTTGGGGTTATTTATATTGTGGAGCACTCTCTTCTGCTTTAGCCTGCTTCTGGCTGACCCGATTGCTGCGCAGATTTTCTTTACGGATGTGACCGAAGGGATAATCGGAAGGCCTCTGCCGGGTGCGCGGCCCGACGCCGGGAGTATCGCCTTTGGAGATTACAATAACGATGGCCGACCGGACCTGTTTATCGCGGCGTTTGGGGGGTCCGGGTTGCGGCTGCTGTACAACGAGGGCAATGGCCGGTTCACGGATCGAACTGCTGCAATACGAGCAGATATACCCTCAGGACCGAAAGGCGGAGGAGCGATTTTCGGGGACTACGACAACGATGGCGATCTGGATCTTTACCTGCCGGTCGGGCATGTACTCTTGCGCATCCCAGATGTGCTGCTGCGCAACGACAGAGGGGTATTTCAGGGTGTGACCCACGAGGCGGGCCTGGTGGATATCCTGCCCACGGACAACGCCGTCTGGCTGGACTACGACCGGGATGGGCACCTGTATCTTTACGTGGGACACTGGTTTCTACCAAGCTCCATTGGTGGTTCGGAGGACGATCCGGAGCTGCGCAACAAGCTCCACCGCAACAACGGGGACGGCACCTTCACGGACGTGACTGAGGAAGCCGGCCTGAACCTGCAGTTACACCCAACCGGCGGAGGGAGCGTCCACGGGATAGGGGCCGGCGATTTCGACAACGACGGATGGCCAGATCTCTACTTAGGCGTCTGGAATGCGCCCAACCGCCTGTTTCTGAGCGACGGTCAAGGGGGGTTCCGGGACGCTACCGCGGTGGCGATGGAGGATTCTGGCAAAGTCTTCGGGGTAAGCGTAGGGGACATCGACAACGACGGGGATCTGGATATTTTCCAGGCCGGCGGCGGCGGCGTGGGTGGCGGGACTACACCGTCTCCCTCTTTTTTGTTCTCAAACCTGGGAGAGGGTCGATTCGCAAACGTCGCTAATGAAGCAGGATTATCCATATTGTATGAAGTGCCACCTACTTATCTGTCGGAAAATGCGATAACGAACCTGGTGGACATCGATAACGACGGGGATCTGGATCTGCTGATCGGGTCTCCCTTCGTTCGTCTCTTTGAAAACAACGGGGACGGCACCTTTGTAGAGCAGACAAGCCGGTTGGGAATAGACACAGCGGGCTTCTTCTCGTTCGCTGACTTCGACCAAGATGGCTTTCTGGATGTGTGGGTAGCGGGTGGTCGCGCTGGAGAATCCATTACCTTCGACCCGGCGTTGTACCGCAACAACGCCAACGACAACCACTATCTGCGAGTGGAGTTGGTGGGCATTGAGAGCAACCGCAACGGCATCGGCGCGCGGCTTAAAGCCACATCAGGAGACCTGCAACAGACGCGGGATATCTTCGGGGCAAACGGCTTCACCCAGGAGGAGATGGTAGCGCATTTCGGCCTGGGACCGCACACCTAGGTAGATCAACTGGAGATCCGCTGGCCTTCTGGGGTGGTAGATGTTTTGAGCGATGTTCCGGCAGATCAGAAGATCCGCGTCTTCGAGGGGCAGGAGGACTATTACGTTGTCCAACCCACGGTCTGGGAAAACAACTTTCCCGATTCCGTGCTTGTAGGCGAGACAATCGATTTAACCGCCACGGTCCGACCGGCCCTCTTTGAAGCGGGGGCCGAGATCACCTAGGTCACAGCGGGCCTGAGCGGTCTCGGTGGACCTGAGGCGGTGCCTCTTATGGACAGGGGGGATGGCACTTACCGGCTGGAACCGGTGATCCTTGCGGTGGGAGATCTCACTGGCTTAAAGATTGTATCGATCCTGATTGAACAGGCCACTTTGCTGGGACCCTATTGGACGAATTTGTCAAAGGGCATCCGCGTATTACCGGTCGGGTTGCCGACCGAGGATCTGGTAATCTTCGCGGATGGACTGGCGGACAATGGGCAGGTGGAAATTTTCCAAGGGAAGCTGGACTTCCAGGAGGATACTGTAGTCCACCAGGGACAGTTTGCCCTGGCAGTGGAGAGCGAGCTTCCGCCGGTCGGGGGGCCGCCGGGAGAAGGTTTTGCTTTTATATATCTGCTGGCTGATCCTGTAGATCCTCTGTCTTATAAATCTCTAGGTTTTGCCTTTCATCCGGGCGATGCGATCCGACCTTCTGAAGGAGAAGCGTTTTTTAATGTGGACTTTCGTAGTGCAAATACCCCCAACATAGTGGAGTTATTGGGCGGAGATCTGGTGGATCTGGATCTGAAGGACTGGCAGGAGGTGGAGATTCCGCTGGAAGCGTTTGAACTGACCGAGCCGATCGAGGGTATCGGTCTTTTTGGGAATCTGGAAGGTACCTTCTTCCTCGATGATATACGCCTGGTCACCGCTAGAGCGATCACCGCCGTGCTGGAAGAGCACATCGCCGGACGCCCACAAGGATTTACACTGGAGCAGAACTTTCCCAATCCGTTTAACAGCGGCACGGTCATCCGTTTTTCCCTGCCGTCCAGCGACGTGGTGAAATTGGTCGTCTACAACGTGACAGGACAGAAGATGGCGACGTTGTTGGAAGGTATACGTGAAGCAGGAAGATACACAGTGTTCTGGGATGGCCGGGAAATATCGGGAAACGCATTGGCCACCGGGATTTATCTGTATCGTCTTCAGGCAGGAAGCCAAATGGAGACGCGCAAGCTCCTGTTGTTGCGCTAGAAAGCACGGTGGCAAGTGGATCGCCTTTACTTCCAAAAGATAAGGAACTTTTGACATCTATACAGTGAACCTGGACGCCAACATCCAGACCAGGTTCACAGAGGGAAAAGGAATGAGCTTTGGACCCTCCTGGTCTCCTGATGGCTCGATGATACTCTACTTTTCCGATGAGGACGGGGACTTCGAGATCTATGCATCCTCTTACAAGGGGAAAGATAAGTTCAAGCTCACAGATAACAATAACATCGACGACCTTAGCCCCGCCTGGTCACCGGATGGGAGCAGACTGGCTTACGTCTCGAACAGCGACGGAGACGGCGAGATATACATCTTCAACTTCGACGGATCAGACCCAATCAAACTTACCGACAATTCTTCGGACGACCTCGTTCCATCCTGGTCGTCCGACGGCAAAAGGATCGCCTTCGCCTCAGAACGGGACGGAGACTTTGAAATCTACACGATGAACGCCGACGGGTCAGATCAGAATAAGCTCACCGACAACTCAGCCATGGACGGACATCCTGTATGGCTGTCCTACCCTGAAATTCCATAACTCCAGTACACAAAACCTCTTTCCGGGGTCATTCAATTCTCAGCTGTAAGCCAACAGACATAATCGTCAGGTGTAGAGGCAGACCCGCGTGTCTGCCCTTTACATACAGGTAGATTGGGCCAATCATGGGTTCGCGCCTACATATGCTGTCTACTATCTCTTAAATGGTCACTGAATAACCCTGTCCTTTCCAGAAATACCTTGACAAGGATTGAGGTTTCTCTTATCTTCACAAAGAAATTATCAGCGGCACAGAGGCGACCTCAATAACGTCAGCTTAACTTGTGCGTCTGGAAAGATAAAGTGGGAAGGATAATATGCATAGCTAACCAGAAAGGAGGGGTTGGGAAGACCACTACCGCAATTAACCTGTCCGCCTGTCTTGCAGTCGCAGAGAAGAAGACCCTCCTTGTGGACTTAGACCCGCAGGCAAACGCCACAAGTGGCTGTGGGATAGACCCCGACACAGTAAACAGAAGCATCTACGAAGTCCTTATAGATGAAACGCCGCTATCGGAGATTATCAGAGGCCACGAAATCCCTTTCCTCTTTATAGCTCCTTCACACATCAGCCTCACAGGAGCACAGGTCGAGATGGTCAACGCCAGCAGGACAACTCTCCAAAAGACGCTGGAAGACGTAAGGGACGACTATGCATACATAATAATAGACCTTCCACCCTCTCTCGGTATATTGACGCTCAACGGACTTACAGCCGCGGACTCTGTCCTTATCCCTCTCCAGTGTGAGTACTACGCTTTAGAGGGTCTGGCCAAACTGCTTGAGACCATCGGGCTCGTCCAAAAGCACCTCAATAGAAAGCTCCAAGTGGAAGGAGTCCTCCTGACGATGTACGACTCACGGCTGAATCTCTCCCGACAGGTGGAACAGGAGGTCAGGAACCACTTCAGGGACAAGATTTACAAGACTGTCATAGACAGAAATGTGAGACTCGGAGAGGCGCCCAGCTTCGGAAAGCCTATAATACTGTACAGTATCGACTCCTCAGGCGCAAAGAACTATATAAGTTTGGCAAAAGAGATATTGAACAATGAATAGAAAAGCTCTCGGAAGAGGCATAGGAGCCCTGATCCCCGAAATTGTAGAAGGAATTCCAGAGGTCAAGGGCAAAGATATAGCTCATTTGAAGGTGTCCCAGATCAGCCCGAATCCCTATCAGCCCCGCGCAGACTTTGATTCCCAGGGTTTAGAGGAACTGAAAGAGTCCATACTCAAAAGGGGGGTCATCCAGCCCATCGTTGTAAGGCCCTTCGGGCAGGGCTATCAGTTGATAATGGGAGAAAGGAGGCTGAGAGCCACTCAAGATGCGGGGATAGATACCATCCCTGCCATCGTAGTAGAAGTCGCCCCTTTTGAAGATATGATGGAACTTTCGCTAATAGAGAATATACAGAGAGAGGATCTCAATCCAGTCGAAGAGGCTAAGGCATATCGGGCACTGATACAGCAGTGCAACCTGACGCAGGAGGAGGTCTCAAGCAAGGTAGGAAAGGACCGATCCACAGTGGCAAATCTGCTTCGGCTCTTACGTCTTCCTATGGAAATCCAGGAAGCTATCTTGAGCGGCCAACTTTCGATGGGTCACGCAAGGGCAATCCTCTCCCTAAGCGACGAAGATGACCAGATCGAGCTCTGCCGAAAGACTATCAAAGAAGAACTATCTGTCAGAAAAGTGGAACAGCTTTCCAAAGCCTGGTCGTCCGGGGCAAGGATTAAGAGGTTAAGACAAAGAAGGACCAAAGACCCCTTCCTCGTCACCATCGAAGAGGAACTCCAAAGGCTAATCGGCACAGCCGTCAGAATATCCAAAAGGGGCAAAAAGGGAAAGATAGAGATCGAATTCTATGGAGATAAGGATCTTGAAAGGGTTTTAGAGAAAATAAGAGGAGAAGCCTGAAGAACCGTTAAATAGAGGGTCGAGGTTACCTTTTCCCTCTATCTTTTCAACTCATGGGCAACCTTGCTAATTGCTTCTGCGATGTCGCCCACCGTGTAGTGTTAATTGAATCCCATAGTTATCATGTGATTTAAGGCCTCCTCCGTGGCGCGACACATTACCTCTGGATATGTGTATCCTGTCAACTGCTAGGAATTCTGCCAGGGCTTCAGGCCTTCGACCGTAATGTCACCTTCAGACATCTTATCGGAGCTGGCCTCAGAAGCTTTGTCCAGGTCTTTCTGCTTCTTAAGCTCCTCTTGGGCTTCTTGAAGCTTCTTTCTGAGGAGCCTATTTTCAGCTTGAAGATCCCTTTCCTTAAGACCCTGTTCTACGACTCTGCCCATATCTATGAGCCTGAAAGGCTTTGTCATATAGGCGTAGACCCCGAGCTTTGTCGCATCAGCTGTGGACTCTGCGCTGGGATAACCGGTCATGATTATTAAGACAATTTGCGGATCTTTGTTCACAAGCAGCTTCGTGAGCTCTATCCCGTTCATTCCGGGCATTCGAAAATCTATAAGTCCGACGTTCGAATTTGGTATCTTTAGCACGCTTATACGCCTCAAATCCACTTTCGGCCAGAGTAATGTCGTACCCCTCACCTTCGAAGTATTTGAACAACATATCGCGCATATAGACTTCGTCATCGACTATCAGGATAGATTTCCGGCTCATGGCAACTGCCTTTTTATTACGTGACGATATTGGGTACTCTGCCTTATTTTCTCGTCAAGAACCAGGAGTCAACTTTGAAGGATTTTACTTGCTTTTTTATGAACAGTTATTAAATTTATAGATGACAGGTTAAGAATTGTCGCACAGAAGGGACATCAAGCCATTCTGTTAAAAGAGGGAGGGAAGCTATGTTAATACATGTCGCACAGTTTTTCATGGCCTTGGCAGTACTGAGCTTTCTCATAGGCCTTTTGACTTCCATAAACGTCCTTCCGGTGTTCCTGTTTACTGTCACGCCGGCGGGGTTTTTGAACTTCACAAAGGCTGTTAGCCTGGTTTCAATCTCTTTTTTGCTACTGGAATTTTTGAGGAGATCCAATAGCAAGGATAACGGATCAGATGGCTGAATTTGACCGTTGGACATATAAGAAGCGGCAGCAGATAATAACCTATCTAATAATCGGCATCGTCTGCGCTATTTTAAGCTACGTTATCGGGGCATTCCTCTAGTGACTGGAACGATTATCCGACCCGAAACTATCCACGATCCAAGTTCCTACCCCAGAGCGTTACCGCGACGCATTCGGCTCTGACTCCTCCACCTGAACGCTGCCTACAACATGGGCATTTCTCCATACCCGTTATCCCTGCTTGCGTGTGAACCTACATCAAGCTTGCGGGATGCTCCCACTGGCAATACCCACCATAGCGGGTATGAAGGAAACGGACGGGGTCCGAAAGTCAATTTATCTTAGTTGTGCTGAAGTCGTCAGGGTTAAAGAGTTCATTTCCGAAGTTTCAAACCACATAAAGATAACCATATGGAGATTTCTTGTCAAGAACGAAAATTCTCTTTTGAACTGAATTACCCATGCCGTTGGATAAGTCTTCTATCCGGCAAAACCTCCCCCCATACTATCTCTTGAGGCGTAATTCGAGTCTTTTCCCAAAGTATGGTAGTTAGCTTTATGGACAATCTGTCCGTACAACAGGGCACCTGACCACTCTTACGCAGCTCAAAATTGTTCTTCCGCCGCCAGAGGACTTTTCATATCTCAGATATCGCCACAGATCAACAAATTGTTAATTTTCCAAGTGCAGTTTTCCCCTGCATTACCAAAGACAAAGCCACTCTTAAAGACCCTTAGACATCGACGCAATTGTATGGAGAACTTTAAGGTTCTGCCACCCCCTAATGTAGCTATTCGTAATAGTACTCGAGCTTTTTATCTTATTAGAATCTCTCTCATCTATGATTAGAGTACTTCCCTTTTGACTGAAATCGAGCGAGTAGCTCATCTTCACTCACAGTTTCCTCTCTTTGACTCAGATAAGTTGGGTTACCATGATTAACATGATCAGATATAGCATTAGCTATCTGATCTATCAAACTTGAACAATGATGGATATCAAGGCTATGCTCCCTCGCCCATGAGGCGTGTTGCCTGCAAAAACATCCCTTTTCATCATCTATTCTTCTAATACTGAGCTCTGCCCAGGTAAGATGGCTAAGGGATTTAATATGACCTGGATGAACAGCGTATGTTTCTTGCACTGGAAACTTCCGACCACAATAAGCGCAGGTTACACAACTAACATCATAAGCTGCATCTAAGAAGAAACGTCGCGAGATTACTCCTGTTTTGTCTTCCTCCCTACCTACAGCTGCCAGTGCCATCTCTTTGTTGTGCTGTTTGGTAAGCTCTTCGGCTCGACGCTTTAGCTCTTGGTAAAGTGGAGCAGACGATTCATACTGCTCGAGTGCCTGCCGCACCGTCAGCAGTATCTCCTCATTGTCAAAAGGAATGGTTAAGAGCCGGTAGATTTCACCCTTGTTAATCGTCTCTATTGCTACCTTCTTGTCTGCGTGTCCAGTCAGGAGAATCCTAATGGTGACAGGATATTTCTCTCGTACAAGAGATAAGAAATCAGCTCCCGACATTCCAGGCATCTTATAGTCCGATATCACTAAGGCAACCTCGGTGGTCTCCATCTTCTGGAGACCCTCCTCACCACTAGCCGCTGTCAGAACCTCAACCGGCTCCCTGTAAAAGAGACGTTGTAGAGAATTCAGTATGCTGGGTTCGTCATCCACGAAAAGTACCGTATGGCGAGTCATGGTGTTGCTCCTTGTATAGTGTCTGCTCTGTCGATCCAGTTTCCGCTACCGTATACCCTATATTCCTCTAACAGGTGGCGCATCGATTGTTCGTCATCCGCGATTAAGATCGATTCCCTCATAGTTCCCATCATTCTCTGCATAAAAGGTGTCCTCCGTCTATACGTCGTGTGGCCTCTCACACTTCAGCATCTCGCTTATCACCGCCGCCACCTGTTCCAGAAGTAGGGGTTTCTCCAAAAATCCTGCAACGCCTTGGGGCAGCAGTTGGGACTCTCTGCTCTCTTTTAGAGGATACCCCGTCATCACCACCACTCGGACTCCAGGATATTTCTCCTTCAAGACCTTGAATAGCTCCATTCCACCCATCTCCGGCATCATCATATCTGTCAACACCAGCGCGATCTCGTCGCGATGCGAATCGTAAACAGCCTGTGCCTCCCGGCCATTGGCCGCCGTGTGCACCCTGTAATTCAGACTCTCCAGCATGACTTTGACCACCTGAAGCATCTCTGGCTCATCTTCGACCACCAGGATCGTCTCACCCCGACCGCTCTGAATGTCAGTCCCCAGTTGCTGAGCGGACACCTCCGCCTTTGCAATCTGCGGTAGGCAGATCATGAAGGTCGTGCCCTTTTCCACCTCACTCTTCACATCGATATACCCCCCGTGATGCTGCACGATGCCGTAGACCTGCGCCAGCCCCAGTCCTGTGCCCTCGCCGGGTCTTTTGGTCGTGAAGAAGGGCTCCCAGATGTGCTTTATCACTTCCGGCGGCATCCCAGTGCCCGTATCCGACACAGTCCACACCACCCACTCCCCCGGCTCCAACTCGGGCAATCGATATGCCCCTTGTGCTGCTGCACGCGGCAGGTGCTCGTCCGGCCGCAGCAGCAGACGCGAAAGTCCTACCCGCAATTCTCCTCCCTCCGGCATCGCATCCCGGGCATTGACTGCCAGGTTAGTGATCACCTGCTGCAGTTGCGTCAGATTTGCCTCAACGATATAGTCTTCTGTGCCGAACTCGACCACAATCTGAATGGTCTCTGGCAGGGTCCTGTCCAACAGTTTTACTGCTTCCTTCAGGAAGGGAACCAGGTAAACCGTATGCCTCTACACAGCGCTCTTACGGCTGAAGTCGAGGACCTTAGCCGGATCAGTTGCGCGGCCCGCTGTCCCTGCAAGACGATGCGCCTAAGATCTTCCTTGTCCGAGTCAGGCAGGTCTGCACTCATCTCCAGAGTCTCGGCAAAACCCATCATGATCGACAGTATGTTGTTGAAGTCGTGGGCGATCCCTGCCGCCAACTGACCCACCTCCACCAGCCGATCCTGCTGTTGCGCACGCTCCAGGACCTCCCTCTCCAGGGTCACCTCCCGCAACACCAGCACCCATCCACCCTCTGTCACCCCTTTCGTGATCGAAGACGCTCCTACTTCAAAGGTCCGCTGTGGCGGACCCTCCACTGCCACTTCGTGCATTAGCCCATCCACACGGGGCTCCAGTATCTCTTCAATCGTATGTTTACCGATGTGGGAGACTACCTCTCCCACTGCCACCAGCAGAATCGGATCTGTAAGTACCGCTAGATACTCCTGTGCCGACGAGTTTACCAGCACCAGACGCTGCTCCCCATCTAACAGACAGACCCCATAAGGCAGATGCCTCACCAGCTCCTCCAGTTGTTCCTTTCCCACCTGCTTCCGCTCGGCTTCTGATGCTTCCAATTCAGCAATACACTGCCGCACAGCCAGCTTTAGCTCGTTTGAATTCCAGGGCTTGCACAGAAAGTGATGGATTTTCCCTTCATTTACAGCCAAGGTCATCGTATCGAGATCGCCATAGCCCGTCAACATAATGCCGAACGTGTCGGGCCAGCGTTCCCGCACCTTTGCCAGAAACTCTGACCCTGTCATTCCGGGCATCCGGTGGTCAGACACCACCACCGCGATCTTCTTTGCTTCCAGGTGCTCCAGCCCCTCTTGGCCGCTTGAGGCCACAACGACCTCATAGGGTTCACCCATGAGTTCCCGTCGCAGCGCCCGCAGCACATTGATTTCATCGTCTACACAGAGAACGGTCTTCTTATTCATCGCTTTCCTCCTCAATCGGCAGCCGAATCGTGAACATTGTCCCCTTCCCCACCTCGCTTTCTACCTCAATTGTACCTTTGTGCTTCTGAATGATACCGTGCGAAATGGACAGCCCCAGACCTGTCCCTTTGCCCACTTGCTTGGTTGTGAAAAAGGGATCAAAGAGCTTCGAGATGTCCTCCAGCGGAATCCCAGTGCCCGTGTCCGAAATCCGAATGACAATGTGGGTATCTGTAGCCTCCGTCTCGATCTGGATCTCCCCACGCTCTGGAATCGCCTGGGCTGCGTTCACCAGCAGATTCATAAACACCTGGTTAAGCTGCCTCGGATAGCAGCGGATCGGAGGGATCTCACCCAGCTGCTTGTGGATCTCGCACTTATACTTAAGTTCGTTCCAGATCACCTTCAGCGTCGACTCGATCCCCTCGTTGATGTCTGCCTCCTTCAGGTCCGCCTCATCTACCCTGGCAAAATTCCTCAGCCCCTCCACGATCTCCTTCACTCGCTGTGTCCCCTCAGCGGACTCCGAAAGGAGCTGATCGACGTCCTCCAGAAGGTAATCTAGATCCTCCTCCTGGCGAATCTCCTCGATCCGATCCAGCGTCTCCTGCTGATCGGTGCCATTTCCGGCCTGCACGGCCTCTGCCAGGATATTGTACTTGATCAGGAGCTGCTTGAATATCTCAACATATTCCGTCAGGATCCCCAAGTTGCTCATCACGTACCCCACAGGATTGTTGATCTCGTGAGCCACACCTGCCGCAAGCAGACCGAGGCCAGCCATCTTCTCGGATTGCACCAACTGGGCCTGATTCTGCTTGAGCTGTTGATTTACCTCCTCCAACTCCTCCGTACGCTCCTTCACCCGTTCTTCCAGACTGTCGCGAGCTTCTTGCAGAGCTGTATCCCGCTCCTGGATCTGGGTCAACATCTCGTTGAACGCTTCAATGAGGAGCCCCACCTCGTCCTGGCTGTGCTTCGTCGCTCGGACCGAATAGTTCTTCTCGACCGAAACGACTCTCGCCGTCTGCGCCAATAGCAAAATCGGTTTGGAGACCACTTGTTGAAGTTTTGACGACAGCAAGAAGGCCAGAAAGGAGGACACCAACATGACGATGGCGCCGATGCCGACGTACCGCTTTAAGCGAGAATACAGCTCTTGTATGTCAGCCTGGATGTAGACCGTGCCAATCTTCTCGTCCTTGAGCATGATCCGTTGAAACAGAACCAGATGATCGTCTCCGAAATAGTGGCCGTCTTCTCGAAGTCCGGGCGGCGAGAAGCCCTTGTTCACCTCACCGCGATGGTACTTGGCGAACACCCTCCCGTCCTGCGCGTAAATACAGGCGGAGACGATGTGTTGCTCGGCGCTCAGCGCCGCCAGTATCTCCTCTGCGGCCCTCTGATGGTCGAAGGATAGGGCAGCCGTGCTATTGGCACCGATGATTTCTGCCAGGATCGAAAGCTCGCGCGCCATCGCATGTCGAAATGCGATCAGATCGTACATAACAAACGCCATGCAAGCCAACAGCAAAGCGAAGGTACTTGTCAGCATGATAATCAGCCTTAATTTCCGCTTGATAGATATATCTCGAAAGATGGGCATATTACTCTTCCTGAGGCTTGTTTTAACAACAGTTTCGTCGGTTTCTCAAATCGAAATCAGATCATGGGTTTGTCCAAGTTCCAGTGACGACGTTCGCGAGGTTCAGGAGCTTCGAGCTGATCCTCAGTCTGACTTGCTTCGCAGCATCTACGTTGATTTCAAAACGAACCTTATTCCTTTTTATGACGAAATTGATGATCCCTCCACGTTGAGCAAACTGTTTCATTTCGCCGACCGTTAAGACACTCAAATCTCCAAGGGTCTCCACGATCTTTTCCAGAAGCTTTTCCTCCGACGAACTGATGAAGAGGATGTGGCAGTCCGCCAGGTCCTGATCCTCCTCGAATTTCTCGATTCGCTTGATCACCAGTTTCCTGTTATTGAGGATTTTATCCTTGATGGTCTGATCGAGAATGTCGCCAAACGGATCCTCGCCGAGAACGCCGAAGATTATGGGGGCGCTGTCATTCACAAACGCCTCGGCTGGCCACTCAACAAACTTCGCAAAGTTGTACAGAAAGGCTGCCTTGATCTGATACTCACGGGACAACCTGGATTCTGCGTGAGCGTACGGCATGTTAACTAACATCGCGCATGCAGCAACCAAGACGATTAGGCATAGAATCTTGCTGACTATAAGGCACCTCTTACGAGAGCACTTCATCATTAGAAAGTCCATTGCCACCCAGTACTCAATCGCCAGTCGGTCTCAAGCTGTGGTCCGTTCAGGGATTGGTAAATAGGCAAACCGCTTTCGATTGAGGACCAATACCCCTTGAATACGTAAAAATCGAGACTGAGCAAAAGATCGATGCGTTTTCCGCCACGTCTATCAGGATCGGCGGTTGGGACCATCGCCGAATTCAAATCGGGATCGGCTCCGTCAATATTCCCCCAAATATGCCCATCGATTCGAACCCTGGTACTAAGCCAATCAGTCAACTTATGGGTCTCCCAGGTCGTCAGGTGGTATCGATTCCCCAATGTATAGTCGTTGCTGTTTTCCCCAAGCCTGATGTTCCCCATCACATGAGCTCCCCAATTCCAGTTATCCGTTTGGCCCAAATATGTGATGCCAGGGATAAGGCCAAATGTGCCCGAACCCAACTGCATAGGATAGGGCAGCTTCTGATCTAGGCCGGCTGGTGTGTCGTCCTTCTCGTCGATAGAACCTGTAGGAAAACTTAGGGAGGAAAAGAGAATAAACCAGTGCGGATCACTCCTATAGAGAGAGTAGTGCCCCATCGCTTGGACATCGCCGATCCCCTCCGACTCAGTCGTGAATCGAGCGCCTATTCGGGTTATATGATCCATCGACAGGCGCTTGTACGGGAGCAGGACCATCAGGGTAAGATCGTCTGTTACTCCATACATGACCTCTACCATGTGCATTTCCATGGTCATGTCGGTCGGGGCAACCATGAAGTCTTGGGGGACATCGTCCTCGCTTTTTCTATCGGTTCCGTCTCGATTCCCGTCCATCCTCATGAACCTGAACTTGTAGCCGAGCATCCATTCATCAGCCCGATGGATATGGATCCCCATGACGTTTGTCGGAATGATCTCAAGCTCCATCAGCTCCTCAAGGCTCAATTCCGTCAGGTCGGACGGGAGCGCCTCCTTCGCCTGTGCGGGAGTATCGGCCCAACCGGCTATCATTACCAACGCCAGCAACAAGGCACGGATGACGCTTCTTGCCATGGCCAAACCCCGCTTACGGTCGGGGCGCTCCGTAGGGGCTACGAGGAGCTCTTCCTCTCCATCCCTGGCAGTGAGGACGCGATACAACAGGAGGTGAAGCAGGCGGCATAGGGCCACAACCACCCCTTTCTCGTCGTCCACACACAAGAGTCTCTTCTGTACGTCTGTGTTATTGGGTCGCATAGCTTTCCCTCCAATCTGCACTCTTGTCCAGTCCCTTGACACCGGCTAACCTCGACACCTTCTCCAGCAGATCCTCGTCCTTGAACGGCTTTTCTAGGATGTCGTCGGCTCCCGCGGCAAGGGCTTCTTTCAGTTCCTCCCGCGGCATCCCTGAGACAACCAGAATCTTGACGTTTTTCAAGGCCTCATTTTTTCGGACGAATTTGACGACTTCGAGTCAACTCGGGCCGGGCATTTTGAGATCAAGTGTTGTGACAGCAGGTGAAAAAGTCCCCAGCAGAGCGCCCATAAAGAACCCATCCGATGCGATAATCGTTTCAAATCTAGCTTTCGTAGTACACGCTGAATCGCGTTTGCCATAGAAGGATCATCCTCGCCCTCGATCCAGCGGATAACCGTACCACCTGATCTCCTTATAAGCATTTAGAAAATACATAGGGTTCAACGTATTCTCTCGATGCTACGTTCGACTATAGCTTGGGTGGATGACAGCCAATCTTCGGAAAGACCAAATCGAGACCAGCTTTCGGCATTTGCACTGGGAGAACAGAAATTCCCACTTGCCCCGATCTCCAACTGGTGCACCAGCACATCGGCCACGTGCACCGCAGCAACGACTTCATGATCTTCATCGCACAAGTGCGCTGTATGGTGCCACCGGATGGCGTTCACTAAGAAAGACGGAAGGCTCCACCACTTCCCTAGATAGGCGCCGATCTCCGTGTGTGTGGTTCCCATCACCTCCTGCTCCGCTTGCTGCAGCAACACCTTTTTCTGATGGGCGATGCCAATAGCCTTCTCAAATTGGTCGTGGAGGTATTGGTCCTCCACCAGCTTCCCCAGATCGTGCAGCAGCCCCGCAGTAAATGCCCTGTTAGCTATATTTTGATCCATAGATGCTTCTTCAACGGTTAGCTTTGCAACAATGCCGCAGCCAATCGAATGCATCCAGAACGCCTTGCGGTTGAAGCGCGGGACCTCTGGTGTCCCGGATGAAAGCGAGTCAAATACCGACATCGAAAGCACCAGAGCTTCGACTATCTGCATCCCCAGAACCACCACGGCCTTCTTCACGGTATCTACCTGATACATCTGACCGAAGAAGGCGGAGTTGGCACAGTGCAGGAGCCTGGCCGAGATCGACGGGTCGCGCTGGATCACCTCCACGATCCGGTCCGTGGACCTGTTGGACGAATCCTCTAAAATCTCACTGATTTTCAGATAGATCTGCGGCAGCGTGGGCAGAGATGGGAGAGAGTTAATGATCTGCTGGAGCCGCTGGCGCTTCTGCTTCTCGGATTGGTTGAGGGCGTTCCGAATGACCTCTTTCACATCTTCCTCCTCCCACGGTTTGGGAAGTATCTGATGCGCGTATTCCTCGGACAGCGCCTGCGTCACCATCTCCTGATCCGCATATCCACTAAGGATAATCCGCACAATATGGGGATAGAGGTCTTTCACCTGCTTCAGGAACACCATCCCGTCCATACCCGGCATCCGCAGGTCCGAGACCACCAGGTCCACCTGATGCTCCTTCAGAATCTCCAGCCCATTGGCGCCGCTGTCCGCAAAGAGCAAATTCCAGTCCTCCTTGCGCAGCAGGCGCCGAAGCGAGGTTAGTATGCTCTGCTCATCGTCCACGAAGAGCAGAGTCTTACTCTCATCGGCCATCACTTGCTCCTCCGATCCGTTTCCATCCCATGGGCTCTGGATCAACTCTACAGCCTCCAGCTATGTTCTCCACGTTCCCCTATCCATATTCCCTTACTTATATAACTATTATGTCTTTTATGTATATTATGTTATTTATAATATAATATACATAATATGTTTTTCCTGTCAAATATTTTTTAACAACTTGATCCGGAACCTGCCTGAACACAAATGCAATCATCGTATCACTACAACAACTTTCTTCATTTATGCGGAGTAATCGTCAATTAGGGGGATATAATTTGAGGTGATAGTAAAAAAGTATTTGATGTTATTGAGTTTTTCTTTTATATTTAATTGACGAAAGGGGACCATCGCAGAATATGTACTTCCTGCGTACTCCCCAATCTAACCCCTGCCCTCCCCCACTCTTCAAATCTAACCTCACTTCTATATCCACAACAAGACTTCCACGCATAGCCCTTTCGTATGATCTACATAAATCTCCAGTGATCTTATTAACCATTCCTGTCACAACTATCTCACCGTTAGATCTGATGTAGTGCTCCCCTGGAAAGCGACTTCAATTAAGCAAGCTGGGGTAGCAGATAGAATTGTTTTCTCCACTCTGCTGTGGTCCTATATCCCCGGGATGAATGGAGACGCTTCCTGTTAGTGTCATCAAGCCATCTGGATATAATCTATTCAACCTGTTCAAAGAACTCAAAATTATGTAGCCAATTCCCGATGGATTCTATCGGAGACTAATCACGCGCTCACTCAGATACTTGCGACCACACGGAGACTTCAAACTCTCCTCGCCCCCCTCATAAGAGACTATCACGCCACACATACGCCTGCGACTGGCTAATATCACGTTCCCCAATATTTCCGATACATCCCTTCCTCTTCAAAAGAGCCAGTACAACGTCTGCCTTACGACTCGACGTCCAACACGTACCACCTTTCACTTCGGGGCTTGACAGTTTGATTTCTTTCCCCGATAGCATCACTCGGGGACAAGCCTCAAACTCCTATTTTCAAAATATCTTTCGCTTTGTTAAGGGGAGTGGTATCTGAACCCCAAACTGGTCGGGTGTTGATATACGATTATTGCAACTTTTTGTCAACCATTTTTTAATCATAACATATATATACTAAAATGATATAGTATTCATAAACAATTCTATGAATACTATATAAAAAGAAAGCCTGATATTTCTGACGTACTGTTTTTTCGGGTATGACTGTCGGGCTGTGCGTAGGTCTGACAGCGCACAACCTTCTAAAAGAGAAACCCCCATTTGGCAGTATGCCTCTAAATCATTTGTTTATCTTTCATAGCCGATTCCTTTGCATCAAAGGGTGAAAACCGGTCAATCTACACTTTCACAACCTGCCTGACCAATCTTGAATAGCAGAAATTTTCCTCGCCAGCAGCAGAGAGGATTTTTTTGTGCCCGATATGGCTTCAGAGCTACTAATAGTTAGTATGGCGAGTGCAGTTTTTCCACTACATTGCCTAAAGTTTTCAAAATTTTCCTTGACAAACCCTGAGATCTTTGGTATATTAATTGATAATTATTCTAAAGAACCAATAATTATCAGCCAACTTTCACCCCAAAAAATAAGGAGGGAACCAATATGAAGAAAGTCGAGGCGTACATCCAGCCATTCAAGCTGGATGATGTTAAAGGGGCTTTGGGAGAAGTCGGCATCGTCGGTATGTCGGTGGGAGAGGTTAAGGGCTTTGGGCGACAGAGAGGACACACCGAGTTCTACAGGGGGACCGAATACCAGGTGGACTTCCTGCCCAAGGTAAAGGTCGAAATCGTGGTAAAGGAGGACGACCTGGATAGTGTCATAGACGCAATTATGAACGCTGCAAAGACCGGGCAGGTGGGCGATGGTAAGATATTCGTCGTGCCCGTGGAGCAGGCGATCAGAATACGCACAGGAGAGACAGGGCAAGAGGCTCTGTAAAAGATAGATCGGGTTGGACCGATTCTTAAGAAAGGAGAGTGTATCTATGAATCCAAAGACGTTGAAATGGACATATATGCTTGGTTGTCTGGCCGTAATGCTCCTTCTGATTCCCATTGCAGCAAGAGGGGCAGATCCGAGCGGTGAGGCGACCTTTAAGGACAACATCGAGGGGTTGAAAACCTCGATCAACTTCACGTGGACGCTTGTAGCTGCATTTTTGGTGTTCTTCATGCAGGCCGGCTTTGCCTTTTTAGGGGCGGGATTAATCCGTGCAAAAAGCACGCTGAATTACCTGACCAAAAGCTACATGGATTTCTCCGCGGGGGCTATATCGTATTGGGCTATCGGTTTCGCCCTGATGTTCGGCGGGTCGGAGATCGCCTCCGGGTTGGGGCACGGCAACACATTTTTCGGCACCAGCGGATTCTTCCTCTACGGAAAGGCCTACGATGTTACCACCGCTATGGTGTGGCTATTCCAGATGGTCTTCGCTGCCACGGCCGCTACCATAGTCGCAGGAGCGGTAGCTGAAAGGTTAAAGTTTCAGGCTTATCTCATTTACAGCTTCGTGATATGCGCCGTAATCTATCCGATCTACGGCCACTGGGTGTGGGGAGGCGGATGGCTCTCAGATCTTTCCTCCTTCTTAACATTTCTACCAGAAGGAACGGGAGCACTGGACTTTGCAGGTTCCTCTGTCGTTCATGCTGTGGGAGGATTGGTAGCGTTAGCCGGAGCAGTCACCGTGGGTCCCCGGATTGGCAAATATAACGAAGACGGCACCCCGAATGCCATACCGGGGCATAATATGCTATATGTGATCGCAGGGACGTTCATACTCTTTTTCGGATGGTTCGGCTTTAACGCGGGGAGCACTTTAGCAGCTACCGATCTTAGAATATCCGTCATCGCCGTTAATACGTTCCTGGCCGGATCAGTAGGGGCGACAGTGGTCATATATTTCACGTACATCAGAACCAGAAAGGCAGATATCCTCTTAGCATGCAACGGGACCTTAGCCGGACTTGTGGCTATCACAGCACCCTGCGCCTGGGTAGCTCCCTGGGCAGCCGTAGTTATAGGGGCTATAGCCGGACTCTTGATGATGGCAAGCGTCCGTTTTGTGGAGTACAAGCTGAAAGTAGATGACCCTGTGGGAGCCATCTCAGTCCACGGCACGAACGGACTCTGGGGAATATTAGCTGTGGGGATATTCGCCGATGGAACCTACGGCGGCGTCAAGGGAGTCATAATGGGCGAGTGGGGACAACTTATGGCTCAGATCATAACCTGCATCACCGTAACCGCCTGGGCACTGATTACGGGATTTGCTCTCTTTCTCATACTCAAACACACCATGGGGATCAGAGTCTCTCCGGAAGAGGAGATACAGGGATTAGATGTCCACGAGCACGGCATCGAATGCTATCCTGCGGTGAGATAGAATTTCAAACGGACAAAACGACGGAGTCAGAAATTAGGGTAGGCTCTTTGTGTCTGCCCTTCTACTCCAATAGCAATCGGAGGGATCTCTAATGTCATACAATTTCTGGAAGACAGCACAGATATTTGCAATATCGCTATCTGTAATCGTCCTCTGTTCAAGGTCCGAAGCAGGGGAGGATCAAGGTTTTCAAATCAGCGGATTCGTAGATGCAAGCTATTTTTTAGATAGCAATGACGGAAACAGCTTCTTCGGTCTGGATCAGGCCGAGGTAGATGTGACAAAATCGTTTCAGGACAGAGCCAGCCTCAGGGCAGATATAGACTATACTAACGACGGAGAGGGTGGTTTTTCTGCCGATCTGGAGCAGGGCTATCTTGTGGTCTACGCCGATTGGAGCAAGGGAGTGGACTTTACGTTCGGCAAATTGAACATCCCTATGGGCTTTGAATTGCTCGACGCTGTAGATATGTATCAGTTCTCACATTCACTGCTCTTCAACTATGCCATTCCGACAAACGTCACAGGCCTGATGATCTCTCCAACCATCTCTGACAAGCTGGATCTGTCGTTATATGTCGTAAACGGTTGGGACGTCAACAACGACAACAACAAGGACAAAACCTTCGGCGGACGCCTGGGCATAACGCCTAAAGAGGGCGTAAACTTCGGACTTTCGGGGATCATCGGAGCTGAGAAGAACGACAACGGTGACGACCTGCGCTCCGTGTTCGATCTGGACATTACCATTACTACCGTGGAGAACTTAACGTTGGGTGGTGAGTTCAATATCGGAAGCGAGGAAATAGGAGACGAAAGCGGAAACTGGACAGGCGTAATGGTGATGGCTCACTACGACTGCAGCGATTGGGCTGGCATAACGGGCAGGTTCGATCTTCTGGACGATGACGACGGACTTCGCTTTGGAGAGGGGAGCCAGCAGAGGATCTCCATCACAGTAGCTCCGACCTTTACTGTTGCTGATGGAGCCGGAATCCTCCTGGAATACCGTTTCGACAAATCGGACGAGGAGGTATTCGTCGAAGAAGATGGGAAAACAGATAATAACAGCACTATAGCTCTGGAGTTTACCTACGCATTCTGAGCGTGGCAGGCTTATAAACAAATGGGGGGTCTAAGCTTGTAATCGGTGCTAAGTAAAGGAGGAATGAACGCCATACAGGGAGCACATAATCAAATTCGTCCTGAGCTCTCACGATACAGCCTGTAGCTTCCCCCCATTTACACTTTCTGCTCTGTCTGCTCTTTAATTTCATCTTCCACTCCACGGCTGAAATCAGGATCATCACAACCGCAAAGAAGGATACAACAAATAGATCGCTGTTCATCCATCCTAGAAAGTCCATGGGTCTTCCCTTTCTTCCCCCCTCCCTATTCCCCCCAACTTACTCTTTCTCCTATCTAAGACGATTTATCGGCGCTTGAGTTTCATATTGGAGCTGTGATTTTGCTGGCGTTACGAGTTACGACCAAGATCCCTACACTTATCTATCGTCCTCAAAGGTTGCAAGGCGTAAAAGACGAAGTTGTAGAACACAGCTACTTCTACGCCAGCGTCTTTTAAGCTTTCAAGCTCTCTTGTGAGTTTATCTTCACCGTGATAGAATAGAGGCCTGTGCTTATGAGTAAGAAAAGGGTGGATATGTGGTAGCTTAAGGCCAAGAAGATTCGTTGATCCCCACCGTCCCAGCGATGGTATCCAACGCCTTTCCCCTTTCCATTTAAAGTTGCGCTCATCTTCCTATTTCACATTGAAATGTCCCCCAGCCTGCATTTTAAAATGGTGATGCAGGATGTAACATTATTACTTACTTCCACGAGCATCACGATTACACAAGTATAAGCACTGATCAATACGAAATAGTCCCTTTTTTTCTACTTCACAAGCTGGCCGAAGAAATCTTCACGCCCTTTGGCATAAAACTTGCACTCCATAGCAGTTAGGATGTATCGAGGCAATGCATTCCATATTAATAAGATCGAAGGTTAAATTCAAACTTTCAACATTCACTACAGGAGGCACATCAGATGGACTTAACTAAACAGTATCCCAGGAGTCCTTACGAGAAGTTGGGATCTTACATATTTTTGGCCCGCACCCTGGACAAAAGCCGGGCGTACAATGCGGAGACGCTGGGAGAGTATACATACAATTGTTCTAACGATGTCATAGTGTTCAAGTTTTTGGGAATTGACCACGAGGAGTTTGCCGAAGCTGCAAAGGAGAGAAAAACAGACGAGGAGATGCTCTCGTGGGTCGATGAGAACGCTGAAAATAAGCACTCCTCGGAAGAGATTGAGGCTTTCAACAAAAAGTTTCAGGACAGAAAGCCCGACACCCCAGAAAAACAGGAATATTTCAACGAACTGCTTATGGATGCAGCTCCGGGGCGGACTGATATTAAGACCTGGTTCGATCTTATAGATGCCGATGAGGGACGCAATATGGTACGGTCAGATTGCCCTTTTCGATCTTCGGTAGCATCTTGAGCGAAATAACCGCCTTCTGAGACGGTGTTAAACGCCGGCGCTTCAGGTTCGTTGAGAGTCTAACTCTTGGCGATTGCTGCTCTCATGATCTCTTTTTAGTCTGCTAAACGCTGGGCCTTAGATAACTTATCTTTTGTGATTACCAATTCTTTGAAGATCGTTCCAAAAAAGCTCGAAGTAATACCATATGTTCCTGGCTTAACCTGTATTTGGCATTTTCGGGTAATTTTTACATGGTAACTATTTCACAGGGCCTTTACATATCTGCTAATAATAATATCTTATTGATGACGACCGCTAAAGGTAGAAAGGCATCAGATAATGGAGTCTACGATGATGCAGGGTTTAATGGGACAGGCGTTGTGGGTAAAAATCTGGATGGGCTGGATGATGGTGATAAACCTGATGCCTTTTCTTTTTCTGCGCCACAGGGAAGCCCGGTGGACTCTGGCTGCCTTCGTTGCTAGCTTCATCAGCATGAACCTCCTGGCCGAGATGCACGGCTTCAACCGACTGCTCGGAATTGCCCATATTATTTGGTGGACTCCCCTAGTCATCTATCTGTTCCGGCGCCGTAAAGAGCTGGACTATAACACCTTGTTCGGCAGGTGGGTCATAGTGCTGCTCATCACCAACACGGCTTCCCTGGTCATTGACTATGTGGACGTTATCCGTTTTGTGATAGGAGACCGAAGCTGACAGATTCGTTAGGGTCGTGAAGTTTTTTCTTTCATAGTAGCGACTCATAACCGTCCTGATCAATCAATAGGACTAAACTCCCTGCTACCACATGTATTACAACATTTAGCATTAACTTAATTATTTAGTCGAAGCGAAGATCGCTGAGCGTCTCAAGCTGCTGGCTGGTGACGCGGATCCCGTTTTTGCTTCCCCGCGGTGTATCGCAAGGTATTCGTACCACCAACGGTTTGGAGCGCTTCAATCGGGAATTGGCGACGCACCGATCCATGAAAGTTGCAATCAGGGGTGATTTATCTTATATTCTTGATTGAAGGATAAAGTCAAACTTTCAACATTCATTCAGTCCGGGGGCAAATTAGATGGATTTAACTAAAGAATATCCCAAGAGCTCTTATGAGAAGTTGGGACCTTACATATTTTTAGTCCGTACGCTCGACAAATGCCGGGCGCACCATGCGGGGAAGTTAGGAGAGTATAAGTACAACTGTCCTTTAGACATGATATTATTCGAATTTATGGGAATTGACCACGAGGAGTTTGCCGAAGCTGTAAAGGAGAGAAAAACAGACGAGGAGATGCTCTCGTGGGTCGAAGAGAACGCTGAAAATAAGCACTCCTCGGAAGAGATTGAGGCTTTCAACAAAAGGTTTCAGGACAGAAGGCCGGATACCCCAGAAAAGCAGGAATATTTCAACAAACGTGTTGCGGAACTCGCTCCAGGGCGGACCGATATTGAGACCTGGTTCGATCTTCTGGACGCCGATGAGGGACGCATTTAAGTCTCAAGTACAAGACCGCATACGCGAGGGTGAGGTGCCCCTGTCCGCTGAGTACTCTCTCTTTATGATCAGGCGTCGGACGGTCCAATCTCCTGATTCGTAAAAAGCTTCTGTATCAAGCCGTTCAGACTGTCTGAACGGGCATACATAAGCTGATAGTGACCGGGCACTAATCTTTTAGCTATCTCTATGACTTCTCTGCTGGTCGGATCGGGAGAGAGCACAACAAGTGTATCTTGATGGGAATCTGAGGCCTTAAAGGGGATGACCTTCTTCTGGGTAGACTTTAGTTTTAACTCGTCGTCGCCGATCTTCATAATTCTCTTTATAAATTCCAGTCTGTCCTTGTCGATCTTCTCGTTTTGAAGCTCCATTTCCTCCACATTTCCCACCCTTGCAAGCTCTCCGAACACCGCGTGATGGTCAACCCCCATCTCCTCTACGAGTATAGTACCTATTCTGCGATTCTGTCCATCGCGCACCTGCATTAAGACGGCTTTTTTAGGATCTCTTTATCTATGACGTCCTTCTTTAGAAGAGCTTGAGTTGGACCGACCCCGAGCCTTTTCAGTCTCTCCTTTTCTTTTTCCTCCAAAGATGAAGATTCACCTGTGCGGCTCATCTTGCGTCTCTCTATTTCCGATCTTCTATCTACGTCTGAACGTCCATCTTGCATGTCCCCAGTAAGGGGAAGATCAGATATTCTCCTATCCATTGTTCTTCTGTCAATTTATGATCTCTTCTCTGACTTGCGGCGTTCTTTTTCCGGGTTCCAGACCTCTCTTTCTCTTCTCCTCATCATAAGCTGTTCCTGCTTGATCCTGTTCTGTTCTTTTTTTTCGCCTATGCCGTTGAATATAAGCTTTATCCCCAGAAGGGCCAGGAGCCCGGCGGCGCCTCTGACTTGATCCATCCAGTCTACCGGAATTTCGCGGATTGTGAACTCCTCCGGTTCGTAAATCAACCCAAATTTGATCAAGATTATACAGCCGATGCCGCACATTCCCAAAAACTCCAGAAAGACGTATTTTCCCACGTTTTCCCTGTTCAGAAAACCTATTATAAAGGCCAGGAAAACGGCTGCGAATATTCCCCCTATGATAGGGGCTTTAAGCTGATACTGAACAAGCACCACGCAGCAGGCAGCGATGATGAATAGCACAAAGCTATTGGCAAAGTAGCTCTCAGGGGAAGAATGGTACGTTCTTCTGCGTTTTTCGTCCTCTATGCGAGACTCTATATGTCCGGCTATATCATCGGACCGATTCATTTTAGGACTCCAATCTGTAAATTAGAAATTATCCTAATATATATGATTTATTTACACTTGTCAAATATAAAGTTTGTCATCTAGAAGAGTAAAGACACATGGTATCCACCCTCATGGGATAATTTTGCCTATATTTAGGTTAGGATCGAAAAAAGGAGGGTAGATACACATGGAGAATGCAATTACTTATAGCGATGTTCTTGCTCTTAATCCTAATCCTGTTGATCTGCGTATCAAGATGGTTCAGGCTGCTCAACAATACGGTGTCTCGTATGCTGCAAGGGCTTTTAATACAACACGCAAGAGTATAAGAAAATGGCTGAAACGTTATCTTGAAGACCGATCCTTGAAGAGTCTAGAAAATCATACGAAAGCACCCATAAACCCTCACTGTTTGTTACTGGAGGAGATCAGAAAGCTGATTGTAAAGTTCCGACAGACCCATCCTTCTTTAGGATATCCCTATCTATTGGGCTTTCTCCAAAAACAGAATGTTCCCACTGATCAAATCCCCTCCAAGCCGACTGCCTATGCTATCTGGAAAAAACACAATCTCATAAAGAAACGCAGGCGAAGATGGAAGAGAAAGAAACTTGTCTGCCAGTGGAAAAAGAAACTACGCCCCTTTGAATATATCCAGATCGATGTCAAACATCTGTGCGATATCCCCAACTACCTGAAACAACACTACAAAACAGGTGCCCAACTCCCTATGTTTGAGTATACTGCCAGAGATATCAAGACAGGCGGTCTCTTTGTAAGCCTGGCAGACGAACAGAGCCTGATCAACTACTGCATCTTCGCCGAAGCATTACTCCAACACCTGGAAGACCACAAGGTCTATCCACGAAAGATCCAGACCGACAACGGAACAGAAGTCGTCAATACAAAGGATGCCCTCAAAAAGACCCTCTTTACCGACCTCATCCAACAAAGAGGCATAGAACATAAACGCATCCCACCAGGGGCTACTACATACCAATCCGATGTAGAACGCGCCCACGGCCTAATCGAATACGAATTCTACGACACCGTCAAGATTACCAACTGTGCCAACCTCTGCCGGAAACTCCAAACCTATCAATGGTTGTTCAATACCCAAAGACATAATACCTACAAAGAATCCAAAACCCCTCTGCACATAGCAACCGAACATACACCCACAGAAAACCTCGACCCTCAACTTTTTAACTTCCCAGTCTTGATACTTGACTCTCTTCTCTCTATCTTTATCAAGGGTGGATACCATGTGCCTTTACCCGACAAAGTTTGTCATCTTCAAATTCTACCCTTGACATTCGTTAATAATTTTCATACATTACGCTTGCTGCGAAAGTGGTCCAGAGGAGCATTGGGGAGCGCTCCTTGGACAAGGTAGCTGCTCAAGGCTGTTTAAGACCTCGCGTCTTCAAACAGCCCTGTTTTTGCTTTCCCCTTATATTCCTTAATAGTATAACCTAATCTATAGTATAGCCTACTCTTCCTGTAATTGCAGTGGTTTCTATCACTTAAAGATAGATTTTCTGTTCGACCATGCACAAAGCCCTTGCAAACACGAGAGTTTTGTTATATCTTCATAAGCAGAAAGCCGATGCTATCTTCTGTATTATTGCGCTCCAACCCAGAAGTAGCGATGGACGAACGTTTAAGTCAAAACTACAGTCTTTGAGAAGGAATGTTTTTGGACTTCCGTAAGGTTTTACGCCTTGAGCATTACAGCCAACTTTTAAGAGGTGACCTACATGGCTGACAATATAGACCTTCAAAAGATGGTAGAGAGGTTGAACCAGGTCGGAATCGCCCTCTCTGGCGAACGGAATCTGAACAGGCTTTTGGAGATGATCGTGGATAATGCGAGGGACTTTACGAACGCGGATGGGGGAACCCTCCACCTGGTTCAGGAGAAGGACCTTAAGTTCGAGATTCTTCAGAACGACACTCTGAACACGAGGATGGGAGGCACAAGCGGACAGGAGATAACCTGGCCGCCTGTGCCGCTTTACATAGAAGGGAAGCCCAACGAGTCGCACGTGTCTGCGAATGTGGCAAACACAGGTGAAGCGGTCAATATTCCGGACGTCTACGAAGCGGAAGGTTTCGATTTTACAGGGACAAGGAATTTTGACCAGAGCTCCGGCTACAGATCTAAGTCGATGCTCGTTATGCCTATGAGGAATCATGAAGATGACATTATCGGAGTGCTTCAACTCCTCAACGCAAAGAACCCCGATACAGAGGAACTTGTTCCTTTTTCAAGTGACCTTGAGGATTTAATTTCGTCGTTGGCTTCCCAGGCGGCTGTGGCGATTACCAACGCAGAGCTTATCCAAGAACTGATGAACCTCTTTGATGCCTTTATAAGATCTATCGCGACGGCTATAGATGAAAAATCCGCCTATACCGCAGGGCACATAAGCAGGGTCGCTGAGTTGACGATGGCGATAGCCCAAAGGGTAAACGATGTTAAAGATGGACCTTATCAAAATGTTCACTTTACCCCCGATCAGATGAACGAGCTAAGGGTCGCGGCGTGGATGCACGACGTAGGCAAGATCACAACGCCTGAGTATGTTGTGGATAAGGCTACCAAGCTTGCGACTATATTCGACAGGGTGGAGATGGTTAAGACGCGCTATGAGATTCTCAAGCGGGATTTGGAAATTAAGGCCCTAAAGGCAAAACTGGATCTTGTGTTGAAGGGCAAAAAAGATCCTGATGAGCTGAAAAAGAGCGGGCGAGATTTGAAAAGGAGACTGAGGGAGACACAAGAGGAGATAGATTTTATCTTAGAATGCAACAAGGTTGCTGAGTTTATGGAGGAGGAGAATATCCAGAAGCTTGAGACTATCGCAAAGAAGACTTACAAATCTAATGGAAAGAGGGAGCATCTCCTTACAGAGGACGAATTGCACAACCTTTCGATACGGGGGTTTGGGACTCTGACGGATGAGGAGAGGAAGATTATCGAAAATCACGCCCCGGTGAGCATTAAGATGCTCTCCCAACTCCCGTTCCCCAAAAAGCTGAAGAACGTTACCGAATACGCGGGAGGACACCACGAGCGTTTAGACGGGACAGGCTATCCTTTAGGACTTACAGCAGAACAGCTCCCGCTCGAGGCTCGGATTATAGCAGTAGCAGATGTCTTCGAAGCGCTAACAGCCGGGGACAGACCGTACAAGAAGGCCAAGAAGCTCTCCGAGGCCATGCGTATTATCGGGTTTATGGTCAAGGACAATCACATCGATAAGGATCTGGTCGAGCTCTCCTTGAAAGAACATGTCTTTCAGGAGTACGCAAAAAACGAAATGGATCCGAGTCAGGTGGATGACATCGAGGTATAGCTTTTCAGATCAAGTTGCGGGCCCTCCAAAAGGAACAGACAAGAATGTCTGTTCTACCGAAGAACATTCTGCGGAATAAGAGATTGAAAATACGATAGATGATACGAATACTTTTGAACGATAGCTCATAATGTCCATACTCGATACATTCGTCGCCCTGAGCATCAATACCACCGGCCTGAACCCGCAGGAATCTGAGATCATAGAGGTAGGAGCCGTAAAGGTTGAATCGAGCGAGATTGAGGACAAGTTCAGCCATCTCGTCTCTTCCTCCGGTCCCCGATCCAATCTATCGGGGATTCCCCCAGAGACAGCCCGCGCGATAGACGATACCGAATTTGTAATCCTGGACGTGGAGACGACAGGACTGGACGCCTATTCAGGTGATAGAATATGTGAAATTGGCGCGGTCAAACTCCACAAGGATCAGGAGATCGATCAGTTTGAGGCGTTGATCGATCCAGGAAGGCCTATCTCTCAAGAGGCCTTTGATGCAAACCAGATCACCCCCGACATGTTGAAAGATGCTCCTTCAATTGAGCGCGTCCTTCCTGATTTCCTCAAATTTATTGATGATTGTGTCATCGTCGCCTATAACTCCGATTTCGACATGAGCTTTCTCCAGTCTGAACTAAAGCTCTCAGGATATGAGGCTCTGAACAATACTGTAATAGACTTAATGGCGTTAGCCAAACGTCTTATGCCTCAGACCAGGCGTACTCCGCTTTGGAAAGTAGCCCGGAGCCTGGGTATTCCCGCTGAAAATCTGCACCGCGCTCTGCCCGACGCAGAGGTCACTCTGAAGGTATTTCTCCATTTCCTTTCAGTCCTTAAAGCCGACGGGGCCAAGACAGTAGAGGACATTACATTGGCACTTAATCCACCGTCGGATTTCAAAAGGGATGTGAGGAGGAAGAGCCGTCTGACAGGTATATCCTACGACGACATTAAAGGCGCTCCCCATCTCAGTGTAGTTCTGGACGACCTCAAGCTCTTTGCAGACGGGCTTCCCATAGTCTCCCACAACGCTCGATTTGTGATGTCCTTCCTCGACAAGTACAGGTTCGACTGCAGGTTCGACCAACCGTTCTCCGACAGTCTCGAACTTTCAAAGGCTCTCTTCCCCACGGTTACCGATCACAGAGTCCCTACCCTCGTGCAATTCTTCGGATTAGATTCGGAAGGATCTAAAAGGGCGTTGGACAACGCTGAAGTAACTGCCTCTATCTTTATGGGTCTTGTAGATAAACTCAAGGACACGGAATTCGAGATAGTAAAAAAGATGCTGCAGATGATCGCGGGCACGGACTCCAGTCTTAAAGAGATCTTCTCCGAATCCCTCAACAGATCCGCCAAGGATGTCCTTTCAAGAGCCATAACTACCGAGGGAAGACGTCCAGATCGGAAGGGGAATGCAGAGGATTTGAAAGTACTTTTCAATATCGGAGGAATCTCGACAGATAGAGGTTCACTTGAGGCAGACCCAGATCTAGATCCCCTCGACTCTGAAGATGTAGAGGAGATCTTCAAGGAGGAAGGTCCCCTTTCTCAAGCGATAGAAGGCTACGAAAGGAGAGATCAGCAGGTGGAGATGTCCCAAGCTGTAGCGGACGCCCTTAACAACTCTTCGTTCCTCGCCGCCGAGTCAGGAACGGGCACTGGCAAATCCATGGCTTACCTGATCCCAGCCATCTTCTGGGCAGTATCCAACGGGAAAAGAGTCGTAGTCTCCACAAACACCAAGAACCTGCAGGAACAACTCTTCTACAAAGACATCCCTCTCCTGGATAGAATCCTGGACGTCCCTTTCAGATATTGCCTCTTAAAGGGGAGGTCCAACTACATATGTCTCAACAGATGGTACAAAGCCCTCGACCGCATAGAATCTTCGTTTACAGACTACGAGAGAAAAGCCGCTCTGCCCTTAATCCTGTGGGCTGAAGAGACCGAAACCGGCGATATAGCTGAAAACACCGCCTTCCAAGCCTGGAGATTCCCTACTCTCTGGAATAAAATCTGCTCCGACGGCGCTTTCTGCAAGGCACAGACGTGCAGATTCGGAAGGAGATGCTTCGCCACAAATATAAGGAGAGAAGCCCTCAGATCCCACGTTGTAGTGGTCAATCACTCCCTGCTATTCTCCGATATGGTCTCCGAGAACGCTGTCCTTTCCGAATACGAAGACGTGATATTCGACGAAGCGCACAATGTCGAGAAGGTTGCAACTCAATATCTGGGACGAGAACTTGATATATGGAGGGTCCGGAACCTCTGCGACAGGTTCTATCAAAAGGAAAAGAACGAAACAGGCACGATGGTCTCTTTAAGGGACGGACTCAGAACTGCTGACCTCCAGGATCAGGAACTGAGAGCCTACGATTTCAAAATAGACCGCATAATCGAGGCGAACGCATCCTTCCGGAAGACGGCGCAGGATATCTTTAAAGATATGGCGCAAAAGATAGGGGACGAAAAAAGAACAGACACTTATACGGAGAAGATAAGATACAAAAAGGCGTATAACATCTTTGAGGCCCTGCAAGAGGAGTTAGATGGATTTGCGGATTCGGGTTACTTTCTGAAGTCAGAAATATCGCAGCTCCTAAACTGGCTCAAAGAACTACCCGGTGACTCCTTCCCTGCACAGGAGGAACTCACGCAGGAGTCAGAGGGCCGAAGAGCCGAGCTAAACGAGATATTGGACGACTTAGACTTCCTCTTAAAAGCCGAAGACGAAGCTTTTGTCTATTGGCTTGAACTTCCAAACAAGAAGGATAGTTTCAATGTTAAGATGTGCTCTGCGCCGCTCGATATAGCCTCTCTCCTGCAGGAGCAGCTCTACGAAGGACTCAATACAGCCATCTTCACCTCAGCCACGATAGCCATACGGGGCAAGTTCAAATATTTTTTGGAGCGATTGGGAATAGAGAAGATGGAGGAAGATCGAGTTAAGACCTTCTGTGTCAGTTCTCCCTTCGACTACGACCGTCAGACGCTCGTCTGCATACCCTCATTTTTGCCATCTCCTAAGGACTCCTCGCTGTATCAGGAGCGAACATCACAACTTTTACGAGATCTCTTCACAAAGGTCAAAAGAGGAGCGCTGGTCCTCTTTACGTCCTACGGGATGCTCAACAAGATGTACAATGACCTCAAAGACCCTTTAGATCACGAGGGCGTACGCCTTCTAGGACAGGGCATTTCGGGTGCCCGCTCCAACATCACAGAACGATTCAAAGAGGACAAAAGCTCCGTCCTTCTGGGAACGGACAGCTTCTGGGAGGGAATAGATGTTCCGGGAGAAGCTCTACAGATTTTGGTACTTACCAGGCTCCCCTTCGCCGTCCCTACAGAGCCCATTGTAGAAGCTCATATAGAGGAGTTTGAGAAAAAGGGCAAAGACCCGTTCAGATATTACTCTATACCCGAAGCGGCTATAAGATTCCGACAGGGGTTCGGGAGGCTTATCAGGAATAAAGACGACAAGGGGGTCATAGTTATCCTCGACAATAGAGTCATAAAGACCTGGTACGGCCGCGTCTTTTTGGACCTTCTCCCCACAAAATACAGGGTATTCGATTCGCAAGAGGATATTGTAGAAAAGGTCTGCGAGTGGTTCGTCTAATCGAAAAACCCGTTACTCTATACTCACGAACGGTTTCAGCTTTTTTGGCGTCTTGGGATGTGCTATGGACACTATTTGGGAGCACTTGCACAATTCCTCATGGCATCCAACATTTCATTTTGTATTTTCCCATCAAATTAGCCTATACCTTACGTAGCTACGTAATACATTAGATCCCCATAGAAATACTTACCGAGAGAAGAACGCATTTTATTGAGACTGTGACAGAAGATGCCACAGGTAGGTTGTATATTTCCCCGGCAGAATTAGTGGAATCCAAGTCTACCAAAGGAGGGGTTATAATGTTAAGGACATTTAGATTGGGCGAGACTATAGAGGCAAAGGTGTGTAAGGAAACTTATATCTTTTTGATTATAATCTCTTCTCTGCTATTCGTCAGGGATATCCATGCTGGGGTAGAGAAAGTTTACGTTGCAAAAATTATGGGTAATGATGATAAGGCTATAATTGTTCGCACGAATAGTGAAGCTTATCTAATCGAAACAGGCATAGGTTGTATTTCCCTCTGGCGGTATGAAGGCAAAGAAGTTTTTATTATTTCTCCTGGATTGTTTTTGGGTGTCGGTTCAAAACTACTAATTCCGGAAAACAGCCAAGAATGCCGTATCTGGAATTCAGTGGAATTAGGGACCTGGTCGAATCCTCCTCTATATCCTCTCTCAGGGAGCTATTTGACGAGAAGATACCGAACTCAGGGGGAAAAGTTAGAGGAGCTTGGCTCTATGATAGGTAATCTTATAAGGCGTCTAAGGCGAAGGTCACAAATGAAGGCTTTGGGAATTTCCAAAACAAAAAAGCCGTACAAGGTAAAACAAGAGACATCGGACACTCGGTCTACGAAACCAGCTGTTTCTAAGCAGGATCCTGAAAAGATTCAACAGGCGCTTGAAATAGGAACTTCTAAAGACACCGTAAGACTAGTCTTGGGTGAGCCTATTGAAATACGAAAGACTGGTCAAAAAACTGGTTCATGGGAACGGGAGTATTGGTACTACACGGATAACAAAAAGATTGAATTTAAGGATGATAAGGTTGTCAGTGTTCAGGACCCTGACAATATTCAATCGGTGCTGAAAAAAGGGACGCCTAAAGACACAATAAGGAAGGTCTTGGGTGAACCTATAAGAATACGAACGGTTGGTCCACTGGGCCGGACAGTATGGGAGTATTGGTATTACTCAGATGATCAGAAGATCGAATTTAAGGATGATACAGTTACCAGCTGGGAAGGATTTTAGATAATAGCAATGGACTTACGCGTGTGCTACCTGGTAGCACTATTCTATAATCACCAGCGGTTTCAGCTTTTCAAACGTCTTTTCACTGGCAATGCACACTACTCCGTCACCACTAGTAACTATGTTACAAAGTCTGGATAGGCAAGACTTCTCCATTCAGGTATCTCTACCGCAGGATCAACCAGAAAAGTTTCAATATTTAGTGTTCTCTTCCTTTCTCTAATTTCATCTCTGACATTCCTTGCATAGTCGTGAGCGTCGTTAAAGATCATTCTATATTGGGAAAATAGGTGCACCAGTTCCTGGGCAAGGTTCAGGGGCAACCCGATAAAATGACTCATAAAACAGACACCTTTTGCAGCATCACCAACACCTGCACGGTGGAGACCTTCCCTGGCTAATGTAAAGTTTTTCTCTGAATATGTTGGCTTTATCTCATAACAATCACTGAAATCTGTTGCTATGATCCCCTGGTCTCCTCTGGTCACATATAATGTCAGATCTCCTCTTTTGATTAATCCCAGGCTGCCAATTCCTTCCCAGAGCTCTTTTCCTGTCAATTCCTTAATCTCTAAATCGTCAACTGCAATAATATGACAGGCCGGTACTATCCTATTCTTAGTAAAGTCAGGATTCTTCTTGATTGCGGGTTCTGTAAATGCTCCTGCTCTTATGAAATCGGGATGACTGAACAGATTATGCCCTTCTCTGAGAAGAGAATCGTCGTATATTGTATCTAATGCAACCATCGCCAAATCTGGGGGGAAATTTGCTGGCGCAAGAACTTCTTGTAATTGCCTGTTAGTTGGCCCATATCCATCAGGTTCTGGGCTGAGAACCACCCTGCCTACTCCACCCTCAATTTCGACAATAGAATTAATGGTAACACAATGGCCGTGGGGTTTAATCAATAAACTTCTATTTAAGCCTTCTGTTACTACACCGAATCGAGAATAATAATCTCCTAATCCGTTTATTTCAGAGTCTATGCCGACATAAAACACCTGTATTTCTCTGAGTGACCCAAGTGCTCTTTCCTTATCTTTTGCTTCATTTACATCAACGGGCGTGTACCTATCTAAAGAATATATAATTAAGTCAAGAAATGCCCTCTGGGCAATCGCTGCACTTCCTCCACAACCTCCATACCCACACTCTATTACGTCAAGATGGACTGCTTTTAGGTTTGCGCCTGTGGGAGGTTGTTTTCCATAGTACTTTAAGGGAAGTCTGTTCTGAGTGGCGAACCAGTCTAGATCGTTCGCTACATCCTCCGGGGCTTCAACCACGCCATAGTATTCTTCTCCCTTCTGATGGAATACAAAGATTGCGCATGACGGGAGACCTTCTCCCGAGCGATAGTGGGGATCACTAAACCTACAGATATTGTCGTGGAAATGTGTTCCAATATTGGCTATTGAACCAGAAGGAGTCATTAACCTTGGTGATTCAATGACTGCTTTCAGAATATCTTTAATTATCTCCCCTAATGTAATTGCCATTTTTTTGATTAGCTCAAGGACGGCACAGATCGAACTTGTGGTAGATTCACCGTATGAGCTCCAGTAGAAGAAAAGACATTGCAACGAGACTCATAGCCTTTGTGAAGTTCAAAAATCCCGCCGGAGTAACGGAAAACAGAAAGACCGAAACAAATCCACTGGAGGTCAAAAGTCCTATCAGAAGACTCATTATTGCCAGGGCCACAAAAAACTGCGCGGCACGAACTAAGATAAACTCTCCTCCCACTTTTGATAGACTGGCTCGATGTTTACTACGAGCCCGACCTTTACCTGAAGCAAATTCCAGTAGAAGAAAAGATATTGCAACGAGACTCATAGCCTTTGTGAAGTTCAAAAATCCCGCCGGAGTAATAGAAAATAGGAAGACTGGAACGATTCCACTGGAGGTCAAAAGTCCTATTAGAAGGCCCAGTAATGCCAAGACCACAAAACACTGCGCGGCGCGTATTAAGATAGACTTTCCTCCCTCTTTTGACAGATTGGCTCGATGTCTGTCATGTACACGACTTTCACCTGTCAGAAACTCCAGTAGAAGAAAAGACATTGCTACCAGGCCCATAGTCTTTGTTAAGTTCAAGAACCCCGCCGGAGTGACAGAAAATAGGAAGACCGGAACGATTCCACTGGAGGTCAGAAGTCCTGTCAGAAGACTCAGTATTGCAAAGGCCAGAAAAAACTGCGCGACACGTATTAGGATAAACTCTCCCCCTTCTTTTAACAGATCGGATCGAAGTCTTTTATGTACGCGACTCTTACCTGTCAGAAACTCCAGTAGAAGAAAAGATATTGCAAGCGGACTTATAGCCTTTGTGAAGTTCAACAATCCCGCTGGAGTGACAGAAAATAGGAAGACCGGAACGATTCCACTGGAGGTCAAAAATCCTATTAGAAGACCCAGTATTGCCAAGGCCATGAAAAACTGCGCAATATATGTTAACATCTTTGGGGTCCCTCTACTCAGAAAGTTCAACTCCAGTATGTGGTTTTTGTTTCACGACTTGTATAGAGACGTATGTGTGTCAGAACCCGATTTAGAGAATGCTATGTGCGGATTATATCCAGGACGAGAGATGCAAGACCGAACAATCAGGAGGAAAGATACAAAGGTAAGGTACTCATCAATTTGGTGGGAAGATACAAAATAAGACTGTGGATGTCAACAAAAATTTCTCAGTCCATAACCAGTGCAAACTATACACTTTCGAGAGAGGGTAAACTCCTTCTGCTTGCTATCCTATCAAAACAGGTGTCTATTAAACCCAATGCAAATTTCTTGAACACGTAAGGAAGTATGAGTAAACCAGGAATGGACTATCCCCTCCCTGCGTCATCACGCTTGGCCCTCAAGTATATGTCTCCGCAGCGATCCTGATCTAATAGTAACTTCACTTAAAGTCAAAAAAAAGACCCTCTCTAAAGAGGGTCTCCACTTAAGACACATACCCGCTTGAACCCCAACAGTCCCCGATTGAATCCATCGGGGATCGGAGGTCGGGGATCGCGGATCGAATTTAGACTACTTTTCGATCTCTCCGATCGATATCGGCTGAGAGTGATCATCACATGCGCGATCGGTAGGCACATCAGTTGCCGCACTTGACGGTTTGACATAGCCTTTTTCCAAAAGATACTGCTCCACTTCATCTCCACTTACGTCTGCCAGTATATTCTCATCTATCGCCACGCACGGTTGAAGATTCTGCCCGGTCTTTCGGACCATTTCCTCGTAGTTGCTCAAATTGTTTACAACATCTCTGTCTTCGAACTCCAGTCCATATTTTTGGAATACAGCGCGTACACCTCTACTCCACCCGCAGTCGGGCTTTAAGTATGCTACAATATTCGGACTGCTCATCACCATCTCCTTATTTATTATGGGTGGATCTTAAAAAGCACTATCAGTCATCTATAAAACCGACAGCATGCATTTACATAAATTCACTCATGAGTTTCTGCACCTGTTCTTTATCTAACCCCAACTTCTGTTTGACTAAAGGACCCTCTTCTAAAGCGGACTCTGCGTCTTCGTAAGTGGGCAGGTCTGTCTTGTAAAAGACTCCAAGGGGGATCTGATGACCCCATTCTCGGCATTTCACAAGTGCCCGGTCAAAGTCATCCGGATCGTCATCGGACTCATCCTCAAGCTTGTAGACGCGCTCTTTGAACCAGGGATAGGTGTTGACCTTATTGTATGTGACGCAGGGACTGAAGACATCGATAAGAGAAAAACCCTTATGCTGGATTGCCTGTTGCATTATTTGGGCTAATTGCTTTGCCTCCCCTGAGAATCCTCTGGACACAAAGGTCGCTCCTGAGATAAGGGCTAAGGCCAGCGGGTTTACGGGAACTTCTGAATTCCCCTCCGGCGTGGATTTAGTTACGAAATCCTTATCACTGGTAGGGGAGGCCTGACCTGTGGTAAGGCCATATACCTGGTTATTCATAACTACATAGGTAATATCCAGATTTCTCCTCATAGCGTGGATGAAGTGTCCCATGCCGATGCCGTAGCCGTCGCCGTCGCCGCCGGTTACGATCACTGTCAAATCTTGGTTTGCCAATTTGGCGCCTGTCGCCACCGGGACGGATCTTCCGTGGAGGCTATGAAATCCATAACAGTTAATAAATCCCGGGAGGTTCGACGAACATCCGATGCCGGAGACAATAAGAACATCCTTAGGCTGGATTCCTAGTTTTCCTATCGCATTTTGAAGCGCTCTTAAGACTCCGAAATCGCCACAACCGGCACACCAATCTGGATCTACCTCGCCTTTATAAGTACTCCAGGGAAGTTCTTCAACTACCTGAGCCATTAAGTGCCTCCTTCACTTGTTCAACAATATGAACCGGTTCAAAGGGTTCACCGTCATATTTTAGTATCTTTCCGTCCGCAGCAATTCCGGTCTCCGCCCGAATGTGGCGGGCAAGTTGACCGTTATAGTTATTCTCAACCACAATGACCTTCTCGCAGGCGTTCAGGATATTGCCTACTTCCTCTACGTGGAAGGGAACAAGGTATTTGATCTGGAGGTTATTAGCGTTGATTCCATCTTCCTCCAGTCGTTCTATAGCCTCTCTGATTACGCCAGTTGTCGAGCCCCATCCCACCAGAGTCACGTCTGCGTTGGGGTGGCCGTAAAGCTTCGGCGGTTCCAGTTCTTCAAAGATTCCGTTCATCTTACGCATTCTTTTTTCCATCATCTGCTTTCGGATGACCGGATCTGTGAAAACGTCGCTTATTAAGATTCCTCTTTCGTCGTGCTCGTCGCTGGCCGCTACAAAGATGGTCCCTTCCCCTCCGGGCAGTGCCCTTGGTGACACGCCCGACTCGGTATAGAGGTAACGCTTATATTCCCCGTTTTCCGCATCTGAAACTACCTCGCCTCGATCGATGGGAACCTCAAAATCGAACGCCTCAGGCTCCGCCGTTTCGTAGTGCTCCGAAAGGTAAAGGTCGGACACAACAATAACCGGACACTGGTATTTCTCGGCTATGTTGAACGCCTCAGGTATGGTGTGGAAACAATCTACAATATCTGTTGGAGCTACGATCATATGCGGGTATTCTCCCTGGGAAGCTCCTAAGACTTGGATTAAGTCTCCCTGTTCGGTCTTGGTGGGAAGTCCAGTTGAGGGACCTCCACGCTGCACTTCTATTATCACTATCGGTGTCTCCGTCATCCCGGCAAGGCCCACACCCTCCGTCATCAGGCAAAACCCGCCGCCGGACGTTCCGACCATAGCTCTGACACCCGCGTGTCCTGCTCCGACTGCCATGTTGATGACAGCTATCTCATCTTCCGCCTGCTTGACCACTACACCGTATTCCTTAGCGTGGTTTGCCATAAAGTCCAAAATGGAAGACGCAGGGGTCATCGGATAGGCCGCGTAGAATTTACACCCTGCGGCTAACGCCCCCAGACTGAAGGATTCATTCCCCGTCAAAAACATGCGTTTCTTTCTACTGTAGTTCCACTCGTAATCCATAGAGGGGCCCTGGCGTTTGCCCCAGTCGTAGCCTGCCTGAGCAAGCGCTATGTTGGTGTCAATAACCTCCTGCCCCTTGTGAGCGAAGGTCTCTTTGATTACCTCGGCAAGTCCTTCAAGTTCCAACTGGGCCAGCCATAACGCGGCTCCTAAAGCTATCGTGTTCTGCATTATGACGGGTTGTCTGCCGAAGGGGGCCATTATCTCTGAAACTGGCAGGGCATAGACGCGCACACCAGGTTTTAAGCTGTCAGGATCAACCTGGATCTTGTCTCCGTTGAATATAATGGCTCCGCCAGGGTCCACTTCAACAGCGTGTCGGTCCGCGCAGTCCTGATTGAGCGCAATCGCAATATCCAGGCGGTCACCATGGTTCTTAATCTTCTCTTCGGAGATCCGGCAGCGAAGCCAGATATGTCCGCCCATGATCACGGACTGATAACTTGTATAAGTAAACACGTGAAGTCCGAGTCGAGAGCACATTGTGGCCAGATTTACGGCCGTCTTGCCCTGACCGTCCTGGGCTGCTCCGCCGACGCCGACCGTTATCTCTTGATGGTTCATACAAATAACTCCCTTAAAGCTTTGTTATCCCTTTAACTAGATTACCGTAAAACGAAAATATAACAAAAGTATGCTGCTCCTGTCAACAACAAATAAGTAAATGATCCCTCAAATAAGAATTTTTCACAAAATTGAGCGAACTGGAGTTCCTGATGATCTATACCTATTAGACACTTTAGAGGGCTATTAGTTCAAAAATCACATCAGGCGTTCCCATTAGGGATGAATGCTTACTTGAAGAAATCAGCGTTCTTCTGTGTGTAGGAGTCCCATTCGGCAGGTACCTCCGATTCCTCAAAGATCGCCTCTACCGGGCATTCAGGCTCGCAAGCCCCGCAGTCTATGCACTCGTCAGGATGGATATAGAGTTGATCCTCGCCCTCATATATGCAGTCAACAGGACACACATCAACGCAAGCGGTGTCTTTCACGCCGATGCAGGGCTCAGCTATTGTGTAGGTCATCTTCTTCCCTCCTCAACATTTTTCGGTATCCATTTTAGGTTCAAACCTACGCGCTGAAGGATTCGCCACAGCCGCAGGTTGACTTGGCATTAGGATTTTCTATCTTGAAGCCTGCCCCCATCAATCCATCGGTATAATCCAGCTGTGAACCAGCAAGATATAACGAACTCTTCATGTCCACAAAGACCTTGACACCTTTGCACTCTATTACCCTGTCGGACTCTTTGGGAGCCTCTTCATACTCAAGGCGATACTGAAATCCTGAGCACCCTCCTCCCACTACCATCATCCTTAAGCCGTATTCAGCATGTCCTTTTTCTTCCAACATGCTCTTGATCTTCTCGGCTGCTGAATCTGTCACTGTTATCATCTTCTTAACCTCTTTTCTGTTGCTCTTACCCTTTTTTGTATTCTTTTATGCCCTTTTCAAGAGCGCTCCACGCTAAGGTAGCGCACTTGACACGTATTGGAAACTTTATGACTCCCTTTAAAGACTCGAGGTCTCCTAAATCTTCATCTTCAAATGGCTTATCGCCCCGCATCATCATTCTGAAATCCTCTACAAATTCTTGGGCTTCCTTAAGGCTCTTTCCCTCTATTCCCTCCATCATCATCGAGGCAGAGGCCTGGCTTATGGCGCATCCTTGACCGGAGAACTTGATTGCCTTTATCCCGTTGCCCTCAATCTTTACGTAAATCTCAATCTGATCACCACAGACAGGGTTGTACTCCTCCACTTTAATATCGGGGTCTGTCAATTCCCCTTTATTGCTCGGACTCTGGTAGTGATCCAAGATGGTCTCTTGATAAAGATCATGCAGGGACACGAGTTAAAAGCTCCTTTGCTGTCTTTAAGCCTTCGACTAAGACATCAACATCCCATTGGTTGTTATAGATATAGAGGCTTGCCCGCGCCGTCGCGCTTACTCCCAGTCTCCGCATCAGCGGCATAGCACAGTGGTGTCCTGCCCTTATCGCTACGCCTTCCTGATCCAGGATAGTCGAAAGGTCGTGCGGATGGATGCCCTCCAGATTGAAGGAGACCACACCTCCCCTTTCATCTCTTGGGCCATATATCTCCACCCCATCTAAAGCGCCTATCTGCTGGAGAGCATATTCCAGAAGTTGGCGTTCGTGCTCTCTGATCTTTTCCATACACAAGCTCTGCAGGTAGTCAACAGCTACGCCCAGACCGATCGCCTGGGCTATGTTGGGAGTTCCAGCCTCGAACTTCCAGGGCAGGTCGTTCCAGGTGGAAGAGTCCCATCTAACTTCACGGATCATCTCTCCACCGCCTAAAAACGGGTCCATCTCCTCTAAAAGCTCCCTCTTCCCGTAGAGTACCCCGACGCCTGTGGGTCCCATCATCTTGTGTCCTGAAAAGGCCATAAAATCGCAATCTATCCTCTGGACATCGACGGGCATATGAGGCACACTCTGCGCTCCGTCTATTAACACTACGGCTCCCTTTTGATGGGCAATCTCTGTGATCTCCTCCACCGGATTGATCGTTCCCAGGACATTGGACACCTGCGTCAACCCCACTATCTTGGTACATGGGGTAATCAAGATCTCGATGCCTTCTAAATTCAGCGTTCCGTCTGGCTTTATCCTGATGAATTTCAGTTCGGCACCGGTCTGTTTCGCTATCATTTGCCATGGGACCAAATTGCTGTGGTGCTCCATCTGGGTGAGCAGAATCTCGTCACCTTCTCTGATGTTTTTTACGCCCCAACTTCGAGCTACAAGGTTGATAGCCTCAGTGGCGTTCTTCACAAAGATAACACTTTCTCGATCCTTAGCGTTTATAAATATGGCGACCTTATCCCGCGCTTTTTCGTACTTCTCTGTGGCTATTTCGCTGAGAGCGTGTATCCCTCTGTGGACGTTGGCGTTCTCCATCTCATAATAGTTTTTAAGAGCGTCTATTACGCACCGCGGTTTCTGAGAGGTAGCCGCGCTGTCAAGATAGACCAGCGGTTTCCCGTAGACCTTTCGCTTGAGGATGGGAATATCCTCTCTGACTTTCTCTATATCCATGGGTCAGCCTCGACCTCAAATTCGCAAGATAGGCTAAGGATCTTCAGCCACCAAGTCACAAAGGCTCACAAAGTTAGTGTCTTCGTGTCACCCCAAAGACAACCCGGCAGGATTTTTGCGTAAGATGCCTGTATCCCCCCTTAATAAGGGGGGTCGCTAACCTTCGCCTTATTTAAAAGATGCCTAATTCGTCCTTGCCGTCTTCGCTCATCCTGGAGGGATCCCAGGGCGGAGACCAGACGACATTTATATTTACGTCGTCTATGTCCTCTAACTCCTTCAAGGACATATCGATCTCCGACAGTATCTGAGGACCCGCCGGACATGCTGGGCTCGTCAGGGTCATTTCGATGTCCACCTTAGACCCACTGATGTCTACATTATAGATAAGACCCATATCCACTATGTTCAATCCGACTTCAGGGTCCTTTACTCCCTTGAGCATCTCTTTGATTTTATCCTCTGTGACCATTTGTTCGTCCTTTGCGGGAAATTATTCGATAGAGATCTTTACATCCGATCCTTCGACCACAACCTCGTATGTCTCCACAGACTCAAACGCCGGCATGCAGAGTGCTTCTCCTGTCTTTACGTTAAACCTGGCGCCGTGTCTGGGACATTCTATCTCTTCGCCGTCCAGCTCTCCCTCAGCCAGGGGACCGCCGTCGTGCGTACACACATCATCTATTGCGTAATACTCACCGTCCACGTTAAAAAGAGCTATCGCCAGTCCCTCCACCTCCACTAATTTCTTCTCACCGGGAGAAAGTTCTCCCACCTCAGCTATCTTGACAAAGTCACTCATTTTTATGCAAGAGGTTTAATCGCCCTTTGAGTCTTCTGATAGGCTCCTGTGAGCTTCGATCTCCTTTAACATTTGATCTTGACGATACTTTTCAATCGCCAGCCTTACGGTATTTAAGCCCAACGTCGAACAGCGGGGCCGCGTCAGGGCTATCTCACGGCCTAAAATGTCTATTATTGTATCGTGAGGCAGCGCCTTGATCTCATCCAGCGTTTTGCCTTCGACCATCTCCATTACTATAGAAGCCGCAGCCATACTTAAGGTGCATCCTTCGCCTTCGAATCTGATTGCCTCTATTAGACCATCCTCTCCGACCTTCAGATAGATAACGATAATATCCGCACAGCCGGGATTACCGCCCTTTTGTATTGCATCTGCGTCTTCCAGCCTACCATAATTTCTCGGATCCTCGTAGTGATCCATGATAAATTCGATACGCTCTTCCCGTTCCGCCTGATCCAATTACTTTGACCTTTTATTTCGAGGGAGGTATGTTTCAAAAATAGGACAACAGTTCCCCAAGTTTGAAATACATCTATCTGCAAGATCAGAAATCCCAATCCTTTGAATCCCTTCTAACTCGATTACGGCTTTTCGATAGGGACCTTCACAAGGTTGCCCCATTCTGTCCACGATCCGTCGTAGTTTCGCACGCTGGGATACCCCAAAAGGTAAGTCAGCACGAACCACGTATGGGACGACCTTTCACCGATTCGGCAGTAAACGATGACATCGTCATCGGACTTGACGTTGTTCTCATCCCGGTATATCGCCAGGAGTTCATCGGCGGATTTGAAGGTCTGATCCTCGTTTGCGGCTCTTGCCCAGGGGACATTCGCAGCACCTGGGATATGACCTCCCCTTAAAGCTCCCTCCTGCGGATAATCCTCCATGTGGATTAGCTCCCCGGTGTACTCCTTGGGAGAGCGGACATCCACCAGCGGATTGTTCGCGGTGTATCCCAGCACCTCCTCCCGGAAGGCTCGGATGCTGTAGTCGGGGTCTTTAGGTGTATAGCTTGTAGCAGGATAACTCGGAACATCCCTTGTCAGCTCCCTTTCCTCATCTATCCACTTCTGACGGCCTCCGTTCATAACGAGACATTTTTCGTGCCCGAAGAGCTTGAAGACCCAGAAAGCGTAGCACGCCCACCAGTTGTTCCTATCGCCGTAGAACACAACTGATGTATTGTTGGATATGCCCTTTTTGGACATCAGCTCTTCAAAGCCCCCCTTATCCACGTAGTCGCGCACAACAGGGTCATTGAGTTCTGTGTGCCAGTCCACCTTGACAGATCCCGGGACGTGTCCGATGTCGTAAAGCAAGACATCCTCGTCGGATTCTACGATCCTGACATTGGAATCATCCAAGTGTTCTGCAACCCAGTCAGTGGAAACTAGCACTTCAGGATGTGCATATTCTGCCATATATTCCCTCTCCTTTTGATTAAGCTCACACTTGTTCGGATTAACGCCTGAATCGAATTTCTATCTACGAATCTATATTATGCCGAGCAGTTTTCGCTCAACTGCCGTCCTGAGATCTTCCTTTACACTTTCGACGGGGATGCGCTCGAAGACCTGCTCGAAGAATCCCTCTATTATCATGCGCTCGGCAGCTTTATGAGGGATCCCCCGGCTCATAAGATAGAAGAACTGTTCTTCATCTAGCTGGCCTATGGTCGCTCCGTGTGTGCAGCGGACGTCGTCCGCCTCTATCTCAAGACCCGGTATGGAATCTGCGCGGGCGTCCTTGCTTAAAATTAGATTGTTGTTGACTTGATAGGCGTCCGTCCTTTGAGCGTGCGGATGGACCCTTATCATACCCCGCCACACAGAGCGGGATCTATCTTTGAGGGCTCCCTTGTAGAGGAGGTCACTTGTGGTGTGAGGAGCCTTATGCTGCTGTCCGGTGTGGAAGTCTATGTGCTGACGTCTATTTGAAAAGAGCACACCTAACATCTCAGCATGGCTGCCGGATCCATCGAGCGTAACCTCCTGATTGAGCTTGGAAAAGCGGCTCCCGAACGCCCCGCTGACCCATCGTAAGTTAGCATCTCTGGAGACTATAGCTCTTTCGTGTGAGAAGTTCCAGACCTTCTGATTCCAATTTTGTACTTTCAGGTAATTTACATCTGCTCCGGGTTTGACGAATATTTCGAGCGCGCCGATATGCAGCCCCGGGGCATCTCCCTTGGTCGAGATGTCCTCCTGAGTTAAGGTAACCTGGCTGCCCTCATCGGCTATAATAAGCGTGTGAGAGAAATCTGCCTGCCCCGGTTCTGTCAGACCCACCAAGAACTTTAAAGGCAGTTCTACCTCTACTCCCTTGGGGACATATAGAAAGACGCCGCCTGTCCACAGCGCCCCGTGAAGAGCCGTGAACTTATTGTACCCCGGCGTCACGCCATCTGTCATAAAGTGAGGCTCAACCAGATCTGGGCGCTCTTTTGCCGCTGTCTGTAGATCGGTTAAGATGACTCCCCGATGCGCCAGATCATCCTTTATGTCGCGGTAATGGGGAAATCCATCGTTCTGAACTAAGATACCGCCAATTTTCCCGTTCTTATCGCTATCAGTCTTCAAGGATTCCGGGAGATGACTCTTTGTATCCTTCGCCAGCGCCGAAAATTGTTGCAATTTCAAAGCTCTTAGGTCTGAGCGCCGCCATTCCTCTTCATTGCTGCTGGGCATAGGGAGACTCTCAAATATCTCCCAGGACTCCCAGCGCTTACTTCTGACCCATTCAGGTTCATCTTTGCGGCTCAAAAGAGCTTCAACTGCTTGCAAAAAATCGTCTTTACGCTCTACAACTGATTCCGGTGGACTCACTCTATTGCCTTTCCTCCATCGCCAAGTAGGGGCGAACCCATGTGTTCGCCCAATTTACTCACTCTATGTAGGGGCAGGGTAACCCTGCCCCTACTGTCTACTTTCTTCGTTATCCGATAGAGCCCTCCATCTGGAGTTCGATCAGTCTGTTCATCTCGACCGCGTACTCCATTGGAAGTTCTTTGACCAGGGGCTCTATGAAGCCGCTGACGATCATCGTGGCGGCCTCCGCTTCGCTCAGACCTCTGCTCATAAGGTAGAACAACTGCTCATCTCCGATCTTGCTGACCGTAGCCTCGTGTCCGATCGAAACGTCGTTTTCATCTATCTCGATGACAGGATAGGTATCCGAACGGGACTCCTCATCCAATAGCAGGGCGTCGCAGACCACGTTCGACTTGGAACCATAAGCCCCATCGGCCACCTTCAAAAGGCCCCTGTAGCTTGCGCGCCCGCCGTCTTTGCTTATGGACTTAGACGTGATCCTGGATGAGGTATAAGGAGCGCCGTGAACAACCTTTCCCCCCGCGTCCTGATGCTGACCATTTCCGGCAAAGGCGATGGACAAAATCTCGCCCCTTGCCCCTTTGCCGAGCATATAGACGCTGGGATATTTCATCGTCAGCTTGCTGCCCAAATTGCCGTCCACCCACTCCATAAGGGAGTCCTCGTACGCCACAGCCCGCTTTGTCACCAGATTATAGACGTTGTTAGCCCAGTTCTGTATCGTGGTGTATCTTACGCGAGAGTTGGGCTTGCAGACGATCTCAACGACCGCGCTGTGCAGAGACTCGCTGGAGTAGGTAGGAGCTGTGCAGCCCTCCACGTAATGGACCTGGCTCCCCTCATCCACTATGATTAGCGTGCGTTCGAACTGTCCCATATTCTCAGTATTGATCCTGAAATACGCCTGAAGCGGAACGTCTACGGTTATACCAGGCGGGACATAGATAAAACTTCCGCCGCTCCAGACAGCGGTGTTCAGTGCGGCAAACTTATTGTCTGAAGACGGAATAATCGTTCCGAAATACTCCTTCACAAGATCGGGGTACTCCCTGACCGCCGTGTCAGTATCCGCGAAGATAACGCCCTGTTTCTCCAGATCTTCCTTCAGGCTGTGATAGACCACCTCAGAGTCGTACTGAGCGCCGACTCCGGCCAAAAACTTCTTTTCCGCCTCAGGGATGCCAAGACGGTCAAAGGTCTTTTTGATGTCGTCCGGAACATCGTCCCACGAACGCTCCACTCCATCTGATGGCTTGACGTAGTAGTAGATGTTATCGAAGTCCAGATCGCCCAGATGGCCGCCCCAGTTGGGCATAGGCTTCTGATAGAAGATGTCCAGAGCCTGAAGCCGATAGTCCCGCATCCAGTCAGGCTCGCTCTTCATCTCGGAGATCTGACATACGAGCTCTCTACTGAGTCCCTTTTCGGCCTTGAACACAGATTTATCCGGGTCGTGAAACCCGTACTTATATTCGCTGGAAACACCAACGTCCTTCGTCCCTTCCGTGACTGTTTGCTCTACCATAATCTTAATCCTCCTCATCTATAGTTTCGACGTTCTCAGAGACGTCTTCTGCTTTAATACCATGCTTCTCTCGAATCCCGTCATAGCCATTGGCCTCTAATTCGTGGGCAAGCTCGGGACCGCCCGATTCGACCACCTGACCGTCCATCATTATGTGAACAAAGTCGGGCTCGATATAGTTTAATATCCTCTGGTAGTGAGTAATGATCAAAACTCCAAGATCGGGCCCTATCAGGCGATTTACTCCCTCTGAGACCGTCCTTACAGCGTCTATGTCCAATCCTGAATCTGTCTCATCTAAAACGGCTATCTTCGGCTTGAGTATCGCCATTTGAAGTATCTCTGCCCGCTTCTTTTCGCCGCCTGAAAAGCCGTCGTTCAGATACCGTCTGCCAAAGGAGACATCCATCCCCAACTGATTCATCATCCCCCTTAACTCCTTGCGGAATTCCCGCATCGGGATCAGCTTGATAGTATCACTGCCATCTTCGTGGCCTATCCGCACAGCGCTGACAGCCATGCGAAGGAAGTTGGCCACGCTGACTCCCGGTATAGATGTGGGATACTGAAACGCAAGGAAAAGACCTTTTTGGGCGCGCTCGTCAGGCGAACTTTCAAGAATGTTCTCCCCGTCGAAGAGCACCTCCCCTTCGGTCGCTTCGTATTTTGGATGCCCCATAAGGCAGTAGGCCAAGGTGCTCTTCCCCGAGCCGTTGGGACCCATAAGAGCATGTATCTCCCCCTGCTTTACGTTCAGATTCACTCCCTTTAGTATCTCTTTGCCTTCTACATTTACCTTCAGGTTCTTAACAGCAAATTCTATCCCCATATTTCTTTTAACTCCCCTTCCTGATAGAATCAAACTATCCCCAATAGAATCAATCGGGGGACTGATTCGACTATTGCAACCTATTTTACACTGAAGTCACAGCACTCGCTTCCATCCATCATGCACTCAGATAACTCCACATCTGCGTTCAGAACTCTGGTCATCATCTCCTGCTCCATCTCACAGATCTCTCGATGATCCTGGACCAATTCGTGATAGGGACAGCTAAAGACTTTGAATGTGAGTTCCTCTCCGATCTGATTCAGTTCTGCCAACATCCCTTTCTGATTTAACAAAACTATCAGTTGCGATAAACGATCCGATATTCCCTCGCCCGTAATCTGTCCCAGATACTTCCTTGCCATACTCATCCCGACACTGTTCAGCAGAGAATGGAGTCCCTCCTTGCCGTATAGAGTCAATATCTCCTCCAGTAAGGAGATCAGGAACTCATCGTAGTCACGGGGAAAGAGCTTCTGCCCCTTTTCTGTAAGATGATATACATCTTTGGGACGCCCGACTCCCCCGTGCACGCTCTGCTTGGCAATAAGGCCTTCAGCTAAGAGATGGCCAAGCTGATGACGAACTGCACCAGTGGTCACTCCCAACGATGCCTCCAGTTCCTTGATGCCAACTGTGCCATTATGCTGTATCAGCCTGATGATCTGTGCACCGGGCGTCTCTCCAAGCACAGTATCTAAAGACATAGATCACTTTCCTTAAATATCGTCTCAAACCTGTAAGACTATAACGTCCTCGCAATAGAAACATACGAGAAAAGGAGAGCCTTGTCAAGCTGAAAAAACAATTTTAGCAATGTTTTTTGATTAAACTATTGAAATGCACCGCACACTGCCCTATTTGAGGATAGCCTAAACTATCTGAAGACCCAAAACCTGATGACCATAGCCAGGGCCAGAAAGTCAGTCGTGCACACAATAAGCTTTAGAGCGCGCTGGGGACTGGCAATGAGCTCCAACGTGCTGACATGCAACTTGGTGCCGTCGCTCAGGACGAGTCCTTCGACATCTTTTCCCCGCCTAAATGTCTTAATCCAACGACTCAGCGTTATCTCTATAGCTGCAGTCCCCGAAAGGACGGCAGCCATAACTAACGATTCGAGCGTGATGGTGACTGCGTTGATAAAATAGCTGGTGAGGAAGGGCAGCGCTCCCCAGCTTATCGAGAACCACAGGTCGGTGTGGAATCTACCCTTAAACCACTCCAGGTTATACGCCAAGGCGAAAAAACTTTCAGTGGCTATAAAGAAAAGCAGCCAGTAGCTCACCTTCCAGGCGTAGTAAAGTCCGATAGCCACAGCCGCGCTGAGCGTGAAGGCCGACAACGCATACAGAACGCTGTCTGGTATCTTTGTGCCCCAGGGGTGTCCTCTCGTCTCGTCCAGGAAGTGAGCGGCACAGCCCAATCCCAGAAAGTAAGCGGCTAAAATCCAGATCAATCGGTCGACATAGAAGGTCGGGGCCCACATCGCGCCTATGATCACGTAAGCAAAGACCATCGTGGTATAGGGAATATGCAGCAGATTGATGAAGTCTTTAGCCCTGCTGCCCTCTAAGATGTACCAGGAACCTTTCATAGAGTGCGATATCCTTCTTGTGAGAGTCTTTAAGAGAATCTATCTGTCCACAGCGGTCTTTTCTATATTTTCAGTATCGAGCCGAAATAGTCTGCACAAGATTGTCGAGCTCCAGATTAGCAGTCCGCATAGAGGGAGAGGCGACCTAACGGAGATTGCTTCCCCCGCTTCGTGGGTTGCTGCCTCCTCTCCCAAATAATGCACCCAGTGCCTACGACGGATCACAATGACGTTGCCTTGGTTTGAACCTTTAGTCATTGCAAGGGGCAACGCCCGAATCCCCCATCCCCGATAGAATCAATCAGGGGCAATCGGAGACTCAAGGTATGGGAGGGTTGACCTGTCTACTCACCTAACGTATCCAAGCAAGTCTTGTGCAGCTACTTAGTTCCGATAAAAAAAGTAACTACTCCACCTGTCAGACTGTGTCTTTCAATATTCTGCAGGCCCGCTTGCTTCATTATGGCTTCCACTTCTTCTACGGGGTAAAACTCAAGGATAGATCGGCCCAGATACTCGAAGATGTCGTGCCATTCGGCAGAGACCAGTCTGCCGATAATAGGCAGTACCTTGAGTAGATAGAAATAGTATATCTTCCTCAAGAGTCTATTTGGAGGGCGTGTGAAGTCCAGAGAGATGACACTGCCGCCTGACCTGACTACACACCTCATCTCTTCGAAAGTCTCCCTGACATTTGAGACGTTGCGCAGACCTAAACTTATAGTGGCACATTCAAAAGTGTCTGCCCGAAAAGGAAGGTGTTCTGCTCTGCCGGTGACGAATTCGACCCTTTGAGGGTGGCCCCTTTTTTCCCTTACAGCCTTAGCCTTACGCAGCATGTTCATAGTCAAGTCCAAGCCTACCACTTTTCCATCTGATCCTGCACATTTGGCTAAGTCGAAGGCCAAGAGCCCTGTTCCAGTCGCAATGTCTAAGACTTTCGTGCCTGAATCGATACCTGATCTTTTGACGATAGTTCTTCGCCAGTGCCTATCCATGGCAAAGGTGAGGAGCCAAAGTAGAGAGTCGTACTCATTTGTGACTCCCGAGAAGAGACGACGGGCAAGCTTCGCTTTCCTATCAAATCCTGGCATATAAATAGATCAGTAGTCGGTAGAACTTTGTCAAAGAGCATAAGAATTGTAATAATTCACTATACCTGACCGATCCAGCCTCTGAAAACCGCCGAGACCTCCTGAGACAAAAAGGCTTCAACGGCATTTGAGCTAAGATCGGCATTAGATGAGTGCAACTCCCCCACTTTGCGGCACTATCAAAAAGTGGAAGCTTCCTCGTAGGTCTTGAGGTCTATAAAATCTATGGAGTGATCTTTGGCGTATTCCTCCACTCGTTTTACGACCATCTCCCGAACGAAGGGAATCGGAATACGAGACACACATCTGTAAAGGTCCTCTGTGCACTTGAGGTTCGTGCCTTCAAGCATTCTTTCGCCTTTCAAATCCTCAGGCGGATGGTCGCAGGTCTCTGGTAAAAGTCTTTCCAACTGTTTGACTACTATCTCGACGACAGCTTGCTCAGCATCCTTATCTTTTCTCACCTCGGGGAATATCTCATCAGAAAGCTATGGCAGTTTCTATCTTCTTCATAAAGTTTATGATAAGCTCCTGGAGATACACCACCTGATCTCGAACGGACTGCATTTCGTTTTTCGAGAGCTCCAATACGAGAATCCTGATCCTTTTCCATGAAGCAGGTCTCCTCCCTGTCTACTGTATGCTGTCTACTGTCTATTTGTTTATACTACCTCCGACTCCGAAAGTTCAAAGTTGCTCTCATAAAGCCTTTCTATCTCCTTGAGCTCCTCGGGAGTCAAATCGTCGCAATCTGACGCCCCCACGAACTCATCTATATGATCCATATTGTAGATATTGGGAAGAGCAGAGGAGATGGAGGGCTCCGATAGGACAAATCGCAATGCCATCTGTCCTATCGTGGCATCTCTGTCTTCGGTCAAAAAGCTTATCTTTTCCAATTTCTTGAGTCCCTCAGTAAGCCACTCATCCGGACGGTGGCTCCTGTGATCATCCTTGGAGAATTTCGTGTCTTTATCGTATTTCCCTTCTAAAAGCCCCGATGAGTGAGGGACCCGCACCAGGACGCCTATGCCCTCTTCCCGGGCGACGGGAAAGAAGTCTCTCCCCGGGTCTTGCTCCAGAAGGTTATATATGATCTGAAGGGAGCATATGTCCCTCTTGTTCATCGCCGCTAACCCCTCGTCTTTCCAGCCTATCGCCGGGCCCAGGGCCACACCGAAGTGCCTGATCTTGCCTTCATCCTGAAGTCGGGTCAGCGTGTCGAATAGATCGTCGGAATCTATGTCGTCCATTCGGGGGTTGTGAACCTGATACAGATCTATGTAATCGGTCTCCAATCTCTTCAAGCTCTCATCTGCTGCAAAGCGCACAAATTGGGGCGAAAAATCGTGCGGAAGTTCTACATGGCCCTTCCTTTCACCTGTGTCAGAATAGAAATCGTAGCCGAACTTTGTGGCGATCACAATCTGATCTCTCTTGTCCTTGAGGGCTTTAGCCAGGATCGTCTCTCCCACTCCGCTGCCGTATGTATCAGCCGTGTCGAAGAACGTAATGCCCCTGTCAAAGGCGTGCCTTAAAAGGTCTATTCCGAAATCCTCATCTGTAATTCCCCACCAGGTTGTCCCGACCGTCCAGACTCCAAAGCCGACTTCTGACACCGCTATGTCAGTATTTCCCAAATTCCTATATCTCATTATGTTTATGTCCTTTCTTAAGACCGATTCGAGTGACCTTCCCAACCCCTTGAGCTAATCTCCCGACCTTTGGGGACAGCGCCCATGCAGAAGTGAGCGCAGTGGAGGTTGCATCGCCTCTTAACATTCCACGATGCGGAATAGACCCTGCGGCCTGTTCAGTTCTCCTGTTTTCCCCTTTCTTCTGTAGAGAGCTCTCCGCTTGGCTTTGATACTTTCTGGGAGCCCCCTTCGAATACGGCCTGAACAGGATCGTCCCGGGCTACAGCGGCGACGATAACACGGCAGATCGTATTACAGGAAAGCAAGAAGCTGGCTATGATCTTTGCCGTTTTTAGCCTTTCTTCTCCGTCCCTGCTGAGTCGACGTTCCACCTTATTGATAAGAGGGATGCAAGATGCGCCCGGCGGCGCTCCCTTCAGGCCGCCTTCTGGATGAGCCAGCACCTCTGCCACTGTTTCGGGTGTGATTATCTGGCCCTGCCGCAGCCCTGTCAAGGACGCCACCAACTCCGGCCGATGGACACACTGCTCTGAGAGCGTCTTCCCCACGGCGTCAACGCCCACCACGGGGATCAAAATCGTCGTAGAGGCCGGCACTATGGGCTCATGGGCCGCGGGGGCCTTGAAGGGACGCCCCCTGCAGCCGTCGGCTTCGACGATAATTACATCCACCGCCGGCATATCTCTGATCTGTTGGATCAGTTCGGGAGCAAGTCCCTCTATCCGCGGCAGCCATCCTGTACCCCTGGTCAGGCGTCCGGCGGCTACGGTGACGTGTCCGTACTCCTTAAGCGCAGCTTCTAACCGTGAGAGCAGCTCGTCCGGCTCCGGCGCGACTATAAGCTGCTGGCTCTGATCTTGCGCAGGCGGGGCGATCATCGTTGTGGACGTAGTCACAACGCGCCATCCATCCTCCCTCAATTCCCGCGCTAATCTGTACATAGCCGTCGTCTTTCCCCCGGCTCCCACAAGCGAGACGACAGCTCCTTTCTTGACTTTTAGAGCTTGGCTCAGATACAACGTAGTTCATCCAACTTAAGGCCGATCCGTCAGGGATTCCGGGCGTCTGGACGTTTGCCAGCCGCTGCAACACCGGATGACACGCTCAGAGACGCGTAGCTTCCACCGAGACGACCGAGTCTTGAAGTCTCCTCAACTCCAGAAGCTCAGAGTCGGGCACTTCCACATCGTCGAAGGTCACCATGTCATCTTCTGATATCTCGCGGGTCACGATTGCTCCCTGAGAGAGTCCTATCGGAAGCAGCTTCTCTTCCCTGGCTACAGCGGCCTTCTCAAGCAGACCGTACACAAAGTAGCCGCCCTCGCCATCCAGGACCGTACCGGCGGGAATGGTCTTCTTGGCAACTGCAACTACCTCGGCGAACTGACCGATAGGCGTCCCGCAGGTCTGACCGTTCAAGATCATACGGGCGACGCTTACGGGCATCTCGTGTCCGATCCAGTGCTGCGGCCTGTAAATCATAGCGTAGCCGCTGCGCTGGCCGATAATCATTCCGAGAATCTCGCCGTACGAACTGAGAGATTCCACGATGAAGGGCGTCTGGCCATCAACCACGCAGTAGAGCCCTCCCCGGAGGTCCCTTTCGACGGGCACCTCGTTTGAGTCAATGGAGCTGACCGCTTCCACGACACCCTCCTGTCCCAGAATGCCCCCCTTATCCTGGCGGGCGAGTATATCCGGTATATCCCTGAGATCTGACGTTGGGAAGTGCATGCCGCGAATATCTGGTACCAGACCGGTCATATTCGCGAGGGCCGCCATCTCGGTGGCGTTTTTGGTACCGTCCAGGAACGAGCCGAACATCTGGGCGTTGTAATCCTGTCCGGTAAAACCGTACATCTTGGCCACGTCGTCGGGGGTTGCCTTTCTGAAAGCAGTCTTGAATCGAGTGCCTTTGCCAGCGGCAATCACCCTGAAACCGAGTGTGCGTGCCCAGTCCCAGAGCTCGAAGGCGACAGCCGGCTCATCGCCGTAGGCTGCCCCGTAGAGGACGCCTGCATCGTCCGCGAGTCTTTTCAGTTGATATCCGACGACCACATCCGCCTCTACCGTAACCATGACGGTGTGCTTGCGCTGTTCAATCGCATATCGGGCGTGCGAGGCTCCTGCCCTGACATTGCCTGTGGCTTCAATCACCACGTCCACTGCGCTCTCCATCATCGCCCGAGCGCTCATGGTGACTGCGGGGCGTCCTGAAGTGATGGCCGCATCTATGTCTTCGGGAGATTCAGCCATCACCACCTGATCGCTTGCAGCGCCGCCGTGATCGTAAGCTCGTAAGGCCTTTTCCGTGTCGAGCTCTGCTATGGCGGCCAGACGCATCCCCGTTGCATGGGCCAACTGTGCTGCTATCTGGGTGCCGAAGGTCCCGGCGGCGATCAACCCGACCTGGATGGTCTCGCCTCGGTCTTCAAGCTCCCGTAATCTGTGATATAGCATAAGCAGACTCCTAATTTAGTAATTCGTTTTCTTTAGTCGACAGGAAGTCGCTCATTCTGGACCGGCTTCCCCGATATCGCGCTCGATACCTCTATTGTAGTCGAACCTGGGCTTGGCGCCCGGTGCCTCAACTATTTTGAAGTTCCGGGGCGATTCCTCCCAGGCGGACTGACACTCGAAACCCCAGAGCCGGCGCAGCAGCGGCGTGGCGTTTTCTACCACTTCTTTTGGTATCGAGCGCGTGTGGTCGCAGAACGGCCGGGTGGTGCTGCGGCAACAGAACCCGAAAATGGCATAGCGTATCTCGTCGGTGGTGTTAGGACCACCCCCGTGGATCATGCGGTTTTCGTAGACCATCACGGTGCCAGGGCCGCAGATCAACAGGCGCTCCTCCTCGGCAGACACAGACTCGGGGTCGATATCTCTGAGATGCGATCCGGGAACCAGACGCGTGGCCCCGTTTTCGGCCGTGAACTCGGACAGCGTAATGACCGACTGCGCGGCCCTGGGAAGCACAGTGTGCACATTGTACGGCGGATTCGGCACAAATGGCCCGCCGTCCCGATGCAGCTTCTGGGCCGCCATTCCGGGCATGGGTGAACGAGCGCTCATGTCCGAGAGGATATAATCCTGCCCCAATAGGTACTCCATGCAGGCGACCAGCTTGGGCAACTGGATGATTTCCCGAAATATCTCCGCCCGCGCAGTCAGGTTGTGAGTCCGTTTGGTACCCGGTTCATGGGACGAGATGTGCTCCTCCTCGTAGCTTTCTTTGAGGACCTCGATGGCCTCCTCAACCTGACGAGGTGTCAGTAGATCCTCCAGCAGGGTGTAGCCCTGTTCGTCCAGTTCGCGTATATGTCTCTTCATGCCCCTCCGAACCCCCTTGTGGTCTGTCTCTTTGAATTTAGTCTATCTCTTCGACCCTTATGTGCTGCACCGAATTGGCTGTCAGCCAGATCAGGAAATCCTCCTGTTCCTCACTTATCTCCACCTCTGTCTTGTTTTCCACATCGAGGGGAGAGACCACGTAGAACACTCCCTCCTCCAGCCAATTTTCCGCATCACTCAGGCGAATCCAGCACTCGTTTTCCTTCAGAGGCGGTACGTCAGGGTCCTCTGAAGAGGCTACGAAATAAGGCAGTTGCAACTTTAAGGCTTGGGATATCTTATAGTACTCGACGTTATCCTTGTCAGCGGGATAGACCCTGTAATGCGTCATGATGTCTCCCTGTCCTAACCGAAATCATCTCAAAATTGTCAATTATATTGTCAACTATTTATGTGTAAATCAGAATTGTCAACTATTATGTGTAAATATAGTTAATTACCCCTTTGAGGTCAAGTGTCTGTCTGTGAAATTATGATTGACAGGCCAATAAGGAAAATATATATTCAAGTTGTACTTCTCAAACCCATATTTCGGATGATAAGGAGGACTAAGATGGATCTGAATTTGATCCAAGATTCCCCGGATTGGAATGTAGGGGATACTCGTCAGGCAACGGAAAAGGACTTAGACCGTTTCTATCTGAACGACCAGTACGATTCCTACTCACAGGAGTATCTTTTAGATGGGATGATATGGAAGATAGCAACTAAAATAGTAAACTCCGATCGGACGACTGAATATACACTGGTGTGCACAGGTGTTCAAGGCGAATAGAAATTCAGATCTCCGAACGTGCGAAACAGATAGCCTCAGTCGGGTCGCCGTTCTATACAACTGCCAAACCTTTGGGAATCGAAAACATGGACGGATTCTCAAGCCTGGGTAAGATACTAATGATCGTCGGGGGACTGCTGTTCCTTTTGGGACTTTTTACAGTCTATGCCGATAAGATACCTCTCATAGGTAAGCTTCCGGGAGACATAAAGATAGAGAAGAGGAATTTTACACTTTATTTTCCCATCGTGACCTGCATTGTCTTAAGCATCATCATCTCATTAATATTGAACCTGTTCTCAAGAAAATAGCTTCAACTCTCCTGAAGATTATTGCACGCTGCTGGAATATTTGGAATTTACCTTCTTAACTTACATCTCCAAAGATGAGTTCAACGATACTTGAAAGGAGCACAAGATGGGACAAAAACACTCCCTACCACTATCATTCTTTGTAGGTGTCACTTTGGTTCTTTACACTATTCTTTGGATACCTATTAATGTGAATGCGTCCACCTTGCCTGATCTGAAGGGCTGGACTTTTTCAGATCAAGATGCTGAAATCATCAAGTATGCTGACATGTATTCTGCAAGTATTGTGCTTGCTAAATTGTCGGTACTTTTCAGAAAAGAAGGTAAAGAAGCGGTGATAGACTCTGTGCCCGCGTTAGTATATAGATACCAGGAGCTAAAAAAGATACCTCCGGAAGAGCACGGAGGCGAAGGTCAAGGGGAATTTGAGGTGGCAATCATAGCTTTCTTGAACGAATTAGGCGATGAGCGCTCCAAATCCGCTCTACTTCAATCAATGGAGGGACAGGGTCGAGCGGCTGCCAAGGGACTGTTAGCAATTGGACACTCCGTAGTTGCAGATATTATCAATTTAATGGGTAGCACTAGATTTAACATGAAAACCGGAGCCATGGCAACTCTTAAGAGCATGGCTAATTTGGATCCCACTTTTTTCACTCAAGAGGAACGAGATACGATCAGGAACATTCTTGTATCGCACTTGGGGAATGAGAATGTCAATCCCCATGAGAATTACAGACCTAGGGTTATCTTTACGCTAGAGGTCTTTGGGGATCTTTCCACTATTCCTACTCTGGAGAAGATAGCGGCGCAGGATTCATTCATCCTTAATGGTAAGTATATAACCAGGATCAAAGCAGAGAAGGCAATAGAAGAGATAATATCTGCCCAGCAACCAAAAAACGAGTCACAGAGCCCTGTGAATTCTGAGTAATGTAGGTAGGTTCCACAGTTGTCAGATTCAGGTAGCCTGATGGGGCCCACTTTTGAAATCGATGCTACTGTGTCAGATCTTCTTGAAGAAGTGCATGATCCCATCCCCAGTTGACGTATCTACTTTCACAGACCAATCTATATTAAACAAATCGCCCTTACCTTATCCACCATCTTTTTTACCTTTAACCTTTTGTCTATATCCTCTTTAAGATTTCTGGATGTAGAGTTCACTATCGAGGGCGCGCTTGATGTTCCGGGCGTTGCGAAGACCGTGCTGTACACCCTCGAACGTAACGTATTTCACAGGCGATCCTTTCTGGCCCAGAACCCAGATGGATCGGGAGCTGTTGGGCTTTGGATGGTGAATGCGATTGGGGTCAGTCCAGTTCAGCTTGCGGGTAGAACATTTTATACCCTCAGAGGTAAAGATCGCAAATGACCCTCCAGTCTGGACTGGTCCTCGTAGCTTTCCAGATCAGCCGTCAAAAATATCCGAGGCCATTTCCGGTCATCCCTGTGAAATAGTCTATTACCAGCCACATCCCCGCAACAATTACCTGTCCCAAAATCAATCCCAGGAAAAACGGCCTTGTCTTTCTATACAGCAGCGATCCACCGTACTTGAGAATAATCGTCTTAAAGAGCCACGCCAAAAATACAGAAAACCAGACCCAATTCATAATATTGAACGTGCTGGTGGCAAACCCCAGAGGGTGTACAGGCCACCACAAAAACCGATACCTGGCAAACGTCAAGAGACCCATTAGAAGAGCACCTATAGCCGTAAATATCCATCCTCCTACATTCGCCGCGACGGGTTCGGCCAATTTAGGGGCTATATGCCTGAAAGCAAATTGGGGAACAGCGATGAAAAAGTGTGAGTGGAGATTGATCCCGCCGTGCTTATAGGACATATTCATAATCTCCCATATAGACCCGGCTATAGTAACCACCACTGCTAATGCCACTGCCCAAATTAAAGGTCTTTTACTCCCCTTTATCTCCTCTGCTAATTTCAGCGCATTGGCAAAACAGGGCATGAAGAAGATGCGAATGTTGGCGCTCCAGACATACGTGAATGCTAAACCTACCAGTCCGGACGATCCCAGGACAGTGGTCCCCAATCCAGAAATGACGAAGTCTGAGGGCATTATGGGCGTCCTGATGACCGATGCACCTCCCTCTATCACCGCTCTGGTTATGGCTGTAAATATAACAAAGACTGCAAATAAGAATATGGGCACGATCCAGAGGGGAAGACCCGATTTCCAAAACCAGATGCTCATAAGAAAAAGACCGATCAAAAGCCCAATAACAGCTGTTCGATAAGATAACACCTCCCCTGAATCATGTACATCGGGGTCTCCCCTGAAGGCCTTCCTGAACACATCTTTAAGATGTCCTCTGGCTACCCATAGCCCTGACAACACCAACATTATCATAGCTCCCATCGTCTGATGCGCAAAGTAAGGACCAACCGAATTTGCAAATCTGCTCAAATTCTCTGTGCTCTGAAAACCAATCATTCTGAATATGCCCTTTTCTGCTATCAACAGAAGAAAAAAGAGCCAGAATCCCAATGCAATGTCGCGATTCAAAAGATACGCAAAACCGATCAGCGGTACATTCAAGTAGAGGAGGAGCCATGTAGTATTCCTGAACAGCGACAGACTGGTGTATGTGACGATATTCGGGATGAAAGGGAAGTAATTGTGCAAGGCATTGACATTTTCTATCATAAAGGGAATGGCAAAACCGGCCCACATAATCGGATTCTTAAAGAGAGGTTTGATAAGGGAGCCCCTCTCATCGTCCTGTATCATCTCCAGGGGGACCTGAACCAAAGGATAGAGCAACCTCTCTCTCTCCATCCATTGCTTCCTTAAGATTATCATCGTACATATCATCACAAAATAGAGCGTCACAATAAACAGACACCAGTAAAATATCGGCTCAAACCACTCGTTCCAAGGCACAGACTGGCCTTCAGGAAGTCCCTCATAGAAATACCTTATTGCATCCGGATCCTTGGGTGTTATCCACTCTGGCACATTGGGGTGAATAAGGTTCGCCCAGTCGTTCTCAGGCGTGGCAAAATAGTAAAGGCCAATTATGATAGGCAGGACATGTTCGGAAAATCCGATGGTGGGTATAGCTGTTGCGATCATCACCATAATATAGACTGTAGCTAACTCTGCGCGGCTGAGGGCAAAGCTCCTTCTCAGGGCGCCTAAAATCACGTTGATGATCCCAACCAAGATGAAGAAGACAAACAGGGCGGCGGGAGTGCTGAAATTATGGGCAAGATATGTCCCCTTGATGATCATATTCGTATAGGGAACAGCAATACCTATAAAGAGTGATAACAGCGCTCCGATGAAAACAGCCCTGAAGGTAATACCTGAACCTTTAGTTGCTTGCGCGTCGGATAGATTCTGTCTTTGTGTTGAGATCATTTCAAGAATTGTCATTCCCGTGCAAACGGGAATCCAGGGATGCCATGAAACCCTATTACCTGAAGGTGGATCCTGAAGCAGGCCAATCGGCTCCTGCAGAAAAGCGCGCCAGAAAGCTACGTATAAAAGCTACTTATAGTCGCAGCGATGAACCCTCCCCGATTGACTCTATCGGGGGTCGGGGATCAATCATTCGGGGCCAGGCCTCCCCCGATCGGCCCAAGATCGACAATGCAGGGAGAACCTTGTACAAGGAGTTTTTATCCTGTTCCCACTTACACAATTGAACAGGACTTTCCGTATGCACTCAAAGAGAAAATCCTGCAGGTGAGGAAACCTGATGCCTTCCACTCCTCTGCCGAATATATCCAGAACAATCACAATGTCATACGGACCGATCTCTCAATCGCTGTCCAGATAGAATGTATAATTAGCTGAAGTGGACGTAGTACCGAACACATCCAGCAAAAGGACGAAATATGAAATAAAGCCATACTACGCTCGGTGCATTTTCCACCTTCAGATCAATATCAGACTTAAGCCTTCCCTGCTGTCAAATCCAAATATTCCTACATCACAACTCTTTAAGGGAGTTGCACAGAACTGTCATACAGATTGTGGATCGGCACTGGCTCAACCGGTTCGGCCAGTTCGAAGCCGAAGACCTGCCAGTAGAAGTAGAGTTCAGCATCGAGGGCGCGCTTTGTGTTCCGGGCGCTGCGGAGACCGTGCTGTTCGCCCTCGAACGGGACGTATGAGACGGGCGGTCCCTTCTGGCGCAGAACCTATATGGATCGGGACTTAATGGGGTTTGGGTGCTGAATGCGATTGGGATCAGTCCAGTTCAGCTTACCAGTGGAACATTTTATACGCTCAGAGGTAAAGATCACAAATGGCTCTCCAGTCTGGACTGGTCCCCGTAGCTTTCCAGACCAGCCCCCTCAAAAATATCCGAGGCTATTTCCGGTCATCCCTGTGAAAAAATCTATTACCAACCACATCCCTGCAACGATTACCTGCCCCAAAATCAATCCCAGGAAAAATGGCCTCGACCTTCTATACAACAGCGATCCCCCATACTTGAGAATGATCGTCTTGAAGAGCCACGCCAAAAATACAGAAAACCAGACCCAATTCATAATATTGAACGTGCTGGTGGCAAATCCCAATGGGTGTACAGGCCACCACAAAAACCGATACCTGGCAAACGTCAAAAGGCCCATCAGAAGCGCACCTATAGCCGTAAATATCCATCCTCCTATATTCGCCTCGACAGGATCGGCGAAAAGAGGGGCTATATACCCAAATGCATTTCCAGGAACAGCAATGAAATAGAAGTAGTCAAGATTGATCGCGCCATGCTTGTAAGATATTCTCATAATCTCCCATATAGACCCTGCTAAGGTGACCGCTATAGCTACTGCCACCGCCCATATCAGAGATCTTTTACTTCCCTTTATGTCCTCTGCTAATTTCAGCGCATTGGCAAAACAAGGCATAAAGAACATGCGAATATTGGCGCTCCAGACATACGTGAATGCTAAAGCTACCAGTCCGGACGATCCCAAAACACTCGTCCCCAATCCAGAAACGACGAAGTCTGAGGGCATTATGGGCGACCTGATAACCGATGCACCTCCCTCTATCACCGCTCTGGTTATGGCTGTAAATACAATAAAGACTGCAAATAAGAATATAGGCACAATCCAGAGGGGAAGACCCGACTTCCAGAGCCAGATGCTCATAAGAAAAAGCCCGATCAAAAGCCCAAAAACTGCTGTTCGATAAGATAGCACCTCCCCTGAATCATCTACATCCGGGTCTCCCCTGAAGGCCTTCCTGAACACATCTTTAAGATGTCCTCTGGCTATCCATAGCCCTGACAACACCAACACTATCATAGCTCCCATCGTCTGATGCGCAAAGTAAGGGCCGACCGAATTTGCAAATCTGCTCAAATTCTCTGTGCTCTGAAAGCCAATAATTCTGAATGTGCCCTTTTCTGCTATCAACAGAAGAAAAAAGAGCCAGAATCCCAATGCAATGTCGCGATTCAAAAGATACGCAAATCCGATCAGCGGTACGTTCAAATAGAGAAGCAGCCATGTAGTATTCCTGAACAGCGACAGACCGGTGTATGTGACTATATTCGGGAGGAAAGGCAAGTAATTGTGCAAGGCATTGACATTCTCTATCATAAAGGGAATGGCAAAACCGGCCCACATAATCGGATTCTTAAAGAGAGGTTTCATAAGGGAGCCGCTGTCATCGTCCTGTATCATCTCCAGGGGGACCTGGACTAACGGATAGAGCAACCTTTCTGTCTCCATCCACTGCTTCCTCAAGATTATCATCACACATATCATCACAAAATAGAGGGTGACAATAAAAAGACACCAGTAAAATATCGGCTCAAACCATTCGTCCCAAGGCACAGACTGGCCTTCAGGAAGACCCTCATAGAAATACCTTATTGCTTCCGGATCCTTGGGTGTTATCCACTCTGGCACATTGGGATGAATAAGGTTTACCCAGTCGTTCTCAGGTGTGGCAAAATAGTAAAGACCAATGATGATAGGCAGGACGTATTGGGAAAATCCAACGGTGGGTATAGCTGTTGCGATCATCACCATAATATAGATTGTAGCTAACTCTGCGCGGCTGAGGGCAAAGCTCCTTCTCAGGGCGCCTAAAATCACGTTGATGATCGCAACCAAGATGAAGAAGACAAACAGGGCGGCAGGAGCGCTGAAATTATGAGCAAACCGCGTCCCCTTAGTGATCATACTGGAATAGGGAACAGCTATACCTATAAAGAGCGATAACAGCGCTCCGATGAAAACAGCCCTGAACGTAATACCTGAACCTTTAGTTGCTTGCGCGTCGGATAGAGTCTGTCTTTGTGTTGAGATCATTTTAAAAAAGGTGAATCCTGAAGCAGGGCGAATCGTCTCCTGCAAAAAAGCGCGGCGGAAAACTCCCGAATTTACATGGCTTAGTCATCACGTCTGTGGCTTGTTGTTCGGAGAAATAGATCTCTCTGTGTGCCAGGAGGAATAGATCTATCTAGTGGGGAAAAAATCGACGAAAAGGCCCCTCTGGAAACCGTACCCTCTTGTCAGCTTGTAAATGCGCAGCACGTCGCCCACCGTCCATCGTATCCAGACCAGCCCTCAAAAATATCCAAGGCCATTTTCGGTCTTTCCTGTGAAAAAGTCTATTACCAACCACATCCCCGCAACAAATACCGCCCCCAAAATCAATCCCAGGAAGAAGGGCCTCGTCCTTCTATACAACAGCGAGCCACCATATTTAAGAATTACCGTCTTGAAGAGCCACGCCAAAAACACAGAAAACCAGACCCAATTCATAATATAGAAGGTGCTGGTGGCAAATCCGAGAGGGTGTACAGGCCACCACAAAAACCGATACCTGACAAAAGTCAAGAGACCCATTAGCAGAGCGCCGATAGCCGTAAAGACCCATCCCCCAATATTCACCGCGACAGGATCGGCAAATTTAGGGGCTATATACCTGAAAGCATTTTGAGGAACAGCGATGAACCAGAAGTCGTGGAGATTGATCCCTCCGTGCTTGTGAGATATAGTCATAATCTCCCATATAGACCCTGCTAAGGTGACTGCTATAGCTACTGCCACTGCCCAAATTAAAGGTCTTTTACTCCCCTTTATCTCCTCTGCTAATTTCAGCGCATTAGCAAAACAGGGCATAAAGAAGATGCGGATATTGGCGCTCCAGACATACGTAAAGGCTAAAGCTACCAGCCCGGACGATCCCAAAACACTCGTCCCCAATCCCGAAACGACGAAGTCTGAGGGCATTATGGGCGACCTGATGACCGACGCACCTCCCTCTATCACCGCTCTGGTTACGGCTGTAAATATAATAAAGACTGCAAATAAGAATATAGGCACGATCCAGAGGGGGAAACCCGATTTCCAGAGCCAGATGCTCATAAGAATAAGCCCGATCAAAAGCCCAAAAACGGCTGTTCGATACGATAGCACCTCCCCTGAATCATCTACATCTGGGTCTCCCCTGAAGGCTTTCCTGAATACATCTTTAAGATGTCCTCTGGCTACCCATAGCCCTGAGAGCACTAACACTATCATAGCTCCCATCGTCTGATGCGCAAGGTAGGGACCGACCAACTCCGCAAACCTGCTCAAATCCTCTGTGCTCTGAAAGCCAATAATTCTGAATGTGCCCCTTTCTAGTAGCGTCAGAAGAAAAAAGAGCCAGAATCCTAATGCAATGTCGCGATTCAAGAGATACGCAAATCCGATAAGCGGTAAGTTGAAAAAGAGGTTCAGCCCTATAGTATTCCTGAACAGCGACAGACTAGTGCCTATTTCAATACGCGGGATGAAAGGGAAGTAACTGTGCAAGGCATTGACATTCTCTATCATAAAGGGAATGGCAAAACCGATCCACATAACCGGATTCTTAAAGAAAGGCTTGATAAGGGAGCCCCTCTCATCGTCCTGTATCATCTCCAGAGGGACCTGAACCAGAGGATAGAGCAACCTTTCTCTCTCCATCCACTGCTTCCTCAAAATTATCATCATACAAATCATCACAAGATAGAGCGTGACAATGAACAGACACCAGTAAAATATCGGCTCAAACCATTCGTTCCAGGGCACAGACTGGCCTTCAGGAAGTCCCTCATAGAAATACTTTATGGCATCAGGATCATTAGGTGTAATCCACTCTGGCACATTGGGATGAATAAGAATTTCCCAGTCGTTCTCAGGCGTGGCAAAATAGTAAAGGCCAGTGATGATAGGCAGGACGTATTCGGAGAATCCGATGGTGGGTATAGCTGTAGCGATCATCGCCATAATATAGACTGTAGCTAACTCTGGACGGCTGAGGGCAAAGCTCCTTCGCAGGGCGCCTAAAATCACGTTGATGATCGCAACTAAGATGAAGAAGACAAACAGGGCGGCGGGAGTGCTGAAATTATGGGCAAGGAGTGTCCCCTTGATGATCATATTGGAATAGGGAACAGCAATACCTATAAAGAGTGATAACAGCGCTCCGATAAAAACAGACCTGAACGTAACACCTGAAGATTTAGTTGCTTGTGCGTCGGATAGAGTCTGTCTTTCAGTTGAGATCATTTCAAGAATTGTCATTCCCGTGCAAACGGGAATCCAGGGATGCCATGAAAAAATATTACCTGAAGGGGATCCTGAAGCAGGGCGAATCGTCTCCTGCAGAAAAGTGCGCCAGAAAGCTACTTATAGTCCCAGGGATAACCTTGTACAAGTGTTTTTATCCTGTTCCCACTAACACAATTCAAGAGGACTTTCCGCGTGCAATCAAAGAGAAAATCCTGCAGGTGAGGAAAACTTATGTCTTCCACCCCTCAAGCCACTTATACTTCTCCGGCAGGTATGCTCCTTGGGACTGCTCCGCTGCTTGTGCATAGATCTGCAAAAGCCGCACGTCCGACTCACATAACCCATCACGCTGCGTCGCTCCTACGTTCTCCACAATCTCATCTATAGAATTCATCGCTGGGATCGTGCTGGAAATCTCCTTGGCTTCAAGGATAAGCCTCAATGCCGCCTGAGGGAGACTTGCCTCGACGCCCTTCAGCTCCGCTAAGAGGGGATCGGAGGGTTGCAATTTCAGCAAAGCTCCTCCGGCAAAGGGCTTGATCCCTATGAGCCCCACGCCGGCTTCTCTGACCCGGGAGGGAAAGTCGGGGTCATCACAAGGCTCGAAGAAGCAGTCGACAGTCTGTCGAACAGCTTTCGGTGCTCGGGCAGCAGACTCCCTAGACTTGACCTGTCCTCCGGAGGCGGCTTTGACGGAGTTGACAGGAGAGAGTCTCTGATGCCGGAAGTTATACGGAACCAACAGGTAGTCCAATTCCGGATAGGTGCTAAGTATCTCCAGCAACCTTTCTTGATCGTGGTTCGTTGCCCCAATGGCTCTTATCTTACCCTGTTCCTTGGCCCGCTGCAAAGCCTCGAAACGAGCAAGACTGGCTGTCCCACTGGCCCCTCCGGAGTAGATGCGATAGAGATCGATGTAATCGGTGTTGAAGGTGTTCAAGGCAAATTCGATTTCCGCCATGGTGTCGTTCTGCACGGCGACTAGAGATATCACAACATCCTTGCGCACTGGTCCCAACACTTCGCTCATCAGATCAAACTGATGAATATTGTGCTCATAGATGTCGAAGAGGTTAATACCTAACTCTAAGCCCTTTCTAATCTGAGCTTCTCTGGCCTTGGGATCATCCCTATTTTCCTGTGTGACATGAGATCCAAAGCCCATCTCTGAGACGCGGATTCCCGTTTTACCCAGTGTTCTATATTTCATGTCGTCTGAAGCAGTAGTAGATCCGGAACTTGCAACATCAGGGCTTAACAATGCTCCGGCCCCTAAAGCAGCAACACTCATCTTATGGGTAAATTCACGACGGGTGAGTTCTGTGGCCTGCGTTGACTGCGATCTATGATTAGAAGATCGAATAGACTTCATATCAGTCCCCCTTTATTTTTGGGTTAATGTAATGAGGGATCTCCACTCAGCGTTCTGCTCAATAGACGACTCTAAAAATCATCCTCATGTCCCGAATATATCCAGAACAATCACCCAGAACAATCACAATGTCATACGGACCGATCTCTCAATCGCTGTCCAGATAGAATGTAGAATTAGCTGAAGTGGACGTAGTCCCGAACACATCCAGAAAAAGGACGAAATATGAAATAAAGCCAGACTACGCTCGGCGCATTTTCGGTATTAAGATCAATATCAGACTAAAGCCTTCTACCCTGTCAAATCCAAATATTCCTACATCACCACTCTTTAAGGGAGTTGCACAGAACTGTCCTACAGATTGTGGATCGGCACTGGCTCGACCTGATCGGCCAGTTCGAAGCCGAAGACCTGCCAGTAGAAGTAGAGTTCAGCGTCGAGGGCGCGCTTTGTGTTCTGGGCGCTGCGGAAACCGTGCTGCTCGCCCTCGAACGGGACGTATGCGACGGGCAATCCTTTCCTGCGCACAGCCTCGACCATCAACTCGGCCTGATTGGGCGGGACAACTTCGTCTTCGAGCCCCTGGAAGAGGATCATCGGGCACGAGAGCTGATCGGTAAAATGGATGGGCGAACGCTCTCGGTAGAGATCGCGACGCTCGGGGTATGGACCGATCAGCCGATCCAGATAGCGCGACTCGAACTTGTGCGTCTCTCGTGTTAATGCCTCTAAATCGCTGACTCCATAGTAGCTCGCGCCGACCTGGAAGACATCGCGGAATGCCAGCGCACATAGCGTCGTATAGCCGCCCGCACTGCCTCCCTTGATCACGAGCCGATCGCCGTCTACTTCGCCCCTTTCTACGAGGTAACGCGCCCCGCTTGCGCAATCGTCAACGTCAACGACTCCCCACTGGCCATCCAGCCTACCGCGATACGCCCTTCCGTAGCCAGTGCTGCCGCCGTAGTTCACATCCAGGACGCCGAATCCGCGGCTGGTCCAGTACTGAATCTCTAACTTGAGAGCGCTTGAGGTTGAACTTGTCGGCCCGCCGTGACTCTTGACAATCAGCGGGGGCAACTCTCCCTCCGGAGCCACGCAGTCATGATTCTCTGGCCCATAGAAGAAGGCGTACGCTGTGAGTCCCTGCTCGGTCGGAAACTCAATCGCCTCCGGGATCGAGAGATATCCCGGTTCAATCGCTATTTCGCTGGATCGGCGCAGCACATCTATCCGCTCTGAAGCAAGGTCGAGATGGCAGATGGATGTAGCTTCAGTCGGCGATCCGGCACAGAAGGCGACACGCCCCGGGGCCGCCTTGAGGTCCGAGATATGGGAGTAAGGAGTCTGAATCGGCTCCAGATTGTGCGACGCTGTGTCGATGCTCGCCAGGCTCCATGCCCCGTGTCTGGTGTAGGTGCAGACGATGCAATCCTCCGACTCGAAGGCATAGGTGCACATCCCGAAGAGCCATCCTGGAACTCCGAATTCGGCCTCCATCTGGACTAAAACCTCCACCTGCCCGTCTCTAAAGCGGTAGAGATTCCACCAGCCGCTCCGGTCGGAGACAAAGTAAATGTTTCCATCCGGCGACCACTCCGGCTGGCAGATGGATTCGCCAATGTCCCCCGCGACTCTCTCAGATTCACCCAGTGAGCCGTCCGCCTTCAACTCTCCGACCCAGAGTTCTGTCCCGTCCCACGGCATGTTCGGGTGGTTCCAGCTAAGCCATGCCAGATGAGATCCATCCGGGCTAAGGCGCGGTGAGGAGTAGAAGTCGCTTCCGGAGACGAGGACCTGACGGTCTCCGTCACCTCCAAGGTCCAGGCTCACAAGGCTATTGACAGCCTCGCTCCCGCTGTGGGTGTGGTCCTCACATACGCAGATCATCCTTCCCCTAAACTTGTCAATGGTGCCATCGGCATAACGCAGATCGGCCTCGGGAGTGATCGGCCTTGGCTGAGCGTCGGGATCCTGGCGGTAGAGGCGCTGATCAGCGAAGTTTGAAAAGTAGACTGTTCCCTGGGAAACGGCGAAGGCGCCGCCCCCGTACTCGTGGGCACGCGTCCGGGCGTTGAAGGGAGACGGCGTGACATCGGTCGTTCGCCCATCTGGAGTCCTCCGCACGATGACGTTCCGTCCGCCCTCCCCCGGGCGCATCTCGACCCAGTAGACATCTCCGCCGTCAAGCTCAATCTCCCCCAGACCGATACTATCGGAGACGATCAGATCCGACGTAATCGGCGACTTCCAGGAGCCGTGCGGCGCTGCTTGACGCATCCTGTTTCTCCCTCCTTGAGATTGCTTCGTGACTCTATACCTGGCAATGACCCCAGTAAAAGCTTGCTATGACCGAAGACGAAATGCAAACATGTCAATGCGACTCCTGCCCCCGATTGAATCTATCGGAGGTCAACCGGAGGGAAAGAAGCGATCTCGATTCCGTTACTATCTGGTGTAATTACAGCAAAATGTAAGGGCGAAGCGCCGCGCTCATTTCCTGGCTCCCCGCCACCCCAGGTGGGAAAGTATGTGACAACAAACCGCGAAAGGAGAATCGCCCAGCGTCCCGCCACCATTTTCCTTCCGGCTTCCCTGCGGGACGTCTGCTGCATCCCGTGGTTGTGCGGCCTTCTACTTGAGAACCATGAAACAGTGCCTCTCCTCCTGAAGCTCCTGGGAACAATCACGCCAAGAATAGAACCCATCCACACTCCAGTCGTCAAGTGACTCGACCAGGACACGCAGGTTCGACGGCGAATCCACTCGCAATACCCACTCGTCAGCGGTCTCATGGACCCCGTCGGCAAGCTTGATCCGGCAGTGCATCTTTATGTGCGCAATGCCCTGCACCCAGTCACCGGGGAAGCTCTCGTGCCAGATCTCGACTTCGCCACCTTCGACCACGACGGTGCGCTCTCCCCAGACCTCGTATTTGGTCCCCACGCCGTGGCGATGTGCGTCGATATCCACGATGTATAGCCCACCAAGCCGAAGCACCCGCCGCACAGCGGCGAAATGAGACCTGAGGTCATCGTACTCGATAATCAGCGGAAAGGTCTCTGACATGAAGATCGCCGCATCCACGGGCTCAGCACACTCGAAGTCGATGACGTTGGCAGATCGCAGGTCGAGTTCGACACCGGCCCTGAGGGCGCGCGCCTTCGAGCATTGCCTGCGACAGATCAATCCCGGAGCAGGCGAAGCCACGTTTGGCCAGTTCGACCGTGTGCGCGCAGGTCCCACAGGCCAGTTCAAGAATCCTGCCCGACTGAATTCCATGACGCCGCATCAGTTCCAGGATCAAGCCCACTTCCTGCGCCACGACCTCATGACTGTGACAGAGGATCTGGTCGTAGATGTCAGGAGAATCGTAGAGGCTCTTCGTTGTCATCTGTGTGGCCGCACAACTAGGGCTTATACAGTTTTCTATGCTAAGAACTTATATACAGCTATTTGAGCTATATAAGACCCGACTGAAATATTAAGAAAAAACCTGTAATATTAAAAATATCATTTTGTTGAGTCATAATTATCATAAGTTTTGTAGGAATTATATACAGACTGTATAAAACCCCAATTCAACATCAATTCCTACAGATTGTCAGCAGGACTTATCACTCCCCTTCCACCACGGTTTAGAACGTGTGTAGTGCCCTCGTGGAAAGCGACATCTATTAAGCAACCGCATTTTATTTAGAAGGTCCTAGGGGATCGCCTTCGTGGCTTCCCACGTACTCATTCAATCCGAAATCGCACTTCTTTAAAGTTCTAAGCAATATATACCAGCAGCGCCCAGATAAATATGATAACGCCTGCCATCTCGAGGCACTCCTCAACAGTTGCAAGCACGCTCCACCTCAAATTACGTGTCCCGTGCAGTTCAGCGAAGCGACCCCCGATCATCTCGAGAACAATGACGCCCCCGATGTAGAGGGTTGCAGCTATCAAGAAGGCGAACCTCGTGCTCGCAGGAAGACGCAACAAGAATCTCAAGAAGAACAACGCAAGAACGAGTACAAGTGGGATGGCAAAAATGACCCAAGTGAAATAAAAGAAGCCGAGATTGTCATGGCCCAACAATTGGCGTTCCGGCTGAACCAACCGCTCATGATATGAGAATGCCTCATCAGCTGCCATGACCAAGAATCCAATTGAAAGGGTTGCCCAATGCAACACGGGAGAACCGGTTTGTTTTCTTTCAAGTACGGTGATGACCGCAAGAAGTAGAGCTGCAAAAAGAAGCAGAAGCGTAGAGAAACCGGTCGGGATATTATGTTCAGATTAGAGGCTATATAACGGGACAAGTCCATAAACATGGTCATGCCCAGCCAGGAAACGCGCCAACTGCCCCGCGATACTAGCCAGAACCAGAAGAAAAGCTACGGCTCCCAAGGCGCGAGCAATTGAAGGCGGATTCAGTAATATTTTATTGATTTCCATCCTATATACAGTCTTCCACTACGTTGTTGTCGGGGCTAACTAGGGCTTGTACAGTTTTCTATGTTAAGAACCTAAATACAGCTATTTGACCTTTATAAGACCCCACTGAAATATTAAGAAGAAACCCATAATATCAAAAGTATCATTCTGTTAAGTCATAACTATCATAAGCTTTGAGGAATTATATACAGCCTGAATAAGGAGGTGCTCCAAACATCCCTTTCGCACCATTCCAGAAAACTACGCCACGCCCCTCGCGTTTGCCTTCATGCGATAGTTAGCTGCCTATACTCAATACAGGAAGACCTATGGCAAAGCTTATTCACGTGTCAGATAGGCCTTTCGACCAGAAGCTGTTCATATTGAATTCGATAAGGCTTGAATCCAAAGTGCCGGTGGAAATATTCAGATACCTTATTTTCGATACCTGTCTCAGATCGTAATACCTGCGCCCCTCGTTCTCTCGCTAATTGTTCGATGTGCTCAAACATTCTCGTTCCGATCCCTTGCCTTTGATATTGATCCCGTACGGCCATATCGTTTATTTCAGCAAAAGTAAAATCATAGTCCTCTACATCGGTAAAAGTCACCCAAGGATAGGCTATTGGTAGACCATTTATTTCCCAAATCTCAGCAATCGTCCGCTTGTCTGACATAGATTCTATAAGACTCGAGAAAAACCCTGCTGGCTGGGAGGTATTCAGCCATTTTTGCCGATACTGGTCATAAGGTAGCTCTTTGGCCCACCAACTCTCGCATTCATAATTGATACGACAATGGAATTCTAACACCAGGTCTTTATCCCTATTGGGGTCAATTATCCGAGGACAAAGCATACCGGCATGACCTCCTTTTGCATCCGTGCAAAAATGATGGCAGCTAAAGGCTGCGAGCTGAGCGGCCCAGCAAAGCTATCTCCAATGTATTATCTCGCGCAGGCTGTGTCCGCTACATGCCGTTGTTAACCCCGCTCATCGGGCAAGAACCTCTGACACACGTGTCCGAAGCGATGGGAGCAGCTCGGCCTCGAACCACGGATTTCGGCGCAGCCAAAGGTTGTTTCGCGGGCTGGGGTGTGGAAGCGGAACCATTTGTGGCCAATAGGTACGCCACGACTTCACCAGTTCGGTTAGGGACGAACTCGCTTTACCGAAGTGGTAGGCCTGCGCGAACTGTCCGAGCACCAACGTGACCTCCAGGTGGCCAAGATGTCCAAGAAGCTGTTCGCGCCAAGCAGGGGCACACTCGGGTCGTGGTGGAAGGTCTCCCGACTTTCCTGAACCAGGGAAGCAGAAGCCCATCGGCAGAATCGCGATCTGCTCCGGGTCGTAGAACACTTCGCGTGTCACACCCATCCACCCGCGCAAGCGATTTCCGCTGGCGTCATCGAACGGCACGCCTGATTCATGAACCTTTTTGCCTGGCGCTTGCCCCGCAATCAGAACCCTTGCCTTCGGGTGCAACTGAAGGACAGGCCGAGGACCGAGCGGTAAGTGATCCTCGCAGATGGTGCAGGCTCGAACCTCAGTTAGTAAGGACGAAAACGACGTCATGGCAAGCGATCTCGCTAAGTGGCCTAACGGCGCGCATCAACAGCGAAGGCTCCGCCCCCGTACTCGTGGGCGCGCGTGCGGGCGTTGAAGGGAAACGCCGTAACATCGGCCGTTCGCCCATCTGGAGTCCTCCGCACTATGACGTTCCTGCCGCCCTCCACCGGGCGTATCTCGATCCAGTAAACGTCTTCGCCGTCAAGTTTAATCTCACCAAGCAAGACACTTTCGGAGACGATCAGATCTGACGTAATCGGCGACCTCCAGGAGCCGTGCGGCGCTGCTTGACGCATCCTGTTTTTCCCTCCTGATCGTTCCCTTTGACATTTTCAGTGACATCTAAACGTTTCCATCACAAAAGGTGAGCACCTTAGCACTCACCTTTGATATACTATTAGACAGAGAGATTCTCCGTTTGTAGATATAATGCCCACTTGTAGCCTTATCTGGCTGAAGTTATTGCCCCTAATGACAGGTGACGCAGTCCTTAGTCTGCACCTCTTGTGCCATTGCAGGTGAGGGGAGCGCGACTGCCAAAGCTGCCAGGAATAAGGTAAAGAGCACCTTCAAGTGTTTTGTTGCACTGTCCATCGTCGCTTCCTTTCGCTAACTAAATCACTCTGCTTTACAAAGCCACAATATTCAAAGATGAACTATTTCCATATCCCTTATTTTGTTAGCTACTATCTCCGCTGCAATTCGACGATGGCAATTTTCAGGTGTAGGTTCAGAACAGAGTAGACAGGTTCTTTTCCTTTGAAGCAGTGATGTATCTAGCTGATCCAAAGCCTCCCTATGTTCAACAAGCTTCCTATATGAACGTTCATACTCCTCCCAATTGCAATCAGTATGATACTTGCTTCGAATATCCTTTGTTGGTGCAAATTGAGACCAATGTTCGTATTTAATTCCTATAAGACTTAGGAAATATTGTAAGTCCTTTTTCTTCGTGAATCCGGCCAATTGACCAGTGTTGTTGAGGCGGACATCTGCCACTATCTCTACCCCTGCTTGTGCCAATAATTCAAAAAAATCCTGCGCTGATTTCTTGGTAAAGCCAATAGTGTACAGGGTTCTCATATTTTCTCACTTACTCGAATAGCGATAGTTGGAAAGATACCGGGATAGAGCGAGCGTCTTCTGTCCCTCCATCGCCGCGGATGTGAACAACCTTTGTGCTGTCAAGTTTGTGGCACTCCGGAAGTCGCCTATGCAATAAAGTTTGGGCAATAATCTTGTGGCGATGACATTTGCGAGGATCCTCTTCACTGCACATTACAACTGTGGGCTTGCTAAGGGCTTTTCGCATAAGCTCTATTACTCCACGATGGTATCCAGGGTTCTCATCGTACTTATCATTACGCCTCATGCGCAGCGAAGTTTGCAAGTCATCTCTCCGGCCCCCTAAGTTATCCCCCATCCAGATATATTCAATTCCGTTCCGTGGCAGTTCAGAGGATAAACTATCTTTTGCAAAATGCTGGCTGTATTTGTTGAACGGAACACTTCTCACATCAACTACGCAAACTATATTATGATTTCTTAACAGTTCAAGAAAATGCTCGGACGTATGATTTGAATGGCCAATAGTAAATAGCACTAAATCAAAACTTTTCGCTTTAGATCTCTCAGGCTTTCCCACGAAGGATACCTCCTATACGTCATCAGTAAAGTCATAGCCCCAGTCGGCAAAGGACTTGCCGCCTAGCCAATCTGGTATTGAGAAGATACCGGATACCTGCCGCCAGTTTTGTCCCTTCCATTCTCGTGCTATTCCAATTCTGATGAATATTTCCTTGCCTTGCAAGGCTTTGGTTAATTGTTGGTTTATATGTTGCCTATCCTTTTGCCAAAAATGTTTGCAAACTGCCAACCAGTTTGCATCTGTCACACGTACATGTCCATGATGATCACCAGCTTCATCATAAAAAGACAAGTGGCACCTGAGCTGATCTTCCCACAGCCCGATCTTAATGTCAGGAACTTCTCGCGATCGGACAATAACAAGTGAACGTCCTTGGTCGGCTAATGCTTGTTCTAATGAGGGATCAGTGTGTCGATTGAGGATAAGTTTGAGTTCTTCCGCCGTGGGAGTGGATACAAATTTAGGTGGAACATTCCCGTCAATTAACCAGTCTTCCGTGTGGTACGCGGATTTAGGAATGTGTTTTAAAAACTCCAGTTCCACGTTAACAAGTGGCTTGATCACTGCTCGTTCGTCGACATAAAGATACTCTTTCTTTATCCCTGGTCTTTCAGGGTAGTAAATCTCAGGTCGCACGAAGTTACCAGCTTCATCCAAACCGCTTACACATACGAATCCCTCTCTCATCCTTGTCACACCGGTCACGAAGATCGTCTTTTTCATTGATTAACCGCTCCTTTGAACATCTCCATAATTCCGTACGACAGTGTAGAACAACGTTACTGCGATTTCATATGACCTGTCTCACTATATAGACGAAGCCCCCTCTTGTCAACTCCAAAATCGTATAGAACGGAAAGTTCTAACAAAAGGGGGCGTCTGTGTCCTATTTCTGGCGTTTTTTAAAGCCCTCCCAACACCTCTTCAAAAGAACCTACAGCTTTTGCCACGTCCGGCGCCGCTATGACCGCTGAGATGCAGGCTACTCCGTAAGCTCCGACATCCAAGCACTCTGCTACCCTTTCGGGCCTCACACCTCCTAAAGCGAAGATCGGTATTCTGAGCCTCTTTGCTGTCTCCTCAAGGAGCTTTAGCCCGACAGGTGGGCCATACTTGAACTTAGACTCGGTCGCAAATACGGGGCCGAAGGTCACAAAGTCCGCTCCGTGCTCCTGTGCGCGCATCGCTCCCTCTATATCGTGGGTCGAGACGCCTATAAGAGAACCGTCTGTGAGGCTCTTTCTCGCTTCATCGGGAGGGATGCTCCTTTCGGTCAGGTGGACTCCCGAAGCCCCGAGGGCGCGGGCTATGTCGGCTCTGTCGTTTATCAAAATACGGGCTTCAACCTCCTTCACATCCGATCCAAGCCGGAAAAGATCTGTCGGGTTGAGGTCTTTCTCCCTGATCTGCACAGCCCTGACGCCGGCCTTGCAAGCATCCTTTAAGACCTCAGTGAGTTGTCCTGCTCGACACTGCCTGCGGTCTGTTATGAGATAGAGCCTGAAATCCACCGAACTCATCAGGCCTGTATCAAATCCTCTATAGGACTTGAGGCAGTGGCGTAGAGCTTCCTGGGGATTCGGCCCGCTAGATACGCCAGTCTCCCGGACTCAATGGCCAGGCGCATAGCCCGAGCCATCTTTATCGGTTCCTTTGCGCCAGCGATACCCGTATTCATCAATACCCCATCGCAGCCTAATTCCATAGCGATAGCGGCATCTGAGGCGGTTCCTACTCCTGCGTCCACAATGACCGGGATCTGTGCGTTCTCAAGTATGATCTTGATGTTGTAGGGATTCCTGATGCCCAGGCCCGAACCTATCGGCGCCCCCAGCGGCATAACGGCAGCACAGCCTATGTCCTCCAGCTTCTTGCATACGATTGGATCGTCATTTGTGTAGGGGAGGACTGTGAATCCGTCCTTAACGAGGTGTTCTGAGGCTTCAAGGAGGGCGTTATTGTCCGGAAAGAGGGTCTTTTCATCCCCTATGACCTCTAACTTGACCAGACCAGTACCCAGCGCCTCGCGGGCCAATTCGCACGTCAGTATCGCATCTTTAGCAGTGTAGCACCCGGCCGTATTGGGAAGGAGGGCGTACCTGTCCTTGTCAATATAGTCCAGAAGAGATTCACCAGACGCATCGTTCAGGTTAATCCGCCTGATGGCCACCGTCACAAGCTCTGTCCCGCTGACCTCAAACGCCTGCGCCATCTCCTCGAAGCTTTTGTACTTCCCTGAACCCAGAATCAGCCGCGAGGTGAAGGTCTTGCCGCCTAAAACGAGTTTATCGTCTTCCATCTTTTTCTCATCTCCTTAAAAGCCTTGTGAAATAGTTATGTCCCAGGCAGCGTCTGAAGCGCCGATTATGGGTCAAAGAGTAGCATATCGTATCGTTTTGCTGTGGAATAAGCAAAATAGTCTTATCAGAGTTCTGGTCAGCAAGGAACAGGAGCTGTTTGAAGAACAGGATGCACTGTCTTTGACAGACAGGGCACACATAGACGCTTTCCCCCTTCTTATGAAAGATACAAGCCTCTTGAGATTCTGTACTGTTGCAACAAGATTCAACTGTTCATTCAGTGAGGCTGGTCCTCTGTAACGGGCTCGTCCCATACCGTGTTGTTGCCTGGCTTCAGCAAAGATATGTTCACTGCGTTTACGGAGTCTCCGGGAGAGTTTGTAGTCAGCTGTTAATGAGATAGACCGTGCATGATTTCTGGCTTTCGCCTCTCGCACTTTTCTATCCCGTTCGGCCTGAATATGTGCTGAATTTGTCTTGTTTTTCCATGTAGGAATCGGTTCAATCTTCTCATCGGCTCGCAGAGGAATATGGGGTATGATTCCCCGGTCAAGTACATCAGCGATAAAATTACCAGAACCGTAACCGGTATCGGCACTAAGTGTCTGAATGTCTTTGGGCATGGTGTATGTTTCAAGGTCATCTACCATCTTAAGGGCACTTTCGGGCTCTGCTGTCCCTGTCGCCTGCGTGCCCTGAGTCTCAAGGATTACTCTGCTTTTTGTGTCGATCAGATCATGGCCCATAAACGAGAGAAAAGCCCCTTTGCCCTTCGATTTGCTGTATAAGCGCGCGTCGGGGTCTGTAGTCGAACGGTGTGTTTGGTTCGTCCACTTTTCACCATGAAAGTCTTTATCCTGAGGATGCCCGGACCTACCCTTTGTCTTATCACCTTCAAAACCGATTCCCTTGAGATAATCATCAAGAGAAAAAGGGGGTTCTATCGGCTCAATACTTTTCACTGAAGCATCAGCTTGTATCTGAGTGCCGTCGACACTAAAAGCCTTGTGAAAAACCCTTAGATTCAGAAAATAGTATAAAACAAGCATTGATAAAGCAGCTCCGATGTATTATATTATGTTATTGATAATATTATACATGGAGGAAACAATGACCCCACAAAAGCAGGAACAGACAAATCCGATGTTTCACTATTTTCAGATGGAGGATTTAGTTCCCGAGGATCATATCCTTCGTCAGATTGATGAGGCAGTTGATTTTTCATTTGTACGAGACGTTGTATCAGATTGTTATTGCCCTGACAATGGCAGACCCGGTATTGATCCTGAATTAGTTGTTCGAATGATCCTTATTGGCTATCTGTATAATTTGAGTGAGAATCGGCTCTGTCAGGAAGTGGGGATGCATGCGGCATATCGGTTGTTTTGTCATCAGACATTTGATGATGCGGTTCCGGATAGGAGCACGATCAACAAGCTTCGCAATCACAAGTGGGCATCCAGTGGGTTGTTTGAACGGATAATGCGTCAGGTAGTCCAGTGTTGCATAGATGTCGGTCTTGTGAGCGGTAAACACCTTAGTGTCGACGGCACTCAGATACAAGCTGATGCTTCAGTGAAAAGTATTGAGCCGATAGAACCCCCTGTTTCTCTTGATGATTATCTCAAGGGAATCGGTTTTGAAGGTGATAAGACAAAGGGTAGGTCCGGGCATCCTCAGGATAAAGACTTTCATGGTGAAAAGTGGACGAACCAAACACACCGTTCGACTACAGACCCCGACGCGCGCTTATACAGCAAATCGAAGGGCAAAGGGGCTTTTCTCTCGTTTATGGGCCATGATCTGATCGACACAAAAAGCAGAGTAATCCTTGAGACTCAGGGCACGCAGGCGACAGGGACAGCAGAGCCCGAAAGTGCCCTTAAGATGGTAGATGACCTTGAAACATACACCATGCCCAAAGACATTCAGACACTTAGTGCCGATACCGGTTACGGTTCTGGTAATTTTATCGCTGATGTACTTGACCGGGGAATCATACCCCATATTCCTCTGCGAGCCGATGAGAAGATTGAACCGATTCCTACATGGAAAAACAAGACAAATCCAGCACATATTCAGGCCGAACGGGATAGAAAAGTGCGAGAGGCGAAAGCCAGAAATCATGCACGGTCTATCTCATTAACAGCTGACTACAAACTCTCCCGGAGACTCCGTAAACGCAGTGAACATATCTTTGCTGAAGCCAGGCAACAACACGGTATGGGACGAGCCCGTTATAGAGGACCAGCCTCACTGAATGAACAGTTGAATCTTGTTGCAACAGTACAGAATCTCAAGAGGCTTGTATCTTTCATAAGAAGGGGGAAAGCGTCTATGTGTGCCCTGTCTGTCAAAGACAGTGCATCCTGTTCTTCAAACAGCTCCTGTTCCTTGCTGACCAGAACTCTGATAAGACTATTTTGCTTATTCCACAGCAAAACGATACGATATGCTACTCTTTGACCCATAATCGGCGCTTCAGACGCTGCCTGGGACATAACTATTTCACAAGGCTTCTAATACCTATCAAAAAACACATCAAGTATCTTCTTACTTAAGGACAAGAAGTATCGATACGGTGATTCTAAAAACCCTTCCAGTTAGAAGGCAAAATTGGGAGTTTTTCTGAAAAAGTTCCCCATCGCCTTCGACATATAGGTAAATTTCTAGAGTAGCTATTCAGGGACAGACACACAGGCTAATAGTATAACACTATGGCGATGCAAAGTCAAGCAAAAGTTTAAGAGCATAAGACACTAAAAGCCTTGTGAAAAACCCTTAGATTCAGAAAGTAGTATAGAACAAGCATTGATAAAGCAGCTCCGATGTATTATATTATGTTATTGATAATATTATACATGGAGGAAACAATGACCCCACAAAAGCAGGAACAGACAAATCCGATGTTTCACTATTTTCAGATGGAGGATTTAGTTCCCGAGGATCATATCCTTCGTCAGATTGATGAGGCAGTTGATTTTTCATTTGTACGAGACGTTGTATCAGATTGTTATTGCCCTGACAATGGCAGACCCGGTATTGATCCTGAATTAGTTGTTCGAATGATCCTTATTGGCTATCTGTATAATTTGAGTGAGAATCGGCTCTGTCAGGAAGTGGGGATGCATGCGGCATATCGGTTGTTTTGTCATCAGACATTTGATGATGCGGTTCCGGATAGGAGCACGATCAACAAGCTTCGCAATCACAAGTGGGCATCCAGTGGGTTGTTTGAACGGATAATGCGTCAGGTAGTCCAGTGTTGCATAGATGTCGGTCTTGTGAGCGGTAAACACCTTAGTGTCGACGGCACTCAGATACAAGCTGATGCTTCAGTGAAAAGTATTGAGCCGATAGAACCCCCTGTTTCTCTTGATGATTATCTCAAGGGAATCGGTTTTGAAGGTGATAAGACAAAGGGTAGGTCCGGGCATCCTCAGGATAAAGACTTTCATGGTGAAAAGTGGACGAACCAAACACACCGTTCGACTACAGACCCCGACGCGCGCTTATACAGCAAATCGAAGGGCAAAGGGGCTTTTCTCTCGTTTATGGGCCATGATCTGATCGACACAAAAAGCAGAGTAATCCTTGAGACTCAGGGCACGCAGGCGACAGGGACAGCAGAGCCCGAAAGTGCCCTTAAGATGGTAGATGACCTTGAAACATACACCATGCCCAAAGACATTCAGACACTTAGTGCCGATACCGGTTACGGTTCTGGTAATTTTATCGCTGATGTACTTGACCGGGGAATCATACCCCATATTCCTCTGCGAGCCGATGAGAAGATTGAACCGATTCCTACATGGAAAAACAAGACAAATTCAGCACATATTCAGGCCGAACGGGATAGAAAAGTGCGAGAGGCGAAAGCCAGAAATCATGCACGGTCTATCTCATTAACAGCTGACTACAAACTCTCCCGGAGACTCCGTAAACGCAGTGAACATATCTTTGCTGAAGCCAGGCAACAACACGGTATGGGACGAGCCCGTTACAGAGGACCAGCCTCACTGAATGAACAGTTGAATCTTGTTGCAACAGTACAGAATCTCAAGAGGCTTGTATCTTTCATAAGAAGGGGGAAAGCGTCTATGTGTGCCCTGTCTGTCAAAGACAGTGCACCCTGTTCTTCAAACAGCTCCTGTTCCTTGCTGACCAGAACTCTGATAAGACTATTTTGCTTATTCCACAGCAAAACGATACGATATGCTACTCTTTGACCCATAATCGGCGCTTCAGACGCTGCCTGGGACATAACTATTTCACAAGGCTTTTAATGAGGGATTATATTTCGATACAATCTTTTTTGTGAATCAATATTACCACTTTTACATTTTTCAAAAAGTACTTTTTCTAAATCAAAAAAAGCAATTTTCCGTAAACTCTCCAGGGTAAGATTGCTCTGATGTCCGGTAGCAGGTCAGAGTCCTCAAGCCCGGTATCTTGCCCAAAAGTGTTCACAATGTTCATGCCTTCCCTTTCAACTCAAATCCCTCCGATGGGTAGCGAAAGATAGGCGTGATATTTTTTGCTTTCTGTCTGAGGGAGTGCTGTTCGTCTTCTGAGAGAGGGATGAATTTCGGCGCCAGGTCCAGTGCCATGCGGAAGAGTTCCTCCTCACCCGGTGGGATAGCAGCCGTCACCGGCTGGGAAAGCGTGAACCGCAATGCCTCATAGGCTTCTTCTTCAGTATCCAGAGGCTTGTACCAGGGTTTTTCCCAGTTCCTTGTTTCACCATTGTCCCATTCAGTTTTTGCCATTGATTTCAACGCAAGCACCGCAGCGCCTTTGCTCTTTGCATAACTAATGAGCTGCTCTCCAAAGTTGCCGTTGTAGTACGCCACAAAATTCACCGGCATAAGCACCGAATTAAAATCATAGTATTTAAGCGCCTCCATCCCTGCCTCGATTGAATGTGCGGAGAAGCCAAGGAACCGAATCTTGCCTTCCTGCTTCAGTTTATCCACAGCCTCTACCGCACCTCCGGGTCCAAACGCAACTTCGATGTGCTCCTTCGATGCAAGACAATGGAGTTGGTAGAGATCAAAGTAATCGGTCCGAAGCCGCTTAAGTGACCTGTGAAAATCCTCCAGCAGCTTATCACCTTTCCGCCCTACGCTCTTGCAGGCCAGAAAGCACTCCTTCCGAAAAGGCTCCAGCGCTGGCCCCAGCTTTTCTTCAGCATTGCCGTAAGCAGGGGCGACGTCAAAATAATTTATCCCCCGCTCGTAGGCCTCCCTGACTACCTGATTGGCGTGTTCCTGCTCCGAATTCATCACTACATGCCCGCCCATGCCTATTACGGATAAATGCTCTCCCGTATTCCCATAGGGCCTCTTCGGCATCGGCCCCGATGGGCTTTTTATGTCCCTGGCAAGAACCTTATCTGTCGTGTTCATAGTTTAACCTTTCTTTTAAGCTTCTGCTGTGAAGACGACCAGCCCCCAACCCCCGATTGAGTCTATCGGGGGCAAGGCCCCCACAGCAATCTTAAGAGTTGGCTGTCTGCTCCTTCCCTATTAGGCTTCTCTAGATACTTTACCCGATTAATTCATAAACTTGGTGGAGTCATTGCGAGGAGCAAAGCGGTCCCCGATTGAGTCTATCGGGGAAGCAATCTCAAGGTTTTATAGTGGTCTCCTATGAGAGCCGGAGAATATTACATCTACCACAGTAACCCCCGATTCAACCTTTCGGGGGGATTGCTTCGCCTTCGGCTCGCAATGACACCGAAGGTGGTTAAACAGGATAACTATACTGTGCCTATTATATGTAGTTATGAAGCTACTAATAATTTGAGTGTCGATCCTGTGCTCAAGGTCTCGTGTGATAGGCTCCCCTCCCATGCAGATCTGGCGAGACAGTTCGCCACAACTCGTTTGGAAAAAACTCCATCATCTCCGCTTACGCCTTCGCTTTCAACCTAAACGCCTCCGAAGGGTAGTGGAAGATAGGGACGAGAGTTTTTGCTTTCTGTCTGAGGGAGTGCTCTTCATCTTCTGAGAGAGGGATGAACTTGGGCGCCAGGTCCAGCGCCATGCGGAAGAGTTCCTCCTCACCCGGTGGGATAGCAGCCGTCACCGGCTGGGAAAAGGTGAACCGCAATGCCTCATAGGCTTCTTCTTCAGTATCCAGAGGCTTGTACCAGGGTTTTTCCCAGTTCCTTGTTTCACCATTGTCCCATTCAGTTTTTGCCATTGATTTCAACGCAAGCACCGCAGTGCCTTTGCTCTTTGCATAATCGATGAGCTGCTCTCCAAAGTTGCCGTTGTAATACGTAACAAAATTCACCGGCATAAGCACCGAATTAAAATCATAGTATTTGAGCGCCGCCATCCCTGCCTCGATTGAATGTGTGGAGAAGCCAAGGAACCGAATCTTGCCTTCCTGCTTCAGTTTATCCACCGTCTCTACCGCACCGCCGGGTCCAAACGCAACTTCGATGTCCTCCTTCGTTGTAAGGCCATGGAGCTGGTAGAGATCAAAGTAATCGGTGCGAAGCCGCTTCAGTGACCTGTGAAAATCCTCCAGCAGCTTGTCACCTTTCCGCGCTGTGCTCTTGCAGGCAAGAAAGCACTCCTTCCGAAAAGGCTCCAGCGCTGGCCCCAGCTTCTCCTCAGCATTGCCGTAAGCAGGGGCAACGTCAAAATAATTTATCCCGCGCTCGTAGGCCTCCCTGACTACCCGATCGGCGTGTTCCTGCTCCGCATTCATCACAACTATCCCGCCCATACCTATTAAGGATAAATGCTCTCCTGTATTCCCATAGGGCCTCCTCGGCATCGGCCCCGATGGGCTTTTTATATCCCTGGCAAGAACCTTATCTGTCGTGTTCATAGTTTAACCTTTCTTTTAACCTTCTACTGTGAAGAAGACCAGCCCCCGACCCCCCCGATAGATTCAATCGGGGGCAAGCCGCGAAGTGGACAAGGCCCACAGAGCAATCTTAAGAGTTGGCTGTCTGCTCCTTCCCTATTAGGCTTCTCAGGATACTTAATTGAATCTTTCAGCTTTGAATGGGGTCAGATCTATTGCAGGGGTCTCAGCTAACACGATCTGGGAGACCATCTTTCCCGTAATAGGACCCAGCGATACGCCTATCATGGCGTGTCCTGCTGCGATAGTCAGATTTTCGAACGACTCGGTGCGTCCTATAATCGGCAGACCGTCGGGGGTACACGGACGCAGACCACGCCAGATTTCGATGATCTCCAGCTCTTCTGTACCGGAGATGTACCTGGGGACAGCGCGCATGATGGCCTCCACCCGTCGCCGATTGATCGAAAGGTCGAGGCCAGCCAATTCAAGCGTCCCTGCAAAGCGCAGCGTCTGGCCCATGGGAGTAATTCCCACCCTGGCCTCGCCCATAAGAAGCGGGATTGTTGGACACGTCTCCGGGCGTACCACAGTTATGCTGTAACCCTTGGCGGCCTGAATGGGCAGTTTCAGATCAAGATCTCTTGCAAGGACGGGCGACCACGAGCCTCCGGCCAGGACTACCTGATCCGGCTGGAAGTCGCCGCGGGTCGTCTTGACAGTCGAAATCCTGCTGCCGGAAGTTTCAAACCCCAACACCTCGGTTGACGTCTTGACGATGCCGCCTGCCTCCTGGACGACCCGGGCAAGACCCCGAACAAACTCAGCGGGGATGAGATGAGCGTCCTGTTCAAAGAAGACCCCGCCGCCGACGCCGGGAAGGAGACAGGGCTGCATCTTGAGAACCTCCTCTCCGTCCAGCAGCTCTGCCTTGAGTCCGATATCCTGCAGTAGATGGGCCTCCTCGATCCCCTCTTCGTAACCGTTCTCTGTACTGTAGACCATCAGCACGCCGTCTCGTGTAAAGCCGAATTCCAACCCGTCAATTGCGGCCAATTCTGCGTAGAGTTCGAGGCTGGCCAGACTCATTTCACCGATGATCGGCATGGTCTTTCGCATCGCCTTTTGGCTGCAGAACCCCCGAAACTTCCAGAGCCACGAGTAGAGTTCAAGGTCAAGGCGCGGCTTGATATAGAACGGGCTCTGGCTGTCGAACATCCACTTGAGTCCCTTGGACAATACGCCCGGCGCGGGAAGCGGAACGCTGTGGCTGGGGACTAAAAGCCCGGCGTTGCCGTAAGAACAGCCCGAGCAGATTTCGCCTTTGTCCAGGATCGTAACCTGCATGCCCTTCTGTATTAGATAGTAGGCCGAGCAGACGCCTATGACGCCGCCGCCGATTACGAGTATGTCTTCCCTTTTTGGCATAAGAATCTATTTACCTCTCCGCATTGTAGGGGCGAGGGCACTTCCCCCCGATAGATTCAATCGGGGGTTTGCTGCTTCCGCTTCCCAGGAAAGCGCCCACGGCACGTCGCCCCAGAGAGCTGGGTTGCACGGCCTCTATATGTTTACGTTCTGTGGATTCTCGCTATCCAGTTCCCATTTTAGGGGATTCTTCATTATGTATTGCCTGATTTGGTTTAAATCCTCTTGATTCCGTATAATATGTTCGTAGTAATTGCGTTGCCAAATAGTTGTTCCGGTCGAACATCCACACTGCGGCGTATTGAGAATCTCTTTGGTTGATTGATATTTAAAATACGCAACGATCTGTCCCAACGTGCGTTTCTTCTGGGGCGGGCTAACCCCGCCCCTACATTTATCGGCTATTACTATAATACCGTGTATATGATTCGGCATCACAATATGAACGTCGACTCTGACATTCGAAAAACGCATGGTGATTCTATTCCAAAATTCCTGCACGATGTTCCCACATTCGTTCAATTGCATTTTTCCATCTACTACCTCGCCAAACAGACATTCCCCGTTTTGTGCGCATATTGTTACAAAATATGCCCCTTGCTGCGAATAATCATATCCTCTTAATCGTATAGACCCGCGGTGGTGTTTCTCCGGATCGTATTTCATTTTTTCGTGTGCTATTCTATTTGTCTACAGTACTGTACGTATTCGTAGGGGCGAGGTCCACTCGCCCCAGTCGGTGCTCATATTGGGTCTCTGGCTTGATGGTTCCCCCTATCCGATCGGCAGTTATTGATCTTAACTATCCTATCTCATCAATATCATCTTCCTTGTCTGTACAAATCCATTCACCTCTGACCAAAACTATTCTGACCTGCCGAAGTTATCCAGAAAGATCACAAAGTCGGACAGACCAATCTCTTCGTTACCATCCAGATCAAATGTGGGTTCCCAATCAGCTGAACTGGTGGTTGTCCCGAATGCATCCAAGAAAAGGACAAAATCTGAAAGACCTACTTCATCGTTCCCGCCGAAATCTCCTACAAGGCCAGGGACGACAACGGGTATATCAGAGAGATTCAACAATACTGAGACGCCATAGCTATTAGCCACAGCCAGGTCATTATCGCCATCACCATCTAAATCTGCACTGAATACTGATGTGGCAACACCAGAGCTGGGAAACTCTCCAGCTTCATAGGCTACCTCGTCTGCAAATGTACCATCTCCATGATTCAACAACACTGCTAAAGCATCCCCAGTAGCCACAGCCAGGTCATTATCTCCATCTCCATCTAAATCCGCAATGAAAAGTGGACCACCCACATCGGCAAAGTCCACTTTAGGTGCAAATGTTCCATCCCCATTATTCATGAACACTGATACAGCAGACGTAACCAGGTCATTATCTCCGTCCCCATCTAAGTCTGCAATGAAGACCTCACCCCTGGCGTCGTAGGCCACTTTAGGTGCAAATGTACCGTCTCCATTATTCATCAACACTGATACCTTACTGAGAATGCTCCCACCAGACACAGTTAAGTCGTTGTATCCATCGCCATCTAAATCTGCAATGAATACTGATGTTGGACCATCCCCAGCTTCATAGTCCGTCTTAGGTGCAAATGTGCCATCTCCATTATTCGACAAGACTGACACAGTATTGCTGCGCATATTAGCCACAGCTAAGTCATTATCCCCATCGCCATCTACATCTGCTATGAATACCGATGTGGGAAATCCACCAACACCATAGTTCACTGTGTCTAGCATGCCTGTAAATGTACCATGTCCATTATTCCTCGACACTGATACATCATTGCTGGTTAAATTAGCCACAGCTAAGTCATTATCCCCATCGCCATCTAAATCTGCTATGAATACCGATGTGGGAAATCCACCAACACCATAGTTCACTGTGTCTAGCATGCCTGTAAATGTACCATGTCCATTATTCCTCGACACTGATACATCATTGCTGGTTAAATTAGCCACAGCTAAGTCATTATCCCCATCGCCATCTAAATCTGCACTGAAAACTGCTTGGGAACTAATGCCAGCAGGATAGTCAGTCGGGGGTCCGAAAAGATCCTGCGCACAGGCAGGCGCATTCAAGGCAACTAACAGCCAGAACGCTATGCCAAAGCGTATCTTGAACATGGTTAAACCTCCTTCATTACAGGGTTCACCGCAACAATAACAGCTTCCTCGTCTTCACAAATCCACCCGTCTCCAACCGATAGAAATAGACTCCGCTGGCAAGGCTCTTATTCTTGTCATCTTTGCCATGCCGGGCTAGAGAAGAACGTAAGTCTCAGGAACTTCTGATGATAGTTATGCCTACTCATTCATGGTAGCGGGGGTAGTGGACAGATTGATCAACACTGATACATTATCGCTCCAATAATTAGCCACAGCCAAGTCATTATCTCCATCTCCATCTAAATCTGCACTGAATACTGATATGGGGCCATCCCCAGCGGTATAGTCCACCTTGGGTGCGAATATTCCATCTCCGTTGTTCAACAATATAGACACAACATCAGGGCTGTTAAGATTAGCGACAGCCAGATCATTGTCACCATCTCCATCTAAATCTGCACTGAATACTGAATAGGGATCAACCCGAACAGCATAGTCCACTTTAGGTGCAAATGTACCAGTCCCGTTATTCAACAACACTGAGACATTATTACCACCCCTATTAGCCACAGCCATATCTTTATCTCCGTCCCCATCTAGATCCACACTGAATACTGAATAGGGACCAACAGTATAATAGTCCACTTTAGGTGCAAATGTACCGTTCCCGTTATTCAACAACACTGAGACATTATTGCTGTTAGAGTTAGCCACAGCCAAGTCCTTGTCTCCATCTCCATCCAAATCTCCACAGAAAACTGATGCGGAACCAGACCCAGCAGGATAGTCCACTTTAGGTGCAAATATACCATTTCCCTCATTCAACAACACTGATACATTATTGCTGTTAAAATTAGCCACAGCCAAGTCGTTGGCTCCATCTAAATCTAAATCAGCAATGAAGACTGACCAAGGATGCAGGGCAGTGACATAGTCCACCTTGGGTGCAAATGTTCCATCGCCATTATTCAACAACACTGACACAGTATGGCTGTGAGAGTTAGCCACAGCCAAGTCATTATCTCCATCTCCATCTAAATCTGCACTGAATACTGAACTGGGAACAAGCCCAACACCATAGTTCACCTTATCCACAAATGTCCCATCTCCATTATTTAACAAGACTGATACATCATTGCTGCCCCCATTAGCCACAGCTAAGTCATTGTCCCTATCTCCATCTAAGTCCGCAATGAAAACAGATTCGGGACTATCCCCGGTAGGATAGCTGGTCGGAGACCCCAAAAGATCCTCTGCATAGGCAGACGTATTCAAAGTGACCAGCAGTGTCAGGACAGCGTATGAAATTATATGCGTCATTTTGAGACGTCCTGTTTAGGATTGATATTGACTACTAATGGAATAACGGTTGAATATCAAATGAAATCGGTGCAACTAATTTGATCTTTGTTTAGAGTATTAGTAGATTAAGTTGAGTTGATTGTCTTAACTTTAATCTACGGAGTCCTATGGACAAAGAGAGATTGGCCGTATTAAGACAAGAAGTCAACGAGATGTATTTTAAGAAAGAAATGTCAAAGCGAGAAGTTATCAAACAAGCGAGAGTTTCCAATGATTTCGTTACGGCTTGGACTAAATCTCTGGATCAGGATTTTGCCATGGATAATCGGGGTTGGCCAAAAGGAAAAAGGCGAAAATTGGCTAAAGTTGACGAACAGAGAATCAAAGAGATTTACCATAGCTTAGAGGACGATCCTTATCAGTTCTATTCAGGAGCCACTGTTATTGAACAAGAATGGAGGAATCGATATTCTAGCACCCCTCCTCCGTCGTTGCCGACTATCGGCAGAATGCTTTCAGATTTAGGACTTTCCCAGAGAAGGAAGAAAGGTAAAAACAAGGGTGCATCTCGTTATCTTTGTTATCCAGAGTATACCATTTACTATCTTTCAGGAGGCAGAGTCCTAGAATCAGACTTTATTGGTAAAAAGTATCTTACCGGCAGAACTGAGCCGGTCAACTTCGTTGGATTTTCCTTTAAGAAAGAGCCTAAGTTAAGGTATTTTCGGCGGGTTGACGGTCAAACAGCAACTAACTTTATCGAGAAGTGTCAGTCTTTCTTTGACAGGTTTGAAAAACCAGATTTCGTTAAGGTGGACAATTGCTCGGCGACTATTGGCAGTGTTTCAGGTAAAAGGAATGTCAGCAAAGCAATGCAGTTTCTCTTGAAAAATCAAGTGATTCCGATATTTGCCGTTCCCAGAAGGCCCTTTTCTCAAGCATCTATAGAAGGCAACAATTCTGTATTTTCAAGGAAGTTCTGGAACAGAATTCAGTTCAAAAGCTTACAAGAAGTTGATCAGAAGTTAGAATGGTTTAATCTTTCATCACAGAGATACACCGGCTACCGTCCACCTAAGCAAGAGAAGTCAAACGAGAAAGATTTCATTCCCAAGACCTATTTTATCAGACAAGTCAAACAGGACACAGAACAGACAGATAAAGCCTTTATCGATGTCCTAAATGAGAAAGTATCTCTTCCCTCCTCTTACACCAACTACTTTGTCCTGGCTGAATGGAACCTAAAAGAAGAACAATTATACATCCATTTTGAAAAAGAACAGAAACCAAAGATTGTCGAAAACCTATCATTCAAGATCAATCAAAGATCGAAAGAGAAGTGCACCGATTTCATTTGATAAATAACCAATAACTACTAATGAGAACCAAACATGCTGTGTAAAAACCTCCTGCTTCGTAGTCTAGACGTTCACTACCACTGATGCAGGTCAAACGTCGACGGCGAATCGTTTTCTCAAACTCCTGATTATATTTAGGTGCGGTAGAAAGCGCCCTGTATGCCTCATATACCCACAATACTCGTCGCCGAACTTCTCTATCAGTTTTGCCTCCTCAATGGGAGTTCGAATGAGGAGCACAGTAAAGACCAAGATGATCATTAGCATGAAAAACCAATTTGCCGCAAGTAAAGTGAACCCAATCCAAGACAAAATCCACACAGCATACAGTGGGTGCCGAACCCAGCGATAGGGTCCGCTTGTGACCAATGTATGTCGTTTTCTGGTCACAACTGTATCAGTTACATTCTTGCCAAGACTGCTAAAGACCCAGTAGAATAAGGGGACAGATACAGCCCCCAGAATCACGCCAAACCAACGCAATACTGTGGGGATCTGCAAGGTAGACCATTGCATCCAAGGCGGATAAACGATGTAAACCAATATAGAAATCCAGGCAGCAAAGCCAAATAGTCTCAGCGCGATGAATATGGGCAGACCTTCTTCTTGCCTCGAGAGTTTTTCTCCAGATTGAGCCGCCTTCCTACGATAGTACACCCCGACCGATAAGCCTGAAATGAACAGTGTGATGACGATTGCCCTGAAGACGAGTTCGTGATTCACTTGGGTCCTCACATTTTGGATCAGATTTAAGAGGGAAGATACAACGGTCGGGAGTAGATGTCAATAGAGGATAGACAATTGGGAAAATGGTAGAGAGAATCCGGAAAAGCAAAAACTCCTTTGATACCGGTAGCCTCAAGTAGTACTGACCAACACAAAATACGTACAGGGAAATCTACACTGACGAAAACATCACAGTTATTGTTCAATCACAAACTATTGTCATCGATGCTTCAATCATGGCTGTATAAGCAATATTAGATTTATTTGATACCATTTTGACTACTTCGCAGGGAGTTTATGGAGTCTATCTCATCAATAACAATTTCCTCGTTTGCACAAATCCATCGGTCCCTAAGTGTAATGCTATCCTGTACTGCCGAAGTTATCCAGAAAGATCACAAAGTCCGACAGACCAACCTCTCCCTTACCGTCTAAATCAAATGTAGGATTCCACTCGTCCGAACTAGTCATAGTTCCGAACACATCCAGAAAAAGGACAAAATCGGAGAGACCTACTTCATTGTCTCCGTCGAAATCTCCTACAAGAATGCCCTCCACCTTACGTATCCGGTGATTGGCGGTATCCCCAATATAGATATTGCCCAATCCATCCACGAATACGCCCTGAGGAAAATTCAAACTCGCACTGGTGGCTAGACCACCATCGCCGGAAAAACCACGAGTTCCATTTCCCGCCACGGTGGAGATGATACCAGATGTATCCACCTTACGTATCCGATGATTCCCGCAATCCGCAATATAGATATTGCGTGATCCATCCACAAATACGGCGGTAGGATTCTCCAAGCTCGCACTGGTGCCTAGACCTCCATCGCCGGAAAAACCACGGGTTCCATTTCCCGCCACGGTGGAGATGATGCCCGACGTATCCACCTTGCGTATCCGAATATTGTTCGTATCCGCAATATAGATATTGCCCGATCCATCCACGAATACGCCAGTAGGGTACCTCACGCTCGCCTCGGTGGCTGGACCTCCATCGCCGGAAAACCCATGGTTTCCACTTCCCGCCACAGTGGAGACGATGCCTGATGTATCAACCTTGCGAATCCGACTTCTATCCGCAATATAGATATTGCCCGATCCATCCACGAATACGCCAGAAGGGTACCTCACGCTCGCCTCGGTGGCTGAACCTCCATCGCCGGAAGATCCCACGATGCCATTTCCCGCCACGGTGGAGATGTTGGCCGACGTATCCACCTTGCGTATCCGGAGATTTGCCGCGATATAGATAACCCCCGATCCATCCACGAATACGCTCCTAGGAGCACTCAAGCTCGCCTCGGTGGCTGGACCTCCATCGCCGGAAAACCCACGGTTTCCATTTCCCGCCACGGTGGAAATGATCCCCGGTGCAGAAGCAACTGAAGGGGCAAATCCAAATGTCCAAAAGCCCAGAACCAACTCGCTAATCAGAATCTCTTTAAAAGCCTTGTGAAAAACCCTTAGATTCAGAAAGTAGTATAGAACAAGCATTGATAAAGCAGCTCCGATGTATTATATTATGTTATTGATAATATTATACATGGAGGAAACAATGACCCCACAAAAGCAGGAACAGACAAATCCGATGTTTCACTATTTTCAGATGGAGGATTTAGTTCCCGAGGATCATATCCTTCGTCAGATTGATGAGGCAGTTGATTTTTCATTTGTACGAGACGTTGTATCAGATTGTTATTGCCCTGACAATGGCAGACCCGGTATTGATCCTGAATTAGTTGTTCGAATGATCCTTATTGGCTATCTGTATAATTTGAGTGAGAATCGGCTCTGTCAGGAAGTGGGGATGCATGCGGCATATCGGTTGTTTTGTCATCAGACATTTGATGATGCGGTTCCGGATAGGAGCACGATCAACAAGCTTCGCAATCACAAGTGGGCATCCAGTGGGTTGTTTGAACGGATAATGCGTCAGGTAGTCCAGTGTTGCATAGATGTCGGTCTTGTGAGCGGTAAACACCTTAGTGTCGACGGCACTCAGATACAAGCTGATGCTTCAGTGAAAAGTATTGAGCCGATAGAACCCCCTGTTTCTCTTGATGATTATCTCAAGGGAATCGGTTTTGAAGGTGATAAGACAAAGGGTAGGTCCGGGCATCCTCAGGATAAAGACTTTCATGGTGAAAAGTGGACGAACCAAACACACCGTTCGACTACAGACCCCGACGCGCGCTTATACAGCAAATCGAAGGGCAAAGGGGCTTTTCTCTCGTTTATGGGCCATGATCTGATCGACACAAAAAGCAGAGTAATCCTTGAGACTCAGGGCACGCAGGCGACAGGGACAGCAGAGCCCGAAAGTGCCCTTAAGATGGTAGATGACCTTGAAACATACACCATGCCCAAAGACATTCAGACACTTAGTGCCGATACCGGTTACGGTTCTGGTAATTTTATCGCTGATGTACTTGACCGGGGAATCATACCCCATATTCCTCTGCGAGCCGATGAGAAGATTGAACCGATTCCTACATGGAAAAACAAGACAAATTCAGCACATATTCAGGCCGAACGGGATAGAAAAGTGCGAGAGGCGAAAGCCAGAAATCATGCACGGTCTATCTCATTAACAGCTGACTACAAACTCTCCCGGAGACTCCGTAAACGCAGTGAACATATCTTTGCTGAAGCCAGGCAACAACACGGTATGGGACGAGCCCGTTATAGAGGACCAGCCTCACTGAATGAACAGTTGAATCTTGTTGCAACAGTACAGAATCTCAAGAGGCTTGTATCTTTCATAAGAAGGGGGAAAGCGTCTATGTGTGCCCTGCCTGTCAAAGACAGTGCATCCTGTTCTTCAAACAGCTCCTGTTCCTTGCTGACCAGAACTCTGATAAGACTATTTTGCTTATTCCACAGCAAAACGATACGATATGCTACTCTTTGACCCATAATCGGCGCTTCAGACGCTGCCTGGGACATAACTATTTCACAAGGCTTTTAATGTTTTCTTTATATTGACCGATACTATACTAAGAAGGATATATGTGCCCAAAATTAAGAGTTGTTATACCACTACACATATGCCTGAAGTGTCATATCAGGTGTAACCTCCAAAGGAGGCAGGTACAGTGAAAAGTTTTTCTCTATTAGCTGTTGTTATCGTTATGGCCTTGGTCTGGCTTAGTTGCGGTGAGGGCATTGGCCCGCTTTCACCCATGAGCGATCAAGGTGTCCAGCCGAGCGGAAAGCCACATTTCTTATCCGCAACAGTTACAAAAGGAAGTAGAAACCCTGCCGTTACAATACCAGTCCATGCAGTGCAGGTGGCAGATAACGTTTTCGATTTGGGACATGCGGTTGACGTAGACGGAACACCAGTACAAGGATTCATGATAATTCACCCTAAAGATGGATTCGCTAAGCCATCAGGCTCGCCAGGTGGCGGGAAAAAAGACAAAGGCGGTGGAGGTGGAGAATCTACCTGCTTCGCCTTCATGGCAAAGGGCGCCAAATGGAAAACTGTTGAGCCATGGATTGTTAACCCAACCAATACAACAGGATTAAGTGGGAGTTTTGTGTTTAGTAATCTTGGAGCAGACATCCAGAAATGGGAAGATGCTTCGGGCATTAATATACTTGGCGATGGCAGCTCTACCACAGCGACATTAGTTGCTGACACACAAAGTCCAGATGATAATAATGAAGTATACTTTGCAGATGTGAGTAGCTCAGGAGCAATCGCAGTAACCATAGTATGGGGGGTATTTGGGGGTCCTCCGTTCAATAGACGGTTAGTAGAGTGGGATCAAGTATACGATGATGTAGATTTTGATTGGAGCGCCGCAGGAGAAGCAGGTAAGATGGACTTTGAAAACATAGCATCCCACGAAATTGGCCATGCCCTTGGTATGGGTCATCCTAGCGACGATTGCACTGAGGAAACCATGTATAGATTTGCTGGGACTGGAGAGATAAAGAAGAGAGACCTCAATGCAGGAGATATAGCAGGGATTAACGAACTTTACTAAATGATGTGTAAAAGGCAAATCCTCACAGTCTGATTTAAGGCTGACTTGAAAAGCACAGTGGGAAGATTCTCGCTGTGCTTTTTTATAGTCACTAGAAATCCATCCGAATCGCCAGGCCTGTTCCCCTTATATAAACAGATACCTCAAGCCTGTAAAGGTCTGAGAATCGGCTGTGAAAACTGGGGCGCTGCTGTTAGCGCTCCAGTTTTTTGTTGTAGAGAAGGAGAAAGAAGTATGTTGTTAAAGATGATCGTGATAGGAGGGGCTATGTTAGCGCTGTTCAGCGTCGCGATGCTGGGAGACGAGAACATGCAGGATTCGAGATTCGGTGTACAGCTGACAGCCGACCGGGCGGTTTACACGGCGGGTCAACCGATCACTATGGAGTTTTGCGTCTTCAACCAAACAGGTGAAGAGATCACCCTCCACTTCAGCGATGCCCAGAGATTCGACTTTACCATCCAAGAGGAGGTGGAAACAGATCAACTTATAGAATTTCTCGGAGCGAAGGAAGTCTGGCACTGGTCGGATGGACAGATGTTCGCGCAGATGTTGGGAGAGGAGAAGATATGGCCTGAAAGGGAGGAAATCACCACTCCGAAAAATATGAGGGAAAACTCGATCCCGGGACATACAGAATCACCGGCGCTTTAACGGCAAGCGACTGGCCGATGTCGGCAAGCCTCGTCATAGAGGTGAGGTGATCTCGCCGTCTAACGAGCGAAGGGACCTGACGGCGTGGCGAACTCCCCAGTCTGGTGGGTTAGCTTGGACATTAGGCAGATTGAACGCTGAATTCCTGGCGCAGGAGGTGTTATGCATAGAAACCTGGAGGGGTCTGAATGAAAATCAAACTGACCGCGGTGTTTCAGAAAGTACCGGAAGGGTATATCGGTTTCGTCGAAGAGTTGCCCGGGGCGAACACCCAAGGCGCGACCTTGGAGGAGGCACGCGCCAATCTGCAGGAGGCAACCGTGCTCGTCCTGGAAGCGAACCGCACACTCGCTGAAGAGTCGTTGAAAGGGAAGGAAGTGATCCGCGAACTGCTGCCTGTTTTCGGGGAATGAAGCGTCGTGACTTGATCCGGCACTTGGAAGTACATGGTTGTGAATTCCTGCGTGAGGGTGGCAACTATACCGTTTATGTTAATCGGGCGGTACAGAAGACATCGGTTATTCCCAGGCACCGTGAGATCAACCAGTTTCTTGCTCGAAAGATCTGCCGTGACCTCCAGGTTCCCGAACCTGCCTAACCACGGGATCCAGCCGCCACCGAACGAACAGTGCGGCTGATCCTGTTTCCGTTAGACGTCCAAACTGCCCGGTTTGCGATAGTACTCTTTTGAGAGATAGATTATTTTATATAAAGGACAGATCTTCAAAGTCTAAAATTTAAGACTGACTCAAAAAGCACAGTGGGAAGATTGGCACTGTTCTTTTTTATAGTCACTAGAAATCCATCCGAATCGCCAGGCCTGTTCCCCTTATATAAACAGATACCTCAACTCCTTCGCCTTTTTTCTCCTCAAAGTCGTATAAATGGGCGTCCACGTAGGCGTCTATGATGCTGTAGAGAACCGTTCCCATAAGCCATACGACGAAAGTATTTCTGCTCTCTTTCAAAGAGTCCTTTTCAGCCAAAGAAGCGCTCTTCTGTGCCTGATTATTCCTGACGATAGCCGCCGCAAGGAGAGAAATCTCAGCTGTTGCCACCAAGCCTGTCTTTATGTACTTCTGGTTGTAGAACTGTCCCCATCCCGGGACTACCAGAGATCTAAGGAGCGCGCCTGTCGGAGACTTGATCTTTATGGTTGTATCCGCCTCGGAGCTTTCTGGCTGAGCTAGCACGTCCGCATTCCCCGACAGAACAAGAATTAAGGCCGCCGCACATATAGATCCAAAACCCCTAAGCAGAGGCTCCCCCTTCCATAGCTAACTTCGCCGCTCCAAAAAGCGGAGCGTCATCTCCCAACTCCACGGGGACAATCCGGACTTTTTCCTTCACACCTGAGATTCCCCGTTGCAATACGACCTCTCTGACCGGCTCAAATATCAGGTCCCCCGCTCCCGCCAAACCTCCCCCTATCGCCACTACTTCAACGTTTAGCACGTTTATCATACTCACTATGCCGATGCCCAAAAACTTTCCTGTTTCCTTAAACATATCCGAAGCGAACTTGTCGCCCGCGTTTGCCGCCTTGAATATCTCCTCAGTTGTGATCTTTTGCGCGTCCTTCAAACTTGTGTCCGGCTTTTCCTTTTCCATCTTTTCTATAGTCCTCCTGACCATCGCCGTCGCAGAGGCGTACACCTCGACGCACCCGTAATTCCCACAGTTGCATCGAGGCCCATTGTAATCTACGGTTATGTGACCAACTTCAGCGGCGTTGCCGTTGAACCCTCTCAGAAGTTTTCCCTCAGATATGACTCCTCCCCCTATGCCTGTCCCCAGCGTGACACACAGAAAATTTTCGACACCCATTCCAGCGCCTTTCCACTGTTCCCCGAGGGCCACTACATTGGCATCGTTGTCCACCGCTACGGGAACCCCAAATTCCTCTTCCATGATTGCCTTTAAGGGTAAATTCCGAAACCCCGGCAAATTGACAGCGTTTATTATCACGCCCGTAAACGGATTCAAAGGCCCGGGAGACCCTATCCCTATCGCCTTTAAATCGGAAGTCTCATATCCTCCGTCCTTCAGGGCATTTTTCATACTCGCAATCATCGTCTCTATCGCTCTGTCCACGCCCAAATTAAATATCATCGGTCTCTTATCCCTCCCCAATATATTCCCGTCCTCATCTACCAGAGCCGAACACACATTTGTCCCGCCTAAATCAACGCCCAAGTAAAGATCCAACATATTATCTCATCTGCCTCCCTTCAATATCGTAGCTACCAGGGAAAGATCCTCAATCTGCTATCGCGGCGGACGTTCCGCTTGACTCGAAATATCAACAGATAACCCATTTGCCGATTAAGACAGGAACTTAGAGTGTAAATTTATTCTATCGCCAAATTTTGTCAAGCCAAATTCACGGAATCCTACCCGATGTTCCGTCACATGATCGCACTTTTGTCAAAGGCCTCCTTACCTTTACAAATGAAGGGGAGGTGATAGACGATAACACGATTTTTCTATTGACTGCGTTTCTATAATTTCGTATCTTAATTCCACAAGAAGATAGGTAAAAAACCATCAACTCTCTAAAAGCCTTGTGAAATAGTTATGTCCCAGGCAGCGTCTGAAGCGCCGATTATGGGTCAAAGAGTAGCATATCGTATCGTTTTGCTGTGGAATAAGCAAAATAGTCTTATCAGAGTTCTGGTCAGCAAGGAACAGGAGCTGTTTGAAGAACAGGATGCACTGTCTTTGACAGACAGGGCACACATAGACGCTTTCCCCCTTCTTATGAAAGATACAAGCCTCTTGAGATTCTGTACTGTTGCAACAAGATTCAACTGTTCATTCAGTGAGGCTGGTCCTCTATAACGGGCTCGTCCCATACCGTGTTGTTGCCTGGCTTCAGCAAAGATATGTTCACTGCGTTTACGGAGTCTCCGGGAGAGTTTGTAGTCAGCTGTTAATGAGATAGACCGTGCATGATTTCTGGCTTTCGCCTCTCGCACTTTTCTATCCCGTTCGGCCTGAATATGTGCTGAATTTGTCTTGTTTTTCCATGTAGGAATCGGTTCAATCTTCTCATCGGCTCGCAGAGGAATATGGGGTATGATTCCCCGGTCAAGTACATCAGCGATAAAATTACCAGAACCGTAACCGGTATCGGCACTAAGTGTCTGAATGTCTTTGGGCATGGTGTATGTTTCAAGGTCATCTACCATCTTAAGGGCACTTTCGGGCTCTGCTGTCCCTGTCGCCTGCGTGCCCTGAGTCTCAAGGATTACTCTGCTTTTTGTGTCGATCAGATCATGGCCCATAAACGAGAGAAAAGCCCCTTTGCCCTTCGATTTGCTGTATAAGCGCGCGTCGGGGTCTGTAGTCGAACGGTGTGTTTGGTTCGTCCACTTTTCACCATGAAAGTCTTTATCCTGAGGATGCCCGGACCTACCCTTTGTCTTATCACCTTCAAAACCGATTCCCTTGAGATAATCATCAAGAGAAACAGGGGGTTCTATCGGCTCAATACTTTTCACTGAAGCATCAGCTTGTATCTGAGTGCCGTCGACACTAAGGTGTTTACCGCTCACAACACCGACATCTATGCAACACTGGACTACCTGACGCATTATCCGTTCAAACAACCCACTGGATGCCCACTTGTGATTGCGAAGCTTGTTGATCGTGCTCCTATCCGGAACCGCATCATCAAATGTCTGATGACAAAACAACCGATATGCCGCATGCATCCCCACTTCCTGACAGAGCCGATTCTCACTCAAATTATACAGATAGCCAATAAGGATCATTCGAACAACTAATTCAGGATCAATACCGGGTCTGCCATTGTCAGGGCAATAACAATCTGATACAACGTCTCGTACAAATGAAAAATCAACTGCCTCATCAATCTGACGAAGGATATGATCCTCGGGAACTAAATCCTCCATCTGAAAATAGTGAAACATCGGATTTGTCTGTTCCTGCTTTTGTGGGGTCATTGTTTCCTCCATGTATAATATTATCAATAACATAATATAATACATCGGAGCTGCTTTATCAATGCTTGTTCTATACTACTTTCTGAATCTAAGGGTTTTTCACAAGGCTTCTAAGGAGGTAAATATGAGAAAAATCATCTTTAGGACGCTCGTCTTCAGCGCAGTCCTATATTTGATATTATCCTCAGTAGTTCTGGCTGGTACCACCACGTTCTACGCTCAGGACAAGGTAGGGCGGAACGTGATGAGATTTGAATCCCACGCTCCTTTGGAGACCATTGTCGGGGTTACCAATCAGATCACAGGGGATATTAAAGTCGATCCGATGAACATCAAGGATCGGACTTCCGCCAAGTTCGAGGTCGATTTAGCCAGCATGAAGACAGGAATAGGCCTTAGAGACAGCCACATGCGGGATAAATACCTTGAGACCGATAAATTCCCCAAGGTTATATTTACGCTGGATAAGGTCATTTCAGCCTCCAAAGACGCCTTGGCGGATCAGGAGACAGTAGCTCTTGTAGCTGAGGGGACATTTGAACTCCACGGTGTCAAGCGTAAACAGCAGATGGACTTAAAGGTGACCTACTTCAAGGAGAGCGAAACGACGCGCTTAAAGCTTCCTGGGGATTTAATGCGGGTCGAGGGAACTTTTATCATAAAGCTTTCAGACTATAATATCAAAGTTCCCACGATGGTAATCCTTAAGTTAGATGAAAACATCAAAGTGGACATCGATGTGTTCGCCAATACTGTCGCTCCTTGCGGCGAACATATGGATCCTTGCGACCCTTGCAGTAAAAAGATGGATCCTTGTGACCCCTGCAGTAAAAAGATAGATCCTTGCAACCCTTGCGGTGAGTAAAAGTGATAGTATCCGTACGGTAGTCAAAAAGGAAAGGGGGCTCATTTTGAGTCCCCTACTTTTATCTCCAAATTAAGGGCTGAAATACTTAAGCATAGCTGTAGCCAAAGAACAGATAGATAAACAGCCCCAGGACATCGTTGGCTGTGGTTATCGAAGCCCTGAGGTCACAGCGGGATCTACGCCCAGCTTTTTGAAAAAAATGGGGATCAAAATCCCCAAAGTTGAAGCTATAAGAACAGCCAAAAATATAGCCCCTCCCACAATAATGCCGAAGATAGCGGTACCTATCCATAGCTTTGGCCCAACTCCCGCGATAATCCCACAAGTTGCCCCTATCACAAGACTATCCCAAATTCCCTTGCAACTAATTTCAGTATGTGAGAAGGATCGACATAGCCTGTCCCTAAACCCCTGACCATTATAGTCGATGTTTGGAGCCCGCTACTGCCGCTCATCGCCATTAGAGCGGGGATGAAAGCGGCTAACGCTATAGCTTGACTTAAAGTCACCTGAAAGAATCTTATCACACTTGCAGAGATAAAAGTCCCGAACATACACACCAAAAGCTGGGGAAGCCTTATCCCCGCTATCTTGAGAACAGACCGGCTCGCCTGCTCCTCTTCGCTGGTCCCCGCCATCTTATATGCGTCCTCAGTAGCCTCATCCTCCACCGCGTGCAGGACAGCGTCCGATGTTATCTGACCTAAAAGCTTATTGTTCCCATCTACAACAGGAACAGCTAAGAGATTGTACCTGCTGAAACTCCTTTTTATCTCCTTTCGATCCAACAGGACATCTATGGCGACAACGTCAGGATCTAAGATGTCCGCCATAACCATCCAGGGCTGAGCGGTCACAAGCCTCCTTATAAGGACAACACCTACAAGACGATCCTGGTTGTCCACCACGACACGTAAAATATCGCATCAGATTGGCCCGAATCCCTCAGATAATCTATAACCTCCGGGACGGTCATGTCCCTTTGAACAGAGATCAGATGCGGAGTCATTAAACTCCCCGCCGTCCCTTCGGGAAGATCAGCTATAATGTCCCCCGTTTCGTCGGGAGGCAGATTCTCTACGATCTCTACCAACTCTTTGCTGTCTATGTCCTCTAAAATCTCGACCCTGGATGCCCTGTCCAGTTCTTCTAACACAATTCCGGAGTCTTCCTCACCTAATAGACTGAACACAAGTTCTCCTTCATCCTCATCTAAATGTCTGAGAGCGTGGGCCACATCCGCAGGATGATGATCCTTTAAAATACCCACCAAACTATCCGTATCCTCCCGCTCAAGACAGTCCTTGATGACATCAAAAAGATCTGGGCCGTTCTCTTCGGGCATTTCTTTTAAATTCTTTTTCGACTCAGGTGACCGTGCGATCTCATCTATGGCTATTCCTTAACACCGCTTTGTAATTGACAGAATATAACAATACGATACGTCTATGTCAAAGAGAAATCCATATTTGTCCTTGACCCTGATGGGAAACGTCGTTATTTTGAAGGCGGAAAGACGCAACGGTTTTACTTTTTCGCTTTGGGTATTTTTTATGATACTTCACTGCCTTACACAGATAGAAGACGCCCTTAAAAAGAGAGCAGAATATGCTATTTCTTCCCTGTTTTCTATCGCCGGATTAAGCTTCAGATTCACATCTCATATAGATGGCGATGAAAATGCGGTGATACACTACGGTTCGACGTTCTCCGACGAATATACGAAGATGTGCCGAGGCGGGACACTTCTTATCCATATACCCTGCTGTTCGTATCTATATGGTCCTGAATGGGGGCGAGAAGAATTTGAAGGGATTGAGACATCTCTTAGCTATTTTAAAGATTTGAAGACCGAGGAGAACGTCCCATTTTGGGGCGATGTAAAAGCTCAAAATGATACTTCCCACATGCAGCGGTCGAACCAGCCCGCCACGATAGAAAAGATAGGCTCCGGAGCATTATGCGTCTTCAACTTCGACCTCTTTGCCAATACGTTCTTCCATCTATCCCGAATCGAAGAACAGCGCAACGCAGAACGCGATAAATGGAATAGATTTCCAAGTAGCCAGAGTCTCCTCGGAAGATCGGGACTGCTCGATCGCGCGGTGATAGACGAACACGCGCAGGCGCTCATAAACGTTATAATCGAATGCTGTCGCGTCACAGGCAAGATTCTAATCCGAAAATGTGCCTGGCCTCGGGGGAAACCGTTTGCTGCCTTTTTTTCGCACGATGTTGACCGCATAAGAAAGTGGACCCCCAAAAGGATCGGGTACGAGACGATAAGAAGTGGAAGAGATCCTTTGAAGTTAAAAGAGTTAGCTCTATCCGTGCTCAGCGATAAAGACCCGTACTGGACGTTCGACCGACTCCTGCAGATGGAAGAAAGGGCCGGTGTTAAATCCTCCTTCTACTTCGGAGTCAAAAGGAGAGTCAAATCCGACCCCTCGTACTATATCAATCGCAGAGATGTACAGGAGCTAATAAAAAAGCTCAAAAAGCGAGGATGCGAAATCGGGCTCCATGGGGGTATGACATCCTACAGGGACGTATCTCAACTCAAATCCGACAAGAAGATGCTCGAGGGGATATCAAAAGGAGAGATCTCTGGAGTCAGGCAGCACTACCTCAGACTGGACTACGACACCACGCTAAAGAGCCAAAAGATCGCCGGATTTCAGTACGACGCCACATTAGGATATGCAGATTGTGAGGGATTTAGAGCGGGAACATCTTTCCCACTCCACCCGTTCGACCACACCCAGGAACAACAAATGGATTTTCTGGAGATACCGCTCAGCCTTATGGACTCGACCCTTACAGGATATAAGGGCTACACTGCCCAAGACGCCTTCGAGGCGACCCAAAGCCTGCTCCAAAAGGCGGAGAAAAATGGCGGGCTCTTCACTTTCCTTGTGCACCAAAACAGTCTCGACAAAAGCGAATTTCCATATATAGAACCGCTCTATGAACACACTCTCATGCTGATACAGGAGAGTGACGCCTATTGCGCCACTGGAAAGGGGATAGCCGATTGGTGGAGGGATAGAGAATCGTTGAGGATAATTCAACAACAACGAAAGGGAAAAACGTTAGAATTTTTCCTCGAATCCGAAAGAGAAATCCCGCATATTACCATAACTATAGAGCCTGTCGTTGACCTCGATAGTATTAAGATAGAAGTTGACGGCTGTAACCATAAAGAGGCAAACGATGCCCTCAGGCTCCAATTGGAATCTGTGCCCCGAAACAGGACCGTTAGGATCAAGCTGAGGCGCTTATGAACAGATCTGTGGGAATATATCTGGTGAGAGGAAAACCAACGTCTTCTACGTACCTTCTCGAGTCGTCAGACAGTTTCCGCTTATGATGAGATCAGACTGTCAATGTCCACGTGTTTTTTGATCAGTTGGGCGAGCCTTCCGGATCGTGCCGAAGGAACGCTGATTGAGCAATCGAAAGGTAGTATGCCGAGCGTACGGACACAAGATATGCGTTCTATGACCTGGGGATTCGTCTTGTCCGACTTATCGATCCTTCGGTCGTCAGTACTGTTGTATATAATCCCCTCTATTTGAAGCCCTCTTGCTACGGCGCACTCTATGGTCATAAGCGTGTGGTTAATGGTTCCCAATCCTCTTCTGGATACGATGACAACGGGAGTGGAGAAGGACAGTGCAAGATCGGCCGTAAGGAAATCGTCTCTTATCGGGACCATAATCCCCCCGATTCCCTCTACGACTACAAATTCGTGTCTTTTCTTGAGGGCGCAAAAGGCCTTTTGGATCTCTTCCAATCTGATCTGAACGCCTTCAAGTTGAGAGGCCACGTTGGGAGAAAGTGGGAGTCTAAGACAGACGGGGTTTACGAGCTCAAGAGGGTCTTTAATATTAGCTGCTCTTCTCATAAAAATGGCGTCCTCTGAGGTGAGGACGCCATTCTTGTAGATGCCTCCTGTGGCGATAGGTTTCATCACGCCTGCGTCTGTTCCATCTTTTTTAAGTGCCGCCGCTATTCCTCCTGCCACTACAGTTTTACCGACTCCTGTGTCGGTCCCCACAATAAAGATACCTTCCTTTTGTTCCCCTTTTATCCTATGCGTATTGCATATAGGGCTTGAGTTTGCTCTGGCGCTTGGGATGTCGCAGTTTCTGAAGCGCTACCTCCTTTATCTGCCGGACCCTTTCGCGGGTCAGCTTGAATTTGACTCCGATCTGATCCAGCGTCATGGGCTCTTGTCCGTCAAGTCCGAAATAGAGCTTGATTATTTCGGCCTCGCGTTCTCTCAATGTCTCAAGAACCGATTCGATCTGATCCTTGAGAGCATTTTCGAGCATGAGATCGTCAGGAGTCAGTTGCTGATCGTTGGAGAGTATATCCAGGAGACAGTTCTCGTCGTCGTCGCTGAACGGAGCGTCCAAGGATCGGGCAGTCTGACCGCTTATCAGGGCGTTTTTGACCTCTTCAGGCGTTATGTTTAGCTCTTTGGCTATCCTCTCGGTGTCTGTGCTATGAGGAGAATCACCCTGAAGGGCGTTGGAGACTTTGAATATCTTGTGCAAAAGGCCGACCCTGTTAAGGGGCAACCGCACTACGCGGGACTGTTCTGCCAGTGTCTGCAGTATCGCCTGCCTTATCCACCACACGCCGTAGGAGATAAACTTGAATCCCTTTGTCTCATCAAATCTTTCGGCGGCAGTTATCAGCCCGACGTTTCCAGCGCTGATGAGATCGTTCAAAGGGACACCTTTGTTGTAATAATTCTTGGCGATACTGACAACGAAGCGCAAATTGGCGTTGACAAGTTTGTTTCTGGCTCCTTTGTCTCCTTTTTTTATGCTCTTTGCAAGTTCAATTTCCTGCTCTGCTGAAAGTGGCTTAGAATCGGCAATTTCCCCTAAATACGTTCCGAGCGAGTCTTCAGCGTTAATAAAATGTGTGATCTTTGTACTTCTGCTCAAACTCTTTTACCTCCTTAGTTAACCAAAGCTAATTTAGAAGTGTAATTTTGCCCTTGAACAGATCATAATCCGTTTCAAAGTTTGCTCACATTACTAGACCCCAAACCGTCCATAAGGTTCCCTACTTGCCAAAAATAGCAGCCCAATCAGGAATTCTGGAAATAAAAAACGCTGCAGCTACGTTTGCGCATGGCAGCGTCCTTAGCTCCTGAATGTCTCAAACAGCCTGCATATTTATATAATAGTATAACCAATATATGGATAAAAGTCAACAGCTTTTTGCTGTAAGTTTGATAAAATTGGGGATAAAAAGATCGTGGATGACGACCGGAAAACCTTAGTATCAAGATTTCCTGAAGGTTTATACTCATAGCTATCTGTAATGGCTTCATCTTTGAAATAGAAACAACCATCGCATCTTCAAACAAAAGCCTTGACAAATACTATCAGTTGGGCTACTATTTTTATGTTTGCAGGATGGTTAAAGACTAATTGACGATAGATAAAAGAACGTTAGACACAAGGAGATTCAGATGTCCCGGGTGATCAAGGAGAGCCTGCGTTTCGACATCGAAGAGGAATATCAAAGAGCATTTGCCGATTACAAGAGGGCACACGACAGGGCTTTGTCTCTATTTCCGAACGGCGTCACCCACGACAATAGGTATTATGAACCCTTTCCCATCTACATAGACAGGTGTCAGGGATCGAAAAAGTGGGACAAAAACGGAAGAGAGTACATAGATTATTGGATGGGGCACGGAGCTTTGATTCTGGGACACTGTCACCCGAAGGTTGTGGAGGCACTTAAAAGACAAATAGAAAGGGGAACTCACTACGGAGCATGTCACGAACTGGAGATAGAATGGGCGGAGCTCGTACTGGAGCTTTTGCCAAGAATGGACAGGATCAGGTTTACAAGCTCAGGTACCGAGGCCACGCTTATGGCGCTGAGGCTGGCAAGGGCGTTTACTGGAAAGAGAAAGTTCATAAAGTTTAGGGGACATTTCCACGGATGGCACGACAGTGTGATAGTGGAGACATATCCCCCCTTCGACGGGCATATCCCGAACGGTCTTTTGGATGAGGTCTTCCAAAGTGCTGTCATCTGTCTGCCTAACGATATAGATGCAGTCGAGGAAGCACTGAAAAAGGACAACGATATATCTGCAGTGATACTCGAGCCTTCAGGGGCGAACTTCGGGGTTATACCTACTAAGGAGGGCTTCCTCAACGACTTAAGGGCAGTAACAAAAAGATACAACTGCCTTCTGATCTTCGACGAGGTGATAACGGGGTTCAGATGCTCTCCAGGGGGAGCGCAGGAATATTACGATATATGCCCCGACATCACAACCCTTGCCAAGATCCTGGCGGGAGGACTACCGGTGGGCGCAGTGGCAGGAAGGGCTGATATAATGGAGATCTTACAATTCAAGGAAGATTCAAGATGGAACGATCACAAAAAGATGCACCATCCGGGGACGTTCAACGCCAATCCGCTCTCTGCTGTCGCCGGTATAGCCACACTAAGGGAGGTAAAATCCGGAGAGGAGATAGAAAAGGCTAATAAGTTGGGGGCGTATCTGACCGACCTGTTTAACGAGATTATTTTAAAGCACGGGCTAACCTGGCACACCTACAGGCATTTTTCGGGCTTCATGCTGCTTATGTACGAAGACGCCTACAAGCTGCGCTCAGGAGAGATGAAGGCCTGGCAGTACGATATAGAGAGGTTGAAGAAAGGCGGTCCACCTGAACTTAGCCAAAGATTCGGGAGCGCGATGCGTCTAAATGGGATAGATTTGGGTGGTCTCAAGGGGTTGACGTCTTCCGTTCACTCTGAGGAAGATATAGAAACGACTGCTGAAGCGTTCGATGCGTCAATAGGTATGCTGAAGAAGGAAGGGACGATACCTTGACCTTGAGCGGATTTAAGGTGCAGAAACTGAGGTAAATTCGTGCTGAGCGGACACCGATGCACGTCTTTCAGGGCCGTGTCGGAGCAGTCTTACAACTTTCTTATATCGGGAACTTGCGGCCTTCCTTGAGATACCCATCACGTCCCCGATCTTCCTAAAGGACAATCCCTCCAAGAATAGCCCGACCACCTGAAGATCTTTTTCATCAAGGAACAGCTCCATGATTTCCTCAAGCCGAGCCCACATTATGGGGTCCATCCCATCGCTTATCAGATCTGCTATACAACAAGGCTTATCCTGAGACTGTCTGGCGTCCGATATAGCTTGGATCTGTTGCGGAGAGTACGAGTGGAATATCAATTTTTCATTCTTCTTACCCATAGTAACTTGTCCCAAAAAGCGTTCAGATGGAACATCAACATCGAAAGGGAATCCCCAAGAGTATCCAAAGAACTTTTCTGGTAAGATCCCAGTTCTTGAACGCATCTGTCCCCCAGGCCTACGCTTTTTCTGCTCAGCTAATTTGCCGAACCCATCTACTGATAACTCACTTGGAGTCGTCGCCATTTGAGCAGTCTGCGTTGTCTCTCCGAAAAGTTATGCGCTAAAACATTTACAATATATATCATCCTGTATCCAATGTCAAGCGGGTTTTTGTCAAAGTGGAGGGTCCACTGCGGAAATGCTCAAAGCTCGTAGACGAATAGATTCGCGGGATACACAGATAAGCCGAGATGTACGACATCGCAGGACTAATAGCCCCAAGAGCGCACTTTGTAGAGTCGTGCACAGAGGACAAAGTGTTCCTCGATGAGGCTACAGTAGAGTCCTAGCAAAAGGCCAAGAGAATCAATGAGGTCTCCAAAGTGGAAGATAAAGTATATATGGAGATATTTGGAGGAGAACAGATCTTTTACGGCAAAGGAGCCGTCAACTTCCTCGGAAGTGGCTCTGAATTTACACTTTGGATAAAGTGTGCACTCTTGTAGTACTAAATCTTTGGCCTGCAAGCTAACATACCCCCAGAATACTGGAAAGGATAACTTAAGTTCATTTTAGACGTTTGAGCTACCTTTTCCCCTTGGCCAAGCTCTGAGTGCTCAGTGTGCGGCTTCTACTCCTGTCCATATAAATTAAGAATATAAGGAAGAAAGGCTTCAATACTTTCTTGCCATAGGTCACTTTGCAATAGCAATTCTCTACTGGAGGATGGGATCATCGATCCAACGGACTATCTTCCACAGGCCCTTCTCGTTCTGCCTCAGCTTAAAGGTCATATTCTGGCTTACGCGGAAGCCGTTTTCCCGTGTTTCATCCACCATAAACATATTCACAGGACCGAATAGCACCTCCCAATCCTCGTCAGTATGAGCGTTAGGATCGCCCTCAAATTGTGGAAGCTCAGTTCCCTTCTCCTCTGTGAATCTCCCTCGTGTGCCCACAGCCTGAGTAAAGTCGAAATCAAAGATCGCGAACTCCTCAAAGATGCGTTTCACAACCTCAATATCCCGATCCTTTCCCCAGGCGAAATCCAGACTATCCGTTTGGTTCGGTTCTGTCCACCAATACCTTTCATCGAGCAGGTCTTCATACACTCCAATGTCTTTATGATCCATAGCGAAATCCAGATTCTCAAGGAAAATCTCAGGCGTTGTGGCATCTGGAATGACATCTACTATGTCGACTTCGACAGGTATGTCGGGAGGTCGCTTCGGCTTAGGGCTAAAGGGATTACTGCATCCTATTATGAGTGCAAAGAAGATTATGCATACTGTTGAAACACAAATCAAACACTTCATCATTGCCATTCTCTTCCCATCTCCTTTCTTCAATTATTCCAGCTATGGAACATAGCGATTTCTGTGTTTGCGCAGTGCGGAAGGCACACAGTTGCGATCTTCACATCAGGCTCTACATCCTCAGGCTTTTCTGCCACAGCACTTTTTGTATTTTTTTCCGCTGCCGCAGATACAGGGATCGTTCCTTCCCACCTTGGGACCAGCTCTGACCACCTGCTTGACGGCCTTTTCCCTTACTGGCGCGCCGCCCCTTTGTTCTACGATCTCAGATTCATCAGGCCCCACATCAAAGCCCATTCCCGTTGCATCTTCGTGCATCAGTCTGATCCCCTCAGGCGCCCTCCTCCTTCTCATCCTCGGATCCCCGATTGAATCCATGGGGGACCTCTCCTCAATAGGCGTTCTGAACAGGAACTTCAGAGTCTCCGTGTTGATGCCATCCAAAAGATCGACGAACATATGGAACGCTTCGGTTTTGTACTCGACCAGAGGGTCTTTCTGACCGTAGGCTCTCAGGCCGATCCCCTCTTTGAGACTATCTATCTCGTAAAGGTGCTCTCTCCATTTGTCGTCTATAACGCCCAAAAGCACCATCTTTTCTATCTGTCGTAAGCGTTCCGAACCGATTTTCTCCTCTCGCCTTCTGTAAACCTGCATCACCTCGGATTTTATCCTCTCCCTCAGGTCCTCTTGCTTGAGACCTGGCATCTCCTCTTGGTCCGTGGGAAGCTCGATCAAGAAGATATTTCTCAAATCCATCTTCAATCCGTCCCAATCCCACTCTTCAGGGTAGGACCTGTTGTCTGTGTGAGCCTCCACTAAAGATTCCACCGTCTGATCTATCATCTCGACGATATGTTTCACTACGTCCTCTTTTTCTAATGCGTCCCTCCTCCTATCGTAGATCACCTCACGCTGTTGATTCATCACGTCGTCGTACTCCAGAACGTGCTTCCTCATCTCGAAGTTCCTGTTCTCCACCTTCTTCTGAGCGTTGCTGATAGATTTGGTAACTAAAGAGTGCTCTATTACCTCATTTTCTTCGGCGCCCAATCTGTCCATAATTGAAGCTATCCTTTCAGAGCCGAAGAGCCTCATCAGGTCGTCCTCTAAGGACAGAAAGAATCTGGATGCCCCCGGATCGCCCTGTCTTCCGCTCCTGCCTCTCAGCTGTCTGTCGATCCTCCTGGCATCGTGCCTTTCTGTACCTATAATCTGAAGGCCGCACGGAACCTCGGCTTCGCAGTCAGATAGCGTAAGGCCGTCGGCTGTAGGAGTAGATCCGGGGAGCCCTGAACCCACAAGACACTTGTCGCACTTTACAACCCTCAGTCCTAACTTTATATCCGTCCCTCTTCCGGCCATATTCGTGGCGATAGTAATAGACCCCGGTTCACCCGCCTTGGCCACGATTTCAGCCTCTTTCTGATGATACTTGGCGTTCAACACGGAATGAGGTATCCCCCTTCGCCTGAGCATACGGCTTAAAGTCTCGGACACTTCCACCGAAATAGTCCCGACCAGGACCGGAAGATTGTTCTGGTGCATAGTGGCGATTTCATCTATGATAGCGTTGTACTTTTCCCTCTTGGTCCTGTATATAACGTCATCGTAATCTATCCTTCTGACTGGCTCGTTGGTCGGGATGACCGCCACGTCTAATTTGTAGATGTCGAAGAACTCATTAGCCTCCGTCTCCGCTGTTCCTGTCATCCCTGCCAGCTTGTCGTAGAGTCGTCTGAAGTAGTTCTGGAGAGTAATGCTCGCTATCGTCTGGGTCTCTCTTTCTATCTTGACGTTCTCCCTTGCCTCCAGAGCCTGATGCAGACCGTCTGAAAATCTCCGTCCGGGCTGAAGCCTCCCCGTAAATTCGTCCACAATAATAACGTGTCCCTCCTGAACCACGTACTCAACGTCCCTTTCAAAGAGCGAATATGCCCTTAAAAGCTGACTTATGTTGTGAATAGTCTCGCTTCTTAGAGCATAAGCCCTGTGAGCTTCATCCTGCTTTTGCACCTTTTCATCCTCGGACAGAGAGTCGTCGTTCTCTATCTCTTTGAGATTTTCGCTCAAGTCTGGGAGCACTAACATATCCTGTTCCTCAGGAAGGAGTGACGACCTCCCCTGATCCGTAAGGTCTATCGTATGTCCCTTTTCATCTATGCTGTAGAACAAGTCCTCATCTATCTCCCCCATCTTTTTATCTCGCATAAAGTCAGCTTCCACACGATTTATTAACTTCTTTATCCCCTCTCCCTGGATCAGCTTCATAAACCTTTTGTTTCGGGGGCTCCCCCTTTGGACCTGCAGTAGTTTGATCCCGACTTCGTAATCGTCATCGCCGTTTTTCAACATGCTCTCCGCCTCAGCCAGCAAACTGTTCACAAGCCTCGTCTGGCTGTTCACAAGCTTTTGAATCAGGGGTTTAAGCTCGCTGTATCTTTGGGTCGATTCGGGAACAGGCCCCGACATAATATGAGGCGTTCTGGCTTCATCTATTAAGATGCTGTCGACTTCGTCCACGATAGCATAGTTGTAATCCTTTTGAACTATGTCCTCCGTGCTGGTGGATATGTTGTCCCTTAAATAGTCGAACCCGAATTCGTTGTTATTTCCATAGGTGATGTCAGCTAGATAGACCGCTTTGCGTTCAGAAGGTTCGAGGGCGTAGTCGTCTCCCTTTTTCACAAAAATAAACGAATCTGGCTGCGTATAGTCCCCCTTGTCCTGAATCACGCCCAGCGTAAGACCTAAGAAATCGTAGATGGGACCCATCCACGAGGCGTCCCTTCGAGCCAGATAATCGTTGGGCGTCACAAGGTGGGCGCCCCTTCCCGAAAGGGCGTTCAGATAGAGCGGCATCGTAGCCACTAACGTCTTTCCCTCGCCTGTGGCCATCTCAGCTACCTTGCCCTGATGGAGGACGAACGCGCCTATCAATTGCACGTCGTAGGGGACATCGTTCCACGTTATCGTCTGGCCGCAGACATCCCATTGCCTTCCCACGAACCTGCGACAAACTTCTTTGACAACCGCGAACGCCTCAGGCAGGATCTCGTCTAAAACAGCGTTCGTCTCCCTTTTTCGCTCCTCCTCGAACTCTTTGATCTGGTCCATCAGAGGACCCTTTAGATCGTGATCCTCCTCCCTTTTGAACTCCTCCCTCAACTCCTCAAGCTGTGCCTCTACCTCCTGGAGTCTTTCCCCTATCCTGTCCTTAAAATCGTCGGTCTTTGCCCTCAGCTCTTCGTCAGAGAGGCCGTGATACTCCTCGTAGAAGGCATTTATCTCCTCCACAATGGGCATCATCTTCTTGGCGTCCCTTATGTGCCTACTGCCGAAAACCTTTGTAAATATCTGTCCTAACATTCTATCACCCCGCAAATTGGCGGTATATTAGAAGCCTTGTGAAAAACCCTTAGATTCAGAAAGTAGTATAGAACAAGCATTGATAAAGCAGCTCCGATGTGTTATATTATGTTATTGATAATATTATACATGGAGGAAACAATGACCCCACAAAAGCAGGAACAGACAAATCCGATGTTTCACTATTTTCAGATGGAGGATTTAGTTCCCGAGGATCATATCCTTCGTCAGATTGATGAGGCAGTTGATTTTTCATTTGTACGAGACGTTGTATCAGATTGTTATTGCCCTGACAATGGCAGACCCGGTATTGATCCTGAATTAGTTGTTCGAATGATCCTTATTGGCTATCTGTATAATTTGAGTGAGAATCGGCTCTGTCAGGAAGTGGGGATGCATGCGGCATATCGGTTGTTTTGTCATCAGACATTTGATGATGCGGTTCCGGATAGGAGCACGATCAACAAGCTTCGCAATCACAAGTGGGCATCCAGTGGGTTGTTTGAACGGATAATGCGTCAGGTAGTCCAGTGTTGCATAGATGTCGGTCTTGTGAGCGGTAAACACCTTAGTGTCGACGGCACTCAGATACAAGCTGATGCTTCAGTGAAAAGTATTGAGCCGATAGAACCCCCTGTTTCTCTTGATGATTATCTCAAGGGAATCGGTTTTGAAGGTGATAAGACAAAGGGTAGGTCCGGGCATCCTCAGGATAAAGACTTTCATGGTGAAAAGTGGACGACACCAAACACACCGTTCGACTACAGACCCCGACGCGCGCTTATACAGCAAATCGAAGGGCAAAGGGGCTTTTCTCTCGTTTATGGGCCATGATCTGATCGACACAAAAAGCAGAGTAATCCTTGAGACTCAGGGCACGCAGGCGACAGGGACAGCAGAGCCCGAAAGTGCCCTTAAGATGGTAGATGACCTTGAAACATACACCATGCCCAAAGACATTCAGACACTTAGTGCCGATACCGGTTACGGTTCTGGTAATTTTATCGCTGATGTACTTGACCGGGGAATCATACCCCATATTCCTCTGCGAGCCGATGAGAAGATTGAACCGATTCCTACATGGAAAAACAAGACAAATCCAGCACATATTCAGGCCGAACGGGATAGAAAAGTGCGAGAGGCGAAAGCCAGAAATCATGCACGGTCTATCTCATTAACAGCTGACTACAAACTCTCCCGGAGACTCCGTAAACGCAGTGAACATATCTTTGCTGAAGCCAGGCAACAACACGGTATGGGACGAGCCCGTTATAGAGGACCAGCCTCACTGAATGAACAGTTGAATCTTGTTGCAACAGTACAGAATCTCAAGAGGCTTGTATCTTTCATAAGAAGGGGGAAAGCGTCTATGTGTGCCCTGTCTGTCAAAGACAGTGCATCCTGTTCTTCAAACAGCTCCTGTTCCTTGCTGACCAGAACTCTGATAAGACTATTTTGCTTATTCCACAGCAAAACGATACGATATGCTACTCTTTGACCCATAATCGGCGCTTCAGACGCTGCCTGGGACATAACTATTTCACAAGGCTTTTATAGAGCAACTTTTTTCAGTCCAGATTCGATGTTTAAAACATCAACTTTAAGGTTCGAAAATAGATATTCCTTTACTTCTTCAGTATAATCGCTGTCTTCAGTGGCAAGGAGTTTATCTTTAGTCCGGTGAGCTACTTCAACGAATTTCAAATCATCATTGTGAAATCCCAAATCATTGATCAATTGGTCTTCATCTGTCTTAGGCAACTGCTTTCTTGTGAATATCACTCTATTTTTCCCTATTATATCTGCAAGCCATTTACCCGCGGCAGTCTTACCCTTTAAATTCCTTTCGTATTCACGTCGTATTTCCCCTTTAGGATCAAGCGCAATGAAATGTTCCTTCCTAATAGAACGCAGAAAAGTTGCAGCATCGAGATGTAATACGTCATACCAACTGTACACTCGCAGAAGGGCCCGATTTTATAGTAAGTAGAACGAAATCTTTTCCAAGCGTCAACTGATATTCTGCGATATATACACTTCTTCATATTCCATCAGTACAGCTAATTCGACAGAAATGTTCAGAGGTAAGAAACCAGTCTTTTGCATCATATCCTTCATGCCTGGCGTAGTAATGTAGTTTCGTAGCAACAAGAACAAGAATTTTGGAACATTGAGACCTAATGTTAATGCAAAGAACATTAGAAACCAATTTGGTTATAGATAGAGTCCTCGTAAGAACGTAGTCTATGTTCTTGCCCTAACAACAAGTGGACTTTCAATATCTCCGCTCTCCAAGGTCTGCTTCAACATCAGCAGAGGCTGGAGTATGTTGTTTTTGCCTGAGTTGTTGGTGCCTATGAATATAGTTATCGGCTTTATATCTATGTTGCCTGTGTCCTTAAAGCACTTGAAGTTTTGCAGCCTTAAAGAGGTAAGCATCTTTATTAACTCCTTCTCATTCCAATTACGCCTTTCATCCCGCCTGCAACGCCGTTCCCGCCTCTATATGAATAGTACAGATCCTGATTGCACTTTGTGCAGCAGTGGACGATCTCTACATCCTTGACGCCGAGGGATTTCAACTGGGAGAAGTTGGCCTCCTGTAAGTTTAAGTGAGGCTTTTCGCCATTCGCAGTGGACGTTCCACTTGAGCGGTCTACGAACCTTGGATCGAATCTCTGGGCTATATCCTCATCCACTTCGTAGCAACATACACCTATGGAAGGTCCTATCACTGCTTTGATGTCGCCGGGATTCACTCCAAAAAGATCTACGATCTCTTGGACAGTTTTTTTCGAGATCTCCTTCTCTGTCCCTCTCCACCCTGAGTGGACTGCACCGCAGACTCGCTTTACAGGATCGTAGAGGAATAGGGGGATACAATCTGCTGCACTGATAGCCAGATATACATCCTCCCTATCCGTGATGAGAGCGTCATTACCTCTGTAGATCCCGGGAGACGTAACTACCCCTATCTGATCTTGGTGAATTTGCCGCGTCCGGGCTAACTTATTGAAAGTTACACCGATCGCCGACGTAAATGCTTGATAATTTCTCCTGACGTTATCTTCTGAATCTCCGGAAGTAATACTCAGATTCAGAGAATCGAAAGGTGGTGGACTGATCCCCTCTTTCCGAGTGCTGAAAACGGCGAGCAGATTCTCGTAGCGATCAAAGGTCTCAAATTTTGTGACTACAACGCTACGTAACTTCTCAATATACATATGGGTCAAAGTAAAGGAAGAAACAGTCCAAATGAGATTGCTTAGTTGCGCCCGATTTAACCCCCGGTAGATTCGCTCGGGGGGGTCAGAATGACGTTGCTTGCGCTTTTTTAGAACCTTTGAGTTCCGTCTACTCCCAAAGTGATATGCTATTCTTCTTTCAATAACTCTTCTTTTTTCACAATGGCGTCCAGAATTCCGTTCACAAAGTCCCACGAGCGCTCTCCGCCGAAGTCCTTTGCAAGCTCTATGGCTTCGTTAATGGATACCTTGGGCGGAATGTCGTCAAAAAATAGGATCTCCGCAAGGGCTATGTACATAATTATTCTGTCCACCTTGGAGATCCTACTAAACTCCCAATGTTCCACTATCTCTTTGATCAGCGACTCAAAATGCGCCTTATTCTGCAGCACCCCCTGACAGAGTCTAAGAGCAAAACCTCTAAGATCAGGTGTCAATTTCGCCTTCTTTGCCACATCTTCCAGCGCCACTTCTATCGGATCATCCGCACTTTCCACCCAATATAAGGACTGGAGCGCAACTTTACGAGCCTTCCTCCTAGTGGACATATCTTTCCTTAGCTTTTTCCATCGAACTGGATCATGAGATCGGCCATCTCAATCGCACTTATAGCGGCGTCCGATCCCCTGTTTCCGGCCTTCAATCCCGCTCTGTCTAAGGCCTGCTCCACTGTATCTGCGGTCACGATTCCAAAGATGGTCGGGACGCCCGTTTTCAATCCCACCTGCGCTATGCCCTTTGCCGATTCGCCCGCAACGTAGTCAAAATGCGGTGTCTGTCCCCTTAGGATAGCTCCAAGGCAGATAATGGCATCGAACTTGCCGCTCGATGCCAGCTTTTGAGCTACGATCGGAATCTCGAGCGCCCCAGGAACCCGGGCTATCTCTATACTCTCTTCATCCGCACCGTGCCGCTTCAAAGAATCTAAGGCCCCCTCCAAAAGTCTTGTCGTGATTATCTCATTGAAGCGGCTCACCACGATGGCGAAGCTCTTCCCGAGAGCCGAGAGCTGACCTTCATACACCTTAGCCATGACATTCCTTTCCTTTATCCTCATCTGTATCGTCAAGCATATGCCCCATCTTATCCCGCTTGGTCTCTAAATATCTCTTATTAAACTTATTAGGTTTGATCTTTATCGGAACTCTTTCAACAATCTCCAGACCGTGCTCCTCCAACCCCACTCTTTTTGACGGATTATTCGTAAGGGCTCTTAACTTCACCACACCAAGATCAGTCAGAATCTGCGCTCCTATCCCGTAGTCTCTCATATCCGGTGGAAACCCTAATATATGATTAGCCTCAACAGTATCGTAGCCTTCATCCTGAAGCTTGTATGCCCTTATTTTACTTTCTAATCCTATTCCCCTTCCCTCCTGCCTCATATAGACTATGACTCCCCTTCCCTCCTCTTGGATCATCCTCATAGATTGCTCTAACTGCTCTCCACAGTCGCATTTCATAGAACCGAAGACGTCCCCTGTCAGGCATTGAGAGTGCATCCTCACCAAGATCGGCTCATCCTTTGAAATATCGCCTAGCGCCAACGCCACATGATGGTATTTGTCCACATCGCTCTTATAAAGATGGAGCTTAAAGGTGCCGAACCTTGTCGGAAAGTCCTCTATCACCACCAGGCATTTGACCAGGCTCTCCGACTTTCGGCGGTATTCGATCAGGGACTGTATAGTTACTATCTTAAGATCGAACTCCTTGGATATACTGACAAGAAAGGGAAGCTTGGCAAGGTCTCCGCTTTCGTCCATTACCCCACCACACATGACTGCCACAGGCTCCAAACCCGCAAGCTGGACAAGGTCCACCGCCGCCTCAGTATGGCCTGCCCTCCTCAAGGCACCGCCCGGACGCGCCATAAGTGGGAAGACGTGTCCTGGAGATGAGAAGTACTCCGGACGGCTATCCGGATCGGCAAACTTCCTAATCGTCATCGCCTTATCCCTGGCCGAAGCTCCCCTTGTAGTTCCTACGGCATCTATGCTCACCATAAACGCCGCTTTTGTCATAACCAAGTCCACAGGAGCCATCATCTCGAGTCCCAATTCCTCTAATTTCTCCTTGGTCGCCGGCATGCAGATCATCCCATGACCGTGTCTGGACATAAAATTTATAGTCTGGGATGTCACCAACTGTGCTGCCATGACCAACTCGCCGGGGCTCTCTGCATCCTCGTTATCCACAACGATCACCATCTTGCCCTGCTCTATGTCCCCTACGGTTTGCTCGACGCTGCTGAAATCCCACATCCTTTTTCTCGCTTTAAAGTCCCATTTCCTCTAACTGCTCGTACGTTACTCCCGAATCCGATTCTCCTCCAAATTCCATCAATCTTTCAACGTACCTTGCAAGGATATCTACTTCCAGATTTACCCTGTCTCCTATCCTGCTCGTCCCCAAGGTAGTATGCTCAAGGGTAAATGGAATGACAGCCACAGTGAATCTATCCGAAAGAGCCGACACCACAGTAAGGCTTATTCCGTCCAGGGCTATCGAACCCTTAGATGCTATGTACCTTCCTAAAGTTTCGGGAAATTCTATCGTAAATAGCAGACTTTGGCTCTGATCTTCCTCTTTAAGTATCTTCCCCACACCGTCCACGTGACCCAGGACCAGATGGCCGCCCAGGCGTCCTTCGAGCCTTAAAGACCTCTCCAGATTGACCTTGTCTCCTGCCTTAAGATCGCCTAAAGTGGTCCTCTTTAGCGTCTCCTCCACGGACTCGAATACGAAAGCTCCGTCTGCTATCTCCACGACTGTCTGACAGGCCCCATTTATGTTTACACTGTCCCCGACGTCCACATCTTCGATCGTTTTAGGCGCCCGCACCACTGTCCTTTGAAACATCCCCTTTCTGTCCTTATGCGCTACCTCTCCCAGCTCTTCTATTATGCCTGTAAACAAACATCAGTCCCCTGAAATACAAGTAGACGGTAGATAGGGACACCGCTCAGTGCCTTGAGGCTGCTTCGCTTTCCTTTCTACTGGCCTCTGGGCGTCGTAGGCGCTCTGTTGGTGTGTGGAGACAACAAAAAGAACAAAGTGCCCTCGCCCCTACATTATTTTCAGGGCAGACACACGGGTCTGCCACTACTGCCTTTCGCCTTTCCCTGTCCACGGTCTACTGATTTTTGCGGAGTACATAAGATCGTCTCCCATTCTCTCTATCTCCACATCCCTCAGTGCAACACAATCCGACAGGTTCTCAACCTTTATGTCCCCGATAGATTCTGTTCCTTTGCCTATGATCTTAGGAGCTATAAAGACGACGATCTTATCCACTATCCCCATCGAGAGCGCCGACGACGCCACACAAGAGCCGCCTTCTATCAGAACATGGGATATCTCCTGCTCTGCCGCTTTCCTCATCACTTCCTTTATATCCACCTTTCCGTTCAAAGGAGGCAGAAGCCAGACATCAGCACCCCGCTTTTCCAGGCTATTTATCCGGCTTTTATCTGCGCCGTTGCAGGCAGCCACTATAAGCGGCGCTCCCGAAAGCACTTTAGAATTCAGAGGCATTCTGGGGGTGCTGTCCAGAACTATCTTTATCGGATCTTGCCCTCCTACCGATCTTGTGTTCAGAAATGGATCGTCCGCAAGCACAGTGTTGATTCCAACCAGGACAGCGTCCGCCTCAGCCCTCATCCTGTGGACACGTTTTCGGGATTCTTCGGAAGTTATCCACTTGGAATCTCCTGTCTTTGTCGCTATCTTTCCATCTAAGGATTGAGCTATCTTCAGCGTCACAAATGGGAGTCCGACACTTACATACTTCAAATACACTTCATTTTGCTTGATCGCTTCATCCTCAAGGACACCGCATACGACCTCTATCTGCGCCCTTTTAAGCTTTTCTATTCCTATTCCTGATACCTTGGTATACGGATCCTTCATCGAACAGACGACTCTTTCTATCCCCCTTTCGATGATCATGTCCGAGCACGGGGGGGTCCTTCCGAAGTGAGAGCACGGCTCCAGGTTCACATAAAGATGGGCCCCTTTTGCCTCATCTCCGGCCTGATTCAAAGCTATAACTTCGGCGTGTGACTCGCCCGCTTTCCTGTGAAATCCCTCCCCTATTACGATGCCGTTTTTTACTACTACCGTCCCTACGAGCGGATTGGGATTTGCGGTTCCCCTGCCCTTTTCGGCTAAAGATAGAGTGTAAGCGATGAATTCCTCATCTTGAGTCATTGTCGGTCGCTTCTGGTAGGCGCTCCACCTGCGTTTCTGATACGTACTGCTGCCACTCAATTATATTCCCCACCTTCCTCCACAACATATTTTCCATCTTCGCCCTTATCTTGGCGCCACTGTTGATCCTCTTGCCACCATTCTTCGTCTTCCATCTGATGCTCCTCAATATCAGATGTAAGTGTATCCTCCTGGTCAGCCAAAAGATGTATATCTTCCTTGAGACTCGATGTATCGGTAGCGACACTGTCAGCTCCTGGAACAAACAGTTCTTTGACTCCATCTGCTTTGAACTTTAACTTCTTTTGAGCTATGGAAGCGTACTCGGTTTTCGGAAACTTCTCGACCAACTGTCCGTAGAGTTGGTAAGCCGAGGCCGAATCTTTCAACACATTCTCGTAAGCCCAAGCCGCTGCGTAAGATGCCTTTGATGCATACTCGCTCTGAGGATGATTTGATATTATCTCTTCGAATTTTGATATGTAATCGTTCGGCTCCCCTTTGCCGAACAATAGCGACTCCGCCTCCAAGAATATCACCTTGGCCTTGTCACTCTTCCCATCCTCAGATTCTGAGAGCCCTAAATGTTCCTTTGCCGCCTCTGCGTACTCCGTCTTCGGATACTTTTCCAATATTTCCTCAAGCGTCTCCTTCCACGCTAAAGTGTCGTTCTGCACCTCCTTTTTTATCCATCCGACGCAGTAAGCAGCCTTAGGCGCAAGATCGCTCTGGGGGAACCTTTCTGTAACCTTGTGATACAGAGCCAATGCTGAATCTATCTGTCCTAACCTGTATCTGTAAAGCTCCGCCATCAAGATGAGAGACCTGGCAGCACTGTCGGTAGTGTCCGCTGCACCCTTTTGGTATTCTTCCAGCTGCCTTATATCCCGGAGGCGGTTTTGCGCCAGAGTTCTTATTTCTTCGCTTCTTGCTTCCTTTTCAGCTCTTTCCAAAAGCTCCACCGACTTCTCCAGATCGTTCCATTCCCTCTGATAAATAGTGGCCATTAAGTACAAAGCCTCGGCCGGTTCATCCGTCTTGGTACCCTCGTCTGTAATCTTTTGGTAGAGGTTGAGAGCGCTACTCGTATCACCCAGGTTGTCGTAGCATCTTGCAATCCTAAGCAGCGTTCTGGTCTTGTATCCTCCGAATTTTTTGTCTTTAATGAATTCTTGGTATATCTTTAACGCATCCTCGTACCTGCCCTGAGACTCAAAGAGTTCCCCGATTTTCAGCCTCGCTTCATATTCTGTATTGGAATCAGGATTTTGCTTTAAGACCATGCGAAAGGCATCTATAACTTCATGGGGTCTGTCCAGGATAATATTCACCTTGCCGATACGCTGCCACAGTTTAGCTTTAATATCGCTCTTTTTGAAGCGAGAAAGAGCCTCTTTATATTCCTCCAGAGCCGCTATATAGTCCTCATTTTCGAAGTTCATTTCGCCCAGAGCAAATAAAGCGTCGTCGGCAAGCTTAAAGTCTTCCCTATTTGACGCTTTTCTGAGGAGTACCTTGGCGTCCCCATATCTTCCTGACTTCCAGTAGCACAATCCCTGCCAATATTTAGCCTCCGGTACGAACTTGCTATCTGGGAAATTTACCTGAAGTTCTTCAAACTTACGCGCCCCCTTTAAGTATTCTGATTGAAAGTAGAATGACTTGCCAAGGAGCATCAGGCTATCGTCCACCCACTTGCTGTTTGGATAGAACTCTAAGACTGCAGACGCCTTTCTTACCACCTCTTCGTACGCCTTACGATAAGACCTTCTCAGATTCTGTTTATCCCTATCTGAAAGTGATTCCTTTTCCACCTTTTTGCGGTTCTTTTCTGCTTGGTTAAAGAGCCTTTTCGCGTTGTAGAAGGTGTTAAAATATGCGCAGCCCCAAGTGGATAGAAGGACGGCGCATACTAAAAAAAGCTCCCCCCACTTTAAATATCCAAAGCTACGAGTCCTGCTCGCCATCGACTTGGAGCGCCTCCTTATGATACTCCTGCAAAGTCTTAACCTTCAAGGATCCATTCCTCAAAGCTTCAACTCCCGATACGACAGCCGCAGCCCCGGAAATCGTAGTGGTGTACGCCACATTTTTCATGATCGCTGCTCTCCTGATCTGTCGGTCGTCTACCTGAGACATCTCACCCAACCGCTTGTCGTATGGGGTATTTATCATCAAGTCTATCTCATCGTTGCGTATGGAATCTAGTATATTCGGACTCCCCTCATGCACCTTTAGAATCTGATCAGACGGTATTTTGTTCTGTTTCAGGAACTTGTACGTCCCCTCAGTAGCCACAATCTTAAATCCCATTTCGTAAAGCTTCCTGGCTATCGGAATCACTGAGGCTTTGTCCTTATCGTTCACGCTCATAAACACCTTTCCCGACAGTGGCATCCTGAATCCGGCAGATAGCTGAGCCTTCAAAAAGCTGGCTCCAAAGCTGGTATCTATGCCCATAACCTCGCCTGTGGACTTCATCTCAGGTCCCAATATAGAATCCACGCCGGAAAACTTTATAAACGGCAGAACCGCCTCTTTAACTGCTGTGTGCTTTATGTGCACCTCCGACGTGAATCCCTGCTCTTTTAAGGTCTTTCCAACCATCACCCGTGCCGCTATCTTGGCCAGAGGTACCCCTATTGCCTTGCTTATAAAAGGAACAGTCCTGGACGCCCTCGGATTCACCTCGAGCACATAGATCTCTTTGTTCTTCACAGCGTATTGCACGTTCATCAAGCCCACGACTTCCAAAGCCTTGGCTAGATCCCGAACATGCTCCTTCATCTTTCCAATTTCCCTGTCACAGATAGAATTGGGAGGTACCACGCACGCGCTGTCGCCAGAATGGATGCCCGCCGCTTCCACGTGCTCCATGATTCCGCCGATAACTACGTCGTTCTCATCACACACAGCGTCCACATCCAATTCGTAGGCGTCCTCCAAAAACTTATCTATCAGCACCGGATGGAGCGGCGACACCCTGACAGCTTCATGCATATACCTCTCTAAGGATCCTTCATCGTGGACGATGACCATAGCCCTTCCGCCCAGCACGTAAGACGGCCTTACCAAAACGGGATAGCTTATGTCCGCTGCGATCTTTCTTGCCTCATGGAAACTGGTCGCTGCCCCGTTTTCGGGCTGTCTTATCCCCAATTCTTCGATCAGCGCCCCGAAACGTTTCCTGTCCTCTGCAAGGTCTATGCTGTCCGGCGATGTCCCTAAGATTTTCACGCCCGCTCTTTCTAGGGGAACCGCCAGATTCAGCGGAGTCTGTCCTCCAAACTGAACTATCACACCGTCGGGATCTTCCTTATCTACTATGTTCAGTACATCCTCCACTGTCAGCGGCTCAAAATAGAGCTTATCTGATGTATCGTAATCTGTGCTTACGGTCTCAGGGTTGCTGTTGACCATTATGGTCTCAAATCCATCCTCTTTCAAAGCGAACGAAGCGTGCACACAGCAGTAATCGAACTCTATCCCCTGGCCTATTCGGTTGGGACCGCTTCCCAGGATCACGATCTTCTTCTTACTATTAGAATGCACCACCTCACATTCGCTCTCATAAGTCGAATAGTGATAAGGCGTATAGGCCTCAAACTCCGCCGCGCACGTATCCACAGTCTTGAACGTGGCTATTATTCCTTCTTCCACCCTCAGAGACCTGATCGTCTCCTCATCTGTCCTCCATATCGAAGCTAACTGACGATCGCTGAAGCCGAACTGTTTGGCTCTCAGTAGCGAATCTTTGTCTATGCTGGAGGACAGTGCTAATTCCTCCTCAAACAGAACAATATCCTGTATATTGCCTAAGAACCAGGGGTCTATCTTCGTAAGTTCATGGACCTCCTCCAGGGGCATTTTGGACTGGAACGCCTCTCTAATGTAGAAGATCCTCTGAGCGTTGGGAACTTCCAATTTATGCCTGATAAACTCCGATTTTCCATTTGAGGGGAGTTCCATCTCGACTCCGTCGGCGCCCAGCCCTCCTCTTCCTATCTCCAAAGATCGTAATCCTTTTTGAAGGGCCTCCTTAAACGTTCTGCCTATCGCCATAGTCTCGCCCACAGACTTCATCTGGGTGTTCAGCTCATCTTTTGCCCCCGGAAACTTCTCAAACGCCCACCTTGGCAATTTCACCACGCAGTAATCTATTGTGGGCTCGAACGAAGCAGGCGTCTCTCTGGTAATATCGTTTCTTATCTCATCCAGAGTATATCCCACCGCCAATTTGGCCGCCATCTTGGCTATTGGGAATCCTGTCGCCTTAGACGCCAAAGCGGAGCTTCTGGATACCCTCGGGTTCATCTCGATTATCACCATCCTCCCGTCCTCTGGATTCACTGCAAACTGTATGTTCGACCCACCTGTCTCCACGCCTATCTCCCTGATCACCCTTATAGCGGCGTCTCTCATAAGCTGATATTCCTTGTCCGTGAGGGTCTGAGCGGGAGCGACAGTTATGCTGTCCCCTGTGTGGATGCCCATCGGATCTAAATTTTCAATAGAACATACAATTACCACATTATCCTTGAGGTCCCTCATCACCTCCAGCTCGAACTCCTTCCATCCTATCACCGATTCCTCTATCAGTATCTCATGTATCGGACTCATATTCAGACCGTGCTCGGCTGAGCTTTTAAACTCCTCATCGTCACGAGCTATCCCTCCACCTGTGCCCCCCAAGGTAAAGGACGGCCTTATAATTGCGGGGTAGCCTATCTCTTTTTGGAAATCAACAGCCTCATTGAGGGAATAAGCGAACCTCCCTTTGGGGAGATCGACCCCGGCCTTTTCCATAGTCTTCTTAAAGAGCTCTCTGTCTTCTGCCTTTTTGATCGCCGCCAGTTTGGCCCCTATCATCTCCACGCCGAATCTCTCCAGGACTTTGCTTTCCGCAAGCTCCACCGAGATGTTCAATCCTGTCTGACCACCTAAAGTAGGCAGGAGGGCGTCGGGCCGTTCCCTTTCGATAATCTTTTCGCATATCTCAGGGATAATAGGTTCGATGTAAGTTTTGTCCGCCATCTCAGGGTCAGTCATAATTGTAGCGGGATTGCTGTTTACAAGGACGATTTCGAATCCCTCCTCCCTTAGAGCCTTGCACGCCTGCGTCCCCGAATAATCGAACTCGCACGCCTGACCTATTATGATAGGCCCTGACCCTATGATCATAATTTTGTGTATATCGTATCTTTTCGGCATAGAAGCTATCGCCACAATTGTATCAGGATCAGGTAAATAAGCAGAAAGAGAGCAACCACAGCCGCTATATAGATTACCTTGTAAGCCCACAGCTTGACCCCTCCGGTGTACCTTCCCCTTTTCCGCTTGGAGGCGCCGGGCTGTGGGCTCGCACGGTATCGTTCTGACTCGATCATACTCACGAATTTAAGATCGCACTTGCCAAAGGCCTCTAAGATCAGTCTTTTATTTAGAGACACTCTTTCGGCCAGGACTTCGTGAGAAGACTTTAAGGTACCATCTTCCTTTAACGTACTCTTTGACTCGTTAGGATCAAACTTGTTCTTGATCAGAGTGCTGACCCTTACGGAGGACAACTTCTTCTCAAGGAGATTGATCGTCTCTTTGTCCTTGACCTCTCTTTTTATTACCCTTTCGCAGCAGGATAAAAACAGGGTCAGGTCGTCCCATATCTCCTCATCCGTCAACCCCAGAAGATATGATTCTTCAATCATCTCGTCAATAGCATCTCTGACTCTATTCATATTTGAACTCCGTAAGGATAAGCATAACTATCATAATGTAGTATAACGCAAGAGAAGAGGCAAGGTTACGAAGTGCGTCCATACATTTTAACTCCCCAATCTGGATTCGGATTCGATTTTAATATTCCATATACCTCTTGGGTCGCATCGGGAAGAAAATCCACAATATCTCCGGCCCTAAGCCCCAAATCTCCTTGACATCTGCAGCAAGATCTCCAGCAAGACCGTGCAGATAGACTCCCGCAACTGCAGCGTTTGGAGGATCAACTCCACCTCCGATTATGGCGGCAATGACTCCCGTCAGTACGTCTCCCGAGCCCCCTGTGGCCATTCCAGCGTTTCCCGAGGAATTTACAAACACGCTGCCATCGGGCCGAGCCACCAGAGTCGGAACACCCTTTAGAACTACTGTAACGTTGAACTTACAGGCGAAGGATCGAGCCGTATCTATTCTATCCACCTGATAATCTTCAAGTTTTCCCGCTGTCAATCTTCTGAATTCCCCCGGATGGGGTGTGATAACTATAGAGGCTTTTGCCTCTTTCAGTGGCGAGGGGTCACCGCTTAAAGCGTTAAGCCCATCGGCATCTATTACAGCAGGGATGTGCAGGTCGCTTACTATCCTTTTTACCAATTCGACCGTCTCTCTGTACGTCGAGATGCCGGGACCCAACGCCAAACAATCTGCTCCTTTCAGCATCCTTCTGATTTCGCCCAGGGCCCTCAAGGCCAGGCATCTGCGCTTTCTAACCTGTGGAAGGGGCCTGGTCATCACTTCTGTCAGCTTGACCTCCATAATATCGTTTAATCCCTCAGGGATTCCGAGCGTCACAAGCCCTGCGCCCATCCTGACCGCAGACGTGGAAGTCAACGCCGCCGCTCCCGTCATTCCCAATGACCCGGCTACTACCGCAACTCTTCCGCAGTCTCCTTTGTGAGCATCTGGCGCCCGAACGGGCATAATCTTTGCCACATCCAGAGGTTCGATCAGATGAAGAAAAGGTTCCTCCTGCTGTATCTCCGCCACGGGGAGACCTATGTCCACGACCCTCAATTCCCCGCATAAACCTCTCCCCGGATAGAAGAAGTGACCCACTTTCGGAAGCCCGAATGTGACAGTAATGTTGGCACTCACGCACATCCCTTCAAATTTTCCGGTGTCTGCATCCAACCCCGACGGTACATCTACAGCTACCACAGGCTTTCCGCTGCTATTTATAGACTCTATTGCATAAGCCGCAAGACCCGTTACCTCGCCCTTTATTCCCGTCCCGAATATGCCATCTATGACTACGTCTGCATCTTCGAGCGCGTCCTTTAAGGCTCTGGTAGCCTCTGGCTCCACAACTTCCTCAATATCCACATCCAGATCAGCAGCCCTTTTCAGATTCGTCAGAGCATCTCCCTTAACTTCCCCCACTTTGCCAAGCAGAAACGCAGATGGATTAGCTCCGTTCTCCCTAAGCAGTCTTCCCACCACAAATCCGTCCCCCCCGTTATTTCCTTTTCCGCACACTATGACGGCTTTCTTGTCTCTCACATCGCTTAAAATATCCTCCACAGCCCTGTATACTCCCTGGCCCGCCCTTTCCATAAGGTCCAGTCCCAAAACTCCCATACCCACTATGGATCGCCTGTCTATATTTGCCATCTGTTTTCCTGTCACCAGCTTCACGTCTGATTGCCCTTGGGAAAATGTAAAACACTATAAGTAGGTATATAGGAACAACTTATACGCTTTTTATATGCATCATCAGCGGATGTGCGGCGGCTCTATCACTGCACGCTGCTCCTCTGTCATGTCCAGAATATAGTCGGGGAATGAAATTTCGTGGGCGTACTTGCCGTAAGCCTGAAACCCCGGACTGAACTTGTAAAGCAGCGCGCGGCGCTGGTGCTTGCCCTTCCACGGCAGCGCGCCGTGCGTCAGGGCCTCCGTAAAGATCACCGCGTCGCCTGCTTTAGCGTGGGCCTCCATCACATACTGCTGATACCTCTCATAAAACTTCAAGTTCTGCGGGCAGGGGAGGTTCGCCTTGTGGCTGCCCGGAATTAACGCCAGTCCGCCATCTCCCGGCCCTTCGTCTGCCAGCATAAACTCCACAACTGTTAGCCCGCAGTAGATGCACCCGTTCTTGAAGGAGTAAGCCTGCGAAAAGTTGGAGCACTCTACACCACCGCCGTGCAGGCAGTGGCCCTCGGTGCCCTCGTCCATCGCAATTACGCCTGGCCCATGATCCAGCCGATAGCCCTCTCCCAGGATGACATTGAAGTAGGGCACGATGCGCGGGTGCACCAGAATGTCCCGGAACGGTTCACACCATGGACGCTCCCATGCCAGCATTCCACCAATATCCTTCCGGTGTGAACTACCTGCCAATGTATTAGACTCAAACGCCAGCGATCTGGGGTACTCCGTAAGCTGGTCAATGTGATGATCGATGGCGGTGTTGCAGGACTCCACCTCCTCGGACGTCAGCACCTCTGGGATGATGAGATAACCCGTCAGGTCGAACAAATACTTTTCGTCGTCGGTCACGACACCCCACCTCCTTCTCGGGTTATAGGTCTGTTTCACAGACAGATAAGATACAATGTCCGAATACTTATAATCTCATCTTTCCTGGACATTTTGAATAAGCACCACGGCGACGGCGTAGTTTTCGGTGTGAGAAAGGCTCATCGTTACTTCTCTATTTCCGACCATCTCTTTTGCCCTGCCGTGGAACACCATTTGCGGTTTAGAACCATTTTTGCTTACAATTTCCACATCTTTCCATCCGACTCCCTGTCCCCATCCACTCCCTAAAGCCTTAAACGCCGCCTCCTTGGCTGCGAAACGAGCTGCTAATGATCTATAGACTTCGCCCTTTTTGAAACAATACTCTGCTTCATTTTGTGTGAATACGCGATTTACGAACCTACCTTCCCATCTTTGGACGAGGTCTTTGATCCTTTTAACCTCTGCGATGTCTATGCCTATGGAATTGTTCATCAAAGTCAACTTGCCGTGGGCGCTCCACTTCTATTCTCTTTTTCTACAATGTCTACGATCTGGCTGATATCATCTATGTCATAATCAGCTCCGGCATCCTTGCCGTCGAAGGTGTCACCGTACCGTGCAAAGACAGTCTTTATGCCAACGCTGTGTGCTCCTACCATGTCCCTCTCGGGCCAATCTCCCACCATCAAGGCCTCATCAGGCTCGATACTCAAAAGCTCAAGGGCCTTTTTGAAGGGAACGGGATGAGGTTTGGTCACCCCCGTATCGTCGAATGTGATTACAGAGTCAAAAGTGTGATGAAGTTGAAGCTGGCAGAGTCGAAGCCATGCCTGGAGGCGAGGCGCATCAGAGAGCACGGCAAGCTTTATTCCTAGCTTTGCCAATTCCATAAGCGTCGAGTTCACGTGAGGATAGAGCACCAGCGCCGCCTCCCTTGCTCTCCTGTAGGCCACAATCCCCGCAGCGTGAATCTTATAATCGATTTCTCCCAACGTTTCGGTCAAGAAATCGTCGAAGACATTTTGAAACTCGATCCCCTTCTCGTCGTATATCCTGTAGAGTTCTTCCCTTACCTGCTCTTTAGGCATATTAAGCCCCGCGTCGATCATAGCGTCACAGGCCGCATCTACGGAGTTCTCCTTCATCCGCATAAAGTCCACTAACGTATTGTCCAGGTCAAATATCACAGCCTTGATCACAATGATCATCTCCTCGAAGAGTATAAGAATATTGCAATGTTCCTTTCCTATATCAAAAATACGTTAATTTCTGCTTTAAAGCAACCGTTTTTTGTTTGGTCCTTTCCAGTTATTATGGCAAAATTGAACAGTGAGAAACTCCAGTTGGGTGATCTCCTCAAATACAACAAATGCTCCCCTTTTGAACTTAAGGACCTTCTACTAGTAGTTGCTCTAAACATGTGTTGCACGTAAGACCCGGGCGCACAGGGGAAAATAGAATTTTGATGCAACTTGTCTTAATGAAAATGTGACCAGGGTCACTGAACAAAAGTTTGAATAGTTCGATCTTAGTACTACTATAGCACTACATATAGTTTGAACTTCGAAAGGGAAGCGTAAAAATCAATCAAAAAGCAACAGTGCCATTTTCCCTTGACAATATGTCTCTTATTCTTATATTGTACTCAAGGTTCGAGCATTATTTCTGGGTAGTAAGGTTCGAAATTCTTCGATTTTCACTTAACTTATGGCCTGATAAGGATGTTTTTGCTCTTACAGGAACAGGAATATGTTGCAATGTGTGAAACCGTATTGGGAGGCTAAATATGGATAAGGACTTACAGGGGACTGAAGAGGAGAGTTCCGATCAGAGCAAAGGGACGAACAAGTCGAGCAGTCGCCGAAAGTTTATAAAGACAGGCGTCGTCCTCTTGCCGTACGTAGCGCCTGTCATACTGACGTTCGTCTTGGACGAGCCTGCCGAAGCCAACGCTAAAGGTAAGGGTAAAGGTAAAGGTAAAGGGAGAGTTTCTAACGTTCCTCCACCGCCTCCGCCACCTCCGGGTGATGATGATGATGATGATGATTAGAATTTACTGGAGTCTGAAGTGAGGTTCCTTGTTAGTCTGTAGCTTGTCATGGCTCTGTGCTTGTCTGCTCAGTTAAAGGACAAGGGGGGATCAGTATGCACAAGCTGAATGCAACTGTTAAGGTCTAAATAAGTTATGTCAGCGGATATAAGAAAGACCCTATAGACGAATATGAAGACCTTGCTGCGAATCTGATCGATTTATATAACGGTCGCCTGTCTTGGGACGGCTCCCGTGGCTGTCAGGGCAGGCGGCTTTTACGTTTCAGCAACTCAACCCATCTTTCAAAGGAGGTGTAAGATGCTATTTCATATCACGCAGACCCACGCTCCCGAGAGCTGTCCCAGAGACGAAGGCGGTTCAAAGATACTGTATGACCCCAATGTGGAAGGTGTTAAGATCCGAGCGAGATATGGAGCCTTTGCCGAGCACGTGATCTACTACGTCGTGGAGGCGGACAGCCTGAACGTAGTCAACAAATTCCTCCTTCCGGGATTCACACGCTGTACCTGCATGGTCACTCCGGTGAGCGAAGAGCCTGCTGTTGAATAAAAAGCAAAAAGAACCTAAGTTCTATTGGGAGACGTAGTCTGTCGCCTCATTGTCGTTCTGCGATCTATAGACCTCCCCGTCATTTAACACCACCCTGTCGCTACAAAGCCCTTCGCATTTTGGACCTTGAATAGAAATCAACCTGCCAGGGGTCTCCCTCAAAAGCCGGTGTGGTCGCTGCGTGTGCGCTGCTTCCGGTACTTTTCCTAAGGATCACGGAGTGCCGGCAAGTGACGAAGTGGGTTGTGTGGCCCCTTTGCTGCGGGAGGCAAGAAGCCACCAGTAAGGTGGGCGAAGAACGTTTCGTGGGAAAGAAAGGGGGGCAAGAGAGCGCCCCTTTGGACGTTCGTGCACGTAGCGGATATTCACGCGGGTTACTGAGGTCGTGTCGATTTGCAGCAGTGTGGAACGAGAACTGACAAACTGCCTGCACAGAGTCACGCACATTTTAAGGAGGGGAAAATGGTCTTTGGGGAGAGTTTTTCGATTCAATCCGAGGGATATTCAGATATCAAAAATATCACCGATGAAGTTCAGAAGATTGTTTCAAAATCCAAAATCGAAAATGGCTTGGTTAATATCTTCGTGGTAGGCTCCACTGCCTCAATTTCTACGATCGAGTACGAACCTGCATTGGTTGAAGATGTAAAGGAACAGTTAGAAAAGATTGTGCCAAGAACTCTACACAGCCGTCATTCCGAAACATGGGGGGACGACAACGGTTTCTCCCATATTCGTGCGACATTTATGGGACCTGGGATCACAGCGCCGGTCTCCGGAGGTGCCGTCGTTCTGGGAACTTGGCAGCAAATTGTCCTGATTGATCATGATAATCGCCCGCGCTTGCGGAAACTTTTCGTTCAGGTGATGGGAGAGTGAGAAAGTTTGATGATAGATTTCTCTTTCTACCAGGGCATCGGTCAATTCGACCGTGCGTATCAGATCATGCTGGAAAACGATACCCATGCCCCCGGTTCAGTAGATCGTGCCTTAGCAGCACTCATGATTCGACTGTGTCCCCAAACCGCCGCTTATCTTTACGGAGAATACACGTCAACACAGGTGAGGTACCAAAGGGGTTCGCGACCCGAGTTAGAATGCTATGTGGAGGAGGCAATGGCTGAGTGCGGTTCGGATGAGGAACGGGTTGAAAAGATTGCCAGATTCTGCTCTGACCTGGGAAAGAGCGTAAGCGATGAACTGGACGAGATGCGATTCGGAGGGACTGAGGAGCAGATCATCCATCGCGGCTCTGACTGGTGCACCGATTTGGCGAGGGTTGGATGTGCTCTCTGTCAGGTGGCAGGATTCCCGGCGCGTTTGATTATGATATACGACACGGACATGGCGTACAGCGGACACCAGATCATCGAGGTGAATCGAAGCGGTATCTGGGGAGCGGTAGACCCGACGCATGGCTTGATCTACAGGGATTCGGAGGGGAAACCAGTTTCGACATGGGAGTTGAGGAATCAGCCTAATCTGATCGAAGCGGAATGGAGGAGTCATCAAGATTTGGGTAGCAGGTTAAGTCAATTCAGAAATACAGCTATCGCGAACTATTCTGTCTGGGACCGAGAAGACTGCGACTACACGATAAGTCCGGTCAACGGCTACTACTGGTCTCTCCTACAGATGTCCATTCGGGGATGGCCCGGAGGAGTCCGATGGCTGCATGATGAGGACAAGCCCTGATGCTCTGGAGACTTTCGTAAAACCAAAGCATGGACACTTTAACCCAAATCACACTCGGCGCGGGGGTCGGCGAAGCGGTTTTAGGTAGAAAAGTTGGGAACAAAGCTATCCTCTGGGGCGGAGTCGCCGCAGCGATCCCCGATTTGGATATCCTGGCAATGCCTTTTTTGGATTCTGTCCAGAGGTTGACATCCCACAGGGGATATTCTCATTCTATCGCATTTGCAATACTCTTTGCACCTCTCCTGGCGTATTTGACAATTAGAATTCACGGTAGAAAGGAGGCTACCTGGAGTGAATGGACGAAATTAACCTTCTGTTCGATAATCACGCATCCAATGTTGGATTGTTTTACAACTTACGGCACACAGCTTTTTGAACCGTTTAGTGAATATCGCGTAGCTTTCAACACTATTTTTATTATCGATCCTCTATATACTGTGCCATTTTTGCTATGTGTGATTATGGTGATGTTCCTCAGACGGACATCTAAGAAGAGACGGATATTGAACTATATCGGACTCGGGTTAAGCAGTTTATATCTCATCTTTACGGTTATCAACAAATTCTATGTGAACTCGGTATTTGAAGTGTCGCTTGCAAGACAGAACATCTCGTATGACAGATACTTTACGACGCCGACTCCGTTAAATAATATCCTCTGGAGTGGTGTGTTTGAAGACGAAAATGGTTTCTGGGTGGGACACTACTCTCTGCTGGATAGCAATAAGGATATTACTTTGGGATACATTAAGAAGAACGATCATCTCATTGAGCGTATAAGACATCAACGGGCAGTAGATCGGCTCATTTGGGTCTCCAAAAGATATTACTCTATTACCACAAAAGGCGGTTTTAACTATTTTAACGACTTGAGATTCGGCCAATTCGGCGGGTGGGCGCAAGAGAGAGGTAAGTTCTCATTTTCATATAAGATCATAAATGAAGGAAGCCGAGTTCACATCCGAAGGGAGCATCGGTCGCTTGCACTCAGTTCGCTCAGGGAGCCGCTGAATCAACTTATCGAACGCGTGAAGGGCATTTGATAGTAGCGGTGATCTCGGTCCGTAGCAGGTTTAATTCGGCTCTTCCGAGTGAGTTAAGGTGTTAGACGTTGGGTACCTATGTGTTGAAACGGAGAATCAGGACAGAGCGAGGATCAGGCAGAAGCATAACGAGGTTGCGTCATGATACGATCCACTGGAGACGATGCCCAAGCTATTGGATGTGAGCAGAATCGGGCGCAGACTGCTGCAACGGGTGTCTATGTAAGGGATGCCCTTATGTATCGGAAACTGAACAAAAAGAGCGTTTATCGTACCTTTAGCTATTGAACCGTACTTATGAGAGCCAACAATAACGACTTGGACAGTTCCCCTCAGGGTGTGTTCCATGAGATGAGGTCTATGTGCCCCTCTACTGTGAAACCCTTCGAGAGACCCCAAAGTGACCCGTAACTGAGCTACTATGAGACTTGGGGAATTTGTATCAGATGTCCATAACGGGCAGTCTTAATGCAAAAACAATTGACTTTCCGATGTGTAGATAGTATATTTATTGTAATCTATGAGTTCTATTCATTAGCTTGAAATGGGGACGGGGGGTTGCCCTGTCTACTGTCTACTACCTACTGGTTATTTATCAAATGAAATCGGTGCACTTCTCTTTCGATCTTTGATTGATCTTGAATGATAGGTTTTCGACAATCTTTGGTTTCTGTTCTTTTTCAAAATGGATGTATAATTGTTCTTCTTTTAGGTTCCATTCAGCCAGGACAAAGTAGTTGGTGTAAGAGGAGGGAAGAGATACTTTCTCATTTAGGACATCGATAAAGGCTTTATCTGTCTGTTCTGTGTCCTGTTTGACTTGTCTGATAAAATAGGTCTTGGGAATGAAATCTTTCTCGTTTGACTTCTCTTGCTTAGGTGGACGGTAGCCGGTGTATCTCTGTGATGAAAGATTAAACCATTCTAACTTCTGATCAACTTCTTGTAAGCTTTTGAACTGAATTCTGTTCCAGAACTTCCTTGAAAATACAGAATTGTTGCCTTCTATAGATGCTTGAGAAAAGGGCCTTCTGGGAACGGCAAATATCGGAATCACTTGATTTTTCAAGAGAAACTGCATTGCTTTGCTGACATTCCTTTTACCTGAAACACTGCCAATAGTCGCCGAGCAATTGTCCACCTTAACGAAATCTGGTTTTTCAAACCTGTCAAAGAAAGACTGACACTTCTCGATAAAGTTAGTTGCTGTTTGACCGTCAACCCGCCGAAAATACCTTAACTTAGGCTCTTTCTTAAAGGAAAATCCAACGAAGTTGACCGGCTCAGTTCTGCCGGTAAGATACTTTTTACCAATAAAGTCTGATTCTAGGACTCTGCCTCCTGAAAGATAGTAAATGGTATACTCTGGATAACAAAGATAACGAGATGCACCCTTGTTTTTACCTTTCTTCCTTCTCTGGGAAAGTCCTAAATCTGAAAGCATTCTGCCGATAGTCGGCAACGACGGAGGAGGGGTGCTAGAATATCGATTCCTCCATTCTTGTTCAATAACAGTGGCTCCTGAATAGAACTGATAAGGATCGTCCTCTAAGCTATGGTAAATCTCTTTGATTCTCTGTTCGTCAACTTTAGCCAATTTTCGCCTTTTTCCTTTTGGCCAACCCCGATTATCCATGGCAAAATCCTGATCCAGAGATTTAGTCCAAGCCGTAACGAAATCATTGGAAACTCTCGCTTGTTTGATAACTTCTCGCTTTGACATTTCTTTCTTAAAATACATCTCGTTGACTTCTTGTCTTAATACGGCCAATCTCTCTTTGTCCATAGGACTCCGTAGATTAAAGTTAAGACAATCAACTCAACTTAATCTACTAATACTCTAAACAAAGATCAAATTAGGTGCACCGATTTCATTTGATATTCAACCCCTACTGTCTACTTTCTTTGGGGTGAGCAAGACGTGGCTAAGGGAAAATCATATACTGTAATCGTCGTTCCAAACGATGGATCTGGGACTTTCAAATTCACGGCTAGCCTGTTTCAACTCCGGCTGATAAAATATGGTCTTGCTGTCCTTGTAATCCTCATAGTTGTCGGAGCGGCCTCTTACTGGAGCGTGGCTCGGAGGGCTCTACGGGCTGATGCGTTAGAAAATAGAAACTTAGAATTGGAAGTCGAAGCCCGCAAGATAGCCCGACTGACTGCTACCCTCGAGAGAATTAAACGGATAAACAGGCAACTTTTGACGCTCTGGAGCGAACGGCAGGGGGAGGAGCTAAGAGGACTTTCGTACGCAGGAAGCTCATATTTGTCGCCATTTTTGAACTCCAAAGACGCAAAGGGGGCAAAGCGCGGTGAATGGAACAGTATTAGGTGGAGGCCCACTCTACAGCCTGTGGATGGCTGGATCGTCGAACCATTTGAAATAACAGAGGTTCCTGTCAAGAGGGAACATACAGGTGTAAAGATAGCATCTACTTATGGCTCTATAGTCAAAGCCCCAGCAGATGGAACGGTCACCTTTGCCGACTGGAAAGACGGCTGGGGCAGCCTTATAGAAATAGACCATAACAGTCAATGCTACACCAGATACGGGCACAACCTGAATATACTCGTCCAGAAAGGAGAAAGGGTCATAAAAGGACAGGCGATAGCTCTCCTTTCAGGAAATAACGGAAAAGTGGAACCGTATCTCTACTACGAGATATGGGAGGGCAAACCTGAACACGGAGAACCCCGAGACCCTCAGAACTATTTTTTGAAGTATTAGACTTTGAGGAAACCATTTATGGCAAGGGATAAAAACAAACAAGACGGATTTGACCAGGGAACTATGAACACCATAGTGGGAAAGGGATCCACGATAGACGGGACGTTCAACATAGAAAGCAGTATAAGGATAGATGGGATCCTACATGGTGAATTAGAGTCATCAGGCACGCTGGTTCTGGGACCATCAGGACAGATTGAAGCTGATGTCAAAGTGCAAAACGCCGTCATCGGAGGGAGAGTCGTTGGTAACGTGGAGGTCGCCAATAGAATACGTCTCGAGTCCAAGTCCGTTGTCATGGGCAACATCAAAACCAAACTCCTCGTAGTCGAAGAGGGAGCCGTCTTTAAAGGCAATTGCGACTCAGGTGAGGACGTAAAGATCTCTCAAAGGGAGGAAGAAAAGGACGTTTTGACCCGCAGGCTGAAGAGAGAAAGCGCTCCAGCATCCGACATCCCTTCTTTTAAGCTGAAGGAGGAGAATACAAAGAAATAACCATAACGATTTCACTCCAAACGCATAGCGTAGTAAATCTATCCTTAAGTCCCGGATCAGAGGAGAACTGACTCCCTATTTTATTTTCCCCTAAAGCATCTATCTTGTCATACTCGATTCCTTCCTCTTTAGATTACTTCAGTGTCTTTTCTACTAAAGCCCTTCCGACACCCCGCCTTTGATATTCTGGAAGAACAGACATGTAAGGAATCCTCGCTATCTTTTTTTCTTTTCCCAGAACTGAAGTAATGTAGGGAGTGCTTTGCCCGTTGCAGCTCCGCAAATATCCCGTGGGCGTTTGCCTTTATCTCGTCCTTTATGTGCCTCCTTTTCTCCACTGCTAACTATTTCCCGACATCACTCCGGATATCTTCTCTATGCTTTGATCTGTGGACGGCATCAAAGCATATTGCAGCGATGTGTTTGAAGGAATTCCTGTGGCCCTTGTGGTATTCTATTATCACACAGATGTCCTTTTGCTGTTGAACCCCTCTTATTCAGGGTAGAGACTATTTAAGCGCAAAGCATGAAAAGTATGTTCCAATTTCAATTACATGGCGCATTAGAAAACGAACGGTCCCGGCAATGTTTCGTACCATTGGGCAGAGTAACCTCTAAAGGAAGCAAGAATTTCTTGAATCCCGTACTGTGGTTCTATATATAGACTAGGATAAAATAGCCGATCAAGAAAATGAATTTAAGGTTTTTTTGTTTCTTTTGGGAATTTGTTTATGTATATTATAGGATGCACAGGGCCAAAGTAGATGTGGATCACCTCTGTTTAGCCAAAAGGGGAGCTACATATGGGGCAGACTCAGATTCTGATGATCGTCCTGTCTGTGATTATCGTGGGAATTCTGTAGCCGTGGGCATCAGTCAATTTGGAGAAACGGCTGTCAGCGCAAACCAAAACGCGGTGGTCTTTGAGTGCCGGCGCATTATGGAGGTAGCGCATCACTGGTATCGTAAGCCCACCAGTATGGGCGGAGGAGGAAGATCATTTAACGGGCTGACTCTGACTGAGTTAAATACCAGCGGTGAAAACGACATCGGATTCTACAACCTGGGTGGGAGCGGAGACGACCTTACAATCATAGGGGAGGGGAAGGAGCAGGACTCCGACGGGAACGTTGCCTATGTGACCGTGACGTTCGATGCTGTCTCTGGAACTCAAACGGACATTACGATTACAAGGGGGACTGTCGGCGGGAATCGGACTGTGCCCTGAGTTCATTCTGCGGAGGACAAGACGCTTGGATAGATTTCGAATCTGTTAGTCGTTCATAAACAGTGCCGAAGTGGTGGAACTGGTAGACACGCTGTCTTGAGGGGGCAGTGGGGAAACCCGTGCCGGTTCGAGTCCGGCCTTCGGCACCACAGATGTTCAGAAGGGTTATGCACATTTGCGTAACCCCTTTTTGTTGATTGTAGATTGCCTGACAAGTCACCTGAAGATTACGTTCCTGTTTGACCTGGTAAACGTAGAAGGAGGGGAATGCTGATAGGAAGTAAATCGTGGCAGCGGAAAAATCAGAGACGCAGAACATTACGTCGCAACACAGAGAGTTTTTCGAAGATCAGGTTATCTTACAGTGGAAAATCTGTTATCACCTGAAAAACCGACAGGGTAACGGGCTGAAGTTCAATATCTGGAGGAGTTTGTAGATAACCTGTGCAGCCATGAAGAGAAAATTACCGTGTTTGTCGCAGAGTTCCGACGCAATGTTGGACGCTCCTATTCAACTGACGAAATGCCAATCTTCAGGACCCCCTTTTCTTGTCTCGAGCCAAGTTCGACTTCTTCCCCTTCTGTTTATCTCCCTCCACCAGCCACGTCCTTATAATTTGTGTGGCTTCTGCAGGCTTATTCTGGAAAAGGTTTATCAACTGTTCCAGGAGTTGTGACCTGTTCTGCAATTGTATCTTCAGTCGCTTTGCTGAAGCATCCTCTTCAGGTGATTTTGCTGAAGCATCCTCTTCAGGTGATTTTGCTGAAGCATCCTCTTCAGGTGATTTTGCTGAAGCATCCTCTTCAGGTGATTTTGCTGAAGCATCCTCTTCAGGTGATTTTGCTGAAGCCTCATCTTCGGGTGTCTTGGCCATATTTTCTCTCTCTTTGGTAGATTTTCCTATTCTGTCACAGTCCACACCATTTAGCCCGTAACACTCGTACTCATCGGTCCCCGATTAGAATCTATCGAGGATCAATAAGGGGGCAAGATACAAAGCCCTCCTTAGAGTGCACGTGAACGATCACATAGGCATCCTCTATCTCCAGGGATAGGCATCCTCTATCTCCAGGGATAGGCATCCTCTATCTCCAGGGATAGGCATCCTCTATCTCCAGGGATAGGCATCCTCTATCTCCAGGGATAGGCATCCTCTATCTCCAGGGATAGGCATCCTCTATCTCCAGGGATAGGCATCCTCTATCTCCAGGGATAGGCATCCTCTATCTCCAGGGATTTGATGGATATGACGCGCATTTTATCTTCATTACATCTGTCGGACGAATTTCTGAAGGCGTCCGTTCGCCTGAACCTCGCCCACGTAGAGATCGCCGTACGCATCTACCCAGATGCCGTGTGGAAAGGCGAGAAACTCACCGGGCTTATCGCTTTTCTCTGCACCGCCCCACTTAGTAAGCAGTTTGCCGTCGAGTGACCAGATGCTGACTTGATGCTGCAACTCAGCGATGTAAATGACATCGTCATCAGGGTCGAAATAGATCGTATCGGGTCGCAACAAGCCCGTCCACTCTGCCATGAAGCGACCTTCGGCGTCAAAGATCTGGATGCGGCTGTTCTCACGGTCACAGACCCAGACGCGTTCGTGTCTGTCTACCCGAACGCAGTGGGAGACCTCAAACTGACCCGGGCCGCTGCCCCATTCTCCCCACGACATCAGCAGCTCTCCTTCGGGCGAAAACCTGTGAACGCGCGCGTTTTCGTAGCCGTCCGAGACGAAGAGCTCGCCCGTTGATGCGATGGCCAGATCTGTCGGCTTGTTGAACGGGTCACCGTCCTTCTGGGCAGGCTGATCGGGCGTACCCAACGTCATCACCAGTTCTCCGTTTGCGTTGAACTTGCGGATGCAATGGCGACTCCACTCGGTACAATAGACGTTATCGTCGCCATCTATGTAGATACCGTGCGCGTCCGTGACGATGTCTTCGCCCCACGAATCCACAAAGTTGCCGTCGCGGTCGAAGATGACCAGCGGATGCTCACTGCGCGAATAGACATAGACGCGGTCTTGTGAATCGCACGCGACCGCCGGAATCCAGCCCCACATCCAGCCTTCCGGCAGTTTACCCCAGCCCTCCTGGACCTGGTAGGTGTATTTACCTTCTCCAAATGTCATTTTGCCGTGCCTCCAGACTACTTGTCTCGCTCGGCTTGTGTGTTAAAGATCACTGCATATTGTCCATCGAATGATATTACAGTATATAACGAATCGCTGGGCTGGTCAAGGATAATTTTCTCCTCATCTCTCCTTCCTTCTCCTTGAAGGAGCAGACATCACGACCAGCCGAGTGCCGCACTCTGAGATTATTCTTTAAGGGCGAAGCGTGTGAACCGACCGATGACGAGATGCTCCTTTCCACCCGGGTGACCATACAAAGGACATAAACGGACAATACAGCATGCGTTGCAGAAATACCTGATTTCCGTAAGGAAGGATAAGTAGGAGGAAACGCAAACCGCGCACAGAGAAGATGTCCGGTACCTCTCGAGCACGACCTTCAGGGGAGGATGACCTCTGACTATCGCAATTACGAAAACAACGAGCAGTTCTGCTTCATACTCAGCGGAGAAGGGGAGGTCTTAATCGGAGATAGAAAATATCATGTCAGGGAGGGGTCTGTGACTTGCTTGCCGCGGAAGCCCTACAATCAGGCGTTCACGGACAAGGACAACGGCTGGCTGGAGTATCTGGTTCTGAGCTGAACTCTAGTCAAACTTCCATTAGGACGATAAGGACGTTTTACATGGAACTTTTTTAATATAGAAAAGTTTGCTACAAATCGTCCTTATCGTCCTATCGTCCTGCAAAACGTTCACAATGTGCATATATTATGCATTTCAGTCCATTATATCCCCTTGATCTCTAACTCTTTGGAGGTCACGGTCTCTAACGTCTTGTAGATCTAAGCAAAATCTTGCAGGTCTAGATCTTCAATATTCAAGCAGTCAAGGCGGATTATTCTATTCTCCGAAGAGATCCACTGTCTCCTTTTCTACCTTTTTTCTCTTTGCCTTAGCGTCTACCTCGCCCATGTCCTTGTAGAACTTCTCGTCGTAGTCTCTGGTCCTTATGACCACGGGCATAGGGACAGCGTGCCCTATCACCAAGGCCTGCTGTTTGGAATCGAGGCTGGCAAGCACGCTCCTTAAGCCCGAAGCGTTGCTGACTCCCGTTAAGACAGCCTGTATATCCTTCTCATCGTTCAGAAGGGCCGTTATCTTAGTGCCAATCTGAGACAGCACCTCTTCGTCTATCCCTGAGGGCCGCTGATCCACAATCAGAAGGGAGACATAGTATTTCCTCATCTCCCTTGCAATAGTTCCGAAGATCGTCTGCTTTGCCGCCACGGGGTTCAGGAACTTATGCGCCTCTTCTATCGTTATGACCAACTGTTTGGGCTCATCCTCAACGTTCTGTGTGGAGTAGAACTTCTCGCTCTTTTTTACGTAGAGCTCGTGTATCCTCCTTGTGATGATGTTGGATACCAAAAGGTAGCAGAGTATGCTCGTCTGCTGACCGAACTCCAGAACTATGTGAACGCCCCTATTAATATAGTCCATTATCTTGTCTATCACATCCTGGCCTTGAGTCCTGCTGACCATAAAGGGGAAGTTCTCAATCCTCTTGAGCTTCCTGTGCAGAGCCACCAGAGAACCCGGATGCGCGCCTATCTCCTCAGCGAACTCCTCGACCCCCTTCCCCTCCTGATCCAAAAGTGTCCTGAGCCATTTCTCCTTGTATATAGCGTAGACAAGATAAGCCGATTCTACTGCAGTGGGATTCAGCTTTAGCTCCTCCTGAAGCGGAGCTATGTCCTCTACCGTAATCTGATCGTAGCTGATATAGACTTCGTGATCGGGCTGAACCCCTCTATCCCTGGTAGATTTCGGATCCAGGGAGAATATCGCCATCTTACTTCCGAACAGTTGTTTTAAGCCCTTGACAAAAGCCCCTTTCCCGATACCCGACTCGGCGATCGCCTTCCAGCCGTACTCGTTGTGCATGTCGAAGATGAAGTTTACGGCCGTGTCGCGCTTAATAAGACCTGAAAGCACAAGCCTGGTCAAAAACGTCTTTCCCGTTCCGGTCTTTCCGAAGATCCCGTTGCTCCTTTCCACGAAGCGGTTCAAGTTCAGGCATACGGGAGTCTCCATATCCAGAGGTTTGCCCACGCTGAAATACTTTTTCGAGGCGGATTCGTTCCCGAAGATGCGGCTTACGTCCTCCTCCTCGGCTTCCTGAACCATCGAAAAGTGGCCGGGTATGGTCTTGACGGGTCGTGGGTCTGTATCTCCTTCTTCATTCTCTTGCTCATCTCTGCCCATCATAAGCATAGGGCGGAGAGAAACAACTACGTACGTGCTCGTACCGTCCAGCACCTTCTGCATCAGTCCATCGCTCCGATCGGGAGGGTTTACCAATATATCAGGATTTGTCGCATCCAGCCGCACATCTGTGATCATGGAGAAAAAGTCGTTCTGCTGTCCCTCGATGACCACGAATTTCCCCGCCTTAATCTCCTCCACGTTCAGGTTCTTCTGGTCCAACTTCATCTCCAGTCCTTCAACGAGAGAGCCTTTCGTGATAATGCCTATGCTGCTGTAGCGTCTTCTCAATCCTGTATCCTCCTGATTATCGAACTTAAGCGGTGGTAGTCGTCCCTTATGAGCCGTGAGAGTTCCTTACCCGTCCTGACCAAGTATTCGGACTCACCTCTGTGCGCCGCGAGGGCGTTCTTGACTACGGCGATTATGAGTTCGTCTGTGGGCGTGTTCTTAGAGGCGTTCAGAATAGTCCTCAAAAAGTCCCAGTTTGAAGTGAACTCCCTGACCTCTCCTGGGGAGCAGTAATGGACGAAATTATGGATGCGTGGCGGTTGAGGAGGGAGATACTGCTTGGGTTCTACGTCGTTGTGATAGCCCACAATGATGGACTCAAACTCCGTCTTTAGAAGCTCGAATATCTGAGGCTGTTCCATCCTGAGTTCTTCTTCGCTCTTGCCGTAGGCTGTGGGCCTCCTGTTCGGCTCTATCGAGTGAGTGGAGGTGTTGGAGACGATCCCGAATATAGTGGGCTTCGAGTCCGTCTTCACAAATGCCCCAAAAGGAGGAGACTTGTGCAATTCACGCGTCTCAGCCGTAAAGTGAACCGTGCTGCTTTCGATGATCTCCCCGATGTACTCTTCTTCCATAAGTGCTTCGCCCCTTCAAAATATAGTAAACAGTCGTCGGTAGAACAGACATTCTTGTCTGTTCAGTAGACAGGGCATCTCACTCCCAATGTCAGACAGGAATGTCTGACCTACTTGTCTATACTGTCGGTCCCAGCTTTTTCAGGCTCTTCGATGAAATGGCGGTCTTAATGTCGTTTTTGACCAAAACGTCTCTTAAGAATTGGTAGAAAATATCTCTGTCTTTTCCTCTGACCACTGCTTTTTCGTGAGCTTCCGAGAGCACTATCGGATAGCCCGATCCCTTTTGGGCTTGATCGCAGATGACAGAGTGGACAAGCTCCAAGAGTCTCTCATCCTTGGCTACCCAACCAGGTACCTCGACTCTGGCTATCTCCCAACCTGCGTTCACGTAGAAGAAGAAGACTCTGTGAACTTCGTATTCATCCAGTACCCTGGAGGAACTCGCAAAGACAGGTGACCTTTCGCCTTCTTTCAGAACTCGGGAGAAGAGAAGACCGTCCGTTACGCCTTCAATCGGCTCACAGGGAAGCTGGGGGATTATGCTATTTTCCACCTCTTCTTTCCACGGGCACCTGTCGCAGTCGGCTGCCTCTAAAGGGCATAAGCCCACTCTAAGCGTGTTGATCACGTCCGAGCTGCCGGGATGGCTTATGTATCCGGCAAGTGGGACATCCGCCTCTTTGATACGGTCGAAGGAATCCAAAAAGGGTTTGAGAGCCTGTCCTTTGAAGTCGGGTGGCGTGCCCTCAAGAGTCCACATGATCAGCGTCCCGTCTGAGAGAGCCACAGCGGTTCTGTCCTCAGAGGCTGCGGTTTCGGAAAGATCCGCCAGCGCCTTAAATTCCAGCGATCCCCTCTTTGTGGCAAGAATCTCGCTGTTCATAAACGCCCTCCTGCCACCCCATGTCTGATAGAGGTCTTTCTCTCTGTAGAACAGCGAAGGATCGCAGGTGAGGAGTGGCCGCTCTCCTGTCCCGTAGTGGATCATCACGGAGCCGATGTTTATCAGATAGCAGGATGAAACCTCGTGTCGGTCTGGGAATATCTGAGAGCCATCCGTCGCCGCAACGGTAACCTCTTTTGGTCTTTCAGGCTTTGGATACGACTGCTTTAAAGGCCCCGTGATGCCCGCAAGGAGCCATGAAGTCTTACTCCTTTCGACCTTGTCCGACAGCTCCTGCCACTTTGCCGACCACTCTATGAGCAGATTGTAGGCAGTCTTCATCTTATCGAGGAAGGTGTTCTGGCTATCCTTCTGCTCCTTGGCCATCTGGTCAATCTGTCTTTTAACTATCGCAAGGTCTAACATTTTCGTTGGCTTCCTTTTGATTTACTTCAACTCAAGATGCCTTTTCTTCATTTGTCAAGAGTCAGCAACTTCATGCCCAAACCATTTCCCTGAATCAAGTGAAAGGTCCTTCATCGCCACAAGAATTCGCTGCAGCGCGGGGTAGAAATGTGAAAAGTTAAGAGTGCCTACAAGATTCCCCCTGAAAGTTGCTTCACCAAACGTGATTCCAGTGCTTCCGCTCATCTCGTGGACGAGGGGATTGCGTAGTATTTCGTAAGAAATAGCCGCTAAGTTTGAACGCCAAAGATTCTCCTTTAGCTCTTTGAACTCCACTGCGTTTATAACTGGCTTAACAAGGGCAAGGATATCATCCTCAGTATAGAGCGTTCCCTCAGCCCTCGTCAACACAGCAACAAGCGTCTTCCCTATTTCTTGGATCCGTTTGCAATTATCCTTTGCAAGCTTCATCCGTAGTAGCTTCGGACAGATGTGCCAGAGCACTTCTTGTTGGCCATACTCTTTTAAGATACGCACAAAGTTTTTGCGATTCCCCTTCTCTCGCCCGTACAGATAGTTCCCCATGCTCTCAATGTAGCAACAACAAAGAAGCAGGGCCTCCTCAGTGTGACCGTCTTTATCTAGTTCGACAAGAAAGCCCGCTCTCCGCGCCATGCGGGTAAAGTATGCCTCCATTATCTCTAACTTTGCTTTCCTATTCTCTTCCTTCTCTGACATCTTTCTCCTAAATGTTGACAGTCTTGTCCGATCTGCAAAGATCATTTGTCTTGTACATCACACAATAGACTCATAATAGTACTGTCTGCCGCCTCCTTGGACGTTCGTGTCTTTCACCCTATAGGTCAGTCCCATCTTCTGAAGGGCGTTGAGCCTGTTGCAGGCGATGTTGATGTTCTTTTTCAGGGCTTGAGATAGTTGAGTTGATGTGAGTTTCTTCTTCTTCAGTAGTATCTCCAGAGCCTCCCTGTTGGGAGGCTTTAAGTCTCCCATTATCTCGATCTTTCCCTCTCCGTTGAAAAGGACGGCAAGGTCCCTTATCTTAAGCACCGCCCCTATGGTCTCTTTGACTGAAGGGTTGCCTCCGACTATGAAGACGAATTTAGATCCTAACTCACCGCTTTTAAGCCTCAATAGGAGCTTGGTCAGGAATTCGTCGGCGCAGGAGATATCCAAAAATTCTATACCTGAAAAATTAAGCGGGACGACTGTGTTCGCTTCGGCTCTTGCTATGTGCGCCATCAGGTCGTCCAGAATCTCCTGCCCCTTCTTCCTTCCACTTAGAATGGTAATATCTGAAGTAACAACATAGGGTTGGGCATGACTAAGCATGGTTTTCCCCCACTTGTTCAGTTTCACTTAATTTAATTAAACTATAAAGATAAAAAAAATACTTCGGATGTCAAGCATTTTCTGAGACTTCTTAACATTAAGCATGAAAATGCGCTTTCCAGATGTCTACCAGATTGCTTCACTTCGCTCGCAATGACGGCTTAGGGGGAAACGGTCCGCTGTCTACTCTCTTTGATAGAGAGTTATGCAAACCTGCGTGCCCGGAAAGGGGACGGATTCGTATCTATAGACATTAGTTCCCCTTATATAGACCCTCGCATCTCCCGACCTTATGTGCAGACTCCCTCCGTGTTCTGCGCAGGTTCTCCTGACCACGTAGAGGCCCAAGCCCCGTGTCGGATCTCTTGAGATGTCCTTCTTCAAAGCGTTCAATATAGCGGTTGCATGGCTCCATTTTGAGACATCGAACCTCGAAGATAGACTTCTCCTTATCCCGATTCCAAGATCTACCACAGAGATTACCGCAAATTTCCTTTCTTTCTGGTCGGTGTACCTTTGAGCGGATATGTATCCCCAATTTTCACTGTGATCCAGGACATTGTGACAGAGTTCAGCGGAGGCGTTCTTAAATTCAGTTATCTCCTTGATCGTATATCGAAGTTCTTCGGTCAGGATCGAATCCACGCGGCGATTTATAAGCTGTAAGACGGACTCCACATCCCTGGAGCTATGTATTTCGGTCACCTCCAGGAGGGCTTCGTTGGCGGGACCTTCGGTGTATTCCATCCCCCATTCTCTGCCTTCCACCTGTGCGTAATCGCTTATGGCCTTCAGGATCTTCATCCGCCCCAGGTAGCTCTTGATAGGACCGACTTCGGGCAACTTCAAGACGACTCTGTCGAACCTTTCACACAGATAGCGGCCCAATAGACAGAGCATCCCCATGCCGTAGGGGTCTATGAAATCCACATTGGCAAGATCCACTATCACCTTATGGCGATCATTCCCGTTGCGCATTGAGGCGTTCAGGTCTTTCAGCACTCTGTCGAAGGACTTAGCAGAAAGTTTGCTGTCTCTTATCTTCAAGATCATACGGAAAAATATTAGACAGATGTAGGGGCGAGGTTTGCTCGCCCCAAGGTCTGGGCTGACCAGTGCCCTGCAGATAATGGCAGAGAGCAAACCCGTAGGCTTTTCACAATGCGTTCGCCCATTTGGAAAGGCAAGTAAACAATAGTCAGATAGGAGAGGAGATGTGCTGTCTACTCCTCTTTCCTATCAGGGAAGAGCCCGCGTATTAGTTCCATCGGCAAGGGGAAGATCAAAGTGGTATTTTTATCGACCGCAATCTCAGTAACAGTCTGAAGGTATCGAAGCTGCAGGGCGGCGGGCTCCTGAGCGATGACGCCTGCTGCTTGAGTTAATCTCTCCGCCGCCTGAAACTCGCCCTCCGCGTGAATCACCTTGGCTCTCCTTTCACGCTCTGCCTCTGCCTGCTTGGCTATAGCGCGCTGCATCTCCTGAGGCAAGTCCACAGTCTTTACCTCCACCGCCGATACCTTGATCCCCCAGGCGTCTGTACGCTCGTCTATGATCTGCTGGAGCCTCTGGTTTATCATCTCCCTGTTGGCTAAGAGGTCATCTAATACGTGTTCACCCAGGATGCTCCTTAGAGTCGTCTGCGCCATCTGGGACGTGGCGACGACGTAATTCTCCACGTTGACTATGGCCTCCTGGGCCCTTATAACGCGGAAGTAGAGCACAGCGTTCACCTTTATAGTGACGTTATCTTTGGTTATAACGTCCTGTGCTGGGATATCCTCAGCTACCACTCTCAGCGATACTCTCACCATCCTGTCAACTATGGGGATCAGAAATATTAGACCCGGGCCCTTTTCTCCTATCAACCTGCCCAATCTGAAGATGACGCCGCGCTCGTACTCCCTTAAGACCCGTATTGCTGCTGAAAGGATAACAATGGCAAAGAGTATCAAAACTATCAATCCAAAACCCCAATTCGGCATGGCTTTATCCTCTCTTTTCTGGTTGTTCTAGTCGCTCGCTTACGTCTCAATCTTCGAGACCTTTAACACGGAGCGATCTGTGCTGATTACGTTCACTTTGTCCCCTTTGGATATGGGGAGGTCCGATTCTGCGTTCCAGTGTTCGCCCATCAAAAATACCGTTCCCTTGCCCTTTATGTCGGTTCTTGCCTCACCGATCCTTCCCAAAAGGCTCTCCGATCCGCTAAACACCTCCTTTTTCTGCGCTCTGAGACCCATGCCTACAGCTAAGATGAAGAAAAGAGTGGTAAAGCTAACAGTCGCAATTATCACCTTCCACGAGACCCTCAAGAAGGGTTCGGGAGATTCAAAGAGCATTAAAGAACCTAAAGTCAAAGATATGATCCCTCCCACGGTCAGGATTCCGTGAGTGGGAGTCTTTAATTCTGCTATGAAAAGGATCACCGCAAAGGCGATTAGGAGCAACCCGGAATAGTTGACAGAGAGTGTCTGTAAGCCGAAGAACGCCAGGATAAGGCATATGCCTCCCACAACTCCGGGGAGGATCGCTCCGGGATTTGAAAGCTCGAAGATAAGGCCGTAGATACCGAGCATCATCAGTATGTAGGCGATGTTGGGGTTGGAGATAGCCGATAGAATCCGGCGTCTTAGCCCCATCTGGATTTCTTTTATCTCTGCTCCCTTGGTCTGGAGCGTTCTCGTTGATGATGGGAGTTCGGCCTCCGCTCCGTCCAGGGAATCCAAGAGCGCAGATACATCCTCACACACAAAATCGATGATCCCTATCTCCAACGCCTCGCTCTCGGTTGCAGAGACGCTCTTTCTAACTGCGTCTTCAGCCCACTCGATGTCTCTATTGCGCTTTTCGGCTATTGTCCTGATGTAAGCCGCAGCGTCGTTTGTGGCCTTTTCCGCTAAAGTAGTGTCCATTGACGCCCCTCCGGCGCCTATCTGCACAGGATGGGCCGCGCCCACGTTGGTCCCCGGCGTCATAGCTGCAAAGTGTGCAGCCAGCATTATAAATGCCCCCGCCGACGCAGCTCGGGACCCACTGGGAAAGACATAGACTACGACGGGCACCTCAGCCGCCATTATCCTCTTGACGATGACGCGCATAGAGGCGTCCAGTCCCCCCGGAGTGTCCAACTCTATTATCAGACACTCTGCCTCATCCGATTCGGATGTCTCTATGGCCTCGACTATGAACTCGGCCGATGTGGGACCGATGGCCCCGTCCACGACTGCAAGGTTCACCGTCCGTTCCCCGATTAAATCTGGGGTCGGGGATGAGAAGGAGGAGGATGCTATAAAAAAGATGGATAGTAATAATACCGCAGCTTTTTTGATGATCATGGCGCACTTCCATAAGGATTATGGTTGAATACCAAATGGAGATTACGAGCTACGAATATAGTTCTAAATTCTTCGTTTGTCAAGGACGAAGCTACTAATGTCAGCCAAATGTAAGGGAGAGATAACCCCACGCCTGCGAACGTCAGATTCAAACCTTTGACTTTTGATCTTGACTTTAGACATAGCCTTTCTTTATCTTATGCTCACCGAGAGGCATCTATTCGGTTAGCAGGCTAAGGGTCGCCGTCATTACATAAGGAGAGCAATTCTATGCCGATCGCAAAAGACCTATCGTTCACTGTGGACGAATACCGTTCACGGGTGAAAAAGGTTCAAAATATCATGGCCCAAAAAGATCTAGACGTTATGCTGTGCCACACCTTTCCTAATATCTGTTATCTGACCGGGATTCAGACGATCGGAGCGCATAAATACTTCATGGTCTTGGTGCCGAAAGAGGGCGATCCTGTCCTGTTGAGTCAGGACTTTGAGTCGCACAACGCCGCGTTAGGATCGTGGCTGGACGCGTGCGTCACTTACGGAATAGGAGAGGATTACATCGAAGCTACGAGAAAGCTGCTCTACGATCGCGGTCTTGCCGAGGCGAAAGTTGGAATTGAGTTAGGATCCTGCGGCCTCAGGGTTACGAATTATCTTCGTCTGTTAGATCTGTTGCCCCATGTCAGCTTCGTAGACGTTAGCGGCACAGTGGAACTGGTAAAGGTCATCAAGTCCCAAGCTGAGATAGAGTACATCCGCCAGGCGGCAAACTTGAGCAGTGCTGGAATGCAGGCTGCCATCGAGGTCGCAGGAGAGGGGAAGACAGACAACGACCTGGCTTTGGCAGGATACGAGGTCATGATCGGCGGTGGAAGCGAATATATGTGCTACGATCCTATAGTTACAGTCGGCGAGCGTTCAGGAATCCCTCACTCCACCCACCGCCGGATAAAGATCAAAAAGGGCGATCCCATCTTCATGGAGTTCGGAGCGTGCATCAACCGCTACAGCGCGCCAATTATGCGCACTGTGTTCATCGGCCAACCCCCTGATATAGTCAAACGGACGGCCGACTCCTGTCGCGACAGTGTAAATACGGTCATCCAGAACGCCAAGCCCGGCATCTCAGGCGACGAGGTCGCCATAAAGGCAAGTAGATGTCTGGATTGGCTGCCGTCCCACTTTATCTGGCACGGTTGCTATGCCTACTCCATCGGCATAGGGTTCCCACCCGAATGGGGCGACTGCTCCACTGCTATCACAGAGGGCGACGATACTATGCTACAGTCGGGCATGGCGTTTCACTGCACCACCTCTATTCGCGACCCCGGGAAATATGGCGCCACCGTCAGTGAGACCATCGTGATCACAGATGACGGATGTGAAGTCCTCACCGATCTACCGAGGGAACTGGTCTGTAAGTGATGGCTGATCTTTGATAGATCTCCTGATGGTAAAATATATGATTGCTGCGCTTTTGTCCCCAAGAATTATTGGAAGAACCTTTGGAAGGAACAGACAAGAATGTCTGTTCTACTATCTGGTGGAGTTAGGGGATGAGAGACAGTGCCCTGTCTACTGTCTACAGAATGAAGGGAGATAGATGCGATGTTCAGAAAGGATCAGATTGAGTTCTTTAAACAGCGGGGCTTTCCCGGCCCGGACAGGTCTTCACATCGCGGGGCGTTGAGGAATTAAGGTAGAGTTAGATTACGCTATCCAGACGTTCTGCTCGTCCGTTCGAAGCTGGGAAGTCTTGGACTTATACTGTAAGGTGTGAGACCGAAGGTGGAGGACTTAGAGCGTGTACCCCTATGGGCCGTGGGAAGAATCTGCAACGAAGGCATAGAATTATAAGGCGTTGCAAGCACTGCACAGGCGTTTCCTGCTGTATGACATTGTCCTGACGATAGGGTATCCCTGATCAGCTCGCGCGGTAGACATTGATTAAGAGTATAGAATTTGTCTAAAAATAAGAGGCTACAGAGAAAAAGAAGCGGTTTTTCGGCTCGCTCCGAGTGCTGATATTTTCGGGCCTCTCCCAATTGAACTGCCAGTCTAACTTGAAGACGGAATCTTCCACAGGTCTGAAATTTAAGCCTAAAGTCAGGCGCTCCTGATCATCCCCCTCTATATCCGTATCGAAATCTACGGAGTCCCATCTGATCACACCTGTAAACACAGAGCCGGGCAAAAGGACCTCGTGCAGAAAGTGATAACTTGCCTGAAGGTAATAGCCCTGCTGAGATTCTGCGGCATTCGGCAGAGCGACCCTATCTATATCTATCTCTGACCTTGCATACTGGCCCAAAAGGTCTAAGGCTCCTCTGGTATATGTACCGTCCAGACCCAAAATCGTCAGATTGTGTTTGCCCTCATCATCGTAATCCCCTGTATGAACCGACGCCCCCAGATCCATGCCAAATCTCGGACTGAAGTTCACTCTTGCTACAACCGCTTTATCCTCGTTGTTATCGTTTTTTTGACTTCCCCTTCCGCTTCTGATCCTTACATCATCATCCTTTATAATCTTTTGGTTGAAACCGTTCACCACATACACCTCATAGCTCAAAAGTGAAAGCCCAGTTGGATAAAACACCCCATAGATTCCCATTCCCGATTCGCTCAAAGTCGAGGGGATGATCTGTCTGTCAACCATCGGTCTACCCGTAAGATCGTTTAGTGGACTGTCGTGTGCGAGGTTAAATTTCCCAAGCGGGGACAGTATGACTCCGCCGCGGAAGTTCAGACGTTCATCCACCATAAAGTCGAAGTTGGCATACTCCACTTTCACTTCGCCGTCCGTCTCTCCTTTTCCCTTTACCAACGCTCCGTGCTCGTACTCTAGCTCTGAGGATATGTGAATGCGGTCTGTGACCTCAGAATAGGTAAAGAAATTAAACCTATGCTGATCGAAGGTCTTATCCCCATCTTCTGCCCATTCGAATTCGTGGTCTATGTATCCTCCCAGAGCGGTAGCCCTTCCGGCTCGCCGTATAAAGGGCTTGTCATAGATCCCTCCCGGCACTGACGGACGCTCCTCTTCAATCTCCTCTGCCCATATTGATCCGCTGTAAGCGACAAAGATGCATAATACCGCAGACGCCACACGCTTTGTTAAGTCCATTTTGATGCCCTCCTTATATCTGGGTTCTCACCATCAGTCGATCGGTCAGCTTGTTGACCGGACTGTCCGTGCTTTTCCGTCTGGAGATTTCACATTCCTGTAGTAGTTCTGGATGAGTAAAAATCGTCTGATCTGCGTGCAGCGCAAAGAGTGTAGTTCATTTAGAAATACGTTGCCGTGCTGAACAGAACGGCTGCGCTGGTCACACGCACGTCCAGGCGGTCCCGGACCTAGTTGTACTGGTAGTCGAGCTTGAAGACTGAATCTTCTGTCGGCCGGAAATTTAGCCCCAGGGTGAGCCGTTTGTGGGTATCCCCCTTAAGTTTCGTGTCGAAGTCAACTAATCCGTAACGGGCCACTCCTGCAAAGAACGAGCGGGGGAGAGATTGGAAGGCGCCCCGCAGGAAATCGGCGCTCCCCTGAATATATAAGCCCTGCTGCCGTTCGGAAAAGATAGTCCCCATCAGGCTCGTCGGCAGGTCTATCCAGGAGCGTGCGTACTCCCCCAATACCTCGTATCGATCGCCGCGACGGAACTCCCCGTCGATCGCCAGGATGGTCAGATTGCGCCCTTCGTCTATCTTCAGACCTTCCTCACTGGTCTTGTTGTACTTGCCTGTATGCCACGAGATTCCTACTTCTCCCTCCGGAAGCGGACTGACCGCCACACGTCCTGTGAACGCTGGACTGTTGTTGTTATCCTCGACGTTCCTTTTCCCCTGCGCGATACGTGTCCCCTCAGGACTCTCTTCGATTATGTCGGCGTTAAAACCATTTACAGCGTAGAGTTCATAGGTCAGGCGGGATCTGGCCGACGGGTAGAGAGCCCCGTAGAACCCCATGCCGGGCTCCGACAGTGTCGTCGAGATTATTTGGGTGCTCACTAACGGCCGATCGGTCATCTTGTTGGCTGGACTGTCGTGTGCCAGGTTAAACTTCCCAAGTGGGGTCAAGAGCATGCCTCCCCGGAATGTAAACATCTCGTGAACTTCGAAGTCCAGCAATACCAAACTCTAACAAGATCTCCTCCGTCCCCTCTTCAAATTCTAACTCGGCAGACGTACTGAAGCGCTCTGAAATGGATGCAAAGGTGAAGATATTAAACCGTTTCGGGACAAAGGTCAGCTCTTCTGTGATCCCCTCCTCTCGCTCGTAGCGGAAGTGCGCCTCGGTATAACCTCCGATTGAAGCCCTCCGCGAAGATGACTTAAACAAGTAGGGCTTGTCGTAGACGCCACCTTTGATGAACGGACGTTCCTCAACTCCTTCCTGGGCGTACAGGGGGAGATTCCACGTTCCTATTAGCATAAACAGACCCAACCAGACAGCACGTTGACACATAATCGTTCCTCCTCATTTAGCAACAATAATATCTACAAAGCTATTATTCACCCGTGTCTCAAAGATCCGAAGCGCTCTCGGCGCCGGTCCCCGCACCACCTTTCCATCCAGATCGTACGTGGAACCGTGGCACGGACACCGGAGAAAGTTTCCTGAAGTTCGCACTCGACAGCCCAGGTGTGTGCAGATTGCAGAGAGAGCCCTGAACGCGGTCCCGTCTATGTTGATCAGCAGAATGGGCCCGGCAGCACCGTCAGAGTCTACCAGAATTCCACCCCCTGACTCAGACAATTCGGGGTACACTGCTGTATCTACGACGATGCGCCCGTTCTCAACGACACCGTGGTAGACAGACATAGTCGCACATCCGGAGAGTCCATATACTGAAAGCCCCGACGCCAGGACTATCTCTCCAGATTCTATGAGAAACTTCCGCCGCGTCATGACATTTTCAGGTCGTACCATAGCGTCCCTCTCTCACAGCGACATCAGGAAAGCGATGAGCGCTTTTCGGTCGCTCTCTGAGAGTTCTACAAATCTGTTTCGTGCCGCCTCGGCCTCTCCTCCGTGTAGTTGTATTGCCTCGCCCAGATCCGTAGTCCGTCCGTCGTGCAGATAGAACGCAGTCCCACCTAACGGATCGCCGGCCAGCCGCAGTCCAAAGAGCGGCGGGGTGCGCCATTCATACCCATCGGCGCTCCCGTCCGGCCGGTTGTCGGCTAACTCTGGCCCCATGTCATGCAGCAGAAGGTCGGAATAGAGATGTGCCTCCACCTGGTTTAACTGAGGGATCGGGCTTGGCCCCGTTTTCAACATTGGCACGTGGCAAGATACACATTTGATCTCCATGAACAGTTTTTCACCACTACGAACCACAGCGGTGATCTCACCCCGATTGGGCGGTGTCAGTAGCCTTAGATACATCACTACATCTAACACCGCAGAGGCTGAAATCTCCGGATCGGGAGCCACGTCACCAACCACATCGCCCAATTGGGCATGGACGGTCTCCTCCGGCATAAAGTCGCTGGTTATGCCATATCCTGACGATGGGCCGCCACATCCAGCTCAAGCAGGGAGGAGAAGTTCGCCTTGCGACCGAACCTGCCTACGGCGAGTCCCGGACCTGCTCCCACCATATACGACGGCACAAAGTCTGCGGCCTCCACCCAATTTATACGCCCTGAGATCCCATCCCCATCTGCATCGTCAGGGTCTTCAAGCGTCAGAAGGGTCTCCTCAGGAATCCCCTCGATCAACCCCACCCCGAAGACCGGCGGTGGCATCCTGACTGATATGTCCACACCGGGCGGCAGTGTCTCCGGTGGCACTCCCGGGATGCTATGATCCTGGAGCTGAGGTCCTCCTAACTCCGGGACCAGATCCGCTCCACGGCTGAAACGAATCAGGGCTCTGGAGGGCGTTCCCCGGCCATCCCCGGGATGACAGCTTTCACAGCTCGGCTGGTTGAAAATAGGCCCCAACCCCTCCGAGACGGTAAAGACACGGCCGAACTGCTCATCACCTCTGGCGAACATAGCGTTTAACTCAGGCGAAAGCCCCTCGAACGCACCATCCAGGCTCTCCCCTACTGGAACCGAATCCGTCAACAGAGTGTCGCAGCTGACCAAAGAGAGTGCCCAGATCAGCGCCGCCGCGGACATGAGCACGTGGTGGCCCAGTGAATGTACCTTCCTCCCCGCAACTCTCCAACTTTCATATATTTCCATAGGGCAACTCCCTTGTGATCAAATGTGCAAGTTTATCCATTTTCATCTTGATTGTAGGCTCATCTCAACACCTGTACCTATTGGAACTAAAACGCTTTGGTATTTATCCCGCACATATTCAAGATAGTCCTGCATTCTGTCCTTGAACATTTCAGCATTGTCGGCAACTATTAGAGCGTCTTTTGTGAGTTTTTCTTCCATCAGCTTAAAAGCCTTGTGAAATAGTTATGTCCCAGGCAGCGTCTGAAGCGCCGATTATGGGTCAAAGAGTAGCATATCGTATCGTTTTGCTGTGGAATAAGCAAAACAGTCTTATCAGAGTTCTGGTCAGCAAGGAATAGGAGCTGTTTGAAGAACAGGATGCACTGTCTTTGACAGGCAGGGCACACATAGACGCTTTCCCCCTTCTTATGAAAGATACAAGTCTCTTGAGATTCTGTACTGTTGCAACAAGATTCAACTGTTCATTCAGTGAGGCTGGTCCTCTATAACGGGCTCGTCCCATACCGTGTTGTTGCCTGGCTTCAGCAAAGATATGTTCACTGCGTTTACGGAGTCTCCGGGAGAGTTTGTAGTCAGCTGTTAATGAGATAGACCGTGCATGATTTCTGGCTTTCGCCTCTCGCACTTTTCTATCCCGTTCGGCCTGAATATGTGCTGAATTTGTCTTGTTTTTCCATGTAGGAATCGGTTCAATCTTCTCATCGGCTCGCAGAGGAATATGGGGTATGATTCCCCGGTCAAGTACATCAGCGATAAAATTACCAGAACCGTAACCGGTATCGGCACTAAGTGTCTGAATGTCTTTGGGCATGGTGTATGTTTCAAGGTCATCTACCATCTTAAGGGCACTTTCGGGCTCTGCTGTCCCTGTCGCCTGCGTGCCCTGAGTCTCAAGGATTACTCTGCTTTTTGTGTCGATCAGATCATGGCCCATAAACGAGAGAAAAGCCCCTTTGCCCTTCGATTTGCTGTATAAGCGCGCGTCGGGGTCTGTAGTCGAACGGTGTGTTTGGTTCGTCCACTTTTCACCATGAAAGTCTTTATCCTGAGGATGCCCGGACCTACCCTTTGTCTTATCACCTTCAAAACCGATTCCCTTGAGATAATCATCAAGAGAAACAGGGGGTTCTATCGGCTCAATACTTTTCACTGAAGCATCAGCTTGTATCTGAGTGCCGTCGACACTAAGGTGTTTACCGCTCACAAGACCGACATCTATGCAACACTGGACTACCTGACGCATTATCCGTTCAAACAACCCACTGGATGCCCACTTGTGATTGCGAAGCTTGTTGATCGTGCTCCTATCCGGAACCGCATCATCAAATGTCTGATGACAAAACAACCGATATGCCGCATGCATCCCCACTTCCTGACAGAGCCGATTCTCACTCAAATTATACAGATAGCCAATAAGGATCATTCGAACAACTAATTCAGGATCAATACCGGGTCTGCCATTGTCAGGGCAATAACAATCTGATACAACGTCTCGTACAAATGAAAAATCAACTGCCTCATCAATCTGACGAAGGATATGATCCTCGGGAACTAAATCCTCCATCTGAAAATAGTGAAACATCGGATTTGTCTGTTCCTGCTTTTGTGGGGTCATTGTTTCCTCCATGTATAATATTATCAATAACATAATATAATACATCGGAGCTGCTTTATCAATGCTTGTTCTATACTACTTTCTGAATCTAAGGGTTTTTCACAAGGCTTTTAAAGTAGCTAATGTAGTCGCTTTTAACTGCATCAAGGAAGAGGAAATCAAACTTTTCCATTAGCTTAGGTATCTCTTCTAACGCATCACCCTGAATCAGTTTTATGTTGCTTAATCCAACTTTTTTGAAGTTGTCTGCTGCCATCTTCGCCTTCGATTCGGAGATTTCGATAGTTGTTACCTTCCCGCCATAAGATTTAGCCGCTTCTGCCAGCCATAAAGTCGAATAACCGTTGGAGGTTCCTATTTCCAGAATGTTATTGGGCCTTAAGGCCGAAACCAGTATGTAAAAGAACTTACCGGTCTCTGGGGGGATGTTGAAATAACCCTCATTGTTTCTTCCAAATATTTCCAATTCTTTAATTAGATGTTCTGTTGCTTTATCCATTTTGAACCTTATAGGTTTCCGGTTTCATTAGCGAGCCTTTGAGTCTGAGGATCCTTACGCGATCCAGATAGGGGTCACCAGAGGGTATAAGAACTTACAGGCAGCAAGAACCAGCGGTCGGTGGGTTGTGGCCACCTGCGACTATGAATATATGACTTGGGGGTATGGAGGGAAGCTAAGCAAAAAGCCGCCACAGGGAGGCCACCAAAAGGCAGAGGATAATCCCCATTCCCACCGGCAGCAGCGATAAGACCGTAGTCCACTTGGCACTCTTGATCTCCTTACCGTGGTAGCACATATAGTGCACCAGATTCATGTGAGCAAGCTTTTTGATTATATTCATGGCCGAAGCTGCCGCCACCTGCATCCGCTCGGCGCTCATGGACGGGATTGAGCAAGTCCACCGGATCCCGGCCCTGTTGAAGCTTGTAGATCTCCTTCCGGTAGTCCTGTATCGTCTGGCTGAGCATTTTAACTTTCTCCGGGGGCTTTATGTACGATTTTATCGGGATGTGACAATGGTATCCGGGTTTCCGATCACGAATTTACCTTGCATTATTGGGTGCAAATAACAGGAATAGGTCAGAATCGTATCTCGCGGCGGCACTGAGAAGATGATCTCCTCACGCTCCCCGGGTCGAAGAATGTCCGTATCCACATCGAGACCCTCTATTGCGAGATGGTGTTCAATGCCATGCGCTTCATTGCGGAAGATTAATTTTACTTTCGAGCCGGGCTTCGCGTAAAGCGTCGGATTATTTCCCCTGAAAACAAAATTTTCTGCAACGACCTCGAGGATGGTATTCGGCCTATCCCGCATAGCCGCGACAGCGACGAGTGTGATACCTATCAAAAGCAGAGCAAAAACGATTACCTGTGAAGTTCTTTGCCGAAAACTTGGCCGAAACATCTCCTTTCCCTCCTTATTAGTGGTATCAAAAAAGGATTCAGAACGTGACCAGAAGCCCTGTCGCGTACATAATCAAGAAGCCAACAAAGAAGCCGACGAAGTTGTGGGGCGTCAGCACCTCCGCGTCTTCGGATTGGCGTGCCATCTGACGGAGGATGACGTAAGAGACCTGCACAATCGCCCCTGCTCCGATGCCAAGAAACAGCACAGACCAGACTGCCGAATAGGTAAAGCCTCCGATCCACGCGCCCAGAATCGTCGGCACACCCGCAAGAGCTCCCATCCAGATGAAGTTGGCAAAGGCGACTCGCTGTTTCGCAACCGGAGCCACGATGGCGAACCCCTCGGTCGTATTATGAACAGCAAATCCGACCACCAATAGTCCTCCAAGTGCGATGTTCCCAAGCGCGTATGCCGAACCGATGGCAAGCCCCTCTCCTAAATTGTGTAAGCCGATCCCCAAGGCGATCATGTAGGCGAGTACCATCCGTTGGTATGTCTCACCGCGTTGCGCCGCCTGAGTGCGCGACCATTGAGAAATGAGTATCAGAAGCAGCAAGCAGCCTGAAAATCCGGCCACGACCAGCGCAACACCTTCGTAGGCCTCCGGCAATTCATCAGCGACTTCAAGGGCTTCGTGGAGAGCGTCCACTGCGAGAAAGACCAGCAATCCCACGGTTAAGCTCAGAAGGAAATTCAACCCTTGGGTGCTCACATTTCGCATGGCTGGAAACCAGAGCAGCCCCAAGAAAACGGGGATCACACCCACATAGACCCCTAAAAGGGAAAAGATGCCGAGATACCTCCAATTGGGACTTGGAGATTCCACGGCCACTTCAATCTCCTTGCTAAACGTCAGTCCTGTTGAGGTTATGAGGGTGACTTCGTGTGTGTCGCCCTCCACCCAGGGATAAAACAGATGAATCTGCGCTCTCTCCAGGTGGTTAAGTGCTGCCTTTGGCCTGATCTCAAAGGGCCAATAGGCTTCATCCACCATCACCTGCGCGACGGTCGCCTCACTGGGGCCGTCGTTAAGGATGTGCAAAATGATCTCTTTATGGCGTTCTTGCGCCACGTCTTGGTCCCGGAGCACAATGCGCAGAAACGCGATCTTCTCCACGGGCGGGAAATGGGTACGCAAGGCTTTGCCAGGACCATAGACCTGGAGAATGACGATCAAAATACCCAGCAGGACAAGCGGCAAAAAGATGAAAACCCAGTGCGATAGACTTTTTTCCCCGTGATGTGATGTATCTCTGGATTCGGGATGAGGATCCGTGTTCATTGCTTCTGACTCCTTGTACGTATTATATTGCGCTTACTGCCTGAATGATACCCATCCAGCCCAGCTCGGCGAACTCGGACTGATGCGCATGGATCATGTATCGCCCTGGATACCGGAGCGTCACTTCCAGAATCGCCCGTTCCCCCTGACACATCATAACCGTATCGGTGAACTCATCCGTGTGCAAACGCGTCCCCGTCCGATACACATCGAAAAACGCCCCGTGGAGATGGAACGAGTTGATCGGGTCAAATTCGGTGACATTGACCAGATACACGCGCACCAGCTCGCCAACATTGACCTGAATCGGATGATTCATGTAGTAAAAGGCAACGGTATTGGCCGAGTAGACTTCGTTGTCACCATTGAAGTTCGTATCGAAGCCGTTCATCATGATGACGAACTCTTGAGCAGGAGGTCTCGGTTCCCGTGGATCCACGATATAAACACCGTACAAACCCTTGTGGATATGGCGTTTTAGCGGCAGCGAGTGGCAATGATAGAGGTGGATTCCAACAGGATCGGCGTCAAATTCGATAAGAAATTCACCCCCCGGAGGCACGAACTGATCCGGAAAAGCCCCGTCCATCTCGGGGCGATGCCAGCCGTGAAAGTGAATGGTGTGCGGATGGGAACCCTGATTGCGGAAGAGAATGCGGATGTTGTCCCCTTCGGTGGCGCGAATGGTGGGACCCGGAACCTGCCCGTTATACGTCCAAGCAGGGAAGAAGACACCGGGCGCAATTTCAATCTCTTTGTCCACTGCGATAAATTCATATTCCCGCAGGAGCGTCCCGTCGGGTCGTGGCGTTTCACGGTAGTAGTTCTGGCGTTCTTCAGAGGGCAAATCATTAAAGTTCCAGGCGGTCAAGTAGCGTGTCGGGTCGAAGTCACCCGGTTGAATCTCTCCGACGGTGCCCATACGATGGGCATGCAATTCCGCTTTTGGTTGTATTGCCCCCCGCTCCTCTGCTTGTGCAGCAAGGCCGATGGAGGAAGGAATTCCACGGCCGAAGGCACGCCGCCCGCCGACCCACAATGCCCCAAGAAGGGCGGCTCCTCCTGCCAGCAGAAAACCTCGACGCGAAGAACCGTGGGGTGATTCGGAGTGCGTTATTGCGGTCATCCAGCGAAGGAGCCGCCGAAGCCAGAAAAAACCGCGTCCAAGCCCGAATAGAAGTAGTCCAACCGCACCTAAAGCGATAATAACCAGTAAAACGTTGAGTGGATTCATCATAAAAACCTCACACGTGGGTAGACGTTAGTCATGGCACATCCTCTTGCCTCTTGGCTGTCCAGTGTTAAGACGCTGCACCCACCAATATCTTATCTGCTAATTCCCTTCCTAACGTATGTCTGTCCGAACCGATCTGGATGAGGATAGGGCCGTTGAAAGGGAGCTTTTCGGTAACCGCGACTATGACTCCGGGGAAGATGCCGAGGCTGGCCAGGTAACGAAGGATGTCAGGGTCCTGGTCGTTGATGCGCGAAATGGTGACGGTCTGACCGGCATCTGAGTCTGAAAGACTCCCGTGATCTACTTCTTCGAGGAGACCCTCTTTTGTGGGTATGGGATCCCCGTGCGGGTCTGTCGTCGGGTGCCCTAAGGCTTCGTCAATCTTATTCTCAAATTCTTCGGAGATGACGTGTTCTAACTCCTCGGCCTCAGCGTCCACCTGATCCCATGTGTAGCCCAAAGCTTCAGACAGATAGAGTTCCAAGAGCCTGTGGTGCCGAATGACCTCTACAGCTATCTTCTCACCTGAGGGCGTAAGTTTAACCTCTCGGTAGGGTGTATGGACGACTAATTTCATATCGGTCAGTTTGCCCAGCATACTGGTAACCGAAGCAGCAGATACGTTGGCATTTTCCGCAACGGCAGAGGTAGTTACCTTCCCCTCGTCCTTCTGCAATTTGTATATGATCTTCAGGTAGTCCTCAACAGATTGGCTCAGCATATTTTACTCCTTCAAATTCAAAATTTAGGTACACCTAAAAATAATAAATATACTAACCCTTGTCAAGCATTTAATCACAAAATTTTATATTTAGGTCTGTCTAAATTTATAAGTTGCTAATATAGAATAAGATCCGAAGATAAAAAAGCCCGATCAAATGACCGGGCTTTGAAGTAAAGATTCTACCTGGAACTTAATGCGGAACACCCAACTGGTGCATTCGGCGGTGGATAGCCTCCCTTGCTTCGATGAAGGGGCGCTCCAAATAGGCTTGATGATCCTCCTGCCCGTGATGGTGTGTGACCGTACCCGGGCGGTGCTGACGGCTGAGATTTCCAATGTACGAAAGGCCGCCCTCTATCAGGGTGAGCATATACTCGGCGGACTCCTGGTTGAACATCCACCACTTGCCCCCGCAGGCTACGTAGATCGGCGAAGTGTGAGCCATAATACCGCGTTTCCATCCGTCATAGTGCGGGATGGCAGTCGAGTATCCGGGACCGCTGCACCTCAGGGCCAACCAACTGTGTCCTTCTATCTGCACAGGTGCTCTTAGATGGAGTCTCCTTGCTCCGTTCTTCTCCTCTGTAGAAGCTACCACGAGGCCCTCCTGCACGACCTCTAACGTATGTATCGGAAGGATAGATTCCGCCGTTGCTTCCACCTCCACTGTGCCGCCGTTGCCGGGTAGCTGAAGTGTATCGCCAACGTGATGGCCGTCCACAGTAAATTGGAGTATGGGACCCCCGCTGTGGAAGGTGCGTCCTGCTGCAAGGTTCCGGCACCAGTTGTCGTAGGTAAACTCCTCGTCCGGAGGGATATAGACATAGGTGCGGTAGATTCCGACAGGCACGTCCGATGTCATCTTGTCAGTGCCACCGACCAAGGGCAGACGGTAGCCGCAGTTCAGATAGCGGTAGTACTCATTGTGTTGGTACATACCGTGGCGCAGCATTTCGATTGCGTCGGTGCGTCCGGTCGCGATCAGGGTAGCTGGCTCGCCGTTGGGGTTGGGAAGGTGCGGTATGATGACTGTACCGCCCTGCTCGTGACACTGATCCGCCCAGTCGGACATCGTGATCTCCAACGATCCGCCGAGTTCCGCCTCAGAAGGTCCGTCACTGCACCACGGCATCACGGGCTTTTTGAGTCCTAACAAAATAAGATGTCCCAGGAAGTGCTGGCGATTCTCCTGTGAGACATAGACGATGCTCCTACCATCCTCTGAAACGCTGGGCCCGCCGGTGAACTCCTCTGTGTTGGTGAACAGGTGTCCCCACTGAGATTGCAGCAGATTGACGACGTTGAGGTCCTCACCTCTGGCCTCCGTGTGGCTGCCCTGCGCCGAGAGAAAATGCACGTGCGAGTCGCCGGAAAAGTATCGCTCCTTGTTCATGTTGCACCAGCGTTTCAGGTGGAGTGTAAGCTCCCGCTGGCCGGGCTTGATCTCCACCTTGGTGCGGAGCGGCTCATACTCAAAGCCGCGGGCGACGTCCACGATCATCTCTCCTCTGGGCAGCCATCCTTGGCAGGTGCCGTCTATATAGGCGTAAGTTATCTGACCCAGGCGCAGATCGCCACCCACGTCAATATGCCATGTCCCCATATTGGAGTTGACGTGGGCGTGATGCCCGTGCGGAGCGTAGGGCACGCCATCCGGAGAGCGGAAGTGAATCCGGCAGGGTACAGGCTTACCTGTTTCGTCGTCCAAGACAGTAGTGTGAACCCAGTTTACACCCTTGTCGATGATCTCCACATGTAGGCGATCTGACGGCTCTAATTTTCCCTTCTCCTCCAATTGGCCCCACTTGACCTCTCCGAGCACCTCGCCCTCTTGTTTTACTCTGACGGTCGCAGACGGCGTGGCCGCCACCTCGACATAGCTGGGACTGCTCCTGGGGTTCTGCTCCTCTCCCCAGCCTTTGAAGTCGTCGTCCAAGAATTCGTCGGAGGACTTTTCGGGGAGAGCATAAGGATAGGTCGCTACACCGCGATCCACTTCAACTTCCAGATCGAACGGCTTTTGAGCATCTGCAGGCCGCGGCAGAGTAATCTTTACTTCTCGCTTTGCCTCTCGCGAGAACGGGAACTCGTCTGTGTGACCGAGCGTAATGCCCGCAATCAGGAAAGGGTGACCACCTTTCGGGACGATCTCAAGCGAGACGATGGCGCGCTGGGGCTCCGGGTTCATCCACGCCCACAGAAAGTAGCCGCGGGGCGACCCCTGTGACGCCTCTGTCTGACGCCTGCCGGCGCTATCCCAGGGTCCCTCGTATCGGTCCACAAGACTGTCGTTCTGGTCGGGAAGCGCAAGGAAGGGTAGACCTCCCCCGGGTCCAGATCTGAGAGAATATGTCGGCGCTACGGAGATTTCGAAGCGGTCGCGCACCGGAACGCTGACCTCTTCGCCTCCCTCTAAGTGAAAGACGTACTCTCCCACCAAAGTGCCGACAGGCCCGCCATCCATGATGGGGGATACCAACAGACGGTGAGCCACGATCACAGACTTCGCAGTCTGATTGATAGATACAGTCATCGGCTCGCTTTTGTGTCCCTCTCCGAAGGCGAGGAAGCATCGATTACGGTCTCCCTCAGGCGAACCGACCTGAAATGGCAGTCCGCGAAACGATTGAGAACCCACCGGGGCGTCATTCCCTTCACCTAAAACCTCCATGCCCGTGTTGCACAAAGAGGACAGATCGAGCGGTTGATAATCGGTCATAATGATTTCTCCTCCTATAAATACTTCTGATCACTTCTCTTAGTAACTACAGTTCGATTAGCTGATTACACAGACTCAATTTTTTCATTAGTGAGAGAATTTACGAAATTTTCCTATCAAGATCAAGCACAATTCCAGGAAAAATAGGAGAGGCTACGGGTTATTTATCAAATGAAATCGGTGCACTTCTCTTTCGATCTTTGATTGATCTTGAATGATAGGTTTTCGACAATCTTTGGTTTCTGTTCTTTTTCAAAATGGATGTATAATTGTTCTTCTTTTAGGTTCCATTCAGCCAGGACAAAGTAGTTGGTGTAAGAGGAGGGAAGAGATACTTTCTCATTTAGGACATCGATAAAGGCTTTATCTGTCTGTTCTGTGTCCTGTTTGACTTGTCTGATAAAATAGGTCTTGGGAATGAAATCTTTCTCGTTTGACTTCTCTTGCTTAGGTGGACGGTAGCCGGTGTATCTCTGTGATGAAAGATTAAACCATTCTAACTTCTGATCAACTTCTTGTAAGCTTTTGAACTGAATTCTGTTCCAGAACTTCCTTGAAAATACAGAATTGTTGCCTTCTATAGATGCTTGAGAAAAGGGCCTTCTGGGAACGGCAAATATCGGAATCACTTGATTTTTCAAGAGAAACTGCATTGCTTTGCTGACATTCCTTTTACCTGAAACACTGCCAATAGTCGCCGAGCAATTGTCCACCTTAACGAAATCTGGTTTTTCAAACCTGTCAAAGAAAGACTGACACTTCTCGATAAAGTTAGTTGCTGTTTGACCGTCAACCCGCCGAAAATACCTTAACTTAGGCTCTTTCTTAAAGGAAAATCCAACGAAGTTGACCGGCTCAGTTCTGCCGGTAAGATACTTTTTACCAATAAAGTCTGATTCTAGGACTCTGCCTCCTGAAAGATAGTAAATGGTATACTCTGGATAACAAAGATAACGAGATGCACCCTTGTTTTTACCTTTCTTCCTTCCCTGGGAAAGTCCTAAATCTGAAAGCATTCTGCCGATAGTCGGCAACGACGGAGGAGGGGTGCTAGAATATCGATTCCTCCATTCTTGTTCAATAACAGTGGCTCCTGAATAGAACTGATAAGGATCGTCCTCTAAGCTATGGTAAATCTCTTTGATTCTCTGTTCGTCAACTTTAGCCAATTTTTGCCTTTTTCCTTTTGGCCAACCCCGATTATCCATGGCAAAATCCTGATCCGGAGATTTAGTCCAAGCCGTAACGAAATCATTGGAAACTCTCGCTTGTTTGATAACTTCTCGCTTTGACATTTCTTTCTTAAAATACATCTCGTTGACTTCTTGTCTTAATACGGCCAATCTCTCTTTGTCCATAGGACTCCGTAGATTAAAGTTAAGACAATCAACTCAACTTAATCTACTAATACTCTAAACAAAGATCAAATTAGGTGCACCGATTTCATTTGATATTCAACCGCTAATCTATATGTTCGCCCAAAGGGCAGACACAACGGTCTGCCCCTACCAAGAATTGTAGATTTTCTGTTGACTTTTCTGCAAGGACGCTGTATTTTGGCTTTTGTGAAGGTTAAAGTTCAAGCCCCATTTCATTCCGAAGGCTACAACGGTCAAAAAATTACGAGGTGAAATAGAAATGACTACTGATGAAAAAAAGATGTACTTTGTAACAAACATTGAAGCTGATAAAAATGAGGATGGTGAATGTAGCACCTACGAATACGAAATTAATGCAGATGCTCATTTTGTTGGATTACTTAGCTATGGACCATACGACTTCTATGTCTGGGAGCTTTTGGTTAATAAGCGTGCGGGAGAAGAAAGAAAGCTATGTCTTCGAATAAGAGAAAGAATCACTTCAAAAGATCCTGAAACATTGCAGACCGCTAGAGAACCTTCCTACTATCATATTGGGGGTATTGCTGAGGAATTAGTATCACTCGCCTCGCTTTTCGTTCGCAGAAGATTGAAACTCGGACCGCTGGTTCGTAGGGATGACACACCATTTTATTACTCAAAAAAACAGTATTTGATTGATAAGCCTCTTGTCACTGGTCACAGCAACCTTGCAGATTTGTCTGACTGGCTAAAATTAGTTGAGGGCCTTGACAGAAATTATCATCAGAGATTTATATTGTCTGTTAGATTGTATCATCAAGCTCTTCTATTGATTGAAGAACAACCAGATATGGCATACTTGAATCTAGTTTCAGCGATTGAAGTATTGTGTCGAGACACTGATATTGAAGTTTCACTAGCTGATATAGATCAGAAAATAGCAAAACTTGTGAGTCAAGTGGAAGACGAAGACTTGCGAAATAAAATTGAACAGGCCATTATGAAAAGAGAAGCATTTATTCAGCGTAAGTTTGTAACCTTCATACTTAAGCATATAGAGGACGATTTTTGGACTGAGGGAGAGAGACCCGTACATGGGAAAATCAAGCCTGAGCAACTTCCTGTTCTTCTGAAGCGAATTTACGACCAGCGTTCGAGAAGTCTTCATAATGGAGAACTATTCCCGCCACAGGTATTTTTGGCTCCATTGGAGGGATCGGAGATAGACCCTTCGCTTCGTATGAGTGTAGGAGGTAGGAAATGGGAGCAAAAAGATTATATACCGAATCCTCATTTTTTTGAGAGAGTGGTAAATCATGTCCTGAAGACATTCATCAAGAATAATCAGGCTAAGGGAGAAAGTGTTGGCAAATCGTAGGCTAACCCAGACACAAAATTTTGAACCTAACTGAAGAATGACATGCAATCCTTTAAAACTGAACACAGATCATGATGAAATTACAAGATTTCACAGCCTTGCTGTACGGATCGCTACTCGATTTTGTCTTCCCTCCTCACTGCTGCGTCTGTGAGTCTTATCTGGAGGGGGACGAGCATGTGGTGTGCGAGGGATGCTGGGGTGATGTGGAGCTGATCGATAGAGGTTTCTGCCGAAGATGTGGAGCGCCATTAGCTGAGAGTGCTTCTCCGTGCCAGTGGTGTCGGAAAAGGGAGTTTAACTTCAGTGGAGTGCGGATATTGTCCATCTTCGTAGGGAAAACCCAGGACATAATTCATCAGTTCAAATACAGTGGGAAAAAGTCCATCGGTGCCAGATTAGGGGGCATGTTGGCGGAACTGTTGAGGGACGATGGCAGGATGATAAAAGCCGATATGATCGTTCCGGTTCCGCTCCACAGGAGCAGAAAGAGGGAAAGAGGCTACAATCAAAGCGAAATTATTGCTCAAAGCCTGGGGGATGCGCTGAAGATAGAGGTGAGGGAGGATATTCTGATAAGGTGGAAGTGGACAAAAGTCCAGACAAAATTAGACCCCATCCAGAGAATCGAGAACGTGGACGGGGCGTTTCGCGTTGTCAAGTATGAGGATCTTAAGGGTAAGAAAGTGGTTCTGATAGACGACGTGCTGACTACAGGAGCGACGGCGGATTCCTGCGCAAAGACGCTTACTGAGGGAGGTGCAAAGAGTGTATTTGTAGCCGTAGCCGCGCGCCCGTTTGACATTAGATAGTAGACAGGTGAAAGGGGATAGTGCCCCCTGCCTACCTGTTTACTTAGTACTGACTGCTGCCTTAGGCACCCTCCTCGGCGAATCTTTCTGCGTCGTCTTGGGGTTTGTATCCGAGAATCTCCTGTGCGCTGGATATGTCCCAGTAGCGTCTCGTATTCCCCGATATGGCGTAGAATATTCCGAACTTTACGTCCGTCTCTATGGACAGTCTGGTCAGTTGAACGTAGTCGCGATTGCTCATCCACGTCGAAAGGATGCGCCCTTTCCCCTCTTCCGGCTCGCCTCCTATGAAAGAACCGATCCTGTGGCAGATAACAGACATTCCGAATGCGTCTGAGTAGTATCGCCCCAGAGCCTCGCCGAAAGCCTTGCTGGCCCCGTAGTAGCTGTCGGGTCTGACGGGCATATCGGGCGTCGTATATGTCCTCCCGTCTTTCTCATAGTATCCCGTCACATGGTTTGTGCTGGCGAAGACTACTTTGTTCACGCCGCACTGACGACAGGCCTCATAGACGTTATATACACCTATGATATTGGAATGCAGGACACTCTCCCAAGTGGCGTCTACCGCTGGGTCTGCCGCCTGATGAACCACAGTATCTACTCCGTCAACAGCCTTCTTTACGCAGTCGAAATCTGCAATGTCGCATATTACTACTTCCTCGCCCTCTTCGGCGGGCAGGACGGTTCTATGGTACATCAAACGCAGGTCATAATCGTCTTTCAAGCCTTCTTTGAGTACCCTTCCTATCTTGCCTGCAGCACCCGTTATTAGAATCTTTTTCCTGTTTGACATTGATTCTCCTTTTACCAGCACATATTCACCTTGACAAGATAACGGGATCTGTTAACTTGATAGATAGTTTTATCGGTTTTTAGCTAATCCCTATGCTTAGTCCACCACCGTACGAGCTCAGGTCGGTGTTCTTGATGAGTTCCTCTGCTACAGCTTTGGCAACTTCTTCGGGTGTCCCTTCCTGCTCTTCTACAGGAGTCCATTCCCACGCCTCCAGATAGGCGTCTGTTCCGACTGCGCCCTGTGCCATTGCAAGTTCGTCTATTGCGACCTGGAATCGCTCTGGAAGCTGTTCTTTGGCTTCGTTTTCTGCATCGAAGGCTTTGACCTGAATGGGTATCTTCCTCCAGTGCAGTATCTGGTATTTTGCCATCTGTGATCCTCCTTAAAATGAGGGGGGATACTTAAAGCATACGAAGAATGAGGCCAACACGATCAAGACGATAAGTACAATGGAAATAAGACATCCCAACTGATAGGATTTGACTCCCGGTTCTGATAGTGGGCGGTCGTCGTGATGTTCACTCTCCAACGGTAGAAATTCGCCGCAGTGTTTGCATTTTATAGCTTCATCCTGTATTTCCTCTGCGCAGTACGGGCACTTTTTCATAGATGTCTTTTCCTTAGCAGGAGAGCGTCTTCTGTGGGATAGACGACCTTTGTGAATATACCTACAAAGGTCGTTTAAGTCAACAGTTTATTGTGTCTTGCTTAAAGACACAAACTCCGAATTTGCCTAATGTAGGGGCGAACGCATGTGGTAGTGTGAAGGGGGATGTGGCTACAAGCCATGAAGCGGTTTGTCCAAGTCAGGTAGGAGATCACTATGGCTACACTCATTACTGGAGGTACCGGTTTTATAGGAGCAAAGGTAGTGCGCCTTCTATTAGAAAAAGGAGAGAAGAATCCGGTCGTTTTCGATATCAACCCTTCCATCAAACGACTAGACGACGTGGAAGATCAAGTAGAAATGGTACAGGGTGATTTAGGTAACTTCAGCCAAGTGCTGGATGCAGTTAAGAATGCTCAACCTCGAGTGATATATCACCTAGGAGGAATGCTTTCTGTGCCTTCCGATGCCAATCCGGCTGCTGCTATTAGAGCGAACGCCCTTGGTACCTTTCATGTGCTGGAGGCTGCAAGACTGTTTGACGTTCAGCAAGTGCTTTTTTCAAGCTCCATCGGGACTTATGGACTCGATATCCAGGAAGAGGTCATTAGTGATTATACCCTTCAACGTCCCCAGCTTTTTTATGGTGCCACAAAGGTATTCGGCGAACAAATGGGGCTATTTTACAAAAGGAAATATGGGCTTGATTTCAGAGGAGTTCGATATCCCTCCATCGTAGGACCAGGGGTGAAGACTCCTGGAGTTTCCCAATACACTTGCGGAGTCATTGAGGAGTGTGCCCAGGGAAATCCATATACGATCTGGGTAAAGCCTGAAACCGAGTTCCCTGTCCTGTATTTTAAAGATGCGGCTCTAGCGATGGTGCAGCTGAGTGAGGCACCTCTGGAAAACATCAAAACGGTCAACTATCTTCTTGCTGGGGTTACTCCCGTTGCTAGTGCCAGGGAATTGACGGACATTGTGAAAGCCAAGGTGCCCGGTGCTCAGATTGATTTCAAGCCAGATTTAGACCTACAAGATATCGTGGATAAATTCATTCTGCCACTGGACGAAAGCAATGCTCAAAAGGAGTGGAACTGGAAACCTGAATACGACCAGGAGCGAATCGTTGACGATTTTCTCCAGGAACTTCAGCTAAATCCACAGCGTTACGTTTAGCTTAAGAACTACACCAGATCGGGGGTGCTATTCACCCTTACCAGCAGATCTGACAGCACGTTTAGTTTCTATCTTTTCAGACAAAACAGAACCACTATATAGTTGAATGCCTAAAGACGCGCAGGAAAGGATCTAAGATTATGACGTGGTTAACGATGGGCGCTGTAGAGCTTACGGTGGTCAGCGGCGGGAGGTTCAAATTGGACGGAGGTTCGATGTTCGGGATTGTACCCAAGGCGCTGTGGGAAAGGACAAACACGACAGATGAGAAGAACAGGATAGACATGGGGATGAACTGCGCTTTGATAAGGACAAGTGAAAAGTTGCTGCTGGTGGATGTGGGATTCGGGACAAAGTTAGGACAAAGGCAAAAGGATATATACGCGATAGACGATAGTGTGACGCTTTTGGCGTCGTTGAAAAAGGAGGGCGTGGAGGCCGAGGAAGTAGATATTGTTGTGCTGTCGCACCTCCATTTGGATCACTGCGGAGGCTCGACCCGCTATGACTCGGACGGGGAGATAGTTCCGACCTTTCCTAACGCCGAGTACGTGGTTCAAAAGGGCGAGTGGAAGGACGCCCTAAACAACTTCGGGACGATGAAGACGACTTACATCAGGGACAATTTTGCGCCACTGATGGATGCCGAAGTCTTAAGACTTCTTGAAGGTGATGTCGAAATATGCGATGGAGTGAGCGTCTTTGTGACAGGAGGACATACCCGGCATCATCAGGGAGTGTTGATCGAGTCAAAGGGACAAAAGGCCGTCTTCCCGGCGGATATTATGCCTACGACCTCGCACCTTAAGGGTCCCTATAACATGGCGTACGATCTCTTCCCTTACGATACAATGATGAAAAAATTAGAGCTTCTCAGGGTAGGATCGGAGGAGGGATGGATATTTATGTGGGACCACGATCCCTCCCTACCGATAGGCAAAGTGGAGTCGGACGGTAAGGGCGAGTTTAAGGCCGCGCCACTATCTGAGTAGGAGACAGCATACGGGGACTCCCCCTCCCCCTTGAACGGGTCTGTAGCATTTCTTGTGCAAAACGATATGTATTCAAGCTTCGTATATACCGAAGCTCCCTCAAAATGTATGGAGACCTGTGAATGTTCGATCCCGATTGCTTCTATCGGGGACCAGTTTCTGACCAGCGCTGTCCATCTCTTCCTATTGGGCTACTCTTTACAGGCTTCGATGATCTCCTGGAAGAACCGGTCGCTATCCTTAAGGGAAGGCTGACATGTAGCTGCACCCTTGTGACCTCCGCCACCATATCTCTTGCACAATTCTCCGGAATCGGTAGTAGACGTCCTTACAAAGATGGAATGGGCAACGGAGATGGTATCGAACTCGTCTTTCTTTCCGTCGGCAATCCGAACAGAAATATTACCTTCCGAAAGGCCAGGCAGTGTATAAATTAAGAAGCGGTTCGCCGATGGAATCTCTTTGCCGCGAACATCCGTCACAATGACATTGTCATCCAGATGAGAATTCGTTGCATAGAACAAAGCGGCGATGCCCTGCATCTCAGTGTACTTCTTGATCCTCTCCTGCGAGTCGGGCATTTCAAGGATTTCCTCTACCGTATGTTTGGTCAACAGTAAGGGAATCCCGGACACCCATTGAAAATTGCTTATCGTAAAGTCACGTTGAAGCCCAAGTCCAGTACGAGGGTCCAGCAAGAGACCCAGAAGAATCGCTCCCTTGGGATTCAGAACCTGTTCGAGGGTAAGGTTTGCACTGTCCACAAGATCGGTGTCGTGGACAAGTTCTTCGTATTTTTTTAGTTCCGGATGTTCCGGAAGAAAGTAATTGTAAACCAGGTGCGCGGTACTTGGTGACACATCAACTCTTCCTCTGAAATTTTCGGGCATCTCCCGTTTGGTGATCTCGCTGGAATGGTGATCAAACCACATTTAGCAGTTCGGGTGATATGGCAGGTTACAAATAAGATCCTGATCCGTCACGTCCACCTTCGCATCTTGCATATCCTTGGGATGAGCCTGTTGCAGCTCGTCGCACATACCTAACTCTGTCAAGATGGCCGCACATACGGATCCATCCAAGTCTCCTCTATAGATTACTCTCATGATTTCCTCCCCTTCCTTTAGCTATTATTAAAGAGAAACAGTATCAATCAGTTTTAAGAAATAATCTGTGACATAGATCACATTTCAGTAGAAAAAGATACAAAATTTTCTGCTAAAGTATATAATTGTAAAGTACATTTGTCAACCAAAAAATGGAGTTTGTCCACGCTTCCCCTCCTTCATATATTGTTATAGAGTTAGATGTCTTAATACAATCATGGACTGGCTATGGATACTACCTGGACACCGGGAGGGAAAAAGGGAAAGAATTAGTACAAGACCAACTGTCCTATGTTCTATGTTTTTTTCAGAGACAAACGTCAGCTATTAAACCCTGTTCAGCCGCGTAGGCCACCCTTAAGATCGTATCCTCCTCAAATGGCCTCCCCAAGATCTGCAGGGCTATGGGCAACCCATCTGACGAAGTGCCGCAAGGGATAGATATGGCTGGAATTCCAGCCATATTGACCGAAATAGTGTAGATATCCGAAAGATACAGTTCCAAGGGGTCGTCCATCTTCTCTCCGATCTTAAAGGCGGGCGTCGGAGAGACAGGCGTAATCAGCAGATCGCACTCGGAAAGGGCATTTTCGATGTCTCTTTTTATTAGCGTTCTCACCTTTTGGGCCTTCAGATAGTAGGCATCGTAATATCCAGCGCTCAGGGCATAAGTGCCGAGCATTATCCTCCTTTTTACCTCTTCTCCGAAGCCCTGGCTCCTCGTCTTAATGTAAAGCTGGATCAGGTCATCTTCGCTGCCATCAGCCCGATACCCGTACTTAACGCCGTCGTATCTTGCCAGATTCGCAGAAGCCTCAGCCGTAGCGATGATGTAATACGCCGCCACCGCATACTTTGTGTAAGGGAGGGACACATCTTTGATCTCTGCGCCCTGCTCCTTCAGAAGTTCTGCAGTTTCGAATATTGCATCCCTTACCTGTGAGTCTAATCCCTCAGCGAAGTACTCCTTTGGAAGCCCTAATTTTATCCCTTCAACGCCGTTTTGAAGTCTCGAAAGATAGTCGGGAACTTGAATAGCAAAGGAGGTAGAATCCCGCTGGTCGTGGCCTGCTATCACATTTAAAAGGAGTGCCGCGTCCCTTACATCCTTCGTCATCGGACCTATCTGGTCCAGGGAACTGCCGTAGGCTATGAGTCCGTATCTGGATACCCTTCCGTATGTTGGCTTTAGGCCCACGATTCCGCAGAAGGCGGCGGGCTGTCTGATCGAACCCCCCGTGTCGGAGCCTACGCCCAGGATCGTCTCATTTGCAGCCACAGCGGCGGCCGACCCGCCGCTGGATCCTCCGGGGACGCAGTCGAGATCGTGAGGATTCCTCGTAATTCCAAAATAAGAACTCTCAGTCGAAGAGCCCATAGCAAACTCGTCCATATTTGTCTTGCCTATGATCACCGCATCGGCGGCCTTCAGTTTCTCGGATACCGTAGCATCGTACGGTGCGATGAAGTTCTCAAGGATCTTCGACCCGCACGTAGTCTTTGAACCTGACACACATATTACGTCTTTCACAGCGACAGGGATTCCCGCAAGTGCACCTAACTTTTCGCCCTTTTTTGCCTTCTCGTCTACCCTCTCTGCACTCTGGATAGCCTCATTCTGTAAGACCGTGATGAAGGCGTTTATGTCCTCTTCCACCTCATCTATGCGCCTTAGGAGAGCTCCCACCACATCCCTGGACTTTACCTCGTGGTTTTTTATCCTGCCCACAAGTTCGTGAGCCTTCATCTCATTTAGATACAAAATCACCCCCAAACAAGTAGACAGCAAACAGTAGACAGCATACAAGGCATCCCTGCTCCTCTCCGACTACTGTCTACGAGATTGCTTCCCCCCGATAGATTCAATCGGGGGCGCTCGCGATGACATCTGCTGAGACCGTTGGTAATTGCGAGGGGTGAAAACCCCGAATCCCCGATAGATTCAATCGGGGACTCAAGGGATGGGAGATGTGCCTCTGTCCACTGTGTACTCGTTTACTCCTTCTTTTCTGCCTTGTTCCCTTCATCTTTTTGCGCTTCTTGTGAACGCTCGTTGGAGCTTTCCTGTGTGTCTTCAACGGCGCTCCCCACATCGATCTCCTTCTTAACATCCTTGAGCGAATCTTGGAACTCTCTGATCCCCTTGCCCATACCGCGGGCTATCTCTGGGATCCTCTTTGCCCCGAAGAGAAGGAGAATTCCCAAGAAGATTACTATGAGCTCCGTGGGACCTAGTCCGAACATGACGTTGCACCTCCTTAAGACAGGTCTTCTTCATGGACACTGCGGCTGTACTCTGAATCAGTAGGAATACTTATAATAATACCACGCTAACAAAAGGCCGGCTATGCTCGGCAGATTGAAGTGAAGCTCAAACCCAAAAGTAAAAGATAAAAGGATCAGATTGATGGGAAGAGGACCGAACTTGTAAGCGACCAGGGGACTGACCAGAACCTCATACACAACACGGTCTTGGGAGACGTCTGCAAGATCGAACACAAGGCCCAGTATCACCCCAACCATATTGCCTATCAAAGAGCCTGCAAACAGGAAGACTATTAAGAGGCCGATTCCCTTATCTCTGCTCAGCATCTACATTTCCTCATGGAGTGGTAGCACGGAGCGCACGTTGCACCATAATTTGACTGTCAGTTAGATATCTCCTCCGCCACCTCTCTGTCGGTGACAAGATGCACAGACCACTTTGCCACACCTGAAAGGACATACACCATAGCAAACGGGAAGAGCACCTCGTCGGCAAACGGAATCATCAAGATGCAAGCGACGATGACATAGATCAGCTTAATGCTGTTCCCCAGCGAGCTGAAGCTGAACCTGGGAAAGATCTCATACTCGAAAGTGCTGACCATCAAAAGAGATAGGGCTAACAGTAATGACACTGCGATCTGGGTGCCTTTCAGATCGGGCCACACGTTGTTACTAAAGATTACATACGAGGCCAAAGTCAAAGCAGCAGGGGGAATCGGGAGCCCAGAAAACTGCTCCTTACCAGTGCCGATCAGACGGGAGTTGAACCTTGCGAGCCTTATCGTCCCGCACAGCAGGAATATAAACGCTATGCTCACACCCCACGGGCCGAGCATGTCCAGACGGTAGTTGAACATTAAAAAGGCGGGTGCAATCCCAAAGGAGCAGACGTCAGCCAAAGAATCGAATTCCACGCCGAACTTGCTCGGAGAATCGATAAATCTTGCTACTTTCCCATCCAAAGTGTCCAAAAAGCCTGCCAGAACGATCAACCACGCGGCTGCCTCAAATCGACCGTCCACGCTGTAGGCAATGGATAGGAAGCCGCACAAGATATTGCCTATCGTCAATAGACTCGGAACCGTATCTTTGGGATTGATCATCTTTGAAGTCCTTGCATAGAAAGACTCTCCTCTCTAGACTAAAGTGGCTATGACTGTCTCGCCACCTTTTACTCTATCTTTGACCTTAACCTGGATATTAGTATTCTCAGGCACGATAAGGTCAACGCGGGAGCCGAACTTTATGAGTCCGAATCTGTCACCTTTTTCTACATCGTCGTTTTCCTTTAAGTTGCACACGATCCTTCGGGCTAAGAGTCCGGCTATCTGCTTCACAAGGAGTTTTGTATCCCCCCTTTCTATTCCTACTACGGTCTGTTCATTTTCAAAGGATGCCCGGTTATTTGATGCTACGAGGAACCTCCCCGGACGGTGTTCAACAGAAGTTACCTTCCCCGAAAAGGGTATCCTGTTTATGTGAACGTCAAATGCAGATAAGAATACGCTTATCTGGTAACCTTCGGGTAGGCTTTTTATCTCTACTACCTTGCCGTCGGCAGCAGATACTATAAGGCCCTCTCCCTGGGGAGGGCTTCTTTGCGGGTCTCTGAAAAAATATGCTATAAAGACGGGAATAGTAAGTGAACAAAGAGAAATCCACTTTAAGCCCGCTCCTCCAAAGAGGGCAAAGAGACCCCAGAATGCCCCGCTAATCAGGGCAGTCGCTGCCAAAAATGGGATACCTTCTCTTGCCATAATTTACGTCAGGGCGAAAATAAGATCTGTAGGGGCAGACCCGCATGTGTGTCCTGAAAATTCGGGCGAAGACCTGGGTTCGTCCCTACTGCCCTTGCCCTTCCTGCTCACTTGCTACCAGCTTCCTACGCTACTTTTCCCAATGACGGCTCATTTGCTATTGACGCCCTTGTCATTGCAGGGTGGTTCACTCCTAAGCAATGTACCCTCTTACACTCCACTTTCTACGTTTTTGCCTGTCTACCTCCGATTGAATCTATCGGGCGGGATCAGCAGGGGCACCTGTCTACTTACTTCAAGCTCTTCCACCTTCAGTGTTGTCTCTATCTCTTCCCCCTGCCTTATCAACTTGATCTTATAGGCGTCCCCCACCGTAGCTTCCCAGAATATCCCCTTTACACTGTTTACATCTTTTATGAGTTCGCCGTTCACCTCGACTATGATGTCCCAGACCTTTATCCCAGCCTTATCTGAAGGTCCACTCTTCTCTACATCGGAGACTATTACACCCTCTGTGGACTTTAGATTTAAACTTTGAGCGATAAGTCGATTTAAGTCCTGAGGTGTAAATCCCACCCAGGTCGGTCTTATCCTATCGTGAGTAATAACCTCATTGAGTGTCTTTTTGGCTCTGTTTATCGGAATGGCAAAGCCTATTCCGATAGATGTTGTGTTGGTGCGGCTCCCGGTAATTGTGAACGTATTTATCCCTATGACCTCTCCGTCGCTATTTACAAGAGGACCGCCGCTGTTTCCAGGATTGATCGAAGCATCCGTCTGGATCATATCCCTGTAGATAGCCCTTCCGGAGTCTCTCTGGTCGAAATCCCTTCCGAGGGCGCTTATAACGCCCACGGACACGGACGGTTTAGATTCTTCAAAGAGTCCGAATGGGTTGCCGAGAGCAATGGCCCACTTGCCGATAAATGTCTCGTCAGAATCCCCGAGCCCTGCCGCTGGAAGGTCTTTTGCGTTCAGCTTTATGACTGCTATATCCAGGCGTTCGTCTGTCCACACCTGCTTACTGGCATCCTCAATTTCAAAGTTCCTTCCATCGGGAAGGTTGACGACAATCTTATAGGCGTCTTTTACCACATGCGCATTCGTGAGGATATAGCCCCTTTTGTCAGCTATGAAGCCTGAGCCGAAGTTCTTGAGCTGTCTTCTTATCCTCCTTCTGGGCATAAATAATTCAAAAAAAGGGTCGTTGAAGATAAAGGGACTCCCTGTCACGTACTCCCTGATCTCAGTAACACTTATGCTTGCCACAGCGGGCTCGATAGACTCGACAGCCCTGACGAGGGAGTTTCTCCTTGAACTTTCAATATCCCCGTAAGGTGCCTGAGCGTAGGCTTGGCCTGGGAACAGGACGCTTGCGATCGCACCTGCTATACATACCGCCAAGAGTCCCAATGCCGAAAATCGCCACCTGATGGGGGCCTTGATCACTGATATTTCACCTCTATCAAGCAGAGTCCGCAGGCCGGAGCGGTGGGCCCCGCCACTGTCCTGTCCTTTGTCTTTAGGATCTCCTTCATTCTGCACGGGCACATTTTGCCCCCGCCTATCTCCACTATGGTACCGACTATAGCTCTAACCATGTTGTGGAGAAAGCGATCCGCCTCTATCTGAAACGTAAGTTCCGATCCCTCCTTTCTCCATCGGGACGACGATACAGTGCATATTCTGTTCTCTACGTCAGTGGAAGACGAACAGAAAGACGAGAAATCGTGAGTTCCAATTAAAAGGCTCGAAGCCTCCTGCATCGACCCAAGATCCATATCCCTCTCCAAATGCCAAGCGTAGAATCTTCCGATGGCTCTTTTTGGCTTCGATATTCTATAAACATAGACGCGACTTGTGGCGTCGAATCTGGCGTTGAAATTTCCTTCTACTTCGTAAGCACCGAGGACGACAATGTCATCGGGAAGCAGACTGTTGAGACCCCTCTGGATGCTCTCCACATCCAGCCCTGATCGCGTATGGAAATTTGCGACCTGCCCCCTGGCATGAACCCCAGCATCCGTCCGCCCTGCCCCGGTTAAAGATAGCTCCTCCCCGAGCAGAACGCATAGCTTTTTGACTATCGTCCCCTGCACTGTCCTAGGGCCCGGCTGGATTTGCCATCCGTGAAAATTAGTCCCGTCGTATTCGAGCCTCAGCCGGATGTTGCGCGTATCCACAGCCAAGGGATAAAGAGACCTCCCTGTAGGTAGTAGCCCCCGATAGATTCACTCGGGGGTAGACAGTAGACAGGGGGCACTGCCTTCCATCCCTGTTTGCTATTTTTCAAGGGGGCAAGGTTGCCCTGTATGCAGTCTGCTGTTCGCTGTCTGCTTAAAAAGAGGTTCCTCAAGCGTAAGTTATCACAATTATTGACAAAAGCACCACAGTTCCTATCGCCAGTAGGTCGGAAGCCTTGAACCTCAGTTCCACCAAGCTCGTCCTACCTTCGCCTCCTTTGTAGCATCGGGATTCCATCGCCAGGGCCAGCCGGTCCGCGCGCCTGAAGGCGGACAGAAATAGAGGTACCAAGAGTGGGATCAGGCTCTTTATTCTCTTGACAAGTCCGCCCTCAAACGACGCTCCCCTTGCAAGTTGAGCCTGTCTTATCCTGTGGGCCTCGTCCATTAAGGTCGGGATGAATCTAAGGGCGATGGAAGTCACGGCGGAAAGCTCATAAGCCGGGACTCCGAATCTTTTAAATGGGGTCAAGAGTCTCTCAAGACCGTCCGTCAACTCCATAGGAGAAGTAGTCAACGTCAAAAGTGAAGCGGCTATGATCAGAGTCGAAAGCCGTACAGCCAGAAAAATCCCCTCGCTGAGGCCCTCCGCTGTCATACCCACATCTATAAGCGGAACATTCCACAAAACCGCGCCCGGAGTCCGAAAAGCGTGCAGACCGAACGTCAACATAAAGAGCCACATAAAGGGCCTCAAGTTCCTTAGCACTAACCCATAAGGCAAATTAGAGCGCGCGGTGATCCCCAAAAGACAGAATAGAAGACCTATTAGTCCCAGGAAACTATCTCCAATCAGAATGGCAGACATCAAAACCATGCACGCCCCGAGCTTAGTCCGTGGATCCAACCTGTGAACAGTGGAATCCACAGATACGTATCTGCCCAAGGTTATGTCGTTTAAAAGAGACATATAAATAGTAGACAGCAAACCGTAGACAGGGCACTCCTCCTCCCAATCTTCTATCTACTGTCTTGCTTTTACCTCCATAATAAGCCGATATCTGGTCTACTTTGAATATACTAAATCGGCTTAATTAATGCAATTGATTTTTATGAGCTAAAGCAAAAAGCCCGCAAGGCACAATCCTACGGACTCTTTGTATGTAGATGAAGAAGCAATAGACCAATAGCTAATTACGAAGCATCTTCGAGATGTTTCAGGAGAGTTGAGATGTCAAAAGGAGTCGTTGTTGTGAGGTGTACGGCAAATCTCTGCTTCGGATCTTCTCTCCAGTTGAGGTCAAAATCAGAACCGGCATAGAGCGTCTTTAACAGATCGTCCAGGTCGGGCTTGATGTTGGAAAATGTCTCTTGAGTATTGGGCGCCAGGAGCCGATCGTTGATGGTAAAGAGCACTTCATTCCCCTTAAACTTCAGCTTCTCCCCAAGCGATGCCTCCTCCTCCAGGCGACAACACGCCTTGAGTGCCGATCGAAATGCAAAAAGGAGCTTTTCCCGATTGTTGCCATTTAGCGGTTGCTTGCGGTTGTACAAAAGGCCGAGGCGGTTATCGGCGTTATCCATACTAAAGTCCGCTCTGTGGCCGATGAGAACCACTCCCGGACCGGCGTAAATGTGGCTGTAATCGGCAATATCCAGGTAGATGACTTCATCCTCATCGTCGGTGTTTTGTATCCAGGAGGTAAAGATCCCGATGAAATCCTTCAGGCGTACTACTGAGGGATCCTCAGCGTAGAACTTCACATTGATCTTTTGCACGTCCATAAAAACCTGCAGATCCTCTTGTAGGGGCGAACATACAGGTTCGTCCCTACTGCCTTTCCCTGTCTGCTGTCTACTGTCTACTTGACTTTTAAGGGGGTGACATTCATCTTACCGTAGCAACTGTACGCCGCTTCGATAAAGAGTTGCGCCTCTTCTATTCGGCGATGGGCTATATCCTGAGTGTACTCGACAGTTGGCCTTTTCTTCGCCTTGAAAAGGTAGTTTGCAAATTTGGCCCTCGCATAAGTGTCATAGAATAGCTCCGTATTGCAGAGGCGCTCTCGAAATTCACTGATGATCTCCTCTTCATCATCTGAGATGTCGACATTTTGCGTTTTGACGAGCGCTTGGGCTGCACGGAGCATAGAACTGTAGGCCATCTGGGTTGCCTTTTGGAACTCCCCGCTATCTAATTGTATCTGGGCTTCGAAGACTTCGCGATCTGAAGCAGATAGGCCGAACTCTACCACAGAGATCACTTCCCCTGCGCACTCTCCTACTCCCATATCCTTTATCGTAAATTCCCGCGGGTCGCCCCAATCGCTATAGTAGGAGCTGTCTATATCGTGAGGTGGAACCTGTGTCAGATCGTCCAATAGCTTCTTGACTTCGCTCTTGCCGATCCTGCGGATAAAATCCTGGAAGCTTTCTCCGTTTGATCGGTCCTGCAGATACCGATCTGTGATTACGGTCACCACATCGGGTATTCGGCGGGAGGGAACAGCGCCTACCGCCAGTCCGAACGATCCGGCGTTTTCCACCCACTGGCCTCCTAACACCACCTGGAAATGGGGCACAGTGTAACCTTGGACCTTTCTGCTGATTCCGTAGAAGCCGATGTCAGAGATGTGGTGTTGACCGCACGCATTGAAGCAGCCGCTGATCTTGATCCGCAGATTTCTGATGGCTTCATCAAACTGAAAGCTCTTTTCTACAAGCCGATTTCGCAGTTCCCCAGCAAGACCTCGCGAAGAGGCGATTCCCAGTTTACACGTATCCGTCCCGGGGCAGGCTGTCACGTCCACAATCGTCCCTGCACCGGCATCTCCCAGACCGATCTTACGAAGCTCCGTATAAAGTTCCGGCAGGTCGGCTTCGCGCACCCAGCGCAGCACGATATTCTGCTCCACTGTAGTTCGTATAGTATCCTTAACGAAGCGCCGCGAAATGTCCGCCAGGGCTCGGAACTGGTCAGAGGTAATATCGCCTAGGGGCAGAGTCACGGTTACTACGACATATCCACCCTGTTTTTGTGGATGAACGTTGGTTGCATACCACCGGTCGAACCCTTCAGGAGGCACAGCGCCGTTTAAGGGTTGTCCCTCCTTAAGGGGCGTTTCATCGTACGCATTGATGTCGGAAAGATATGCCGTCCATTCAGGCTCGGTCAGGAGCTTCTCCCGTTCCTCAAGTACGAGTTCTTTGAATTTATCTATGCCCAAATTGGCGACCAGGAACTTGATTCGGGCGCGGGCCCGATTCTTCTTTTCGCCCATGCGAGCATAGACCCGGGAGATCGCCTGCGCCATCGGTAAAAGCTCTTCCTCCGGCAGAAATTCATCAAATAGTTTTGCCTGATGTGGAACGGCTCCCAGGCCGCCACCCACATAGAATTCAAAACCTCGCTTTTCTACTCCGTTCTCTTTGCGCTTTACGGCGACAGCGCCCATATCGTGCATATTCACCAGACCGCAGGCGTGTTGCGTGCAGCCTGAGAACGCCACCTTGAATTTGCGTCCGAAGTCCTGTGTATCCGGGTGGCCGAGCAGAAACTTGGAGCACGCCTTGGCGTAAGGAGTAATGTCAAAGGTCTCATCTGAACAGACCCCTGCCAGAGGGCAGGCGGTCACATTGCGAACGGCGTTGCCGCACGCCTCTCTGGTTGTGATGCCGACAGCCGCGAGCCGCCGCATAAGGGTCGGAGTGTCGTCAATATGGACGAAGTGATATTGGATATCCTGACGGGTGGTAATATGAGAGATTCCGTCGGAATACTCCTCTGCCAAATCGGCCAAAACGTCCATCTGCTCGGTTGTCACTCCGCCAAAGGGGATCTTAATCCGCATCATCCCAGGGGCGTCCCACAACGTGTTAGGACCCTTTGTAAGTTCCTCAGAGGGAAACTTAATCTGCTGGGTCTTTACCCCATTATTACGCTGTCCATTGTCGTAGCGCTGACCATACACTCCGCGCCGCAGACGAGTCTCCGCAAAGACCTTTTCATCGATCTTGCCCTGCTTTCTCAGCTGGATCTGAGTTTCGAAAATATCTATCTCCTCTACCAGATCTGGCGGAATTCTGTCTGCAAGTTTCTCTTTCCAGCCGATATTAGCTTTGGTCATACGAATCACCTATCTATATTTGAAGTAGGCTGCTTTACCTACATTAATTGAAAAGTGCCACAGATGTTTTGGCTGTTATATGTAACCTAATGTTTCAGGGATCGGCAACTACGTTTGGACCCCGCTTCCGATCTCCGCGATCGCCTCGACTTCGACGAGCAGGTCAGGGTTTACGAGCGCCGGCGTTGCGACCGTGGAGCTGGCCGCGATATTGTTAGGGAAAGCCTCTGCACGAGCCGCAGCGTAGTCGGCGTACCTGCTGAAGTTGGTGATGAACGCCGTGAGCTTTACCACGTCCTCCATGGTTGCTCCAGCCTCGGCGAGGACCGTTCGCATATTCTTGAACACCTGGTGCGCCTGTTCGCCCATGTCATCCACACCGACCACGTTGCCCTCCGGGTCGAAAGCGATCTGTCCCGAGAGGTACACCGTGTTCCCCACCCGCATGCCCTGGGAAATCCGGAATTTTTTCGTCCACGGCCATTCAGGGTTCAGCTCGATTTGCTCTGGCATCTTGCATCTCCTGATGTTTTCGTTGGCAGTTGGCTAAGTACTTGGTAATCGCAAAAGCATTGGAATTCTTTAATTGTTGATACACTTAGTCAACAATTAAAGAAAAAAGGAACTCCTTGTCAAGATGAAATCCAAAATGGGCTGAAAAAATCCCGGTACAGGGAGAAGCGCTGCCACACCGTCTACTGTCTACGAAATTGCTCCCCTCCGATAGGCTCAATCGGGGACAAGGGAAAGAAGGATGTGCCCCCTATCTACTATCTACTTACTTGTTAATATGGATGGCCGCCTCCGCCCCCGCCGCCACTCGGAGGTGGCTTGCTTGTATCTCTGAAAGGTACGGGATACCAGTAATCGAAAGTTAGGGAGGAATCCTCTACTGCAGTTACAAAGATTTTCCCAAAGTCAGCCTCCTTGGTCTTGACGGCGTAGTAGTGTTCTTCCACAACCTTCAACGTCTCTGGACCGACTAGATCTCTCTTGGATATAGAACTGAAGTTAGATATGCTTCTATCCTCTAATTGAGCTGGAACTATGGCGTAGATCATAGCGTTGCCATCTATACGAGCGGCAGAGAAGTCTCCGCTGGAAGAGGAGATCGTGCCAGAAGACAGATCGAACCCGTCTTCGAATGAATGTGCCAGAGCGAGCTGACCTGTGCCCGTAGGTGTAGAGGAAATGAAACTCAGACTGCTATCTTCCCCACAGCCTGATAGAATTGCAAAAATGGCTAAAATCAGCGCAGACGATACATCGCCATTCAATTTCACGACTTTCACCTCCTGCTCTTATTACCTTGTCTTTTTGTCCTGATGCCTCACCGTCGTTTTGTATTACTCCCTAAATCTACAAGGGGATATATCCAAAGTCAAGAGAAATATCACATTCACGATTGTAACAATGTAAGGGCGGGGTTATCCCGCCCTTGGGGCGAGTGGTCCCCGATTGAATCTATCGGGGACCGCCCCTACGAAAACATTCGTTCGTGCAAATTGTTATCTCTTTGCAAAACTTAAGGTTTACCTTTCCGAATCAGAGTCACATTCATAACCCGTGCCGTGTATGGGCTATTACATGCACAAATGCGGGATCTATTCAAAAAAAACATTGACAGGTATCGAGCCCTTCTATATTTTTGGTCTGTAAAGAAGGTAAATTGACGTTCACGAAATACTTGAGGGGAGTCCCTGTCTGCCCCCGATAGATTCAATCGGGGGCAACTGTATAGTGGTTGAGGAGGGAGCTATGCGCATTGCACTTGCCGGTTTTATGCACGAATCGAATACGTTTTCAGATGTACCCACCACACTCAAGCACTTTGAGGACTCAAGCCTACACTATGGAGAGGACGTAATTGAGGTCTGGAAAGACGCGCACCACGAGATGGGAGGCTTTATCGCGGGCGCAGAGGAAAATGGCTTTGAGGCCGTGCCGATCCTGATGGCATCGGCGACGCCTTCTGGTACGGTCACAGAGGAGGCCTATGAGAAGATCGTCGGTGACCTTATCGAAGGCCTTCGCAAGGCCGGTCAGTTGGACGGCCTCCTGTTAGCTCTGCACGGGGCGATGGTCTGTCAGGCTTATCCGAATGCTGACGGAGAGACGGCAGAGCGTCTGCGCCGTGAATTGGGGCCTAATTTTCCGATCGTGTTGTCGCTCGATCTGCATGCCAACGTATCGTCCCGGATGGTGGATTGTCCCACTGCGACTGTGATCTACCGGACCTGTCCCCACCTCGACCAGCGGGAAAGAGGCATTGAGTGCGCTGCGCTAATCGCCCGGACGGTAAGAGGGGAGATCCATCCCGTGCAGGCGATGAAGAAACCCTCACTGCTTCCCAACATCGCTCAGCACCATACCGGGGCAGGTGCTATGGCCGAGATCGTAGGTGAAGTTCAGAGGATAGCTAACCTTCCAGGCATCCTGTCCGCCTCCTTTGCAGTCGGGTTTGCCTATGCGGACGTTCCCGATCTGGGCCCGGCCGCTGTCGTGGCCGCCGAAGCAGACAAGGAGCGGGCAGAGGCCGAGGCAGAGCGTCTCTCCGATTTCGTATGGGAGCGGCGGGAGGGGCTAAACATGAAATTGCCGGACCCGGAGACTGCGGTTAAGGAGGCAGCAGCAAGTCCGAGCTGCCCGGTTACTCTGATGGACTGCGGGGACAACGTGGGCGGCGGCAGCCCGGGGGATTCGACGATCCTCCTTTCTGAGATCATAAGACAGGGCGTTCAAAACTGCCTCGTTGTCCTGTACGATCCAGAATCCGTACGAGCGTGCGTGGAGGCAGGCGTCCGCAAGACCGTACAACTGGAAGTGGGCGGCAAGACCGACCGCCGCCACGGGGCTCCGGTCCCGATCCAAGGACAGGTCCGGACGATCTCCGACGGAAAATATATAGAACCCGAGCCGCGGCACGGCGGGAAACGCTTCTTCGATCAGGGCATCACCGCGGTTGTAGAGACAGATGAGGGCCACACTATAGTGCTCAACAGCCTGCGCGAGGCGCCGATGAGCCTCCATCAGATCCTGAGCCTCGGAATCCGTCCCGAGACGAAGAAGATCATCGTGGCCAAGGGCGTCATAGCCCCGCGGGCGGCATACGAACCGGTCTCGGCGAGAATCATCCCGGTCGATACGCCCGGCGTGACCGCCGCTGGCCCGGAGCAGTTTACCTATCACTACAGGCCCAGACCGCTGTATCCACTTGATCCTATTTGACGACAACAGGTAGACAGGAGATGCTCGTCATGGGCGCGGGGGGCAACAGATGAGCAGTTGCTTCGGGCAAGAGAAAAGAACGCGGCGTGTCCTGTAAGAAGGTAAAGCGAAATGAAAGAAACAATAGTCGAATTCTCCACAGTTCTGTCTGTGATTCTACTTGTTATAGCAGGTATTGCTCCGGGTATCCAGGCTCAGATGTCTGGTCCAATTATCACTAATTACGTGAGACCGGTTGCAGTAGTATCTGGAGGGAACAAAGTCTACGTGGGTATTGAAGAATTTGTAGTGGGCGGGGTCCTTCGAATAAATGTAGATACTGGAGAAGTACAAGCGATGAACGAGGGTTTGGGAAACCTGTATATCCGCGACCTTGCCATTGATCCTTCCGATCCATCACGGATCTATGTAGCTTCGGGAGAGGGTATCTTTCGTAGCGAAGATGGAGGAAGACACTGGGCAGGGATCAATCAGGGTTTACTGCGGGGAGATATGAACGAAATATGGATAAGTTCTCTTAATTCGGAATTGTTGTTAGCACAGGGTCCTATCGGGAGAGTTTACCGCACAGATGATGGAGGTAACCAGTGGCGTTTGTTGTGTGTGCCTCGTATCGACTATGGAAGTAATTGGGAGACTGCAATCGTAAGCGACCAGTAACGGCAGTACTATCTTTGCCTTCAAGGCCGGCGTACCTTTCCGTCGGAGCACTGATGGTGGTGAGACGTGGGAGGATCTTTCAATAGTGAGTGGGGCCTTCGCGTTCTCTTCGGACGAGAAGATCTTTTACGCTGGCAAAGGATTAATCAGAGATGAAAGAGCGGTGGTCGTATATCGGAGTCTGGACGAAGGAGATACGTGGGAGGGACTCGAGTATGGTCCTCCGATCGATACTGAAGAATATCGGCTTCCTCAATGGGGAAACACTATCTGCCTGCTGCCAGATCCAGATGCTCCTGGTGTTATCTACGCGGGTACGACAGAGGGGGTGTTCTACACGACTGATGGGGGAGTTGTCTGGCAGCCTTTGGGCAGTCAACTGTTGAACTTTGAAGAATGGCACGGTGTTGTTTTTGCGCTGGCCCTAGACCCGGATAGATCCCGTCTTTACGTGGGGAGGCCTGATGGGCTTTTCTTCGTTCCGCTTCCAGAGTATCCTGATCCGACCGCTGTGGAGGCCAATTCGTGGGGAAAGATTAAGTCAGTTTTTACTGAGGAGACAGAACAATGACTACTGGAAGAGTTTCAGGACTGATGTGGGGCGGAGCTTATCTGGCAAATCTCGGATCGGGACTATTGTCATGACGAAAATCAGTTATAGCACGGTAGGATTTAATGATCGTGATCTGGAGGCAGCGCTGGACGGGATTGCAGCGGCAGGATTTCCTTGTATTGAAGTGGCAGCGGTCCCGCATGCGCCTGGGCCTCCGTCCGGGCAAGTTGCGGCCGAGGTGCGTCGGCAGATCGAACGCCGACAACTGCTCGCCACTACGCTGCACGCGCCGCCCGGATATCACGTGCTCGGCGCACCCACTGAGGACTGGCGGCAGGAAAAGGTTAAGGTACTGGCCGATCACCTTCTGTTTGCGGGCGAGATCGGTGCAGCCGGCGTCATCATCCATCCGGTGCCAAACCCGAAATTCCTCCCGAATACGGATATCGCGTCGTTTCTCCTGCCTATGGAAGATGCGGTAAAGCGGTCTCTGGATGAGCTGATACCTGTGGCCGCCGAGGCGGGGGTTCGGATGTTGCTTGAAAACCTGCCTTACACCATAGGCAAGGCTGACAGTTGGGTGATGGACCAAGCTCCCGAACTCAACGTAATTGCTAGCGATGAGCCGATTGACTACCCATTGATTGCAATGCATCAACTGCGCCCCTTCGTTGACGCATATCCACCGGAACAGGTCGGACTGGTGGTTGACACCGGGCATGCCTGGACATCGGGCATCGATCCCGTCTCGGAAATCGAGGCTGCGGGTGATCACCTCTGGGGCACTCACCTGCAAGATGTGGACGCTGATCAGCCCCGCGACAATCACTGGGTCCCGACGCAAGGGGGTCTGGATTGGCAGGCTATCCGGTCGGCGCTGCAACGGGTCGTTTATGCAGGTGTCTGGACGTTTGAAGTCATCAACGGGCAAAAGGGCGAAAGCCGGGAGGAACTCGCAAGCCAGGCGCGCGCCGTTGCGTCTGCGTGGGATTTATAGTTACCCCGCGTCGTATCCAAGAAGGCATGACAGGGGGCACGAGTCCTGTAGATGTGGGGATCACTTCAGAATCTGACAGACCCAATTCACCTGAGCTCCTTGAAGTATTCGGAGGCCAGCACCTGTTCTGAAACGTGGGTCATCTCGTAGCGTTCGCACAAGTTGATATAGTGTTCGATCAGTCTGGCGCGCTCCCCCGCTTCCATTTCCCCTCCTGCGAGGATCATCGCCTTGTAAGCGGAGATCGAAGCCTTCTCGACACGCGCCCGGACGTCGTCATCGTCCGCAAGCGTTAGAGCTTGCTCAAAGTAGTCGAAGGCCTTCTGCGAGACCTCCGGATTCAGACCTGCCTCCTCTGGTGTCGGAAAGCGCGGGTGAACTCCCAGTTCTTCGGCGTTGTCATGGAGCATGTTGATGTAATCCATAATTGGTTGACCTGCGCTCTTGTAGTGCAGCCTGACAAATTCCTCCAGGATAGCTTGATCATCCAGTTGCTGATTCCAGATCATTTGCCCGATCAGATAATTCCTAATATCGCAGAGTTCGCCTGTCCTTCCGTTGTGGTTAGCCTGCATGAACACGCCCTTTGCGTTGTTGCGCAGGAAGTAGCGGACGTTCGGACCGATGGCGCGCAAATTTGGGAACGGAAGATCGTAAATGCTGAAATTGGTGTTGTAGTTCCAGACCCAGATGTCATTGCAGATCTTCCCCCACTCATCCATATCCTGACAGAATGCGTGATTCTTCTCGCACTTAGGATCATCTATAGGGTGGAGGGTGCAGCATTCGATGCTGCAAAGCTGGATCTGGACGTTATGTCGCGGTCGCATGGTCACCGGCGGCTTGCGGGTGTACTGGTAAGCAAGCGTGCCGACTTTGGCGTCCGCATGTGCTCTTTCTACACGCTCTGCCACAGCGTTGACGAACGCAAGTTGTGATCCCATCGGTGCCCCTTCACGCTCGTTGACCTCTTCGCAAGAGTCGCACCGGCAGTACGCACGCGTATCCGCCTGGCTTACACTTACGTTTTTGCTCTGGGGAATTTCATCTAGGCTCTTAATCGCAGCTTCTGCAGCAACCTGGATGACTTCCGGGTTTGTGACACACAACTGCGGACCGGCGCCGTACTTGTCGGTATGGCGCTTGCCATCCACCAGCGCGTAGTATTCCGGGTGATCTGCGCCGTATTCATCGAAGGGCACCAGCCTGTGGAAGGAGTGGTTGATGAGAGTCTGCTGCGTCCTGCCCCCCAACTTTTCATCGTCTGTCACTGTGTTTACCCGCAGTCGCGCCGCAAATTCCGGGTGCTCCATATTCTCCAGGTAAGCGCTCCAACGGAACGAAAATGGTGGATTGTATGTATATGTCCCGCAGGGTATCCTGGGATCAGACGCATCTGGAACGTGAGTGTGGTCATACGTGAGGAAGCGCACATGAAAGAAATCTTCGAGAAACTGATAGACACCGTAGAGCGTGCCGCGGGGACGCCCGCCAGAGATAATGGCGTGATCAGTTTCCACGACGATCTGCAGCTCCTCTTCTCCCATCCCCCATAGATTCAATCGGGGAGCGGCAGAATCAAAAGCCGCAGCATCCGGACCTATATAGACGTGATCGGCTTTCTCTTGGGCGGTCGACCGCAATGGAAGTTCTATTCCCGTGGCGTTCCCGAACCACTTCTGGAACTCTTCGGATGCATACTTTTCAGAGGGGATAGCGTTGTCAGAGACCACAATATCCCAGCCGTTCATCCGGGAGCAGTCTAATGTACCTTCTGATGGTTGATGAGAGAGAGTTTTCGAGATTGACATATAAGGCCTCCAGTTGTTAATTGAAAAGATTACAGCAACGGTGTCAACCCTCTGGTCAGCTCGAAAGCTGAGGCCGCCGCCGCAGTCACGCTGGATCAATGCTTGTCCCACGTCGCCGGCAGCGACAAAACACCCGAGTCCTCTTGATTTAGAGATCGGTGCTGTGACAGACAGATTTCACCTGAGCTCCTTGAAATATTCGGAGGCCTGCACTTGTTCTGAAACGTGGGTCATCTGGTAGCGTTCGCACAGGGCGATATAGTGTCCGATCAGTCTGGCGCGCTCCCCCGCTTCCATGTCCCCTCCTGCAACGATCATCGCTTTGTAAGCGGAGATCGAAGCCTTCTCGACACGCACCCGGACGTCGTCATCTTCAGCAAGAGCCAGAGCCTGCTCAAAGTAGTCGAAGGCTCTCCGTGAGAGCTCCGAATTCAGTCCTACTTCCTCTGGTGATGGGAAGCAGCCCAGGTGAAGCCCTTTCTTTTCGGAGTTGTCATGGAGCATGTTGATATAATCCATGATTAGCTCCGCTGCGCCCTTGTAGTGCAGTCCGACAAATTCCTCCACTACAGCCCGATCATCTAGGTGCGGATTCCAGATCATTTTCCCGATCAGGTAATTCCTAATATCGCAAAGTTCACCTGTCCTGCCGTTGTGGTTACCCTGCATGAACACGCCCTTCGCGTTGTTGCCCAGAAAGTAGCGCACGTTCGGGCCGATGGAGCGCAGATTTGGGAAGGGCAAATCGTAAATGCTGAAATTGGTGTTGTAGTTCCAGACCCAGATATCGTTGCAGATCTTCCCCCATTCATCCATATCCCGGCAGAATTCCCGATTCTTCTCGCAATTTGGGTCATCTATAGGGTGGAGGGTGCAGCACTCGATGCTGCAAAGCTGGATCTGGACGTTATGTCGCGGTCGGATTGTTTTAGGCGGCTTGCGGGTGTACCAATAGGCAAGCGTGCCGACTTTGGCGTCCGCATGTGCTCTTTCTACACGCTCAGCTACAGCGTTGACAAATGCAAGCTGTGAGCCCATAGGCGTGCCTTCGCGTTGATTGATCTTTTCGCACGGGCCACACACCGGCAGTACGCATCGGTATCCGCCTGGCTGACGCTTACGTTTTTGATCTCAGGATTTTCATCCAGATATCTAATCGACGCTTCAGTGGCAATCCGCATGACTTCCGGGTTTGTGACACACAACTGCGGACCGGCGCCGTGTTTGTCGGTATGGCGCTTTCCGTCCACCAGTGCGTAATACTCCGTGTGATCTGCACCGTACTCATCGAAGGGCACCAGCATGCGGAAGGAGTGGTTGATGAGCGTCTGCTGTGTCTTGCCCCCCAACTTTTCATCGTCTGTGACTGTATTTACCCGCAGTCGCGCCGCGAATTCCGGGTGCTCCCTATTCTCATAGTAAGCGCTCCACCGGAACGAAAATGGTGGACTGTATGTATATGTCCCGCAGGATATTCTGGAGTCAGACGCATCCGGAACGTGAGTGTGGTCATATGTGAGGAAGCGCACATGAAAGAAATCTTCCAGGAACTGATAGACTCCGTAGAGCGTGCCGCGGGGACGCCCGCCAGAGATAAAAACTCGATCGCTCTCAACTACGATCAGCAGTTCCTCCTCTCCCATCGTCGCGGCTGCGTCTGGACCTATATAGACGTGATCGGCTCTCCCCCGGGCGGTTGACTTCAAGGGAAGTTCTATTCCCGTGGCCTGACCGAACCACTTCTGGAACTCTTCGGCTGCATATTCTTCGGAAGATATCGCCTCGTCAGAGACGACTATATCCCAGCCATTCATCTGGGAGCAGTCCAATGTGCCTTCTGATGGTCGGTAAGACAGCGTTTTCGAAATTGACATATTTGGCTCTCCGGCTGTCAATTGAACAGGTTAACGACTCATAAGTTGAAACGTCTCAAACGGGGAATGGTCATAAGCCCATAATGCTTCAGCCAATCGCTTCAAATCTTCCGACTTCGACTGATTGATCGGCCTGCCTTCGTTGTGACCTTTTGGGGGACCTTCGGCGATCAACTCATCATAGCGGCCGTGAAGTACCCGCAGACGCCGGGACTCGATGACATAAGCAGCGATTACATAGTTATTCTCGTCATGGAACTGGGCTTGTTCCTCTGTAAACGGCATATAGATTCCTCCCTTTCAACCTCTCTTTATCGCTTCCTTCACCCATTCCTCGTACTCTATATGCAATTCCTCGTCCGGCAGATGGGCTCTTTGTAGTTTGAAGTATTCGGAGGCGATCGTTTGTTCTGCAACGTGGGTCATCTGGTAGCGTTCGCCCAGGATGATATAGCGGTCAACTAGTCCGGCGCGCGTTGCTGCTTCCATTTCGCCCCCCGCAACGAGCATAGCCTTGTAAGCGCAGATCGAAGCCTTCTGGACACGCGCCCGGACGTCGTCATCGTCCGCAAGGGCCAGAGCTTGCTCAAAATAGTCGAAGATTCTTTGCGAGACCTCCGGATTCAGCCCCACCTCCTCTACTGATGGGAAGCAGTTCGGGTGAACCCTCACTTCTTCGGCGTTGTCATGGAGCATGTTGATGTAATCTATGATCGGTTGAGCTGCGCTTTTGTAGTGCAGCCTGACAAATTCCTGTAAGATGGCTCGGTCATCCAGATGGGGATTCCAGATTATGTGCCCGATCAGATAATTCCGAAGATCGCAAAGCTCCCCTGCTGTGCCATTATGAACCGCTTGCATGAACAAGCCCTTTGCGTTGTTGCGCAGAAAGTAGCGGACGTTCGGACCGATAGCACGCAAATTTGGGAAGGGCAGATCGTAAGCGCGGAAATTGGTGTCGTAATTCCAGACCCAAATGTCATTGCAGATCTTCCCCCATTCATCCGTATCCCGGCAGAACGCTCGATTCTTCTCGCAGTTTGGATCATCTATCGGGTGAAGGGTGCAACACTCGATGCTGCAAAGCTGGATCTGGACGTTATGTCGCGGTCGGATAGTCTCAGGCGGCTTGCGGGTGTACCAATAAGCAAGCGTGCCGACTTTGGCATCCGGATGTGCTCTTTCTACACGCTCGGCTACGGCGTTGACGAACGTTAGCTGTGAGCCCATTGGCGTGCCTTCCCGTTGGTTGATCTCCTCACACGGGTCGCACCGGCAGTACCAATCGCTATCCGCCTGGCTGACACTGACGTTTTTGATCTCAGGATGATCATCCAGATGTTTAATCGCAGCGTCTGCAGCAATTTCCAAGACTTCCGCATTCGTGACACATAGTTGGGGGCCGGCCCAGCTCGTGTCGGTATGGCGCTTTCCGTCCACCAGTGCGTAGTACTCCGGGTGATCTGCCCCGTGTTCGGAGAAGGGCACCAGCCAATGGAAGGTGTGGTTGATGAGCGTCTGCTCCGTCTTTCCCCCCAATCGTTCATCATCTGTGACTGTGTTTACTCGCAGTCGACCCGCGAATTCTGGATGCTCTGTATTCTCGCCGTAAGCGCTCCACCGGAACGAAAATGGTGGATTGTATGTATATGTCCCGCAGGGGATCTTCGGCGCAGATGCATCCGGGACATGCGTGTGGTCATACGTGAGGAAGCGCACATGAAAGAAATCTTCCAGGAACTGATAGACACCGTAGAGCGTGCCGCGTGGACGCCCGCCAGAAATAATAACTCGATCGTTCTCAACAACGATCTGCAGTTCCTCCTCTCCCATTGTGTCGGCTGCATCCGGACCGATGTAGACGTGATCGGATCCCCCGTGGGCGGTCGAACGCAAGGGCAACTGTATCCCAGTGGCCCGCCCGAACCACTTCTGGAACTCTTCGGCTGCATACTTTTCAGAAGGGATCGCGTCGTCAGAGACCACAATATCCCAGCCGTTCATCCGGGAGCAGTCCAATGTGTCTTCTGATGGTTGATAAGACAGCGTTTCCGAGATTGACATAGCGGGTCTCCGGTTATTTAATTGAACATGTTACAGAATCATCACAATAGGACATCTTTTCGAAACCTGTTCGGATGACCTCTTGCTTATCGGGAGTCTCCCACGCCGGCTTGGAGTTTTCCACCACCACCTCCAGCGTCGCCGCCCTGGGGGACTGCACAGCCAAAAATAGAGCCGCATGGGCTATGTCTTGGGGGTCCATCCACTTGGACCAATCCGCATCTGGAAAACCGTCCCTCGTCATTTTCGTCTCCACCATCGCCGGACAGATCACGTTCGCCTTGATGTTGAACTCCTTAACTTCCTCAAATAGGGCCTCTGTGAAACCAACAACAGCGAACTTGGAGGCACAGTACGCCGTTCGCTTCGGGAAACCTCTCTTCCCAGCCACAGATGAAATGTTAATTATATGTCCGCTCTTTTGCTCCATCATAATCTCTATCACAGCCTTTGAGCAGAGAAACGTGCCCCTTAAATTCACGGCCATAGTTTCGTCCCACTGACCAACTGTCAGCTCCTCGAGGAACTCCCTGTAGATCGCTCCAGCGTTGTTGACGAGGACGTCAATCCTGCCGAAGACGTTCATCGTCCTTTCGACCATAGCGTAAACGTCGCTTTCTGCTGACACATCTGCCTTCAAAGGAAGCGCCTCGACACCTAATGACTGCGCCTCCTTTGCCACTTTCGCTATTTCTGATTCGGTCCTTGCTACAGGGACTATATTCGATCCTTCTGTGGCAAAGGCTAAGGCTATAGCCCTTCCGATTCCTCTACCTCCTCCCGTTATGATTGCCGTTTTGTCTTTCATTTTCATATGCTATCTCCTGACTATCCATAGTTGAAATCGAAAAATATCCTACGCGTAAGGCTCACGTTGATCCCAGTAGTGTGGAATCTATGTCCCTCTCAAATCTCTCATCAATTCAATGAGTCCCTCAATCGCAGCTTCCAGAATTTCCTACCCTTTTTCCACAGTCACCCTAGTAGCATCACCCATCACACTGCTTCTTGTCTATGAACTGCAAATGTTGTTGTCCCGCCTGTTCCGCGGGGCATAGCTGAATCAGACCTCCGACTAATTGTATGCGTAATCCTGTAACATCGGTCACCTGATACCAGGAACTACCTCATCAAGATCAGCTTCCTCGTCTGTACGAATCTCTTCGTCTCTGACCGTAAGGCTACCCTGTCCTGCCGAAGTTATCCAGAAAGATCACGAAGTCGGACAGACCGATCTCTTCGTTAGTATCCAAATCAAATGTGGGATCCCAATCCGGTGAACTGGTCGTCGCCCCGAACACATCTAGAAAAAGTACAAAATCGGAAAGACCTACTTCATTATCCCCGTCGAAATCTCCTACAAGTCCAGGGACACCAACAGGGATATCAGACCGATTCAACAACACTGACACATTATCGCTGTTCCCATTAGCTACTGTTAGGTCATTATCACTATCTCCATCTAAATCTATACTGAAAAGTGAAAAGGGACTAATCTCAGTTCCATAGTTCACCTTGCCTGCAAATGTTCCATCTCCCTTATTCAGCAACACTGACACAGTATTGCTGCCGCCGTTAGCCACGGATAGGTCATTGTCACCGTCTCCATCCAAATCTACACTGAAAACTGATCTGGGACCATCCTCCACGCCATAGTCCACTTTAGGTGCGAATGTTCCATCTCCGTTATTCATTAACACTGATACACTATTACTGGCCAGATTAGCTACAGTTAGGTCATTGTCTCCATCTCCATCTAAGTCTACGCTGAAAACTGATCTGGGACCGTTCGCAGTTTTATAGTCTACCTTGGTTACAAAAGTGCCATCTCCGTTATTCATTAACACTGATACACTATTACCTCCCAGATTAGCTACAATTAGGTCATTATCACCATCCACGTCTAAATCCGCAATGAATACTGAGATTGGACCTGTTCCAGTCCTATAGTCCACTTTAGGTACGAATGTTCCATCTCCATTATTCAACAAAACTGATACATTATTGCTGTCCAAATTAGCCACAGCTAGGTCATTACCACCATCACCATCCAAATCTGCACTGAAAACTGAAAAGGCACTATCGCCAACGCCATAGTCCACTTTAGGTGCAAATGTACCATCTCCGTTATTTAACAACACTGACACATCATCGCTGTGCATGCTAACCACAGCCAGGTCATTATCTCGATCCCCATCTAAATCTGTACTGAAAACTGATCTGGGACCATCCCCGGCGTCATAGTCCACTTTAGGTGCAAATGTTCCATCTCCATTGTTCAACAGTACTGATACATTATTGCTCTGAAAATTAGCCACAGTCAGGTCATTATCTCCATCTCCATCTAAATCTGCACTGAAAACTGATCTGGGAGCATCCCCGGCGTCATAGAGCGCCCTAGTTACAAATGTCCCGTCTCCATTATTCAACAACACAGATACATCATTGCCGAAGTCATTAGCCGTAGTTAGGTCATTATCTCCGTCTCCATCTCTATCTAAATCTATGCTGAACACTGACAGGGGACGCCTTCCGACGTCGTAGTCCACTTTGGCTGAAAATGTCCCATCTCCATTATTCAACAACACTGAAATATTATTATCGAGCCAGTTAGTTACAGCTAAGTCACTATCGCCGTCTCTATCTAAGTCTACGGCGGAAACTGATGTGGGACTTCTCCCAGTCTCATAGTCCACTTTAGTTCCGAATGTTCCATCTCCCTTATTCAGCAACACTGATACACTCTTGCTGCCGCCGTTTGCCACGGATAGGTCATTGTCACCGTCTCCATCTAAATCTGCACTGAAGACTGATCTGGGACCGTTCCCAGTTCTATAGTTCAACCTGTCAGGAAATGTGCCGTCTCCATTGTTGAACAACACTGAGACATTATCGTCATCCAAATTAGTCACAATTAGGTCATTATCCCCATCTCCATCTAAATCCGCACTGTAAATTGAAAAAGGAGTATCCCCAGAACCATAGTCGCGCCTGCCTGAAAATGTCCCATCTCCATTATTCAACAAGACTGATATACCATTGGCGCCTCCAAGAGCCACGGCCAGATCGTTATCTCCATCTCCATCCAAATCTGTCCTAAAGAGTGACGAGGGTTGCCTCCCGACTATATGGTTGATAGGTCCGAATAGAATCTGTGCATGGACAGTCGTAGTCAAAGCGACCAGCAGTGTGAGGACAGTATAGGAAATTATATATCTCATTTTAAGCCCTCCCTCCTTCTCTAGACATGCAGCTTCTCAACCAGTTATTTTGTTTCCGATAATTGCCATTTTTTGTCCTGGGCTCATCTTTATACAGTAAATCAAGATTACTCATATGGTGTCTAAGCCCTTTCAGATAATTTGTCTCCTAAGTGGACCAAAAGTTATATAGCCTCAAACCTGCGGTGACCAATTCAAAATCGAGGTTGACCTGCGAACTGATAGACCAAATCCTTGACCAGAATTCCTGTCTTATAGGGGTATCAAGGAAAAGGAGGAACAAAAAGATAATGATGAAGATAAATGATCCCATATAACGAGTAAGCTTCAGTAGTATATTGGGTAAAATAGGTTCTATGATCCCAAACCCGTCAAGACCAGGAATTGGGAGCAGGTTGAATAAAAGCGCGGTAATTTGCAAAAAGGCAAGCAGCGATAGACCAGCCCAGAATTCAGAATGATTGGACACATCGACACTTACCAAACCTGTGTTGAATGGTACTAACAGAACGATGGTACACATAACTGTGGCTGTAGGCCCTGCGGCTGACATCAGACTGCGCATAAATTTACTCCTTATTGCTTCTATGTCAATGTAAACCGCACCACCTGGTAAACCAATGCCTCCTATTGCTAGAAACACCATGGGTAGTACGATGCTCAACAAACCATGAGTATATTTGAGGGGATTGAGCGTAAAGTAACCTTTATTCGCTACATCTCTATCACCTTCCCAATAGGCTACAACCGCATGTCCAATTTCGTGCAAGCACAGCGAAACGATCCAGCCACCTGTTACGAAGCAGAATACCGTTAAACTGGGGTCGTTAGATAAATTTGCACAAAAGCTCACAGAGTCTCAAATAGACAGCCCGTCAGAAATGGTCGCAAATAGCCTAAAATTTAGATGCATATTAGTATCATAATTGGTTCAGGTATATATAACTTCCCAATTATGGGAACTAAAATTCAAGGGCTAAAATGTTGAGACACCAGAAGCGATCTTTCACAAGGGGTATATACGAACTTCGGATAGCGCACCGAAATGGAAAGATATGCGAAATAGTAACGATTGGAGGTGTAACCAATGAATCTAGAGGAATTGAAAGCAAGGCTGATGGGCTTGTTTAGAGCTCCTTTTCTTTTTCTCTCCATAGTTAGCTCTAATCGGAATTATCCTATGCATGATGTAGATGCGACTGTAAAGCTTTATAGGGAGTTCGAAAGCTACGTACGATTGATAAGCACAGAAAACTGGTGTCCAACTAGTGTCCATAGCCTGTCAAAAGTGGTATAAAATCGTTAAAGCTGATAATATTACATAGAAGTAATAAAGTCAAGTAAAATAGGGTCTTATCGCATGTCTTGCTATCTTACAATACGTTAGATAAGCCCCTTAGATTTCACTTGTAATGAGCAGGTCGGGGGTTCGAGTCCCTTTGCCACCTCCACTATATCTTGCGTCCCATAAAGCACTTAGAAGAATTTATTTCCAAGCGAAGTCCTTTTCTTTTTGCACTTGTGTCCAAGTAGTGTCCGCTCAGGTTCGGCCCCCGGTAGATTCAATCGGGGGTCAACGGCGTACTTCAGTTAATTTTGGCAAGGTGGGCTAGCCCTCCTCGGCTTTAGGTCTTCCCCACCATTAAAACGGAAAACTGAATGGCCCAGGCACTTTCAATCAATTTAACGATAAAACCAGTCGCAGTGTAAGGCGTTCAGTTCAAGATCCGTATAGCCCGGCTCCGCTTCAAGTCTCTCCAGACACCAGGATGTTCTACCGCTTCGAGAAAGAGTCCTTCGCGCGTGTCACTGGGAAGGATGTGGCCCATGCCCCCAAGGGCATCTTTGTCGTTATCAAGCCGCGGGAGGCATCCGTGCAGGCCCGCTGTGTACTTGCCCACTAACCGCTCAGATGCGGCACGAAGTTCTTCCAGTTCATCCTTTGAAAAAAACTGTGGCAAATCAAGTTACCTGTCTTTGGAAGTGCACTTTCTCCGCAGATATCAGCATGCCTTTCTTCCCTTTAAGAAAGCTGGAGGAACTCTTTCGGATCTTTTCCCGGTATCGTGGCATCGGAGCGGACAAAGTGGCATACAAACGCTCGGCGCCATTTTTGGGTATTGTTCGGGGGTGAGAAATGAAGTGTCAATGAGTGGTGGAATATGATACCGCCCGCTTTAATAGGCACGGCAACTGTTTTGTCCCGGTCGAAGTCATCGGGCACAAGATGCGGTGTGCCCGGGATCTCTTCGTGTGCGACAAGTCCGCGCTTGTGCGAGCCGGACAGATAGTGCATACAGCCGTTTTCGGTTGTGGCATCGTCCAGGGCGCACCAGCAGGTTGTGACTGCGTCGGCGGGTTCGACGCGAAAGTAGGCGTTGTCCTGATGTGGCATCTTCTCCGATCCCACCATGGGGGGTTTTAGCAGAGCTTGGTCCGCATAGAGGCAAATGGGGTTTCCGATGATATCTTCTACCAGCTCTATCAACTCCCCGTCCGTTGCGTGCTCCCTGAAGACGGGTTCATAGGGAATGAGATTGTAGAACTTCCGCACCGACTTCTTTGCCTTGGACGTCGCTATTGTCCCTTCGATCTCTGCCTCCTGCTGCATACCTACCCTTCTTGCCTCTTCGCTATCCCAGGATTCGCATAGCTCTTCGATGCGCCTGCTCATCTTGTCAATTAACTTAGCAGGGACCACATTTTCAATAGCCAAAAAGCCGTTGTCCGCATAGAACGTTTTCTGCTCAGGTGTCAACCTCATACTTTCTGCTCCTTTCGAGGGGATTCTGGAATTTCACTTAGCATTTAGTGCAATTTCACTTAGCATTTAGCGGAAAAGGAAAGTATAAGATTCCTCTCTTATTCGCTGATATACAAAATGGCGATCTTATCACTCAATCAGGATTAGGTCTCAAATGTCCTAATATCTTCAGCGACCCCTCCTTTGGCTACTTATAGGTGGGCGAGCTTCGTACACTCTCCAAAGCACGTCCGCTAAAATCGGTGCCGTCCAATGCCTCTTTTGCTTCTTCAGCTTACGATGAGTTGGACATCTCAACAAATCCAAAACCCTTAGCTTCGATTATATTGACCTGCCTGACTTCACCGTAGTTGGAAAATAACTCTTCCAACTCCTCATTAGTTACAGAATAACTAAGATTTCCTGCATAGAGTTTGCCACCTTACATTTTGACCTACTTTTCCTCCAACACCTATAAATAACGAATAGTTGCACCTTTGTCAAGTATTTTTTTCGTGGTCCGATATAACCTTTGTCCCATCCAGTTCCTCCCAAGACGCACAATTAGGCTCCTCTACGTCCAATAATGACGGTTCTTTTTGGAGGTAGAAGCAAGATAGTTATTCTAACCCCTCTAACGAGAACACTATTAGCCCGATTAATTCATAAACTTGGTGGAGTCATTGCGAGGAGCAAAGCGGTCCCCGATTGAGTCTATCGGGGAAGCAATCTCAAGGTTTTATAGTGGTCTCCTATGAGAGCCCGAGAGTATTACATCTACCACAGAATCGAGATTGCTTCTCCTTCGGCTCGCAATGACACCGAAGGTGGTTAAACCGCATAACTATAATATAATACAATCTCTTAATTAATGTACGGCCTTTTTTTGTGAATTATTCGGGTTACACAAAAGAGAACCATCATTAAAGACTTATTTCGGAATATCTAACTGAGTTTTCTTACCATCTGCCTTTGGTATTTGTCAGCCATTTCATATAACGCCCTTGGTCAAAGTTTTGCTGTCACGTCCAGTTTCGCGAGTCCGGAACAGCAACCCAGGTCGAGCCCTGGGCGATGGACTGCTGACTCGCAAGCCCAGGCAGGGTCATATCCATTGCACAATCTATGCCAATCGTCGGCTCTTTGTCCTGCTTGATAGCCATAATGAAGTTGTGCACTTCCCAGTAGTCCCCTCCACCGTGGCCCGCTTTGAGGGCGGCCTCCGGCGGTTTTCTCCAGTACTCAGGCAGAAACTCCTCTTCGAGATTCTCAAGCGGCTCCCACCGGAGTTCCTCGCTTCGGGACCTCAGCCAGATCTTGGGGATACCTTTGTAGGCATCTGAGGATTCATAAGATCCGTCCGTCCCCTGAAGCACATAATGGGCCATATTGTGGGGGCGGTCGGAGAGCATATCGACCCGGATCTGGACTAGAGCACCACTGGATAGACGACACATCATCGTGACCGAATCCTCTGTCTCGTAGTGATCTCCTCTCGGGTCCTTGTAGTGATGTCCTGTCCCCATGGCACAGACGGATACAACGCGCTGACCCTCGAACCACTGTAACACCGGTCCCAGACTGTGGGTGCCATAGGTGCAGCCGTTTACGCCGGTCTGCCATCGGCGTCTCCAGGGGGTCTTCTCGTTTTGAGCCTTCAACTCGTGGATGTAGGCGCCTTCTGCGTAGTAGATCTCACCGAACAGTCCTCTTTGCACCAGCTCTCTCACCAGGATATTGGGCTTCATATAGGTATAGTTCTCCGCCATCATATACCTCGCGTTGCTCTGTCTGGCTGCTCGCACAAGGTCACGACACTCCTCTATTGATATCCCTGCGGGTACCTCGCTGATAACGTGCAGATCTCGCTCCAACGCCATAATCGACTGCGGCACATGGAAGTGCATGGGCGTCCCCGCAACCACAGCGTCGATCTTTCCCGAATCGAGCATATCTTCTGCGTCTGTGAACACGTGCTCTACGCCGATCTCTTCGGAGATTTGTCTCACCTTATCCTCTTGGATATCGCAAAGAGCGACAACTACAGCTTCAGGGTGCCCTTGGAGGACTCTGGTAAAACCGTCCCCCCTGCCGGCAGCACCGATGATTCCGAAGCGAATCGTATCATCTTGCACAATTAACCTCCCTGTTTAGCAGTAGATCGGAACAATCCTCTTTCCCCATCTATCCCCGATTGAGTCTGTCGGGGATAGATGCGCCACTACCTACTCGAATTCACAGTCCCAATCCGTAAAGGACAATGCCCACTCCTAATCCGAACACTGTGCTGAACAACTTGATTAAGACTGCATCCTTCAAAGAGTAGGCCAAAAGGGGCAGCAGCCCATGTCCGTTCTGCACAAAGGAGCTAACAAAGAGCACAGAGAAGGGGACCACACCTTCTGCAAAGAGCATCACGAAGATCAGATGGGGCCCCGATTGTGGGATTACTGCAATAAGTCCAGAAAGTAACAGCACCCACATCATATGGTTCGTGACGAAGCCTCTCATATCCCAGTATTCCAGACCGATGTGAACTAAGACTAATGCAGAAGATGTCCAGAGAAATACCTTCCACAGGTGTGTGCGCACGATGTGGATCCAAACATGAAGCCTTATGTAGTGTCCGCCCGTCTCTTCTCCTTCATGATAGGCGTCCAACTGGCAGTCTTCGCTTACCCTAATATGAAGACGCGGTACGATCCGGTCTGTCAGCCACCCGAACAGTACACCTGCTACAAACAGGACAACAAATAGGAGAACTGCCTTACGGGGAAACATCGCCAGCATCACAAAGGCCTCATCTCCTGAGGTAGCGATCATCCCACCTACGATCGCCCCGAACGTGAGTCCTCCGTGCACATATAGCGAGACGTTGGTAAATGCCCCAAGACAGCCCGGTGTGGCCCCAAAAAATGAGGCGATTATGTACTGGCGCCCTCTGCCTCCTTGAATAACGGCCTTAATCCGTCCCTTTGTGGCCACGTTTACCATGTCCAGGGCTACCATCATTCCGAAGACCAGACTCGTAATCTTCAGTGCCTCTATTAGAACTTCTATAACCCAAGACTCCATAGGCTGTTTCTTTGTCTGACAGTGGTTGAATCTATCTACTAAGTATCGGTCACAATGATCTGCGCAAGCTTATGAAGATCCAAAATAGTAGACAGGATCAGATTGACCTGTCTACTGACTACGAGATTGGCTTCTCTTTCCCTGATCGAATCTGTCGGGGATAGCGCGCTTAAAGTAGAAGGCGATAAATTTTTTCACAATCCGTATTGACATTGTCCAATTTCTTTTGTACCTTTATTGCTATAACCCCGAATATGTTAAGCTATTTTCAGTTTTTCAAAGTTTAGAAAGGAGTTGTATGCTTACTCCAGATCAGATCGACTTCTACCACAGAAACGGTTATATCAGCGTCGAAAATGTTCTTTCCGAAGAAGAGATCACAGAACTTTGCCGGGTCACAGACGAATTTGTCGAAAAATCACGTCAGATGAGGGAGCACACCGATGTTTTTGACCTCGAACCCGGCCATACACCACAAGAACCTCGACTGCGTCGTCTCAAAAATCCGTCACTGAACCATCAGGTCTACAATAGCACTCTGCGCCACAGCCGAATCCTTGCTATCGTATCTCAATTAATCGGACCAGCTATTCGCTATAACGGCGACAAACTCAATATGAAATCCTCCGAATTCGGCAGTTCAGTAGAATGGCACCAGGACTTTGCGTTCTATCCCCACACTAACGATGACCTCTTGGCCGTAGGTGTGGCTATTGACGATATGACGAAAGAAAACGGTTGCCTACTCGTAATCCCAGGCTCCCATAAGGGCCCGATCTACAACCATCACCAAAACGGCTTTTTCGTCGGTGCTGTCACTGACCCCGATTTTGATCCTGACGGCGCCATTCCTCTTGAGGTCAGAGCCGGCGGCATTTCAATTCATCACGTCCGCACACTGCACGGTTCCGCTCCCAACGTCTCGAATAAGCCGCGCCGTCTGTTACTCCTTCAATACTGCGCTGTTGACGCCTGGCCCCTTTTAGGAGTTCCTGATTGGGACGCTTTCAACAACTGCATTCTCCAAGGTGAGCCGACATACCAGCCGCGCCTTACCCAGATTCCCGTGCGCATTCCCCGTCCGTACAGCGATCGCACTGGCTCTATCTACGAAGTCCAAAGCATCTTGGAACAGCCTATCTTTGGGAAGAAGGCTAAATGAGACGATAGAAATATATGCGATTCTCCTGTTGCAGTCAAGTATAACCAGCGACGCTGACGTACTTTGTTCTCTAAAGGAACACAGGTTCTAGGGTCATCCGTTCCGTTCGGACGTTGCCTCTTCGGCGGCGTCAGTACTCCGTTCTGCTGCAAATATTCAGATTGAGTTTTTATCTCCGTATTCCCCTACGCCTTAATAAAATCCGAGGACATTTCTGTTCATCCCTGTGAAAAAATCTATGACCAACCACATCCCCGCAACAAATACCGCTCCCAACACCAATCCCAGGAAAAATGGTCTCGTCATCCTGTACAAGGGTGCTCCCCCATGTTTGAGTATTATAGTCTTAAAGAGCCACGCCAAGAATACGCTGAACCAGACCCAATTCATAGAATAGAACGTGCTGGTGGCAAATCCCAGAGGGTGTACAGGCCACCACAAGAACCGATACCTGGCAAACGTCAAAAGACCCATCAAAAGAGCACCTACGGCGGTAAATATCCATCCTCCTATGCTCGCCGCGACAGGATCGGAGAATTTGGGAGCTATATAGCTAAAAGCATTTCGGGGAACACCGATGAAAAAGTATTCGTGGAGATTGATCCCGCCATGCTTGTAAGACAGATTGATAATCTCCCATATAGACCCTGCTAAGGTGACTGCTACAGCTACTGCCACCGCCCATATCAGTGGTCTTTTATTCCCCTTTATCTCCTCTGCCAATTTTAAGGCATTGGCAAAACAGGGCATAAAGAAGATTCGCAAATTTGAGCTCCAGACATACGTGAACGCCAGGGCTACCAGTCCGGATGACCCCAGGACACTGGTCCCCAATCCAGAAACGACGAAGTCTGAAGGAATTATAGGCGACCTGATGACCGATGAACCTCCCTCGATCACCGCTCTGGTCAGGGCTGTAAATATAACAAATACTGCAAATAGGAATATGGGAACAATCCAGATGGGAATACCCGACTTCCAGAGCCAGATGCTCATAAGAAAAAGTCCGATCAAAAGCCCAATAACAGCTGTTCGATAAGATAGTACCTCCCCTGAATCATCTACATCCGGGTCTCCCCTGAAGGCCTTCCTGAACACATCTTTAAGATGTCCTCTGGCTACCCATAGCCCTGACAACACCAAGACTATCATAGCTCCCATCGCCTGATGCGCAAGGTAAGGACCGGCCGCATTTGCATACGTGCTCAAATTTTCTGTGCTCTCAAAGCCAATAATGTTGAATATGCCCTTCTCTACTTTCAACAGAAGAAAAAAGAGCCAAATTCCCAATGCAATGTCGCGACTCAAAAGATACGCATAACAGAGCAGGGGTACGTTCAAATAGAAGAGGATCCATGTAGTATTCCTGAACAGCGGCACGCTCATGTATAGTTCAATTTTCGGGATGAAATGTAAGTAATTGTGCAGGGCATTGAAACTCTGTATTATGAGGGGAACGGCAAAACCAATCCACATAACCGGATTCCTGAAAAAAGGTTTGACGAGAGAGCGCCTCTCATCGTCCTGTATCATCTCGAGGGGGACCTGTACCAGTGGATAGAGCAACCTCCCTTTTTCCATCCACTGCTTCCTCAATATTATCATCGTACATATCATCACAAGATAGAGCGTGACAATAAACAGACACCAGTAAAATATCGGCTCAAACCATTCTTTCCAGGGCACAGCCTGGCCTTGGGGGAGACCCTCATAGAAATACCTAATCGCACCGGGACCCTTTGGTGTTATCCATTCTGGAACATGGCGATGAATAAGGTATGCCCAGTCGTTTTCAGGTGTGGCAAAATAGTAAAGGCCAGCGATGATAGGTAGAAGGTATTCGGAAAATCCGAAGGTGGGTATAGCTGTTGCGATCATCGCCATAATATAGACTGTAGCTAACTCTGCAGAGCTGAGGGCAAAGCTCCTTCTAAGGGCGCCTAAAATCACGTTGATGATCGCAAGGAAGATGAAGAAGACAAACAGGGCGGCAGGAGTGCTGTAACTTTGGGCAAGGAGCGTCCCCTTAATGATCATACTGGAATAGGGTACAGCAATACCTATAAAGAGTGATAACAGCGCTCCGATAAAAATAGACCTGAAGTAATACCTGAAGTTTTTGTTGTTACTGCGTTGGATGTAGTCTTTCTTTGTGTTGATGTCATTTCAAATAAGGCGCTCCTGCAGTAGAAATGAATTCATCAGATTTCAACACCAACAACAGGTATCTGTCTTTGTTCTGTTGTAAAGATGGGAACCGGGATAGTATATTATGGGGGAACAAACACAGAAGATGAACCCCGGACATTCTGAGTAATTGACCGGAGTCATCACCCTATCAAGAATCTTCCTGTCGAATCTCTTCAATCGTTGCAGCTCATTGCTTTCTTGCAAAGCGGGGAAACTTGACATCGAATGAAAAGTTGGCTACATTGATTCTATTAACTGACAATGGTGCGACTACCTGTCAGGAGAAGAATTTAGACCTTAAAACGAACGAGGGCTATACTATGACCGAAATAGTGAGAAATGGGCTCCTAACTCCTGAAGAGCTTCAAAGTAAGATCGACAGATTACCGAGAGTCGAACTTGCGGCCCTGCCGACGCCTATCGAAGAATGTCCCCGGCTTTCTGAGGCGCTAAAGGGTCCCTCTATCTTTATGAAAAGAGACGATCTTACGGGTCTTGCCTTCGGCGGAAATAAGACTCGTCAGCTGGAGTATCTCTTTGGAGACGTAGTCCAAAAGGGATCTGACGTTGTCGTAACAGGAGCGGGGACACAGTCGAATTTTTGCCGTCAGACCGCTGCGGCCGCCAAGAAATTGGGTATAGACATCGTGTTGCATCTGATTCCGGGCGCAAAGGGTTCCGAACCCCAGGGCAATATGCTGATATTCCACATATTGGGAGCCGAGGTAAAGATCGTGGAGGGCGCCAGAGGCGTGGAAGACGCTTACATGCTTGATGGGATCTTTAGGGATACAGCTGCAAAGTTGAAGGGTCAAGGCCGCAATCCATACGTTATGAATGTCGTTGGAGAGTCGACTGCTCTGGCTGCTGTGGGCTATGTTAATTGTGTTCTAGAACTTCAAAAGCAGATGCAAAAGGAAGACTTAAAGGTGGACTATCTTTTCTTGAGCTCCGCTAATGTGACACAGGCAGGATTAGAATTAGGAGCTAAGGCTATAGGGATGGATGCGCATATCGTCGGGATTGCGCCCATACGCTGGGAAGAAGAGCGATCTGTAGATATAGCTAATATAGCTAACAACACTGCCAAGCTTCTGCAAATAGATATATCTTTGTCGCCTCACGAGATAACCAACTATGACGACTATGTGGGCGAAAGATACGGAGCTGTAACGCCTGAGTCTTTGGAGGCTATAAGGCTCGTCGCCCGAACGGAAGGAATCCTTTTAGACCCCGTTTATACCGGCAAGGCTATGGCCGGACTTTCTGATTGCATCCAGAAGGGAAATATCCCTAATGATGCGACAGTCATGTTTCTCCACACAGGCGGAACGCCGGCTCTTTTCGCCTACCAGAGAGAGATAATGGTGTAGAGTAGATTTTTACTCAAGAGATACCTTTACGTCTGATCCTTCAACATTCACCTGGTACGTGGACACACACGCATCTGGCGATGTCTCCGAGATCCCTGTCTCCACATTGTAAGTCCACCCGTGCCAGGGACAGGTGACTATGTTTCCCTCAAGTGTCCCCTCTCCCAGGGGACCGCCCCTGTGCACGCACGTATTCCCTATTGCATAGAAATTCCCATTCGCGTTAAACAGAGCTATCTCCTTTCCATTTACCTCCACTACAGTCCCAGTGCCGGGTTGAACGTCATTCACTGCTGCTACCTTGACGAATTGGGGCATAGATAGACCCTCCCTGTAAGCTGTCCAATTTTACCAAACCTTATCACGCGAAAAAGTCGGCGTTCTTTTGTATATAGGACTGCCATTCGTCAGGTACGTCCGATTCCTCAAAGATCGCCTCTACTGGGTATTCTGGCTCGCAAGCCCCGCAATCTATGCACTAAACAGGGTGTATATAAAGCATATCCTCACCCTCATATATGCAGTCGACAGGGCATACATCAACGCAGGCGGTATCTTTTACACCGATGCAGGGCTCAGCTATTATGTAGGTCATCTATTGACTCCCTCTGTTTTGGAATAATCTAAGGATTCATCAAATTCAAACACGGGTATTTAGCTATTTTCAGTTAAGATTGAACCCCCTTTTGATCCTATCTTGTCGTACGATAACCCGTCATATCCCTTAATTTTTCTGGATATTTCGTCCATAGCCTCCCTGGGCGAATAGAACTCTAACACGACATCCGCCTTGTCTGCCATATCACGTATAATCTGGATATCTACCTTTGCATTCCCCGGAGGTAGAATAGCCTGTCTTATCCTCTGAACATGTCCGTTGAAATTTGTGAAAGTTCCGTCTTTCTCTGCAAAAGACGCCCCAGATAGGACCACATCTGCAGTTGAGGTCACATCCGACGATAATATGTCCTGAACAATCAGAAATTCGAGTTCCTTGAGTAGTTTGACTTGCTCTTCGTCTATGCTTAACTCAGGCCCTCCGCCCAGGACATACATTCCCTTAACCTGTTTAACTTTCACACTTTCCCAGATAATCTCCGGCTCCACAACCTCCATACCGGAGCCTTTCAACATGTCCTCAGCTCCTCTTGAGTTTGCACTCTTTTGTGCCCTGATGGTAAATCCAGAGGCAAAAGACACATCTCCCTCATCGCTTGTCCTTCCGATTACGGCTCCCTTTGCCACGTTCAACGACCGTAAGACCTTAGCGAGTCCGTAGATCTCCTCATTTGTGGCGTGTCCTTGGACGAGGCACACAAAGCTACTGCTGTCGTATTTCTCCACAATCGTCGAAATCCCCTTCACGCAAGCAGAAATAGCGCTGCTCCAGCTCGTGATATCTGACTGTCCGTCTGTTTTTATCATAGGAGATTTCAACCGTTTAGAATGCCCCACGTATCCGCATCCGTGTCTGCCGTCGTCGCACATCCAATAATCGTTGACCTTGGGGTTGTGCCTCGGCTTTATCCGGTAGATGCGTCCCTCCTGGGGATGCACGTCCAAAGTGACGTTGCATCCTGTGCTGCATCCCGGGCAGATGCTCTCGTGCTCCCTTAGATACCACACTCTGGATTGAAACAGGAAATTCTTGTCTATCAGGGCTCCCACAGGGCAGATGTCAACTACATTTCCCGCCAGCCTGTTTTCCAACTGTACGCCCGGAAAGACATCTATTTCGGACTTTACTCCTATGTCCACAAGCCCCAACTCCCCTGTACCAGCAATCTCATCGCAGAACCTTATACACCTCGTGCACAACACACACCTTTGAGGGTACAAAAGTATATTTGATCCGAGCTCTTTCTTGAGCTTTACCACCTTGGGCTCAACAAATCTGCTCTCGCCGTGGCCGTGTTCAAAGCTGTAATCCTGAAGATCACATTCTCCCGCCTTGTCGCACACAGGACAGTCCAAAGGATGGTTGATCAGGAGAAACTCCAGGACGTCTTTCCTGACTTCCAGTACCTCCTCGGATTGAGTCTCCACAATCATACCATCAGCCGCACGCATATTGCAGGCAATCTGGAGTCCCTTCCTTCCGTTAATTTCCACTTGCACATAACACATTCTGCAATTCCCTGCTACAGATAGCCCCGGATGATAACAGAAGTGAGGAATCTCGATGCCTAATTCTAACGCGGCATCTACCAGATTAAGCCCATCTTCGACTGTCGCTTCAATACCATTTATCACAAAAGTAGCCATAACACCCCAATTCAAGTGTATATTAGTCAGGGCACAACTCCCTCGCATCCCCGTATTCAGTTTACTATCTACTTGTTCAAAGGTCCAAAATCAAGCTTTCTCAACTACGCTGTCGGTATCCACCTTATTCTGAATCGCCATAATAGCGTCTATCAGATCCTCGGGACGAGGGGGACACCCCGGTATATAGACATCTACAGGCATAAACTGATCCACTCCCTGAACCAGAGTGTAAGTGTCGAACACGCCGCCTGAAGAAGCGCATGCGCCCATCGAAATTACCCACTTAGGTTCGGGCATCTGATCGTAGATCTTTTTCAGGATAGGCATCATCTTTAAGGATATCCGCCCCGATACAATCATAAGATCGGACTGACGAGGTGAAAACCTTATAGCCTCAGCCCCAAAACGCGCAAGATCGTACCTGGATGCCAAAGTAGCCATCATCTCTATAGCGCAGCATGCGGTCCCGAAGGGCATCGGCCACAGTGAATTCTTCCTTGCCCAATTTACTACTTTATCCACCCTTGAGAGAAACACCTTTTCCGCTAAATTAACCTCTAATCCCATAGGACGTCTCCTGGAATTTATGTGATGTCAATCTCTGCCTTAGAGCCTTCTCATAGGAGATTGAAAATATAATTATAGGGAACAAAAAGTCAAATATATTTTCGGAATTTCTTTTCCTAATTGGTAAGCGCAGTCACTCTTTATTCTACTCCTAATTTTTATATAGGCAACTCCTGCAAAAAAGTCAATAACTATTCAGCACAAAAAAGACAAAAAGTTGACAATTTACTACCTTCTGCGTCTTGATTCTCCCACGAGTCAAATTCCGTTTGACATTTTGGGGGGACTTTACTATTTTTAGATAGACTATCCATTAAAAGCTGGATTGAAACTGCGGGGTGTGGCGCAGTCCGGTAGCGCATCCGGTTTGGGGCCGGAAGGTCGGAGGTTCAAATCCTCTCACCCCGACCATCTTCCTCTGTCTACCATTTGCTTCCTACCTAACACAGGCGCCCGTAGCTCAACTGGATAGAGCACAAGCCTTCTAAGCTTGGGGTTGCAGGTTCGAGTCCTGCCGGGCGTGCGAAATTCGTTGTAGACACCTACTGCGCCTAAAGTTGATAGCACTGTAAATGATCAAGAAGAAAGCCCGTTATTCCTAACGGGCTATGCGTTCAGTCTTGTACGGTGCACAAAAGGGTCTAGAAACCTACCGCATCAAGACCAGCCTCCTCGTCTGTACAAATCCATCAACTTCCATCCGGTAGAGATAGACTCCACTGGCAAGACTATTTTGGTTGTCATCTTCTCCATTCCACACTGCAGAGTGACTGCCTGTGTCCATCTGTTTATCTATCAATGTCGCAACCTTCTGTCCCATCAGATTGAATACAGATATGCTAACGTAGCTTCGAATAGCAAGGTCATAATAGATTACCGTCTCTGGGTTGAATGGATTGGGGAAGTTTTGATGCAGTGCATAGGTGGCAGGAACGTCGGAAATGCCTCCAGGTTGGGAAATAATCACAGTGAAAAGACCTTCATTCAATTGAGCGGAGATCAGATCAACCTCACGAATGGCCTTAATTTCAGAACCTATTGGCTCAAATATGATCTCTGCAATCCTGCCACTGCCGTTAACCGATTCTACACCGGCAAATGAAAGCCTTAGTCTGCCATCTTGAGCATTATGGGCGAAAAGATAGTCAGAAGTCAGGTCGGATGTCATAGCATCTACGGCTTTAACCTTTGTCGGGTCGAAAGATAGTTCAAGTTGACCTGATAGGAGACCGTCCATTTCATCTATGAGAATAGGAATGGCAAAACGTCCATCCTGTAAAGCTTTTATGTCACCTAAACTGATAATCCTTTCGCCAAGTACAACCTTAGCTATACCTCCTGTCTCGGCAGGGAATTGGGTTATTTTTCCAATAACGAACCTGAGTATCAAAGAGGCATCAAAGGCACTTATGGTGCTATCTCCGCTGACATCCGCTGCCACAGTATCGGAGATTACGAAGAGACCGACTGTGGATTTAAGCAGCAAAGCTGCATCAAACGCCGTTACCTCTCCGCTGCCACTGACATCTCCTACAGGTTTCACATTATACCACAGGAAAGCCTGTATACCAGGGTGTACCTTAACTGAAGGTGAGGGAAATGTGTCCAATTCATTATTCGTATCTGAAAACTCAAAGAACACGACTGTGAAGATCGCCTGATCGTTTGTGGTAAATCCTGCCAGTGTCGTAAAACTGATTACACCTATAAGGCCATCCCCCTCAGGCGCGTTTGCTTCTGTCGCGCTGATAATTCCGCTCAGTATTGTGACTACGTCTGGTTGACCTACGTTAAGAAGGGCCCCAAAAACAAATTCACCTCCAGCTGACTTCATAAAGTTCGGTTCCGCGATGGAGAAGGTAGCTCCTGTAAGAAAACGATTCCAGGCAACCTTGGTGGTGTCGAACATGAGGTCTACCTGATATGCCTTCAGGTTCTGAGCACCTGTGACATAAACCGCTATGTCAATAGCCTCATTCGGTCCGACATTGTGCTGAAGATCCTTGGCCTGATTACCTGCAGTTGCGGCATCAAGATCCAAAACTATGGTAGTCCCCGCATTCTGCCCGAGTGGAGCAATACTCGCAGCACTCACACCAGAACCTGTGAGGTCCCTCTTCCCGAAGTTGTTCAAGAAGATTGCGAAGTCAGACAGACCGATCTCCCCATCACTGTTAAAATCAAGTGCAGGATCCCAATTAGTTGAACTAGTCGTTGTCCCGAATGAATCCAGAAAATGGGCAAAATCAGATAGACCTACTTCATTGTTACCGTTGAAATCTCCTACAAGCTCGGCGACGGCGACAGATGCAGATAGGGCTGCCAGAACAGTGAGAACCAAAAGACCTGCTGATGTCTTTCTCATCTTGTGCATCCTTTTTAGAGAAACGTAAGAGATATACACTCTTTATTTACAAAATCTCACTTCACTATCAAATCATTCCTTGACAATAATGGAAAGAAACCTATCTCATCAAGACCAGCTTCCTCGTCTGAACAAATCCCTCTGTCTCCATACGATAGAGGTACACTCCGCTGGCAAGACTTTCTCCGTTGTCATCTTCTCCATTCCACACTGCAAAGTAACTGCCTGCGTACATCTCCTTATCCAGCAATGTTGCAACCTTCTGTCCCATTTGATTGAATACAGATATGCTAACGTAGCTTCGAATAGCAAGGTCATAATAGATCACCGTCTCGGGATTGAACGGATTGGGGAAGTTTTGATGCAGTGCATAGCTAGCAGGAACGTCGGAAATGCCTCCAGGTGGGGAAATAATCACACCGAAAAGACCTTCGTTCAATTGAGCGGAGATCAGATCTATCTCACTAATGGCCTCAATTTCCAAACCTATAGGCTCAAATATGATCTCTGCAATCCTGCCACTGCCGTTAACCGATTCTGCACCGGCAAAGGATAGCCTTATTCTGCCATCTTGAGCATTATGGGCAAAAAGATAATCAGAAGTCAAGTCGGATGTAGTGGCATCTAGGGGTTTAAGCTTGGTGGAATCGAAGGATAGTTCAAGCTGACCTGATAGGATACCATCCATTTCGTCTATGAGAATAGGAACGGCAAAACGTCCATCAGACAAATCCTCTACATCACCTATACTGATATTCCTTTCGGCAAGTACGACCTTATGAGATACCTCCTGTCTGAGCAGGAAATTGGGTTATTATCCCGACAACGAACCTGAGTATGAAAGAGGCATCAAAGGCACTTATAGTTCCATCTCCACTTACGTCCGCTGTCACAGTGTCAGAGATTGCAAAAAGACCGACTGTAGATTTAAGCAGCAAAGCTGCATCAAACGCCGTTACCTCTCTGCTGCCGCTGACATCCCCGAACAATCTTTCGAGAATTTGCACAGATCCATTACGTGTAGTTGCCACAGGATCGCGCTCATTGAAGAAGAATTTCTCAAAGAGCACCGATGTAAAATCACCTATGGCCGCTGAATCTGAGACTGCAAAATTGATTAGGACAAGATCTCCAGACCCTGATAGTGTGTCAGGCCCCGGAGCCGCCATCGCAACCTTTACAGTGTCTATAGATGTTCCAATGCCAGTTGTTACTGTATCTTCTATCGACCAACCCTGGCTCAGTGTCCCTTGCGATATTAAATCTATTGCCGCTATTACATTCGAATCGTAACTGATATTCATCTGTGCTGAGATGATTCCACGTCCTGTCACGTCCTCTTCTATAGTAATAGGGACGGAACGCGTTTGGCCGATAAAGATGAATGTGTCCGGGAGACTAACTGATATTGTATCCATGGAAGGAGAAATGGCTGTAGATACCCAGATTTCCGGCTCAAAAGGCATCAGGATGTAATCAGTGAATGCGTCTGCATTGAAGTAGATCTCTGCGGCGTGACTGTTCGTCCACCAGCCTCCGTCGTAGCCACGATCATTGGGATCGTCACTGTCCTTAACGGCAAAGCCGATTCCCACGATCTCTCCCTCTACAAGGGTGTGTACCACGCTCACATCAATACCGTCAGAATTTAGGTCGTCAAAAGGGGTGACGGCTAACTCTACAGTCTGGTTGCCTTCCCCACCTACAGTGCCATCAAAACTCCAGCCGATGTCGGTATAAGGAGGCTTATCTGCCCACGTGGCCGATCCCCAATGCCAGAGCGGATCCTCTCTGTTCAGATAATAGCGATAGGTCTGACCTTGAGATCCGTCCCACCTGGCCGGATCCAGGTCGACTGAACCCAGGTTCATGTACTGTCCTCCGCTGTGGTCAGCATCGACACCAAATTCAATGTTCTCCTGACGGTCGCCAGTGTCTAACCTTGCATTAGAAGCCTTGTGAAAAACCCTTAGATTCAGAAAGCAGTATAGAACAAGCATTGATAAAGCAGCTCCGATGTATTATATTATGTTATTGATAATATTATACATGGAGGAAACAATGACCCCACAAAAGCAGGAACAGACAAGTCCGATATTTCACTATTTTCAGATGGAGGATTTAGTTCCCGAGGATCATATCCTTCGTCAGATTGATGAGGCAGTTGATTTTTCATTTGTACGAGACGTTGTATCAGATTGTTATTGCCCTGACAATGGCAGACCCGGTATTGATCCTGAATTAGTTGTTCGAATGATCCTTATTGGCTATCTGTATAATTTGAGTGAGAATCGGCTCTGTCAGGAAGTGGGGATGCATGCGGCATATCGGTTGTTTTGTCATCAGACATTTGATGATGCGGTTCCGGATAGGAGCACGATCAACAAGCTTCGCAATCACAAGTGGGCATCCAGTGGGTTGTTTGAACGGATAATGCGTCAGGTAGTCCAGTGTTGCATAGATGTCGGTCTTGTGAGCGGTAAACACCTTAGTGTCGACGGCACTCAGATACAAGCTGATGCTTCAGTGAAAAGTATTGAGCCGATAGAACCCCCTGTTTCTCTTGATGATTATCTCAAGGGAATCGGTTTTGAAGGTGATAAGACAAAGGGTAGGTCCGGGCATCCTCAGGATAAAGACTTTCATGGTGAAAAGTGGACGAACCAAACACACCGTTCGACTACAGACCCCGACGCGCGCTTATACAGCAAATCGAAGGGCAAAGGGGCTTTTCTCTCGTTTATGGGCCATGATCTGATCGACACAAAAAGCAGAGTAATCCTTGAGACTCAGGGCACGCAGGCGACAGGGACAGCAGAGCCCGAAAGTGCCCTTAAGATGGTAGATGACCTTGAAACATACACCATGCCCAAAGACATTCAGACACTTAGTGCCGATACCGGTTACGGTTCTGGTAATTTTATCGCTGATGTACTTGACCGGGGAATCATACCCCATATTCCTCTGCGAGCCGATGAGAAGATTGAACCGATTCCTACATGGAAAAACAAGACAAATCCAGCACATATTCAGGCCGAACGGGATAGAAAAGTGCGAGAGGCGAAAGCCAGAAATCATGCACGGTCTATCTCATTAACAGCTGACTACAAACTCTCCCGGAGACTCCGTAAACGCAGTGAACATATCTTTGCTGAAGCCAGGCAACAACACGGTATGGGACGAGCCCGTTATAGAGGACCAGCCTCACTGAATGAACAGTTGAATCTTGTTGCAACAGTACAGAATCTCAAGAGGCTTGTATCTTTCATAAGAAGGGGGAAAGCGTCTATGTGTGCCCTGTCTGTCAAAGACAGTGCATCCTGTTCTTCAAACAGCTCCTGTTCCTTGCTGACCAGAACTCTGATAAGACTATTTTGCTTATTCCACAGCAAAACGATACGATATGCTACTCTTTGACCCATAATCGGCGCTTCAGACGCTGCCTGGGACATAACTATTTCACAAGGCTTCTAACGATACAACAACTATCAATGCAACTATTGCGGCGTTTCAGTTTGATGTGGTATTTGATAGTACCCAACTTGAGCCTGTAACCGATAGAGGTCTTTCTATATCGGTGGGAGATCCTGTACCTTTCTCAACGATCGATCTGAGGATGGAGACTCAATCGCCTGCCATGAAGGCGGAGTTGATTGCGGCTAATACTATAAGGGTTGTGTTTGTTGATCTTACTACAAGTACTTTAGCAGGAGCAAGGAAAGTTCTGCCGGCAGGTAGAGGACCTATAATGTCTATAAGGTTCAAAGCAAAAGAGGGTGCGTCAGCAGGAAACAAAAGTTTGTCCATAGAAACTAACGAGTTGTCCGATCTGAGAGGTGAGTCGATTCCTTCAGCTACAGAGCCAGGCACTTTCTCTGTGGTGACCCTGGGCCTTGGCATCGGTCAGGGTCAGGCGGCTGTGGGACAGCCGGGTTCTGCTCCTGTGATCTTGATAAATGTCGATCCCTTAGGCGGGGTTCAGTTCGATGTGGGTTTCGACAATAGTCTGCTGGAATTCGTGGGGGTCGAACAGACGACCAGGAGTACAGGGCTGGTACAGGCTGCAGGGGATACTCTACCGGGTCAGCCCGATGTAGTGCGGGTCGTAGCGGTAAGAGGGAGCCCAGGCAGGGCTATAGCTCCCGATACTAAGGGTATAAGCCCCGTATTTAATCTGCTGTTCAGGGTGAAGGCGGTGGCCGATCCGGACTCGATCTTGGGCTTTTCTTCACCTTTGACGATAGGCAACTTGATAATATCAGACGAACAGGGTGAAGAGAAATTTTTGGATGCGGATGCGGCCAATGGCCTCTTTACCGTGGTGCGCGTCAAGGAAGCGCCAGTAGCGAATTTCACTGCGACTCTTGTAACCGGCTCCAGAACAGTAAGGCTCAGGAACCGTTCATCGGGACTTGCCCAATTTTTCGAGTGGAACTTCGGGGACGGAGGGAGCGCTACAGTTGAGAACGTTAATCACACGTACGCACTTCCAGGGGTTTACCAGGTAACTCTGAGGGTGACAGGTCCGACGCCGCCGGGACTATTCGATACGGAGACTAAGACTGTAGTTGTGGTGGCTCCTCGTCCGTCTGTCACAAGTCTGATTCCGAGCAGAATAGACAACGATGTGGAGAATGTTGTGACCGTCAACGGAGCTGAGTTCTTCGTACAGGACGGGGCGCTCCCCGTCGTGGGGCTAGATGGCCTGTTCCCGCCAGTCGAGTTTGTAAGTGCGAATCAGCTAAGGATTACCATTCGGGCAGGATTTCCAATAGGTCTCTTCGATGTCCAGGTGACAAACCCCGATGAACAGAGCGCCCTGGCGCCGCTGCCCCAGTTGACAATTGATCGTCCCGCCCCAGGAATAGACGCTGTCGATCCGAGCACTGTGCCTGCGGGGATAGATAACGTTGTGACTATCACGGGTTCTAATTTCTTCAATACGCCGAATCCCATTGCGGTATCTATCGTATCTGATGCTACTGGCGAGATCGCGCTGGCCGTTACGTTTGTTAATTCTACCACTTTAAGAGCGACGGTAGCAGGGACAGTGGCTCAGGGGACTTACGATGTGACGGTGAGGAACTCGGATCCGGACGGTGCGGGCCCACTGGGTCCTCGGAGTGCGACGCTTGACGCAGTTTTGACGGTGACGGCACTTCCTCCAAACCCTCAGTCTGTCACTCCTGATACCGTAATTGCAAGGATAGATGCGCGCTTGACGATCAGGGGCCAGAACTTCAAGGAGGGGGCGACTGCGACTCTGGGAGGTGTGGATCTGGATGTCATCTTTATAAACAGAACAGAATTGAGGGGAACGCTCTCAGGGACACAATCAGTGGCGCTTGAAGGGCCACAAGATCTGGTGGTGACGAACCCCGACGTTCTGAGCGGAACTTTAGAGGCAGCGGTAGTGGTGCTGCAGCTTGCGGCCCCGAGTGTGACTGCTATCCAGCCTAGTACAGTGGTGAACGACAGGGACACGACATTTAGTATTACGGGTGCGAACTTCTTCGATCGCCCCGCACCTCCCCAGGTAACCGTGGACGGCGTGGCTTTGAGGGACGTGGAGTTTATAAGCAGTACAGAGCTGAGGGCCCTCGGTGGTCTTGGACTTCCCGTGGGGACGAGGGATGTGACTGTGACTAACCCCGACGGTCAAAGTGCCACAGGCGCCGGGATTTTAGGGGTCATAGTGGGGCAGGTGATTCTGGCAGCTGTAGAACCGGCTATTGTCGTAAACGATTCAGCAAGGACTATAACGCTTTTGGGAGCTAACTTCGTGGCTCCTATTACAGGGGTGACAATAGGCGGAACAGCTCTTTCCGATGTTACTCCAGTAGATTTGAGGAGAGTGACGGCGACGGTCCCTGCGGGTCTGGCGCCTGGTACCTACGATGTTACCATAGATGCGCTCCCGGGCAGTGCGACGCTTGAGGGCGCCTTGACCGTAATCCTTCCGGCTCCGATAGTTGATGGTGTTGACCCTGCCACTGTGTTTATAGTGACCAATGTCGTTTTGACCATTACCGGAGCTAATTTTGTAGATGGTGCAGCCGTGCGGATAAACGACAACGCAGACAATATATTTCGGCTTACTCCGGTCGAGTTCGTAAGCGGCACGGAACTCCAGGCCAGGATAAGCGGGACCTTCCCTGATAGTAACTACGATGTGATAGTTGTTAATCCAGACGGTCAAAGAGGGGTCTTGGAGGGCGGACTATCGGTTGCGGAGTTTCCCGCTCCCCAGGTGGTGGGCATAAGCCCTGATACGGTTGGAAATGACGTGGCGACAGATGTGGTTATCGAGGGGGCCGATTTCCGGGAGGGCACTTTGGCGCAAATAGGCAGGGCTGGTGCGGCGAGTGTGCCATTGACAAGGGTGAATGTCATAGACTCAGTTTCGATCTCAGCTACTGTACCTGGAGGTTTAGATCCAGGGATCTACGATGTGATAGTGGTAAATCCCGATCCGCTGGGCAGGAAAGCAAGGCGTGGGGTCGGAAGAGCAGAGGGAATTTTGGTGGTTCAGGACAGGTTTCCCCCTTCGTTTAGACCTGAACCGAAAATTGTCGGCGCATCGGATAGCACTCTGACAGTCTTCTGGGGCGCAACCGAGCTGCATACAGGATTCGTGAGGTTCGAAAATACGGAGACGGGTGCTCTGGACTCAGTGGCAACGCCGCCAGAGCCCAAGATAGGTCATAGGCTTATCGTGGGCGGATTGGAGGCTAATGTAAGGTACAGGATAAGCGTGAGGATCTTTGACCTGGCGGGAAATCAGGCCATAAGCCGAGACGTATTTGAGACGACTAAGAAGATTATACTGCCTTCGGTCAGGTTCGTTGAGGACCCGACAGTGGTCAATGTTACTGACGTGACGGCGACCATGGTCGTAGGGCTAAACAGGCTGGCACAGGTGGAGGTAAAGATATACAGCGTGGCCGCTCCCGAAGATGTGATAGGAGAGCAAAGCGATCTTGCCAGAAGACATAACATCACGCTGTCTGACCTGACCTCAGATACTTTGCACGAGTTGATAGTTACGGCTACCGATTTAGATGATAACGTTGTGGAAAGCGGCATAATTCAAGTTAAGACAAGACTGGGCCCGGACGAGACGCCTCCTGTCTTTACTTTGGGTCCGTTTGTGCGTGGGGTGACGACGAATTCGGCCGTGATACGGGCGGATATTAGCGAGATTACGACTATCCGGATAGACTTTGGGAGGACGGTGGATTTCGGTCAAGTGCTCATTGGGGCTGCGACGAGCGATAAGCATGCGAATACAGCGACTTTTCTGGATACAGCTACGACGTACTTCTTCCAGGCCACTGTGGCAGACCTTGCGGACAACGAAACGGTTTCGGGCGTGGATTCCTTTACGACGCTTGCACCTGTGCAGATCATACCTCTGGAGATAACCGAGCCTCCCTTTGCCTCCGGTATCGACACGAGTGAGGTTACGATTGTCTATACAACTAACAAGATCTCAGACACGAGGATATTGTACGGGACGTCTCCGGATTCTTTGATTCAGTTGTTTGTGGACTCGGAAAACGTCCTAAAGCACAGCGGCGACTTGACAGAGCTGAAACCGGCAAACCAATACTTTTACACAGTTACTTCAATAGCACTGGACAGGGAGGAGATAACCTCGGATATACTGAGGTTCAGGACAAGAGGAGTAACTCTACCGCTCTTGATTACTGAGGGCCCTATTCTGGACTTTGCTGATACGAGCTCGGCTCAGATATCCTGGACTACGAATAAGTCTGCCAACTCGATAGTGAATTTCGGATTCGCTGAAGATCAACTGGATGAAAGGAAGGTTATATCCGAAAAGGTCGTTGATCACGTTGTGGCCCTAACCGGTTTGCCGTCCGGCACCCAAATTTTTTACAGGGTGGTCTCTGAGGGCAGCGAGGTACGAAGCGCAGTCAAAAGCTTCAGGACTACGGATACGGTAGATTTAACTCCGCCTTCGCTAGTAAGAGGTCCGGTTCCCGCTAAGGTCAGAGATAGGACAGGCGTGGATGTGAACACGGTCACGATAAAATGGAGCACGGACGATCCATCTGATTTTGTTCTCCGATTCAAGGGTACTGATGAAGGCTCAGCAAAGCCCGATATTGTAACGAACAAGGATGTCAGGACCGTATCGGATCCGAACTTTACGAAGGATCACTCGGTGATCTTGACGAATCTGACTACCAACACAGTCTACTTTTACCTGATAGAGGCACGAAATAGGACCGCACCGGATGCGTCTCAATTCAAGCCGAGGGCAGGCAATACCTTCGAGTTCAAGACTCTCAGGGAGAGGGATACGGATCCGCCCACTTTTGAGAAGCGTCCGAGTGCAGACTACGTGAGCGCTACGAAGGCTGTGTGGGTATGGAGGACCAACGAACCTTCTACGAGCGAGGTGTTTATAAGAGCGGCGGGGAGTCCATCCTTCGACTTTTTAGGTGACACTCGCTTTGTGAAAGATCACTCCGTTGTGGTGACGGGTCTTGTGAGAGGGACGGAGTATGAAGTTATAATAATCTCTGCCGATAGGTCTGGAAACTTCGTTAGCTTTCCCGTACCAGGCATAAGGCCTAAATTTGCAAGGGAGAACGCCGCAAATGGAATCCTGGCAAAGGCAGTCTTCCAACCGCCCGGCGGCAGGGGATCGTTTACTACATCTTTTATCGAGGATACAGACCCTCCCATCATACTGACTGATCCATCGCTGCTGTCAATCACGGAAAACAGCGCCACATTGAGCTGGCCTACTAATGAGCTTTCAGACAGTGTGATAGAGTTCACTCCGGCCGATACTACCGTAGAGGGCAAGGTCTTCGGAGCTTTACAGGAAGAGCCGACGTTCGAGTTCCGGACGGAGTTTGGCCAGGACGTCGTGGATCACATTGTGTTGGTGACAGATCTGCCCGAAGGGTTGACCTTCGACTTTCAAGTCTCTTCGACTGACCCGAACGACAACGGACCTACGTTCAGCGATCTTTCGGTCTTTTCGACAGTGATAGAGCCAGATGTGACTCCTCCCAAGGTACTGGACGTGAGTGTAGAAGGTAAAACGACGAATCAGGCGACCCTTGCGTGGAGGACGGATGAGCTTGCCAACAGTGTGGTGGAGTTCTTCACTGCGGGAGGGGATACGCTCTTGAGAGAAGACGAAAGAAATGTGATCGATCACAGGGTGACCTTAACGGGTTTGGAGCTGGGGACGGAATATACCACTGCCGTTTCTTCTACAGACATAAGTGGCAACGGTCCTTCTTCATTTGCTACGACCTTCACGACGGCGACTGAGATTGACATTATACCCCCAGCAATAAGAGATGTTTCGGGAAGGGAAGGGGCGGAAGCTCAGTTTGTGACCTCTCTTTCCGATTCGACAGCGACTGTAGAGTGGATTACGGATGAACTCTCCAACAGCTTTGTGGATTTCGACACCACGCGGTCGACTCTGGAGTCAGGAGTGGGATTCAGTGTTGCAGGAAGCGCGGAGAACATCATAAGGCACAGAGTCACTTTGACGGGCTTGAGGAGCGGAATTACATACTCCTACAGGGTTGGATCTGAAGATGTAACCGATCCCCCGAATGTGGCCCAGAGCGAAATACTCTCATTTGTGCCAGAGGCGGATGTGACTCCTCCCCAGAGGCCAGAAGAGGTAAAGTCCATAGGTGGAGACAGAGAGGTCTTTCTGAGTTGGAAGCAGAACGTAGATCTTGACTTTGCGTCTTATCAGGTCCTAAGGTCTGTGGGTGACGCAAGCTTTGCAAGCATAGCGACAGGTGTTACGGACACGACATTCCGTGATGTAGGGCTTGAGAACGGCTCGGAGTACGCGTATAAGGTGGTGGCGTTCGACAGGGCGACCAACTCGGCAGAATCCGACATCGCTCAGGTGGATCCTATTCCGGCTGTTGGAAACGTTGCGACGGCTCCCGGGATCATAGGTATAGGACCAGATCCTGATTTAGGACGTCCGATTGTCGGCGCAGAAGAGAATGTTAGGACTCAGACTCCCAACCTTTTGATAAGCCAGGCCTCTCCGGGACTGCGTGACACTCTATCTGTGTTGACTTACACGTTCACAGTCTATTCAGATTCAGCGCTGACCAACGTCGTAAGGTCTATTTCGGGGATTACACCGGCGGGACCCGATGATCCGATTCCAGGGAGCGGTTTAAAAGCCTTGTGAAATAGTTATGTCCTAGGCAGCGTCTGAAGCGCCGATTATGGGTCAAAGAGTAGCATATCGTATCGTTTTGCTGTGGAATAAGCAAAATAGTCTTATCAGAGTTCTGGTCAGCAAGGAATAGGAGCTGTTTGAAGAACAGGATGCACTGTCTTTGACAGACAGGGCACACATAGACGCTTTCCCCCTTCTTATGAAAGATACAAGCCTCTTGAGATTCTGTACTGTTGCAACAAGATTCAACTGTTCATTCAGTGAGGCTAGTCCTCTATAACGGGCTCGTCCCATACCGTGTTGTTGCTTGGCTTCAGCAAAGATATGTTCACTGCGTTTACGGAGTCTCTGGGAGAGTTTGTAGTCAGCTGTTAATGAGATAGACCGTGCATGATTTCTGGCTTTCGCCTCTCGCACTTTTCTATCCCGTTCGGCCTGAATATGTGCTAAATTTGTCTTGTTTTTCCATGTAGGGATCGGTTCAATCTTCTCATCGGCTCGCAGAGGAATATGGGGTATGATTCCCCGGTCAAGTACATCAGCGATAAAATTACCAGAACCGTAACCGGTATCGGCACTAAGTGTCTGAATGTCTTTGGGCATGGTGTATGTTTCAAGGTCATCTACCATCTTAAGGGCACTTTCGGGCTCTGCTGTCCCTGTCGCCTGCGTGCCCTGAGTCTCAAGGATTACTCTCCTTTTTGTGTCGATCAGATCATGGCCCATAAACGAGAGAAAAGCCCCTTTGCCCTTCGATTTGCTGTATAAGCGCGCGTCGGGGTCTGTAGTCGAACGGTGTGTTTGGTTCGTCCACTTTTCACCATGAAAGTCTTTATCCTGAGGATGCCCGGACCTACCCTTTGTCTTATCACCTTCAAAACCGATTCCCTTGAGATAATCATCAAGAGAAACAGGGGGTTCTATCGGCTCAATACTTTTCACTGAAGCATCAGCTTGTATCTGAGTGCCGTCGACACTAAGGTGTTTACCGCTCACAAGACCGACATCTATGCAACACTGGACTACCTGACGCATTATCCGTTCAAACAACCCACTGGATGCCCACTTGTGATTGCGAAGCTTGTTGATCGTGCTCCTATCCGGAACCGCATCATCAAATGTCTGATGACAAAACAACCGATATGCCGCATGCATCCCCACTTCCTGACAGAGCCGATTCTCACTCAAATTATACAGATAGCCAATAAGGATCATTCGAACAACTAATTCAGGATCAATACCGGGTCTGCCATTGTCAGGGCAATAACAATCTGATACAACGTCTCGTACAAATGAAAAATCAACTGCCTCATCAATCTGACGAAGGATATGATCCTCGGGAACTAAATCCTCCATCTGAAAATAGTGAAACATCGGATTTGTCTGTTCCTGCTTTTGTGGGGTCATTGTTTCCTCCATGTATAATATTATCAATAACATAATATAATACATCGGAGCTGCTTTATCAATGCTTGTTCTATACTACTTTCTGAATCTAAGGGTTTTTCACAAGGCTTCTAAGTTTGTTCTGGCATCTCACTCCTCCTTTGGACAAGGATATAGATCTTGCTACCGGCGAGTTCATTGCGACGACTTTCTGGTGGAGAGCAAGGGCTAACGATGGGATATTTAACGGGCAGTGGTCTCCGATAAGTTTGTAGTCGATGCTGTTGCTGTGGTGGAGCTATCCAGCTTCACGGCCTTGGAAGACAGGGGAAGAGTAAGAGTAAACTGGGTCACGGCAAGCGAGAGGGACAACGCCGGGTTCAACATCTACAGGAGTATAACAAGAGACGGGGTCTACCATAGGTTGAACGATGAGCTGCTTGTGGGGCTCAGTCCCTACATGTTCGTGGATGAGGATGTACAGATAGGAAGGACCTACTACTACAAGCTTGAGGCTGTTGATATAGTAGGGGAAGGAACCTTATTCGGCCCTGTTGCGGCGACTCTGAGAGGACCTATGAGCTATTCTCTTTCCCCAAACTATCCAAATCCTTTCAACCCTGAGACTACCATAAATTACGAGGTCCCCAAGACAGGAAGATTGACGCTTAAGATATATAACGTCCTGGGTCAGGAGGTAAAGACGCTGGTGGATGAGAATTTGGAGCCAGGTTATTATAGGGCGCTATGGGATGGAAAAGACAGCACAGGCAGACAGATGGCAAGCGGGGTCTATTTCTACCGTATAAAATCGGAGGGTTTTGCCAAGTCGCTGAAGATGATGCTTTTGAAGTAGAGCGAGCGTAAGGATTGTTAGTTAGCAGGGAAATACTCTTAGGAGTTGGATTGAGCGGCAAAGTTAAGTTGATCTTTGCCGCTTTTTATATGGTAGTGGTTGAATATCAAATGAAATGAGAGCGCTAGACAGTTGTTCAGTTGTGATTCGGAAAGGTTGCTCTTCCCAAGAATTTGTCACACATTGTACGACCTTCTTGCCCTTACAACCTGAACTTAAATGTAGGGGCGAGGTTGACTCGCCCCAAAAGCAGGGTTACCCTGCCCCTACGATTACGCACGTGGGGGGCAAAGCGTTCCTGGCAAAACTGAGACCAAAATGTTTTGCCTTTCCGAATCACAGCTAAGGTCTATTTTATCAGACAAGTAAGGCAAGATACACAACAAACAGATAAAACCGTTATCCCCGATTGATTCTATCGGGGATGTCCTAAATGAAAAAGTGCTTCTTCCCCCCTCTTACATCAATTACTTTGTCCTGGCTGAATCGAACTTAAAAGAAGAACAATTATGCATCCACTTTGAAAAGGAGCAAAAACCAGAGGTTATCAAAGAGCTAGCATGCAAAGTTAATCAAAGATCGAAAGAGAAGTGTTCTCATTTCATTTGATTAATAACCGGTAGGCTAAAGAGCGTTGAATAATCAGACCAGTATTTACAGGGACTTAGGGGTTTTTCTTGACAGAATATCTGCCAAAAGGCAAAAGATATGTAAATGCACAACTTGACAACTTCGAATGTGCACTCAAGCTCAAGCATAGCAAGGAGGCTGCGGCTGCAGGTTCTATTGAGACTCTCTGATTGAGGCTTCTTAAATTTCCCGGTATGGACTTCTCAAGACGCCTTCTGTCTGTTACGGGAGTGCAAGATTATCAAGGAGAGCCAGAAAATGAAGATGAATCCACTGACAGTCTCCTATTCGGTTAATACTGGCGCGAAACGCTATGGAACGCTCTCGATAGGCCCAGAACGGCATCAGGGTGTTTTTCCCTTGACAGATGAGGTTTTTTGTCGTACCTTTTCAGCCTTGGAGATTATTACTCAAGTAGAAGGAAATAGAGGATCGTATGTGCAGGTTATTTATCGGCATATTAGTGTTGGAGACGTTGTTTTTCTGCACCATCTCACATGCGGGGGAGGAAAAGGGGATAAGCGACTACAGGACAGATCTTGAGATGGTCAAGGAAACTCTATGGGGGTCTTCTGTCAGAGGACTTGAAGGGAGTCCGCTTTCAACGGGAGTGAGTGTGAGTCTACATTCGATGAAGGAGGACGAAAGAGATTGGATTTTGATGGACGTTTTGACTGAAGTGCTCCTGGATAGAGGATATAATGTTACGGCGAATATTACTGATTCTCTCTCGGTAGGGAACGGAGATTATTCTCTTTATTTTCGGATCGCGGATATAAAGTTGAGCTATCGTCCCAGGAGTTTTTTAAAGCTGTTCAAAAAGTCTGTGGAGAGGGATGTACAGGCTGATGTGCTCTTGAGGCTTTCGGATAATAGTGACGGAGCGGTGGTGTGGACAAAATGGGTGAAGGGCCGAGATAAAGATCTAATTCCGAATAAATACAATAAGCTTCTTGGGGACGAGGAGTCTATAGAGCGACATATGATCGAGAAAGAAGGGAAGTTCGTGGAGGCGTTGGTAGCTTTGGGGGTTATCTCAAGTATTGTGCTTGTGGCGTTCAGATAGGGCAAAAGGGGACGTAAATGAGAAGGATAGGCGTTATAGGGACCGGTTACGTGGGTTTGGTTACGGGGGCATGCCTGGTAGATTTCGGGAACTCTGTAGTATGTATGGACACGAATCAGGACAAGATCGAGGGGTTGAAAAGGGGAAGAATACCGATATATGAGCCGGGTCTGAAGGAATTGATAGAGAGGAGCACCACAAGGGGGAGGCTTACGTTCTCCACAGATATACCGCTCGGGATAAAGACTTCGCAGATAATATTTATAGCTGTGTGGACGCCTGCTTTGGAGGGGGGAGATGTGGACATCTCAGATGTGCTGGATGTGGCAGGGAAGATAGCTGAGTATATGGAAGATTATAAGATTATCGTGAACAAGAGCACGGTGTCTGTCGGGACCGGAGCGAAAGTCGAGAAATTGATAAGGGAAAAGAGAGGGAATGAGGTTAAGTTCGATGTAGTGTCTAACCCCGAGTTTCTACGGGAGGGTTCGGCAATTGAGGATTTCATGCGTCCCAATAGGGTGGTGATAGGGGCAAGGACGGAGAAGGCAATGCATATTATGGCCGAGGTATATCGTCCACTGTATCTAAACGAGACGCCGATAGTAAGGACGGACGTCGAGACGGCAGAGATGATAAAGTACGCCTCTAACGCCTTTCTAGCAGCGAAGATTTCGTTTATCAATGAGATTGCAAATATTTGTGAGGGCTACGGTGCAGATGTAAAAATGGTGGCAAAAGCTATGGGGCTGGACGGCAGAATAGGTCCAAAGTTTCTGCATGCAGGCCCAGGTTTCGGGGGAAATTGCCTCCCGAAGGACGTGAGAGGATTGGCGAGCATAGCCGCTAAGGTGGGGGTTGAAACGCCATTGATTGATGGAATTGTCGAATCCAATCAAGGCCAAAGTAGGTTGATGGTGGGAAAATTGAAGAAGCTTCTATGCGGGAGTTTCGAAGGAAAGAGAGTAGGTGTGCTCGGACTTTCTTTCAAGCCGAACACCGACGACATAAGAGAGGCTCCGGCTCTTGTTTTGGTCGAAGCTCTTTTAAAGGGAGGAACAAGTGTAAGGGCGTTTGATCCTGAGGCTATGGAGAACACTAAGAGGATATTTCCCCAGGTGGAGTACTGCAAGGACCCTTATGAAGCTGCGGTGGAGTGTGATGCGATTGTCCTGATGACCGAGTGGAACGAATTTAGGGATATTGACTTTGCGAGGTTAAAAGAGACCCTCAGGGCACCGAATTTCTTAGATTGCAGGAACGTCTACGATCCGGATGAGATCAGAAAATTAGGATTTAACTATGTGGGCGTCGGAAGAGGATATAATAAAGTAGACAGTAGCCCCCGATAGAATCAATCGGGCGTAGACAGCAATCTGGTGGGATGGGAGGCAGTACCCTGTCTACTAATCCTGGGAGGATGAGTTGAAAGCTGTTCTCGTAACTGGCGGCGCAGGTTTTATTGGCAGCAATTTCATAAGGCATGTTCTGGGGAAATATGAAGATTACAGGGTGTTGAATCTGGACAAGCTGACGTATGCGGGGAACCTTGAGAACCTGGAGGATATTGAGGACGATCCGCGCTATGAGTTCCATCTTGGGGATATTTGCGATCACAAAGTCGTAGACAGTCTGGTGGAAAGGTGCGACATGGTGGTAAATTTTGCGGCGGAAAGTCACGTGGATCGCAGTATTGCAAGTCCGGGGGACTTTGTTCTGACGGATGTGTACGGGCCTTATGCTCTTTTGGAGGCTGTGAGGAAATATGATGTAAAGAGATACCTGCAGGTCTCCACAGATGAGGTGTACGGGTCTGTGGAAGAGGGGGCATCGGTTGAAGATGACGGTCTGGCCCCCAGAAGCCCTTACGCTGCTACTAAAGCGGGAGGTGAGCTTCTGGTCAGGGCTTATTTTGAGACTTATGGAGTCCCCGCCGTGATCACCAGAGGGAGCAATAATATAGGTCCCTATCAGTATCCTGAGAAAGCCACACCGCTTTTTATCACGAACGCCATAGACGATAAGCCTCTGCCGATTTACGGGGATGGGAAAGCGTTAAGGGATTACGTCTATGTAAAAGATCACTGCGAGGCTATAGATCTGGTGATGCAGACGGGCAAAGTTGGAGGGGCGTATAACATAGGGGGAGGGAATCAGGTAAATACTGTGGAGCTGGCCCAGAAGATCCTGGATATTCTGGAAAAGCCGAAAGATCTGATAAAGTTTGTGGAGGATCGTCCAGGACACGACAGGAGGTATTGCCTGGATTCATCTGGAATGCTTAAACTCGGATGGAACCCTGAATACACCTTCGATGAGGCCTTGAGGATAACTGTTGAGTGGTACGTGGAGAATCAGAACTGGTGGAGGAGGATTAAGGAAAAAGAGAACTACAGAATCTATTATGGGGATCACTATAAGGAGCGCTTAGAAGGGTAGGATGATACGAATAGGGCAAATAGGTGTGGGCTATTGGGGTAAGAATCTGTTGAGGAACTTTTGGGGGGTCGCCGATTGCAACGTGGTGTGTTGCTGTGACTTGAACCTTTCTGTGCTAGAGAGCGTAATGGAGAACTATCCTGGCGTAAGAACCACTCAGGATCCCCAGTCGGTGATCGGTGATGAGAGCGTGGACGCTGTTGTGATAGCGACTCCGTCTCCCACGCACTATGAGTTTGCCAGGGGAGCACTGTATGCCGGCAAGGATGTATTTGTAGAAAAGCCGTTTGTTCTGGACGTAAGGGAAGGTGAGGAGCTGGTGGGGATCGCAAAGCAGAAGGGTAAGGTGTTGCTGGTGGGGCATCTTATGGAGTATCACCCGTCCCTTTTGAGGTTGAAGGAATATGTCCAGAATAATGAATTAGGAGATGTGCACTATATATATTCGGCGCGTGTGAATTTGGGCAGAGTCAGAAGGGAGGAAAACGCTCTGTGGAGCTTTGCCCCTCACGATATCTCTATGGTCACCTTTCTTTTGGAGGAAGAACCTATTTTGGTGAGTGCTGTGGGGCAGGGGTACCTGCAAGATGGCGTGGAAGACGTAGTTTTTGTGACCATGCACTTTAAAGATAGGGTTATGGCTCACATTCATGTAAGCTGGCTCGATCCTCACAGAATAAGGAAGTTGACGATTGTGGGGAGCAAGAAGATGGCTGTGTTTGACGACATTAACGCCTCGGAGACGATCAGGATTTACGACAGGGGAGTAGATCAGAATCTTGAGTACGAAAGCTACGGAGAGGCCTTGAGGATAAGGGTAGGGGATATTGTTATTCCGAGTGTGAAGGTCTCCGAGCCCTTGGGGGAGGAGTGCAGGCATTTCATAGATTGCGTTAAAGAGAGGAGGACCCCAAGAAGCGACGGGATAGACGGATTGCGGGTGCTAAGGATCCTCAATGCGGCACAGAGATCTATGAAAGGAAAGGGAGTACCTATTCCCTTATGATAGGCTGGACTATCTTCTGCGCTTTCCTGTTCTGCTCAGGACCTCTGTGGGGATATTCAAAAGATGCCTCTTCCAATGTTCCTCTGGATCACTGGTCTTACGACTTTATAGATCGGTTTGAGGCAAAGGGAGTCTTGAAAAATATAGGAAACGGGATAAAGCCCTTTTCAAGGATGGAGATGGCAGGGGCCCTGGCCAGGATCGTAAGATGGGGCAATGAGGGTGGAGAATTGAGTCGGGTTGAAAGGGGGGAGTTGGGCGAGTTAAAGCGTGAGTTCAGGGAGGAGCTACAGGCCCTGGGAGTGGAGTCAGTCTATATTTCGGGAAAGAACTTCCTTTCCAGGTTTGTAAATGGAGAGAATCTCTTTTTCTGGGAGCAGGATAGGAGCAATCTCTACTTTGATCTACTGTTCAGACAGAGGGGAATCTTCAATTCTGGGGACTCGAATCGAAAGACGGAGAAAATCTATCAGACGACTTTGGGTTTTGAGATAAGAGGGAATTTAGGGGGAACCTTAGGGTTCAGGACAAGAATAAGAGATACGAGAGAGCAGGGGACAAGGAGATATTTTACCAGAGATGATGTCTTTGAAAGGCGACTTGAATTTGTAACTTTAAGGGACGATTTTACGGATTTTAGGGAGGCAGATGCATATTTTGTATTTTCTTTTCCCTGGTTCGATGTGGAGATCGGGAAGGACTCTGCAATTTGGGGGCCGGGGTTCAGGGAGAATTTAGCCCTGTCTGACAACGTTCCTTCGTTTGATATGGTAAGGTTAAGGGCGCAGTACGGCAGATTCAAGCTCGTAAGCATCGCAGGATTTTTGAGGTCGAACGATCCTGATAGCACAAGGTCGTACGTGGTCGGAGGATTTAGCAGAGATATAGACAAGAGGAAGTACCTGGCTGCTCACAGAATAGAAATTGCCGTATATCCCGGTGTGGATGTCGGCTTTCACGAGGTGGTGATATATGGTGACAGGGGGCTGGAACCGACGTACCTTAACCCCTTTATGCTCTACTGGGCGGCCGAGACCTACCTTGGAGATAGGGACAATACGACTATGGGATTGGATGTGGACGTAAATTTAATAAGAGGTGTCAAGCTCTACGGGGCTCTGTTTATAGATGATCTTAAGAAGTTTAAGCTCGGAAAGGGCGCAATCTCCAATAAATTTGCCCTTCAGGGCGGTCTCTTCTGGAACGATCCTTTCGGGCTTCGGGATACAGATTTAAGGTTTGAGTACGCCAGACTGGAACCGTGGGTGTACACCCATAAGTTCCCTATAAATATGTTTATGCATTTTGGTTCGATCTTGGGGCATCAGCTGGGACCTAATGGAGATGACGTCTTTTTCAGGGCTGAACATAGATTCAGTAAGGATGTCTCTTTAGCGGTTTCTCTCCAAAGAGAAAGACAAGGGGAAAACGTAATTTCTGATGATGGAAAGGTGATAAGGAATGTGGGAGGTGACGTTGAAGTCGGGATCAAGAGGTCGGATAATGTCGCTACAAAGAGGTTCCTTGACGGTGTGGTGGAAAAGAGAACGAGACTGGGATTTGAAGGGTCGTATGAGGTCATAAGGGATCTTTACCTTTTTTCCAGCTACAGAAGAACATTTTCCGATAACGTAAAGGTGGAAAATGCCCGGACTGATCCTGTGGACAACGAGATTATTCTCTCGATCAGATATAACTATTTTTGAGCTTTAAAAATGCGATAGTAATCTGTCAATCTTTAGGGAGTTATCCTGTTAATTGTTAAACTAAGGAGGTCTGAGGTTATGTTTAGGTTTAGACTTGTCATTATCCTAGCTATTATCTTATCCCAGCTCCCACCTGCGTTTTCACAAAGCCTGAGGGGTCTGGTCAGTGAGTCGGAGAAGAGGGAAAGAAGGATGATCCCTTCTCTGCCGGAGGCGACACTGCCGGAGGTCGAACAGGAGGAGGAGGGGCCTCTTCTGCCGTTAGGCCGTCCGAAGGAGTTTCAGAAGGCGCTCGACAGGAGGATAGACCCGAATGAATATATCGTGGGGCCTGACGATAAGTTTACGGTCTATCTCTGGGGAGAGTTGGATCACGAACTGAAGCTTGTAGTGACCCCGGAGGGGAAGCTCTTGATACCGACGGTGGGCGAGGTGGACGTTTCGGACAGGAGCTTGGCAAAGGCCAGAGAGTTGATCATAAATGCGGTCAAAGCCCGATACGAAAGGGACGTCGATGTATCTGTGGCTCTGACCGATCTTCGGTCTTTCAAAGTAGCCGTCAAGGGTTACGTCAGGAAGCCCGGTCCAATCGTAGCCTACGCTATGGACAGGGTCTCAGACGTTATAGAAGCGTCGGGAGGGCTAATTGACGCAAGACCGTTCCCTTCGCCTGTAATTGAACCCGTTGCCGAAGCGCGCTCGTCGACGAGGAATATAAAGGTCTACAGGCTCGACGGAACTGTCGTCAATGTGGATCTGGATATGTACTACCGAACGCATAGGATGGAGACAAATCCTTACGTCCGCATGGGAGATGTAATCCACGTGCCTGTGGGGAAGAGTTACATGGACGTATTCGGGGCGGTGAACGTCCCCGGCAAGTATGAACTGACGGGAGATGACAGCATCGAAAGTATCATAGAACTGGCCGGGGGACTCCAGGCAAATGCGTATTTAGACAGCGTGGAGATCGCCCGATTTGAGGAGGACGGCATCGGGGTACAGCATATATGGATCGATCTGAACGAGCATCTGTCAGCGATGGGTGGGACGAGGAATCTCGATCTTATGCCTGACGACCGAGTATTCCTGCGTCGTATCCCAGACTGGAGGAAGAAAAGGTGGGTGAGAGTCAGGGGTGAGGTGATGATGCCAGGGATCTACGTGATAGGTAAAAAGGGCGTAATGTTGACTGATCTTATAAGGCAAACGGGTGGATTTACGGAGGAGGCCTCGCTGGTCGCTGCTGTAGTCTTTAGAGGTGAACTTTCATTGATAAGGGACGCCGAATTTGAGCGGCTCAAGGAGATTCCCGTGGCGGATATGGATGAGGACGAGAGGGGGTATTTCGCGACGAAATCAAGGGAACGCCCGGGAAGGATGCTCGTTGATTTTCGTAAGTTATTCATAGAGGGGGACCTGTCTGAGGATCTGCTCCTGCTCTCGGAAGATGAAGTAAGGATTCCGAATAAGAGGGAAACTGTAGGCGTGAGTGGACACGTCAAGACCCCCGGTCTAGTGGAGTTCGTCGCGGAAGCGGATGCGTATTACTATCTGTCTCAGGCAGGAGGACTGACGTGGAACGCGGATAAGGGCCGGATGATGGTGATCAAGTCCGAGGACGGTCTTCTGCTTAAGTCCGAGGAAGTTGACGAGATACTCCCGGGGGATACGGTCTGGATCCCCTCCAAAAGGGAGGTGGATTTCTGGGGTTTCTTCAAGAGTAGTATGTCAGTTCTGGGACAGGCAGCGACACTCGTTATTGTGGTGGATAGCGTCACTAAGTGAGAGGAGGAGTGGACATGAGTAAAAAGGAGATGAACGTCCTGGATATATTCTACATCTTGGTAAAAAGATGGAAGGCTATCTTTGGTATTGTTTCCTCGGTATTTGTTGTCTCGGCTGTAGTGAGTCTTCTGCTGCCCGAATGGTACAGGGCGACGGCGACGGTTCTGCCGCCCAAACGGCAAAGTCGAACTTACGGGTTCAGTGAGCTGATATCACAGCTTCCGGTTCCGTCCTTAAGATTGGGCGAAAGGGGAAGTCCTGCGGACATTTTCGTCGGCATCCTAAAGGGCGACGAGGTGGCAAATAAGATAATTGACAGGTTTAATCTAATGGAAGCCTACGAGCAGGAATACAGAGACAAGACACTGGAGATCTTGAGGGGCAACATCGAAGTAAGAAAAACGGATGATGGGTTGATCGCGGTAAGTGTACTGGATACATCACCTGTAACGGCCGCTGACATGGCAAACGCTTTTGTGCATTTCTTGGACAAGAAGAACCAGGAATTGTCCATACGGATGGCGTCCGACAGAAAGGAGTTCATCGAGAGACAGATGGTCATACACACTCCCAAATTAGAGGCATCGCAGGTGGCCTTAAAGGAGTTTCAGGAGAAGCACAATGCTATATCTGTGCCCGATCAGGCCGAGGCCGCAATCCAGGTAGCGTCCAGGATACAGGCTGAGTTGATGGAGCTGGAACTGAAGTTGTGGACGTTCAAAAGCTCGATGAACTTCGATCACCCTGAGGTCAGAAAAATCGAAAATAGTATAGGGTTTAGAAAGAGGCAGTTGAACCAAATGAAATTCGGAAGAAGGGCCCGGGGTTCCGATGGACAGTTTGAAGAGATAGGCTTGGGAGACTTCGGTGAGAACCTATTTCTGCCACTGGCGGATATTCCGGGTGTATCTTTGGAGTATTCCCAGTTAGGTAAGGATATGATAATACAATCAGCTGTGGGTGAGTTTCTGCTTGAGGAGTATGCAAGGGCAAGTATAGAGGAGACCAACACAACTCCCACGGTTCAGTTCTCGGACTATGCCGTTCCTCCGGATATAAAGGCCAAGCCCAAAAGAACTGTAATAGTCTTGCTCTCTACGATTTTCAGTTGCGTCTTTATGATTATGGGTGTTCTCCTTATCGAGTACTTTAATGTCATAAGGGAGGGTGAGGACGAGGATTCTAAAAAGCTGGAAAAAATTTTGACCGAGTTAAAACGACTGAAACGGTGGGGAGAAGCGGAAGATAAGCAGGAGGCATAAAGTTGGGGAAAGCCGAGGAAATGTCATTTTCAAAGAGCTTTTCTCTGAGATTGGCTCGCGATGTGGGGGTGATAGTGATGGCGTTAGGGAACAACGTGATGCTGACGCGATTTTTGGGGGCTGAGGGCAGAGGACAGTACGCTATACTGTCCACTACCGCTATTTTGCTTACTCTGTTTTTCGGCCAGATGATCTCGAGATCAAATTCGTATCTTGTCGGGAAAGATAGAAGTAGGGCTGGTGATCTATTTGCAAATAGCATGTTGTACAGTCTGGGAGTGGGACTTTTTCTAACTTTATGTTTTTTCCTACTGGTGAGTGGCTTTAGGGATCTGAGCATTGGGGGTCTTTTCGGCCTGGCGGTAGGCGTGGCTGTGGTGACTGTGCTGCTGCACGCGATATATTCTATTTTCTTGGGCATGGACAGAATGATTGAGTTTAATACTGTTCCGGTGGTCGCGGCCTTTCTATATCTTTGTGGAAATGTATTCGTGCTGTGGGGATTGAAATTAGGGCTTAAGTGGGTCATGTTGAACTGGTTGATAGCGTCGCTTTTTGCGTTTATTCTGGGATTTTGGTTATTGTTCAGGTTAATCGGTATAAAGAGGAGGTTCTCTGGCGGGCTTTTCAAAGAGTCGCTGAAGGTAGGATCCAAGGGGATGGTTGTGAACGTATTGGTGGCTCTATTGTTCAGAGTGGACATCTTTCTTGTGGACTATTTCTTGGGACACGTCTCTGCGGGGGTCTATTCGATTGCGATAGTGTTCGCTGAGATGTTGATGAAGGTCCCGAACGTGGCTGCGAATGTGTTATTCCCCAAGGTTTCCGCCGATAGTGTTGAGGGGGGGGATAGACTAACAGCTAAGGTGAACAGGCTGGTAATTTTACTGACGGTGTGCATGGGTCTTTTAATGGTTCTTATAGGATGGTGGATTATACCTGCTATATTTGGAGTGGACTTTGAGGGAGCTTACATTCCGCTGGTGTTTATGATGCCGGGGATTTTAGCTGCGGCTTCGGGATCTATTATAGGGACGAACCTGTGGACCAAGGGGTATCCGAATGTTACGATGATAGCCGCAGGCTCTGGTTTGGCACTGAATGTGATTCTGAATTTAATACTGATTCCGAGATTCGGGCTCGTGGGAGCGGGTCTTGCGACCTCTGCGGCCTATATTCTGTGGTCGGGATCGATTTTCAGATATTTTGTACAGAACACTTCGGTTTCGTCCGGAAGTTTGATTTTCCCCAAGACGGAGGATTTTGCCTTTATGAGGTTGAGTATCAAATGGCATAGTGTAGCGTAGTGCCCTAAAATCGGAGGTCTTAAGTTGCAGGCAGCGTCAGACATGGATCTATCTTCGTTTGAGAAATGGGGCTTTCCTTTATTGTTTCTTGTGGCAATGTCTGTTGTGGTCGTTGGAATAGCCCTACCTGTTGAAGATGCTCTGGTTGTAGCAGGGGCGCTATTGGGGGCGTTACTTGTAGTGATTTTACCGATCTATCCACAGATTCTGTTTCCTTTAATGATAATAAGCACAGCCCTGGACTATACCGGGACATTGGTAGATACGACCAAGTTCTTCGACGTCTATGAGGTCCCGATAACGGCGTTTCATATCACGGGCGGCGGGGCTTTGCTATTTTCTATGGCTAACGCCTTTCTGAGAGGTAGAACCCGCCTGCCACGACTTGAAATAAATCTCCCGCTGATATTGTTCTTAGCCGTGGTGGGGATCTCAGTTTCCTATGCCGTGGATAGATTAGAGGCGGCGGTCGATTTTGTCCGGCTCTTATTCTTGGCCGCTCTGATGTTTGCTACGGTGCTTTTGATCGAGAATAAAAGGGACGTGATATTTGTCACCGCGTCTGTGATAATCTGCACTGTCGCTGCGTCAGTGTTTGGGATATATCAGGCTCTGACTGAGGAATTTTACCTTCCTGCCCAGGTAGTTCAGTCTTTGGGAGCGACTGTACCGAGGGCCGCGGCGACGTTTCACAATCCGAACTACTTTGCGGTATTCTTGATGATAGGGCTCGTGCTGTCTACGGCGATATTTGTAAATTTCAAGATGTCCCTGTGGAAGAGGGTTGTCCTTCTTTTGGGAATGGTGGCGCTTATGAGTGGGATCGTGATCAGTTTTTCGCGCACCAGTTGGCTTGCAACGGTAGTGGGGGTGTGTTCTGTGGTCTTTCTAAGTCGCAAGATCAAGTTTCTATTTGTATTTGTGGGCGTGATTGCAGTAATAGTATTGTTCATAACCTTCGTCTCGGAAAATTTTGCAAATATCGTGATAGGGCGTTTTACGTCTCTCTTTACGATTGTGGATGAGATGGGGTCTTCGGCCAGAGTCTCCAGTAGCGGCAGGATATATTTTATGATAGGGGCCTGGAGGATGTTTTTGGACAATCCGTTCTTGGGTGTAGGATTCAGATCTTTTCCGGTACTGTTCGACAGGGATTACAGGTACAGGTCAATAGACTTTCCAAACTGGTTTCGGGCAAGGGAGTCGCATACTCTGCCTGCGAACCTATTGGCGGAACTGGGAATTGTCGGGTTTACAATTGCCGCTTGGCTGATGTTTGCGATTCTAATGGCAGGGATAAGGGGGATCAAAGAGATCCAGGACGGAGTCCACAAATCCATGCTCATAGGTTATGTCTCTGTATTCGTGGCTTTCCAGGCCAGTATGTTGTTCACCGCGGATATAAACAATAATTTCCTCTGGGTTATGACGGGCATGCTGTTTGCTGTCAAGACGATAGGCACAGGCAAGACAGTAGACAATAGCCCCCGATAGAATCAATCGGGGGTAGACAGCATAGAGGGCATCCCTCTCGCTGGCCGTCTACTATTCTTGGATCTCTATAGTGACTTCCAGACTAATTTTATGTGAAGTATGAAGGTTCTTTTGACATCTCATCTGTTTCCGAATAAGTTCAGTACTATTTCAGGGATATTTGTAAAGGAGGAGGTGAGTTTTCTAAAGGAGTGGTGTGATCTTAAAGTTTTAGCTCCTGTGCCCTGGTTTCCGCCTTTGGGAGGCTTTGGAAGATGGAGCAGGCTGCGCCAGATCCCGAAAAGGGAGGCGGTGGATGGGATCGAAGTTTTGAGGCCAAGATACTTGACATTTCCGCGCATGATACTGTTTTGGATCGTAGGGCTCTTCTACTTTGTCTCGCTTTTTAAGGAGACAAGGAGGCTGAAGTTCGATCTGATACATGCGCACGTCGCCTACCCGGACGGTTTCGGAGCTGTCCTGCTCGGTATAGTATTCAAGAGGCCTGTGGTGGTGACAGTTCATGGGAGCGACTTGAAACTCTTTCCAAGAAAATGGTTACTGAAGGGATTGATCGCGTGGACGTTGAGAAGGGCGAACTTTGTTATAGCTGTGAGTGAAGATATGAAAAGATTGGCTGAGGCAATGGGTGTGAAAAAAGACAAGGTCAGGGTGATCTACAACGGGGTGAATACAAAGCTGTTTCGGATATGCGGCAAGGGCGAACGCAAGGTAGAAAACTACAAGGTCAAAAGGATCATATATGTAGGGAGATTCGACAGAAGGAAGGGCTTAGGAGTTCTGCTTGCGGCATCGGCTCGTATATTCAAGATGAGGGAGGATGTGGAGTTGGTATTGTTAGGAAGGAACAAGGAGAGAAAAGACGATGAGGAGTTCCGCGTAATAACCAAGAATTTGGGGATCGACGATAAGGTAAAATTCGTGGACGCCGTTCCTATAGACCAGGTGCCCTTATGGCTTTCTGGATCAGATCTTATGGTGCTGCCCAGCTTTTCAGAAAGCTTTGGACTCTGTGTGATTGAGGCCTTGGCCTGTGGGAAGCCCGTCGTCTCAACAAGGTGCGGCGGACCTGAGGAGGTGGTGACGGAGGATGTGGGCATACTGGTGGAGCCGAGAGATGTAGAAGGGCTTAAAGACGCTATGTTATACGTGTTGGATCATCCCCAAGAATATAAAGCTGAGAAAATAGCGCAATATGCAAAAAGCAGGTTCGACCTGGAAGTTACGGCACAGAGGGTGCTGGAAGTCTATTCTTGTGTTCTGGATGCACGGAAGTCTCTCCGTTCCCTAAAATAAGTCGGAGGAGAACATCAAAGCGGTCTCTCATCTCTTATGAAAATATGTATTTTGACTCTGGGACACAGCCCGTTCGACAGCAGGATTTTCTACAAGGAGGTTTTGTCGCTTGTAAAGGTCTATAAGGATATTACGCTTGCGGCGTGTTGGGGGGAAGATCGGGCGGTCAAGAAAGAAGATGTACAGGGGGTAAATGTTGTGCAAATGGAATGGGGCACTGGGTTTTTGGGGAGGATGTCGCGCCTGTGGAGATTGTACAGCTTTGGGAAAAGAGAACGAGCAGATATGTATCATGTACACGATTTTGAGCTCCTTGCCATAGGATTAGGTCTGAAGGTCTTTGGCAAATGCAGTTTAATTTACGACGCTCATGAGCATCAGCCTGACAGGATGAGGGACTCTGAAAAGATACCGAGGGGATTACATTGGCTGTTGGCTTTTCTAGTAGATATTGTGGAGAGCGCTCTTAGTCGGTTTGCAGATTTTATCATCGCGGCGGACAAGGCTCTATGGAAAAGGTACAGGAAATTTAATAGAAATGTCGTCCAGGTGGGGAATCTTCCGCGGCTTGAGCTGTTTAGAGAAAATGGGAATGCCCTATCGGACTTGAAGAGCAAGTATGAAGGTTACGAGGTAGTTATATATGTAGGGGCGATCCACAGGCCAAGGGGAGCCGTAAAGTTAGTGGAGGCTATAAGAGAGGTTAAGCGGGAAATTGAGAACATAAAGCTTCTGTTGGTGGGGCCACTAAGGGACGCTGAGTGCAAAAGGGAAATGGAGAGATTAATCAGGGAGAACGATCTTGATGACAATGTGGAGCTTGCCGGGGTCGTGGATCACACAGAAGTGGCCGATTACATAAGGGTGTCGAAGGTGGGAATGGCCACGCTTCTGCCGATCCCCAAGTTCTTTAAGAACGTTCCGACAAAACAGTTTGAGTACGCAGCGTGCGGGATTCCGATTGTGGGGAGCAACCTGCCACCTATCGAGGAGTTCGTGTCCAAGGAAGGTTGTGGAGTCGTGGTGAATCCCACAGAACCGAAGGAGATCGCAGCTGCGATCTGTCATCTATTAGAAGATCGCAAAGAGGCTAAAAGGATGGGAGACAGAGGAAGGAAGGCTGTGGAGAAAAGGTATAATTGGGGAAGGATGGAGGGAAGACTCCTGGATGTATACTCTAAACTGGAGAGAAGATAAGATATGGTAGTATTGGGTATACATGGCTGGTCTGTTGACAATCGTGAGCTGATTCACGATGCTGGGGCTGTGTTGATCGTAGGTGGGGTGGTGAGGGCGGCTGTGAACGAGGAGCGCCTGACCAGGAACAAGAACGAGGGGCGTTTCCCCCTGAATTCAATTGACCAGGTACTGAAGATGGAAGGGATCCAGCCATCGGATGTTGACGTGGTGGCTCTCAGTGGGTTAAATTGCAAAGATAGGGCTGTGAGGACCTTAAGATACTGCACAGATACGTTCATAAGGTCTAGGATCCCCCTTCCGAGGCGGATTGGGGGAGCGGTAAGAAATTTGATTTTAAACAGGAAGAGAAGACTACCGGGGGAGTTAGAGAACAAGAAGATCGTGTTTGTAGAGCATCATCTATCTCACGCTTCAAGCGCATATTATACCTGCCCCTGGGATGAAGCTTTGATCGTGACGGTGGACGGGGTCGGAGATGAGCTTTGCGCAACTGTGAGTCTGGGTGCCGATGGGAACATCAGAAGGTTGATGGAGTGCAACGGTCACCATTCTCCGGGGATATTTTACAGTGCGATTACTTTAGGGCTTGGGTTTAAGAGGAATCGGCACGAAGTGAAGATCACAGGTCTTGCGGCCTACGGCGACCCTGATGTATGCAGGAATAGCTTCAACGGTGTGGTTATCTATAGAGACGGGGAGTTCCATTCTCGTGAGGTTCCGCTGCTCTTCAGGGATCTGAATAAGAATACGGAGTTTTTTAGCGAGCTGGCCAATTCGTATAAAAGAGAGGACGTGGCAGCTTCGGCGCAACGGGTGATTGAAGACGTAGTGTTAGGGTTGATAGGGGATGCCCTTGTCAGGACGAACGTGTCGAACGTAGTCCTATCCGGGGGCGTGTTCGCAAATGTCAGGCTGAACCAGAAAATTATGGAGACAGAGGGTGTGGATAATGTCTACGTGCATCCTAATATGGGAGATGGGGGACTGGCTATGGGAGCTGCCTTATGGGCTTACGTTCAGGAGAATAAGAAGACTTTTCCCAGGTTTCAGGAGACGGTCTATCTGGGGCCTGAGTGGGAGGACAGGGAGTTGGAGCGGGCTCTTGAAAGGAGCGGGCTTAATTATCGGCACTGTGAGGATGTGGAACAGGCGACGGCTGAATGGCTAGTCCGAGGGAAGATTGTGGGGAGATTTTCCGGCAGGATGGAATATGGTCCGAGGGCTTTGGGGAACAGATCCATTCTGGCAAATCCTGTGGATACCACGATAAATAACTGGTTAAACAAGAGGCTGAATAGGACAGAGTTTATGCCCTTTGCTCCGAGCACGCTCGAGGAGAGGGCGGGGGAGTTTTACATCGGTTGGAATAAGGATCATGTGGCGTCAAGATTCATGACGATAACCTATGATGTTACAGCAAGGGGCAGGGAGCTTGCGCCTGCTGTGGTACACGTGGACGGGACCGCAAGGCCCCACGTGGTGAGAGAAGTTGATAATCCCAAGTATTACAGGATCATCAAATTGTTTGAGCAAGAAACAGGGATTCCATCTATTGTAAATACGAGTTTCAATATGCACGAGGAGCCGATCGTGTGCTCTCCCCAAGATGTGATAAGGGCTTTCAAGGATGGTAGCGTGGATGTCCTGACGATGAATAATTTCGTGGTGGAAAACCTGAGTCAGTAGCAGTAGACGGGCACCGCCTTGCCATAAACTGTCATTGAAGAAAAGGGCACCTTGAAAAGTATTGAATAACTTTTTAAAAAAAAGCCCAGCAATCTATGAGTTTGCTTCGCGTATCATCCCTTTATATGACTCATCGCAAGTGCAGACGATTACAGAGGGCCTCGATAGTGAGTAGACTGTCAAAATTGCCACCCCTGCCCCCGATTGAATCTATCGGGGGTCAATCGGGCGATGGAAGCAATCTCTTAAGTGGGCGGCTGACAGGAGATAGTAGACATAGATTGCAGTTTTTTTCATCGTTCCCATTTTGCTGTGGTTATGATGACTTCTGATAAAAAGGAGAGATTAGAGGCTGAGGAGGGCTTCTCCCTTAAGGCGGATATGAGGAGGAGGTTTGAGAGGGGTTTTTACAAGGGTAAAATGCGTCAGGTGGTATTTGACTATCTTTCTTCGATAGTTGGGAATTTGAAGGATATGAGAGTGCTGGACTACGGCTGTGGCGATGGGAAGCTCGGACTTTCACTGGCAGATGGGGGAGCAGGGATCGTGATAGGGGTTGACCTTTCAGCTCACAGGCTGGATGAGGCTGCAACCAGAGCGGCGGGCGTGGGTTTGAACGGCAGGATGGCTTTCTGCAGGATGGATTCTGAGGTGTTAGCTTTTAAGGACGGGTCTTTTGATCTGGTTGTAGGGTCGGGAATCCTGCATCATCTGGACACAGAAAGCGCGGCAGAGGAGATAAGGAGAGTCCTGAAAGGCGGTGGGAAAGCGGCATTTATGGAGGCAATGGGACATAATCTACTTGTAAATCTCTACAGGCGATTGACTCCATGGGCAAGGACTCAAGACGAGCATCCACTGGTCATGGACGACATACGCGCCATGGAAAGATATTTAGGAAAGGTCAGTGTAAAGGGGTTCCATCTTTTTACCCTCTTTCCGATGTTCTTGAGGGCGTTGACAAGGAGCGATGGGATATTCGATCTGATATTTGTTCCCTTTTATCGCCTGGATCAGTGGCTCTTTGAAAGGTCTCTGTTTTTAGAGCGCAGCTGCTGGATTTGTGTGATCGCTGCCCAGAAAGAGAGGCAAGGCGCAAATGGGATCGAATAAGATTTTTTTGTCTATTGTGATTCCTATCCGAAACGAGGAGTCTTATATCGGAGAGTGCCTGGATTCTCTTTTGAGTCAGGATTACCCAAAGGAGTTGTATGAGATAATCGTGGCCGATGGCATGTCAGACGACGGGTCGAGGGCAATTGTGCTGGAGCATGCGGAGAAGAACGGAAATATCAAGTTAGTCCAAAATAAGGATCAGACCACCCCGATGGGTCTAAATGCAGCGGTGAAGGCAGCCTCTGGAGATGTAATAAATTATCTGGTGTCTCACAGTTATGTTCCAGAAAACTATATAAGCCAGGTTGTAGAGCATTTGGGGAAAACGGATGCTGACTGTATAGCCCCCAGCGTTATAGCTGTGGGAAAGACGTTTAAGGCCAGCGCGATAGCCTTGGCTATGAGGTCCAAGTTCGGCGTAGGAAATTCGCCTTGCAGGATAGCAAGGGAATCGGGATATGTGGATACCGGCTGGTTCGGGACGTACAGGAAAGAGGTGTTCGACAAGATCGGTTATTATGATAGTACCTTGATAAGGAACCAGGACTACGAATTCAACAGGAGATTGATAAATTCCGGTGGTAAGATCTTTCTGGTTTCACACATAAAGGCTTACTATTATTCCAGGGATACGCTCTGGAAGCTGTTCAAGCAGTATTTCGGTTACGGGTACTGGAAGTTAGATGTCTTTAAGAAGCTTTCAGGAGCCTTCTTGCTCAGGTTTCAGATTCCTGTACTTTTTGTATTGAGTTTGGTGGTTTTGGGAATTTCAGGCTTTTTCAGTAAGACAATGTTCATTTTGTTTCTTTCTTTGCTGCTTGTATATGTTTTGGCTCTTCTGGGATCCAGCTTTCTCGTGTGTTTTAGAGAGAGGGACCTCAGGTATTTCCCAGTGCTTCCGCTTGCTTTTATGGCTCTGCACTTTGGATTCGGTCTGGGATTTGGTTACTCTATTTTAAAATATGGAATAGGAAAGCTTAAGAACATCTTGAGGAGTGGGGAATAGGGGTTTTCGGATTTCTTTAAGAATATGCCTGTAAGGATAATTGAGGATTCTGCAGTTGTAGTGTGAAAAGATTGATTATCCCCGATCCCCCCGACCCCCAATAGATTCAATTGGGGGTTAAATCGGGGGTAGACTCAATCGGGGACTAATCTTTCGACTGCGTTTCATTTACGAGGGAAGAGGACTGTGTCTAAGTTTTGGGAGAGGTTTTTCAACCTTCTAGCCGATATAGTTGCGGTTAATCTGTCTTTCCTTTTTGTTCATTGGATGGCTTTTAAGAGCGGGTTTGGAGGGAGTAGGGATCCGTTTTGGCTTTACGAGTCGTGGGACGTGGCTCTGGCTCTTTCTTGCTACTGGATCTTCTTGTTCTTCTTTTTCGGGCTCTACAGATCGTGGAAGTATCAGTCGAGGTTAGATGAGATCGTCTCTGTAAGCAAGGCGGTATTGTTCGGGCTACTGTTAGCCTTTGCAGTGACGTTTGAATCGGACAATCCGGATCCCCTGCCCAGAACAAGGGTAGTGTTGTTCTCATATATGGCGTTTATGGTAGGGGCTGTAAGTGTGGGAAGGCTGGCGATGGCGAGTTTCCAGAGGTGTCTTCTGAATAAGGGGATAGGCACCAGAAGGTCGGTAATAGTCGGCAGAGGGGAAAGGGGAAGAGAACTCCTTGCCGATGTTCGATCCTTTCCTGCTTTGGGCTATCACGTAATGGGCTTCGTTGCCGGACATAATGAGAAAGGAAGCGGTGATCTGATAGACGGTGTGCCTGTCCTTGGAAAGATGGAAAGACTGCCGGAGATTATAAGCGACTATAAGATAGAGGAGGTGCTGATAGTAGGGTTGGAATCCAGAGATGAGGCCCTGGAGATCGTCTCTTCGTGCGACGGATCTCCCGTGAAGATGAGCATAGTTCCTGATCTGTACGATATTGTGAGCGGACACGCCAGAACGAATCAGCTTTACGGTTTTCCACTAATGGAACTCCTGCCGGAGCTGATGCCGGCATGGGAGAAAAAGGCAAAAAGGATCTTAGATATATTGGTGTCTGTGGTATTCTTGGTGGGTTTTGCCCCGCTGTGGGTTATAATAGCTGTCTTGATCAAGCTGGATTCTAAGGGGCCTGTGTTTTTCAGCCAAAAGAGGGTCGGCAAAGGAGGGAAAATATTTACTACTTACAAGTTCCGGTCTATGGTGGAGGGAGCAGAGAGTATGACAGGTCCGGTATGGGCAAAGAAAGATGATCCTCGCGTGACACGGATAGGGAGAGTATTGAGGAAGATGAGGTTAGATGAGATCCCTCAGTTTCTGAACGTTCTGGACGGGGATATGAGCTTTGTCGGACCGAGACCAGAAAGGCCGTTCTTTGTGGACAAATTGAAAAAGAAGGTCTCCTTATATAGTAAGCGGCTTAACGTGCAGCCGGGGATAACAGGGTGGGCGCAGATCAAGCACACCTATGACAGGAACCTGGACGACGTGGTGGAGAAGTTAAAATACGATCTTTATTACATTGAGAATATGTCTTTGAGAATGGATCTGAAGATTCTGTTAAGGACAATATGGGTTATATTAAGGAGGAAAGGGGCACATTAGAGATAGGTAGACAGCAAACAGTAGACAGCGTGGAGGTCATCCCTTCCTCTTCCCGTCTGCTTCCCACTGCTTACTTTCCTGCTGTGTTAAGAAAGATTACTAAAAAATGCTAAGTAAGTTCATAGACACATTGAAAAATGGTTTAGAAAAGACCAGAGATAACGTCTTCGGGAAAATTGCGGGCGTAGTGCAGCGGAAGTACGGAATTGATGACGAGATGTTGGATGAAATAGAGGAGATCTTGATAGGCGCGGATATGGGTGTAGAAACGAGCCTGAAGGTCATCGAGACTGTAAAAGAGAAGGTCAAAGAGAGGAAGTTGGGGAATAGTCCCGAGATGATCAGTCCGCTCTTGAGGGAGACGATTGTAGATATTCTGGATCGCTCTAATAATAAGGATAAAGAGGCCGAACGGGAGAAAATGAAGCCTTTCGTAGTGTTGATGGTGGGCGTGAACGGTGTGGGCAAGACCACAACAATAGGGAAGCTATCTGAGCAGTACAGAAATCAGGGAAAGAAGGTTATGGTCGCAGCGTGTGACACGTTTCGCGCCGCAGCGATTGAGCAGCTGGAGGTTTGGGCAAAGAAAACGAAGGCGGACCTGGTGAAGCATCAGATGGGAGCAGACGCTGCGGCCGTTGCATTCGATGCATTAAATGCTGCAGTGGCAAGGGATGTGGACATTCTGATCATCGATACCGCAGGGCGACTCCATACCAAGGTAAATCTAATGGAGGAGCTGAAGAAGATAAAGCGCACTTTAGAAAGGAAAATGGAGGGTGCTCCGCACGAGACGCTCCTTGTGCTGGATGCGACAACGGGTCAAAATGCAATTGCGCAAGTATCTCAATTCGACAAAGATATTCAACTGACCGGGATGATATTGGCAAAGTTAGATGGGACAGCCAAGGGAGGGATAGTTGTGGCTGTGGCAGATAAGTTCAATATCCCTCTGAAAATGATAGGGATAGGCGAAAAACTGGACGATCTGAGGGACTTCGACAGAGAGGAGTTCGCAGAGGCGTTGTTTGCGTAGAAAACCTAAGGCGAAGAACTCTCTTTGCCCCAAACTGCTTGAAAGTCTCTTCTAGCCCTAAACTGCTTGAAAGTCTCTTCTAGCCCTAAACTGCTTAAAAGTCTCTTCCCACCGAGAAGTAGTATCTGGGCAAGGACGTGGTGTTCAGGTCGGTTTTCCATCCGACGTCGAATTTGAGAACGAAGAATCCAAGATCGGTTCTGGAACCTACCCCGTAGCCAGCTATGAGGTCTTCAAGTACTGGGAGACCGTTTTCCGAACGGAATGGACTAAAGGAGCGATCTTTGTCCAAGACTCCTCCTATGTCGAAGAAAAGAGCTCCTCCTATGTTGCGGAAGGAGAAGGGAAGGGGCCATCCGAGCGAGAGTTGCTGCACAAGTGGGAATCGAAATTCTATGTTGGCAAGCCCAAAGCCATCACCGACGAATTCGAGGAAGTCTGTGCCTCTTAGTGGACCTTCGAAACTGGAAAAGAAGATACCTTCAATTTCAAGGTCTGCAATTTCGCTGCCTTCGGCAAAGACGGGGTTGATCTCGTTGGTGACTCCCCCCAGGAAAAACTGCTGAGGCGTCTTACCGACGCTCTTTCCACCGGAAAATCTAAGAACGAAGTTGTAATTCTTGAGAACACGGTAGTATTTTCTCCAGTCGAAGGATATACTGGTAAACCGCAGTCCGTCTTTTTGTATCGGAGGGCTGTATTCGAGTTTGAGTATAGATCTTGAGCCGTCTATGGGACCGAGCCGTCCGTGCAGCACCGTATCGTTGACGAGGTTGGCTTCGACGACAAATGCCTTTTTGCTTTCTATCTTCTCGCTGGTTATTCCTCTGGTGGTACCTGCGAAGAATCCGCTTCTGAAGTTTCGAAAGATCCTTCTGGAGAGTTTCTCCCTGTCTATGGCGATGAAGGTGCCTCCAAGTTCGAATCTTGTGAATTTGCTTGAGGGGCGGGAGGCTATGAAGCTTAAGCCGTAGACTCTGTCTGCAATTAGGTTGCCATCGTTTGAAAAGAAGAAGGTCCTGGTGTGGAAGAGACTTGCTCCGTAGTCCGTCCTCTTGGGAAGGTAAATGTACGAGGCAAATAGATCGCTGTTTTTTATGGAGAAGTTCAGATCGCTTGCAAAGATGAGGCGGTGGTTCCCAAGGACGTCTGCAAAGGATATTTGGGTAAGTCCGCTAAACCCGAAGAAAGAGGAGAATCTGGCGTTTGCAACGAATAATTCGGGAGAGAAGTTGAGTTTGTAGTCCTTTTCTTCAAGGCGCGCGGGAAATGGCCTATATGTCCCTCTTGTTCCCACGATCGTGTCCTGGTGAGTCTGGAGGTGGAGGACTTCTGCGGCCAGTTCTTGAGATGTTGCCTCAGGATCGGATTGTAGAGTATCTTTAAGTGCTATTCTTTGCTGGTCAGTCTTTTGTTCTTTGTTCTGATTCTCGGAAACGTCCCTGGATGCATCCCTTATGAAGAGCGTGGGTTCTATCTCTGCCATATCTTTTTTCTGGGACAGGGGGGATTTAAGCGTGTAAATGTCATATCCGCCCTTGTGGAAGGATGAAAAGGCTATCCTGTCTCCGTCAGGGGACCAATCGAGGTCCTTTACACTGGTGACGAGGTCGGTTATGGGATAGATGACTGAGGTGTCGAGGTGGGCTATGAAGATGTTTCCTATTCCGGTTCTGTATGAGACGAAAGCGATCTTATCCGATTCGGGGCCCCAGGTTGGAGAAAGGTCGTTAGATGGATCGCTGGTTATACGTCTCATCTTTGAACCGTCGGGGGTGATGGTGAAAATATCATAGTGTCCATATTTGAATCCATCTTCCCAAATCTGGTCTGTGTGTTTTATAGTTTCGTCGGGTCTGTCGGATGAGAAGGCGATGTATTTGCCGTCGGGGGACCACTCAAGGTGTTGATCGTCGTAGGGATCGTGAGTTATTCTCTTGATGCCATCGTCCTTAAGACTCACAACGTAGATGTCGGATTCACCGTCTTTAAGTCCTGCTACAGCGATCCTGTCTCCATCAGGGGACCACGTAGGACTGAACATTCCGTCAAGTTCTAATTTGAGCTTTTTGACGACGTCTTTTTTTCCGACCTCCAGTACATAAAGGGTGTTTCTGTCGCCGCTCTTTGCCGCGAAGGAGATTTTTGTTCCATCGGGAGACCAGGTTATACCGGGGCGCAAAAGGAGCAGGGACTCAAAGTCGTCTTTTTTTTCTCCTTCGACTAATAGGTCAAGGATCTGACCGTCTATGGCGGACATAAGGTAAATGTCGGAGTAGTCTCTTCTGGTGGAGACGAAGGCTATCTTGCCGCCCTTCGGCGAGAATGAAGGACCGATGTTGAGGAAGGCCCCTTCTTTTTTGTGATCGGTGAGCTTTTTGGATATCTCTTCGGGACCTTTTCTTTTGGAAAGTTCCGGCCAGTGTTCTTTTTTAAGTTCCTTGCTCCAAGCTTCGGAAAGTTCGTCCACTGTGATCCCTATGGAGGATTTAAGGGCGGCTTCGACACTTTTGGAGGTCTTGAGGTTGGAGAGGAACTCTGTGATCTTCCGATCGCCGTATTCTTGGGCTATGAATCTGAATATGGACTGTCCGCCTTTGTAGGCAAATAGGCCGCCGTAGATGGAGTCTATGTCAGGAAGGTATCCGGATATTGCAGCATCGCGCATGAAGTTGTCTGCCTCCATGTCCCATCCCATGGATAGGTATTCGGCCAATCCCTCTGCGACCCATAACGGGGGCTGTGTGGCTTGTCCACTTATAAGTGCGGGAAGGCCCTTCCCTCCGGTGAGCATATCGAACATCACAGCGTGGGTAAGTTCGTGGTGTATTACGTGCCTGAATTTGCCGTAAGAGCCTTCGTAGGGTATGACAACTCTGTTTTGGGCAAATTCTGTGAATCCACCCACCCCTTCTGTCAGAAGTTCATATATGACGTTGGTTTCAAGGAATCTGTTATGGGAGTTATAGACTATTAGGGGTATTCTGTCGGTGAGAGTATGATCTAACGCTTTCTGGATGGAGATCAGGGCCTCTTCGGCCGCCGTGGCTGTGAATAGGGCAATTTTCTTGGAACCATCAGCGTAGTAGATCTCGAAGTGCTCTGACTCGATGTAGGAGAATCTATAGTGTTTATAGTTGACTTTGTTTTTGCCGAAGGTCTGTGAAAACACTAAACTTGGAACAAAAAGGGACGCTACAAGTATTACCACCGCTATGTTGAGTGCTTTGTGAAGGGTCTTCATAGTGTAGTTTCATCAGGTTGACGATGGACAGCGTATCAGAAGAATAGTTCAGGCAATATTTTTGAACATAGAGTGATCTGCATGGACGGGAAGGAATTTGACTTAAGCATGCAGGTATCGTGTCAAAATTGTCCGTACAAGCTTATAGACATCCAAAGTAGTAGAAAGCTTACAGCGGGGTGAGGAGCCCTGTCTACTTGCCCATCTACATAGGTTTCATACTTAATATAACAAAGTATGTTCTGTTTTCCAAGCCTCTTCTTTTGAGATGTTTGGGTTTTTATAACGTTGCATTTAGCCCGAATAATTCACAAAAAAAGGTCGTGTATTAATTAAGGGATTGTATTATATTATAGTTATGCCTTTTAACCACCTTACGGTGTCCTCGCGAGCCGAAGGCGAAGCAATCCCCCCGATAGATTTAATCGGGGGTTACTGTGGTAGATGTAACACTCTCCGGCTCTCATAGGAGACCACTATAAAACCTTGAGATTGCTTCCCCGATAGACTCAATCGGGGACCGCTTTGCTCCTCGCAATGACTCCACTAAGTTTATGAATTAATCGGGTTAGAAAGTCAAAGTCCGACATGCTTTATCACAGATTTGTATACTTTCAGGGAGGTCGATAGATAGCGATAAATAACCGCGTAGCTACACAGAAAGAAAGGAGCAGGATATGAAGTCCAAAATAGGTATCCTTATATCTTCCACATTCCTCATCATTTTCTGCGCAATTCAGATGGATGCGGCGCCTTCAAAATGGGGAGAGGACCCTATCTGGGACGATGGTCAGGCGGAGGTGGCAAAATACGATGCAGAGCGCGTTATATACGGCAAGGTTCGCAAGTATCAATCTGTGCTTATCACTGTCAAGGAGGACTTCAATGGCAAATTCTATGCTAAGGCTGACCCTCCTTATGAGCAAAAGGAACTGCTGCCTATCTTGAAGCTGAACATCGTCTCAGAGATAGAGACCGAAAATTACCCATATCGGTTCTTAACGAGCGTCTTTGTGGATAGGAAGGATGTCTTCCATCTTGTGAAGATGACGGTCGGGAGCCAGGAGTGGTGCGGAAACACGTTCAAAGAGTTCAAAGGCTGGACAGAAAGGCCGAGGCTTGTCTTTCATTCTTACTGGGGCGGTCAGGGGGATGGAAGCTACGACCTGGATATGAAAGCGGGCGATCTGGTGGAGGATCAGCTTCCGATCTCTTTGAGAGGGTTGCCTTTTTACCCCGGGTATAGCCTGAATACACGGATTCTGGAATCTCAGATCCATAACAAGGCATCCGAGCCCAGGATTCGGGATGCTGCCATACGGGTAACAGAGGGCCAAAAGATAGCGTCAAAGGCAGGGAAAATCGATTGCTGGAAGGTGGAAGTAGAGATGGGAGATATGACCCAGTACTACTGGTTTGAGAGGGAGTATCCCAACATCCTTGTCAAGTTCGATGCTCCGGACGGTCGCAAACTCCTGCTCAAAGACAGGGTCCGGCGCAAATACTGGGTAAATCCTCAGTGAGGGCGACGCTAACAGACATCTTCGGTAGGCTTTCGGATCATTTTGGCCCGATGCACTGGTGGCCTGCCGAATCCCGCTTTGAGGTGATGGTCGGGGCGATATTGACTCAGAATACCTCATGGAAGAACGTTGAGAAGGCTATCGCCAATCTCAAAAGACAGGACTTGATGTCTCCCTCTGCGATATATCGGCTCGATACGGACAAATTGTCTGAAGTCATAAAACCTGCGGGGTACTTCAGGGTCAAGGCAAAGAGGCTGGCGAACTTCCTGAACTACTTTATCGGACGATACGGCGGCGATGTCGAAGAGATGGGGAAGATGGAGATGGGCCGCTTGAGGTGCCAACTTCTCAAAATAAACGGAATAGGCCCTGAGACGGCGGACAGCATCCTCCTTTACGCCTTGGATAAACCTGTCTTCGTCGTGGATGTCTACACTCAAAGGATACTTGAAAGGGTCGGTATTACGGACGGAAAAACGGACTACCATCAGATACAGGAGCTATTTCACAGATCCCTTCCAAAGGATGCACAGCTTTTCAACGAATATCACGCTCTCCTTGTAAAGTTGGGCAACACCACCTGCAAAAGTGTCCCCATATGTTCAAAATGTCCCATTCAAGAGAGATGCCGCTTTGGTTCCTCTTCCAACCAGACAGTGGACAGTAGAACAGACAATCTGTCTGGTTAGACAGTAGACAGGGCACCACCTCCCATCCTCCAAGATTGCTTCGGACTGAATGCCCTCGCAATGACCAAAGGAGGAGTAAACTGTCATTGCGAGCTGAAGGCCAGAGCAGAGCGAAGGGGCAGCGAAGCAATCTCTGTTTGCTGTCTAACGGGACTCTGCTGCGCTAAGTTCTATGATGGACTTTAATAGATACGAAGTCCTGAGCTTCGATTGTTACGGCACGCTTATCGATTGGGAAAGCGGCATACTATCGGCACTGAGATCGGTTTTGTAACTCATCGTGTAAAACTCAACGAGGAGCGGATTCTCGAGCTTTATGCCCGGATAGAGTCAGAAGCGCAAAAGGTGCAATATATCAAGTATAGAGAGATTCTCAAAGAGGTATTGCGACAGTTTGGGGGAAAGCTCAGTTTTGAGCCTGCGCCATCCGAACTGGACTGTCTTGTCGATTCACTCGGAGACTGGAAGCCGTTCCCCTACACTGTTCAGGCATTGCGAGACTTAAAGAGTAAGTTTAGGTTTAGACTTGCCATTATCTCTAATATAGATGATGATCTCTTTGAACTGTCGGCAAAGCATCTTGAAGTTGTGTTTGACTGGATCATAACTGCCGAGCAGGCGAAGACCTATAAGCCTTCGTTGCATAAGTTCGAATTTGCTATTAAGAGAATCGGCATTTCACCTGAAAGAATGTTGCACGTTGCACAGAGTATGTATCACGACATAGTTCCGGCAAAGGCGGTAGGCCTATCTGCCGTCTGGGTCAACAGGAGACAGGGGAAAGAGGGATCTGGAGCGACGCTGTCCAAAAGGGGTGAGCCCGATCTGGAGGTTCCTGATCTAAAAACGTTGGTTTCTATTATAGGACAATGACAATACTATTGTGATGAGATTGCCTGGCTTTGCTTTGACAATGTTGCTTGCCATTTGCTTAGGTCATTGCGAGGGGGTTCATCCCGGAGCAATCTCTAGGCAAGGGAGGTAGTCAGGCAGAGAATTACTTACTCCCGCCCCCCCGATTGAATCTATCGGGGGTAGAATCATTCGGGGGCAATCGGGGATTCAATCAGGGCTAGAAAGGGCACCTCCTCACTCCTGTACGCTGTCTGCTATCTATTAACATGTTCCAGATCAGTAGGCTGTAGCCGAATGTGAAGGCGCACAGGATATGCTAAACTATCTCTTAAGATCTCTATCGAAAAGAGAATCGTCCCATACTGTGTTTAACCAGTATCAAGATCAGGACATTCGGGATAATCTGAGATTATACTTCGACTATCTACTTCGAAACAGGCACGAGGTGTTTATAGTAGGTGAAGCTCCCGGATATAGTGGCTGTAGACTCACAGGGATACCTTTTACAAGTGGGGTTTCTATAGGGGAGTCCGCGGGCAAGGTATTCAAAGAGATTGGAAGGAAAATTAAACTGCGCGAGGTTGCCTCCGAAAGGACAGCGACAATCTTCTGGGATTTACTGGGGGACGACAGGCCGGTCCCCATTTTGTGGAATGCCTTTCCGTTTCATCCTTATATTAGCGGCATAGCCAGGAGCAACAGAAAGCCTGACGCTTTGGAGATAGAAGAAGGAAAGGAGTATTTGAAAATTGTCTATGAGTTGTTTAAGCCGAAGAGGTTTTGCTCACTCGGTCGGGTTGGCGAGGCGACACTAATGGAACTATTTCCTGACGAGAAAATAATCTACATTCGGCATCCCTCTCACGGCGGTAAGAAAGATTTTATCAGTGGGATGCAAACGGTTCTGTAGTCACCTCGTATAATATCAAGCAAGACGGCTCACCCGTAACGCCGCGGGTACCCTGCAATCACATTACCGATGCAGAGATGGACATACCGGTCTCCCTGTCCGACTATGAGATCTATTCGACCCGTCTTGAACCGATCGGAGACGCGGGATTTGCAGCGTGCCAGCGCCTATCGTTAGCTCCCTGCCGTTGACTCTTAGCTAGACTTTCTGGAAGAAGGCCGGATACTCGTCAGTCCCGACGTTTTCAAAGTGCGAGATCCCGCTGCCATCGTATGATCGTTGTTGGTCGTCCAAAGATACAAAACGCCATCGTTGTTCCAAACCACAGCCACATATCTTGTCCTTCCACCCCTTTAAAGTTCACTTGACATTGACAAGGACTCCAAGAATTGCTATCTTTAGTGAATTCCAGTGCTGCACCTGCAGTAAAGATAATTGAAGAATCCTTTTGAGGTCAGGTGAGCATCTGTTCCGCCAGGCCGCAAAGTCGCGTAACTGAAGACAAGAAGCTCTTTACTATACAGAAGCTGGTGAACTACCTATGACCCGAGGGACGTACACTATCACATGGAGAAGCGTTGTCTGCAAAAAAGGAGATTAGAGAATGTCCGAGTTCGATTTTGATCTGTTCGTGATCGGCTCCGGCCCGGCTGGACAGCGAGCAGCGATCCAGGCTGCCAAGCTGGGCAAACGCGTGGCGATCGCGGAGTTTAAAGCGATGATCGGAGGCGTCTGTATTAATATCGGCACAATCCCCGGCAAGACCCTGCGCGAAGCAGTGTTGCACCTGTCCGGATACCGATTACGTGGGTTGTACGGCGCATCTTACACAGTTAAGCAAGAAGTCACAATGGAGGATCTGTTGTTTCGGGTGGACCACGTAACACGCAATGAGCGTGACGTAACAAGTCATCAATTGATGCGTAACCAAGTCGAGCTGATTACAGCAAAAGCCTCATTCGTGGATCAACACACCATACTCCTGGATTATGTGACTGATCGTAGTCAGCGGTCGGACAGGAGAGTATCCAATCTTCCCAGCACTGAGGGCGTGCAGGATAGACGTTCAGGTGAGAATAGGAGATCCGGAACAGGTATCAGGGAGGTGACTGCCGCCAGCACTGTTCTTGCCACAGGGACAGAAGTAACCCGGGGTCCTAATATCCCCTTTGATGAGAAGCTCATTTTTACCAGCGACGACATCCTTAAGCTTGACCGCGCTCCTCGCACACTGGCGGTTGTCGGTGGAGGGGTGATCGGCTGCGAATACGCCAGTATTTTCGCTGCGCTCGGCGTCCGGGTAACGTTGATAGACAAAAGGCCTCGCCTGTTGGACTTCATAGATTCCGAGATCGTGGATGCTTTGATCTACCACCTGCGTCAGAATCGCCTCACGCTACGCTTGGGCGAGGAGGTCAGCGGCATCGAGCCTATCACCGAAGGACGTGGCGAACAGGTGAAGATCCACCTGGACAGCGGCAAGCAAATCATCACCGAGAAAGCACTGTATAGCATCGGTCGCACTGGTGCAACACAAAACTTGAACTTAGAAGCTGTGGGAATAAAGCCCGATAAGCGCGGTCGGCTCAAGGTAGATGAAAATTACCAGACGGAGCTTCCGCACATTTACGCTGTTGGCGATGTGATCGGTTTCCCCAGCTTGGCCTCCACATCGATGGAGCAGGGCCGTTTAGCCGCCTGCCACGCTTTCGGTGTCGAGGCAGAGAGTATGCCAGAGCTTTTCCCCTACGGCATCTACACCATTCCTGAAATTTCGACCGTGGGCTCCACCGAAGAAGAGCTAACCGAACAGGACATCCCCTACGAAGTGGGAAAGGCACAGTACCGAGAGATCGCACGCGGGCAGATCATCGGCGACACCACCGGATTATTGAAACTAATCTTTCACGTTGAAACGCGTCAACTTTTGGGAGTCCACATTATTGGCGAGGGAGCCAGCGAACTTATCCACATCGGGCAGGCTGTCATGGCGTTTGGTGGCAAAGTGGACTACTTCGAGAACACGGTATTCAATTACCCCACGCTGGCCGAGTGTTACAAGACCGCGGCGTTCGATGGAATCAATCGGCTGGCGTGACCTGCAACCAGTGGGAACTTGCAGGATGGATAATCGAGACTACTTCTGGGAAAGTCCCTCAGCGGCAGGCGCCGGGAATCGGCTGTGACAAAGGAATCCCTGAAATGAGATGGAAAGCCTCCCACATAGCTCTGATCCTTTTAGTCGCTTTGAATGCGCCTGTCCAAGCACAGGACCTTTTTGCACCCAAGACTGACTTTACGGTTGAGGATCTCTCACCTTCAGCTTTCAGTACTGAGTGGAATGCCGATAATGTCCTGGCTGCGGTCAGCCAGGACAGCCATAATGTGTCTGTGTCGTGGAATCTGTCCCACCTTGCTGAGATCTCCGGCCTGGTAGGAGATTTCGACGGTGACAACGAAGTAGGTCTGTCCGACTTTGTGCTTTTTCTGGATTCTTTTGGGGCAACTACTAGTTCAGCCGACTGGGATCCCAGATTCGATCTGGATAGTAATGGAGAAATTGGTCTATCTGACTTTGTGCTTTTTCTGGATAGCTTCGGCAGGACAGCGACCGCAAATAGTCCTCCCGTGGCGGATGCAGGTCCTGATCAGGCTGTACCCGTAGGTTCGACAGTCCAGTTGGACGGGAGTGGGAGCACCGATGCCGATGGGGATCAGTTGAGTTATAGCTGGATAGCCCCTGAGGGGATCGCCCTGAGTGATTCTACCCATGCGCGGCCCACTTTTACGGCTTCGGTCGCCGGGAGGTATCTGATCAGTCTGGTGGTCAATGATGGTATAGCTAACAGTGAGCCAGATGAAGTGGTTGTGACGGTCGGATTTATTATACAGAGCGTCAGCTTCTCCACGGACGACAATCTTATCATATCTGGAGGGTGGACCCTTCCCAATTTAGATAGCGAAACATTCCCTGTGGTAATCCTCCTCCACTCGCTGGGCTCCAACCGCGACAATTGGCTAGTCAGTCCCCTCACAGTCGAGCTCCTTGAGGAAGGATACGCTGTGCTTCGGATAGACTTCCGAGGACACGGACAAAGCGAAGATCCCGGCGGTCGTTCGTGTGAGAGGTCAACTGACAACCTAACTTGTACCCTGACTATCCAGGATCTGGAAAACATGCCTTTGGATGTTAAAGGGGCTTTAGCGTGGCTTTCTGCCCAATCTGAGGTAGATACAGGCAAAATAGCCCTCATCGGCGAGGATTTAGGGGCCAACATCGCGTATATAAGTGCAGGGTCTTTCAGCCAGATCAAGACTACTGTTTCAATTTCACCTATAGCTTTGCAGAACACAAGTACTGGAGAGACTCTACTACTGACTCCCCGGTTTGTGGGAGCTGATGTTGAGAGCTTCAGTCCTAATTCCATTTTCTTTGTAGCGTCTCGAAATGATACTGCCTCCGTATTTATGGCCAGCATCATGTTCCAGCGTACATCTCGACCGAGGACTTCAGGAACGGTTCGCAATACCGATGCCCACGGCATCCAGATAACGTTGATTAGCACAGAGAGCAGGAATGGGATTAGAGACTGGATTAGGTTAAGATTAGGGGAGTAACAGAGATCTCTTGGGTACTTCAAATTTAAAGGTAGATCGTATAAAATACTGAATATACAAAGAAATACGATTAAACTACGCAGGGGAGTTCTAAGTGAAAAACCAAGATTACAGACTGACTGACCAGCAAATCAATTTCTTCGGTACTTTTGGCTATCTTAGTTTCCCCAGCCTGGTAGAAGATCGCAGCGCGGAGATTGATAGGGAGTTTGAAGCAGTTTGGGATACACACGGGGGAGGGCATGACGGGAAGCCGCATGATGGGAAAGCCCGCTCCTGTATCGTTCCCTTCATAGATCAAAGTGAGATCCTCTCTTCTCTGTTGGACGACCCGCGTATCTTGGGAATTGCGACCAGCCTGTTGGGAGATGATTTCAACTATATGGGCAGCGATGGAAAGTACTACGTGGGGGACACGCATTGGCATTCCAATGGAGCGCACAGGGCAGAAGATCCCATGCACCTCAAAATAGCCTTTTACCTTGACCCCTTAACCCGTGACACGGGAGCCCTTCGCGTGATTCCGGGCAGCCATCTCTTTGGAGATCGTTATGCTGACGGACTACTTCAAGAGCAGATTCAGCAGTGTCTTGAACGATGGGGTACGCACGACAAGGACGTACCGGCAATAGCATTAGAGACACAGTTAGGGGATGTGGTTTGACTTAACCACAATACAAAGCACGCCTCATTCGGCGGTGGGCGTCGCAGGCGGATGTTTACCATGACCTATGCCAATGCTATCCTTACGACCGTTTGGAAGATCTGCGTACCTATATCGGAAGATCGGCCCGCTTCTGGATTGATCGAAATTATGGCGAGAAAATGGTTCGGACGGCTGGCCCGGAACGGATGCGGCATCTGGAGCAGGTGATGGCGAACGATGGGCATCTTGCTGAAATTTCCCGCCAATTAAAAGAGAAAATGACTGAGCCATCGTGAGGTTAAGCAAATCGGTGTTGCACAGCCCTGAAGTTGAGCGGATGTTAAGTGAGCAGACGGTAGTCGGTAGCCCTGATCCTCGATAGAATCAATTGGGGATTCAATCGGGCGTAGACAGGGCACCGTTTGCCATCCCCGCGTGCTGTCTACTCATTGTATCTCTATAGTCTGTCCGGACTATTTTGACTTGGTACTTACTGTAAAGATTGGCTCAGGTTCTACAGAGGTGTCATTGTTAGGAACGAAGTGATTGTACAGTCAATAAGGAAGCTAGATAAGATGAGGGAAGCAGAATGCCGGTACAGGTCCTAGTCATAGGTGTCGGCTCTATTGGCGAGCGCCACGTGCGATGCTTCGGGGCCACCGGCCGTGCTGACGTGTCCATATGCGAGATAGGCGACGAAGTTCGCCAGAGAATCGCCGATCGCTACGGGGTAACGCGGACCTACTCAAATCTCGACTCTGCGCTGGGTGGCGTCTTCGATTCCCCGATAGATGCAATCGGGGACAAGGCGGCTGTGGTGGCCACCCCGGCTCACCTGCACGTGCCTATAGCTACTCGTGTGGCTGAAGCGGGGCATCATCTCTTAATCGAAAAGCCGTTGGCCACGAGCCTTGAAGGTGTCGAACAGTTGCGCCAGTTAGTAATAGAGAAGGGGATCGTTGCGGCCGTAGGCTATAACCACCGCGCCCAGCCGGCGCTTGCAGAGATGAAGCGGGCCATTGACAGCGGGCGCTTTGGTGCACCCGTTCAGATCGTGATCGTGGCAGGCCAGCACTTCCCCACATACCGCCCCGCCTATCGCGAGATCTACTACGCGGATCGGGCTACCGGAGGTGGTGCCATCCAGGATGGGTTGACTCACTTGGTCAATGCCGGTGAATGGCTGGTCGGTCCGGTGGATCGTGTCGTGGCTGATGCGGCGCATCAGGTGCTGGACGGCGTCGAAGTGGAAGACACCGTCTGTGTGCTAACACGGCAGGGGTCGGTGCTGGGCAGTTACAACTACAATCAACATCAGGCCCCCAATGAAACGACCACAACTGTGGTCTGTAGTCAGGGCACCGCCCGCTTCGAGTCGCACAGACATCGATGGCGTTGGATAACAGTGCCGGACGAAGACTGGAATGATGAACCGTGCGACGCGCTGGAACGCGATACACTTTTTATACGGCAGGCCAACGTTTTTCTTGACGCAGTTGAGATGGGTACCAAGCCTTTGTGCTCGCTCGACGAAGGAATACAGACCCTGAGGGTAAACCTGGCGATCTTGGAATCGGCGACTAATGGGTCGAGCCTCAGGGAGCTTTAAAGAGGGGCACGCGATGACGTCATTTTAGGTTCGATCTGACCGGGAAAGTGACACTTTTCAGCTGCGCTCGAGCAACGGAAGGTACACAACCTATGACCATATTCTATCGCCCCTCTGACGGTGTGGCTGCCGATTTCATCCCCTTTTACTGGAGAGGTGACTACCATCTCTTTTACCTGAAGGATTATCGGGACGAGACCGGGCGCGGACAGGGAACGCCGTGGTTTCACCTGGTGACGCGTGATTTTGTGCACTTCGAGGACTGGGGTGAGGCGTTGCCGCGCGGAGCCACCGGCTCGCCCGATGTATGACTATCGTATGGTAAGGTTAGGACTCTTCGTCACCGAAGGTAACGCAAGCTTTCGAAACTCATGCATCAAGACTATGGCTGATATTACCACAATGCCTTAGGAGATAACAGCGTAAGCAATGGCTACTGAGTGGAGCAGTTGACCGGTCGAGAGAGGGACTGGAAAAGATATTTGCTTCACAGACTGTTGGATAAAAGTATCTGTCGGCAAGAGTAAAGTTTCAGCGCAGCTGATCTTCCTGCTGTAAGGCAAGATAAAAAGACTATGTGTGTGATTATCCCAAAGTGAGGAATCCTACCGAGATTTCAGACCCTGTGCGCTTCGACCAAGCAATCATCCGCTTCGATGCCGCCAACAGCGAAGACCCCAACAGGGAGGTCTTTGAGACGGTCGAGTACCCGAAAGAGCTGCTCTACTCCAGAAGAATGACCGCGTGGCTGGAGGTGCTTGGTCCCGATGCCTCCGAAGCGTTGAAACTCGCCGCCCGCTGTCAGCACATCCGCCGTTGGACCATCCCGCGCAGTGACTACCCGATGGATCGGAGTGGTTACAAAAGATGGCGGACTAACCTTGCCAAGTTTCACGCGGAAAGCGCCGGCCAGATTCTAAGAGACGTCGGTTATGACTCAGAAATCGTCAGTCGTGTGCAGGTGCTCCTGCGAAAGGAGAAATTGAAACTGGATCCGGAGGTTCAACTCTTGGAAGACGTCATCTGCCTGGTTTTTCTGGAAAACTATTTTGCCGATTTTGCCAAGCAGCATGACGAAGGTAAGCTGATCGGTATTATCCGAAAGACCTGGAAGAAGATGTCTCCCCGGGGACATGAAGCTGCACTTGCGCTGAACCTTCCGCCGGATTTGCGCGCGATCCTAGAGAAAGCGCTGGCTAAGAAATGATATGGGTCTCTGTAGTTGAAGAGGTTTCAATACCACGATTTACCGTTGTCAGGATAATATCTTACTGGTATTTATATCGGCTGACGGAAAATCTGTGACCATGTCGATACGATTCTATATGGGTCTGAGGGAAGAAGTGCTTCTTTTTCTGGGCAAAGCTCGATAGTCCAGTCTCACCAGCTGGAAAGATTACCCACTTTAAAAGCCTTGTGAAAAACCCTTAGATTCAGAAAGTAGTATAGAACAAGCATTGATAAAGCAGCTCCGATGTATTATATTATGTTATTGATAATATTATACATGGAGGAAACAATGACCCCACAAAAGCAGGAACAGACAAATCCGGTGTTTCACTATTTTCAGATGGAGGATTTAGTTCCCGAGGATCATATCCTTCGTCAGATTGATGAGGCAGTTGATTTTTCATTTGTACGAGACGTTGTATCAGATTGTTATTGCCCTGACAATGGCAGACCCGGTATTGATCCTGAATTAGTTGTTCGAATGATCCTTATTGGCTATCTGTATAATTTGAGTGAGAATCGGCTCTGTCAGGAAGTGGGGATGCATGCGGCATATCGGTTGTTTTGTCATCAGACATTTGAGGATGCGGTTCCGGATAGGAGCACGATCAACAAGCTTCGCAATCACAAGTGGGCATCCAGTGGGTTGTTTGAACGGATAATGCGTCAGGTAGTCCAGTGTTGCATAGATGTCGGTGTTGTGAGCGGTAAACACCTTAGTGTCGACGGCACTCAGATACAAGCTGATGCTTCAGTGAAAAGTATTGAGCCGATAGAACCCCCTGTTTCTCTTGATGATTATCTCAAGGGAATCGGTTTTGAAGGTGATAAGACAAAGGGTAGGTCCGGGCATCCTCAGGATAAAGACTTTCATGGTGAAAAGTGGACGAACCAAACACACCGTTCGACTACAGACCCCGACGCGCGCTTATACAGCAAATCGAAGGGCAAAGGGGCTTTTCTCTCGTTTATGGGCCATGATCTGATCGACACAAAAAGCAGAGTAATCCTTGAGACTCAGGGCACGCAGGCGACAGGGACAGCAGAGCCCGAAAGTGCCCTTAAGATGGTAGATGACCTTGAAACATACACCATGCCCAAAGACATTCAGACACTTAGTGCCGATACCGGTTACGGTTCTGGTAATTTTATCGCTGATGTACTTGACCGGGGAATCATACCCCATATTCCTCTGCGAGCCGATGAGAAGATTGAACCGATTCCTACATGGAAAAACAAGACAAATCCAGCACATATTCAGGCCGAACGGGATAGAAAAGTGCGAGAGGCGAAAGCCAGAAATCATGCACGGTCTATCTCATTAACAGCTGACTACAAACTCTCCCGGAGACTCCGTAAACGCAGTGAACATATCTTTGCTGAAGCCAGGCAACAACACGGTATGGGACGAGCCCGTTATAGAGGACCAGCCTCACTGAATGAACAGTTGAATCTTGTTGCAACAGTACAGAATCTCAAGAGGCTTGTATCTTTCATAAGAAGGGGGAAAGCGTCTATGTGTGCCCTGTCTGTCAAAGACAGTGCATCCTGTTCTTCAAACAGCTCCTATTCCTTGCTGACCAGAACTCTGATAAGACTATTTTGCTTATTCCACAGCAAAACGATACGATATGCTACTCTTTGACCCATAATCGGCGCTTCAGACGCTGCCTGGGACATAACTATTTCACAAGGCTTTTAAGCAAGGTGGGTATTTTCTTGTTGACATACCCCACACAGAAAAAGTACCTTATACCTGGCCAGGAGAGATTGCATGCGTCAGAAATCTCTTCTGCGCCGATACTTTTGACCGCCAAAGCAATGACAGACCGAATACAGTAGCTCTGTAGTTGAAGATTGTCAGGTTAATATTACCTAAAGGAGGAATCATGGCGAAGCGAAAGGGCTCAGATAACGTAAGAGTGTTGCCACCATTCGGGCAGGCGCCCGAATTCAGTCAGCGCCAGTGGAAGGAGGGGCACGCTATCTGGTGGGGGGACTATACAACGCCGTTCTTTGAAAAGCAACCTCCGTCATCATCAGACCTAAGAAGAGCGTCAGTCTGCCAGACGGCAGCAGGTGAATCTGAGCCGCTCGTACTGGGAATCTGGGGCTTGCGGGATGCTGGTATGGTTACTCTGGAGGTTGAGGAGTGCGAATTTCCGATTGACATAATGGCATCCGAATTTCAGGAGAGAGTAGTGCCGAAGGCTCCCACCCAGGGGAGGAGACGAATGGGCATTCCGTATTGGCTGCCGCGTCAAGCTACCACCCGCATCGAGGCCGGAAAGAACACGGTTTATTGGTTGACCGTCCGTGTGCCCCAAGGAACGCCGGCGGGCGTCTACGAGGGAAAGCTGTCGCTGCTGCTGCACGAGCGCGGCAGAGTGGATTCTCATTATGAACGGCATGAGCTGCCGCGCGTCCTGCTTCCCTTTTCCATCACAGTGTTGCCCATTTCACTGCCGCCTGCACAGATTGCGTACGGTATGTATTTTCGTCCGCGTACATTGGACGAAAGATACCAAGAGAAAGCCCTCATGCGACAGTACTATCGGGACATGGCTGCTCACGACCACACCAGTGCGACGGTATATGCGCCCGACTCAATCTGCGATGATTCCGGAGAATTGCGGCTGGAGGGGAAACGGACGACAGAAATTATCGAAGAGATGCTCGCAGATGGACTCATTCATCCCGAGATTCCGGTGATGTTGTTAGGGGGCATAGGAAGGCTTGACGAACCGGCTGCCAAAAAGTTCACAGCTTTGTTGCAGACAGAGTGCCGAAGGCGAGGCTGGCCAGAGCTCCTAATATATGCCCCAGACGAGCCGGCCTATACTGGCGAGCGCGGTCCAGATTGCATAGACGAGTTCAATCGGCTTCAGCGATTTCGGCCCGGCTGCCGCCTGGTAACGGCTATTAGCTTCGAATCTGCAAGGTATTTCTCCAAACAACTGGACGTCTGGGTCGTCCACAACGGGGGGATCGACCAGGAACTCAAAGCGCTGGTGGGGGAGGTTGGAGCGGAGATGTGGACATACGACTGCTGTCACCGCGGCACGAATCCGACTTTCAACCGCTTCTACCCGGGGCTCTACACCTGGGCGCTGGGTCTGAAAGGAAACTTCCTATGGTGCTACACTGACTATGAGCCGATCGGCTGGGAAAAAGAGCGATGCACGCCCTTCAACTACGTCCTCCCCAGTGACACCGGTCCGGTGTCATCGGTCGGTTGGGAAACCCGCCGCGAAGGCATCAAAGACTATCGCTATCTGTGCGCACTGGAAAAGCTCCTCTCCGAGCAATCAGGATCTCGGGCAGCCGAAGAGGCCCGGGTCTGGCTGGAAAAACTGGCGAGTCGGGTCAGGTGGAACACGGACGCCGACCGACCGGAGCCTTCGGAGCGCTGGGACGAGCGCGACCTCTACAGCCAATGTCCGGAAATCGCCGCAGCCGAATTCAGTCAGATACGGGCAAAACTCATAGAGTTGATACTTTCTCTCTCCAAATAGGGGCTGAGAGTTGGAAAGGGTATGAATAATGCAATATCGTGAACTTGGCAAAGATGGTCCTGAAGTACCGGTTATCGGCTTCGGCGCCTGGGCGGTCGCCGGTGGAATGGGACACGTGGACGGGGAAACGGCAATCGCCACTGTGCGCGCTGCTATTGACAACGGCGTCACGCTGATAGATACCGCGCAGGCGTATTACAACAGCGAAGAAATCATCGGCAAGGCCTTGAAGGGCGGCTACCGCGAGCGCTGCTTTCTGGCCACAAAAGTCAGCACCAACTACTCTCGAGAGGATATTTTATCAGCGATGGAGAACAGCTTGCGCAAGTTGGACGTGGACTACGTTGACCTGTATCAGATCCACGGCTGGAATCCGACCTATCCTATCGCCGAAAGCATGGAGACTATGGCCAAGCTTGTGGAACAGGGCAAGACGCGCTACATCGGCGTCTCCAACTTCAACGCCGAGCAGATGCAGCAGGCGCTCAAGATTGCGCCGTTTCACTCAAACCAACCGGGCTACAACATGTTCAACCGCCAGATTGAAGCTGAGGACATCTCCTATTGCCAGCGCACGGGCATAGGTATCCTCGCGCACAGCTCGCTGGCGAAAGGCTTGCTCACAGGTCGCTACAAGCCTGATCATAAATTCCCCAAGGACGACGAACGCTCCGATCCGAGCAGACGCAACTTCCAGGGCGAAACTTTCGCGCAGTACCTTGCGGTTGCCGAACGGCTCCAAGAGGTCGCTTACGATAAGGGCTTGAGCCTCGTCCAGCTTGGCATCAGTTGGCTTCTGCGTCTGCCCCCCGTCACCTGTGCTCTTGTAGGAGCGAGGAACCCAGATCAGATCGAAGAACACGTCGGGGCAGTCGGCGTGACGTTCAGCGATGATGAGTTAGCTCGGATCGATACTATTCTGGAGGATGCGCCGAAGGAATAGCAGCAGTACAATGCGTGACATTTCGTCGCCTGTCTGAAGCACAGAATGTGCTGTGTGAAGATGCTCGTGACTCGGGTTCTTTGAGAAGGACGTGTTATCTATGAAAATAACAACAGTCGGTCGTGTCAGGCAGTTTTGACGGTGTCTCAGGCCTTCCTAAAAGAAAGGCCAAAATCGAGTCAGAATTCTTCGAGATTGTTATTTTCGGACACTCCTCAGCTAAAACGGAAATACCTTGGGGATCGATACTATGCCGAGTGAGACGTTCAAGAATATGTCATATCCGGATTTTTTTGATCCGAGCATCTCAAGAATGATGCTTGAAGATCTGCAACGGCTTGAAAAAGATTGGCTTGGCAAAACATGGCCTCATTTATAAAAATTTGGCAGAATACCGCCACTTGTGAGTGGCGGATGAATGCCATCGGGGGAGGAAGGGGGCATCTCCCAATGGCGGAGTTTGAAGCCCCGCCCGCGGGCGCCGACGTGGTTTCACTCTCCTTAAAGGTTAGGATGGATTTCAAGACCGTCAGTACTTATTCCGCAGTCGTCAAGATGTTCGCCCCAGTGGAAGACATAATCTTGGACGGCCCCGTCCAGGACGGCTACGCATGCGATAGTGCCTCGGTCAATCTGCTTGCAAGTAAAGTAGGTGAAGAAAGCGTGCTCCTGGTGTCGGACTACTCACCGAATCCAGGACAGGTAACTGTATCCGTGGCGGCCAGAAGCAGTTACAAGTCACCGACCTGTTCACTGAACAAGTCGTCGTCCATCTGGACTTAAGAAGACGATCGTTCGGCGGTAAACCTGAAGCGGACCTTCAGGGCGCGTCTGTACCACCTGCAGCCCCTAGACAAGCCATAGCTTTGCCGTTGAGCGCTGATGACGCCAAGACAGGAGTGGCGCGCACTGGTACGGCGGACTCACCAGGTCGCAGTATGTACCGCTGGAGTCCCGTCGCTGCGCCGCGCAATAAGTAATGGTTCACTGGCAGAAAAATGATAACTTGCAGGTCGCAACGCATCGCGCAGGGGCTGACATTTTGTCATATCAATGAGATATGGAAATCAATCGGGTACTGCACTTGGTTTTGGAAAGCACTTTTTCTACGGTGGCTACGATTTTGGGAAGCAAGTTTTGAGCGCAAACAAAGCGGATGTTATTATCGTTGGTGGCGGTGTGATCGGATGTGCTATCGCCTACAATCTGTCCAGGGCGCAGGTAAAGACGCTGGTTATCGACAGAGCGGAGGGCGTTGGTCGGGAGGCGTCGTGGGCAGGAGCTGGGATCCTGGCGTCTCGCGCCTGCACCCGAGAACCGTACGCTGAGCTTTGTCGGGAGAGCCTCGCGATTTTTCCGTCATTGGCAGAAGAATTAAGGGAACAAACGCGAATTGATATTGAGTTCATCCAATCGGGGTCGATCGCCGTATTTTTTGACGAAGAGCATCGGCGCGAATTGATTGGGTTGGCGGAGCGGCGTATTGCTCGTGGATTTGAAGCGGAGATGTTGACAACAGAACAAGTACAGGAATTGGAGCCTGCTATCTCGGCAGCGGTTATTGGCGGCGTTCGTTTTCCTGGTGATGCTCACGTCCGCAATCCGAAACTGGTCAAGGCGCTTGCCACAGGAGCCTCACTCTTGGGAGCGCAGTTTCTACTTGCGAATCCTGTCACCGGGTTCCTGAAAGAAAACGATCGTATCGTCAGCGTTGAGGTTAATGGCGAAACCATCCGGGCAGATACGATCGTAATTGCTGCTGGTTGTTGGTCGGGCAAGGTTGCGGAGCTATTCGGCTATCAGTTGCCGATCAAACCTGCTCGCGGACAGATTGTGCTGGCCGAAGCGATGCCTCCCATCCTGGGCCATACGATTGAGGGGCCTGCCGTTTCCATCGTTTCTCGATCCGATGGAAAGATTCTGATTGGCGCGACACTCGAATTTGTGGGATTCGACAAGCGCACAACTCTGGAAGGTGTGCAGCAGATGGTAGAGGCCGGAATTGCACTGGTCCCGGAGCTTGGGAAGAAAACATTCGTTCAGACATGGGCGGGATTGCGCCCCTACGCAAAGGATAAGCCTTATCTGGGAAAAGTTCCAGGCTTCGACAACGTTATTGTTGCATCAGGGCATTTCAAAAATGGCATACTCCTCGCTCCGATTACGGGCAAGCTGATCGGCGAACTGATTACGACCGGAAATTCATCGATGTTGCTGGATCCGTTTCGCCTTTCCAGAGATTGATAAGAGATATATCTGATTTGATGCTGGGCACATACGCACTTGTAAATGCACAACACCTGGACGCAAGCGCCTCGTTGGCTGGACTGACAGATTCAGAAGGTTACTGGTTGCTATTGAGCAAAAGGACTGACACTGAGAGGTCGTCCAGACAGTAATTACTGCTGCTGCGTGGAAGATTTGCCCTTAGACTCTGCTCGGGAGGTGGCGACATCCTCCTGGCCAAAGAGAAACGAGAGGAGCGCGAAGCGCCGTCCCACCTCCACCTCTGTCACTTCGTGGAGGAGCGAGCAGGAGAACACGAGTGCTCCGCCGGCCTCCGGGCGGTAGAGGTGAGGCCCGTACTCCGGAAACCGCAGGTGCCCGCCCTCGTAGCCCTCGTTCAGGTTCAAGGTCAGGGCGAAGCGGCGGTGAGCGGTGGAAGGGCTCAGATTGTCGCGGTGGGCGTGGAAAAAGCCGCCCGCTGCGGCGTCATAGCAGGCGATCTTGAAGCCTTCAAAGCGTGTGGCCTTGAACGCAAAGGCCCTTTGCACCTCAGGCATCAACCGGCTCCCGACCGTAGATGAAAGGAGTCTCAAGAGTTTCTTATCGTTTACGATGTGATCACGCCTGCGCTTGCTGTCAGGGCTGATAGTTTCCTGACGCCGGTCCTCGTATGACTGCTCGACGCCTGTCTCGATGTTGCCCTGAGTCTCCCAGACGTCGATCAGGTACTGGCAGATCTCCTGGTCGAGCACATTGGGTACTAGGAGAACAGGAGCCTGGGTCTTGATCTCCATGGCTACGACCTGGGGCAGCGAGTCGTCGAGGATAGAGATGACCTTTTGCGCTGTGGAGCCGGGCTCCTGCAGGCAGAGCGACGCCAACACCCGCAGGTTGGGATCCAGCACAAAGACGGTTGCTGTTTCTTCAGGGGCCAGACGATACGCTCTCCTCACGATTCCCTCTGTGTCCCAGAAAACTGGACAGGGCATCTCTCCCTCGCCGGAGACCTGCCGGCTGACCTGTGGATTGTCACGCTCCTCTTCCCCCAATTGTCCCCCCCGAACCGTGAAGATAGAGACTGCGCCGGAGGCAGAGTCGTTGAGAGCATCACAAAAGCGCAGCAACTGGTCCAGTTCATCGTCATCATAGAAGAGGAGTACGGAGGGGCTTCCTCCTGCCCTGGCGTAGAAACGCGTAGGCGTGCCATCCTGATAGAGGAGAACGAAATCCGAAGCTCTCTCACCTCGGCCGAGTCCTGGTGTAGCTCTATTCATGTTTCTCTATCCATCGTTTAAATGCACAGGTTGTACAGCATGCTCCCACGTATAGACCCTTGCCAAAACTGCAGCCGTCCCTCTCACATCTGTACCAGCAAGACAATTGGCTTTGGAGGCCTTTCAACATATCGTTGAGTCGTTTGCCACTTAGCCTGAGATAACTCCCCGCACTCCACTCTACCGGTCTGGCTTCGATGAGTTCTTCTGAAAGACAACAGGTGTAAAGGTATTTATCTAACCCGATTAATTCATAAACTTGGTGGAGTCATTGCGAGGAGCAAAGCGACGAAGCAATCTCAAGGTTTTATAGTGGTTTCCTATGAGAGCCGGAGAGTATTAGATCTACCACAGTAACCCCCGATTAAATCTATCGGGGGGATTGCTTCGCCTCCGGCTCGCAATGACACCGAGGTGGTTAAACGTCATAACTATAATATAATACAATCCCTTAATTAATACACGGCCTTTTTTTGTGAATTATTCGGGCTAAGAAGCGCTTGCCTCAGCCCACTGCTCTCGGAAGGTTCGCGACTGATCGTTCAGGATTCCAGATTATCCGGACGAGCTTGAAGCCGGCGGGAACGGCATCGGTTTCGAAGAGCCGCCTCTTCAGGCCATTGACTCACATGCAGCGCGTTCCTCACATATTAACAGGACAGAAACCTCTTCAAATCTATGGAGACTTTATGGAGACCCGAGGGTTGTACCATCCGAAACAGGTGTGCGAATCGGAGCGCTAAATATTACTTCAAGTTACTGTTGTTTATTCTTATTACAGCCGACCTTCCTTCTTCAGGATATCCCCGGCAATGGCGTAGGTGGTGCCGTGCATTGCTATTACCAGCAGGCCAAGCCCAGCCGCAAGGTAGCCGCCCATATAAAGATTGGGGGTGTCCACCGACTCGTAGTTATGTTGATGGGTGTGTACCTGGTGCACCTGGAAGCGGTAGTTATCGTACTTCTCGTAGAGCTGCAGCGGCGGGAATCCCTGGAAGACGGAATAGTCGGCAATGCCGCCAATCTCCTTGATTACGTGGTTCACCTCCAGCGTGCTCTTAGACCCGTTTGTTGCCACGGTCACCAGGCCGCCTGCGTTGCCTCGTTCGATCCTCCGAATTTGGGTCCGGTAGAGCGCGTCTATCCTGGATGACCGGCTCTCCAGAATCTCAGCGATCCGGGCGTAGTAGGGCAGGCCGTGGCGGCTTTGGTTTATCAGGGTCCAGTGATGCTCCGGGGATTGCCGCATCACATAGTAGACGTGCTTGTCGGCATCATGCAGCTCGGTCGCCGCCCAGTCGGCCGAGCGCCCACCGCCCACCACCAAGACGCGCTCGCCCGGGAAATCCTCTGGCTTGTCGTAGTATGAGGTCACAAAGTCCAGGTCCTCTCCCGGCACGTCGAGATTGCGCAAAATGCATCGCTGGCCCACAGCATAGACCAGGTACTTACATGTGTAGCGGTGTGTGGTCTCGGTACCCACGTCGCGGCTCGTCACCATGAACCCTTTTTCGTGCGGCTGGATGCACGTGACCTTCTCGTAGGTGTGGATGTGTTGTTCCTGATGAAAGCGTGTGGGAACCCTGTGATAATAATCGATCAGACGGTGCTTGACGATCAGTTCGTTCACATCCAGGCAGATACCTTCCTCCTGGACGTGCTGGGCCAGAGGATAGAATGCGAATTCCATCCACTGCCCCGGTGACAGTGTCAGCAGGTTTTGGGGTGCGTTGTTCCAGAGCCCGCCGACCTCTTCCTGGGTGATCAACAGGTAGTCCAGTGGTTCCTGTTGCCGAAACTCCATAGCGATCTGTCCCAGCTCCTCGAAGAGCTGCTGCGAGTGATGCAGGAGGTGAAACAGATCTACGGGGGCTAAATTGGCTCGTGCCAGCTCCTTGAAATCCAGTCCCAGCAGTGTGCCCTGGACCTGGCTCAGATAGTCCGCCAGTGGTCTGTAGCGCTCGACGAAGATGCGGCTACTACGATAGTAGGGGTGCAAACCACCCAAGACGACAGCTAACGGCAGCCCGCCAGGCCCCCCGCCAACGATGATTACCTGGTGATGCTCTGGACTCATTCTCTGTTCAACACCTGCTGTTCATGTGTCGGCCCCTCTCCGCACTCTGCAGTGTCCGCTGTATTCCTCCGCCCCATCCGCGCTACCTGCGCTTAATTATAAAAAAATTGTCTTGTAAAATCAAGGGTTTATGAGTTCAAGTTTAGAAAGGTCTTATGGACACCCATTTTTGCCGTTCTTCCCCTTGGTGTACATCTTGAGTAAAGTGAGTAGAGTGGATAGACTTACAACGGAATTAAGCCAGTAGCCAGTGGACTTACCCCTCTGTATGCTATCTAGTATCGGGGACTTTTGTTTTCTATTGACTATGACTGCAATCTGGGCTATATTACATAAGAGAGAGGAATTTACCTTAGATTGCTAAAAAGATTTCTATTTATGGAAACTCCCTACAGACAATCCATCAAGGACTGGCCCGAGGATGAGCGCCCTCGGGAGAGGCTCATCAAATACGGAGCATCTTCTCTTTCTGATGCCCAGCTATTAGCTATTATACTCGGGAGCGGGGATTCAGCATCCAACTTGAGCGCGGTCGACCTTGCAAGATTCATACTCAACACGCTCGGGAGCTTCAAAGCCATGGACACGGCGACCGTATCTGAGCTGTGTCAAATCAAGGGCATCGGAACAGCCAAGGCCTCCCAGATAAAAGCGGCTATAGAACTGGCGAAGCGCCTGTTCAGCCTGCCCGAAGAGTCGCAGATCGCCTTAATGTCGAGCGCAGACGTGATGCGAATATATCTTCCTGTGCTCAGGAACCTCAAGAAAGAGGTCTTCAAATGCGTGCTTTTGGACGCTAAGAACAAGTTTTTGAGAGATATCACGATATCCGAAGGGGGATTGACGGGCACTGCAGCCGATCCCCGTGAGATCTTTGGACCTGTTCTGAAGGAGTCGGCTGCGTCCGTCATATTTGTCCACAATCACCCCTCCGGTGACCCGACTCCCTCACCGCAGGACATCGAAGTGACGGAACGTCTGGTCAAGACTGGAGACATAATGGGCATCAGAGTGCTGGATCATATCGTAATCGGGGATGGAAAAGCGGTGAGCTTTGTCGACAAGGGACTTATACCGGCCGGAGATTAAGATAAGGTCAACGGAGATGGATCTCTTTCATCAAGTAGAGCTAGAAAGCAGATCGGTTCCACTTGCCGACAGGATGCGCCCCAGAAATCTGGATGAGTTTGTGGGTCAGGAGCATATTCTGGGACCCGGCAAGCCTCTAAGAACAATAATAGAGAAGGACCAGCCCTATTCCATAATCTTCTGGGGACCTCCCGGCACGGGGAAGACCACGCTTGCAAGAACAATTGCATCCACTACGGGCGCCAAGTTTGTGGGTTTCAGCGCGGTAGTCTCAGGCATACAGGTGGCCAAAAAAGTCATAGCCCAAGCGCGTCAGGAGAGGGAGGCTTACGGTGACAGGAGGACCATTCTCTTTGTGGACGAGATTCATCGTCTAAACAAGGCACAGCAGGACGCATTTCTGCCTCACGTCGAAGACGGCACGATAATTCTCATCGGAGCCACCACTGAAAATCCTTCCTTCGAGATCATCTCGGCGCTTCTATCCAGAACGAGGGTCTTCGTGCTGAACCTCCTCTCTGAGGAGGAACTCAAAACTGTAGTACGAAACGCCCTTGGAGACGGGGAAAGGGGGCTCGGGACGATGAACGTCCAAATAAGTCCGAAAGCCCTCGATTGTATGATAAGTATGGCAAACGGAGACGCAAGGAAAGCCCTCAATACCCTTGAGATCTCCACTTCATCGGTTGAACCTGGCGGAGACGGAGTGCGGCGAGTCACTTTGGAAGTGGTCGAGGAGGTGGAGCAGAGGAGGATTCCGATCTACGACAAAGGTGGGGAGGAGCACTACAACGTAATCTCCGCCTTTCACAAGAGCCTGAGAGGCAGCGATCCAGACGCGGCCTTATACTGGCTTGTCCGCATGCTCTCTGCCGGGGAAGACCCTTTATATATTGCAAGGCGCATGGTCCGATTCGCATCAGAGGACGTGGGAAACGCCGACCCGCGCTCTTTGACCATAGCGATAGCTGCCAAGGATGCCTTTGACTTCCTGGGCTCCCCCGAGGGTGAACTTGCGCTCGCTCAAGCGGCAGTCTACCTTGCCACAGCCCCTAAGAGCAATTCTGTATACTCCGCATATCAGATGGCCCAGGAAGATGTCCAAAAAAGTCCCTCTTTGCCCGTCCCTCTGCACATTCGTAACGCCCCTACGCAACTTATGAAAGAACTCGGATACGGAAAGGGCTACAAATACGCCCACGATTCTGAGGACAGCTACATAGCTCAGGAATATATGCCCGACAATCTTGCAGGTGCCAAGTACTACTGCCCCACAGAACACGGATACGAAAAGAAGATAACGGAAATGATGAAATGGTGGGAGAGCCTTAGAAAGGCAGTAGCCAGTAGCGGTTGAATATCAAATGAAATCGGTGCACCTAATTTGATCTTTGTTTAGAGTATTAGTAGATTAAGTTGAGTTGATTGTCTTAACTTTAATCTACGGAGTCCTATGGACAAAGAGAGATTGGCCGTATTAAGACAAGAAGTCAACGAGATGTATTTTAAGAAAGAAATGTCAAAGCGAGAAGTTATCAAACAAGCGAGAGTTTCCAATGATTTCGTTACAGCTTGGACTAAATCTCCGGATCAGGATTTTGCCATGGATAATCGGGGTTGGCCAAAAGGAAAAAGGCGAAAATTGGCTAAAGTTGACGAACAGAGAATCAAAGAGATTTACCATAGCTTAGAGGACGATCCTTATCAGTTCTATTCAGGAGCCACTGTTATTGAACAAGAATGGAGGAATCGATATTCTAGCACCCCTCCTCCGTCGTTGCCGACTATCGGCAGAATGCTTTCAGATTTAGGACTTTCCCAGAGAAGGAAGAAAGGTAAAAACAAGGGTGCATCTCGTTATCTTTGTTATCCAGAGTATACCATTTACTATCTTTCAGGAGGCAGAGTCCTAGAATCAGACTTTATTGGTAAAAAGTATCTTACCGGCAGAACTGAGCCGGTCAACTTCGTTGGATTTTCCTTTAAGAAAGAGCCTAAGTTAAGGTATTTTCGGCGGGTTGACGGTCAAACAGCAACTAACTTTATCGAGAAGTGTCAGTCTTTCTTTGACAGGTTTGAAAAACCAGATTTCGTTAAGGTGGACAATTGCTCGGCGACTATTGGCAGTGTTTCAGGTAAAAGGAATGTCAGCAAAGCAATGCAGTTTCTCTTGAAAAATCAAGTGATTCCGATATTTGCCGTTCCCAGAAGGCCCTTTTCTCAAGCATCTATAGAAGGCAACAATTCTGTATTTTCAAGGAAGTTCTGGAACAGAATTCAGTTCAAAAGCTTACAAGAAGTTGATCAGAAGTTAGAATGGTTTAATCTTTCATCACAGAGATACACCGGCTACCGTCCACCTAAGCAAGAGAAGTCAAACGAGAAAGATTTCATTCCCAAGACCTATTTTATCAGACAAGTCAAACAGGACACAGAACAGACAGATAAAGCCTTTATCGATGTCCTAAATGAGAAAGTATCTCTTCCCTCCTCTTACACCAACTACTTTGTCCTGGCTGAATGGAACCTAAAAGAAGAACAATTATACATCCATTTTGAAAAAGAACAGAAACCAAAGATTGTCGAAAACCTATCATTCAAGATCAATCAAAGATCGAAAGAGAAGTGCACCGATTTCATTTGATAAATAACCAGTAGCCAGTAGTCAGTGACAGTAGACAGGGCATCGCCTCCCATCCCTTTTTCGCAACAGGAGCAAGAGACAAAATTGCTCGTATCCGAATTTGACTACTATCTGCCCCAAGGGCTGATCGCTCAATATCCCTTAGTGGAGCGGGACGAATCCAGACTGATCGTCGTGGACAGGCAGCGCAAAAGCATAGATCACAGGAACTTCAGGGATATAGTGGACTACATAAATCCAGGTGATTGTCTCGTCATCAACGATACAAAGGTCCTCCCGGCTCGGCTGATAGGAAAGAGAGTTGCCACGGGGGGCAAGATCGAAATTCTACTTCTGAAGAGATTGTCGGAATCTGCTCCCTTATGGTCGGTACTGGCAAAGCCAGGAAGGTTAGCCAGATTGAACGCTCGATTTGCCTTCGGGGAGAAAGATAACGCTCTAACTGGGGAAATTGTCGAGGTCCAACCGGACGGAATCAGGACTATTCGATTTGAATGTACAGGATCGTTTGAGCAGAAATTAGCTCAAATTGGACGGGTCCCGCTCCCTCCCTATATAAAGAGATCCTCTCCTGATGATCAGGACTTCCAAAGATACCAGACTGTCTACGGAAAAGTGGAGGGAGCCATCGCTGCTCCTACTGCCGGACTCCACTTCACAGATCATATCCTGGACAGGATAAGAAACAAGGGCGCATCTGTAGTTCCCCTAACCCTGCACGTTGGACTCGGTACGTTTGCTCCCGTGAAGACAGAAAGAGTGGAAGACCACACGATGCACGAAGAGAGATACCACGTCCTGGAGGACGCCGCAACTATTATCAATCGTAGAAAGGGAAAGGTCTTCGCCGTCGGAACGACTGTGCTCAGGACGCTGGAGTCAACATCCCACTGTGACGGAACTGTCCACCCCGGATCAGGAGAGACGGACTTATTTATCTATCCGGGCTATGAATTTAAGGTCACAGACAACCTCTTAACGAACTTTCACCTCCCAAAGACCACTCTCCTTATGCTGGTCTGCGCCTTTGGTGGTGCGACCACTCCGTGTGGAAAAGATCTTATTTTCAAGGCCTACGAGGAGGCTATAGAGGAAAGATATAGATTTTACTCCTACGGAGATGCCATGCTGATCGTGTGATTGCTATCCTGTCTTTCCAAAGTTATCCAGAAAGATCACAAAGTCGGACAGTCCGATCTCTCCATTACCATCTAAATCAAATTTAGGATCCCAATTAGCCGAATCAGTCGTTGTCCTGAAAGCATCTAAAAAGAGGACAAAATCTGAAAGACCTACTTCGTCGTTCCCGTCGAAATCTCCTATAAGGGAAGTGGAAGGAGGCTGGTTTGCCTGCCCCATTGTCGGCTCAGCGACTATCCAGTCTGACGATTGATGGGGGAAGCTCCCATCTCCTATATACTGAATAGACTGCGCGGTGGGAACAGTTGCAGGATCGATTGTATCTGAGGCATCCGCCCACTTACCGCCGGACACTGCTTCGGACGTCCTGTTAAACAAAGGCGACCCCCACTTCACGTAATCGATCACAGACGATGAATCGAAAAAAGAGCTGTCCCGATAGTAAGCCACATCCTGGTCTGGCAGGTTGAGCGTTGATGGAGCGTCGATTACCGCAAATCCCAGCGGAGGTACTACAGTACCGCCCGATATAGACCGATAGCTGCGATTCATACAGAGCCACTATCCTCCGATGTCAGCAGAGTTATCGGGATCGTCATTGAAAAACTCTATCTTCTGCGTCCCATCCGAAGGTTTAAAGAGCACCTCGTTGATTCTGACGCCAGCATTAAGTTCAGCTAAAAACGCGAACACAGCTAACACGGTGACAAAGAATGACAGCAATCTTTTCATTCTCATCCTCCTTCATAAATATTGAAAACTGCTATTTTGTTCTATTGATCCGATAAAATTTATCGTAAGATTCCGATAACACACCTCCGTTCCTATTACCTGCAGTCGAGTTTGAACAAAACGCACTAAGTGTGGCAGACTTGAACTTGGAAATCAACTAAGATTGGTTCCTTCCGGTGTTAGTAACCGCAAGACCATAGGCACTATGTTTCTTGAGACGCATTATGCCGAAAAACGTTGCGTACATAGAGCGGACCGATAAGTCTCCTGAATGGCGTGAGATACGATTTCCAGTTGATCACGGGAGAGGATCGGTGACGGGCGCAAGAGTCTCTGTAACGTTTGTCGAGATGGTTCGCACGGACTACCTTCTGGAAGGAGACGCCAGTTCTGAGGATAGCGATTCAAGCTGCTTTCTCATCTTGACATAGCTTTCGTACCGCTGTCTATCGATCTTTTTTGATTCTGCTGCTTCTTTTATAGAGCAGCCGGGCTCGTGGACGTGCGAGCAGTTTCTCTGGAACCTGCAAAGTCCTATGTATTCTCTCATCTCAGGGAAGAGATATGCCGCATCGTTTTCATCCACGTTCCACAGATTAAGATCTCTTAGTCCCGGCGTGTCCATGATCATCCCTCCGAAGTCCAGGTTTAAGAGTTCCACGTGCGTGGTGGAGTGTTTCCCGGTACCTGTTCCCTTGCTTATCTCCTGTACTCTCAAGCCGAGCCCGGGTTGAATAGTGTTCAGGAGGGTGGATTTGCCCACACCTGACGGTCCCAGGAGGGCTGAAAGCCCTCCCTCGAGGGCGCTCATAAAATCATCCAAGCCCCTCTTTTCCAGTGCGCTGGTATAGACGATTCTGTAACCTATTTTATTGTATAGTTGCATTTTCCTTTTAAATTCCGCTTCGTCCACCAGATCCATCTTGTTCAAGCATATAACTACATCCATTTCTTCCAGCTCGGCCGCAGCCAGTAATTTGTCGAGCATCCAGAAGTTCAAAGGAGGGGCGTCCGCTGAGAAGACCGGCACCACCTGATCCACATTGGCCACGATAATCTGTTCAACTTGCCTCCGTCCGGAAGCCTGGCGCGAAAGTTTGGATTTCCTGGGCAGAACTTCCACTATCATCCCTCTGTCGTCATTTTTGTAGCTGAACTTTACCTTGTCCCCCACGCAGACAGGATCCACAGCTCTTATTCCCCTTACGGAATCCACAGCAGGACGACGCGATCCGGGGGCCGCTTCAGGATACTCGAGCACTTTCCTCAGCTTGCTGGATATGGAACAGACCACTACTTCATCACAGCTCTGAACAAAATAGCGAGCGGCCTTTTCCTTGACTACAGTTCCTATCCTTATGTCTGTGCTCAACATGCCTCCAGATACAACAAAGAACCGCCGATTTTATCAGCGGCTCTATTCGGGAAGATTCTCTCTCCAGCTACTATCTGTCGGGGTCGCTTTGCTTAAATGGCGTTGCCTGCCCCTTCACTTGGTAGGGTACCAGCCATGTCTATCCTACCGAGTGGTAGCTCAATCGTTGCTGTCTGACAAGCAGTATAAGTTGCCTACTTATTAAAAGCCTTGTGAAAAACCCTTAGATTCAGAAAATAGTATAAAACAAGCATTGATAAAGCAGTTCCGATGTATTATATTATGTTATTGATAATATTATACATGGAGGAAACAATGACCCCACAAAAGCAGGAACAGACAAATCCGATGTTTCACTATTTTCAGATGGAGGATTTAGTTCCCGAGGATCATATCCTTCGTCAGATTGATGAGGCAGTTGATTTTTCATTTGTACGAGACGTTGTATCAGATTGTTATTGCCCTGACAATGGCAGACCCGGTATTGATCCTGAATTAGTTGTTCGAATGATCCTTATTGGCTATCTGTATAATTTGAGTGAGAATCGGCTCTGTCAGGAAGTGGGGATGCATGCGGCATATCGGTTGTTTTGTCATCAGACATTTGATGATGCGGTTCCGGATAGGAGCACGATCAACAAGCTTCGCAATCACAAGTGGGCATCCAGTGGGTTGTTTGAACGGATAATGCGTCAGGTAGTCCAGTGTTGCATAGATGTCGGTCTTATGAGCGGTAAACACCTTAGTGTCGACGGCACTCAGATACAAGCTGATGCTTCAGTGAAAAGTATTGAGCCGATAGAACCCCCTGTTTCTCTTGATGATTATCTCAAGGGAATCGGTTTTGAAGGTGATAAGACAAAGGGTAGGTCCGGGCATCCTCAGGATAAAGACTTTCATGGTGAAAAGTGGACGAACCAAACACACCGTTCGACTACAGACCCCGACGCGCGCTTATACAGCAAATCGAAGGGCAAAGGGGCTTTTCTCTCGTTTATGGGCCATGATCTGATCGACACAAAAAGCAGAGTAATCCTTGAGACTCAGGGCACGCAGGCGACAGGGACAGCAGAGCCCGAAAGTGCCCTTAAGATGGTAGATGACCTTGAAACATACACCATGCCCAAAGACATTCAGACACTTAGTGCCGATACCGGTTACGGTTCTGGTAATTTTATCGCTGATGTACTTGACCGGGGAATCATACCCCATATTCCTCTGCGAGCCGATGAGAAGATTGAACCGATTCCTACATGGAAAAACAAGACAAATCCAGCACATATTCAGACCGAACGGGATAGAAAAGTGCGAGAGGCGAAAGCCAGAAATCATGCACGGTCTATCTCATTAACAGCTGACTACAAACTCTCCCGGAGACTCCGTAAACGCAGTGAACATATCTTTGCTGAAGCCAGGCAACAACACGGTATGGGACGAGCCCGTTATAGAGGACCAGCCTCACTGAATGAACAGTTGAATCTTGTTGCAACAGTACAGAATCTCAAGAGGCTTGTATCTTTCATAAGAAGGGGGAAAGCGTCTATGTGTGCCCTGTCTGTCAAAGACAGTGCATCCTGTTCTTCAAACAGCTCCTGTTCCTTGCTGACCAGAACTCTGATAAGACTATTTTGCTTATTCCACAGCAAAACGATACGATATGCTACTCTTTGACCCATAATCGGCGCTTCAGACGCTGCCTGGGACATAACTATTTCACAAGGCTTTTAAACCTCCATGATCTCATCTTCTTTACCACTGAGAACCTGGTTTATCTTTTCGATGTACTCATTCGTAAGCTCTTGCATCGTTTCTTGGGCTCTATGGCCGTCGTCCTCGGAGATCTCTCCTTCCTTTTGAGCCTCTTTAAGCATCTCATTGCCATTTCTCCTTGCATTCCGGATGGAGACCCTGCCGTCTTCAGCTATCTTCTTGACGAGACGTACCAGGTCCTTTCGGCGTTCTTCAGTCAACGGCGGAATAGAAAGTCGAATGATCTTCCCGTCGTTAGAGGGATTGAGACCCAGATCTGATGACAGGATCGCCTTTTCTATGACAGTTATCACATTAGGGTCCCAGGGCTGGATAGCCATCAATCTGGGTTCAGGGACACCGATGCTCGCCATCTGATTCAACGGCGTGGATGTGCCGTAGTAATCCACCTTGATACCGTCCAGGAGGGACGTCGTGGCTCTGCCTGTGCGTATAGATGCCATCTCGCGCCGGGTTGCTTCTACGGCCTTTTCCATGTCCTCTTCGGCCTGTGCGCGAATCTCATCTATCATGTGTCATCCTCTTCCCTGACAAGCGTTCCTATGCGCTCTCCTTTTACCGCTTTGATTAGATTTCCAGACCCCTTGAGATTGAAAACGACTATGGGAAGGCCATTATCCATACACAGTGAAATGGCTGTGGCGTCCATGACTTTGAGCCTCTTTTCAAGGGCTTCTATGTATGTAAGCCGGTCGTATTTTTGCGCCGAAGGTTCTATTTTAGGGTCTTTATCATAGACGCCATCCACGTCTGTGGCTTTCAGGATGATCTGGGCCTCGATTTCGAGGGCGCGAAGGACGGCGGCAGTATCTGTGCTAAAGTAGGGATGACCAGTTCCGGCGGCCATAATTACGATGCGCCCTTTTTCAAGGTGTCGGATGGCTCTTCTCCTTATGTAGGGTTCTGCAATGGCTTCCATCCTGATAGCAGTCATCACTCTGGTAAAGATGCCTATGCTTTCGAGCATGCCCTGCAAAGCGATGGCGTTAATTACGGTGCCGAGCATGCCCATCGTGTCCCCCGATGCGCGATCTATACCGTCCCCGGCCTCAGTCCCCCTGAATATATTGCCTCCACCGATGACAATTCCTACTTCAGCGCCTGATTCCACCACAGCCTTGATCTCCTGTGAGATGGCTCGCAGAACCTTGGGATCTATTCCGCATGATCTATCTCCCGCTAGGGCTTCCCCGCTGAGTTTGATCAGGATCCTTTTGCATTTGTCGTCCAAGGTTTTCGAGTGTCCCCTATCCTTCTTCGCCCAGTTCAAAGCGGGTGAATCTTGTAATACTTATATTTTCTCCAGTCTTGGATATAAGCTCGATCAAAATGTCGTTGATCGTCCTGTCCTCGTCCTTGACGAAAGGCTGTTCTAATAGCACAGATTCCCGATAGAACTTTTCGAGTTTGCCTTCCAAAATCCTGTCTATCGCCTTTTCCGGTTTACCTTCGCTTCTTGCCTGGGTCTCGTATATTTGTCTTTCTCTTTCCACTATGTCCTGGGCAAGATCCTCCCTTGACACGGAAAGAGGCTTCATAGCGGCTACTTGTATTGCCACATCTTTTGTGAAGGTCTTAAAATCGTCTGTCCTGGCTACAAAATCGGTCTCACAGGAGACCTCCAGCAGGACTCCGAGTCTATCTCCGTGATGTATGTACGCGGTCACAATCCCTTCTGTTGTCTTTCTTCCTGCCTTCGCGGCGGCCTTTGCAATTCCCTTTTCCCTCAGATAGTCTATAGCTTTTTCCATATCTCCATTTGTCTCTTGGAGGGAACTCTTGCAGTCCATCATTCCGACTCCGGTCCTCTCCCGGAGTTCCTTCACCATCGCAACAGTTATCTCCATCGCTGTCGGTTCTCCTAACAATACCTTATATCAATCAGGATGTATTCTACATTTATACATAAATGCGGCGGCTCCATGAGAGCCCGCTATCCTTCCGTGTTGCAGCGCCCACCTCCTGTCGGCTGAGCGCATCCTTGATGATGAAATAACTCATCAGGTCGAACATATACGTTTCGTCATCGGTCATGACACACGTACACTTGTCTGGTTCAAGAAATGTGTGCTGTCCTTTTGCCCTGATGTAGAAAGCTGAGCACCAGCCAGACCGAAAGACCGCAGCTACTGTTCAGAGTCTTTATTCTTCTTGTCCGTTCTCTCCTTCTTCTTGTTCGGCTACGATAGAGCTCTGAGCCTCCATCACAGCCTCTGAGATTGTGCCCGTAATAAGGCTGATGGAGCGTATAGCATCGTCATTTCCTGGGATAGGACAATCTATCAGGTCAGGATCGCAGTTGGTGTCCACGATGGCGACGACTGGGATCTCAAGCTTCTTTGCTTCCAGGACAGCGATCCTTTCCTTTTTTGTATCCACAACGAAGACTAGACCCGGAAGTCGCCCCATGTCCCTGATGCCTCCCAGTGCCCGCTGAAGTTTGGCTCTTTCCTTTTCAAGTCTTAGGACTTCCTTCTTGGTCAGTTTTTCGTACGTCCCATCCTCGCTTGTTCTGTCGACTTCACGCAGTCTTTTTATACTCTTTTGGATAGTCGCAAAGTTAGTAAGCGTCCCTCCCAACCAGCGTTGAGAGACGTAGAACATTCCGCACCGTTCTGACTGTTCCTTAATTATATCAGCAGACTGCTTCTTGGTTCCAACAAAGAGAATGGGTTCAGATCTTTGGACCGTGTCTCTTACAATTTGGCAGGCTTGTTCGATCTTTTGAAGAGTTTTTTGAAGGTCAATTATGTAAATTCCGTTCCTTTCACTGAAGATGTACTTTTTCATTTTGGGATTCCACCTTCGGGTCTGGTGCCCGAAATGGACTCCCGATTCGAGAAGATCCTTGATACTTACTGTGGACATAGGCAAATTCCTTCCTCTGCGTCGGTTGTACCTCCGCCTTTTTCATCCCTTTGTGAGACTCGCAAGTCCTTGGACAGACAGAAATGTGTCTCGAACCAACCGGTGGGTGAGACATTCCTGCCTGACGTTATCAACTTTGAGCACCCTCACAACGGTCAAAAGACGTGTGTAGTATTAGAAAATCTATCTCTTGGAAAACTGGAATCTCTTTCGTGCTCCAGCCATCCCGTATTTTTTCCTTTCGACCATACGGGGATCCCTGGTTAGAAATCCGGCGGATTTTAGGGTGGGCCTTAGTTTCTCATCGTACTGAATAAGGGCACGGGCTATCCCTAGGCGGGCGGCTCCGGCCTGACCCGATAGTCCCCCACCTCTGGTTCTTATGTTGATGTCAAATCTGTCGGTCGTTTCGGTGTGCTTAAGGGGTTGCTGCAGAACCATAACGAGGGTTTCCCGGCCAAAATACTCGTTCATATCGCGGCCGTTGACAGTTATCTTGCCCTTCCCCTCCTGTATCCGAACAGAGGCTACGGCTTCTTTTCTCCTACCTGTAGCCGAAAATGCGTCTTTAGCCAATTAGTCCGCTACCTCCTCTCCGTTTCGTTAAAAATCCATAGGTTGAGGATTTTGAGCTCTATGAGGATGATCAGGTCCAGCATAAACTCTCAGTTTTCTGAACATATTTCTGCCCAGGACATTGTGCGGGAGCATCCCTTTGATCGCTTTCTCCAGGACCCGCTCGGGCTTCTCCTTGATGAGTCTCTCGTAAGAAATAGATTTCAGCCCGCCGGGGTAGCCTGTATGCCAATAGTACTTTTTCTTTTGTGCTTTATTTCCGGTGAGTCTTACCTTCTCTGCGTTTATGATTATGATGTGATCGCCCACATCTGTATGCGGAGAATAGATAGGTTTGTGCTTTCCCTTTAGAGTAGCTGCCACTCTGCTGGCAAATCTTCCGAGCACTTTGCCGCTGGCATCAGCAACGTACCACCTCTTTTCGACTGTTTCTGACTTGACATGCATTAGATTTAAACCCCGCTTTTGCTTCTTATATTCCGAATTGATCTTTCCTCCAGCAATCTACAATTTTGTATGTAACTGTAAGGCTAAATATTAAAAATAATCGTGTATGAGAAAATTGTCAAGGACAATTCAAGGTTTTCTTTTTTTAATCTTTTGCCATGCATTTTCGTAAAGAATCTATTATATTGATAGAGGATAATGTTTATGAGCTTTGACACTGAACAGATCTAAGAAAAAGAGGCACTAATGAACGATGTAACGATCTACCACAATCCTAAATGTAGTAAGAGCAGAGAAGTGCTATCTCTACTTAAAGAACGGGGGATAGATCCTCATATCATACACTATTTGGAGACACCACCCGATGCTAAAACCTTAGATGTGATCTTGAAGATGCTAGATATAGAGCCAAAAGACCTTATGCGCAAAAAGGAAGATGTCTACAGAAAGCTAAAGATAGATGACGGAGATCTCAGCAGGCAGGAATCGATCCAGATAATGGTGGATAATCCTATTCTTATAGAGCGTCCTATCGTGGTAAAGGGGAACCGCGCAGCAATTGGCAGACCTGCTGAAAAGGCGCTGGCAATACTATGAAGTATTTTGTCCTTTTGGAGCAAAAATTGTTGCCTTCTAATCCCCCTTTCTCTATATTAGAAGTACTGACTGCTGTGTATAGGAATTATGCTATCTGCCGAAGTGGTGAAATTGGTAGACACACTGGTTTCAGGGACCAGCGGGGGCAACTCCATCCGGGTTCGAGTCCCGGCTTCGGCACCAATAAGAACAAAAATTTACACATTGTCTACCGATCAGAAAAGTGAGCGTCCGGCTGTCCTTCTTTATTCTCAAACACCGTATAGTCCGCACAGATCGAAGTCACCCCAGATCAAGCAGTAAGGCACAGTGGCAAAACTCGCATTCATCCTCCCTGTCATGACAGCAGAGATTGGACATTTTCTCTTGGAAACATAGAAATGACGAACCTCAACGAATACGTAAATCCCCTGGTCGAACGGTACGCAAGCGGAGAGATGATATACAACTTCTCCCACAAAAGGACCCTTTCGACTCAACGGGATCTCTGGATAGCCCTCGCTGAGTCCCAGAAGGAATTGGGTCTTCCTATAACGGATGAGCAGATTACGGAACTCAAGCTCCACAAAGACGATATCAACTACGAGGAGATAATAAGAAAGGAAAAAGAAGTCCGTCATGACATTGTGGCGCGCATCTACGCCTACGGACTCCAGTGTCCCAAGGCAAAGCCTATCATACACCTGGGAGCTACCAGCGCCTTCATAACTGACAATCTGGATCTCATTGTAATGAGAGACGGACTCCTCATAATAAGAAAGAAACTTCTCAACGTCATCTCTGCCCTCAGAGACTTTGCGCTTGCATACAAAGATCTCCCCACACTCTCGTTCACCCACTTCCAGCCTGCGCAATTGACCACAGTCGGAAAGAGAGCTTCACTCTGGCTTCACGACCTCCTGATAGACTTCCACGATATCGAGTACAGAACAGACGTCCTCAAATTCCGAGGAGTCAAAGGGACTACAGGCACGCAGGCCAGCTTCCTTGAGATATTCGATGGAGATGAGGAGAAGGTCAAGAAGCTGGATTCTACGGTAGCTCAAAAGATGGGCTTTGAAGGCTCCCTGCCTATCACAGGACAGACCTATACAAGGAAAATAGACAGCCAGATAGCGGGTCTGCTGTCGGGAATAGCCCAAAGTGCCCATAAGTTCGGAAACGACATAAGGATCCTTCAGGGCTTAAAAGAGATCGAGGAGCCCTTTGAGAAGGATCAGGTGGGCTCGTCAGTCATGGCGTACAAGCGCAATCCTATGAGATGCGAGAGGATGTGCGCGCTTTCCCGTTACGTCATAACTACCTCACAGAGTCCCGATTTCACAGCGGCCTCGCAATGGCTGGAAAGAACACTGGATGACTCGGCAAACAAAAGGATCACGATCCCAGAGATGTTCTTGGCCGTAGATGCGATTCTAATTCTGCTTCTGAACGTCACAACGGGATTAGTTGTCTATCCCAAGATGATAGAGAGACATATCCGCGAAGAGCTCCCCTTCATGGCTACTGAGAATATCATAGTGGAGACGGTCAAGAGGGGAGGGGATAGACAGGAGGCTCACGAAAGGATAAGAAAACACTCTATGGAAGCAGGTCGCAGGGTTAAAGAGGATGGCCTTGACAACGATTTCTTGGACCGCATCTCGAAAGACCCCTATTTCAACTTCACGGAGGCGGAGCTTCTATCCATAACAGATCCTAAATCCTTCTTAGGAAGAGCTCCGTCCCAGGTTAAAGAGTTTGTTCAGAACGAAGTAGATCCCATACTCGAAGAGAATAGTGAACTTCTGGGCATAAAGGCCGAGCTGAGAGTATAAGAGTAAGAAAGAGTAGACAGTAGTCCCCGATCGCCATACCCGATAGCATAAATCGGGGACTATCGGGTATTCAATCTGGGGTAAACAGGGTATGGCTATCCATCCCTGTATGCTTTCTACTTATTTATAGAGGACTTATGTGTCCAGCTATTCATCTAAGAGGATGAGGCGCGACGGATATGAGATATTCAAGGCAGCTGTAAAGGCTGCAGATCCTGTCCAATGCGTAAAGAGAGTAGTTCAATTTGACGGCGAGAGGATAAGGCTGGATGACCCACAGCGGTCGCTTTGCATTGAATACTCCATCTGTGATCTGTCCAGAATCGTAGTGGTCGGAATGGGGAAAGCCTCGACTCAGATGGCGCGAGCCTTAGAAGATATACTGGGCGACTGCATAACAGGAGGAGTGATAAACACCAAGTACCACCATGCTGCGGATCTTCACAGGATAGAGGTGGTCGAATGTGGACATCCTATCCCCGATCGAGAGGGCGTTGCTGGAACGCGAAAGCTCTTAAAGCTCCTCTGCCAGTTGGACGACAAAGCCCTGGTCTTTTGCATGATCTCCGGCGGCGGTTCAGCTCTTATGCCCGCACCCGCCGATGGCCTGACACTATCAGAAAAACAAAAGACCACACAGCTCCTCTTGGAATGTGGAGCTACTATCTTTGAACTAAACGCAATACGAAAACACCTGTCATCTGTCAAAGGCGGACAGCTGGCAAGAGCCGCCTATCCCGCGAAGATCACTTCTCTTATCCTCTCCGACGTAATCGGAGATCCCACGGACGTAATAGCATCAGGTCCCACAGCTCCGGATGAGAGCACATTTTTGGATTGTATAGAGATACTTGAAAAATACAAGGTGACAGATCAAGTTCCCCTCAAAGTGCTCCAGAGGCTCAGGCGCGGAGCTGACGGAGACATAGAAGAAACTCCCCAAAAGGACGACAGAATCTTTTCAAACTGCACAAATCTAATTGTAGGGAATAATCGTCTGTCCGTGGATGCTGCCAAAGACGTGGCCTCTCAACTTGGATACAACACGCTCGTCCTTTCCACAAGGGTGGAGGGGGAAACTAAAGAAATAGCCAAAATGCACGCGGCTATAGCCGTAGAAATTGCATCTTCAAAAGTTCCTATCTCCCCGCCCGCTTGCGTCATAACAGGGGGTGAGACCACAGTTACAGTAAGAGGAAAAGGAAAAGGGGGGAGGAATCAGGAGTTTGTATTAGCATCCGCCTTGGACATTCAGGGCTGGGATAACATAGTAGTACTGAGCGCTGGAACCGACGGAACAGACGGCCCCACCGACGCCGCCGGAGCGATAGCGGATGGAAGCACAGTCAAAAGGGCTGAACAGATAGGATTATCCCCTGCAAAATACCTCAGAGACAACGATTCTTACGACTTCTTCGATCCTTTAGATGATCTTATAATAACCGGTCCGACCGGCACAAATGTGATGGACATAAGGTTGATGATGATCGGGGATTAGGTCTTTACTCCATCCTTTCTTTATATTCCAAAAATCTTTAAGCTGTTGTTTTCTTATTCGGCGTACACAGAAATCCCCGCCAGATTGCTCCGCGGGGATTAGATTTATACAGGCGGCCCTCACGCGGCAGGTGTGTCTGTATCGTGAGGGAACTGCCAGCCCGGTGCAGGCGCGTACACACACGCGCCTGCACCGGGTCCGGAAGCCTTTTACCGCCTATTTTTAGGCTTGATCTACTTTGTCACTACGCGTTTCAAGGACCTTTTGAAGCAGGTATAGCAGCCGCTCGCGATTAGCAGGATCGTCCTCGTTCACCAGAGCCTCGGCCACAGTCTCCAACGGCACTTGGTCAGCCGCCTTCCAGCACAACCTGCCTGCTACGAAGTGGCGCACCTTTTTGCTGGGGTCGAAAAGGAGTGGAACGATCAGAGGGATAAACTCCTTGCGCCTTCGTTCGTCAGTGACATCCGCCCAGATGAGTAGAGCGTCCACTGCCTGGCTGCGCACCCTTCTGTTTCTGTCGGTAAGACCCTTCTTCAGTAGATCTACGATGGTTTCGTTGGGTGGCATCCAACCGAGGTAGTGGGCTGCCGTCCTGCGAGTTGGCCAGTGGGGGAAATCCAGCGCCTTGATAAAACCTTCCATACCAGAGGTGCCGATCTTCTTCAGTTCTGCCCGGGTGTCGGTGCGCCACATTCTCCCGCCTTTGGGATAAGCGCAGAGCAACTCGAACACGCGGGCTGCGAAATCCTCATTGGGGGCACTATCCTTTAATACATCTTCGACCATATCTATCATATCCTCTTTCAGTTTTGCCCGTGCATCGTACAGACGACGCTTTACCGTGCCTATCGGCACTTCCTGGATTCTGGCTACCTCTTCTTGTGAGTAGCCGTTGATGTAGAAGAGTGTCGTCGTCTCACGTTGAACCTTGCTGAGCCGACCGATAGCGGCCATAACCCGATCGCGTAACTCCTGTCGTTCTATCTCAGTCTGCGGGTCTGCGCTGTCGTCCGCAGGTTCGTCTATGGTCTCAATATCGACAACTCTATTACCCTGGCGCAGGTAGTTGACGCACCGATGGATCGTGATTGAGCGGAGCCAGGCACCCAATCGGCACGGATCTTTCAAGCGATCAAGTCGTTCAAATGCCTCGACAAACGCCGACTGGGTTATGTCCTCTGCATCGTGGAAGTTGCGCAATCGCGCAAGTGCCACCCCGAAGACTGCGTCTTTGTAGCGTTCGACGATTGGTCCAAATGCTTCAGGACCATTGGCAAGCGCATCCGCGACCAAGGTCACATCGTCCTTCACTTTTTATTCCCTCTCTAACGATGCCTTCATAAGTATATGTCAAATAAGAAAGGAAAAAGGTTCGGTATTCTTCAGATTTTTTTGAGGTAGTTCAGATCAAGGTAAGGTCTTTCGATAAGGTCTGTCAAGGCAAAAAATGCCCACCTTAGTCAACATGTGTAGTTTGACTGAGAAATTTCCATTGACATCCAACATTTTCTTTTGTATCTTCCCTAGATCTCCGACTGAATCCCCGATTGAGTCTACCCCCGATTGAACCTATCGGGGGGGATCGGGGACTATCTGCGTGCCTTCAGGACTTCGCAAACACACAAATCCTTATGCGCCCTGGCTGGAATTCATTGATGAAAGTAAGATTAATGTCAAAATCCCCTGACTACATCGGAGAAGAAGGGGAACATTGCCAGGGGCAGTTGTTCATAGTGATGATAACTATATTAAGGAGCTAATATCATGAGACCAAACAAATTTCGAGAGCTATTGACTGCTGGCGAACCAACTATTGGCACTCATGTCCTCAACACCTGGCCGTCCATCATCGAGGTCGTCGGACACACCGGTATGTTCGACTACGTTGAATTTGTGGCCGAGTACGCCCCGTTTGACCTGTATGCCCTTGACAATCTTTGTAGGTCGGCTGAGCTGTTCGGCATGTCCAGCATGATCAAAGTTGACCAGGAACCCCGCAGTTTCATCGCTCAACGCGCAATCGGTTCTGGCTTCCAGAGCGTTTTGTTCGCCGATTGTCAGTCCGTCGAAGATGTGCAAGAGTGTGTCCGCATTGCTCGTCCCGATACACCCGAGGACAGCGGCACGTATGGTGTTGCGATGCGCCGTTTCTCCTACATGGGGTACGGGGGAACACCTGAGTACGTTCAGGCACTTCGGGATGTCGTTGTGGTAATTATGATTGAGAAGCAGGGGACTGTCGATCAGATAGAGGAAGTTCTGTCGGTGGAGGGGGTTGACATGATTCAGTGGGGTCCGTCGGACTATTCGATGAACGTCGGTCGGTCGGGCCAAGGTGGCTCGCCGGAAATCAAAGCGATCGAGCGGAAGGTCTGTGAAACCGCGGTTAAGATGGGTGTGCCGCCGCGCGCTGAGATCGACAGCGTTGATAAGGCCAAGTACTACCTAGACTTGGGAGTACGGCATTTCTGTATCGGTACCGACATATCGATTCTGTTCGAATGGTGGAAGGTGAACGGTGAGGGCTTGCGGAAAGTGATATCGGATTCCTAGGACATATGGCGTCGCCCAAAGATTCGCTAAAGCTGACACGCTACAGGTGGATGCCTTTGTTGGCGGTCCTAGTTATCAAGTCATCCGTTGCGTTGTTAGGTGACGTAGCAATCTCCGTGCGACTTAGCTCGGGCCCGTACGACAAATTTTCATAAAAGCTCACAGAGTATTGAATACAAAGCCCGTCAGACATCAATGACGGGCTTTTCTTTGGTCATTTACATACTACTCACTTTAGAAATGCGGGCAATCCCGAAAAAGGCCTCCGGGCTGCTCTTTCTACTGGGCGAGGCGCCGTGCGCGCGCTGTTAGGGAGAATTAGATGAGTGCAGAAAAGCACGAAGTTCCCTTGCTTCCACAGATTCTTGGCGCATTTCAGTCTATGTCGTATGCGTAGTTCCGGGCGAAGAACTTCAGAGGGTCTTCGTATTTTCCGTTGTGCTTGACTGCGTAGTGGAGATGCGACGCTGTAGTGCGCCCGCTCCTCCCCATCTCTCCGATCTGCTGCCACCTTTGGATCTCCTGCCCCTTCTTCACAAGTATCTTATCGAGATGACCGTAGATAGTGGTATATCCGTACTTGTGTTCTAAGATTATATACCAGCCCAACCATCTCATACTTCCAGTTGCGCTTACCAAACCGTCTGCCGCGGCATATATAGGTGTGCCCTTTCTGCCGGCAATATCGATTCCCGTGTGCCTGTTCCTTATACCGCTGAAAGGATCTGTCCTGAATCCGAATCCTGAGGAGATATAAGAGCCTGGACCTGTGGGATCAATCGAGGGAGTAAAGTCCAGCCTATCTTTATCGTTATTCAGCTTATCAGCAATCTCCTGAAAGCTTTGATGTTCCAGATCAGCTTCTCTTAAAAGTTGATCTAAATCTATCTTGACTTCCTTTAGAAGATAGCGGGCCATAGGCCGGAGAGGACTGTACTTATCAGCATCCTCCAGTACTGGCTCCTCCCTAACTCCGATGCCCATCATCCTTGTATCGCCATCTATGGAAGGAAGGTCTGCTAAAATCCTCAGCTTTTCGTCCTCTCTGACCAGTCCCGCCATCTTCTTCTTTAAAAGATTGAGTTCTACTCCGATATCCTCAAGCTCATTCATCAAAGCGCCGTTTTCGACTGTGACTCTTCCGATTTTCTTCTCTTGACTTGCCTTGTTGAAATATCCGAAAGCAAAGAATAACAGCGATAGAACCATGGCCCCCAAAATTGTGGCTGCCCCCCACAGGAGCCGATGAGAGATGCTTAAACTTTTGGGTTCATCAACGCCCCCTTGTGGGATAACCATCAACGTCAGGTGTTTTCTTGCCATATAGAATATCCCTCCCGTTTTACGATTATATCGTTTTGAAATTGGCTATTTCAAAAAAGGCGCTTGAATATAAGGATTTTGGCGCCTGTTGTCAAGGGGCAAATTTCACTTTTTGACAATTCTGCTCTAACTGCTGACAAAACTGGTCCTCGATAGAACCCTCCCCGATTGCTTATATCGGGGAGGGTTCTATCGAGGTTCACCGACAGGATTCTCTTAGAAGGGCCTCTGAAGCTTCGTAAGGGTCGATTTTCCGTTCCGCCGTCTGATCTACGAGATTCTGGAGTCTTTCTTGATTCTGAGCTCCGTGTAATATCTGCGCTTTTATCCTGTCTTCGACCATCCTTACGATTTCAAACTCCATCTGCTTTCGCCGCTTCAACGTCAAAAGTCCGTTGTCCTCTAAATGCGATCTGTGAGAGCATATACTCTTATAGAGTTTTTCTATTCCGCTTCCATTTACTGCCTCTGTGAGACACAAAGGGGGCATCCATTCTCCCATATTGGGATTCGATTCCAACGCCAACTTTAACTCCGACGCAAGCTTCCCTGATCCGTCTCTATCGGCTTTGTTCACCACAAATATGTCACCTATTTCCATAAGGCCTGCTTTCATGAACTGAACAGAATCCCCCGACTCCGGAACCAACACCAGGACAGCGGTATCTGCGCTTTGAGCGATGTCCAACTCCTGCTGCCCCACGCCTACAGTCTCCACTATAACGTAGTCCATACCCATCGCGTCCAGGATCCTTATTCCATCTCTTGTGGCCCTTGAAAGTCCTCCGAAGCTCTGACGGCTGCCCATGCTCCGTATGAAAACGCCCGGATCCAGATAGTGCCGCTGCATCCTTATCCTGTCTCCAAGCAGAGCACCTCCGCTGAACGGACTGGTCGCATCTACGGTGATTATGCCTACCGTCTCTTCCTCATCCCCAATTGAATCTATCGGGGACCTGATCTCCTGTGTAAGAGCATCTACCAGCGTACTCTTGCCCGCTCCCGGAGGTCCCGTAATCCCGATCGTGTAAGCCTTTCCCGTATGGGGATAGATACTCTTCATACATTCTATAAAGTCGGGATTCCCATTTTCCGCTAAACTGATAAGGCGCGCTGCCGCACTCTTATCTTTTGAAAGGAGTCTTGTTACAAGCTTCATGAGACGATCTGCATCCATTACGAGAGGGCCTTTCTGATATACTCTATGATCTCGCCCGTATGCGTTCCGGGACTCCATATCTCGGCCACACCCTGCTTTTTTAGGGCCTCCCTGTCCTCGGGCAGTATCGTCCCGCCCCCTATCACCAGGATGTCGTCAGCTTGCCTTTCTTTCAAAAGAGACAATACCCTTGGGAAGATAGTCATATGAGCACCCGAAAGGACGCTTATTCCGATAATGTTCACATCCTCCTGAATAGCGCTCTCTACGACCTCCTCCGCTGTCCGATGCAGCCCCGTATAGATGACCTCCATACCCGCATCTCTCAGAGCCCTTGCGACGATTTTCACTCCTCTGTCGTGGCCGTCCAAGCCAACCTTGGCCAAGAGTATCCTTATTCTTCTGTCCCTAGCGTTCTCCATCCTCACCGGCTTCATCTCTTTCTTGGTAGTTCTCCCTTGGGTAGTTCTCTCTTGCAGAAGTGCACTATCTTCAAGCTTGTTTCGCTGACCCGTGGCTTCACGCTGAGCTTCCCCGATCCCCGATAGATTCAATCGGGCACTCGCAACGACGGTTCATATGTGTCGTTTAGTACTTCAGCGGTCTTCTCAGTCATCGCGGCGGGTAAAACCCCGAGGCAATTTCATCTGTCTGATGACTGCTGGCTACTTATTTAGTTCTTCGATGAGAAATCAGATACCTTTGGCTCGACTAACCTTTCAAAATCCTTGTACGACAACCGGATCAATTCGGTGTGGGAACCTGCGTGAAAGTCAATCTCCTCATCTTCGGCCAGACTCTCCGCCACAAAAACTTCCATTCCGTAAAGATTTCCAAATGGTGGCATAGCACCGACTTCGCACTCTGGAAACATGTGTGCAAAGTCTTGTTCCGTGGCAACATCAACTGTTTTCGCTCAGGAAGCTTGCTTTAACCGGTCCACATCGACCCTAAGGGACGCTGGTAAGACCGCCTGTGCCATTTTGCCATCGATCTTAACCATAAACTACCTTGGCCAACTCCTTTCCCGGAATGTGTGCGGATGCTGCAATCTCCTGAGCGGTGTAGGCTTCAGAGTCACTGATGGTCACGTATTTTATTGCATTGCTGTCCAGAAACTCTCGTAATTCGCGTACGGGCATGATTATCTGCTCCTTCTAGCTCAACTCTCCACCAGACACTTCCACTCATCAGAGGGGAGCCCCCTATAGTACTCGACGACGTTGCTCATGATAATCCTAAGTTTCTACAGCTAAATTAGGTAGACAGGGGCACATCCTCTCTTCACGCTGTGTTCTCGTAGAGGCAGACCCGCGTGTCTGCCCTCTAGATACGGATAAATCGGGCGAACACATGGGTTCGCCCCTACATATGCCTGCTGAAAGGGCGAGTGGACCCCCGATTCAACCTTTCGGGGGCAGGCCTCGCCCCTACATTCTATCTACTCGTTTGGCTACCAGAGTTCAAGGCTCATCAATTCCTCACCGAAGATGATTTCGCCACCGTAGATACGTGCGATATCTCCTATACCCCTTTCTCTTGAGCCCGGGGCTGCAAGATGTGGTCCAGTGTGCGCGAGGATCAGCTTCTTGGCACCTGACTCCTCCGCCAATTTAGCCGCATCGAGGGTCCCTGTCTGACCTGGTGCTTCCCCGTTTTCCTCCATAGTCTCCTGGTGATCCCAACAGTTGGCTATAAGGACATCAGCGCCGCGGGCCAGCTTACTTACCGACTCGCAGGGGCCTGTATCGCTGGCAAAGACGATACAGCCTTCATCTGTATCGACGCGGTAGGCGAGTGATTCGAGCCAGGGCTCAAAATGATGGGCGTGCGCGGCAGTTACCCTCCAACTATCATGCTGCATCACTCTTCCAGGACCCACATCGCTGACGTCCAAAGAAGGCTCAGGGCGCGGTAACGAGCCGCCGCGATTTACATGTACTCTCTGGCTGGCTGGTGCTCCCACACGCGCCTTCCAATCGTGGGAGAACGCTCCATCTGCCCCGATGATGCGCTCGGTGATCCATTCCGTAGGAGGAGGTCCCAAGACCTGTAACCTATTTTCTTTACCTGTACTTTGGTCCCAGCGGCACAGCAGGAAGCACGGATAATCGGAATTATGGTCAAAGTGGTGATGGGTGAAAAAGAGATAATCTATCTGTGTCGGGAACAGACCGGCTTTAACGAGCTTATAGGTGGCGGCTGGACCACAGTCGAACATTATGCAGTCCTCGTCTAATTGTAAGACAAATGAGGTCCCGAACCGAGACTTTGTGGGAGTTGGAGTGCCTGTGCCAAGTAAATACAGTTTTCTCATCTTCCTTTTCCTCTGGCTGCGACCTTCCATATGACTTCGACCTTGCCGTTCCCGACGCCTACCACCTCATCGTGCAGATTTGTAGTCATCCCCTGATGAGTCGGTATTACAGCGAGCCTTTCGCCCACTTTAAAGCTGTGAGTGCAGTTGCTGGTGTTCACGTGTCCGTGCTCCGCAGACATAGCGTATATCTCAAGCTCAGGATGCTCCATCACATAGCCGTAAGGGGTGGGAGGATAACTTGTGAAGGTCTTCTGGCCGCCGTCAATTATAATCCTGTCGGGAGCCGGAGTGCTCACCACCGTCACGATCATGCGCATAGCACACGTTTCCGGGTTCAGTGTGCCGTGTCCCACCCTTGTCATACCCTCAAAGGCGTAGGATCCCATGCGGGTCTCTGTGCAGCCTATCTCCTTGGACACCGCCTCTGTTCCCGTTCCACCTCCGCTGATGATATTGACGGGGATGTCCTTACCTTCTACGAGCTCCAAAGTCCTTTTTATAAAGGGTCCAGCCTCGATTCTGCTCGGATAGGTCATAATCCCCTGGAAATCGAGACCGGGCATCTTTACAATCTTCTTTGCGAGCTCTAAAGCCTCCTCAGGAGACTGAACACCGCACCTCTTCCCTCCCGTGTCTAATTCGATGATGACTCGGACTTTGCAGTCGTCCTCTTGAGCCTGCTTTGAAATACCCAGGGCAGCATCCTCCGAGTCCACAGCCACAGTTACGATAGCCCTTCGTACCAATCTTGTCAATCGCTCCAGTTTCCCTTTACCTACGATATTGTAGGGGATTAAAATGTCCCTGATCCCAGCGGCGCACATAACCTCAGCCTCACCCAGCTTCTGGCAGACTATACCTATCGCCCCAGCCTCCAACTGCATGTGTGCGATCTCGGGGATCTTATGAGTCTTTATGTGGGCTCTCATATTGATGTCGTGTTTGCGGCAGGAGTCCGCTGCATTTCTTATGTTCTTTTCTAGAATAGCCAGATCCACAGTCAAGGCAGGGGTGTCCAGATCATCTACGGTCATTGAGTTCTCCTGTTCTATCTACATGTAGACTACTGTCTCGATTCCAATCGAAATCGAACGGAAAACGGGTTTCAGGTCATTTTCGTCGAGTGTTATATATATCCGATGGGGAAGGCGGTCCCTCGCAGGAGGATAAAAAGACAAGGATTGCCAGAACGAATTCTTTATAAACCGGCTTATATCCACCATCCTATCCATCAATTGGCGTCTGGACTTTGTCGCTCCCATCCGGTATAGTCTGCCTTGACAATTTCCAGCACCGATTTACCACTTCCGGCGGGAAGAAGGCGCACTGGGCCGGGTAATGCAACCTGGCGCCGAATTTTTCCAGGGCTTCTAGGCATTGACGGTTATGGACGCGCATGCCCATCTGTTCCAGAACTTTGACTGCAGCGTTGTATATACGCTCTAATTTGTCGTCTGAAAACAGTCTTCTAGACATTGAGTTTTTCAGGGTGCTTTTGACCTCTTTAACTATAATTCTTGTCTATCTTAACAAAATCAATTGGTGAAATCAGTCAACGCTAAGTCACCCTGTGTCAGGAGCTCCATTAATTGGGAAGCCCCTATTTAAAACTCTTGTTTCCAAGTTTATCATTGAACACCTTTAGAGCGTTATCTGCCGCACCCTGCAGGTACGTAGTATCGCGGCCGAGGCATATAAGCTGGCCGCCGGCATCTACAGTTCTCTTGATTGCATCAGGACCGCCCAGTGGACATCCGCAAGGTATACCAGCTTTTTCTGCTGTGCGTAGAATCTTCTTGATACCTTTCCAAAGTTGTGGATTATCTACATCATTACACAAATTATCAGAGAGTCTCATGGAACCAGCCATATCATAACGGCCGATTAGTATCCAATCGAGGCCTGGGGTTTCTACAATATCATCAATCTCATCTACAGCATTGATATCTTCAATTTGGACTGCGCAAATGATAGAATCGTTGGCCTGTTTCGCATATTTACCTCCATCGCGCCAGTAACCTGCTGGTCTCATCGGCCCGAAACCTCGCTTTCCCACAGGTGGATACCTGCAGGCGGAGACTGCCATTTGGGCTTCTTCGGCTCTATTAACTTGAGGGATAATCACACCTTCATATCCCATATCCAATGCTTGCTTAATCATTACGTGATCATTCCAAGGAACTCGAATCAGAGGCACCGTATCAGAAGCATTGAAAGCCATCAAGATATGCAAAAGAGACTCGGGATTGAAGGGGGCATGTTCCGCATCAACAACTATCCAGTCGAATCCTGTGCCAGCTATTATTTCAGCAGACATTGAGGAAGCTAAATCTATCCATATCCATGAAACAAATTGTCCATCCGACAGTTTCTTACGCAACTTTTCTGTTCTTGCACTCATTCAAAACCTTTCAAAGTAGAATAAGCTCCCCTTAAATGCTCAGATACCCTTTGATCTTAATTTATCGGGTAATAACCAAATTCCTCCACTGCCTCACGCATTATGCGTAGTTACGGCCTGGTATCCCCGAATGTACAGAATTACTTTAAGACGCTATATAGCCGCCCCCGGGGGCGCAATGCTGGATCTTATTGCGCACCTCCTCACGAATCTCATCAGAAGTCCCATGCTGTAAAGCTCCGCTACAGTCAATATTTCCAGCCAGAGTTATTTGATCTCCGTATTTGTCCTTAAAATAACATATATCCAGTCCGGCGCAGGGTTCAAGTGCATGCCAGCCATCAATACCAGACTCAAGCAAACAAGATCTTTCTATAGCAGTGATGTTACCGTCGCTATGGCGAAGATACGGAACATCGTATTTGTGACACATTTCTGCAATCGCCAACAGACTCAGTGGTTCCATGAAGTAGCAAAGTTTTCCTTCCCGCCCATGTGAATAGGTTGGTTCGATCACTCTCCTTGCTCTGTTAAAGTAAAATCTTTGTGCTGGATATCGTCCTGCTAATTCGTCGTATAGATTTTGCTTCCCATTTCCACAACACTCTCTATTTCTTTGAGATATTTAAGTGGTTTTTCCAGATAGGCTTTTAAATCGGTTTTTTTCACCTTCTCGTTGCTACCTGAACCATCCGTTTGGCCGTAACCAAACCCGACCAGGTTAAATATTTCCTGGGTTGTATACGGCATGTAGACAGCCAGATAACCATCGTAGTTAATATCTCTGAGTGCCTTTATCATAGCTGTGTAATCGGCATGGCCTGTGCCAAGCTCTCGGTGGTTGGTTTCATTAATATGCACATGCCTAACAGACTTACCCGCGGTTCTTATTGAATCAGCAATTGATGCCTCACCTACGTTCATATGAAAAACGTCAGGCTGAATTCCTATATTATCCACTCCCATCTCTTTGATGATACTTAGAGCTTCATAAACAGTTGTTAGTACACCAGGATAAGCCTCATAACAATTCAAAGGCTCCAAAAGTATGGTGAGGCCGCATTTATTGGCATGTTGACATATCTCCTTTAGAGCATTCATAAAATTCTGTCGCAGAGTCTGTATGGGCAGTTTGGGGAAAGGAACCTGATAAATTGGAGGTTGTGCCGCACAGATTGAAAAAAACCTCGCCCCAACCTGTACAGAGTAATCAAGCGTTTTGTTTGCATAGTTAATACCCCGTTGCCTGGCCTCTTCATCATCTCCGGCTAAATCTCTGTCTTCTCCACCATGAAAATAAGCCCAGGCACCCAATACTTCCGGCACCTCTAAACCGATCGAATCTACAAGGTTTCTCAACTCTTTGCCGTTGGCCCTGTTGGGATCGCCGGGCAGATCCGCTCCGTCATAGCCCGCATTCTTTATTGTCTGGAGGATCTCTTTCGGTTCTTCAAGCAAATCATAACCTAAAAATGAAAGGGTATCGCATACTACTGTATATCTTAATGCCACAATAGAATCTCCTGTGCATTTTTCTGCTCTTTTCGTTTTCCGTCATCCACATAGAACTTACTGTCTTTTTAAGTCGGATGTACGGCTCAGAGGCCGGGAACGTAGCCTTCGCCGAAAACCTCTTTCATCGGCTGGCGGAAATCTCCCATTGTAGCCATAAGGGAGGTTTCCCCACCATCACAAATCACTGGCTGGCCAGTAAAGCCAGCCGGTAGAGTCAGTCCGGCTTTCTTCTCATCAAAATCGTCGGGTAACATGGCTCGCTGATTCTCCTGGAGGACCCATCCGGAGCGACAGTATTTGCGCGGACGCCTTTTTTGGATCAACTCGATTGATAGTGTTCGCGTATAACCGACTACCGCGGCCCGGGTGCCGGCATAGACAGAGTGTTCAGTGGCTCCGACAAAGGCGTGCGCGGAGGTAATATTTATCACCGCTCCTTTGCCCTGCTTGATCATGGTTGGAACAGCAGCCTGGGTGACAAAGAACATGGCCCGGACGTTAACATTGTAAAGGGTGTCATACTGTTCGGGGTCGACCTTGAGGAAGGGACGATTCCTGGTGATGCCGCCATTGTTGAGCAGGACGTCCAATCCGCCGAGATAATCGATGGCTTTTGCGGGCAGCTCCATGGCCTGGGTAACATCAGCCTCACCCAACTTCTGGCAGACTATACCTATCGCCCTGTTTCTACCTGCTTATGAGCGATCTCAGGGATCTTATGAGTCTTTATGTGGGCTCTCATATCGATGTCGTGTTTGCGGCAGGACTCCGCTGCATTTCTTATGTTATGTTCTAATGTATCCAGATCCACAGTCAAGACAGGGGTGTCCAGATCAGCTATTGTAACTAAGTTCTCCTGTTTTATCTACATATAGACTACTGCCTCGATTCCAATCGAAATCGAACGGAAAACGGCTCTTAGGTCATTTTCGTCGAGCGTTATATATATCCGATGGGGGAGGCGGTCCCTGGCAGGAGGATAAAAAGACAAGGATTCCCAGAACGAATTCCTTATAAAGTGGTTTATGTCCACCATCCTATCGATCAATTGGAGTTTGGCCTTTGTCGCCTCCAACGGTATCGTGCCGTCAGATCTTAGGTAGACCTTCAGTTCGTGATCAAAGTAGAGGATATATGAAGTCGGTGTTTGCACTGTGGAGGACTCGACTTTCAATTCCTGAAGAGCCGAACTTAATGTGTCCGCATCCAGTTCTTCCAAGATCTGTTCTGGAGCAGCACCGACCTCTTTGCCTTGTAATATGAAAAGCCGCTCGGTTGGTAGCTCTGCTCCCTCTTGTAACCTGCTCTCAACCTGCATGGATAGGGCATACCATTCGATGAGGACGGCACCTTGCAGCTTTAATTTCAATTTCTCAGATAGAGTGTCAATTACTAGATAGGGCGACCCTGACGAAGCCAATTCTAACTCTGACTCTAAGAGCCTGCTCCTTTTTTCCAGTGACAGCTTCTGTCTTTCAAGAGATCTGTAGACTTTCCTTAGACTGTATATATCCTCCCTGTATCGCTTCAAATTCACATCCGATATAAATAACAAAACGGAAGCGATCAAAACTGAGCCTACAACCCATTTAAGAGGCGCTGACATTTTATTAGTAGACAGTAGTTAGTATACAGAAGCACGGCCTCCCCTCTTCGGAGATTACTTTGGGGCTAAAGCCCCTCGCAATGACACCGAGGATGATAGAACTGTCATTATGAGTACCCGACTGAATCCCCGATTGAATCTATCGGGGATCGGGAAGTGAGGGAATCTCAAGGGATGGGACGAGGGTGTGCTGTCTGCTGTTAAAAGATATATATCTTCGTCCCCACTAGTGAGGCATCATAGACAATCTCAAGGTCGTCGTCGCCCAATCTGACACATCCGTGCGTCACGTTTTCGCCCAAAAGCCTCGTGTAGAGCGTCCCGTGGATAAAGTACCCATCTCCGAAGTGTAGGGCATATCTGCCCAAAACAGCCTCCTTCACTCGCTCCGGCGAAAGCGTCGGAGGGATAGGCTCATCCTCCTCCACAAACGCCCAGTCCGGCTTTGTCCAGATGGGGTCTTTGTATTTCCCCAACACCTCAAAGGTGCCCTTAGGGGTATTAAAGATCCATTTTTGCCCCTCTGGTCCCTCCAACTCCGCGCCGCTTCCTGTAGAACAGATGGTCTCCCTTAAAATCGTGTTGCCCTGCTTTAGGAGTAACCGACCGCGGTTCGTATCTACAACTATATATCTCTCATCGGGAGATAGTTTTTCTATGCTTTCTTCCAGCTCTCTGTTTTCCCCCTCTATCTTGAGGATGTCCCACTCCAGATCCCGCATAGCTTTGAGCAGTTGTCCCCTATCCATCTGATAGATTACATCCTTACTCAGCTTCTGGATAGTTTGCCTTAAAGGGTAAAAGTCAATGCCAACCACTATGGGAAAGACAACGATCAAGAGGGCCAATTTTGCTATTGCCTTAATAGTCGCCTCCTTGGTATGGTTATCTGTACGCCACTAAATGTAGGGGAAAGGTTACCCCACCCCTTTTTTTCAAACAGTTCTCCCATAAACCGATACGAAAACAGACACCTAGGGCAAATCGTCGTACGGTTCAAAGAGTCTGTGGTAAAGCCGTCTGGCTTCTTCTATTGGGAGACCTTCTCCCAGGTAATCGTGTCCGTTGGGCCAAATTTCGTAGTGCAGATGCACGCCACTCTGGGTGTCCAATACGCCTTCTGAAGTTCCGGAATTTCCCACAAAGCCTATAAATCTCCCCTTCTGTACCCTTTTGCCCTCTACTATTTTGTCCGCGACCGTTGCAAGGTGAGCGTACCTTATTATCACACCGTCGTAGCTCTGAAGCCACACCTGTCTGCCCCTGAGTGCATCCAGGATATCCCCCGCCTTACCTCCCAGTATCTTTGCTGCCAGAAGGAGCGTCTCCCGATCTTTTCCATCACGTTCCCTGTAATCTCTGTCCGCTCTGACTACTACGGCGTCGGTCATGGCCACTACAGGGTCTCCGAATGCGACTTTTCTTTTGTGAGGCTTATCGTAGTAGAATATGTCTATTCCCTGGTGTATCCCTCCCCTGTAAGGTCTTTCTGCACCCACAACGAGATTATCGTCAAACGGTACAGGTAGTGCCCCAAGGATCGGGGAGACGTAGCCGTAAAGCTTCGGGGGGGATTCGACACCTTCATCATTCTTATCTACTGCGTTATGTTTCGCCTGAACTACCTCCTCTGTAGTCGCTGAGGGTTTGAAAAAGAGAAGAACGATAAAGATTAAAGAGATTAAATTGGCTGCGAGGGCTAAGAAGAGCCACCTTCTAAGACTTCCAAAGAGGATAGCCTGCCCATCAACTCGTTTTTTCAAGGCCCCCCATGTTTCATCTAATTCGAGAGCCTCTGTGTCTTGCGACATCCCAATCCTCAAACAAGATACAACAGACAGGGCTACCTCACGCCCCTGTATGCTGTCTGCTACCTGTTAGGGTATTTCTCCAAAGCGGCATTTATCTCTTCTACGAGTGCATCGGCTCTATCCCTTATCACTTTGGCTTTGGAAGAGGCCCCGAAGAAATCCTCATTCGAGATAGACATCCTGACTTCGGCAAGAGACAGTTCTATGTCGCTTATGTCGGACCAGAACAGTTCTATGTCCGCCCTGGTGCCCTTACCGACTGGAGCTTTGCCTACAGCTGCTTTGGCATTGTCTATTGCAGTGACAGCCAGTGATCGCATTTCTTCGGCTGCGGATTTGGCAGCGGCTTTGCTTTCTTTTGCTATAGACTCGACCTGAGCGGCATTTTCCGTTACCGAGGCAAGCATCCCTTTTGCCTTGTCGTAGTTTTTTAAGAACTTTTCATTCTGGGTGTTCACCTCGGCTAGGGCGGCATTTAAAGAAGCCTCAAGATCGTTGAATTCCTCAGACGCATAAGTCTGGGCGTCTGTAGCGCGCGCAGAATCTACAGCTGACCTGGCAGAATTTATGTCCTCAGCAGGTTCCTTACCACACCCCACAACAAAAAGGACTGCAGCAAAAGACGCTAGGATCGAAAATTTACGTAACATAATAGACTTCACCCTCCCTTGAAAACAGTAATGTTAAGTGGTGCAACGTGCACTCAGTGTGCTACCACTCCGTAAGAAAACCGCATTTTTGTTGACTGAAAAAACGCTGGACAGATGGGATGTAGGAAGCCTCACCTCCTTAATTTAACGTATCCCCGATTGAACCTATCGGGGACTCTGGGGGAGCTTAAGTTATCTCCTGCTCTTTTTGGAAACCGATTTTAACCTCTCCTTTGCTAACTTTGCCTCATAAGAAGAAGGAAACTTCTTTACAAGGTCTTTGAGATATTTGACAGCGCCCTTGTGGTCTTTCAACTCAGATAGGGTGTACCCCATCTTAAGCAGGACCCCTGGAATCTTTTCAGAATTTGGATATTTTCCCAGGACCTTCTGAAACTCCACGAGCGCCTTTTTATATTCCCCTTGAACGTAGTAACATTCGCCGATCCAATATTGAGCGTTATCTGCAAGGTCAGTCTGTGGGAAATCAGAAAGGTACCTGGAGAACTCGGCGATAGCTAATTGATAGTTTCCCTCTTTAATGTCCGAATACGCACTATCGTAGAGGGTTTTCGGATCGACCTTCAGGTTCGTCTTAAAGGTCATAACTGCCTTTGCAGGCTTGGAAGTATCTCCATCTGAAGAGACTGGGCGTCCCCCACCATAAAGCTGGATAGCATCCAGCTTCTCAGAGAACCTGGCGAGCCGGTTGCTGTTGTCAGTTATCTTGCTGTTGAGTACCTGTACTTGCCTCTCCAGAGCCTCGATCCTGACCATCAAATCCGCCCCGATTCTTCTGGAGGCCCCCTCCTGGTCCCTCAGCAGGCTATCTATGGCACTTATCGAAGCGGAGATCTGGTTCAACTGTTCCTGGACACTTGGAGATTTTTTGCCCTTCTTGACTGCACTTCCCAAAAGTAAAACAACTAATACCGATAATCCCAGTAGGATCGGGACGCCTCTAAATATCTTATGGATTCTCATCATCAGCCTGCAAACCAAAGACGGACTCGACTTTACACGACAATTAAGAGGGTCAGGGTTTGTCTCTAACCCTCAAATGGATTTGGAGCCTAAAATGAGCAAAAGAGGAAAATTTGACTCCTACTTACCACAAGGTCAGGAGGATCAGAAACCGCCTCTATCTGACCAAAACAAACGTCGCCCTCCTATTTTTCGCCCACGCCTCTGTGTTATGGCCCGGGTCTAAGGGTCTTTCTTCGCCGTAGCTAACTGTGGACAGCCGAACCTCATCGACCCCGAGGTTCACTAGATAGTTTCTGGCGCTTGTTGCCCTTTTCTCCCCTAACACCAAATTGTACTCTATCGTCCCGCGCTCGTCGCAGTTGCCCTCTATCAAGATCTTTACATCAGGGTTTTCCCCAAGGTTCTTGGCGTGTTCCTCCAGGATGGGCTTGGCGTCGTCCCTGACAAAGTACTTGTCGAAATCGAAGTTGATGTCCCGCAAGCTGGTCTGCAACTCATTTAGCTTAATCTCCCTTGCCTCCGCTCTCTTTGTTTCCTCTTCAGCTTTTTTCCTTTCCTCTTCAGCTCTCCTTTTTTCTGCCTCAGCTTTTTTCCTTTCCTCTTCAGCTTTTCTCTCTGCCTCTTCGACTGCCAGCTTCTCCTGTTCAGCTCTTACAGCCTCCTCATCTACCAGCGGCTTCTTGGCAGCGCAGCTCGAGAGCACAAAGGCTACGGCAAGAGCAAACAATACTGCCGTTGCGAGATTGGTGAACCGCTTCATTTTGAGATTCTCCTTCCCTTTGGATAGAACTAACCCAACGATGAAAACGATTGACACATCTAGTGCGCATGTCCTTGTTGCTTACAGAAACATGCCATATCCCAGGTTAAGCTAAGATATCACCCCCTTTCTTTTCTCCACCTTCGGTTTTATGAGGACGAACACGCGTGTACCCCTACGACATATTGCATAGGGGCGAACCCCCGTTTTCGCCCGATTTAATTGTCAAGGCCACTGTCAAATTAGAGTCTCGGCGACCACGACGGAGAGTAGTTGCCTCCGCCAGACGTAATCCGTCTTTGATCTGATCCGTCCCAGTTCATCACGTAGATTTCAGACCTTCCGCTCCTGGTCGAACTGAAGGCGATGCGAAGGCCATCTGGTGACCAGACGGGGTTTTCATTGCTACCTGCGTTGGACGTAAGCCTCATCACATTTTCGCCGTAGATGTCCGAGATGTAGATGTCAAACAGGTAAGTCCCCCTGGACACAAACGCTATCCTGTTCCCCCTCGGCGACCAGTTTGCTGAGTCCTCGTAAGCGTCGGCGCTCCAGGTGAGTCTCCTTGCGCCCGTCCCATCTGCGTTCATCACATATATCTTGGGATTTCCCGAGCGATCGGAGGTGAAGGCGATTCTCTTGTCGTCCGGAGACCATACAGGTGACGTATCTATCCCCGGCTTGTACGTCAAGCGGCGCAGATTCCCTCCGTCAGGAGGATCGACAGTGTATATGTCAGAGTTGCCTGCCCTGCTCATCGTAAACGCTATCCTGGCACCGTCGTGCGACCAGGAGGGGGCAATGTTCAACCCTCTGAATTTAGACACGATAAGAGAGACACTGCTCTTTAAATCCAACGTATATAGATCCCAGTTTTCACGACCGTCATCGTATAGACTGTAGGCTATCTTGCTGCCGTCAGGAGACCAACAGGGAGACGTAATGATGGATCTTTGTAGGGTGACCTGTCTTTCTCCATATCCGTCCTGATCCACAATATGGATCTCTTTGTAGCCGCTTCTCTTTGAGACAAAGGTTATCAGAGTTCTGGAGATTCCCTGTTCTCCTGTCAGGGCATATACGATGTCATCGCTGATCTGGTGACCCACCCAACGGGCATCCTTTTCTGCAACATCGTACTCCTCCACCGATAAGAGCTGTCCAACCGAGACATCAAATAGCTTCACAGCGATGGAAACTCTATCTTTGTCTTCCTTTATGTTTCCGCTGATTAAGGCTCGAGCCCCTAGCGATTTCCATCTGTCTATCTTTCCCGACTGGACAGATAAACTGTCCTTAAGAGCGGAGCTATCCATAAGATCGAAAAGGCCTGAACTCTGGAGATCGGCCTTAAAGACATCCAGGGTCGTCGAAGCTACCTTTCTGTTCTCCCCCCAGATCCCATCGGACGTGAAATCGTCCACTGCAATAGGTATTCTCTTTAATCGCCCGCCCTTAATCCCCAAATATACCTCTGACTGGGAAAATGCCGAAGGTGGTGCGACAATTCCGTGGGGTTCAAAAAGAGAAAGAGAAAGAGCAAAAATGAAAATGTGCCTAAAACTATATCTTTGCATTAACACTTCACTCTTTTAGAAGCCTTGTGAAAAACCCTTAGATTCAGAAAGTAGTATAGAACAAGCATTGATAAAGCAGCTCCGATGTATTATATTATGTTATTGATAATATTATACATGGAGGAAACAATGACCCCACAAAAGCAGGAACAGACAAATCCGGTGTTTCACTATTTTCAGATGGAGGATTTAGTTCCCGAGGATTATATCCTTCGTCAGATTGATGAGGCAGTTGATTTTTCATTTGTACGAGACGTTGTATCAGATTGTTATTGCCCTGACAATGGCAGACCCGGTATTGATCCTGAATTAGTTGTTCGAATGATCCTTATTGGCTATCTGTATAATTTGAGTGAGAATCGGCTCTGTCAGGAAGTGGGGATGCATGCGGCATATCGGTTGTTTTGTCATCAGACATTTGATGATGCGGTTCCGGATAGGAGCACGATCAACAAGCTTCGCAATCACAAGTGGGCATCCAGTGGGTTGTTTGAACGGATAATGCGTCAGGTAGTCCAGTGTTGCATAGATGTCGGTCTTGTGAGCGGTAAACACCTTAGTGTCGACGGCACTCAGATACAAGCTGATGCTTCAGTGAAAAGTATTGAGCCGATAGAACCCCCTGTTTCTCTTGATGATTATCTCAAGGGAATCGGTTTTGAAGGTGATAAGACAAAGGGTAGGTCCGGGCATCCTCAGGATAAAGACTTTCATGGTGAAAAGTGGACGAACCAAACACACCGTTCGACTACAGACCCCGACGCGCGCTTATACAGCAAATCGAAGGGCAAAGGGGCTTTTCTCTCGTTTATGGGCCATGATCTGATCGACACAAAAAGCAGAGTAATCCTTGAGACTCAGGGCACGCAGGCGGCAGGGACAGCAGAGCCCGAAAGTGCCCTTAAGATGGTAGATGACCTTGAAACATACACCATGCCCAAAGACATTCAGACACTTAGTGCCGATACCGGTTACGGTTCTGGTAATTTTATCGCTGATGTACTTGACCGGGGAATCATACCCCATATTCCTCTGCGAGCCGATGAGAAGATTGAACCGATTCCTACATGGAAAAACAAGACAAATCCAGCACATATTCAGGCCGAACGGGATAGAAAAGTGCGAGAGGCGAAAGCCAGAAATCATGCACGGTCTATCTCATTAACAGCTGACTACAAACTCTCCCGGAGACTCCGTAAACGCAGTGAACATATCTTTGCTGAAGCCAGGCAACAACACGGTATGGGACGAGCCCGTTATAGAGGACCAGCCTCACTGAATGAACAGTTGAATCTTGTTGCAACAGTACAGAATCTCAAGAGGCTTGTATCTTTCATAAGAAGGGGGAAAGCGTCTATGTGTGCCCTGTCTGTCAAAGACAGTGCATCCTGTTCTTCAAACAGCTCCTATTCCTTGCTGACCAGAACTCTGATAAGACTATTTTGCTTATTCCACAGCAAAACGATACGATATACTACTCTTTGACCCATAATCGGCGCTTCAGACGCTGCCTGGGACATAACTATTCCACAAGGCTTTTAGTATTCGAAGACAAAGTGCACACCTAAGTTCTCCTGACGGAACTGGGGCGGAAGTGGAAGCATAGGATCTGAAGCTAACACCGCACTTAGGGTTGCTTTGTCGAACGGCACAGATCCTGACCCGACTTCTACAAATACATCCGAAATAGTCCCATCTCTACCGATTCGGAAGAAGATAGTCACCGATGGTGCGCTATTTCTATCGGCACTTAAGGTCGGAATCCAATTTGACTTTATCCTATCCACTATATTCTCCAGGTACTCCGGATACGGGAAGGACTCAGCGTCAAGCCTGATATTCTGGCTTTGGAGGTTCTCATGCGCACCATCAGGCTTTTTCTCTGGTGCCTTCTGTCCTTTGTCCTCTTTTTTACTTTCTTTCTTTTTGGGTTTTCTAGGTCTTTTAGGGGTCTCTAAAGGTATCTTTTTCGTATTGTCCTGGACACGAACCAGCTTGCGGGTGGCAGGTGCCTTTCTTGCGCTGGATGTCTGGACTTTCTTGACCCGTGGCAATTCCGAAGGGGTTAGAACGTTTACCGTATATACTGGCTCGTATTCTACCCGTTTGGTGCTGGTCCAACCCGGCAGAAATCCAAGTGCGCCAATAAAAGTCACATGCGCCAGAAGAGATAGTAAGATTATTCGCTTCATTTTTAATTTGCATCGGCATGTTCCGATTCGACAATTAGACCGAGTTCCTCCCTGCCCAAAGCCTTTATCTTGGCTATGATATCCACCACTTTCCCATACTCAACCACTCTGTCCGCCCTTAAGAAGACGGAGCTAATACTACCTTTTCTCCAAACTTCTGAGAACTCCTGATCGAAGTTAGTGTATGAGATCTTTGTTTTGTCCAGGAAGATCGATCCGTCTTTGGTAACACTTATCACGATCCCCTCTTTAATGTCCACCCTTTCGACCTTGACCTTGGGGAGTTTAAGGTCTACCCATTCCTGGAGTGTAGGCGCGGTGATTATGAAGATTATTAAGAGCACCATCGTCACATCTACCTAAAGAAGTGATGTTTATCTCAGAAAGAGACGACCGCCTGATCTTCATAGCTTCGGCTCCTCCAAAAGAGTGCAGACAAACTCAAAAGCGAACTCCTCCATGAGATTCCTAACGCCCTCCAATTTCCCCAAGAAATAGTTATATGCGATGACAGCCGGTATAGCAGTCGCCAGCCCGGCGATGGTCGTAATCAAAGCTTCAGCGATCCCCGGAGCCACCACGCCGATGCTTGCCGAGCCTCGCTGGCCTATATTTATAAAGGCGATCATCACACCCCACACGGTCCCCAAAAGCCCGAAGAAAGGGCTGACACTGGCCGTGGTTGCCAGAAAGCCCATATACTGTTCCATTTTCAAGATCTCCGCCGACGCTTCGACCTGTAATGCGTCTTCTATGGTCTTTCTATCCTCCTGCAGAAATTCTGGGGAGGGACCGTCCGCTCGTTTGGAGTTACGATAGGACACCTGCCTGTCCTTTTGAATCCTTCGGCAGCCCCTTTCAAAGAGCCTAAAGAGAGGACTGTTCCTGAACTGACGATAAGCTCGACGTATGTCCGATATATCAGCTCCGGAGCGGAAAAAGTCGAGGAGCTTTTGGGATTCTCTGTAAATTCTCCTGAAGGAGATTAACTTTTGAACTACAATCGCCCAGGACACCACAGAGAACATAAAAAGTACCAGAAGGATCGTCTTTGCAACCGGACCCGCATTTATTACGAGCCCCCAGACTCCTTGTTGAAAGCCACCGTTCAAAGCAGGCATCCCTCTCCGGATTCTGAAACTATCGGCAAATACCTAAATCTACTGCTAAATATATGCAATTAGAATATGATTTGCAAGTAAAATGTTGACTTTTGATGCAGTTGGATAGTAAAGAAACAAATTTTTGAAAAGTTCCCGTGCAAGGTGGCGTGGCCACTTTGCTGAGTAAGGGGCAGTGAACCACCAGCAGGTGCCTTTCTAGCGCTGGATGTCTGGACTTTCTTAACTCGGGTCAATTCCGAAGGCGTTAGAAGGTTTACCGTATATACTGGCTCGTATTCTACCCGTTTGGTGCTGGTCCAACCCGGCAGAAATCCAAGTGCGCCAATAAAAGTCACATGCGCCAGAAGAGATAGTAAGATTATTCGCTTCATTTTTAATTTGCATCGGCATGTTCCGATTCGACAATTAGACCGAGTTCCTCCCTGCCCAAAGCCTTTATCTTGCCTATGATATCTACCACTTTCCCATACTCAACCCCTCTGTCCGCCCTTAAGAAGACGGAGTTTATACTACCTTTTCTCCAAACTTCTGAGAACTCCGCATCGAAGTTAGTGTAAGAGATCTTTGTTTTGTCCAGGAAGATCGATCCGTCTTTGGTAACACTTATCACGATCCCCTCTTTAATGTCCGACTTTTCGACCTTAGCCTTGGGCAGTTTAAGGTCGACCCATTCCTGGAGTGTAGGCGCGGTGATTATGAAGATGATTAAGAGCACCATTGTCACATCTACCAAAGATGTGACGTTTATCTCAGAAAGAGCCGACCGCCTGATCTTCATAGCTTCGGCTCCTCCAAAAGAGTGCAGACAAACTCAAAAGCGAACTCCTCCATCAGATTCCTAACGCCCTCTAATTTCCCCAAGAAATAGTTATAAGCGATGACGGCCGGTATAGCAGTCGCCAGCCCGGCGATGGTCGTAATCAAAGCTTCAGCGATCCCCGGAGCCACCACGCCGATGCTTGCCGAGCCTCGCTGGCCTATATTTATAAAGGCGATCATCACACCCCACACGGTCCCCAAAAGCCCGAAGAAAGGGCTGACACTGGCCGTGGTTGCCAGAAAGCCCATATACTGTTCCATTTTCAAGATCTCCGCCGACGCTTCGACCTGTAATGCGTCTTCTATGGTCTTTCTATCCTCCTGCAGAAATTCTGGGGAGGGACCGTCCGCTCGTTTGGAGTTACGATAGGACACCTGCCTGTCCTTTTGAATCCTTCGGTAGCCCCTTTCAAAGAGCCTAAAGAGAGGACTGTTCCTGAACTGACGATAAGCTCGATGGATGTCCGACATATCAGCGCCGGAGCGGAAAAAGTCGAGGAACTTTTGGGATTCTCTGTAAATTCTCCTGAAGGAGATCAACTTTTTAACTACAATCGCCCAGGACACCACAGAGAACATAAACAGTATCAGAAGGATCGTCTTTGCAACCGGACCCGCATTTGTTACGAGCCCCCAGACTCCTTGTTGAAAGCCACCGCTCAAAGCAGGCATCCCTCTCCGGATTCTGAAACTATCGGCAAATACCTAAATCTACTGTCAAATATATGCAATTAAAATATTATTTGCAAGTAAAATGTTGACTTTTGATGCAGTCGGATAGTAAAGAGAACATTTTTTGAAAAGTTCCCGTAGAAGGTGGCGTGGACACTTTGCTGAGTAAGGGGCAGTGAACCACCAGGTGGCTGAAGAACTTTCTGGAAGGAAAACGGGCAATTTTGGCTGCCGCGTTAGTTGACAAGAGACGGGGAGTTTATTATATTGATCTATTGGGTATCATAAGGAGGACCGGCGTAACCTTAACGCAGATAGAATGTGATAGGATATGAGAAGGAAAATCGGCGTGATTCACTACAACTTTCCACAATATTCCTTGGAAAATTTCCTGGACTATGCAGTGGATACGGGATACGGTTACGTGGAACTCCAGATAAGAGATGTCTGGGAAAGCCAGGCAGTCAATCCTGAAAAGAAGGCCGAAGAGGTGAAAAGAGAACTCGAATCGAGAGGCTTGTCTGTCTCCGCGCTTTCCGCGTCCAACGATTTTGTGCAGTTGGCAGAGAAAGAGATAGAGTTCCAGGTAAACAGAATGAAGAGGATATGCGGTCTGGCCGTGATATTGGGGACGAACGTATTGAGGACTGAGGGTGGGCAGCCGAAAGAATCTGTGCCTGATGAGAGATGGGTCGATGCAATGGTGGACTGCTTCAAGAGGTGCGTTGACTTCATCGAGAAAGTGGGCATCCTCCTTGCTGTTGATAATCACGGTTATGTGACGAATGACGCCGATCGTCAGATAGAGATCTTCGATAGAGTCGGGTCCAAAAACATCGGAGCGAATCTGGATACTATGAATTACAGATGGTTCGGACACGACCCGCAGACCGTGGGGAAATTCTGTGAGATGATAGCCCCGTGGGTTTTTCACGTCCATATGAAGGACGGAAGTGGAAGTCTTGGAGATTATCAGGGTGCTGCGTTGGGAGAGGGGGAAATAGACTTAACCAGGGCAGTACGATGTCTAAAGGATGCGGGCTACGACGGCGTATGGTGCGCTGAGTACGAAGGAGGCGAGAATCCCCAAGCAGGATACAGAAGGTGCTTCGAGTATCTGAAGGGCAAAATCCATAAGTAGGGGCCGACCCAAGTGTTCGCGGATTTATCGGTATTTTCAGGACAGACACGTGGGTCTGCCCTCAGATACTGAAGGTCAACTGGTGATTGGAGTTTCGTCGATGTCAGAGGAAAAATCTCCAGAAACATTCACAAAAGAAGAGGAAGAGATACTTAGTCCCTACGTTACCAATCTTCGTGAACCGATCTTCGCTCTGACAAACGCACTTCCTCAGGTGGTGGCCGGAGCGGGATTCTCCAGGTACAGCAGATCCAGAAAAAGTTTAAGGAGAGTTCTTTTAGATGAATTCCTCAAAGACACAGACCTCGGAATCAAAAATATAAGAGATTTCATCGTTGACGTCACTAGAAGGCTTGATCCGGCAAAGACGATAGACTCCTCGACTGCGCTCCAGATAGCCATTGGAGTCTATAAGCAGCTACTCGACCCGACGGAGTCCATCAGAAGTGGTGAAGAGTTCTACTCAAGGGTCCTGGAACAATATGGAGACGAATCCGTAAATGAACTTATGGGTGCTCACATAGCCTTTGAAGGTGTCTCCAACATCGTCACGAAAATCCTTGAGGACCCCCGTCTGCTCTCACCTTTGGAAAAGTCCACAAGATACGTCGTCTTCGAGGCTGACAACTTCTATAAGGAACCGCAGATTATGGCGTCGGAGCACCGCGAACTGTACGAAAGCACAAATAGACTCCTCTTGAGCACGTACAGTGACCTTCTAGATCCCCTGCGGGAGTTCCTCAGAGGGAAGAGCCCCCGAGGAGAATTTCCCTTCCAGATCGAAAGGGACTCCGAACCCCTGAAGATCAAGGACATAAAGGACGAGGCAGTCCTCGAACAGGCTATAAGCGCTTATAACCGCACCATCAGGGGCAAGTACTGTGACATTTTGCGCTACCTGCTTCCCGGCTCAACGCTCACCAACGTCGGCGTCTTTGCCAACGGCAGATCTCACGAACACCTTATAACCGAACTTTTCGCCAACGAACTTTTCGAATCTCGCCGCATTGCCGAATCCTACCTTGATGAAATAAGAAAGGTCATTCCCGCCGCAGTGGAGCGCGTCAAGAAAAGACACGGTCAGATGGCGATAGAATTTATGAAAAACAGAAGATCTGCAAGAGCTAAGTTCGCTTCAGAGCTTGAGTTAGGGCCCGTAGAAGACAGCGATCCTGTCACATTGATCAGATGCACCGATAGACAGACCGCAGAAGTTGCTGTAGTTACAGCTCTCCTTTACGAAGATCGCAATGAGCCCTGGGAGCAGATCGAAGGTTATGTCCAAAAGATGGGCCAGGAAGAAAGACGAAGGGCCATAAAGCAGGTACTATCGAGCCGAACAAATTACCGCCATAAACCACCGAGAGCTTTTGAATTTACAGACTACGTATTTGAACTGCTTGCAGATTACGGGGCGTATCGAGATCTACAAAGACACAGGATGCTCACACAGGAACGCCAGTTGCTCACGCCGCTGCACGGCTACGACACGCCGGAGGAACTCTTGGAGGCAGACGGAGCTATACCCGAAGTGAAATTCAAGGAGCGCTTCGACCGCTCTATGGAAAAAAGCGCACAAGCGGCGCAGACAATTGCCGTAGATCTCCCCTTAGAGTCTCAGTACGCGGTAGCTTTCGGGTACAGGATACGATGGGTGGTGAAGATGCACTTAAGGGAGGCATATCATCTTTGCGAGCTCAGAAGCGGTAGGGCGGGCCATCGTTCGTACAGGAGATTGGCCCAGAAGATCGCCGCGAAAATCGGAGAGATCCACCCCATCCTGGCAGAACACATGATAATAGACTGGGAAGAATATGACTACGAAAGATACTCTGCCGAAGTGAGAACTGCTCAGAAGATACTCGCAAGAAAGGCAGCAGACAGCAAACATTAGATATGAGACAGGGGAGGCGCCACCTCCCTACCCATGAGATCGCTTCGAAGCGTTGCTCCTCGCCTAATGCGATTAGGGCAGAAGCAAATACTGTCATGCGAGGCAGCGTGGGCACTGTGTGTGTTGCTGCCACCCCTTTTTGCAGGGATCACGAAGTACCAACAAACCACGAAGTGGCGAAGTGGGCGAAGCAATCTCGTAGTCAGCAGGAGAATACCATCATGAAAGGCGTAGTCTTAGCAGGAGGGACAGGTTCAAGGCTCTATTCCTTAAGCAAGATCACCAACAAACACCTCTTGCCAGTCTATGACAAGCCCATGATATTCTATCCCATTCAGACGCTTGTCAACGCAGGGATAGAGGAGATCATGATCGTCACCGGAGGCGAAAGAGCCGGCGATTTCCTCAGACTCTTGGGGAACGGCGCGGAGTTCGGACTCAAGCATTTAGATTACACCTATCAGGAAGGAGTCGGCGGGATAGCCCAGGCTGTTTCCTTAACAGAGCACTTTGCCGGGGGAGGTAAGTTAGTGTTAATGTTAGGGGACAATGTAATACAGGGCAACATAATAAAGGCTGTGGAGAGCTTCAGAAGGCAAGAAGACGGGGCCAAGATAATGCTTGCCGAGGTCGAAAATCCAGAAAGCTACGGAGTTCCCGAATTCCAAAACGGCACTGTAGTTCAAATCGAAGAAAAGCCCAAAGTCGCTAAGAGCCAATACGCGGTCACAGGCATGTATATGTACGACAACAAAGTCTTCAATATTATAGGGGACCTCAAGCCCTCGCAAAGGGGAGAATTGGAGATAACCGACGTGAACAACGCTTACATAGAGATGGGTCAGATGACTTACGAGATATTGGAGGGGTGGTGGGGAGACGCGGGGGAATCCATAGATGCCCTTTTGAAGGTGAACAACCTTGTGGCAAGAGACGGGGCTAATAAGATAGTAGACAGTAGTCAGTATACAGGGAAAGGCGAAAGGCAGTAGGGGCAGACCCATGTGTCTGCCCTGAAAATAATGTAGGGGCGAGGTTACCTCGCCCCACTGTACTTACAACGGAGGTTTTGTATGTACATTAACTTGGACGAACTTGGGGTAAAAGAGGTCTTTCAAGGTATAAAGATACGTCCTGTTGGGGGGGAGAAGCTTATGCTCTCTTTTGTGGATATCGAAGAGGGTTCTGAAGTTACAAATCACAGCCACCCGCACGAACAGGGAGGTATAGTCCTCTTCGGGGCATTAGAATTCACTATCGGTGGGGAGACGAAGGTTTTAAGGGAAGGGGATTCATATATTATTCCTCCCAACGTGGAACACAGCGTAAAGGTAGTAGAAGGTCCGGCTAGAGCGCTCGATATATTCAGCCCGCCGAGGGAGGACTATCTATAAATCAGTAGACAGTGGCAGGTAAAAGTAAGCAGATGGTAGCCAGTAGACAGGGAAAAGTTATGAAAGAGATTCAACTACTTGGAACAATTTTGTCAGACATATCCTGCTTGCGCCTTCAACGTCGGCCGAGAATTTCTCCAGCTTGGCGTGATTAAGTATCTCCTCATCTAAAGCCGTCGGCCGCCTATCGGTTTGCAAGGATGCGTACCTCTCGTATCTGTACGTAAAAGTGCCTGAGATAGTGCCTTCAAGTCAATCTCCCGCTCGCCATGGCTAGAAATTGCCTTAAAGACGAAAATATCTGCCCTACTGTTTGCTGTTTACTATCCCTTTGAGATATTCCACCGCCCTTTTCGTCACGTCTTCGCCCGGCGCTCGAGGTGGCCCTGCGCCCATGGTGACGTGAGATACACTCCCAGCTCTGCGGTAGTACTCGATTGATTGTCCTGATGCAGATCCCATTCCGATGGCGATATTCATTTTTGCCTCTCTTTTATCCTCTTTAGGAGGATCTTCTCGCTGACTCGGTAGACGAACACCTCTTCCCCATCTATCTCGACTACAGGAATTCTTTCTTTGTATCTGTTGTAAAGATCGCTATCTACCGAAATGTCAATCTCCTCAAGATCGAAGGGCACAAGGTGCTGTACACGTCTTATGCGTTCTTTGGCTGTATCGCAAAGATGACAATCAGGCTTTGAGAGAATCCTTACTTTTATCCCCAAAGAGTTCTTCTCTCCCTAACATATTCAGGGGCCAACCCATGTGTTTGCTCGATTCATCCCTTTTTCAGGGCCGACCCGGGGGCTTCCGCTACTATCAGAGGCTAGATCGATCAATTAAGATTTGAAGAGGCGGCGGCAGAACCGGCGCCCTCCGGGACCTTATATCCCTGCCTTTTAAGGGCATCTTCAAGGGCACAAAGGAAGTATAAGACGTTCTTGGGATCAGATGTGTAGCCCATCAACCCGACTCTCCACATTTTCCCTTTAAGCTCTCCGAGTCCGCCTCCTATCTCCAGGTTGTACTCGTTTAGCAAAAAGCTCCGAACCACTGCGTCGTCCACGCCGTCCGGTATCCTTACGGTATTTAAGGTTGGGAGGCGATAACTATCTTCGACCAGCATCTGGAGTCCCATAGCCTCTAATCCTCTAACCAGAGCCTTGTGATTTCTGATATGCCGTGCAAACCTATTTTCCAGACCTTCCTCCTCTATCAGAATCAAGGCTTCTCTGAGAGCGTAGTGTAGGGAGATAGGCGCAGTGTGGTGATAGAGCCTCTCCTCTGTCCAGTATTTTTCGAGCCAGGTCATATCTAAGTAGAGCGTCTGGACTTTGGATTTTCGGGACTTAATCGCGTTCATAGCCCTATCGTTAAACGTCACAGGCGATAAGCCCGGAGGACATCCCACACACTTTTGCGTCCCGCTGTAAGCTGCATCTATACCCAATTCATCTATTTTCAATTCGCATCCTCCTAAAGACGTAACAGCATCTACCACAAGGAGGGCATCGTTATCTGCGGCTATTTGGGATATTTCTCCCAATGGCTGAAGCACCCCTGTGGAAGTCTCAGCGTGAACAATAGCTATCAGCTTGGCGCCGCTTCCTTGTGCTGCCCCTTTCACATCTTCAGGATCTATCGGCTTTCCCCATTCCTGCTCTACAACGATAGGCTCTGCGCCGCACCTTTTGGTTATGTCTAACATCCTGCCGCCGAAGTAGCCCTTTATGCAGATTACGGCCCTATCGCCCGCTTCCAAAAGATTGCAAAGGCAGGTCTCCATTCCCGCCGATCCAGTTCCGGATATGGAGATCGTCATCTTGTTCTCTGTCTGAAAGACATATCTTAGGAGCTCCTGAATATCGTTCATCACTGCTAAGTAGTCGGGGTCAAGATGGCCGACGATAGGAGCTATCATAGCCTGAAAAACTCTCGGATGAATGTTGCTGGGCCCAGGCCCCATAAGCGTTCTTTCGTGCGGATTCAACTTGGCGTAAGTCATTACGGAACTCCTCCGAATCTAGCAAGCAGTAGTGGGGCGAGGTACCCTCTCCTCTACATTCTGTCCACCCCCGAACCTCAATCCCCTATAGATTCAATAGGGGATCACAATTGGGGGTTCAATCGGGGGCTACTTTTAGTAAAGCCCGAGGTAATTGTCTATCTCCCACTGACTGATCGAGAGGTGATACTGCTCCCACTCTTTGCGCTTAACTTGGATGTAGTAGTCGGCATACTCTTGGCCAAGGGCGCTTTTGATTACCTCGTCTTTTTCCAGACAGTCGAGGGCTTCGCCGAGCATCGACGGCAAGAAATCGATACCGCGCTCAGATAGTTCGTTTTCGTCTACTTCGTAGAGATTGTCATCGTTTCGCTCTCCCGGGTCAATTTTGTTTTCGATGCCATCCATCCCAGCGGCAAGCAGCACTGCGCAGGCAAGATAGGGATTGGCCGCGCCGTCGCCCACACGGCTTTCGATGCGCCCGGGCCCGGGGATGCGAATCATCTGTGTCCGGTTGCTCCCGCCATAGGTGACATAGACAGGTGCCCAGGTTGCCCCACTTCTTGGCGCGCCGCGAATAAGCCGCTTGTAGCTGTTGGTGAGGGGATTGGTGACGGCCGTAAGAGCTTTGGCGTGACGGAGCACTCCACCAGTAAACCAATAGGCAAGCTCGGACAGCCCGTTTTCATCTTTCTCATCTAGAAAGAGGTTAGTCTGGTTCTTCTCATCCCATAGACTCATGTGAAAATGCGCCCCGTTGCCCGTCAGATTTGCAAAGGGCTTGGGCATAAAGGTTGCTAAAAGCCCGTTTGCTTCGGCAACGGTCTTGACCATCCATTTGAAGAAGGTATGCTGGTCTGCTGTGGTAAGCGCATCCTTAAAGACCCAGTTAAGCTCAAACTGGCAATTGGCGTCCTCGTGGTCGTTGGCGTAGGGAGCCCACCCTAATTCCTGCATGTATTTTAAGAGAGTCGTCATCACATCAAGATTGCGATGCAGGGCCCTCATATCGTAGCACGGTTTGCCTAATGTGTCGAGCGTGTCCCACGGCATGTAGGCATCGTGTTCATTTTTTTTCAACAGCATGAACTCCGCCTCGACACCCAAGTTAAAGGTATAGCCTTTATCCCTTGCCTTTTTCAGCATAGACCGCAATATGGTGCGCGGACAGTAATGCCACTCATTTTCACCCACATGCACACTTCCCGCCACCCAGGCGATGTTTTTTTTCCACGGCACGATTGCAAGCGAATTGAAGTCGGGAATGCTCGCCATGTCCGGATCGTGCGGGCCCTGACCGATTTCCCCAGCCGCAAACCCTGCAAATCCAGCGCCTTCGGATGCCATGTCTTCCAGATATTCAGCCGGCACAACCTTTGCTTTTGGCGCTCCGCTCATCTCCACAAAACTGCAGAGGAAAAACTCGATACCCTTATCCACCACCAGCGCCTTAACTTGGTCCAATGTCACAGTCGTTACCTCCGAATTATGTAGGGGCGAACCTATGTGTTCGCCCCTATTTTAGGGGCAGACACACGGGTCTGCCCCTACTTAGTGCGAAACCGCTGCTGCCGCCCTTTCTCCGACGAGCCGATCCTTTTCAAAGCGCGACAGAGCAAACGGTTCAATCAGTTCGGGAGTCTTTTTGGTGGCGATCAACTCCGCTAAGCACTTGCCTGCAATAGGGCCAGCCTTGAAGCCATAAGTCCCCCATCCAACGTCCAGGTAAAAGCCATCAAGTCCCTCCACATTTCCTATTATAGGCGCAAAGTCGGGTGTCATATCGCAGATTCCCGCCCACTGTCTCAGCACACTGACACTGTGAAGATGTGGGAAGAGGTCGAGTGTGTAGGTCGCCATCTGCTCCAGCGTGGGAAGTGTGCCCTTCATGCTGTACGACTGATAGGGGTCGATCTCCGAACCGATGACGATTTCGCCTCGGTCAGTCTGATTGACATAAACGTGCAGGTTCGCAGATACGATCACCTTGTCCAGAAAGGGTTTCAGGGGTTCGGTTACACAGGCTTGCAGCGGCTTCGAGACGATGGGGACCTGAATATCTACCATCTTGCATATCGTGCTTGCCCATCCCGCAGTACAGTTTGTGACAGCTTTAGTTGAAATCTCACCGCGATTAGTAACAACACTCGTTGCCCTTTTTCCGTCGCGGTTGATGCCGACCGCCTCCGTAAATGTGTGAATATGCATACCCATTCGGTCGCACTCCCGGGCGTATCCCCAGACGACAGCGTCATGGCGGATGATGCCCCCTGGCGGATGATAGAGCGCGGCCAGTATCGGATAGCGCGGGGAATTGCTTATATCGATGTGAGGAACAAGCCTTTTTATCTCATCGGGGTAGATAATTCTGCTGTCCACGCCGAGCAGTTGATTCGCCCCGGCGCGCACTCTCAGTCCGTTGACGGCAGAATCCGTGTGCCCGAGCGTCAGATGTCCGCACTGATTGAGCAGGACGTTCCAACCCAAGGTTTTGGACATCTCCTCGTAGAGCTTGAGCGACTCTGCGTAAAATGAGATGCCTTCAGGTGTGCGGTAGTTGGCCCGGACAATAGCGGTATTGCGTCCGCTGCTGCCGGTGCCGAGATAGCCTCTCTCCAGGAGAGCGATATCAGTAATGCCGTGCTCTACCCCCAGATAGTAGGCTGTCGCCAGACCGTGAACGCCAGCACCGATGATGACGACGTCGTAGCTCTTCTTCAGGTCGTGCCTACCCCACATTCGTCTTTTTCGAAATAGCTGGAGCATGACTACTATTGCCTTCCTTCAGACAGATGGCGGCGTGTCCGCTTTGATCGTGAGATAGCAAGCCCCGACAGTGGTGGGACACGAGTGTCTCAGCTACTCTTCGCTTTCTATCTGCCTTTGGGCCTTAAGTCCGAGAGCTACAATACTGAACTCATCCCCCGCGTGCATCAGGGCGTCCCAGATGTATTCGCCGTACTCCCGTCCAATAAGGAGCTGATACGCGGGAAGATCGCCCACGTCCCTGCGCAGGACGATTGAGTGTGCCTCTGCCAGACTAGTCTGGCCACAGGAGAGGTTCGGCATCGCCCCCTCGCAGATATCCAACGATGTCAACTTGTTAAGTACGTGTCGACTCTTTGGTCCCGCTAAATGCAACGCGCAATAGACGGACGTCACATCGGTAATATGCACGCAATCTCCGCCTGCGCTTTGGATCTCTTGCGTTGAGTTATCAATGTCCGATGGCTCACAGGTGACGAGAATATGACCTCTGGCCAGCTTCCAGACGGAGGCGTTAGCTATCTTCCATTCTCCGTCTCTTAAATCGTTCCCCTTTACGTCCAACTTTCCCATCCAACTCATATCTGCCAGCCCCACGCCCTCTCGGACGCCCTGGGCCTCCTCTTCCGAAGAAGTGAAATGCTCCGCCACCTGCCAACCGTGGTAGTCGCCCATCTTCGCGCCGAGCGCCACGTGTCTGCGATGGAGAGCTGTGCGTTTGATGGGTCTAAAAGTCGCTGCCATCAGCTCCTCAGCCTCTTCCCTTCAGGGTCATAGAATATGTTGGATGTGATCTGAGCGTTAGCCACCTGTCCATCGACATGGATCTGAATCTCCTGTCCATCACCTGATAGCTCCGGGGGCACCCACGCAAGACCGACGGCCTTGCCTTGGAAGGGGGAAAACCGTACGCTGGTGACTCGACCGACGGGCTTGCCATTTAGCCCAATTGCGTTTCCGTCTTCGGGAACAACATCGTCCTGCATCACAAATCCGACCGACTTTTCCCGGATCCCGTATTTTTGAATCCGTAGAATCGCCGCCCTGCCGATGAAGTCCTCCTTGTCCATCTTCGCAGCCCAGAACATATCTGCACTTATGGGATTGCTCGTGGCGTCAGTATCAACCCCTACGATGATGTGTCTCTTTTCGAGCCTCAGAATCCGCTGCGCCTCCACCCCGAAGGGCACTATGCCGAACTCTTTGCCCACCTCCATTATGGCGTCCCACAGATACTCTCCGTATTCGGCGGGGAAGTGTATCTCCCAGCCCATCTCGCCGACGAATCCGATTCTGAGCAACAAGGAGGGCACGCCGCCCACTTCTCCGAAAGCTCTAAAATGGCGTGTAGCCGACTCCTCGTCCACCTTACCCATCTCCGCACGACGGCATGCCATATAAGGAAACGCCTTCGTGCTTAGGTCGCAGTCCGTAAGCTTCGAGAGCACATCCCGCGCCATCGGTCCGGCTACATTGATGGCGGCAAGGCCTCCGGTAACGTTGGTGATGTGGACGCACCAGCCCGTTTCCACTGCCCACCATTCGAGCCATTGCTGCGCAAATTCAATGTTGCCCGTTGTGGTGGTGATAAAGAAGTGATCGTCGGATAGCCGGGAGATCGTGCCGTCGTCCAGGATGATGCCTGTGTCGTCCAGGATGACCGAGTAACGCACCCTCCCGATGCGCAGGTCTGACAGGCGATTCGTGTAGACTTTATCCAGGAGCTTGTGGGCGTCTTTCCCCTTCACGTCTAACTTCCCCAGGGTGCTCACGTCGATTATGCCGACTCCCTCTCTAACCGCCCGATATTCCATCTCCACAGCCCCTCTTTGGTCTCCTACATCTTGCTGTTTATAGTGATGCGCCCGTTTCCACTCGCCCATATCCGTCCACGCGCAGTCCAACTCATCGTGTTTGCTGTCCATGGGCGTGCGCTTAATAGGATGGTGCCGTGCCCCCGCAAGGGCGCCAAGCGATACGGGCGGAGTCGGAGGACGAGACGTGATCGTCCCGGTCTCTCCAATCGTCCTTTGGGTCTGGCGCGCACAGATATCAATGGACGCAAGTTTGCACATCTTCCCCTGGCAGGGTCCCATAGAGACAGTTGTGTAGCGCTTAAGAGTCTCCATCTGATCGAATCCCTCATCGATGGCGTCGCATATATCCCTGGCCGTCACGTCCTCGCACAGGCAGATGAACGATTCCTTTGTAAGGGGTCGGGTCGCCTCGCGCCGGTGTCTAAGCGACTCACCTGTCACATCTCCGACGACGGTGACGTAAGGGGGCAGATCAGCGGGCACGAACGCTCCTTTCTGCTCGTCCCATTCCAATTTTCCACCTGCCTGGGCGATCAGACCCACATCTGGCACCTTGGGGCCACAGACTACGATAAGATCGCAGGCTATGTGCCGATCTTTTGTTTTGATTCCAGCGACCTTCCCGTTGCCCCTGGCCGCCACGACATCGCCTGGCCGGATAATGGCAGCGATCTCTACGTCTGCCTCTCTAAGGTCATCGGCTACCTGTCCTCCGTCCTCTTCGTCTGAGATAATCACGGCGTTTTCTGCTGGCTTGATGCCGTGAGCGTTCACGAGTCGTTGGATTGCGGTTGAAAACATTATGCCGACCAGGTCGTTGTTTTCAAAGACCATCGGGACTTCATAGGCTCCGGTCGCCACGGTGATGTGCCCTGTCCGCAGGTGAATCAAGCGATCCGCTCCCTCCGGTCGCAGATTGTGCTGGACGATACCTAAAAGATTCCCTTCGTAAAAGCCAAAGCATGAGGCGTCTCTGATCACGCAAATATTGGGCAGTGCTTCAACCTGATCGGATAGCCTCCGGGCAATTTCAACGCCCCGCAGTCCGGACATCCCCTCTCCATAGCCATTGAAGGTGCACTTTTGATAGCGCAGGTGGCCGCCCAACTCCGGCTGATCATCGATCAGTGTCACACTGCCGTGGGTCTTAGCAGAATCTATGGCAGCCATTAGCCCAGCGGGCCCGCCTCCGACAATCGCGATGTCAGTTTTCAGGTGAACATGCTCATATTTACTCTGAGATCTGGAATCTGGGATCTCTCCGAGTCCAGCGACTTTTCTGATCATAGGCTCCACAAAGCGCCACAGATGGGGATTAATAAAGGTCTTGTAGTAGAATCCGACTGGCATCAACCAATCGAACCACTTTAACGTGGACAGCCAGTCGTGTTCGAGGGACGGATATGCGTTTTGGTGCTTAACCTTCATCCCCTCATGGACAGAGGTGGTGCAGGTGCGGACATTCGGTGTGCCGTTCACGTTCATGAGGCAGTTGGGGCAATTTCCAGCCAGGCAAAGTAGACCCCGAGGACGGTGATACTTGAAACTGCGGGTGAAAATGCGCATGCCGTTCCGATAGAGCGCTGACGCCACCGTATCGCCTTCCTGGGCTTGGATCGGTTTACCGTTGAAGAAGATTGTGATCATCTCTTTCCCAAATCTGTAGGGGCGAGATATACTCGCCCTCACATTTATCTGTTACTAAAATAGAGAGTCAAGTCTCTGCGGACTGTCGTTTGACCTCAGGCAAAAACGTCTCCAGTACCTCGTTAGTCAATGTGTTCCGCAGGGCAAAGAACCACTGCCGACAGCCAAGGGAATGGTACCACCATTCTTTTTGAACACCGGCCTCATTCTCCTTGTAATAACCGTATTGCAGCCACTCCTCCTGAGTCGCATCTGAAGCTGGGCGCGGCTTTACGGCTTCACCGAAGCGAAATTGATATACGCCGCGGTCGCCGCAGTTGGGACAAAGTAATAGAAAGGACACTGTATTCTACCTCACTCTATTTTTCCGATCTTTCTTTCTGCGAAATTGCTTCGCTGCCCCCGGATAAATCGGGGGTGCTAATGACATTGCCTGATGTTGACCTTTTGGTTATTGCGAGCGGCGAAGCCCCAGTTTTAAGAATGAACGAATTCCCTCTCCAGACAAGGGTTCATCCTTAAAACGTGGAATAACGTGCATATGAGCATGGAGGACCTCTTGGCCACCAACTCTTTCACAATTCCAACCAATGTTGTAGCCGTCTGGTTGAAAGTTGTCGTCCATCCATGATTTCACCGTTTTGAGAAGTTCAAATGTCGCTATTATTTCTTCTTGAGTAAGTTCAAATACTGTTCTCCTAATGTTTTACTGGAATAATAATCCCAGAATGCCTTAAAGCTCCTTGGTATTTTTCATTTTCGACGTATAGGCAAATGTCGTTGCAAAAAATAACTTTGTTATCAGGATCGTTTTCTATTGGACAGTAAGGGCAAACCATCGTGAATGATTTCTTTAGTGAGTTTTCATTACACATAACGGCCACGCATAAGCGGTGTGAACGGGGATACCGCCTGAATAAGGAGGTGCTCCTGCTATCTCATTCCTGCAAAATCTTCTCAATGACAAAAGCGAGATTGCTTCCCCCCGCCCCCCGATAGAGTTAATCGGGGGTTCAATCGGGGGCGCTCGCAATGACAATTTTGAGGAAGATGTGTCTCTCTAACTACTGTTTGTAGTGGTATTAATCGCACTTTCTGGCTCGCATTCATCCGGCTCCAGAGACATCACTACATTTTTCCAGAAGTTTAACATCTTTTGCCGGTATCAGGAACCGAAATCCGGATTCCTTATACACTTCCCATGAGTATTTCGTGTCACAATTTCGACAGACGATATTCTTATTTTCGGGATCGCAACCGAGTATCAAACAGTTGCATATCTTACACCAGGTCCTGCAGCTTGCTATAAGCCCCCCCCATATCGATATCCATTAGATCTATTGTACAATATGAATGCGTTTTGAAAAGGGATTGTAAAACAAGAGCTTAGGAGAGATTTCAAAATAGTCCAATATTGTGCTTCAAGCTTTTGATTTCTTTTGGCTTATAAGAAATCTCTCTACTATTATGCAATACGTCTATAGCATATTATCGCCCGGCTGAGAGTAGGGGAAGATGTCGTCTTTGCCCCCTTCAGTCTTTCGAATTACAGAAAAATGGCATTGCACATAACGTTCGCGTCGCGTTGTTAGGCGCGCCGCAGGCCGAGCCTGAGTGCAACATCCCGAAGGGCGGGCGAGAGTTCCAATTTTTCACATTTTTCCTTCTTTAATCAAATCAATAGATGACGCACCCGTCTGTATCCTGTAGTGCGTTTTGCTTTTGTCGGCAAAATACTCTTTTATCCGCTCGACTTGCTTTGGTGAAGTATTCTTTGGAATTTGCCCGACCTGAAAATACTCAATCTTGTCTGTTTCATCAGTTAGAGTATTTTTACCATCTGTGATCTGGCAGGCGAAAGACAGCACGATCTCGTCCTTATCTGGCTTGCTGTAAACGCCCGTAAGATAAACTGGCTTTGTTCGCAAACCTGTTTCTTCTTCGATTTCTCGGACAAGAGCATCCCACGGGCTTTCGCCTGCCTCAACAGCTCCTCCGGGCAAATTCCACAGATCATGGTCACGCCGATGACAAAGCAAAACACGCCCTTCATTGTCTGTGATGATTCCGAATACTCCGATTGTGAACATATTGATCTGAATGCCTTATGTGAAAAATTGCAATTGCGGCCAACGTTTATTGACTTCTTCTCGCCGCTGAAGTCCCTGAGGATATCCATGGAAGACAGTATTGCATTTCATACAAACTAGAATTCCCCGGTGCCTGCGAGTTCAGCGCTCATAATCGAGAAAATAGCTCAGGACTGCCTGCCGGTCTTCCGATGAGAGCTTTCGGAGTGGAGTCAATTTCAAGTTGCCACAAAATTGGCAGAGGCAGCCGACAAAATTAACGAGCCACTTCAATACAAGGGCAAAACCCATAAATGCCACAATTAGGGCAACTATCGAATATGGCGATATCCCCACCAAGACCTTCTCCTCCTTCTCTTTGATCCAGGGGCTTCGCCTGAGATGGCCCTCTCGGCTCAATCCCAATCATGCAGAGGGGGTCTATTCCCTACTCAAACGCGACCTCACATACGAAACAGCATTTCCGCTCTTTCCCACCGGTTCTATAGCGCCCATTTTGCGCAAACAATAGGCCATTTTCTGAGCCATCGACTTAGCTGTGGCCAAGGCCTCTGCGAGCTCTAATGTGGTGAAGGTGTCAGACAGATCGGATGGGATGAGGTCCCCGAAGTCAGACGGTGTTTCGAACAGACGCCGACCCAGCACCCGAATGAGTCTGCGCTCGTGCGTTACCCAGCCGTTCCTTCTCCAGGCTCTGCCTCTTTCGTGTCGCCGCAACTCCTCTTCTTGGATGAAGATTACGTCTATAGAAAAGTTGGAATTAGAGAGCAACTCGGGAAAGCTGACGAGCTCCCCAAAGACCTGGATAACGCTGCCACGTTTCGGTGACTTTCTTCGTCGCAGATAGTGCCCGGCGTCTTCTGACACCTTGACGATCCACTTTTCCTGTGCTATCGGGTAGATTAAGCGAACGTAATGGCAAGCCGCAAGGGTTGTCAATTTCCGCTTAATGACTGAAAAGTTACGACTCTGAATCTCCACCAAGAGATTACCTCGAACCAGGTCGACGATGAAGCCGTCCACGACTACCTCAAACCGATCGCAAGGTCGGGAGTACCACTCCTTCAAAGCGGCGTGAAGCGGCTTCTCGTTCAGTGTCCCGATTCTGCGTGACGCCGTCACCGGGTCGTTATCTACTTTTTCACCCAGCCTGGACCTCCTCCGAAGACCCTGTTTGTCCCGGCAAGCGGGATACCGCAGATCATAGACGCCTCAAGGGTCAGGGCGCGCATGTCTTCAGGGTCGAGGTTGTGCACGTCGGCCTTGCCGCAGGCTCGGGCGAGTAACTGAATCTCCGAAGTCATCGCCCTCAAGAGATTGGCGGTGCGCTCCGCACCTTCGTCGATGTCTAGGCGCTGCATCAGATCGGGGTCCTGCGTTGTGATTCCGACAGGACAGAGTCCCGTGTGGCAGTGGTGACAATGATAGGGTTCGGTTCCGAGTTTTTGGTAGTCCTCGACGTAAAGCGGTTTGTTGCAGTTGAGCGCAATCAGGGCCGCTGTGCCGATATAGACAGCGTCGGCCCCCAGGGCTAAAGCCTTTGCAACGTCCACGCCGTTTCGGATGCCGCCTGCGATGATCAGTTGTACCTCTCCATATAGTCCCAGATCTTCGAGCGCCGCTCGAGCCTCACACACAGCAGATAGGGTGGGGATGCCCGTATGTTCTTGACAGATCTCAGGCGAAGCTGCTGTGCCGCCCTCCATGCCGTCCACGACGATGACATCCGCGCCGGCCTTTGCCGCCAATCTAACGTCGTCAAAGGTGCGTGATGCACCCATCTTAACGAAAATTGGCACCTGCCAGTCGGTGGCTTCGCGAAGTTCCTCAATTTTGATAACCATGTCGTCTGGACCCAAGAAGTCCGGATGCCGCGCTGGGCTGCGCTGGTCTACGCCGATGGGCAGGTCACGCTGCTGGGCAATCTCGTCTGAGACCTTCAAATTCAGTAGCAGCCCGCCAGTACCCGGCTTTGCCCCCTGTCCGATCGTCAACTCAATGCCGTCTGCCATCTTCAAGTGATGGACGTCTATACCATATCTGGACGGCAGCACCTCATAGACGAGCACGTTGCTGTGCTTGCGCTCTGCCATCAGCATCCCGCCGTCGCCCGTCGTATTCGACGAACCGACCATTCTTGCGCCCTTTGCAAGTGCGACTTTGGCGTTGTAGGAGAGCGCTCCCCAACTCATTCCCGTAATCATGATCGGAAGATCCAGTTCAATCGGCTTTTCGGCAAATCGCGTGCCCAACACGGTTCTTGTTGAGCACCGTTCACGGTAGCCCTCAAGAGGGATGCGCGTCAGGGTGCAGGGGATAAACGTCAGATCATCAAATGTCGCCCAGCGCCGCTCCTTAAGAGTCCCGAACCCACGAATACGGTATCGTCCCAACTGTGCCTTCGTCTGGATATCCTCGACGACTTCGGCGGTGAACGTCGCACTCTGACGGAGGGTTTGACCGTTACGGATTATATCCTCAGACATTGTGATTTTTCCTATTTTCCCTCAATGTTCAGGGGCGAGGTCGCCTCGCCCAAGCGTTGGGTTGCCTAGCCTCTACACTATTTTCAAGGCAGACACACCAGTCTGTGCCTATTCGCTCTTTTGAAGAGCCTCCTGCTAAAGAGCCTCCTGCCAAGTCTCCCACTCTCGTTTATCGAAGTTCCACAGCTTACGCCCGGAGACGACCTTTTTGAAATCTTGATTCGCAGGTTTCGTCGGAAGATAAGCCGATTGTGTGGATTCAAGGAATGCCTTGTCCTCCGCGGTCGGTTTTTCAACAACAGCGTCGTTGCCAAGCTCAACGATATTTCCGCCGACAAAGCAGACGGCTTCATACATCGAGTCAGCAAAGGCCTCACCTGCATCGCCACAGACAATCAATGTCCCCTTCTGCGCCATGAAACCCGCCATGTAGCCACAGTTGCCAGAAATAAGAACTATTCCACCTTTCATCGAAACGCCTGCCCTGGCCGCTGCATCGCCGTGGACGACAACTGTCCCACCGCGAATAGAAGCGGCAGCTCCATTGCCCACGCTGCCTTGGACTATAACTTCTCCATTCATCATAGACTCGGCCGTGCCCCAGCCAGCACTGCCGTTGATCTCGACGCAGGGGCCGTTAATCATCCCGGCGCAGTAGTAGCCGACGCTGCCACCAAACGTGATCTTGACTTTCTCTAATATTGCCACGCCCAGGTTGTGCCGACTGCCGGGGTTCTTCACAAGGATGTCGGTTTGGCCCCTCGCAATTAGGCCTTTGATCTCGCAGTTGATGTCGCGGGTAGTTTTGCCGTCGCAGATTATGTCTGCGATTATGTCTGCCATTCTTTATCTTTTCCTGTCTGCTGGGCGAGGGATCCCCGATAGGACCGTTCGGGGACAGGCCTAGCCCCTACATTATTTTCAGGGCAGACACATGGGTCTGCCCCTACAGTCTTAGCCGTTGCCTTTCCCTGTCTACTTGATCTCCCATACTTGAACTTCCTTCGCCTGCGCCTCGCGCACCTCGTATGATCCCTTTAAGGCAGAGCGAATCGCAATCTCCTCGGTGGCAACAGCCACAAATGCCTCTGTTTGGGTAAAGAGCAGTGGTTTGAAAGCGAAGGGATCTTTGGCAAATCCTAAGGCATCAGAGGTTGCCGCAAGGTAGCTGAATGAACCGTCGAGGTCCCTTACTGAGGCTGTCAAGGCTTCTTCAAGTGTCATCCCCTGTGATAGTCGTTCGGCAAGATAGACTCCGATAATTTCGGAGTCGTTCTCGGTCCAGAATCTTACGCCCTGTTGTTCGTATAGTCGGCGCATTTTGTGGTAGTTGGTGATGTGTCCATTGTGGACGACAGATAGGTCAGGATAGCCGTGCGCCCAAAATGGCTGTGAGTGGCTCAAATCCACAACAGATTCAGTGGAAAGCCTCGTGTGTCCAATGCCGTGTGCCCCGACGAACTTCGAGATACCGTAGGCAGCATCCAGGTTCTGTGGGCTGCCGACCTGCTTGACGATTTCAAGTTTGCGTCCTATGCTCACAACTTCGATGTCGTCATCCACAGTTTGGATGAGTCGCTCCAACTTATGCAGGTCACCTCGGTAGTCCATGACAAGCCGGAGATACTCAGCAGTTGTAGAGTTCTCTTTTAGTTCACCGAGCGAGCTAAGTCGTTGGGAGATTATTTGAGTCTGCTCATCAAAGGGGACGTTTTCTCCAAGCTTGACCCGTAGCACAAAGTCACCGTTATGACGGCTGCCGTAAAGGGCCACGCCCGCCGAATCAGGACCTCGACATCCCAGGGCATCCAGCATCCTGAGGATAGTCTGCCCCAGCGAAGCCTGCTCATTTTCAGTCTTGTCCCAAAAGCCGACTATGCCACACATGGTTTCGTTTCAATCCTTGATGGTTAGTCTATCAATATTCTCACTAATTATAAGAGCTAGCCAACAACTGCACCAAAGTTCAGACCTACTTCAATAGTTTCTTAACATTCTTGCATACGATACCCCGATCAAAGACCAAGTGAAGAGCGTCCAGATCGTATTAACATTGAAAAATCTTGACGGAAGCTCTAAGAATCACTATCAGATACTATTCCTTATCGTGTGCAAGTAGCATGTTCAAAATGGAATCCCTCGCATCGTTAAGCCTACAGTATATATTGACAAGCTGGAACAGTCCAGGAAAATTTTCTGCCTTGTTCGAGGCCTTTTGAAGAAAAGAAGAGAGACAGATATTTCAGCGGTACTGCTCCAGATTTCCCTTGTATGTCAGTCCCAACACGTCACGCGATCGCGCTACATTACAGGTATCGTCGGCCTCAGGTGTCCCCACAATATGAAAGATATCGAAGTCTATCGTCTCCGATTCTATCGCCAAGCGGCAGGCCTCTGCAAGGTCGTGTCGGCAGACCAGTCCGTTTCTGTAAGATCCCTGTATGTTCTCCTTGCCCGTCCCGATTCCCAATCGGCTGTCCACGATGTAATCCGGCCTCAGCACGATAATGCGCATGCCGTGGGCTTCATGAAACTGGCGGCACATCTCCTCCTGCAGCCGTTTGGTGACAGCATACAGACTTGCATCTGGCCTCCTCACCTCAGAGGTAAAAAAGATGCCCTTGGGATGCACCGTCTGGCATGACCCAACGTGTGCGATGCGATTGATGCCACGCTGCCGCGCCGATTCAAACACGTTCCACAAACCCTTGAGGTTGACAAGAAAGGGCTGCTGGTCGTCCTCAATACGCGGCCCCGAAGGGTAACGGACCGCCAGATGAATGATTGCATCCATTCCCTCTGTGGCAGAATGAACAGTGTTAAAATCAGCAATATCACCGTTTACCTTATCGCCGTCCCAGTCGCCGTCCTGCTCTTTCCACATGTCCCATGAGGCCCGAGAGTGAGCAAGTGCACGGACCTCGTGTTTACCCTCCAGATTCGTCAGTACGGCCCTGCCAGTCCATCCGGAAGCGCCAAATACCACAACTTTCATGAGTTTAACCTCCTGCTACCTGTGTAAGAGACATTGTCTTTCTCCTCAAAAAGTTCTTCACTCACTTCGTGTCTTGCTGTCACTTTGTGCTCCCTGTAGAAACGGGTGTCAGTAACCCACAAAGTGTCCATGCCTTCTGTTGGAGCACGCGTCCATAACTGCAGAAGAGTTTAAAATTTAAGCTGGAAACTCTGAGATGTCAAGGCAATTCTTTTACCGAGTTGCCCGGACCCTCGAAGAGGTAACTTCAGCATTCAGATCACTGCTATCTTTGATAATTTACTTGACTTTGACAAAGTGACGGCTTATCTTGCTCATAGTATGGATATGAACGAGTTGTACGCCATCGTGTGCTAAATCTTAAACGTAATCAGCGGGTAAGATCATGCAATGTTTCATCAGATTCGAGGTATTCGATACGATTACGGACGACGAAGAGATAGCGAGTCTCCATCAAGCTATTGGCGGGCAGATAGAGAAGATATTAGGTTCTGGGAAGGTGACAGCCAGCGGCATTTTCGCAGATGCGCGTGCGGGCTTCTTTCTTATGGACATAGATGGAGCCGAAGATATTTTCGAATTGTTAGGCACAGCGTTTATAGACCACTGTCGTTTGGAGACTCATCCGGTGATATCGCTTGAGCAGTTAGGAGAGTTTTTCAAAAAAGAGGCAGGCGGCTGAGCCTATTCGATGAACAACGTGTATAACTCTAACTTTAAGGCGGAGGACGGCTGTGCTCCGCCCAAATGCGTAACGAGCGACTTCTTTTACTTGTAAACCATTGGTAAGTACGATACTAAGCAGTTAAGTGCTTCTGTAGATAGTGCTATCTTCTTGTGAATTAGAACGGGAAAGTAAACCTTCTGAAGAGGTTTTAACTAGCACAAGGTTTATCTTCGGCTGTTAAGTGAGTACTGCTAGAAGGCTGTGGAGTGAATGTTTTGCGAACGTCAGTGATGAGGATATGCTGCTAAATTGGGAGGATACCCATAATAATTGTGGTTATTTGTAATTAGGAAAAATCCGAAATTCAGGAGAAGAACGATGGATGATAAGAATATTCGACCAGCAGACCTTATATTTGAACGTGATTACGAAACAATATTGACTGAAACAAAAGAGAAAGTAAACACAATAGCTGGAGAGCATAACGAAAGAGGAATCCTAAGATCAGGTATCTTTATTTCAGCTATCCACAAAAAGTGGATTGAGAGCATAAGACAGTTGTCAAAAATAAGGTTAAAATATGATATTAAGGAATTAAAAGCTTCAAGACGGGAAGTTAGGCGTGACCGCGTTGATTGGTTAGATAACAGGCAAGCTGAATTATTGCAGAAATTGGTTGATAACGAAGCCTTGCCAAATATTTCTGACTGGTGTAATAGATGTTCCTTGTCAGATGTTTTATATAGCCAAGAGAAAGAACTATATTCCGAGATAGATAAGATCAGAGCCACTGCAAAATTAAATGCGGAGATTGCCTTATTTGAAGCAGAAAGTAATACTTATTCCCCAGTACCAGGAGAAGTGAAAAGCGTGAGTTTTCGTAATCCACGGCACGTATTGATAACCAGCGATGCAACATTGTATGAATTCCCCTTTTCAGTTGTAGACTCATCTCTTGCAGGAGCCCCTGAAGAAGAAACTGAAACACAACAACATGTTGTTAATGTAAAGATTAGTTCAACACTGGCATCCTGTTGGGGGCTTAGTAAACAAGATCTTGTAAAAGTTCTATTTGAATACGGTAAGCGACATATCGATGATAAGCTGAAAGACGGAACTTTAAGAGATATAGAAGAACTTAGCCTAAATACCGTCAGTCATCCAACTGAATGTCCATTTAACCCTTCGAGAATTTCAGATCCAAATCAAGCGATTATCGATGTTGAAATCTCTGAGAAAACTTTGGTGCTAGATCAAACCCAAAGTCAACTTGCATCTCTGATAATTGCCGTTAGAGATAAGATCAACGGTATATTTTGTAAAAAGCATGGAGGAAAGCTGACCCTTATAAATCAAGAAAGATATTTGGCAGAATTGTTTCGTGAGGCGAATTCTCAAGAGGAATTTTCTTATCGGCTGAGCGCACTTGCGAATCTTATCAGGGATCTTGATAATGATATTTTGAGAAGTACAACTGGTACTTCTGATGCAGCGCTCAAATCAATCTCGCTATTAGAAGCCTACTTGGAAGCTATTATCGGTAAAACAAATGAAGCGACTTATGTCATAAAAATACTCAGAAACATAAACAAGATGAGACAAGGGTATCCTGTTCACGGAGACAATGTTGAAGGTGTCTTGGAAGCGTACAAATTCCTTGGTATTGGATACCCAATTGATAATTATCAAAAAGCATGGAAGACGTTGTTGGAGAAATACTTATCAGCATTACAGAATCTCTTTGAAATAATTAGAAGCCTTGTGAAATAGTTATGTCCCAGGCAGCGTCTGAAGCGCCGATTATGGGTCAAAGAGTAGCATATCGTATCGTTTTGCTGTGGAATAAGCAAAATAGTCTTATCAGAGTTCTGGTCAGCAAGGAACAGGAGCTGTTTGAAGAACAGGATGCACTGTCTTTGACAGACAGGGCACACATAGACGCTTTCCCCCTTCTTATGAAAGATACAAGCCTCTTGAGATTCTGTACTGTTGCAACAAGATTCAACTGTTCATTCAGTGAGGCTGGTCCTCTGTAACGGGCTCGTCCCATACCGTGTTGTTGCCTGGCTTCAGCAAAGATATGTTCACTGCGTTTACGGAGTCTCCGGGAGAGTTTGTAGTCAGCTGTTAATGAGATAGACCGTGCATGATTTCTGGCTTTCGCCTCTCGCACTTTTCTATCCCGTTCGGCCTGAATATGTGCTGGATTTGTCTTGTTTTTCCATGTAGGAATCGGTTCAATCTTCTCATCGGCTCGCAGAGGAATATGGGGTATGATTCCCCGGTCAAGTACATCAGCGATAAAATTACCAGAACCGTAACCGGTATCGGCACTAAGTGTCTGAATGTCTTTGGGCATGGTGTATGTTTCAAGGTCATCTACCATCTTAAGGGCACTTTCGGGCTCTGCTGTCCCTGTCGCCTGCGTGCCCTGAGTCTCAAGGATTACTCTGCTTTTTGTGTCGATCAGATCATGGCCCATAAACGAGAGAAAAGCCCCTTTGCCCTTCGATTTGCTGTATAAGCGCGCGTCGGGGTCTGTAGTCGAACGGTGTGTTTGGTTCGTCCACTTTTCACCATGAAAGTCTTTATCCTGCAGGATGCCCGGACCTACCCTTTGTCTTATCACCTTCAAAACCGATTCCCTTGAGATAATCATCAAGAGAAACAGGGGGTTCTATCGGCTCAATACTTTTCACTGAAGCATCAGCTTGTATCTGAGTGCCGTCGACACTAAGGTGTTTACCGCTCACAAGACCGACATCTATGCAACACTGGACTACCTGACGCATTATCCGTTCAAACAACCCACTGGATGCCCACTTGTGATTGCGAAGCTTGTTGATCGTACTCCTATCCGGAACCGCATCATCAAATGTCTGATGACAAAACAACCGATATGCCGCATGCATCCCCACTTCCTGACAGAGCCGATTCTCACTCAAATTATACAGATAGCCAATAAGGATCATTCGAACAACTAATTCAGGATCAATACCGGGTCTGCCATTGTCAGGGCAATAACAATCTGATACAACGTCTCGTACAAATGAAAAATCAACTGCCTCATCAATCTGACGAAGGATATGATCCTCGGGAACTAAATCCTCCATCTGAAAATAGTGAAACACCGGATTTGTCTGTTCCTGCTTTTGTGGGGTCATTGTTTCCTCCATGTATAATATTATCAATAACATAATATAATACATCGGAGCTGCTTTATCAATGCTTGTTCTATACTACTTTCTGAATCTAAGGGTTTTTCACAAGGCTTTTAGAGTATTAGTAGATTAAGTTGAGTTGATTGTCTTAACTTTAATCTACGGAGTCCTATGGACAAAGAGAGATTGGCCGTATTAAGACAAGAAGTCAACGAGATGTATTTTAAGAAAGAAATGTCAAAGCGAGAAGTTATCAAACAAGCGAGAGTTTCCAATGATTTCGTTACGGCTTGGACTAAATCTCCGGATCAGGATTTTGCCATGGATAATCGGGGTTGGCCAAAAGGAAAAAGGCGAAAATTGGCTAAAGTTGACGAACAGAGAATCAAAGAGATTTACCATAGCTTAGAGGACGATCCTTATCAGTTCTATTCAGGAGCCACTGTTATTGAACAAGAATGGAGGAATCGATATTCTAGCACCCCTCCTCCGTCGTTGCCGACTATCGGCAGAATGCTTTCAGATTTAGGACTTTCCCAGAGAAGGAAGAAAGGTAAAAACAAGGGTGCATCTCGTTATCTTTGTTATCCAGAGTATACCATTTACTATCTTTCAGGAGGCAGAGTCCTAGAATCAGACTTTATTGGTAAAAAGTATCTTACCGGCAGAACTGAGCCGGTCAACTTCGTTGGATTTTCCTTTAAGAAAGAGCCTAAGTTAAGGTATTTTCGGCGGGTTGACGGTCAAACAGCAACTAACTTTATCGAGAAGTGTCAGTCTTTCTTTGACAGGTTTGAAAAACCAGATTTCGTTAAGGTGGACAATTGCTCGGCGACTATTGGCAGTGTTTCAGGTAAAAGGAATGTCAGCAAAGCAATGCAGTTTCTCTTGAAAAATCAAGTGATTCCGATATTTGCCGTTCCCAGAAGGCCCTTTTCTCAAGCATCTATAGAAGGCAACAATTCTGTATTTTCAAGGAAGTTCTGGAACAGAATTCAGTTCAAAAGCTTACAAGAAGTTGATCAGAAGTTAGAATGGTTTAATCTTTCATCACAGAGATACACCGGCTACCGTCCACCTAAGCAAGAGAAGTCAAACGAGAAAGATTTCATTCCCAAGACCTATTTTATCAGACAAGTCAAACAGGACACAGAACAGACAGATAAAGCCTTTATCGATGTCCTAAATGAGAAAGTATCTCTTCCCTCCTCTTACACCAACTACTTTGTCCTGGCTGAATGGAACCTAAAAGAAGAACAATTATACATCCATTTTGAAAAAGAACAGAAACCAAAGATTGTCGAAAACCTATCATTCAAGATCAATCAAAGATCGAAAGAGAAGTGCACCGATTTCATTTGATAAATAACCGTTAAGGTTTGAGTATCTTCATCGAGATAGTTGCTACAAAGTGCATTAAGATGAACATTCAGTAAGCCATCTTCAGCCTACGGATGAGGAGATGACGCAAATTTGCCCGGACTTTAGTATAGTCGATGTTTCGCCAATCCCAAAAAGGGGGGACCTAAAGTGAAAAAGATAATTTTCTACACCGTTCTGGTGCTGTTAGTCGCTTTGAATACGCCTGTCTATGCACAGATCTCTTTCGCACCCAAGGTGGACTATCCCGTTAGGATTCAACCCCGTTCAGTTTTCAGTGCGGATTTAGATGGAGATGGAGATAATGACTTGGCTGTGGCTAATGCCGACAATACTGTATCAGTGTTGTTGAATAATGGCGACGGAACATTCGCAGCTAAAGTGGACTATGGTGCGGGATTCCATCCGGTATCAGTTTTCAGTGTGGATTTAGATGGGGATGGGGATAATGATTTAGCCGTAGCTAATGAGGACGATTTTACTGTGTCAGTGTTGTTGAACAATGGAGACGGAACATTTGTTGCACACGTAACCTATATTGCTGGAGGTCAAGAAGTTACATCAGTTTTCAGTGTGGATTTAGATGGGGATGGGGATAATGACTTGGCCGTGTCTAATACGCAAAGCCATAGTGTGTCGGTGTTATTGAATAATGGGGACGGGACATTCGCGGCCAAAGTGGGCTATGCCACCGGGCTTTTTCCCGGTTCAGTATTCAGTGCAGATTTAGATGGAGACGGAGATAATGATTTGGCTGTGGCTAATGCGGGCAGCGCTACTGTATCAGTGTTGTTGAATGACGGATTTGGAATATTTGCACCGAAGGTGGACTATGGTGTAGGGAATTCTCCGCAATCGGTGTCTAGTGTCGATTTGGATGGCGATGGAGACAATGATTTAGTTGTGGCTAATGAGTTAAGCGATAGTGTGTCAGTGTTATTAAATAATGGGAATGGAACATTCGCACCTAAGGTGGACTATGGCACTGGGGATGGTCCCGTATCCGTTTTCAGTGCAGATGTAGATGGGGATGGAGATAATGACCTGGCTGTGGCTAATTTTACCAGCGCTACTGTATCAGTGTTTTTGAACAATGGAAATGGTACATTTGTCCCTAAGGTGGACTTTGCCACTGGGGCTGGTCCGCGTTTAGTCTTCAGTACAGATTTAGATGGAGATGGTGATAATGACTTAGCCGTGGCTAATAATGGCAGCGCTACTGTGTCAGTGTTGTTGAATCTATCTAATGTGACGCCTCCTCTTGATGTGACATCTATTAGTCCCATTTCCGGTCCGGTATCTGGCGGTACACCTGTGGTGATAAAAGGGAGCAATTTCCAGAGTGGAGCGACTGTTGCTATCGATGGTAGCCCAGCTACCGGTGTAGCCGTAGCCTCCTCCGATACCATTACCGCTGTGACTCCCGCTCATCCTGCTGGCACTGTGGACGTGATTGTCACAAATCCCGACGGTCAGGCAGATACGCTCTCTAACGGATTTGAATTTGTTGTCGCGAATCAACCGCCGGTAGCTGATGCGGGTTCAGATCAAGTAGTCATTGTTGGGGACTCCGTCCAACTTGATGGCAGTGGTTCCAGCGACCCAGATGCCGATTCGTTAAGCTATAACTGGGAGTTCATCACGAAACCTACAGGTAGTGCCGCTGTAATCTCTAATGCTTCTCCGGTTACACCGACGTTCGTAGCCGATGTGGCAGGAGAGTATGTAGTCCAAATGGTCGTCAATGACGGCACCGAAGATAGTGCTCCCGATCAAGTTACGATCACTGTTCAAACTCCACAAGAGGCTATCGAAGAAGTGATCGATCAAGTGGATTCTCTATTCGCTTCAGGGACACTGAATCAAGGCCAAACTAATTCACTTGCAACAAAACTGGATCGGGTAATACAAAAACTGGATAGGGACAACGTTAATGCAGCAATAAACCAGCTTCAGGCTTTCATCAACCACGTCGAGTCCTTCATCGCCGCGGGAGTACTTTTGCCTGAAGAGGGACTACCGTTGATTGATGCAGTAAATAACATCATTGATCAACTCAGTCAACCCAGTGCTCGGATAGCGGCAGCTTCTCCCACGACATTTGCACTGGGACAGAACTATCCCAATCCGTTCAACCATGAGACAGTGATACATTACGACCTCCCCGTCCGAGGCCGTGTTGACATCTCTGTCTTCAATATCATGGGGTAAAAGGTTGCAACGTTGGTGGATGGCGAGATGGATGCAGGGAGCCACTCAGTCGTGTGGAACGCTAAAGATAGCAACGGAGAGAGCCTTGCCAGCGGAGTCTATTTCTATCGGATGGAGACAGATGCATTTGTCCAGACGAGGAAACTCATATTGATGAGATAGGGTCCTTTGCTGGATGTCTTCAAATCTCTGGATTAGGCTCAGTCCCTTTGGACTGGGCCTTTTTGTTGGTCCATAAGCTTGATTGTTTTCCTTAATATCGTTACTTTCTTCGGTGGAACATAACTTTACTGAATAGCCCTGCCATTTTAACTTGACACAACTGCGTTAATTGATTAATTTGAATACGTGAAAATTCCTCATTAAGAAACCCCTTCCAATTCTTATTTGATAAGGCAGGTGAAAAGATGCTGAATCTGAGAGGATCGTTTGTCGCCCTCGTCACGCCCTTTAAAGACGGAAAGCCGAATGAAAAGAAGCTCGGGGAACAGGTCGAATTCCACATCGAAAACGGAACGGACGGCATAGTCCCCTGCGGGACAACGGGCGAATCTGCCACTATGACTCACGAGGAGCACCAAAGGGTGACGGAAGCCGTAATCGAGGCTGCCAACGGCAGAATATCCATTCTCGCAGGAACGGGCTCCAACAACACGGAGGAGGCGCTGACCCTCACAAAGCACGCCAAAGCTGCCGGAGCCGACGGCGCGCTGCTGGTCAGCCCATACTACAATAAGCCCACGCAGGAGGGCATCTTTCAGCACTACAAGAAGATCAACGACGAAATAGATTTCCCTTTAGTCCTCTACAACGTCCCCGGCAGGACCTCCAGCAACATTCTCCCTGAGACCACATCCAGGCTCTCTGTTCTTTCACACATAGTCGGGATAAAAGAGGCCAGCGGCGATTTGAACCAGATCTCCACGGTGGTGCTAAAATCCTCGTCCGACTTTGCCGTTATCTCCGGCGACGACATGCTCACCTTGCCCATACTCTCCGTCGGAGGCAGTGGCATCATCTCAGTTGTCGCCAACATAGCTCCCAAAGAGGTTGCCGATATGGTGAGGCACTGGGAGAACGGAAAGTTCGACGAAGCCCTTAAACTCCACAAGAAACTCCTTTCACTTTCACAGGCAATGTTCTTCGAGACCAGCCCTGGCCCAGTCAAAACAGCAATGAACCTTTTGGGGATGGACGCTGGCGAACTGAGACTTCCCCTTTACAGGATGTCTGAGGATAATCTCAACAAACTCAAAGCCGCAATGAGAGAATTCGGCTTTTCCATCTGAGACCATCAGCGAGGTCAAGTCCAACACAAAAGCGTCAGGTTCTTGATAAGGCCCGGCGCTTTTGGCTTTTAAGATAAAGGAGAGATGAAAGTTGGCCACAAACCCCTCTTTAATTCCCCCCTTGTTAAGGGGAGATATAGGGGCGTGGCTTGCTACCTCCCCATCAAAGCGGCCACGCGGCCTAATTTTAATATCTTTGTGCCTTGGTGGCTGAAAGGAGAAGTCCAGATGACAAGAGTGGTCGTCTGCGGAGTAGCCGGAAGGATGGGTGTGAGGCTGTCCAATCTCATCCTCGAAAGCGACGACCTGGAACTTGCGGGCGGGACGGAAACTCCAGGTCACAGCGCTATAGGCGCCGACATCGGAGAGACCGTCGGCGCCGGTAATTTAGGGATAAGTGTCTCTGACAATTTAGAGGAGATAACATCCCAGACCGACGTAGTCACCAACTTCACCGCGCCCCGTGCCACAGTCGAAGCCGCAGAAATCTGCGGGAGAACTGGTGTGGCCATGGTGGTCGGCACCACGGGACTGGACGAAAGCCAACTTTCGCAGTTTAAGAGGGCCGTATCCGACATCCCATGCGCCTTTGCTCCCAACTTCAGCGTCGGAGTCAATCTCCTTTTCAAGCTGGTAAAAGAGGCATCACAGATACTTGGCGACGCCTACGATGTTGAGATAATAGAGACGCATCACAACCTCAAGAAGGACGCCCCGAGCGGCACTGCGGTCAAATTAGCCCAAATAGTCGCAGAAGCATTAAAAAGAGACCTTTCCGACTCTGCTGTCTACGGTAGAGAAGGCATGACAGGTGAGCGCACCGAACAAGAGATAGGCATCCACGCTGTAAGGGCAGGAGACATAGTCGGCGAACACTCTGTCCTCTTCGGAGGCATAGGCGAAAGCATACAACTTGTGCACAGAGCCCAGAGCAGAGACTCCTTCGCCACAGGAGCTTTAAGGGCTGTGAGATTCGTGGCAAGAGCAGAACCCGGACTCTACGATATGACAGATGTGTTAGGGATAAAATAAGTAGGCAGCAACGAGGGCATCCCTCCTCCTTCCCAATTAAAAAACAGACAAGAATCTCTGTTCTACCAATTACATTATCAACACACTCTTGTGGTGGGTCAGACATTCCTGTCTGACGAGGGAAGGGAAGCGATGCGCCTGTCTACTGACTACTAATTATGATGGCAGCCTACAAAGACACAGCCTTCTTTGCAGTTGTTATAGCGCTATTTGCGGTCTATCTCACGGTATCTTTTCTGCTTAAAGACAGGAAACTCCCGGCAGGAATTCAGGATCTTGTCGACTCTAAGATACATTACGCTTTGATAGGGTCCCTGTTAATGGCGCTCCTGCCGGAGCCTATCCGACCATATTTCGGGCAGGGACGTGATTATATTCTCACGATTCTTGTAGGATGGATAGGATTCGATCTCGGAAGACATATCGAGTTCAGACGCCTCACAAAGATATCGGGCTGGCTCTTTTCGACGATTACATTCCAAGCGCTATCAACTTTTACCCTCATCTTTCTGGCTCTCTACATTCCTATGCCTCAACTGCCCGGTGTCTTTGCACAACTGCTCCCGTACAGGACTCAGATCGCCCTCGTCCTGGCTGCCGCCTCCTCCACAATGGCCATCAGGAGAACTTTCCACGTCGATTCCACAGGACCGGTCACTTCTTATCTGACAGAGGCTCCGCCTTTGGCAAACTGCTTGATAGTGCTGATTCTGACGGTATGCACAGTCCTTTCACAGGAAAGGGGAGACATCATAATCAAAGAGATAGTAGTGTCTGGATGGGTTGCAAAAATAGGGGTGGCTGTGATCCTGGGCTTCGGTACAGGGATACTACTGGACATGCTCTCCAGAGACGATCTGGACTACAAAAGGAAGACAGCGCCCATGCTCGGCGCCCTCATCTTAGGTTGCGGCCTTGCGGTTGCTCTCCAACTGCCCGTCATACTCATCGGACTCGTCTCAGGAGCCTGGCTTATCAACACTACGCTCAGGCGCCGAGAGGTCATTAACCTTGTAAATCCCCCGTCAACTTTCCTCGAAGGAATATTCATGATCCTTTGGGGGACCCTGATCGGTGAAAAAAGCGCCCCCGACCTTTACATAGTCCTTGTTATGTCACTGCCCCTTTTTGCCGCAGCGGGAGTCGCCAAGATCCTAGGAGCCCACATAGGGGCATGGCTGTTCACCAGAGAAATTTCCAAAGGCAGAGAGGTCTTTGGACTGGGTCTCCTGCCCTGTGGGAGTATTTCGCTTGTTCTGGTTCTAATAGGCACCGATGCTCTGCCCATTCTCTCTCAGAACATAGCCCTAATCTCTATACTCACAGCGACGATACTCAGCCGGCTTGCTGCTCCTTATTCCATATTGACAGCTTTGACCAGGACCGGAGAGGTCAAAAAGCAATATCAAGATCCCAGACAAGCAGGTAGTAGATAGTAGGTAGATCGAACCATAACCTTAAAGATAAGGACAACCCCTAGTGAGAAGTATTATTGTATTTGTCATAACGATTAGTTTAGCCTATCTGGGAAAAGAGAGCGGACTTTCTGGGTCTGCCGAACCCCTGTGGTCTTTCGGATGTCTCCTCATATTGGCGTCTGCAGTCGGATCTCTCCTTGGGAGAGTAAAGCTCCCCTTGATCGCAGGATATGCCGCTGTCGGAATCGTACTTTCTTTTGGACCTGTGGGTATTGTTTCAAGGGGCATTGCAGACTATCTATCCCCTCTACTGGCCCTGTCCGCAGGCTGGATAGCTATGCACATCGGAGCTCAGCTTTACGGATCTTTACAGGTATTCAGATGGAGAAACGCTCTAATTTCTCTCCTCCCACCTGTCGCCTCTTTCTTTGTGACTACAGTGCTCTTAAAGCTCATTTTTGCGGAGCTTCCCACTCCTTTATTACTGCTCCTTGGGACGGTAGCTTCTGTCCTTGCCCCGTTTGTTATCTTCTCCTTGCAGTCAGGCGGAGCGTCCACCGCACTACTTGCATTCATTTCCCTTGGAACAGTCACATCCTTCATCGTCTGGTCTATCGTCGTAGCCCTGGTGCGAGCTGAGCATATCCAGGGACTTTCGCCGTACCAGATTGCTCTGCCATCTGCCGCCATATTCGGCTCCTTCCCTTTGGGCTGGATATTAGGAGAGATAGTGGGCACGTTCTACAGCAGCTTGAGGCGTCCTCCTGTCTATATTCTCCCATTTGTCGCTATCTTCCTCTCACAGATCCTATCGCAAATGACAGGCACAGATCACATACTGGCATCCATGCTAGCTGGGATTTTTGCCGAAAGACGCTTAAGATCGGGAAAAGACGGAGGGATATCCTTGAACTCTGTGTTCCAAGCAAGCGAACCTGTGACGCAAACTTTTCTGGTCGTCACCTTTGGCGCACTTGGAGCCCAGATCCTTACTCCCAGCCCCCTGTACAGCCTCTGGAAGATAGGCCTGGTCTATGTAATCTCCTCATCTGTTGGCAGAGCTGCAGGTGGCTTTATCGCAAGCAGGATGCTTACGTCCCGACCTTTGCAGGCAAAAGAGTTCTTGATCGGTTGTCTCCCACAGGGTGTTGTAGCGTTTCATCTCATTACGAAGACTCAAGAGATGATCTCTGAAATCGCCTCCTTGAGGGCATATTCAGACATATTTGTGACAACAGCCACAGCAGGTGTGCTCATCGGAACCCTTATATTTTCCATCCCCGCGGGGTTTTTGGTGAACTCAAGGTCGAACGTCAACTCCGTGAGGGACAAAGATGAACTTCAGGAAGCCATGGAAACAGATAGGATATAATAACGCAGTCAGTTCTTCTAAAATCCAAGACCTGATGAAGATCGCAAGATTCAAAAAAGTTATAATCATTCAAGGACTTATCCTTGCAACCACTTTTTTCCCCGATAGCTCTTCTGCTTTGTCCCCTCTTCCCGGAAAGTATGTCTATTCCATAAAATATGCCAACATCCCTGCCATGGAGGTACAAGTTAACATCACGCCACTCATCAAAGGCGGTGCGGTCACTCCGTACAACAAAGGACATTCTGTATACAGCATCCGAGCGAGCACAAAGTCCAACAGGTTCTTTTCATCCGTCTTCAAAGTAGACAACACGTACGCATCTACGGCAGACCTGGAGAGTGGATACTCAATAGACTTCAGCAAGGAGATACATCAGAGCAACATAACGCAGGAATTGAAAGTCCGATACGACCAAGAGAATCACAGAGCCGAGCGCGCTGACGGGAGCACTTATCCTGTCCTCCCGAACACGCACGATCTTCTATCTTTTCTCATATACACAACCGCACAGCCTCTATCAGTTGGAGATAAGCTCGAAATGAGCATAGATGTGGAAGGAACTCCCTGGCACCTTGTGGCAGAGGTCATATCCAAGGAAAAGGTAAGGTCTCCCTGGGGAAGAATTAACGCAATGCTTTTGAAATCAATCTTTACAAAAGTGGGAGAAGGCAGGTCTGATATCTCCAAGACAGACCTGCTCACCAACAACCTTATACGAGCAGATACAGACCTCAGAGTATGGCTTTCAGACAACAAGGATAGAATCATACTCAAGATCGAATATGGCCGACCGCCCTTCAAAGTGTCTATGGAATTAAAAGAGATGATCAGATAAAGCGATGCGATCTTAATAGACTCTGCCTGCTCGTACTATACTAAGTAGCATAACAGAAGTTGTGGGATATGTTAAGTCAGAAGATAGGTGAGATTGTTTCGGAGCTAACGCCCCTCCCAATGACCCAGGGTCGAAGCCAGGCAGTTGAAAGATACAGATAAACCGTCATTGAAAGCGAAGCAATCTCGTGATTTGTCCAGACTATTTTGACCTGATACTTAATCTCTGGCTCCAAAGTAAAACTCATATACTTCCTTGGCTTCGTCGAAGCATTTTCTTCCTAACTTTAAGGCGTCTTCAGCGTCTTTCACGTCAAATATCTCCCACGGATCCACTCCTGCAGATTCGTCCCCATAATCTGATAAGAGATGGGTTTCGAATCCTAACTTATCGAACAGAGGTAGAGCTTCCTCGATCACTGCGACCAGGGACGCGTCAAGATTCCCATTTTTCAGCAACCGACGAATCTGATCGGACGGATTATGAGTTTTTTCGACCGGACTCACTGCTGCAATAATAGCTTTTGCCCCCTTTTCAACCGACATTTGAGAATTATCTACACACGATCTCCACCGTGAAAGTTTGAAATCCTCCTCGGACTCCTTTAAGAAACCCTCCGACAACCTCAGCCGATATGCCGAATCAGTCCGAGGCATCATAATATCCTCGCCAATCTATTCCCCATTCCACTTTGGGCTGAAACTTCCATTCCCAGTATAGCTCACCGTTTTCCTAGACTCTTTTCAAACCAGCCTCGTCTCTAATCTCCCTGATCCTCTTCAATCTGTTCTCCATAAATCCATCAGTATCATAGATCACGATGCCGTCCAACCCTAAATCCAGGAAAAAGGAGGGAAACTCCTCCTCAAACTCGTCCTTGGTCTTGGCTATCAGATTTGCCCGCTCTTGTAGCTTTCCCGCCATACCCTCTCTGAGAGACATAAGCCGCTCCATCCTGCGAAGAGGGAGATTTCTTGCAACTACAAAAAGGTCGTATTCGCTGTAGGTATCACCCTGTCCCCTGGCTCCGAACCGAAGAGCACAAGGGCCACGAGGTTCTCTCCTAAATGTTCCAACAACACGCGCTTTGCTCTATTGAAAAAGTCTTTTTCAACCCGCAGTGGTCGTACCACTTGAACTTTAAGTTTAGCAGCGGACATCGGACTCTTATCACTTTTCATCCAGCACGTGCACGCCTTCCCAATCATCAGCCGGAGGATCCTTCTTCCCGCTTTTAAAATCCTGGGCCCTTTTGAGAAATACCTTCGACGGACCATCTGTGCTGTTAATCTTCAGCGCCCTTTCGAAGAACGAAATGGCTTTGTCCCACTCCATCTGTCTATGCATCTCAATCCCACTTGCAAACAGTTCTACGACGTCCGCCTTCTCTTGATCCAGCTCGCCTTTTTTAGCCAGAACCTCATAAATCCCCCTCGAATCCTTCTTTCCAACCACCAGAACCCTGTCAATTTGTCGAGCCTCGATGACATCCTTTGCCGCTTCGTAGCATTCATCGCTTATCATGATCGACGTGCCATACTGCTTGTTGATCGGCTCAAGTCGCGCCGCTAAGTTCACCGCATCGCCCATGATCGTATAGTCCATCCTCGATCTGGAGCCCATGTTTCCCACGACCATAGGACCTGTGTTTATACCCATCCTAACCTGCATATTCACCACTATGTCTGACCAGCCTTCCACTTTCCACTTCCCTTTAAGCTCTAAAAGTTTCTTCTGCATTTCCAGGCAAGACAAGCACGCATTTTGGGCGTGTTCCTCAAACATATATGGGAGCGCCCCAGAAGGCTATTATAGCGTCACCCTCGAACTTGTCCACTGTACCCCTTTGTTGATCTATGGTGTCCGTCATATCGCCCAGATAGTCGTTCAAAAGTGCTACGAGCTTTGTAGGCGTCAAACTCTCAGAGATATTTGTAAATCCAGCCACATCGGAGAAAAAAGCCGTTATGACCCTTTCCTCACCGCCCAACTGAGGCATATCCTTGTTTTCAACCATCTGCTCTACTACAGCAGGAGACAGAAAGTGTCCGAACGTCCCTTGAATGAATCTCTTTTCCTGTTCCTCATTGATATAGTTGTAGATAGTTATGCTCAGATAGCCCAACAGTAAAATGGACACCGGACCTATCATATCCATCAGCGTCCCGAACCTCAGAAACATGGCAAAGTAACAAAAGACTAAAAAGAGACCTAAAGCGCAGAATACAAAGGCCGCTCCAAGAAATGGTGGTAATCTCGGTATCAAAAGACCTACTAGAACTCCGAAACCGAGCATTATCAATATATTGGTAGACTTGGAAGTCCTTTCCAGAAAGTTGCCAGTTACGATAGTGTTAAAGGCGTTGACGTGGAGACCCACCATAGGATAGCGCTTTGAGTGGGGAGTCGGGTTCAGATCGTGAGTTCCAGCCGCTGTGGCACCCACGAAAAAGACTGTACCTTCAATATCCTCAGGTGTGACCTCCACTCCGTCGAGGACCCTTGGATAAAAGTACAGCGGATGGTCTTCGGGCTTGAGACCACCGTTTTGAATCAGGCTCTTTATTTTATTATAATTAATCGCTATGTCTTTGACATTCTCTACTCCGAGTCTTTCGGCGGCCGCTTCCAGGATCAAAGTCGGATCTTCCTTTAGCATATCCGCCAGCGTAATATTAGTCTTTATCTGATTGAACATATCGACAGCCGGTTTGGGAATGTCGTGCACATCCAATCCCTGAAGCTCTGCAAACTTATTCAACGTTATCCCTGATTCTATCAGGCTCTGAAATAGCATGGAAAAATCTAGATCGTTGTATATATCCTCCACAACCGTTGAGTCCCCCAGATCCTGAGACATCACAAACCCAAAGGCTTCTGCCGGTTTCTCCCTGAATTCAGGGTGCTCGTAAACTAGTTTCTTTATATTACTTAATATATCAGCCCTCGGAAAGTCGACTACAAAATTATACGGGTAGTGAGAGAATGTCTCGTGATAGTCTCCAGCCCAATTTACCATCATTTCACACTTTTCGTTGACCGGGATTGTAACATCCTGCACTGTTCCGTCCGGAAGATGGGCCTTCGGCAATCTTACGTATTCTCCCGGAACGATCTGCACGTTTTGCAACGGGACATCCAGAAAGTCACAGGCAGATATGAATCCTAAAGCGAAAAAGATCCTGTCTTCGTATATAACGATCAGACGGTATCGTCTGACCACACCGTCGCTGTCGGCGTCGGGCATAGCAAAGCCGACGCCCCTCACGGCCTTTACAAAATCACTCAGGGGAACGTCTATGTCCGTCATTTTGAAGATCTGGGTCTTGTCGCCCTCTGGATAGTCAAGAGAAAAAAGTTTCAACAGGCCGAAGATCTCGTCCTTTTCGCCAGTTCTTGCCTTCGTATTCATTTTGATAAAATCTATATCCTGATTTTCCGACGGCTCGAACGTCTGCGCTAAATACACGTTCCCCGCTTCCTTCATCGCCCTTGCCATATCCTCATCGTAACTGCTCAGGAGATTCCGTACATCTTCTGCCGTGTACTCTGCCCCGTCGCGCAGTACATTCTTAGGTATTGTACGGGGACTCGGCTCGTAGAAGAATACATCAAATACCGTCAGTTTAGCTTTGTATCTGGCAAGAATGTCTACGGCCTTTGCGTGTTTATCCCTGGTCCATGGCCACTCTCCATGGGTCTGAAGAGCTACTTCGTTTATATCCATAGTGGCGACCTTGGGAAACTGTTCTATCTCCCCGCTAAACTTGAAGAAAGCATCGTGCAGCCTGAACTCCAACTGGTCATATAGATGCGTCCAGTGCGCTATTGCCACGGCTGTGCTCACAGCTATTGCAAGAATAAGGTGAAGATAGCTGAACTTCCCCTTACGCTTTTCTTTTTTTTCTGGCATTTTGAAACCCCCTTGGCAAAAAACAAGAGGGCAATCCCAACCGAGACTGCCCCGAATCTGCGTCTTTTGCGCACATCATACTACGAAATGACCGTTGCACTACCCAAAATGCAAATCTGGCTCCCCCAATCAGGAGCGATTATCTAAAATAGTCAAACGTAAATACACCTATCAACATCAATATCACGAGTACGATCAGTACAATCCAGAACCTTTTGTTGCTCTGCTCCTCCGCGTGGACGCCCACGGTCTCAGGTTCAACTTCCGTTTCCGGGACGTCCTCTATAGCAGATAACTTAGCTGTCTTGTCCACGTTCTCTTCGTTCCGGTCCTCTTCATCTACCTCCTCATCCCCCATCACAGCTAAAATGGCAGTAACGTTATCGTGTCCCCCGTTCTGATTCGCCATTGAGATAAGCTGCCTGCACACAGCGCTCGGATTCCCGCTGTCCAGAATAGCTCTCAAAATGTCGCTGTCTTCAACTGGCCCGGAAAGCCCGTCACAGCACAACAAAACACGGTCTCCCTCCTTCAGCGTGCCTGTATAGATGTCCACCTCCACTTCCGTATTTATGCCCACACACCTGGTGACTATGTTTCTTTCAGGATGATGTCTGGCATCCTCGGGACTTAATGTCCCGCCGTCAATCATCTCCTGAACTAACGAGTGATCCTTGGTGATCTGAGTTATCCCCCCATCCCGAATCAAATATGCCCTGCTGTCCCCCACGTGACTAATGATGTAGCTTTCACCTTTGATCAGCATCGCTGTAACTGTAGTTCCCATTCCCTTTTTGGCAGGCTCGTCTTCTGCCATCTGGAATATCATGCGATTAGCTGACTTTACAGCATCTTTCAAAATCTTTCCGTACGCGCCTTCATCCCCCTCCTGGACCTCCTGTATCTTTGAAACCACATCCTGGTTTATAGATTCCACAGCAGCGGTGCTGGCTACTTCTCCTGCGGCGTGCCCACCCATTCCGTCAGCCATTATGAGCAGGCTCTGATCTTTATCTATGGAGAAGCTATCCTCGTTGTGATCCCTGATCACCCCTACATCTGTGTCCCCTGCAACGTTTATCTTCATAATTTTACCCCCACGCGAGGGTCTAAAACTCGAAGAGGTTATTAAATCGTCAAAATAAGAGCAATCAGCTTTGAATTACTCGCTACTGCCTGTATCTTCCCCTATCTACTACCTGTTTGCAGGTAGACACGAGAAGGAGGATGCCCTGTCCACTGTTCATTTACTTTTGGCACACCGGAATCCGTAAGTGTTATCTTTCTTTCTGGGATTATCGCTATATCTGTAGGTCGTCCTAAGGTCTGAACTGGCATAGTACCACGAACCGCCCCTCAGGACTTTCTCCCGGCCCAAGGTAGGTCCTTTGGGATTGCGATTTGAGGTATCTTTATAGTAGTCCTCAGAATACCAGTCGCTGACCCATTCCTTCGCATTTCCCGCCATGCCCAAAACCCCGTAGGGGCTCTTATCGTCTGCAAAGCTTAAAATCGGAGCGGTGAAACTATATCCATCTTCATCGTAACTGCCAGGATCATAGTTGGCTCTGTATTTCCCTCCAGCATCGGGTGCTGAGTTTCCCCACGCGTACTTCTGTCCACCTCTGCCTTTTGCCGCCTCTTCCCACTCTGCATCTGTAGGCAATCTCTTGCCCGCCCATTCGCAGTAATCGTTGGCGTCCTGCCAACTGACGCCAATAACAGGATGATTGGAGCCGTTGAATTTGGAATCCTCCCAATATCTGGGTTCTCTCCGTCCAGTATCCAAAAAGAACTTTTCGTAATCGGACACGGTAACTTCGTTTTTGTCTATATAGAAGGAGTTCAGATAGACCTTATGCGCCGGGCTCTCGTCCGGGTCACCGTCATTAGCTCCCATCATAAATTCACCGGAGCCAATCAAGATCATATTAGCGGCAAGCTGTCTTTGCCTGTTCACCTCAGCTGAGCTACGGGCCTCTGCCTCCTGCTACCTTCTAAGTTCAGCCAGCCTGGCTTTTTCCTTTCCCTCTTTGGCCTTCCTTTCCGCCTCTGCCAGTTTTACACTGTCCTGTCTTGCCTGCTCAAGACGCTCTGCTTCACGCTTTGCAAACCTCAAACTGTCCTCCCTTGCTTGCTTTCGTGTCAGAGCTAAACTTACCGCTTTTTCTTCAGCTTCCTTCTGCTGATTCCATATATAAAAGCCTGCAATGGCTAAGACCGCCACTATCACAGCGCCCGCTATGGCGAAGAGCTTGGTTTTGGGCTTCTCTTCGACCCTGACTCTCCTTGTAGGAGCTGTCGGCGCCCTCCTTGGAACAGCGGTCGTCGTTGCGGCTTCGGTCTGCTGAATGACCACAGGACCTTCGCCCGACTCTATGATCTGGAAGTCTGCTGTCTCCAGGGAGTTTGAAAGATCGTCTGCGTTCTGGAATCTGTCCTCCGGCTTCTTCTCAAGGCACTTCATCACAATCTTGTTCAGGCCGTCCGGCAGCGATGGATTGATCTTTTTAGGCTCGGTCGGAATATCGTGGACGTGCTGGTACATAAGCGCCGTAGCATCGTCACTCTTGAAGGGGACCTCCCCGGTCAGCATCTCATACAGAGCAACTCCTAAACAGTAGATATCACTCCTGCCATCTACGGGCTTTCCTCTGGCTTGCTCAGGCGACATATACTGAGGCGTCCCGATGGCCACCCCTTTGGGGGTCGTAAGCTGTACACCGGACGCCGCCTTGGCGATGCCGAAATCCGTCACCAGCACCCTGTGCTGGCTGTCCAGCATGATGTTATCGGGCTTTATGTCCCTGTGTACTATCCCCCGCTGTGAGCGTACGAGAGGGCTTTGCTGACTTCCTGAGCGATGAAGACAGCCTCGTCTATGGACGAGATCTCCCCGTCTTCGATCATCGAGGACAGCGATTTTCCGTCCACAAACTGCATAGAGAAGTAGTTAATCGGACCTGCCTGATCCACATCGTATATCCTGACGATGTTCGCATGATCCAGGCTGGCGGACATCCTGGCTTCATGATGGAATCGCTTTACGAACTCCTCGTCAAAGGAGTACTCCTGCGGGAGGATCTTCAGTGCATCCGTCCTGTCAAGACCTAAATGTCTGGCTTTATACACGACAGCCATTCCGCCCCTCCCCAGCTCAGTTATAATCTCGTATTTATCCGAAAGATGACGCTTTAGGAGTTCATCTAAATCCTCCTCCCCTCCGTCTACAGGTTGAGCGAACACCTGAGTCACTCCTGCATCCTTGCCCTGACCTCCCACCTTGCCCACCCCAGGAGCATCTATGCTTTCAAGTCCGTCCTTAGGCGTGTCAGAGGACTTTTCCCCACTTTCCGAACTATCTGTTCTCGGAACTCCGTCCTTAGGCGTATCCGATGCCATCGCAAACGTCCTTGAACCTTGTATATTACGTGTTGGGTATTACTGTCGCCAAAAGAAAATATCGAAGATATGTTTACGGCCTCATGCTGAGCAGTCACACTACCGGTAACTCACCAGATTTCAGACCTTCACTCTGTACTCTTTTTGAACAGATTAGATCCCTATACCTCACTTCATGACGAAATAGGCCACAACTGCTATTATAATTATAACTACTACCACGATAGCGATTATCTTGCCACTTCCACCTTTCTCCGGCTCTCTGGATGGTCTCCTTGCAGGCTGAGGTCTGCCAGGTGCAGCGGCGGGCTTTTCTTCCTCTTCATCTGAGGGTACAGCCTGTCTCACCATAGTGGTTCCTGCATCCTCCGGTACAGCCTGTCTGACCATAGTGGCCCCTGAATCTTCCTTTCCCGCAGCGACATCATCCACAAAGCCGAACTCCTACTGTATGAAGTCTAACCGTCTGACCGTTCTTTAACACGTGTCGTGTAACCTTCTGTTCATCCACATAAGTCCCGTTTGTGCTCCCCAGATCCGCTACTATGTATCCGTCGTTCTCCTTTTTAATCTCAGCATGATTGCGCGAGATTCCCTCATCTGTCAGAACGATGTCGTTTCCCTCATCCCTTCCAATCTTATAACTTTCCGCCGTCAGTTCGAACTCTTGGCCATTTAAACTCCCAGACTTGCAGAGAATCTTCGCCATACAGTACCTCCAAAGTCAGCAGACAGTAGTCACGGGCACCGCCTCCCATCCCTTGAGATTGTCCCCGATTGAATCTATCAAGGATTGCTTCGGGGCAAGAGCCCCTCGCAATGACTACATGCCCAAGTCCTGCAATGTGATTGTGCACCCCTCACCTGTCATCGCGACCCCCGATTTAACCGGGGGTCGCCAAGCAATCTTCCTGTTTGCTCTCTACTGTATGATATTATATAAAAGGCCTTCCTGATTTGGTAGGATTTAGTTATTTTCAGCTAAATCCCAAACCCAAGACCAGGAGGTGTCCAATGCTTTCTTCAGGAATCGATCTGCACAAGAGATTCAGTTTCATCACTACAGTGGACCAAAGAGGAAAAGTGTTAAATCAACAGAAAATCCGAAACGATGAGCTGGCAATTCTGGAATACTTTGCCAGTTTTGATGAACCCCACAAGGCAGTGGTGGAATGTACCTCAAACTGGTATTGGATATCAGGCCTTCTCAACGACCACGGATTCCCGTGCACAGTCGCTCACGCCAAATATCTGAAGGCCATAAGCTATGCCAAGGTCAAAACAGATAAGGTCGACTCAAACACTTTAGCCCAACTTCTCAGAATGGACTATATCCCTACTTCTTATCAGGTCCCCCAAGAGCTCCGACCACTACGAGACCCGATGCGCCAGAGACTCAACCTGGTGGCCGACCGAACCAGCCATATAATCTCGATTCACATGACCCTCGGCAAATACAACATCACTCTGCCCACAAAACCACCGTTGAACCATCCTGAAAACTTCAAACTCCTTGGCCAACTCGACCTACCAAAGCTGGCTAAAATGGGTGTCCGACTCCATATTCAGAACATCCAGCTATTGAACCGCCAGATAAAACTCACAGAAAAGACTATCAATGATCAACTTAAACCTACACCAGAGACTCAACTTCTACTCTCTATCCCAGGCATCGGACATATAGCAACAGCCACCATCTCTCTGGAAACAGCCAATATTGAACGCTTCCCCGATGACAAACACTTCGTCTCCTACTGTCGCCTTGTGCCAGGATCGAAAGACTCCGGCGGCAAACGAAGACACAAAAGCTCAAACAAAGATGGCAATCGATACCTAAAGTATGTCTTCACAGAATCTGCCATAAGGGCAATCGCTCACTATCCCCAGATCAAGACATTCTATAATCGCAAACTGCGAAAAACTAACCCTAAAGTGGCTTCGACTATTGTGGCCAAAGAACTGGCCAAGATCGCATATTTTGTCCTGAAAAAGGAGGAACCCTTCAAGAGCTTCAAAGGCATAGATGCTCCAAAAGCCAAAGCTGGCCGCGTCTGGCAAACCCGAGTAGACAGCTAAGTCCTTTAGACTTGCCTGTATGATTGGGAAGCCAGACGCCTGCGGATATAGAAGCTGGGATGCTTCTTTCGTGTGAGAAGAAACGGTTAGGCCAAATTCCCTAACTGTAAGCCCCAAAAGGTGCTTGTCTGCCAGCTTATGGACAGATCAACCAAGAGATTCGAACTCGGCTGGACCGCCAAAGCTCAACGAAACGTCTGTGTGTGTCAAAGAACTCATCTCAAATCCGAAAAGCTCAACACTTTACGGGATGGTGGAATTGTTTTCTTGACTTCGGCCTTTTAAAAGGTGCTGTCTACTATTTATACCCTTACAAGCTCAGTCACAAATCCACTTAGGTTGGATGCCGATATCTTCTTTTGATATTTTTTTGCAAAATCTCCAAATTCTCTGTCCAGAATCTTCTTCACACTCCCATTTACGTCCTTTGCATCGGTTAAGTAGTCTGTCATAAGTCGTATCAAGGCATCCCCAACTGTCTCTAAACGACCAGCCATCTTTACGGCTGCTGTGTTCGTGATAACCCTGTCCCTATCGAAGTTGAACCCATCTGGAGTCAGCCCTACCCCCTGGAAGAGATCAGGAAACTCTGCACATGCACGGCCCAGGGCTCTGGCGCCCACCCGGGCAGCTGACTCTCCGGATCTTTCTACGGCCTCTGAGATTGTCCCAAAAACGTCCCGACAAATCTCGACCATTGTGCCAACATGATCGGGCGGAATGAAGAATTCATCGCTCCAGTCGCCCACTGTCAAGTCAGCATAGAACTCCAGGGTCATCTTCCCATCCCTTGCAGCGCCTTCGACAGCTCTTATAAGTTCCTCCACAACGTCCCCATCTTCGGAGACTCCATCCGTAAGGAATAGATCTGAAGGCTGTCCGTCAGCAAGCATTACCAGAGAAAGAGTGTCCCCGGCTACGACGGATATGATGTCAGAAGAGGCTGATCCCATGATACTCTGCATAAGCTGACCCACAGAGTCGCCATCTACCACTTCTTTCCTATCTGCTGTCTCCTTAAACACCACAGAGAGCATGTTGAGAAGCCTACCTTCGGTGCGACACACAGCTACCTTTATCTGCGCGTTAGACTTTGATATGGAAAAGAAGGTCTGGAAATCTGTGGCCTCTAAAAATCCGGCATGCTCTCTCCCGGCCCCTACCATCTTTCCATCCCTGAAGAGCATAAACAACTGATTGGCTCTCAGCGCAAGCTGGAGATAGCCACAAAAGGTCTTGTCGGTCCTTGAGATATCGTGTACGATCAGGTCTAGGTTATGAGCTGGAAGTTCACTCCACTGGCACACAATGTTTTGATACGGCAGTCTTAAAAGCCCCATAAGCTCGGCTCTCATATCCTTTGTGCCGTCGTCGAAGTCGAACTCCCACTTATCGAACCTTAAGACGTCGCCGTTTTTTAGCCCCCCTACGGCCACTTGCTGATCGTTTACGAACGTCCCGTTCGTGCTCCCCGAATCCGCTACTGTGTAGCTGTCGCCGGCCCTTTCGATCTTGGCGTGGCATCCAGACACAGTCTCTTCAGACAGCACCAGCTCACAGGAAGAATCCCTCCTCACAGTAGTCGTCTCTTTATCCAGAGAGGACTCCACCCCGCTATATCTGCCACTCCTTCCCACGAGCTTGGCTGCTACTCGGGCTATTGTAAACTAAAACTGAACCAGATCGAATCTGATAGTCTGACCTGGCATCAATACTTGGCGGGATACTCTCTTGTCGTCTACAAACGTGCCGTTGGTACTACCTGCATCCACCACAACGTACGTATTCCCCTCAGTACGAAGCTTCGCGTGGCCCCCCACTTCGACGCCCGGGGGAACGTTACGCGGGTCGACTTCTGGCTGTTCTTCAAGGCACTCGACTACCACGAGGGCTTCCAGCACGCCCACACCCTCAAGGTGCTCCGCTGGTCCCCAGGACGCCACCTATGAGCTGGACCTGGTCAACGACCGCCAGCGGCGCTTTCACGTCGAGCTGATCTTCCCGGACTTGGAGTCGGATCTGGCGGCCGACGGGGACCGCTGGGGCGAGTACAAGCTGGAGAACCGGGAGATGTTCGAGCGGATCGATCAAGCACTGCTCGAGGAGCACATCGAGATCGCGGAGAACTGGCCATCATGAAGCTGAGATACATGGTCGAGTACGCGCTGCTCGACCGCATCCGGGCGCCGCGTTACGACCCCATCGGCGTCTGGGTCCAGGGACCGGCCTCGATCTGGTGATCGAGTTCCTGCCAAGCCACGCGGACGCCCGGGAGGACGCCGAATGGGTCGTCAACCGGCTGGTGGAGAATGAGGTCCAGTCAATGCCCGAGGATTTCCTGGCCTATCACCAGTCGACCGTCTCGCCCTACCGTGGCATGCGCGGGGCCGTGGTCGAGACCGACGAATACCCGTCAGCCGAGGTCTGCGCCAAGTCAATCCTGGGCAACATCGCCTCCGGCCACATCACCTGATTTGGGACAGGGTGAAAACCTTTGCGCCGCAAGGAGATCACCGGCAGCGACATTCATGCGCCCGCTCTCGGGCTCGTCCTCGTACTCCCCTGTTTGTAATAGAGCGCGATATAGCCGTGAAAGAGGCCCAGGATGACCGTCAGCGCGTCCAGCATCACGTGGATAATCCCCCAGGAGGCTGTGTAAGATCTGTTGTGAATCTTGATTCCAACGGGACTCGCCACTCCTTTGATGGAGCGCTATTAGGCGGCCGACCTTCCATCGCTTAAGCCGCGCCAGGAACAGGTACCACTGCCATCCGACATACAGGATCAGACAGGTGCCGGTGGCATATTTGAAGCCGTCGACCGCTTTGAGTTGGTAAAGCCACTCCCACCGAAGATCGATGGCGTCTTGGACAAGATATACGAAAACGAGAACGACGACCGCAAGCCTCCATTTCCATTCGGACCGCCTCGATGATATGAGTCTGCTGGCACGGATTCGAAACTGGAATCTATTGCGACCTTCGGTGTTCTCAGAGGCGGCCACTGTGGTTATCTTTCTTGGCTGATCGCCAGGATTTCGTGCACACGGAATCACTCCTTGGCTCGTTGAAGCGCAAAGAGCTTTCGTAATATCCTGGGGGACGCTCTCCGTTCCGCTTCTCCCATAAAGACATCGGCGGACGGCAAGAAGTAACCATCGGCAGGCCAGTTGTCGCCGACGGCAGGGGGGGTGGAGAATGTCGCCGTCTTCGCCAGGTACTCTCCGTAGGCTTCGTTGAATCCCTGTCGCAGCGCGTTCACCATGGAGAACGCTTCATCCATGCTGACCTCCGCCTTCGGGTAGGACCAGGTCGTCGCACCCATGATGTCGCCCAACATCCAGTCGGTCTTCGTCGTTTCCGGCTCATTGTTGTGACAGCTGACACAAGCTTCACCGACCGCGATGTCCGAGAACATGGCGGTTTGGAATTTGATGTCGTCATCGAAAAAGAACTGTGGCTCGCCAGTTCTTTTGATCGGGAATTATTTACAATGCTATCCAGACAGAAAAGACACGCCTAACTCCTATGGGAAAAAGAATTACTTAGGCTTGTCCGTATGCTCAACTTCCACTGGCCTTATCACAGCCTTGACAACATCATCAAAAGACGCACCCTCCAGGCCTTCCGGAACACTTACCTCCATCTCCAATTCTGCCTTCGACGGAATGTATGAAGACTTTACAACTTTAACAGTCCTCTTCTTGACCACCTTGCGTTTCCTTGGCTGTTTCATTGTCGCATCTCCTATGTCATAATACCCTGATAAGTATATTACCTTTGGGACATGCTTAGTTGGCTAACCCACATAGTCAGCACAGGCTAGGAACCTCATTCTCGATTAGCACCTTCAGAATGCCCCGAAAGATCACCCGTGCATCCTTCTGGCGGACATCGCCTCATACCACGTCAGGGGATGGAGGGATACGGTGAGGGGTTTGGGTGACATTCAAGAGGCCCTGCCTTACATGACCACATCCAATAGCCTGTCCCAAAGGATGTGCTTGTGGTCTGCTATCCCATTGTCTACCAAGTAGTCTCCCATTCTACTTCTTACTTCATTCATGGCATAGTCAAGACCGTTTCCTGCGTGGCCTCCAATTGCATCCATAACGAGGCGATCTGTTCCGTCGAAACTGGAGATTTCTTTCCAAAAGTCTCGTCCCACGATTTTAAAATGTGTTCCGAGGTTCTTTGTGTTGCTTTTCCCATAGCAACATCCTTCGACACAACGCGGGGTGAGCCCTCCTTGCTGAACCACTATACTCGCTGTCTTAAATGCGCTCTTGAGTGCATCCTTCTGGCTTGAGTTTGCCCAATGTGGCCCCGATTTTATCGCTATCATTGTCCGCTTCGCTCCAACGTCGTATTCAAGATCAACCTTAGCAGTACTGGACTTCCTCCCGTCCTTAGTGCGAGAGCATATAGCGATGACTATCTTCTCCAGTGCGTTGCCGAACGCTGTCTCCTCGCTGGATGAAACGTGTGCAGCAAGCACTAGATCAACGAATTTCTCCAGACCTTCTGCGGCCCGGATTCGAAAGAGGAAGGGGTTCTTCCGTTTGACCATCAAGGCTATTTGCGACTCTGTTTTTGCAAGCAGTTTCTCCTCGAACTCTTTGGTGAAGGCATGCATTGCATCGTCTATATCCTTTCTCGCATCTCTCCACCAATTAGGCTCATCTGATGACATTAGCCTTTTCCTCCATGAGCTTGCAGTATTCTGGCGAGATGTCAATTCCGATCCCGATTCGCCCTAGCTCACGGGCTGCCACCAGCGTGCTTCCAGATCCAGCGAATGGATCAAGCACCGTGTCTCCAGCGTCTGTGAACAATTGTATAAACCATATTGGCAAGGTCACCGGAAAGGCTGCTGGATGTTCCTTGAAGCTGCATTCCGTCGCCATATGAAGCACGTTCGAGGGGTAGGCGGCGTCTCGGCCCACCCAGTTCTCCACTCGCTTCCCGAACCCATTGTCATTTCGAGATCGGTCTCTTATGCGGTCGGTGTCCGAGAGATTGCGGAGTCGAGTCTGTTTCCATTGTCCCATCGGGACCATTACGGCTTCTTGCCGCATTTTGAACTTACTAGAACGGGTGAAGTGTAACAGGCGCTCCCACGCGTCCCTGAACCGGTTCGGCCATTTCCCTGGATAGCAGTTCTTCTTGTGCCAGCAGTACTCGTCCACCCATCTCCATCCCTGTCGCCTCATCGCCAGGATCAATTCCAGGACATACGGGTGGCGCTCCCCGTCCACCACCCTCTCTTTGATGTTCAGAACAAAGGACCCGGATGGAGACAGCGCCGACCTAAAGGCATCGGATCGTGGAAGGAACCATGAGACATATTCGTCGGGGTGAACACCGCCGTAATTGTTCTTTCGTTGGTCGGCGTATGGTGGAGAGGTGACTATCAGATCGATTGATTCTGATTCAATCTGACCGGACGTGATTACATCCAGGCAGTCTCCATGAATGATACGTTGGGTCGCCATCGCTATATCACCCTGGGCTTCTGGCATAAACACCTCAAAAACCGATTATAGTATTAGCAAAAATCAATCCAATTGTGATACGTCCCATAATACCCTCGCTTCAGCAGACTCCACATTTTCACGATCTACCTCACCAGTTCCTTATAGGGCAACGATACGCCTATCCCACCCGAAACAACATGAGCCACCTTATCCATAGTCTCCCACCGCGCCATATTCCACCGGCCCGAAAACTCATGGATATACCTGTGCAAATGAGCCTCAGACATCCAATGATAAACCCCATAATACCCACGTTTCAACAACGCCCAAAAGGATTCTATTCCATTGGTGTGTATCTGATTCCTCACATACTCGCCAACGTTATGTCTCACTGTGTCATGACTGAAGCCAGACAGCCCCTTATAAGAAATATGGTCGTCCGTAAAGACCTTTTCTCCACCCCTCACAGTATCTTTTACGAAACCTTGTAAATTGTCCTTATCCGTCCCTGCTACTGGCTTGGCCTGCACCTGTCCACCCCTACGGGTAAGAGCACCTACCACCGCCATTTTGCCAACAGTGCCGCGGCCAGCATGCAACCTCGTTTTGGCATGCTTGTTTTTTTCCTTGCCGCCCATATACGTCTCGTCAATTTCTACCGGGCCAGAGAACAAACCCCCCGGCATCTCTAACCCCTTGCGAACGCGATGTGCAAGGTGCCATACCGTCTTCTGTGTGACGCCCAGCTCACGGGCAAGCATAGTGCTTGAAACACCCTTGCGATGTGTCACAATAAGATAAATAGCATTCAGAAAGGTTGTCAAAGGCAAATTGGACTGGGCCATGATCGTCCCCGTACGGACACTGAAATGCTTGCGGCACTCCCGGCACCTATACGGTTGCGGCTTGCCGTTCTTTGTCTTCTGAACGTTATCAACAACCCCGCAATGCGGACAGTAGGTCCCGTCCTTCCACCGAAAATCCTCAACATAAGACACGGCAACAGCTTCGTTCCGAAACCGCTTCCCAAACTTAAACATGCTCATATCCTTAATTGGCTTGTATGTTCTCTTTTTCCGGTTCATTTCCGATCTCCAGGGGATCGCTTGTCAAGCGGCGTTGGATAGCATTGTATATAATTCCCTTTTGATCTCGTTAAAGTATGTGGTCTGTAGACCCGTGAACTTGTTAGCGTCGTTGATCGGAAAGGCGGAGCCCAAGAAGAGATAGAGAGGCACCGGGTTTCGCCGCAGGCTCTCGGAAAAACAAGGCGGGCAGAGGACCGGCTTCGACGTCTTGTTCCCGCCAATCCTTATCGAACTTCAGCCATATCTCTTGACCCGCTCCCACAATCTGCTTCGTCCACAGCTCGCGCACCGCATCGTTCTCCGCTTCGAGAATCGCAAAGACACTCGGGATGGGAATGAGTGACCCGCCAGCGGATGTGTCGCTGTCCGGGGGTGGGGCGTTCACAATGATAACGGTGACAATGATCACGACGAGAGCGGTGGCAACTACGACAGTCTTCATTGTGTCCGGCCTCCCTTCGTCTTGGACGGCTCAACGATCTTTTGCAGGGAGTACGGTGACGGAGCGCCGTTAAAGTAGCTCCAGACCCGCTCCTCGGACACACCTTCCTCGATGCGTTGAGGGGTAGTGATCTTGTGGTTTCCGTGGAAGTCGTGCCATTGGAGGCAGGTGTCCCAGGACTCACTACGCACGAGTTCCACATGCGTGGGCGAGATCGGATCGTTCTTGAGCTCGGTACCCTGGTGGCAGTGCGTGCAAAAGCCGATCGTCGGCAGCGTGACCCGTTTGCCCTGGTGCTCCGTGTGACAAGCCATGCACTCGTAGACCTTGATATGCCCACGCACTTCGGCAAACCGCGGCTCGAGAAAGCGGGAGATCGGATGCCGGTCGTCGGGGCGCTCATGGCACGCCAGGCAGTCCTTGCTGTCGACGTCTTCCGATCCGAAGCCAATGGTGGATTTACGGAGACCGAGCCAGGGGTAAACGTTGGAACTCACTTCCTGCGCGACGGTGCCTCTCACCGGCGCGTGGCATTCCTGACAGCCAAGCCCCTCGTGTCCCGTATTCAGCGGGCCCTTCGCAACCACGCTGTTCCTCCCGGGGAAATTAAGAAATCCCACTAATAGCAGGCCCAGCGCGATTCCGGCGAGCAGCCCGATATACCGCCACTGTTTCAGTAGCGTTTTGAGGAGAGCCGTCTTCATAGGCATGGATACAAATCAGGCTCCTACGAGGACGTTTATGCCCGGACGTTCCAACGACGCGATGGGTCCCGAAATTACGGTAAAGGATGGGTACGGCCTCGGTACGCGACCCCCGGAAATAGCACCAGACTCCAAAAAACATCTCTATAAAGAATCGATGGTCATTCGTTCCTCAGAGAGGAGTCAACGCCATTGTCGGGAAGCGGTGTCGATCAGGCGGGCTCGTAGTGTTGGACGCTGACCTCGCTTGCTCGGGCGTGCATCTGCGAGGCCTTGTACCAAGCCTGCATCCGCAGCAGCATGTCCATACTCACGTCGAATGCCTTCTCGATGCGCAGCGCCATTTCCGGCGACAGCGAGGCGTTGCTGTTGAGCAGGGCCGAAAGCGTTGCCCGGCGAACCCCCAGAATCTCGGCCGCCCGAGTCACGTTCAGGCCCAGTTCCTCGATGACCTCCGTGCGGATGAAGTCGCCCGGATGGGAAGGGGCCATCTTCACTTTGATGCCGTTGGTAGCCATCAGTGGTAATCCTCCAAGTTCAGCGCGGTCGATGTAGCTGTCCTCTTCTTCAAACCTGATCCGCCAGTTTCTGGAAACCGAAACGCTCCATTCATCCTTCCTGTCGCCTGTGAGGCGATGGAGGCGCCAGCCACGAGGTGCATCAGAAATAAGACCTCTTCAACTCCCCAGCGTCATGATCTTGCACACCCCTTGTGATCAAGTTGGGCAAGAACCGAGGTTTAAGAAAAGAGCCTATTGCGTTTCTCCCCTGGCCGGTAGAACCTCCCCCGGTCCACCGCCAGAGGCGGCGGGCTTGAGATGAGAATTAAAATTGCATAAACAAGCGCGTGTACCAGAAGGCGCCGTTGTAGTCCCAGGGGGTGCTCGCCGGGCGCAGATTGCCCTGGCCCGCGGTCTCGTCGGGGTCGGCATCGGGCACCGAGTCGAGGATGTTCTGCGCCCCCAGGCCGATCCGGTAGCGCTCGCCTAAGGCATAGCCCACCTCGGCGTCGACGATGACGCCCCCGTCAAAGGAGTCGAGATCGCCGCAATCGCTGGCCTGGAAGCGGCAGGCCTTCCAGGCGCTGAAGTAGCTGGGCCGCACCGTGGCGTCCCAGGGGCCCTGCTGGTGGCGGCCGGTGAGCACCAGGCGGTGCTCGGGGTTCATCTGCTCCAGCTCCACCTGGCGCCGGGGCGTCAGCAGGCTGACGTCGATCGGTTCGGCCAGGGGCGTGCCGAGGAACTCGGTGACCTGTCGCACCTGGGAGAAGTCGTCGAGGTTGGACTGGGTCCAGTTGTAGGCGAGATCGACGTTTGACAAGGACTGGCTGTCCCACACCCGTGTCCACGACAACACCAGGTCGATGCCGCGGGTGCCGGTATCGAAGTCATTGGAGAAGAACTTGATTTCCTGGAGAACGCTGACTCCCTCCAGGGCCTCCGTCTCCCGGATGAGACTGGCGATCTCCTCGGTGATCTTGATGTTCCCCGTCAGGGAGATGCGGTCCTCGATGGAGATGTCGAAGTAGTCGAGGGTCAGATCGAGTTCGTCGGTGAGCTCCACGGCGGTGCCGACCGAAAAACCCACGGACTTCTCCTCGGTCAGTGCCACACCGCCCAGGGCCGCGGCGATGGGATGGGTGGGCGGTACCTGCCCCTGTTCGGTCAGACCGCCGATGCCGGAGAAGCCGGTGGTCACGGCGGTGAAGTTGGCCTGGCCGGGCGACGGGGCGCGGAAGCCGGTGCTGGCCGTCGAGCGTAGGATGACCCGGTCGCTGGCCCGCCACAGGGCCGAGAGCTTGCCGTTGAGGGTGTTGCCGAAGTCGTCGTAGAAGTCCTCGTAGCGCAGGGCCGTGCCCAGCTGCAACGCCGGCACCACGTTCGCCTGCACGTCCAGGTAGAAGGCGTAGTTGGGGCGGCTCCACGCGCCGGCGTTTCTCGGGTCCAGCCCCTGGTAGCCGTTGGAACCGCTGCTGAAGCCCTGCTCGGCGTACGGGCCGAGCACATAGGAGGCCTCGTCGCCGGCCACGGACTCGAAGGTCTCTTGGCGCCACTCGGCTCCCCAGGCGACGTCGAGGGGGGACGCCAGGGGCCCCACCTCCACAGCGTGGGAGAAGTCGAGGTTGGCCGCTACTTCGGTCTGGATGTAGTCGCGCGGGCGGAACGAGGTCGGCGTATCCGGCCCCAGCGAGGCGTTGATGGTGTTGAAGATGAAGAACTCGATGTTGCTGCGGGCGGCGCTGACGCTAGCGTCCCACTTGAGGCCGCTGCCGCGTTCGCCGCGCAGCCCGGCCACCAGGCTCAAATCGCGGATGTCGGCGCCGAAGCGCGGCGTGAAACCACCGGGGAAGCGCTCGTTGAACAGGAAGAGGTCGCCCTTGTAGCGTTCGACGAAAGCCTGGACCTCCTCGAAGCTGGCGTCCAAGGAGGGAACGTCCAGGTTCGAGGGGTCGACGTCGTCGCCGAGGTCGAGATCGGCTACCGCCCGCTCATCGCCGATGCGAAAGACGCCGCTGCGCGCCGAGGAGGTGCCCGGGGCGCGGAAGAAGAATCCCCCTTCGGTCTGGCGCTTGGCCCAACCACCAAAGCCGTAGGCTTCGGCCCCGATGTCGAGATCGACCCCGGCGTTGAAGAAGGTGTTCCAGGCACCGTCGACATCGGGGCTGCCCCAGATCTGCGCCGGGTGCTCGACGGGATAGCCTCGGTCGCTCAGGGTCGCGGCATTGGCGCGGGTGCCGCTGCGTATGGTCGGGTCGAGCTGGCGGTACTCGAGGCTGAGATTGAAGAACCCGTCCCGGGTGAGCGGCAGCCCGACGTTGGCGGCGGCCTGGGCCAAGCGGCCGTCCCCCTCGGAGTACTGGCCACCGCGCATTTCCACAAGCACGCCTTCGGAGGCTTCGCGCAATCTCATGTTCAGGACCCCGGCGATGGCGTCGGAGCCGTACTGGGCGGCGGCGCCGCCCCGGAGAATCTCCATCTGCTCGATGGCGATGGTCGGAATCACGCTCAAATCCGGTCCTTGCGAGCCGGCATTGAGCGAGCTGCCCAGCAGTGCGATCACGCCGGAGCGATGACGGCGCTTGCCGTTGACCAGCACCAGGAGGTTGTCCGGGGGCAGGCCCCTGAGGGTGGCGGGGCGCACCAGGGTCGCCTCGTCGTCAATGCCGTGCCGCTGGATGTTGTACGATGGCACCAAGGTGCGCAGGATATCGTCCATATCGAGAGCGGCTTGGGTGCGCAGCTCTTCCGCATTCAGCACATCCACGGGCGCGGCCGATTCCTTCACCGAGCGCGGCGCATGCCGAGACCCTACGACCACCACTTCTTCGAGTACGTAGACAGTGTCGCTGTAGGACCCTCCTTTGCGGATACCCTCTTCCTCGGAGGCGGTCTCTTCCACCGTCTCCTCGGACCACACCACCGCCCCGGCGAGAAGCGAGCCAATGAGGGCGAGACCCAGGGCAGACGTCCAAAAGGGACGCATCAGACCAGCTAGCGATGATGCCATCTCTGGATATATTCTTCTTCGCATATAAACCTCCCTGTTTGATGATCTTCTCGACTTGCAAAAATAACGGACACCTGAAACCATCTCCTCGATGACCTCCGTGCGGATGTAGTCACCCGGATGAGAAGGGGCCATCTTCACTTTGCACATAAACCTCCCTGTTTGATGATCTTCTCGACTTGCAAAAATAACGGACACCTGAAACCATCTCCTCGATGACCTCCGTGCGGATGTAGTCACCCGGATGAGAAGGGGCCATCTTCACTTTGATGCCGTTGGTAGCCATCAGTGGCAATCCCCCAAGTTCAAGCGGTCGTGGCTCTTCTATATATGACACACTTCGCATCCTCGTCACATGTGCAGGAGTTCTATGCCCTTTCCGCAGGGTCGGTCATCCTTGTCGAGAGCCGCAATACCGGCCAGCGCGATGGGTGGACGGTCGGGGAATTCCGCCACCAAGCTCAATTTTTCCGCCCATTGCTGTGACGTAGCCACCAAGCGTGGATATCAGCAGATCGCTACGCTTTTTGATACGGGATACGTTTTCCTGATGGTAATGCATGACTAAAGTTGCACTAACTCATGTCACTTAGAGCCTGTTGATGGAGTAGCTTTCTTATAAGAGGAAGTAGATTTTCGTGGCGGTGGTTGAAACACCACTTTACCTCTTTAAGGTAACGGTGGAAGAAGCTTCTGTCAACGCCTCGATATTGATAGAGTCAGTGTTTGGCATACGACCAGAAGCCTCCCACCCCATTGAGGTGATCTCTTCCTTTAGCTATACTTTTGTGTTCTGGCACTACCACGTGGTTGCCGCTGATAGAAAGCGAGGCATAGGCTATCCAATTATCGGTGTAATACAAGCTCCCTGGTCTGGTGTGTTGGGTAATAAGAGGCAGTAGTGAGTCACGACTCCTTGAGGGGACAGCAAAGGTCAACACCTTACCCTTTCTCTGATAGATGCCAAAGACCATCTGTCTGCCTTCGGCACCCCAACCTCTTTTACCAGTTCTCCTACCACCGAAGAGAGTTTCATCCATCTCAAGTTCACCTTCAAGGGGCTCAAACTCCTCGAAAGTGTGGTGGTAGATTGCCTTTCTGATGATCCGGTACCAGCACTCCATAGTCTTCCTTGTGTATGGAACCTGATATCGCAACCGGTAAACAGGAACACCAAGACAGAAATACTCAACTAACCTCCCCTTCCAGTAGGGAGTAACTAGACTCTTCTCCCAAAGGGTAGTGGCCTATTTCCTGGTCAATTTACACTTACGACAACGCAACTAACCAGTCTTAAGTACCCAAAATTTTCTTCCTCTGCAGCGAGGGCAATTTTTGGGAATTATATACAATGTTAGCCAGAGAGAAAAGACATGGCTAACTCCTGTGGGGAAAGAATTACTTAGGCTTGTCCGTACGCACAACATTCACTGGCCTTATCGCAGCACTGACAACATCATCAAAAGACGCACCCTCCAAGCCTTCCGGAACACTTATCTTCATCTCCAATTCTGCCTTCGACGGGATGTATGAAGACTTCACAACCTTAATAGTCTCCTTCTTGACCACCTTCATCTCATATTTCTGTAAACTCTTGGGCTTCGCCTTCTTTTTCTTACTCATCACTGTTCTCCTTTTTCCATCTTGTTGCACCTCTCGCCCATGCGCTTCGACCTCATTTGCACCTACGAGTCTCAACGTCTCGGATAAACTCCTTAAGATTCCACAGCCAAAGCCGTTGCTTTTCTGTATACCTATCCTGAAGCTTCTCCGGCACAACGAGTTGCAGGGCTGAATTCTCCATCTGCGTTGTCTGCGACTCAGAGATTCCGGTCTCCAGCGTCAGCAGATGTTTCCTCGATATCTTCTCCGCTTCAGCCAGAACCTGCCTCCACCGATCCTTACAGGACGATTTGGCCCCCAGCATGCTCAGGCATCCATAACCGGTTGCAGGAGCCGACCGATAGACTTCCTCGCTGGGAAACAGAAAATCCGGCCTGTGGTTGTCCTCGGTCACAGCACCACGAACATACGTGAGATCATGGGCTCGAAATATCGCCTCCAAGTGGTGTTCCAGAGACTGGCCCATACGTGACTTTCTTCTGTTCTGTACACTGAGCGAGAACCTTACAAAGCCGTCTACATCGGGTGCCCCGCTCTTGTCGACAAATCCTTCTTCAAGACGTTTCGCAACAATTCGCCGTTCAAGTCGGCGAAACATCGCCTTCTCATGGCTCAGCCACTCCACCAGGGCCGTATCGGGGTCGTCCTCGGCCCTTACTTCCGGCAAGGTCAGGCGGGCGAGATCCGAGAACTCGGCCGTTTTGGGAAAGTCCCCACCAAACTTGTCAATGATGCTGTCCAGCCTGTCCGCATCCGGTTCCTCGAACTCGATTCCGATCTCATCGAGAATAAACCGGGCTGCAAAATCCAGTTCCGGTCCGTCCTCGGCAAACTCCCGCGACACGAAGGCCCCTTCCGGCGGGTCTAAGCCGAACAGCCAAGACAGCTGCTGTACGCTGGTCGAACTTTCCGGCGCGACGATGAAGTACAGAAGTTGCCGGTCCTCTTTCATCGCCAGAAACAGCATGTCCCCCTCGCTCATAGCTTCCGTGACGGGATTGGAAGGGTAATAGAGACGCCATTCGGCTGTCCGGTGGGGTTGGGACTTCCGGGCGTCGTAGTGAGTCACACTGCCTTCGGTTGTAAAACCGTCCTGCTCCCTGCCCAGCCAAACATAGATCGCCGGGATTGTCCGCTCAGTCTCGCCAAGGAAGTGCTGTCGCATTTCCTGCGTCGTACCCACCTCGTGTTGGTTGGATCTCTTGGGTTCGGCATCCACCGCCGACAGGCGCTTCCCACCCACGCCAGCGAAATAGTCACGCAACTGTCCGCGTCTCATCATCACTCGACCACAAGTTGGTCCTCGTCCGATCTTAACCAAGTCGCGCAGCGCTCCGCTATTGCCTCTACAGGAAGCCGCGTCCGGCCCTTGAGAGAGCATTCCCAAATCGTTGCCACGCGCCATCCTCTGTCCGTCAAGGCTGTCAACTGCTTGCCATCCCGTGCGATGTTTGAATTGATCTTCTGTTCCCAGAAGTCAGTTCTGGTTTTCGGCCATTTGAACAGGTGGCAGTTATGGGCATGCCAGAAGCATCCATGAACGAACATGACCGCGCGGTGCTTTGGAAACACGAGGTCAGGCTTCCCGGGAAGGTCCTTGCGGTGAAGGCGAAACCGGAAACCAAGACAATGCAGTGCGGACCGGATTGCCAGTTCCGGTTTCGTATCCTTGCCCCTGATCCCTGCCATCATCCGACTCCGCACATCCGGCGTTACAGTGTCGGAGGCCATTCAAACCTGCTTAGATTGAGGGGAAAGTAAAGTCGATCTGGGGCGAAGGTAGTTCGCGCCCCTCCCGTGCGAGCAATTCGGCGATATGCGGTCTCATCAGTCGGGCAATGGCACGGACGACAGGTAGCACTACAGCATTGCCGAACTGCCGATAAGCCTGCGTGTCGGAAACCGGAATCCTGAACTTTGTCTCACCGGGTTTCTCGAAGCCCATCAATCGTGCACATTCGCGAGGAGTCAGGCGACGCGGACGCCGACCTCTCTGTTTGATCAGTATCTCCGATCCGTCCTTGTAGTATCGGGCCGAAAGGGTGCGGGCGATATCATCCGGGCCGAACAGGGAATAACCAAACCCGTTGCCCGCCCGGCGGTGCTTCTCCTTGTAGTCCTTCAGGTAGTTCCACAGATGTCTGGTAAGCGTATACTTGGAGTCAGCCTCCGTGTCGAGGACATCCGCAAGAACGGGTGCGGGACCTGACGGTATTGCCAATTCATCGAAATCAAAGGCCGTCCTTTCCCTGAACCCAACCATGAAAATCCGTTCACGCTTCTGCGGAACCCACGAGGAGGAATCTACGACACGTGTATCGACATGGTAACCAAGTTCATTCTCGAGAACATGCATGATTCTTGCGAAGGTCCGACCGCCGTCATGACGTTCAAGATTCTTCACATTCTCAAGCAGAAAGGCCAAAGGCATGTGATGGTCGATGATCTTCGCCAGATCGTAGAAAAGAGTGCCTTGCGTATCGCAGAGGAAGCCGTGGGGCTGGCCTAATGCATTCTTCTTTGACACACCGGCGATCGAGAACGGCTGGCAGGGGAATCCTGCCAGCAGAACGTCATGTGTCGGCACAGTCTCCGGGTTCGCAGAAACGGGGCGTATGTCGCCGACAAATACGTGATCGCTGGCCACAGGTTCAGGAAAGTTCGCGGTATAGGTTTCTTTACAGAACCGATCCCACTCCGACGTGAACACGCACCGCCCCCCGATTTCCTCAAACGGCCGACGTAGTCCACCAATCCCCGCGAACAGGTCGATGAAGCGGAAAGCTTCCGACCGGTTCGGACCGATGACGGTCTCCTTCGTCTTCAGGTTGCGTCCCTGCGTCCCATTGGTACGCTTCGAAAGGTATATTGAGTGTGTTACGTATGCCTCAAGACGTGGAAGCTGTATCTGCATAAACACCTCAAAAACCGCTTATAGTATTAGCAAAATTTTATCCAACGCAATAGAACAATTTTCGGCAATACAAGGTGCATTCCGCCCGGCGTCACGATACCAAATCCTTATCCCGTATTTTCACGATCTACCTCACCAGTTCCTTATAGGGCAACGATACGCCTATCCCACCCGAAACAACATGAGCCACCTTATCCATAGTCTCCCACCGCGCCATATTCCACCGGCCCGAAAACTCATGGATATACCTATGCAAATGAGCCTCAGACATCCAATGATAAACCCCATAATACCCACGTTTCAACAACGCCCAAAAGGATTCTATCCCATTGGTGTGTATCTGATTCCTCACATACTCGCCAACGTTATGTCTCACTGTGTCATGACTGAAGCCAGACAGCCCCTTATAAGAAATGTGGTCGTCCGTAAAGACCTTTTCTCCACCTCTTACAGTATCTCTTACGAAACCTTGTAAATTGTCCTTATCCGTTCCTGTTACTGGCTTGGCCTGCACCTGTCCACCCCTACGGGCAAGAGCACCTACCACCGCCATCTTGCCAACAGTGCCGCGGCCAGCATGCAACCTCGTTTTGGCATGCTTGTTTTTTTCCTTGCCGCCCATATACGTCTCGTCAATTTCTACCGGGCCAGAGAACAAACCCCCCGGCATCTCTAACCCCTTGCGAACGCGATGTGCAAGGTGCCATGCCGTCTTCTGTGTGACGCCCAGCTCACGGGCAAGCATAGTGCTTGAAACACCCTTGCGATGTGTCACAATAAGATAAATAGCATTCAGAAAGGTTGTAAAAGGCAAATTGGACTGGGCCATGATCGTCCCCGTACGGACACTGAAATGCTTGCGGCACTCCCGGCACCTATACGGTTGCGGCTTGCCGTTCTTTGTCTTCTGAACGTTATCAACAACCCCACAATGCGGACAGTAGATCCCATCCTTCTACCGAAAATCCTCAACATAAGACATGGCAACAGCTTCGTTCGGAAACCGCTTCCCAAACTTAAACATGCTCATATCCTTAATTGGCTTGTATGTTCTCTTTTTTCGGTTCATTTCCGACCCCCTGGGGATTGCTTGTCTAGCGGTGTTGGCTAGCATTGTATATAATTCCCATTCTTTTTATAGATGATTATCTTCGATTGCCAGAGATTGTTCCAACCTGAGAGGGCAAGGTCATCATCCCGTCGTTGTCGAAGTCCCCCCAGGCTAACGAGCCCTGGGAGACCTTTTCTAAATTGACAGATATGTCTTCCAGAAAAGTGCCTAAAGGATCGTTCTTGTATACAAATAAAGCCCTCGTGCCCTGCGCGCTAAATCCTGTGATAACCAGATCCACATCACCGTCATCGTCGTAGTCTCCAAAGGAGATATCGCCCTTGTTCAAATCCGCTATCGCCTCGCTGTTTGCCTGGTCGATAACAAATCTTCCGTCTTCATTCATATATATCGTAGTTGAAGCAAAGCCACGGTCATGCATACCCATTATTACCAGATCCAGATCACCGTCTCCATCGTAGTCCCCAAAGGCCAACGAACTGTACTTGAATCCTATTCTTCCCTGATGTGTTGTACCTATACTATTTTGTATAATATCCTTTTCAAACTGTACGCGGTTATTCTTATATATCCTGGCTATCTCCTAGTTGCCTTCGGACCACCCTGAAAGGGCGATATCCAGATCCCCGTCGTTGTCATAATCACCCCATATAGCCGAACCGAAGTATATCCCGCCATCCTCTAACTCCTGTATCCCACTGTTCGGAAATGCCCCACCGGCATTGGTATAGACCCTTGCGATTCTTCCAAAATCCCCTTGTGACCCTATCTGTCCTGTGATTAACAGATCCAAATCCCCATCGTCATCGTAGTCGCCCAGATCTAAAGAGCCAGCCCAGACCCCTGGTATGTTCCTTATACCGGAATCTATCAGGTCTCCAGCACAGATCGTTCCCGCCAAGGAAAAAAGGATGCTCAATGTCAGAATCGTTTTTGTTATCATAAGAAGACCAAACGTTTTAGCCCAGAGAGTTTTGTAGTTAATTTACATAAAACCTAAATATGCTGCGTTATGTACAACTTGCTGAATTATAGACAACCATTATTATACAAAAACACCTCACCCTTGTCAACACTTTTGTTGACATTTATTTTCCCATAACCAGATCGAATTTAGATGCGTAGTTTTTGACCGCTTCGGCAAGTCCAAGAGCAATTTTACGCCTGTAGGAGTCGGTATTGAGTAGCCTGGCTTCCCTTTTGTTAGAGATAAAGCCGACTTCTGTTAGCACAGCTGGCATCTGTGCGCCCACAAGCACCACGAACGCGGCACGCTTTACGCCTCTATCTATTCGCTCGGCGCTCTTGATGAGACCATCTTGAACTATCTTTGCTAAGTCCTTACTATCCTTCACGTTCTCCTCTTTGACTATCTTTTTGACCATATCCTCAAAATCGCTCATCTTATTTCGCGCCATAGCGTTCTCAATCGCCGCCCGTCCCCTTTCCCAATCGGTTGAGGCAAACGAAAGATAATACGTCTCTATTCCCCTTTTGTCCGTCTTTTTAGCCGAGTTGACGTGTATGCTTATGAAAATGTCCGCTCCCTTCTGGTTGGCAAACGCCGTCCTTTCCTCCAGAGGAACATATATATCCCCATCTCTCGTCAGATAGACATCGTAGGAGGGGTCTTTATCCAGGATCTCTTTCAATTTTCTCCCAATATCCAGCACAAGGTCCTTCTCCTTGAGTTCGAGCCCTCCGGTTCCGGGGTCCTTTCCGCCGTGACCGGGATCGATGACGATCGTCCTGATCTTCAGGCCCAACTCCTGCGACAAGGAGATAGCTGATTGCTTGCTATCCTTATATTTTATCTCCTTTCCTTTGTACTTATTCTCCTCAGGATAGAAGTCCATAACGATCCTGTACGGATCTGGGAGGGTAAAATGAATAAAATCTCCCATTTTCTCCATTTCCATAACAACCCTTACGTCTTCCTCTGAATGCTGAGACGCCCTTATGTTCTTAACGGCCTTACCATTGGCCTCGAGGCGATATTTAGGAGGATCTAGAAATGCCCCTTTAATGTCCATATAGACTCTGGGAGGATCTAAAAGAGGAGAGCCGAGTTTGTACTTCGCCTCTCCATCCAGTACGACCACAGCCCTATCGGCAGTCGCCGATGACGAAAACCTTATTTCAGGTATATATCTTAAATCTCCCCTCTTAAATTTACTGGCTCCGGACTTGCCGCTGACCTTTCTTTGTACCAATTTGCCGCCATTCATTTCAGATTCTTGGGATTTCTGCCGGCTCATCTGATCTATCAAGGACACGTACTGAGAAACCATCCAGCCCATTTCCCCCTCAGAGCTTGCGATCTGATTGTAAATCTCCTGAAGCCCTTCAATGTCCTCTGTACTTTGATAGTGTTCCATCAATTTGGCTAGAACCTTATAGTACTGATCCCCGTGGGGATACTCCGAAATCAGCCTGATATAGATATTTGCCGCTTCCTCTTGCTTTCCCTGCTTGTAATAAGAATATCCGGCAAGGTAGAGGGCGTCATCCGCCAGAATACTTTGGGGATGGTGTTCTGCGACCTCAAGGAAAGCCACCACCGCTCTTGTATAGTCCGATGCCTTCCAGTAGCAAAGACCGATTGAGAACCGGGCATCATCGGTTCTGAAGCTTTGGGGATACTTCTTTACAAAAGATTGGAACATCTGTGCCGCCCTATCCCAGTTTTCTTGGGTCCCTTCCACCTTACCGCCTTTGATCTTGTGATAATAACTACTGGACTCGTTGTAAGCTCTCTCGACCTCCTTCTCCAATAAGTCATCGGCCCACAAGAGAGTAGACAGTAGACAGTGGACAGTAGACAGGGAAAAGAACACACCCACAATATATCGCAAATTTCCTTTAACGCGGATCATAGGGCAAACAGCGATCTTTCAGAGTAGGGACAAGGTAACCTCGCCCTTACCAAAATTTAGATGGAAATCCAAAACTTGTCTGTGATGCAGAACACACAGGAGACCGCAAGTGCAATTAAAATATCATATTCTGTGAAGAGAGTCAAGAATGAAACTCACAATTAGGGCACCTTTTTAGGCTCAACTTTTTCCCCGCTCACTTTTTTCTCTTTCCACTGGAACTTCATAAAATATCCGAGCAGGCCGAAAAGGGCAATGTATGGAATGTGCAGTATCTCCACAAGTGGGAAGTATCTCAAAAGTCCCTTTACACCAAATAGCCTTGTCGCCTTTGAAAGAGCGACAAAATCCACGCACGCCTTCATCCCAAAGGCGTAAAGCGGGGCTGGGTACTTGGCTGGATTTACAATTGAAAGGGGGAGGAGTAGAAAAAGCAAAAGATGAAAAAGATATACGATAACCCCCAGAGACAAGATCGAAGTTGAGTAATAAGCGGCTTTCGAGGAGTGTCTGAGCTTCTGATTGAAGAGAGTATAAGAGTCTCTGGGGGGTGGTCCACATGGAACGAAGCTCCCAGGTGATAGGGAGTGTACTATCTTCCAATCCGTCTCCTCTTTTAAAAGACGCATAAATAATACGTCGTCTCCCGATATAACATCCCCTATCTTATCGAATCCGCCCGCATCGATGAACGCCTCTTTTCTATATCCCAAATTCCTCCCCGTACAGGAGATGGGGACGCCTATGCCTACGCTCCCTGCGGACAAGGCGGCGATAGAGAGAGATTCTAATGCGACCATCTTCTGAATAAGGGTTTCTCCCCTATCTAAGGGCGAACCCCCCGCCACGAGTCCGACTTCCGGCTCGAAATGCCCTACCATATCCGATATCCATGAACACGGGGGGCGACAGTCGGCGTCAGTTAAAAGAACGATCTCTCCCCTGCTCGATTCGATCCCCAAGTTCAAAGCATTCTTTTTGGGACAGGCGTAGAGTGCCTCCCCAGTAACGTTCAACAGTCTGAAGTTGTAATATCTATCCTCAAAAGAGCTTGCTATCTGCTCTGTGTCGTCACTGGATCTATCGTTTACCACCACTACCTCATACATATCGTCAGGATAGTCCTGAAGTGCCAGAGCCGACAGGCAATCTTCGATGTTCTCCTCCTCGTTCCTGGCAGCCACGATTACGGAGACCATAGACAGAGCGGTATTTCGCCCCTTTCTATTTCTGTATAACCCCAGAAAGATCGCGCCCACAACTGCAGAGTAGAAAATGCCCAAGGCGATCAAAACATTAGAGATATTATCATAGACCAAGATCTTTCTCCCCTTGAATCAGTGTCAAGGTGAAAGATACCACATATGCAATTACAATTCAAGGGAAAAGTATTATTCTCCAGTGGGTACTGAGAGATTCTCTATTGACATCCAGCATTTCCTTTTGTATTTTCCTACGCAGTACCTGACCAAAAAATCATGACATGCTGTGGTAAAGTTTTACCAACCCGCAAAACAGAGGGAGGCTCAAAATGCAACGTATAATCTTTTACACTGTTCTGACACTGTTAGTCGTTTTAAATACGACGGCGTCCGCACAAGTCCCGTTCGCAGCCAGGACCAACTATCTTGCTGGGGATGGTCCCATATCAGTATCCAGTGCGGATTTCGATGGAGATGGAGATAATGACCTGGCTGTGGCTAATGAGAGAAGCGATAATGTATCGGTGTTGTTGAATAATGGTGATGGTACATTTGCACCTAAGGTGGACTATCTTGCAGGGGATGGTCCCCAATCAATTTTCAGTGGTGATTTGGACGCGGATGGAGATAGTGACCTGGCTGTGGCTAATGCGGGCCCGTGTTGTTCATACCCCGGTAATGTATCAGTGTTGTTGAGTAACGGAGATGGGACATTCGCCCCTAAGGCGGGCTATATAGCTGGATCTTTGGCCAGTTCAGCTTTCGGTGGAGATTTAGATGGAGATGGAAATAAGGGCTTAGCTGTGGCTAATTATAACAGCAATACTGTGTCAGTGCTGTTGGGATTCAACCCACTTCAGTTTTCAGTGCAGATATAGATGGAGATGGAGATAATGACTTAGCTGTGTCTAATGAGGGCAGCGATAATGTGTCAGTGCTGCTGAATAATGGAGATGGGAGATTTGCACCCAGGGTGGACTACCCCGCAGGGGATGGTTCTCGTTCAGCGTTCAGTGCGGATTTCGATGGAGATGGAGACAATGACCTGGCTGTGGCTAATTTTAACAGCGATAATGTATCAGTGTTATTGAATCTGTCTACTATGCCATCTCCTCCTCCTGTAGACACAGCCTCAGTCAGTCTCCCGAACGTATCTACCTTGGTCGGCGATACAGTTTCAGTAGCTGTCGCTGTCGAAGAGGACGTGACTGCGCTTGGAATCTTCTCAGCCCAGATTAAGATCAGTTACGATTCAGATCTAATAAAGGCAATAAATATAGCGTTGGAAGGAACACTGACCCAGGGATGGGTGATAGATGACACAGTTGTAACGGGCATCGGAACATCTATAGACACAATCAAGATCGCAATAGCAACTCCGGGACCTGACACATTGTCAGGGTCGGGAGATATAGTCGTTATCAAGTTTACAGTCTCCGATTCGGCAGTTATCGGTGATTCCACACCATTGGTCTTTGAGGAATTTTTCTTCAACGAAGGCGATCCAGCGGCAAATACACAGGGCGGGGCTGTGCAAATTCTCGGATTAGGAGATGTCAGCGGCAACGGAAGGGTGACGGCATTTGATGCTGCTTTGGTGCTTAGATCCACAGTAGGTCTCATTGTAATCTCTGACACCCTGATAGCAGATGTCAGTGGAAACGGCACTATAAGTGCCTTTGATGCCTCTTTGATACTCAGGTTCGTTGTCGGGAAAATAACCATATTTCCTGCCGAGACGGGAGGCACTCCTAAAATTGTGCTTGGCGAAAGGGTTGTCACTTTAGGTGATATAGAGGCAACACAGGATGGCCGCTTTGCACTCCCTATTCTCATAGATGAAATGGACGGTGTCTTATCAGGTCAACTTGAACTATCTTTCGATCCGACCAAGCTCAAAGCCGTAGATGCTACGACATCTGACTTGACTCCCGACTATCTCTTCGCCCATAATGCTCAACATGGCAGAATAAAGCTATCCTTTGCCGGGGTAGAATCGGTTCAGGGCAGTGGCAGGATCGCGGAGATTATATTTGAGCCTATAGGTTCGAAAATCGAGGCTATTAGTGGAATTGCGCTGATCTCCGCTCAATTGAACGAAGGCCTCTTTAGTGTAGTTATTCCCCAATTTGAAGGCATTTCCGAAGTCCCTGACAGCTATTCGTTGCATCAGAACTACCCGAATCCGTTTAACCCCCAGACTGTGATCCACTACGACCTTCCCGTCCGAAGCCCCGTGAAGCTATCTGTCTACAACATAATGGGACAAAAGGTTACGACACTGGTGGATGGTCAAAGATCAGCTGGTAGTTACTCTATAGTATGGGATGGAAAAAATAATAAAGGAGAAGGTCTTGCCAGCGGAATCTATTTCTATCGGATGGAGACGGACAGATTTGTGCAGATAAGAAAGCTGATCTTCATGCGATAAACTGTTTAGTCCTGTTTCGCAAAAGTCCACGGAATCTCGAACACCAAGCCCGTCAGCAATGGCGGGCTATTTCTTGCTTCATTTATAAGACAACCCCTATAAGACTACCCCTAATAAAAAGAGTATTTTAATTGACAGTAAAGTGCAGATGTTGTAAACTCATGTTTGATCTGTGAATATTTTATGAAACTATTCCTACACACAGACATCTTTTGAACAGTGAACGATCTATCCAAAAAGCAGGGGCGAGGTCGGGGCGTCCCACTATAACTCTATGCACAAATTAGCCTATTTAGTGATTGCGATCTCTACCATAGCCCACGTTGCATCGGCAGACGAGGGACACGGAGATGGCGTCGGATCTCAATTTAGAGTTGGAAATATCAGCATACAAGGCGCAAAGGGCCTGTCCGAAGATCAAGCGCTAAAACTACTTGCGATAGATCAGGGCGATCTCCTTTCAACTGAAGCCTTAAATGCTGGCATAGAGCGACTCCTCAGTTTCTACGATCAAAATGGAAAGCCGTTCTGTCAGATCGGCACAGGGGATTTCTCATTAAGGGATAAAGAGTGGATAGACTTTTCCGTCCAAATCGACGAAGGTCCCGAAGTCAGGATAGATCGAATAGAGATATTCGGAAATAAGACAACCCAGGTGCAAGTTATACAGAGAGAACTCAAAGTTGAAGAGGGAGATCTATATGATCAAAGGCAGATACAGGCATCCCACAGAAGACTTAAGAAACTGGGTTTCTTTGAGAGGGTCTATCCCCCCGAAATATCCTACGACAACGACTCTGAACAGATGGTGCTTTCGGTGGTAGTGGAGGAGGGACAGACCAGCCGCATAGATGGCGCTGTAGGCTACGTCCCCAGGACAGTATTCCAGAACGGCTACCTGACGGGGCACTTCGACCTGTCATTTGTCAATCTGGTCGGCACCGCAAGAGTGGCAAAGGCAAAGTGGGCAAGACTCGATCCAAAATCCTCCGATTTGCGCTTAAAATACCAGGAGCCCTGGATTTTCGGAATTTCCCTCACATCCGCAGGGGATTTCAAACAGACTGAAAGGCCCGGATATGTGCAGACTGTCTTGAAGATGTCTTTTAAGACTCCTATTTTAGACGACCTCTATGGAGAACTTACAGCAGGATGGGAAAAGGTCGTGCCTGATTCTCTTGGAGGCTTTGGTATGGCAAGAACCAGGACCTGGACTGGGGCTTTTGCGCTCGGTTACGATACGCAAGACGACAGGAGCAATCCAAAAAGCGGCGGACTTTATCGGCTCTCTTTTCGCGCTGGAACGAGGCGGAATTTCACCACTACTAATTTTACTCCCGACAAGGACAAGACCTCACTTGCCAACTTCAGAGTCGATCTAAACCAGTTTCTGGGTGCTTCATCAAGGCACGTAATCGCGCTCAGCCTGCACGCCTGGGCGATAAAAAGCAACGAACGCTTGGTTCCCCTGAGCGATAAGATCCGTCTAGGAGGTGCAAATACAATAAGAGGTTATAGGGAGGAACAGTTTACGGGTGTTCGGGCTATCTGGACAAATTTGGAGTATCGCTATTTACTATCTCCAAAGTCCAGGGCCTTCGCCTTCGTGGATGCAGGCGCATACCTCGATATGAAGAGAGATTCAAAGGGAAAGATAGAAACTGTAGATGAACGACCTATCGGATATGGAGCCGGAATACGAATACGTTCCAGGGTCGGAATATTAGGCATTGATTACGGTCTGGGGAAAACGGATAAGATAGATGAAGGCAAGTTGCATTTCAGTCTGGCAAACGAGTTTTAACAGAAACAAGACAGATCAGATGTGACCCCTCAAGAAGTGACAGAATTGTCCCCTCCTCACATTATAGCAGACGACTTAGAAATAGACAACATACAACATGCACGCTTGCGGTGATGATGTTTTTTGTGATTTCAAAAGAACAAAAAAGCAAATTCAGTCCGCGAAGCCGTAATAGGAAGATAGCGAATCCTGAGGCTTGACTGATCTTTGGCTTTGCCCTATATTTATCTGCAATAGCCGTTCGAGCCTGGTAAATGCGTTTGACGCGACAAAGGAGAACGAACAATATGAACAGGAAGAATAGAGTTTTAGTACCGAAGAACTTCTTCCTTGCCTCTTTTTCCTATCTACTACCTACTGCCCACTCCTTGTTGTTCTTTTATCTATCTACTATCTTCTACCTGCTACCTACTGCTGTTTACGGAGAATCGTTTGCATGTGCAGGAGATCCCAAATCTCGCATAGAGGGTTTGGGCAAAGTCGCATACATCGAGCCCAAGGGCAAAAAGAAAGTCCTGGCAATCTTTGCCAAGTTCAAAGGCGAAGCCCCTGCCGATTCCCTGGCCCCCTCCTTTGCAAATGACATATTCGACCCGAACAGAGAAGGGAGCTTCAGCCACTTTTACGAGAGCATGTCTTCTGGGGCGTTAGAGGCGGCGGGAACTGTGCTGAGGAAGAGATACGAATCGGACTTTCCCGCCCAGGAATACGTTATAGCACCTGAACGACAGCTCGGAAAATTCGATCAGTTCAACTTAGAGATCTTGAGCAAGGTAGATAACGACATAGACTTCGGCGAGTTCGACAACGACGGCCCGGATAATATCCCCAATTCGGGAGACGACGACGGCTTTGTGGACTTCGTCACAATCAACTTAAGGAGCAGACCCACCGGCTTTTTCATAGGCACCGCGACGGGCATTGCATCCCTCGGATTTAAGAATGATTTTATCACAAACGACACAAAGAGCGGCGGCGGATTCATAAAGGTTCCCGGGATATTTACAGCGATGGGGGGCACTACGCAGAGGGTTAGAAATTTTGCCAGCACCGCGGGCACGATAGCCCACGAATTCGCGCACGTCTTCGGACTACCGGACCTCTTTGACCAGACGTTCCTTTCCAATCCTAACCTGGACCTACAGGACGACGGCGCGGGAATAGGCAACTGGGGTATGATGGGTCGGGGAACCTTGGGATGGTCAGGCACAGACGGCCCCAACCCCTTTTCGGCCTGGTGCAAGGAACAGTTGGGGTGGATCGGAAGAGAGAATGACAATCTGGTCGTTGTCCAGGAGACGATGAGGAACGTAGTAATATCTGATTCAGAGATGGGAGGTAAGGTCTACAAAATCCATATAAGCAACGAGGAGTACTTTTTAGTCGAAAACAGACAAAAATCGGGAGGATACTACGACAGGAATATCCCCGGTGGAGGCATCTTCATCTGGCATGTGGATATGACAGCTGACAACGATGAAGAAAGACACAAGCAGGTCGATTTGGAGTGCGCAGATGGCCTTCTTAAGGCCGGATCTGAAGATCCTTCGAGCGGAGCGGATCAACTCGACCGATGGTCAAGAGACGCTGACTTTGCGGAGGCTAACGACGGCAACCTCGGAGATGCCACCGATCCTTTCGATGGGATAGCTTTCACATCGTTCGATTCTGAGTCGAATCCCAGCAGCAACGCCTACGGGGGATTCGGCCAGACTATAAGTACGGGGATCGTTGTGGAGAATATCAGAAAGAGCGGCAACAATATGATAGTGGATTTCATGATCGGCTCTCCGGCGCCCGGACGAATTTCCCAGGACACTACATGGTCGGGGACGGTTAATGTACCGGGCGATGTGATAGTTGACTTCGGTGCTACGCTTACTATCGCATCAGGGACCCAGGTCGGAATCTCCAAGGGCGACGTCAGGAAAAGCGGTGTAGATCCAGATAGGTGCGAGCTTATAATCTACGGTCGCCTCCTGCTTGAGGGGAATCCTTCGAATCCTATAAATCTAGCCTCCTTATCTCTCTTTCCATCCGAAACAGATTGGTACGGCATAAGACTTATAAACGATCAAAAGGATATAAATAGAGCAGGAGTAGTAATCGAAGGATCAGAATTTGGCTTCGTAAGACAGCGTCTTCCGGAAGATGCGACATGGTCAGGAACAGTCATCGTTCCTGAAGACATGACAATTCCCGAAGGCACCACCCTGACAGTATCTGCCGGGACGACTGTGCGCTTTGCCGATAGAGATTGGGCAGGTCGAGGAGCCGACCCACTGCGATGTGAGCTCATAGTGGAAGGTTCCCTGATAGCGTCCGGAACGTCGGCAAGCGGTGTATTATTTACATCCATGCTGAGTCAGATTAGAGACGCAGACCAAGCCTGGGGCGGCATAAAGCTTGTGCCCGGAGGAGTCCTCGATATGAGCTTTACACTGCTTCAGTTTCCAGCTTTTGCCCTTACTGGAGAACTCAAAGGAGCGCAGGCTTATCTGAGGGACTCCATAATCAGGTCTACTCCCGGAGGCGGCATCAGTCTCAGGATTAGTGATGGCACTTTGAACCTCGAAAGGACGACTATCGAGCAGAACGGAGCGTCGGGGGGGATAAATGTGAGCGGAACTGGATCTGTGGTTTTGAAGGACTGCACCATCAGAAATAACGTAGGAGTCGGATTATCCACGGACAACTGCTCCGTTCAGGCTGAGGGGTGCACCTTTTCGGGAAACGGGGATATTCAAAGTGCACTTGGCAATATCAACCTCCAAAATCGGTCCGGAGTCGAGGGTTCTGCGGGCGAAGATCACATAATCGACCTCCGAGACTGCCTAATCGAAAGGAACGCCAAAGAGGGCATAGATCTCTCTGAATGGAGCGGTCAGGTGCACATATCCGACAGCATTATCAGGAACAACAGGGAAGTTGGACTTAGTTTATCAGAAACTTCCGGGGAAATCGTCCGTTCGTTATTTGCCGACCCTACGGGCATAGAATTAAGGGACGTGGCATCTCTGGACATAGAGGAGAATACCTTCACTTTTAACCAGATCGGCATAGCCTCCATATCCTCATCGCCCCGGATAACATATAACACATTTCGGGAGGCATCCACGGCATTGAGGATAGAAGGAGGCAGAATTCCTGAGCGTATAAGACGCAATTCCTTCCTCGGCAACAACATCTCCGTGCAGAATCTAACTTTTCGAGAGGTAAACGCCGAAGGCAACTGGTGGGGCACAGTTATTCTTGAAGAGATCGCCGCGCAGATTCAGGGAAGCGTAGATTTCGAGCCCTTCCTCGCATCAGAGCCGCTCTTGGGGGATTTCGACGGGGATAGCCAAGTAGGTCTCTCCGATTTTGTCCTTTTTTTAGATGCGTTCGCCACGACGGCCAGTTCAACCGATTGGGATCCGCTGTTCGATCTGGACGACAATGGAGAGGTCGGACTCTCCGACTTTGTAATCTTTCTGGAAAACTTTGGAACGGCATAACCTTATGGTTGAAGCCAACAAGATAGAGGGCATCTATGGGATCGCAGACTCCGTAGATCTCGCAGATGCCTATGCTCAATAGAGATCCATCGTAGGAAGGAGTTAGCGTCCTTATGTCTGATAATCACCGTAACTTGGCTATTGCGCGGAACAAGATCAACAAGATAAACAGAGACATACTCAATTCTGTCGGTCTGACCCAGGACGAAATTAAAGTCGCTGTCGAGGCTGGGCTTATTGATGAAGACCAAGCCTACTTCTGGACGGAGGAATGGCAAAAAGGCATGCGTGAGTCCGAAAGGGATATACGTGAGGGGAGAGTGACCGGCTTCGATAACGCTGATGACTTCTTTAGACATTTAGATAAACTATGAAAGAGACAATGAACTTCACAGATAGGTTGATTCAAAAAATAATCGAAAAGCAGAGCCACACCGTTGTGGGACTGGATCCGAGGATGGAGATGATTCCCGATTTTATAAGGGAGGAGAGCTGTGCAGAGTTCCAGGATCCCTTCCAGGCCGCCTCTGAGGCGATTTTGCGCTTTAACAGAGAGATCATACACTCGGTCGTGCATATAGTCCCCGCCGTCAAACCTCAGATCGCCTTCTACGAAAGATATGGCCACTGGGGCGTCAGGGCGTTCGCCGAGACAGCAGACTACGCTAAGGATAAGGGCTTGATAGTCATAGGCGACGTTAAGAGAAACGATATAGGCTCAACGTCCGAGGCATATGCAGACGCCTACCTGGGAGATGAACTTTCTCCATATAATCTGGACGCCATAACCGTCAACCCCTATTTCGGCTCAGACGGCGTTCTTCCCTTCATCCAGAGGGCAAGAGATCGGGGAAAAGGCATCTTTGTACTTGTCAAGACATCTAACAAATCGTCAGAGGAACTTCAGGACTTAAAGACAGACGGCAGGCACATCTACGAAGTCGTGGGAGAGATGGTGGACAGATGGGGAAAGAGCACAGAGGGAAACAGGGGTTATAAATGTGTGGGAGGGGTAGTTGGAGCCACATTTCCAGGACAGGCGGACGATCTGAGACACATAATGCCCAGATCCTACCTCCTTGTCCCCGGATACGGCGCCCAGGGCGCCACCGCAGCTGATGTGATCTCCTACTTCAACCCGGACGGATTGGGGGCAGTGGTGAACTCCTCAAGGGGAATCATATTTGCATATAAAGATGAGTCAAACCTATACGGACCCCGTGAATTCGGAAAAGCTGCTAGGGCAGCGGCTCTTCGCATGAATCAAGAGATCAACGCCGCCTTAGAAAAGGCGCAAAAGCGCGCCTGGTAGCAGTAGATTAGGGCGGACACACAAGTTTGCCCCTGCGAATGAACGTAGAGGAAAATCGTCAGAGCCGAACCCGCGAGTGCGCTCAGTTCCATATACTGCCTACTCATATTTAGCCCGATACTTCACCCGATTAATTCATAAACTTGGCGGAGTCATTGCGAGGAGCAAAGCGGTCCCCGATTGAGTCTATCGGGGAAGCAATCTCAAGGTTTTATAGTGGTCTCCTATGAGAGCCGGAGAGTATTACATCTACCACAGAATCGAGATTGCTTCGCCTTCGGCTCGCAATGACACCGAAGCTGGTTAAACGGCATAACTAATAATATAATACAATTCCTTAATTAATACACGGCCTTTTTTTGTGAATTATTCGGGCTTAATTCACTATATCCGACACCTTCACGAATTTAAATCCTCTCTTTTCCAGCTTTGGAAGGACAGCGCGAAGGGCGTGGAGCGTCTCTGCCTTATCGTGACCGACCGCTATAACCGTCCCTTCTCCAGCGGCGAGGTCGGCGGCCTGCATAAGCCTTTCTTCTATCGTCATGACATCGTCGGGATTATCTATAAACAGTGACGCCTTAGCGCACTGTATCCCCATCTTTTCTGCCAGATCATACGCTATTGAATTGGAGGACGTTCTGCTATCTACAAAGTAGAGTTTGTTCCGTTTAATCTCCGAAAGCACAGCTCTCATAACTCTCATATCCTCGGTTGCCCTGGAACCCATATGATTGCTGAGTCCGAGGGCCTTCGGCATCGCCCTTATGGCCTTTTTTGTGATCCTTTTTATCTCCCGTGTCGAATAGATTGTGTATACCGCCCCTTCTCCCGGCTTCTGCAGAGGGAAACCCTTCGGCTCCATGGGCAGATGGATCATAACCTCGTGGCCCCCATCCAGAGCCATTTGCGCTATCTTTTGTGAGTTGTCCGTGTCCGGAAAGACTGCTAAAGTCAGGCTCTGCGGAAGCCTGCAGAACTCCCTTGCCAGCTCCATGCGCTGATAGCCAAAATCATCCAGTACAATTGCGATCTTTCCCTTTTTGCGGACTATTCTATCATCCCTTGAAAGGAGTATCAGATCCGTCTCCACTCCGTCCATCCCGGCGCGGATCGATACCTTTGTTCCCTTCTCATTCTGCCGGGCTTCCAGTACCTCTCCACCCAGATCCTTTACAAGACGGGATACCTCCAGATTGCACACTAATAAGGACAGATCCTTAGGGACTCTCACCCGCGTCCTTTTAGGCCCTCTGTCGGATCGAGGATATTTGTTTATCAAATCACCCTCGATGCCCAATCCCCCAAGGACACGATCTAAATAGACGTTCAGACTGTCGGAAAAGACGCGGCTGTCGGAGATAGCAGAAAGAGGGTAAGGTTCTTGCACAACCCCTTCCGATGAGCCCTTGACAGTTACGCTGCGGTATATGAGCGCTGCTCCCGCAGAAATAACAAAAAGGAGCACTAACGTCCATAGTAGAGGTTTGAGTGACCTCTTCCTTTTGGCCATGCTCCGAGCGCGCGGTCTGCGCCTTCTATCCCTGTCCATATCAGATCAAAAATATGGGGAAGAAAGGCTCAATCTTTCTTCCCCAAAGGTTAAATCACAAGAGGAGTCGCTTACCGGGTGAGAGGATCATCATCCCACCGAACTATCTTCCACATACCCTCTTCATTCTGTCTCAGCTTAAAGGTCATATTCTGATTTACGCGGAAGCCGTTTTCCCCTGTCTCATCCACCATAAGCATATTCACAGGACCGAAGAACACCTCCCAATCCTCGTCTTCATGAGCGTCAGGGTCGCCCTCAAATGCTGGAAGAACAGTTCCCTTTGGCTCTGTGAACCTCCCGCGGGTGCCTCCAGCCTGTGTAAAATCGAAATCAAATGTCGTGAACTCCTTGAAGATTTTTGTTATAATTGTTACATCTCGATCCTTTCCCCAGGCAATATCCAGAGTGTCCGTCTCGCTCCGTTCTGTGAACCAATACCTTTCATCGAGCAGGTCTTCATAGACCTCGATGTCCCTATTATCCATAGCAAAATCCAGGTTTTCAAGGAGGATCTCAGCCTGTGTGGCATCTGGGATAGGACCACCGTTACCACCTCCGTTGCCTCCTCCGGTCCCACCACCGTTACCACTTCCGTTGCCACCATTGCCATTGTTTCCGGGTGGCTTAGTTGTTGGAGGGGAAAAGGGATTTCCGCATCCTATCATAAGCGTAAAGACCAAGACCGCACATACTGCTGCAATACAAACGTCGGACTTCATAAACATTTTCTTGTCGCCTCCTGTTGAAGAAATTAAGGGACTTCGAAATAAGTAGACCGGAGAGCCTCACCTAGAAAGAATTGCCAGATAAGAATGTCCGACCTACCTTGTTATGCATGTTGGTAGAACAGGTTTTCTTGTCTGTTCTATTTGGACCTCTATAATCTCCAGACTATTTTGACTTGATACTTAATTTAGAAACCTGGCTCTGAGTTCGCCCCAGGTGCTTTCTTCCTGACTCGTCTTGAAGTCCCGCCATCTGAACAATTCCCAGCTTCCTTCCTCATTTTTTCTCAAGGAGAGCCAGAACTCCCCGCTGATCCTACGTGGGGTATCTTCTCGTTCTTCAAGGTAGAATATTGTAGCTATATAATTGTCTCTGTATTCCTCCTGGTTCCCATCTGATGAAGCTTCAAAGAGCGTCGGAGGCCAGTTTCCAAGCATACTGATGGATCTGACCAAGAGGCTGTCGCTCAAAAAGAAATCGGCAAAACTCTCCTCTTTTTCTTTGTCCCAGAGATCGTCGTATATATGGCTAAAGTCGCTGGAGTCCTTCTCATCGGGCGTAAAGATGAAGTCGTCCGACAGAAGCTGAAGATAATCGGCCGGCCTTAGACTTTGCACAGCTTCTTTCAAATTCTCCAATAGTTCTTCCCCACGGACCGCAGTGCCGATAGGTGACCTGCCTCCCGTGGGAGGTTGGACTTGGTCATCCCTGGTCGAGAAGGGATTTGAACATCCCGAAGTCCAGATCGCCGCTATCAAGAATATGCAAACGTGTCTTATCATATATGGTGACTCTTCATCTCTACACCACTTTTCATCTTATCGTAACACGGGAAAGCGAATATCAGGCTATGCTTATCGGAGCCGGCATAAAGCAAACTACAAAAATCCCCATAGATAAGTAGCCAAGGGCTCTGCGTCTATTATCCAACACGATATACGAGTCATAAGGAGGTGGATGTCGCCTTCCGAAGACAAACAGAGACATAAACGCCCAAAGGAACCACCCGTACCACCCGGATACGAACCCCAAGACCACAAGTCCGACAATCGCTAGCTTCGATATGAGGCGGTGCCATCTCCCAAAAAGAGAGTAGGTTATATGTCCTCCGTCCAATTGACCTATGGGCAGAAGATTCAGAGCCGTGACAAAGAGTCCGATCCATCCGGCAAAAGCCACAGGATGGAGATAAAGCTGCGCATCAGAGGCCAGCTCACCCACTACGATCTTAGAAAGCAGCAAAAAGATTAATGAATCTCCCAATTCGATGGAAGGCCTTTCGACTGCCTCTGTAGCAAATACTGTCTCTGACATGCTGAGTCCGATTACAGATACGATGATGGCCGCTACGAAACCCACAAGGGGTCCTGCGGCTCCGATGTCCACTAACGCTTTTCTGTTCGGTATGGGAGATTTTATCTTGATCACAGCGCCGAACGTGCCTATGAACATAAGGAAAGGCTCCGGTATAAAATAGGGAAGCGTGGCTTTTACGTTCCAGCTCCTTGCGGCGAAATAGTGTCCGAACTCGTGAACACCGAGTATCAAAAGCAGACTCGCTGAAAACGGCAGGCCCTTATAAAACAGTAGAGGATTTGCAGCCAGATCGACATCGGGTCTCATCATAGCTCCTGCGGTCGTCGTGGTAATTGCTGTAAGGATAAACAGCAGTACATTAATGGCAGGATTGGAGGGCTTCGGCTGATGCGGAGTCCACATCTGATAGGGAGACAAGCCCGGTTGAACCCATTCTTTCCCCTCGGGCAAATTCACTTTTCCGTTCCGCTTCCACAGCAAGGTGACTCTCCTGCCTTTCCTTTAGTTTTCCGTTTAATGCAGGGGTGAACCCCAAGCAAATGGACAGACAAAAATGTCGTCCTACCCACCACATTATCAACACACTATTGTTGTGGGTCAGACATTCCTTTCTGACACGCCCAAGTCAGAGCAGAAACGCGGATATTCCCCCACTAATCTGTCAGGCCTACTGCAAATCTGTGCGAATTTCCAAGCCCGAAGTTCAAGGGAACAAAGGCATAGTCCAGCCTCCATCTTGTAAATCTGAGTCCGAACCCCGTGGAAATATCCATCGTGTCGCTCCCGCTTTGTCCGCCGAATCTCAAAGCAAATATCCTGCTGTACTCCCATTCGATTCCGGCGTGGAAACTAACATCCGAGTCGTTCGGCACCCTTACGTCAGTCGAGGCTAAGATATCTCCCCATTCTAAAGCTGATAATAGATAAGAGGCTCCGAACCTTACTTCAACAGGCAAATCTACCGATTCTTCATTTAGCTTGTTCATCCCTCCGACGTTCTTCAATGAGAATCCCCCTGCAAAGTTCTTATATGTATAGATGGCTCCGAGATCCAGCGCCGCTCCGAGTGCGCTTTCCACATGTATCTTCTCGGCGAGCCATTTGACCGTCGCGCCCACGCTCACATTATCGTGAACCCTTTGGGCGTAGGACAACAAGACCGCTGAATCATAGACGCTAAAATTCCCCAAAGGTTTCAACGAAGCTCCTGTCCTCCTTTCCAATCCTCCGACGGAGTTTATGATAACACTCAGGGCAAACGCTCTGTCCTCTCCTCCAAAGGCGGCACCGGCGTAGTCGTGGCTTATATCCTGTATCCATTCGTTGTGAACAAGTAAGACGTCTCTGCCCTTTACTCCAATGAGACCTGCGGGATTCCAGTAAGCTGATGATTGATCTTTCGACACGGAGGTGTAGGCAGACCCCATTGCGGCGGCCCTTGCGCCTACGCCTATCTTCAAGAATGAGAGTCCGGTCCTGCCGGCATCCGGATCTATCCCGGCGTAAGATACAGTAGATAGTAGACAGTAGATAGTAGACAGTAGATAAAGGAGATTGCTTCCCCGATTGAATCGGGGGACCCGAAGCAATCTCGGAGACACAACATCGGCTCTCCCCCTCTGTATAGTGTTCTTTGCCATAATGTCTAAAAAGTCAACGCAGTTGAGAAGACATGACTTCCCCCGGCGTCCATCTGATCCGTTGTGAAGACGTACTGAAAATCTATCTGGCGTTCAAAGATGGGGCCAAGACCTATGCCGAACCTCTGGGAACTTTCGCCGATGTCATCTGAGGATATGTCCCCAACACCTGCTCTCAATCTCAAAAATTCGTTCAGCGCCAGCTCCCATCCCGACCTTACCTCCACTTCTCCATTGCCGCGCTCTACATCGAACGAGATTAAGACCCTCTCATCGAAGAATCTGTAGGATGCCCCCACCACGAGCGACTCAGGGATTTCGTCCTGGTAGGAGACCTCGCCGATGCCCCTTGAGATCTTCCAGGAAAGCTCTGTATTTATATTTCTGACCACAAAACCTATGGACAGATCCTCCGTGGGCTTTACCATAGCCCCGACATCGAAGCCGAATCCCCTACCTGCTTCTCCCGCAAGAGAGTGACGCAGATATTTGCCATTCAACCCGATTGCCCCCTTGCCATCTACATCCTTTGCGAACGAGAAGTAGATGGCGTTGCGATTGTCTGAAATCTCCCCTGTTTTTCGTCCATTTATGTACCGACCCTGGATATTCGCGGTTCCCGCATAAATCCACAAAAATCCGAATGCTGCTCCCTGTGCCAATCTCTGGCTGTAGGAAAGGACATTTTCCTTTCTGTCTAAAGAAAGCGACCTGTAAGTCTCAGACACCTGCCTTTTCTGAGTATAGATAAGTCCAGCGGGATTCCAGAACGCTCCCGAAGCATCGTCGGCTATAGACACATAAGCCCCTCCCAGACCAATAGCTTTCGCTCCTACGCCGCTTCTCAGAAAGGCGCTGGCAGTCCCCCCGCTTATCCCTTGGGATGAGGATATTGAAGACATTACTAAAAGCCACAATACAGTAGACAATCGACAGCAAACAGTAGACAGGGGCATGGCCTCCCTTCCCACCAGATTGCTTCCCCCCGATGGATTCAATCGGGGGCGCTCGCAATGCGGTTTATTCGCTACTGAGTTCTTCGGTGGTCATTGCTAGGGGCGCAACCCCGAAGCAATCTCGCGGACAGTAGCATAAACATTTTTCCTTTTCATTTAATCACGACTATCTTGCCGATCGCCTCATCACCTCTGTCGGTGCTTATGCGATAGAAATAGACCCCGTTTGCTACGACATCTCCCACCTCGTTCGTGCCGTCCCACTTCTCATTGTGATTCCTTGCACCCGCTTTTGGTTCTGCCTCGGTATCCTCTGCTGGCACTAAAACCTTAACCAAACGACTGACAAAATCGTATATCTTAATAGTAACAGATGCGGGTTCAGACAGGCTGTATTGGATTCTGACTATTATATCTTCAGAAGGCGAAAACGGATTCGGATAGGCATAGGTTTTGATATGCTCCTTTTCTGCGGCCTCATCTACGACCACTCCCTTGTCGATAGAGACCGTCCTTACGAAAGTCCTTAAAATCCTCCACGTTCCGCCTGAATCTAATGACCTTCCGAGACCGTTTTCTGATCCTGCCCACAATACAGAACCTATCCTTTCTACGCCCACGAATCTTCCCTCTACTTCCTCCCTGGAGATAGAATCTGCCACCTTTACTCTATCCCAACTTTTCCCCAGGTCGTGCGATCTAACGAGTCCTCTATCCGTAGTAGCCCACACAGTACTATTGGAAAAGGCGAAATTCCACGCGGCAGTTTCAAAGGCGCTGTCCACCTGCGTCACCTCCCACGTTAACCCACCGTCAGATGAAAAACTTATGCCGTCTCTTTCCCAGGGATTAAGCGTCCGTTTTGTCCCCGCCCAGATTATCGTCTTCCCGCCAATTTGCTGTCTGGATAGGACCACAACCCAATTGCCGGAGATCGTACCATCAAGGTGATTTCCGGCGCTGTCGGCCTCCGAGGAAAAGAACGCCCAGGTCTCTCCGCCATTTGTGCTCTTTGACATACCCGAAGACGTACCCACCCAGACCGTATCGCTGTAGGCTAAAACCGAAAATGTCCTATGCTTATTGCCCTCAAATGATCCAGAGTAGTCGATCTTATCTCTGGAGTCCGGCAGGACGCGCTCCCAAGTCTCCCCCCTGTCCTTAGACCTGACGAGAGAACCCGCAAAGAACGCCGCCCAGACCACTTCGTGGCTTGTTGCCGACTCCCCATCCACCCTACCCACATCCTCGTCAATAGCCACTCCAAACGCCCCATTTTGAACATTCGTTCGAGGGCCGTCCTCAAATCCCCCAAATATCTTGCTGTTGTCAAAATGCTCCCACGTCGCGCCGCCGTCAAAAGATGCGCTCAACCCATCTCCCACTTGAAAGGAACCGTTCTCTGTGGTAGTATCAAATACTGTGGCTATCCAGATCACATCCCCTGCCGCATCTAAAGCGCTGATCGAACCTTTGCCTATCCCCTGATCAGATCCGTAGCTTATCCAGTCCAGAGATCCTTCTCCTGACCCTAAAAGCTTGCTCAATCCCGAATCCGTTCCCACCCACAGATCTTTTCCACTCCATTTGATGTCCCCTATGTCGTTTCCCGCCAATCCCTTCTTAGGCTCCGGTGGAGTACCCTGATTATGCCTTTCTGGAAGAACTGCAAAAGCGCGAGCACAAAAGCATATCGTTAGGAGCGAGGCGAGGTGTAATGCAGATTTTAAAGAGGACATATATTTTTGTTTCTTCTCCGGCGGTTCGGGTCATATCGAAGAACCTTTTGGGGAAAAAGTTACAAGTTGAACACCGACCCTTTTGGGACGCACCCCAAAATATAACCTTCAAGTATCGAGTATGTCAAGTTATTTTTCCTCTGTCCTTGTCTTCCTCTACGAAGTGGGCTTCCTACTTTTTGAACGCTTCTCCGCAGGGACTTGCCTCAAATATCTTGGTACTTGCTTTTAGCGCAAACAGCTATTATATTCCATTAACGTAGCACCTTTACAGACATTCTTTTCCTGCGGGGATTTTCCAATGCTCAATGTGGCCCATAGGATATTTGACCCATCTTTATCCCCGGGCGATCATGCATCGGTAAACCCGACCCTGATGGAACTGATAAGGGACGTAAGCACCAAAGAGATGATGACCGTAGACGTAGGATGCGGAATGGGCGGACTGACGTTCGAAGCGGCAAACTATCTGGGGCATGTCGTCGGGATAGATATATCCGCCGAACCGATAGAGTCCGCAAAGAAAATCGCATCCGATCGGGGAATTTGCAACGTAAGTTTCACATTAGCAGACGCTGAGACGATAGATTACAAAGACGTAGTGGAGGGCAGGAAAGTCGATATGGTCATCGCCAATTTGTGTATGTCGGACGATATTATCAAAAAAGCGCACGAAGCTCTGGATAGAGGACGTTATCTGATCTTTGCGGCTCTGGAACTTGAGCAGTGGAAGGAGACGGGTCGTCCATCGCGGTTTGCGTACAGTAAGGAGGGGATAAAGAGCATCTTAGAGAGCAGGGCCTTCGACACAGAGCATATAAGTATCGAAAGAGAGATCATAGATTTCAAGCGCAGAGAAGATATAGATGTATATTTTGAAGGGAGCACGCTGAAGAAAAGGTGGCAAAAAGACGGCAGGTGGGATGGTCTTTTGCAATATCTGAATGCGGGAGGACTAAAATTTACGACAAAGAGCCGACTGATTGTGAAAGGCAGAAAAGTAAGCTGAGAAGGAGGCATTAAGAAGATGTCAGAGACAATCAAGATCAAAAAAATCGGCGAGTGCATCTGGGAGATCCCCAAGACCGGCGGGATGAGGGTCCCCGGCAGGATCTACGCCAGCGATGAACTGATGGAGGGCATAAGACTCGACAAGAGCCTGGAGCAGGTGGCAAACGTGGCACATCTTCCGGGGATAGTTAAGTATTCTATAGCTATGCCGGACATTCACTGGGGATATGGATTCCCGATCGGGGGGGTAGCGGCAACCGATCCACAGGAGGGAGGCGTTATATCGCCCGGAGGTATAGGCTTTGACATTAACTGCGGAGTGCGCTTGGCGGCGACCCACCTCGAATACAAGGACGTTCAGAACAAAATCAAAAAATTGGTGGATGTGCTGTTCGACACCGTACCCTGCGGAGTGGGCTCTGAAGGAGCTATACCCAAGCTTTCAAAGAACGAGGAGAAAAAGGCGTTAGCCGGTGGAGCCGGGTGGGTCATAAAAGAGAGAGATCTGGGATTCGAAAGCGACCTTGTGAACACGGAGGCAAACGGCCGGCTGGACGGGGCAGACCCCGACAGGGTGACAGAGACCGCCCTTTCTAGGGGTGCAAAACAGATGGGAACTTTGGGCTCTGGAAATCACTTCTTGGAGATCGGGGTTGTGGACCAGGTGTTCGACGATAAGGCAGCGGACACTTTGGGTCTGAAAGAAGGATGCTTGACCGTCTTCATCCATTCAGGCTCAAGGGGCTTCGGATATCAGACGTGCGACGACTATTTAAGGACGATGGAACGAGCAGCGCGTAAATACAACATTCAACTCCCCGACAGACAGCTTGCGTGCGCTCCCATAAATTCTGAGGAGGGACAGGCATATTTAGGCGCTATGAGGTGCGCCGCCAACTATGCCTGGGCGAACAGACAGACCATGATGCACCTTGCGCGCGGGGCGCTAAAAGATGTCTTCGAGGTAAGCTGGGGCGACTTGGGCTTCAAGCTGGTTTACGACGTGGCCCACAACATAGCCAAGTTCGAAGAACACGACATAGGAGGAGGTGTAAGAAAGACCGTCTGCGTCCACAGAAAAGGAGCCACAAGGGCGTTCCCGCCGGGTCACGATGAGACTCCCAAATCCTATATGCACATCGGTCAGCCGGTGTTGATCCCCGGGGACATGGGGACTTACTCCTACGTGTGCATAGGGGCGCATACTTCCATGGATGAGACCTTCGGGAGTTCGGCTCACGGGGCAGGACGAGTCCTAAGCAGGACCAAAGCCAAGAAGTTAAGCAAGGGAAGGTCTATCAAAAGAGAGCTTGAGGATAAGGGAATCGCCGTAAGGTCCAAGGGCAGATCGACATTAGATGAGGAGATGCCTGAGGCGTACAAGGACGTTGAGGCTGTGGCTGACGTTATGCATAAAGCGGGCGTCTCGCTGAAGGTGGCAAGGCTCAGGCCGGTGGGCGTGGTGAAGGGATAGGTTAAGGCAGTAGACGGCAAACAGCAGACAGTAGACAGGCCACTGTCTACCAGCCTTTGAGTCCCCGATTGAATCTATCGGGGGGAAGCAATCGCACCTGTCCACGTGCTTAACTTGTTGATGGAAGGTGTCCTTAAGTAGTGATACTACTGATGAAATCAATATCTGCACGGAGTATATATCTAGCAGGCATTATCCTATCGTTAATCTTGTTAGGATACCTGAAGGAAAGCGAAGCGGTCGTCCGCACAGGAGTAGATAGCTTGGCAGTAGATGGTTGCTTTGATTTCTCTAAAGGGTCGGAAGTCGTTTCTTGTGAAGGAACTGACCTAGAACTCTTTCAAGTTCAGGATCTGCATATAGTTTACGCTTCTGAGGGATTCCTGGTAGGACGTAGGGGAATCCGGGATGTGGGTCCCATATCGTTGACAGCCTGGTGACGATTCCCGATGACCTCGAACCGGATCCCAGCACTGCTGTAAACGATCCCCTGACGGGGGAACTATTCTTCTGGTCTGTTCCTATTAACGAGGGACATCTGTATGTGATATGGACTCAGGAGGGCCATTTTGCTAAGGTGTTCGTTGAGGACATAATTAGTCGAGGTGAAGGGGTGTTGGAGGCTTTCATCGGCCGTGTGATCTTCCGGTGGGCTTACCAAGATGATGGATCACGATCTTTCAACACGGATAGTGCAGTGAGTAAAAGCTCGTGGGGTCTTTTGAAATTCTTCATCAAGGGAGGGATATGACATCGTATTTTATATACGCAGACGAATACTCAAGCTACGACTACGGCCCTACGCACCCGATGAAGCCCATAAGGCTGAAGCTGACGCACGATCTGATTCGAGCTTATGGTCTTTTTGATATTCCTACGGGAAAACTGGTAGAGGCAGAAAAGGCCGATGAGGATGATATCCTGTCTTTCCACACGAAACAGTACATAGATATTTTGAAGAGAGCAAATCAGGGAAGCTACTTTAGCGACGCAACAAAATACGGTTTAGGACCGGGAGATAACCCCATATTTAAGGGTGTGTATGACTTTTCGCTTCTATCGGCGGGGGCGTCTCTTCAAGCGGCAAAGGCTGTGGAATCTGGAGAGGCGAACATAGCCTTCAACATCGCAGGCGGACTGCACCACGCATCTGCTAACAGAAGCTCTGGGTTTTGCTATATAGACGATCCGGTTGTGGCTATACATTATCTGTTGAAAAAGGGTCTGAAAGTCGCATACATAGACATCGACGCCCATCACGGCGACGGCGTCCAATATGCGTTCTACGCTACCGATCGAGTACTTACGATCTCCATACATGAAAGCGGGAGGAATTTTTTTCCGGGCACAGGTTTTGAAGATGAAATTGGCGTTGGAGATGGCCTTGGCTATTGCGTAAACGTACCCCTTAATCCCGAGAGCGACGATGAGGTCTTTCTGTGGGCGTTCGAGGAGGTGGTTCCCACTTTGATGGAAGCTTATGAGCCAGATGTAGTTGTCTCCCAATTGGGCGTGGATACTATGAGGACCGACCCCTTAGCGCATCTGAATCTGACTACAAATGGTTTTGCAGAGATGGTGGAGAGAATCAAGCGACTATCGCCTAAATGGATCGCCCTGGGAGGAGGAGGCTACAACGTCGCCAACGTTCCGAGATGCTGGACGTTGGCGTGGTCCATTATGAACGAGGTCGTCCCGGAGGACGATCTTCCCGATCGGCACAGAAAGATAGCGTGGCAGTACGGATATGAGGACAAGAAGCTGAGAGACGAGCCTTTTAATATAGATAATGGGAGGGCTATGGCTGAAGCCGAAAAAGTCGTGAGATTCTTGAAATATAATGTCTTCTCCATCTTAGGTGCTTGAAACAGAATTTTGGAGGTGCCCCCTGTCTACTGTCTGCTGTCTACTGTCTGCTGCTTTTTCCCTGTCTACTGTCTGCTGTCTACTGTCTGCTGCTTCTGCTGGGGGTTATCAGAACCATCAGGGCTACTTCGATTACGACCAGAGAGAACCGTTGGCTGTAAAGACAGAGCAGACAGCGGCTTTAGATACTTATATCCAGTATACGATACGGTTCGAGGGCTTCAAGGGCGACTCTGTAGAAGCGTTGCTCGATGTTCCAAGGAGTCCTGAAGGGCCATTCCCGCTCATTGTGTTCCTCGACGGTTATTGCCAGGGCAAAGGTGTTATTGATCTCGTAAGCGAGCAGGCAGCAACAAGAGGCTATGCCGTAGCCACTATGGATTACCCTGCAGTCGGCTCTTTGAAGGACACCTTTAGACTCTTCTTTAAGGCCAGGGGTGCTGCCCGGACGGCAGTGATAAACACAAGAAAACTGATCGACTACCTTCAGAACCAAAAGGAAATCGACGGCGAGCGTATAGGACTGGTAGGGATAAGCCTGGGGGCGATCTTGGCTCCGATCATATCAGCCCATGACAAGCGGTTTGATGCTGTAGTGCTTGTGCACGGCGGCGGAGACCTACAGCTCCTTGCAAAATCTAAACTGACCAAGGCTAACCCTATCTTCCGACATCTGACCCTCTTTTTCGGGAATATCCTCTACGACCGGTTTGAACCTCTCAACTACGTGGGGCAGATTGCGCCCCGGCCGCTTTTGATGATCAACGGTCGGGACGACAGGTCTTTTCCGGTTGCGTGCGTCCTGGCGCTGTACAAGGAGGCGCAGGAGCCGAAACACTTGGTCTGGCGCGAAACAGAGCACATACAAGCGAAGGACACTTCGGAGATCCAGTTTCTTCTCGAAATTGCTTTAGACTGGTTGGATGAGAACCTCTAAAAGAAATTGAGGCGTGTCTGACCAGCCCGAATAATTCACAAAAAAAGGCCGTGTATTAATTAAGGGATTGTAGTATATTATAGTTATGCCGTTTAACTACCTTCGGTGTCATTGCGAGCCGGAGGCGAAGCAATCTCGATTCTGTGGTAGATGCAATACTATCCGGCTCTCATCGGAGATCACTATAAAACCTTGAGATTGCTTCCCCGATAGACCCAATCGGGGACCGCTTTGCTCCTCGCAATGACTCCACCAAGTTTATGAATTAATCGGGCTGGGCACCGCGGCCGCTTTGCTGGGACCGGGTGGTAACAAACCACGAAGTGGTCTGACACACAACACACAGGTTCACCCGTACATATTAGTCAGGGAACAGATAAAACAGTCGGAAACCGTAGGGCCAGACCCAAGTGTCTGCGCTGAGAATACGGATAAATCGGATGAAAACACAAGCTCGTCCATACCTGTTTTCGCATAGAAAGGGGGAAGGCACCTATGGAGATCCAGAGCGTCCAAGCGCTAAGGAAGTTCTCCGATGGGAAGTTCCAGAAGATAAACCTCTTTGAGAGTGAGAGGATGTTCTGCGACATTTACTGCTTCGAACCCGGCCAGGAGCAGCCGCTCCACGGCCACGAAGGCTGCGATAAGATATATTACGTTATCGAAGGCAGTGGCACGTTTACCGTAGGAGATGAGAAGAAGAAGTTGGGTCCCCAAATGGCGGTGCTATGCCCTCCGGGCGTAGATCACGGTGTGCTGAACACAGGGGAAGGGAGGATGGTTCTCCTCGTCTATATGGCACCTCATCCCTCGGCGATAGGGTGACTTGAACCCGCTTTTACTTTAAAGAACCGCTCATAGAAAAGTGATGAGAAAGACCCAGCGCGGGGTGAGTGTGAAACGAATAATCTATCTTTATCCTCTTGACGTTGAATCCGGTTCCCAAAGAAAAACGAGATGGCTCCCCTCCTGTCACACCTGTCCTGACGAAAAAGACATCTGATACCTTATGCTCGCTCCCTGCCCTTATCTGGAAGGGGAAATCCGCATCCTTCCTGCCATCTACCGATAGCACAAGTCCTGGCATCGGCTCTAAACTCAACCCGGTGGAGAAGGACCTTGGAACGCTTTGTCCATTTTGAACTATCTTTGCCCTATTCACATTCCATAAAGAGGCCCCCCATCTTACGTTCTCAGAGATATAAAGAACTGTCCCGAGGTCGAACGCAGCAGTCCACGTTGAACCAAAACCTTCGAGGGATAGATTAAGTCCCCTCAAGTTGAAGCCGAAAGACAGATACTGGAAAGGGGCGTTGCTGTAGGAAAACATCAATGAAGTTTCTCTGTAGAGAGTGAGCCCATAGACCATCGCTCCCAAACCTATGTTTCCCACAGAAGTCGGAAGCAAGAACGCCAATGTCGAAGTTGATAAGTCCCCTAATCCGAAGGGACGACTGTAGGAACTGAACCAGGAAGCTTGGGACTTCCAGAGACCTGCTGGGTTCCAGAAGAGGGTCTCAGCACCTCCTGAAAGAGATACGTACGCGCCGCCCATACCAAGCGGACGGGAACCAACCCCTCTCCACTCGAATGCCGCCTCTCCTGCAAGGGGTTGGAGGGTACAGAATCCCGCAAGGGATAGGACAAGGAGTATTTTTGCCCTGAAAGAGCTAACAAGAAATCTCTTGCCAAGCATTTGGCTTTGTGTTATCCTTCAAAGTCCCAAGTCCTATCAAAATAATGGAGTTTCGATCTATGAACCACGCCTCCGATAAGAGCAGCAGAAGCAGAATCCTTGCTGAAGATATATTTGTCATCCTCTGTATAGCGGCACTCTGGCCCAGAATACTCGGCTGGGAAGGTGTACATTTTGCCATAATAATGTATGTAGCTGTGATAGGACTCATAGTTATCCTCTATACGAGAATAAGACGTATAGGGCAAGTTACAGACGAAAAGAGAAAAGATGACGATATCTCTCCAAATAAGATGCATTTGGAGTGAAGGTATACCCGCATTCTAATTGTATTCAGGATCTGCCCTGTCTCCCGGAAGAGCACACAGGTTCGTCCACAATGTCTACTTATTCAGGGATGGGAGGAGGCTCCTGTCTACTCTTTGCTTGTTTTCCTGCCTGCCTGTGCCGTTTCACCTGAGGAGAGATGCGAGGCGATGGGAGTTCAACTTTGAAGTTCCACCCGATCCAATACGGTTGACCGAGGTATATAGAATAGTAATAGCTATGCTTCAAGCTTCCCTCAATTGTGAGGGAGAACTTATTCTGAGGAAAGAACCTGGCTGCAAAAGACGGCAGAAGTTTCTGGTGCAGATCACTTATGGGAGCAATTGCCGCCCCTATCTGCTCTTCAGCATCTTCCTGCACCCCAGCGGGCGGAACCTCCAAAAGATTAAGCTTGTTCAAAATGGGCTGGAAACTACTTCCGACTAAAGGAGCATCCTTTCCGACCAGAAACAAGATAAAAACGGGCCTCTCCTGCCTTATCGTGAGCGGAAATTGTTCCCTGATCCAGCGCGATATTCCGAAAGAAGATTTCTTGAACCTTGAAAAATCGACAGTCCTCAACTTGAAAATAGTACCGTCCTGTGTATAGTAATAGAGTTCCGACTCCTCGGGAGTAGGATACCTGCTGCACGATGCAACGAGGATCAAGGCTCCAAACAGGGCCACAAGTGTCTTCAAGACGATTCCCCCACAGTGGAAATGCCGCACGATATGCTCTAAATCGTCCGATCCAACATAACAGCAAACACCGCCGGTGTCAAGAAAAATGAAAACAAGACGTGAAAAGAGCACCCTATCTGGAAAGCACAAAAAAGATCCGCTCCCTTCAGTCACCGTATTGACCTTTTTCCGGCACGGTTCCTACTAAGAGCGGATCGCGCGTGGCCTTCACTCCTTAACGAGAAAGGAAGTTTAGGCTTAGGATCCCCTGTGGATCCTGTTTGCTGGGATGTGGGGAAGTATTTTCCCTAAAAAGAGGAATGAATTCCCGATTTTCAAGCGCTCAGGGGCTGCTTTAACATCGTGCCCGCGGAAGAACGTATAATCAGAAAGACAGGTATTTATAGTATTTAGCGAGGTACTCGTCAATCTCTTTTATCCATATCTTGCTGATGCATGTATATAACGTAAGCAGCAAATACTGTGCCAAAAAGATCCGAGCCAAAAAGATCCGACAACGGCAGATGACTGTGAACGCCGTATCCTGGATCAAGGGTAGAACATTTGCTTAAAAGACCTACACGACATCTCACAACGGAGTTTCGTTGACATCCCAGAATAGACCTTGACAAGATAGACGAACTTTTATATAATTAATTAGAAAGCTTCATGAAGTTTGGTGGGCTTGGATGACACAAGGGTGCACTCAGAATCTGGCGTTGTCTCTTTTTTTGACGCTAATTGTGAGCTTTGTTGTCCTTACCGTCTACGTTTACGTAAACGTTAGTTGACACGGAACAATTCTGTTACTAAATCGTCTTATAATAGTGGTGGAATGTGAATTCTTGCGTAATTATTGAAACACGTTGAAATCTCAAATTTGCTATTCACATTTGCACCATTAGTTTGAAATGTTACTGTTCTAGGGTAACTTAAGTTTCCGGTCTGAGCGGGAGTTATCCTGTCTAACAGTGGAGATTCAGAAGATGATAGTTGAAGTCAAACTTTTTGCATATTTGGACAAATATCTGCCCCCTGAAGCAGATGGGAGGAAGGCTACAGTCGAGCTTTCGGACTCTGCTGTTCTGAAAGACCTAATCAGCAAGTTGAAAATTCCCGAAAACCTCGCCCATCTTACCCTCGTCAACGGCAAGAATTCGGACCATGACACGGCTTTACAGGACGGATGTCTCGTCAGCGTGTTCCCTCCGGTAGCCGGAGGAGCAAGACGCAAGGGGATATCGAAGGACTTTCTGGGGACAAATCGGACAACGTCTCGCAAAACTTATGACCACAATTGGAGATGAGAATAGTATGAAGAATAAGGCATTCTCTTTCAACGAGGACGTATCCGTAAACCTTTATCTGAAGGACATCAGGACATACAAACCTCTTGAAAGGCAAGAGGAAGTCGAACTAGCCGAAAGGATCAAAACAGGGGATAGGAAAGCCCTGGATAAGTTAGTTACGGCCAACTTGAGATTTGTCGTCTCTGTTGCAAAGGATTACCTGGGAAGAGGACTTTCTCTTTCTGATCTGATAGCCGAAGGCAACATCGGGCTTATCGAAGCAGCAAGAAGATTTGATGAGACCAGAGGTTTTAAGTTTGTAACATATGCGGTTTGGTGGATCAGACAGGCGATATTAAAGGCATTGTCAGAACAGACCAAAATAGTGCGTCTTCCTATGAGTCACTTTGACGATCTTGAAAGGATGGTTAAGAAAGTTGGGCCTTTAACTCAGAAGTTAGCTCGCAGTCCATCAGCCGAAGAGATAGCACAAAGTTCAGATATAAGTGTCAACAGGGTCTATAGAGCTTTGGTGTGCCTGCAGTCGGACATATCCTTGAACTCCGCACTGGACGAATTTGAGGACAAGCCGCTGTTGGACACAATATCAGACGAAGATGCTGTGACAGATAGGCAAGTTGAGGAGGATAATTTTTCACAGGCAATAGAGAATTGTCTATCCAAGCTTGATGAGAGGGAGGCTAAGATAGTTCGTCTTTACTATGGGCTTGGCTACGATGAGCCGATGACGTTGGAGCAGATTGGATCGGCTTTTGGTATAACCAGGGAGAGGGCGCGTCAGATCAGAAACAGAGCTATCGAGAAGCTGAAGCACAAATGTCATGATGTGCTGGAGGATTATTCTTTTGAAGGAGCAAGGTCAGATGGCGGTGGTGACTGAAGAGCAGATCCTTGATGCGCTTGGGGATGTCATAGAGCCGCAGCTCCGCAAGGATATTGTGAGCTTGGGGATGGTGAAGCACATAGCTATAGACGGTCAGAAAGTCAGCTTTGAGGTCGTACTCACCACTCCAGATAGTCCTTTCAAGAAGGAGATAGAGGACTTTGCCAGGCAAACCGTTGTAAAGATAAAGGGAGTCAAAGACGTTGAGATAGTTTTCAGCTTAAACGTGCCTCGCAGCGTTGTTGATCCCAACAGGAGCAGTATTATGCCCGGGGTCAAAAACGTGATCGCTGTAGCCAGTGGAAAAGGAGGGGTGGGAAAGACGACTATAAGCGTCAATTTAGCGGTAGCCCTAGCCGAGGCAGGCGCGGCTGTCGGCATCATGGACGCAGACATCTACGGTCCCAATGTCCCGATTATGATGGGGGCAAGCGGGAGCCCGGAGACCACAATGGATAACAAAATGAAGCCGCGTGTCAACCACCGAGTGAAGCTGATATCCATGGGTTTTTTGGCAGACCAGAATACCCCTATGATATGGCGCGGACCCATCGTAAGCAGGGTGACCCAGGAGTTTATGAGCAGGGTGGACTGGGGAGATCTGGACTATCTGATTATGGACCTGCCTCCTGGTACCGGCGATATTCAACTTACGATCTCTCAATCGGCCCCCTTAACAGGAGCGGTGATCGTCACAACCCCCCAGGATGTGGCCTTAGAGGATGTCAGGAGAGGAATCTTAATGTTCCAGAAGGTCAACATCCCTATTTTGGGCATTATCGAAAACATGAGCTACTTTGCCTGTCCCCACTGCGGCGAAAGGACCGAAATATTCGACCACGGCGGAGGGAAAGTAGCTGGTGAAAAGTTCGATGTACCGTTCTTGGGGGAGGTCCCATTGGACCCTGAAATAAGGATAGGATCAGACATCGGAACGCCGGTAGTGAAGCTGCATCCTGCCTCGCCCCAGACTGAGGCTTTCAGAAAGATAGCTGGAGCTCTTGCGGCAAGAATAAGCGTTATTGGAATGGGTGAACCTCCAGAGGGCAGTAGCGGCGGATGGGGCGGAAGACTTATGCAGAAAATAAGGGGAAATTAAAAATGGTAGACAGCAAAGAGAGTTGGGATACGTGGCCCCGTCTATCCCCGATCCGCGATAGACTCAATTGGGGGATGCTGTCTGCTCAAAAAATAAGGTGTCTACCAAATGCAAACGATAGAAATAGAGGACTCCATACTTAGAATAGGAGGTGAGGGAGGAGAAGGTGGGGGTGCAACTGGAGAGGTTATAACTCAGGCGGCCGCCAGGGCCGCTTTAAACGTTTTTACGTTTAGGACTTATCCAGCCGAGATAAAGGGAGGCTTGGCCATGTTCCAGCTCAGGCTCGGATCGAGGGATATCCTCTCAAAAGGAAATGCTGTGGATGTACTCCTGGCGTTCGACCAGGAAGCCTACGACACGTACTATAAGGATCTGAGAGACACAGGTGTTCTTTTGTACGATCCTGCTCAGTGCACCCCGCCTGAAGGATGCCGGCATAAGTGCATTCAGCTTCCGATCGATCAAATCGCAAAAAAAGAGATAAAAAATCCCAGAAGCAAGAACATCGTTGCAATAGGGGCGCTGGCAGAGATATACTCCCTTCCAAAGGAAATAGTCAAGACTGGCGTAGAGAATAAATTCAAAAAGTACGGAGCCACTACACTTGAGACTTATCTTGGAGCCTTTCAGATGGGAATAGACTATGCCAAGCAGAATATTCCCATCAAGTACTCCTTCCACGGCAGAGAAAAGCCAAATTACAACGAGATAATCATATCAGGCGGTGAGGCCATAGCCTTAGGAGCTATAGCCGCAGGATGCAGATACTGCGCTGGATACCCCATAACGCCGGCTACGCCGGTCTTGCAGTTTCTTACCCTGGAACTTCCGAAATTCGGCGGAACCGCTGTTCAGGCAGAGGATGAAATATCTGCTCTTGCGTCCTGTATTGGGGCGTCTTTTGCAGGAGCTAAAGCCATGACACCGACATCGGGCCCTGGGCTTTCGCTTATGAGCGAGCTGATCAATTTGGCTTCGATGGTCGAGCTCCCCGTGGTAGTTGTAGACGTTCAGAGAGCAGGTCCCAGCACCGGGATGCCGACCAAAAATGAGCAGTCGGATTTAAGGTTCGCAATGTACGGCACATCCGGAGAATCTCCCAGGATAGTCATAGCCCCAACCTCTTTAGAGGACTGCTTCTATCAGACTGTGAGGGCGTTCAACTTAGCTGAGACCTATCAGATGCCCGTGATAGTCCTTTCTGATCAGTCCATGGCGTACAGCACACAGAATATAAGAGAACCCGATCCCTCATCTTTAAAGATCGTAAATCGGATTAGATTCGACACGAAAGACACGGAAAATGGATACTTCAGGTATCTGATGACCCAAAGCGGAGTATCGCCTATCGCGATTCCCGGGGATGTGGACGGATACCACATAGCCACAGGGCTGGAGCACGACGAGGAGGGGGCTCCGAATTACACGCCCTTAAACCATGAACAGATGATGGCCAAGCGCTTCAAGAAGTTAGAGGCTGTGGAAGCAGACTTAAGCCATAATTCCCAAGGTGAGATCTCGTTTCCCGAGGGGGCAAAGATCGGGATAATCGGCTGGGGTTCGACGGAAGGCGCGATCAAGGAGGCCATATACGAGGCGGGGAAAGAGGGTGTCAAGGTCGCCCACTATCATCCAAGGGTACTTGCACCTCTTTGTGAGTCAAGAATGTCCCGGTTCGTAAGTTCCGTAGATAAGATAATCATCCCAGAGGAGAACTTCACCGGACAGTTCGCACATATCGTGAAAGGACAGTTCGGCATCAAACCCATAGAAATGCATAAATCTCAGGGAATACCTTTCTCCCCGGAAGAGGTATATGAGAAGATTATGGAGGTAGCCTAAATGCCCATACCTGCTGCTGTAGAAAGTAGACCGGCTGTAAGTGATAAGAAGACGTCCACTGCCGACACCAATCCGAAAACCGATGCAAAGAGGAGGGCCAAGAAGTTTAAGAGCGACGTTAAACCGATCTGGTGCCCCGGATGCGGGGATTTCGGGGTGTTGAGCAGTTTCTATCAGGCCTTGGTGGAACTAGAGGTGGACTCCAAGAATCTGGTCATTTCCAGCGGAATAGGATGCGCAGGTAGGTTTAATCACTTTGTGAAGTGCTACGCTTTTCATGGTGTCCACGGACGGGCACTCCCCGTAGCGTTCGGAATGAAGGCTGCCAACCCCCAATTGGAGGTCTTTGTGATCGGCGGAGACGGCGATGGATTGGGCATAGGCGGAGGGCATATCCCCCATATAGCCAGGCGAAATCCCGATTTAGCCTATATCATTCTGGACAACGAGACATACGGTTTGACCAAAGGACAGGTATCTCCTACAAGCATCCTTTCGCAGGTTACGCCCACCACACCATATGGTTCGGTGGAACCACCGCTAAATCCTATAGCAATGTTCTTATCCTACGGTGTCAGCTTCGTAGCAAGGGGATTTGCCGGCGATCCCAAACAGTTGAAGCAACTCATAGTAGAAGGAGCAAAGCATAAAGGATTTGCAATTATCCATACGCTGTCGCCATGTCCAACCTTCAACAAGATCATGACGTTCAAGTCTGTGGAACCCAAAATAGAACAAATCCCCGAGAATTACGACAACACGGACAGACTGAAGGCCATGGAACTTGCCATGGATGATGAGACGATATACACCGGTGTGTTCTATAAAAATCAACAACCCACCTTTACCGACAGAGCCAAATCCATAGAAGACAAAGCTGACGCTGACCACAAGACTCAACTTGTGGACATATTCAAGAGATATAGGTAGAATATGAACTTGAAAACCGGGAAGATAATTAGTGGCTGAAGCAGAGGAAAAACCCCTAAGACAGAGAAGGCCTAAAAAGCCAAGACCTAAAGCCATAGTGGACGTTGATGGTTGCACGGGCTGTGAAGTATGCATGGATTTTTGTCCTGTAGATTGTATTTTGAAGCTCCCAGGCGAAGAGTTTTCCATAGTACATAGTATATGCGTGGTCGATGAAGAAAGATGCACAGGATGTACTATATGTGCAAGGGAGTGTCCCTGGGAAACTATCGCTATGGTCTATCCTGAAGATGCAGATCTCCCCGAAGAAAGCTTTGTGGGAAGATATAAGATACAGGGGAGCAGGACATCTGTTGACAGCCGCCAGTTCCCAACAGCGCGCAGAGAGGAGTCTATGGCAACCACAGCAAGATCTCTGGCGGAGCATTCCTACAACGGTTGACCCTAAACAGTAGACAGCAAACAGGGCTACCTTTCCCACCCCCTTGAATCTAGGGGCTGGGTGACCCAACCCTTGGGGTAAGGATAACTTGTGATTTGCTGCCTCCGCGTCTTCCTCCCAACAGGGCGCCTATGGCGATCGCCCCTACATGTATCCACTTGTGTCTGCCTGGCAGGACTGAGCAGGCGGTGTCCTGTCTATTCCTTTTGAGGAGACACAGTTGGTAATCTTAAAATCAAGGAGAGAGATAGATCTCATAAGGGCAGGTGGGAGGATAGTAGCTTTAGTCCAGAAAGAGCTGCAGAAGGCCATAAAGCCAGAGATAACTACAGAGGAACTGGACAGAATCGCTGAGGAAATTATAAGGTCGAACGTAGCCGAACCCGCATTTAAAGGCTATCGTGGCTTTCCCGCTTCTATATGTACATCTATCAACGAAGAGGTAATTCACGGCATCCCCGGGAATCGGGAACTCTGCTCCGGCGACATTGTTAGTATAGATGTAGGAGTAAGGCTCTCGGGCTACTATTCCGATGGGGCGTGCACTTTTCCTGTAGGAGCGGTTGAACCTCACGTGTCGAAGCTCTTGGAGGTGACCAGGGAGGCTCTTTACAAGGGCATAGAAAAGACGATTGAGGGTAAAAGGGTCTCGGATATTTCCCACGCTGTTCAAACTCATGTGGAAAAGGGAGGCTTTTCTGTAGTCCGGAACTTCGTGGGCCACGGAATAGGACAAAACCTTCACGAGGATCCGCAGGTACCCAACTTCGGAGAACCAGGAAGGGGCTTGAGGTTAAAAGAAGGGATGGTCTTGGCTATTGAGCCGATGGTGAACCTGGGCACTGATGAAGTGGCTATAGATCAGAAGGACGGCTGGACTGCCTTCACACTGGACAGGAAACCTTCAGCTCACTTTGAACATACCGTCGCTGTAACGGGCCAAGGGCCAGAGATACTTACGCTCTCTAACAAACAAAATATGGATAACTAAAGAGAAGATGAAAGAAAGGGTATACAAGGGCAATCCTATCTCGCCCGGAATCGTTCAGGGGACAGTGGTTGTCTTTGAGGAGAACGGCCGCAAGGATGTGCCGAGATACGCGATAAGTATATCGGATGCAGAAAGGGAGATAAACAGGTTCCAGGAGGCGGTGAACCGGGCTAAAGGCGATGTGAGAGGTCTGATAGACAAGGTAGCCTGCCAGGTTGGCAAAGAGGAGGCAAAGATATTCGAGGCTCACCTGATGATCCTTGAGGACAAGGTCTTTTTAGCCGAAGTGGAGGGCAAGATTCTAAAAGATAGGATGAACACAGAGGCGGTCCTGTCAGATATCATCGAAAAGTTCAGTTCTAACTTCTCCTCAATGGAAGACGAGTACATAAGGGAAAAATCGGCGGATATAAGTGAGATCGGACGCCGCATATTGAGTAAACTCCTCCCTGGGGAAGACGAAGCTACATGGAGTGTAGAGCACAAGGTCGTAGTAGCCGCAAAAGGCCTGTCCCCCGGCCTTACTGTCCATCTGGAATTAGATAAGATATCGGGCTTTATAGGCCAAACAGGGGGAGTGACCTCACACGCTGCGATATTAGCGCGTTCTTTAGGCGTCCCCGCTGTGACGGGAATCGAAGCGAATATCATTCAGAATCTCAAGCCTCAGGACATAATACTTATAGACGGAGATTCAGGGACTTTAGTCGTCAACCCAGAAAAAGAGACATCACAGAAATACGCAAAGATTAAGAGGGAAGCCTTATCCGCAAAAGAACGGCTAAGTGGGTTAATCGATCTTCCGTCTGTAACTTTGGATGGGCAGAAAATAGAGCTTCTGGCAAACGTGGGGAGATGGTTTGAAATCGAAAGATCTCTATGTTACAATCCCGACGGCATCGGCCTTTATCGCACAGAATTCATGTTTATGTCAAGAAGAGACTTTCCCTCCGAGGACGTTCAATACGAACGGTATAGAATGGCTGCAGAGGCTTTTGGAGACAAGAAAGTCGCGATAAGGATATTGGACATAGGTGGTGATAAATCTCCGTCCTATTTTCCTCTTCCTCGTCAGATGAATCCTCAGTTGGGGTGGAGAGGATGCAGGCTACTTGTTAAGTATCCGGATATACTCAAGACCCAGATGAGGGCGATCCTAAGGGCGAGCGCGCATGGAAAGATAAAGATACTCTATCCTATGATCTCAAGCATAGAAGAAGCGCGCAGGGCTAAGACAGCGTTAGAAAACGCTATGGATGAGCTAGCGGAAGAAGGATTTGACTACGATGGCCATTTAGAGCAGGGGATTATGATAGAGGTGCCCTCAGCGGCCCTGATCGCCGATCTCCTTCTGGAAGAGATGGACTTTTTGAGCATAGGCACAAACGACCTTGTGCAGTATATCCTGGCGGTGGACAGAAACGACGAGCAGATAGCCCAATTCTACGAACCCTTAAATCCTGCTGTCTTAAGAGTTCTGGAAGGTATCCTAAAAACCGCTTCCTCCTCTAGAAGGACCATAAACATCTGTGGAGAGATAGCCGGTGATCCCTCTTACACAAAGCTCCTCTTGGGGATGGGGTACAGGTCTTTTAGTATGAACTCAGCTTCTATATGTCCCGTCAAAGAAGTGGTGCGATCAGTCAGCATAAAAGAGTGTGAAAAGGTAGCTCAAAAGGCCCTTGAACTTTCAACATCCGAGGCGATAAAGGAATCTATCACCGCTGATTCGATATAGTTCCCAAAATAGAGAGGTGTCGAGTTGCCTATGTCCATAAGCAACCCTTACACCTCTTTTGTGTTGTGCGGCAAATATTGCTGCTGCTCTTGATTATTTCAAAACAACCTCAAAAATTCCTTTGACATGGAGCCTTATTATCGTTATTTTATACGACGCTTGATCTTTTAGCCCGAATAATTCACAAAAAAAGGCCGTGTTTTAATTAAGGGATTGTACTATATTATAGTTATGCCGTTTAACCACCTTCGGTCTCATTGCGAGCCGAAGGCGAAGCAATCTCGATTCTGTGGTAGATGTAATACTCTCCGGCTCTCATAGGAGACCACTATAACCTTGAGATTGCTTTGTCGCTTTGCTCTTCGCAATGACTCCACCAAGTTTATGAATTAATCGGGTTAGTAATGAGTTCTATTGTCAATTATCTTTTTTATTTGACACTTAAGGAAGCAGATAAGGTAAGAAAGCTTTTTGAGTGGGAGGCCACCGGAGCCAACACCTAGGTCGTAGGTATAACCGATATAGACTTTGACAGCATCATGCACGCCCATCAGTTATGGAAAAGTATGTATACAGATGCCAAATTACTAAATAGAGAAAGAAAAGTAGTAGATCGTAAGGAAAAGGAAAAAGTAAGAAAGGGGACCAAGGGATATAGGAAGATAGAGACTAAGGTCAACGAGATCAATGTCTCAACGATAGTAAATAAGATTGTACCTGGGGACAGCCAAAGTGTTTTGAAAGAATATCCGGAAAATTTTGTGGATATAATAATTACTTCTCCCCCTTACAATTTCGGCCTGAACTACAGGGACGACGAGAAAGAAGATGCGGTAAATTGGAGGGAGTATTCTAAAAAACTGAATTCCGTCTGGAAAGAATGTTTCAGAGTCCTGAAGCCGGGCGGTAGAATATGTGTCAACGTCCAACCGTTGTTTTCGGACTATGTACCGACGCACCACATCATTTCAAAGCAGTTGTCAGATTTGGGAATGCTCTGGAAAGGTGAAATCTTATGGGAAAAGCATAATTACAATTGCAAATACACTGCTTGGGGCAGTTGGAAGAGTCCAAGCATGCCGTATCTGAAATATACCTGGGAATTCGTGGAGATATTTTGCAAGGAATCTCATAAAAAGGAGGGAGATTCGGGCAGAATAGACATCACCGGGGATGAATTCAAAGAATGGGTCTATGCAAAATGGGACATTGCACCTGAACGCAATATGAAGCTGTACAACCACCCGGCAATGTTCCCTGAGGCTTTGGTAGAAAGACTGTTGAAACTGTTTAGCTATCGAGATGATATTGTTTTAGATCCTTTCAACGGTGTGGGTACCACCACTTTAGTTGCTTGCAAACTGGAGAGAAGATATATGGGCATAGATATTTCAGAGGAATATTGTAAAGCTGCAGAAAAAAGAATTGAGGATGCTTCCTTCCAAGTTTATCTTGAACTTGCCATACCGTGATCCCCGCACCTTACAGGTGCAGATTATTGGAGATTTGTAGGGGCGAGGTTCACTCGCCCCACGGGTTTGAAGAATGTACAACGAAATCATAATGGATCACTTCAAGAATCCGAGGAACGTAGGCCAGATCGAGTATGCAGATGGAGTGGGAGAGGCCGAGAATTCCGTGTGCGGGGACACTACGAAGCTCTATCTGAGGATCGAAGAGGGCAAGATAAGGGACTCCAAGTTTAAGACGTTCGGATGTACAGCAGCTATTGCGGCCAGTTCGATGCTGACGCAGATGCTGAAAGGTCTGAGGGTGGAGGAGGCAGTAAAGATTACAAAGGAGGATGTATCAAACGCCTTAGGGGGACTTCCTCCACTGAAAGTTCACTGTTCCGTGTTAGCTGAGGATGCCGTCAAGTCGGCTGTGGAAGACTACAAGCAAAGAGCAAGATAGATTATCCTAAATCGTTACCGGTGGGAGCTTGTCGATGCAACAGTGTGGCAGCATAAAATAACGGGAGTGATGTCAGTGGGTGCCCAGGTTATCCCGTCGTGGCAGGAAATCAATCGCTTACGTAATCCACTTACAGATGGAGAGCGACGTCTCTCTGGGTTCCTTGAAGAGAATCTACCCAATGATTGGAAGATATTTGTACAGCCGTACCTAAGTGGAACGCGTCCGGATATAATTGCTTTTAATCCACATGTCGGAATGATTATCTACGAAGTAAAGGATTGGGACTTAAACTCTTATCACTGGGAAAGAGAGCGTGAAAACGAAAATTCGGATTTATATGTTAGTGATAGCAGAGGTTCATATAAAACCAAAGACCCATTAAAGCAAGTTAACCACTACAGAAAGAAGATAATAAGTTATCTTGTTCCTTCAATAGGTGAAGAGGTAGACAAAAACAATAAAACTTTGGGATTAGTAAAGACAGGGGTGTATTTTCACAGAATGTCTGGGGAGAACGCAAGAAAGTTCTTTGAAGCTAGGAAACCGAAACCCCACCGTATGATAAAAATCGTAGGATCCGATGATCTGGAGTCAAATAATTTAGGAAATGTAGTTCCTGATTCTGGTATAAGAGATGGAAAGTTCATGAAAGAGGAATGGGCAGATGAAATTCTATTTTGGCTCAAACCTCCGTTTCACAGTCTGGAGCAAACACAACCTTTAGATCTGACTCCCCGACAAGAGGAACATGCAGAGCCGCAACCGGGACATTTTAGATTGAGGGGGGTTACGGGCGGTGGTAAAACTCAAGTAATAGCCTATCGAGCTGCAAAGTTGGCTTCTCAGGGTCTTAATGTCCTCGTAGTTACCTTTAATATTACTCTTTGGCACTTTATCAAGGACATGATCGCCCGATCACCTTTTGAATTCGAATGGTCAAGAATAACATTCAACCACTTTCATGAATTTTGCAATGACACACTGAACTACTTTGGTAGAGCCTGGCCTAAAGGTGCGGGCGACGAGTTTTTTACTAAAATAGTTCCAGATGAAGTTTTAAAAACAATTGCTGGAAGGGAATATCTAAAATGGGATGCAATATTGATTGATGAAGGCCAAGATTTTGTTTGGGAATGGTATAATTGTCTATCTCAATTCTTGACGGAGCGAGATGAGTTGTTTTTGGTTTGCGATAAACAGCAAAACATATTTACACGAGACCTAAGTTGGATAGACGGAACAATGGAAAATGTCAAATTTCGGGGTCGCTGGAGAGAACTAAGAGCTGTGTTTCGATTGCCTAGGAGAGTAGCTGATGAGGCAAGTAGATTTAGTCGACTCTTCGAACTTGAGCAAACTGTCGAAGTAGAAGATGTAGTACAGTTGAGTTTGTTCAACCGAGACCCTGATCCACACCTTGTCTGGGTAAATATAAAAAGCGATGAATGCTTATCTAGTATCGAATTCGCCTATAAACGGTTAAAAAAACAAAGTCAACATCCATCAGATATTGTTATCCTTTTACCTGATAGATTTATCGGTATGGAATGTGTGGAATACTTTATAAACCACAGGGCAATAACAGATGTCAATCATGTTTTCGAAGATGATGAGGAAAGGAAGTTCCATCCCCATAAAAAGGCTTTTTGGCTTGGTGATGGCCGTCTAAAAATGTGCACGATACATAGTTTCAAAGGTTGGGAAATATTGAATGTGGTTTTGCTAATTCCTGAAGAGTGGCGATGGGATTTAAAGAGACTTGATGCCATCGTTTATACTGCCATTACAAGAGCACGTGAGAATTTGATAGTACTTAACTGTAACCAAAAGTATAAGGAATACGGCAGTACTTGGCCGAGGAAATGGAGAGACCAGTCTTAATCATAAAAATCATTTCGCCCTGAATTAATCTAAAAGGGGATACAGAAGATGGCCCAAGACTATTCCGTTCTTGGTAAGAGACTCCCAAGAGTGGATGCATTTGAGAAGGCGACGGGGCGGGCGGTGTACGCGGCAGATATCTATCTGCCAGGGATGCTTTACGGAAAGTCTTTAAGGAGCCCTTACTCCCACGCAAAGATCGTGAATTTAGATACCAGCAGAGCACGGAAGCTTCCGGGAGTCAAAGCGGTGCTGACATATAAGGACTTAGCATCTGGACAGGTCCTTGCCACGAACGACATGGCGCACGGAATGAAGTTAGCACAGGAATTTTTTGCCTCAGAAAAGGTACGCTATCAGGGCCAGAAGATAGCGGCGGTTGCGGCCACAGACCCCGACATCGCTGAGGACGCTCTCGACCTTATCCACGTTGAATTCGACGAGCTTAAGCCGGTCTTCGACCCGATGGAGGCCATAAAGCCGGACGCTCCCCTGGTACACGAGGAAGTGGAGCCGATAGAAGGACCGGACGGCAGGAAACTTTACAACATAGCGGGGGAGACCCACTACAGCGCCGGTGATGTCGACAAGGCATTTTCAAAGGCCGACTACGTCTTCGAGGATACGTACACTATCCCGAGGGTTCACCACACCTATATAGAACCCAACGCTGTGGCGGCGGACATGGACCCTACGGGGAAGGTGAACATCTGGACGTGCACCCAGGGCATATTCTCCGTCAGGTCGAGCGTGACAAGCTCCCTGAATATTCCCATATCTAAGATCAATGTGATAGGAACAACCATAGGCGGGGGGTTCGGAGCCAAGTTCGGAATGCTGGATCACCCTTATGCCGTCCTCCTATCTCAGGCGACGGGACATCCGGTCAAAATCGTGATGTCCAGATATGAAGAGTTCCTGGACGGAAGACCCGCTCCCGGATGCGTGATAACCCTAAAGACGGCTGTGAAGAAAGACGGGATGATAACAGCAAGGCAGGCGTCCGCTTACTGGGATACAGGCGTCGCGCCGGGGGCATCCATAGGACAGACAGGAAGGATCAAAGGCGTCTATAAGATCCTGAACATCAAATACGATGCCTATGCCGTATATACGAACAAGCCCTCCCCGGCAGCTTACAGGGCACCTGGAGCCCCTCAGATGACTTTCGCTTCGGAGGCTCAACTGGACAGGATTGCCTGTGAACTGGACATAGACCCTGTGGATTTGAGATTGAAGAACATGTTAGTTGAGGGGGATAAGCTCCCTGAGGGTGGAAGTGCGCCGGTAGTTGGGCTCAGGGAGACTCTTCAGGCTGTTGCGGCTAAAGTGGACTGGCCGAACAGAAAAAAGGGAGAGCACGAAGGATGGGGAGTCGCCGTTGGAGAGTGGACGAACGGAGCAGGAGGCACCAGCGCGTGCATCTCACTGCATGAGGACGGAACCGCGAAGGTGCACCACGGGACGATGGACATCTCAGGCACAGATACAGCTCTAGCCTGTATAGCCGCTGAGACACTGGGCGTTTCCTACGAGAGCGTTCTTATGAAAAGAGGAGATACCGACAGTGTACCCTTTGCCATCGGCAGCGGTGGAAGCGCCGTGACTTTCTCCCAAGGCAATGCTGTCAAACAGGCTGCAGAGAAAGTCAAAGCGAGGATACTTAGGATCGCCTCTGAGATCCTGGAAGCGTCTCCTGAGGATCTGGATATAAAGGACGGGAAGGTCTTTGTCCTGGGATCTCCCGATGAGACGATAACGCTTCAGGAGGTGGCTACTGCGAGCCTCCACGCCCATGGAGGTCCCATAGTCGAAAGCGGTGTATTTTCACCCCATCCGAGCGCACCTGTAATTTCGGCGCAGATAGCCAAGATAAAGATCGATCCTGGAACAGGTAGGATCAAGGTGTTGAGGTTTGCAGGCTCTCTGGACGTGGGCACAGCGCTTAATCCTCCAGCAATAGAGGGTCAGATGGAGGGTGGAGCTATACAGGGCCTCTCCTGGGGGATTATGGAGGAGATGAAGTACGAAGGTCAGACGAACAGCAATCCCAACCTTCTGGACTATCAGATCCCCACAGCCCTGGATCTGCCCATGCTGGAGTCGGTAATAGTCGAGGTCCCCATAGAAAACGGGCCTTACGGCGCAAAGGGAGTAGGTGAGCCTCCGATAGCTCCGACGTTAGCTACCATGGCAAACGCAGTCTATGATGCTATAGGAATCAGGATCAACGACATCCCCGTAAACCTCGAGAGGATAGTAACAGCTATCAAGAACAACGGCAAAAATCATTAGACAGCAAACAGAGAAAGGCAGCCTAAGTGAGATTGCTTGTGCTTAAGCTCGGTGGGTCAGACATTCCTGTCTGACGATGCAATCTTATCTGTCTACTTAACAGAGGTGAATATCTGTTCTACTGTCTACTTGAGAAAGGAGGAGCAAGTATATGAAAACGCTTAACATCATCCCCGAAAGATGCACCGGGTGTATGCAGTGTGAGCTGGCATGTTCTTGGGTACAGACCGGCACGTTTCAACCTTCAAGATCGCTCATACGAGTGAACATCTTCGATGAGCAGGCCACCTTTTCACCCTACACCTGCTTTCAGTGCGATGAGGCGTGGTGTATGACAGCCTGTCCTGTCAACGCTATCGGCATAGATGCAGATACAGGAGCAAAGGTCGTTGCGGAGGACACATGCGTCGGATGCGCTCTATGTATGATAGCGTGTCCCTTTGGGACCGTCTTTTACAACCCGGATACAAATAAGGCCTTCAAGTGCGACCTTTGCAGCGGCGATCCCGCCTGCGCCAGATCCTGCCCGACCTCAGCAATAGAGTACGTAGAAGTGGAAGACCCCGATTGGATAGGCCCATGGTCGGATAGGGTGAACACAGTCTACGCTGAGACGATGAGAGGAGGTGTAGCATAATGTACGGATGGACGGGAAAAGTACTTCGCGTAAACCTCACAAAGGGTACATCCGAGGTGGAAGGCCTGAACGCTCAATGGGCCAGAGATTTCATAGGAGGAAGGGGTGTCGGTGCAAGGTATCTGTACGAGGAGATGGACCCGAAGACAGATCCGCTAAGTCCTGAGAACAAGCTTATCTTTGCCACAGGCCCGCTGACGGGGACTAACGCATCGTGTGGGGCGCGTTACATGGTTATAACAAAGGGTCCTTTGACAAATACTATTACCACTTCTAACTCCGGAGGTCACTGGGGACCGGAGTTTAAGTTTGCGGGATACGACCTTCTGATCATAGAGGGCAAAGCTGACAAACCATCGTACATCTGGATATACGACGATCAGGTTGAGATACGCTCTGCGGAGAGTCTGTGGGGCAAGACTGTCTGGGAGACCGAAGACGGTGTACGGAGTGAGGTCGGAGTCCCGGACGCTGTAGTTGCAAATATCGGTCCTGCGGGAGAGAATCTTGTCAAGTTCGCCGCAATTATGAACGACAGACACAGAGCTGCGGGTCGTTCGGGTGTAGGGGCCGTTATGGGGTCCAAAAACCTCAAGGCCATCGCCGTTCGAGGGACAGGGCAAGTTTCATTGGCCGACCCGGAGGGCTTTATGAACGCTATGTGGGCCCTCAAGGCGAAGGTCAGCGAGCACCCCGTGACGGGCGAAGGTCTGCCGACATACGGGACCCTGGTGCTGATGAACGTGATAAACGAACACGGGTCACTCCCCACGAACAACTTCCAGAAGGCCCAGTTTGGGAGAGCGGAGAACATAAGCGGTGAGACACTATCTGACACACGCTTGGAAGCTAACAAGGCTTGCTTTGCTTGCACGATAGCCTGCGGACGTGTGACCAAACTCCCGGAGGATGCGGCTGGCAAATTCATGGTGACGACGCATCCGAGAAACTGGAAAATAGCGACCGAAGGACCGGAGTACGAACCTGCATGGGCGATGGGAGCCGACTGCGGCGTGGACGATATGGACGCCCTGATCAAAGCGAACTATCTTTGCAACGAGCTAGGTCTCGATCCGATCTCAATGGGAGCCACCCTGGCAGCGGGGATGGAGCTCTATGAGAAGGGGCATATATCCGACGATCTGACAGGGATGCCTCTCTTGTTCGGAAGTGGAGACGCTTTAGTGGCTATGGTGGAAAAGACAGGATACAGAGAGGGATTCGGAGACATTTTAGCTGAAGGAGCCAAGCGCCTGACGGAGAAGTACGGACAACCTGATCTTTTCATGGGTGTTAAAGGCTCAGAGTTCCCGGCGTACGATCCCAGGACCCTGCAGGGGATGGGATTAGGCTACGCCACTAGTAACAGAGGAGCATGCCATCTTAAGGCATACACCGTAGCGCCTGAGGTATTGGGCATCCCTCAGAAGATGGATCCTTCCGCAACAGAGGGCAAGGCGGAGCTAACCAAAATATTTCAGGACGCTACATCTGTCGTCGATGCTACGGGACTATGTCTCTTCCTCACATTCGCCATCGGACTGGAGGACGTATTGCCTGAGCTTACCGCGGCGACCGGAATAGACTACGATATGGAGGGACTTATGCAGGCCGGCGAGAGGATATGGAACCTCGAGCGGCTGTGGAACCAGAAGGCGGGCTTTACGGGCAAGGACGATACTCTGCCCAAGCGCATCCTCCAGGAGGTGATTCCAGAAGGTCCTACTAAGGGTCAGGTAAGCAAACTGGACGAGATGTTGCCTGAATATTACGAACTTAGAGGCTGGACATCCGACGGAAAACCAACGCCCGAAAAACTTGCCGAACTTGGACTTTCAGCCTAATAGCGAGAATCGTTTCAACGACAGAATTGAGATTGCTTCCCCCCGATGATTCAATCGAGGGGAAGCAATGACGGTTTAATCGCTACTGATATCTTCTGTCATTGCGGAGGGGTGAAACCCCAAACCAATCTCAAGGGAGCCGAAGAGGTGCCCTGACTTCTGTCTACTTGTTTTGCGGAGGGAATAGATATGGCAAATAAGAACGTGATAGTAGGAGGCGGCCCTGCAGGGATCAACGCCATAGAGACGATAAGACAGATAGACGGCAAAGGCTCGTCCATCACCTTGATCTCAGATGAACCCGCATACTCAAGGATGGTCCTGCCGTACTTCATCGCAGGAGAGATAAACGAAAAACATGTCTATACTGGAGGAGATGAGTACTTCGACAAATTAGGCGTGGAGACTATGTTCGGTAAGAGGGTTTCGTCTATAGATTCAAAGTCGAATCAGGTGTCCCTGGATGACGGGGCATCGGTTGAGTACGACAAGCTCTTAATCGCTACAGGATCTTCGGCTCAGATGCTGGATATTCCGGGCGCAGACGGTGATGGGGTCTATAACCTCTGGACCCTCAACGATGCCAGGAAAGCTCTCTCTGCGGGTGGAGAGGTAGCGGACGTGGTGATGATCGGGGCCGGCTTTATAGGCTTTATCGTCCTGAACGCTATGGGCAAGCTCCACTGGAACTTGAGCGTGGTGGAGCTCGAAGATCAGATCCTCCCCCGGATGCTGGATAATAATAGCGCCCAGATGGTGCAAAAGTGGCTGGAGAAAAAGGGCGTTAAGGTCTTTACCGGGACGAGTGTCACAAATATAGACACAACTTCAAGTGGAAAGAAGAACGTCAAGCTGGCCAGCGGGCAGGACTTGACTGCTGATCTGGTGATCATGGCCACAGGTATAACCGCAAACATAGACCTGGTAAAAGGCTCAGGCATAGAGACCAACCAGGGCATTCTTCTGAACCAGAAGATGCAGACCAATATCCCTGATATCTACGCTGCCGGAGATATGGCTGAGGGTCCCGACCTTTCGACAGGGAAAAAAGCCGTCCACGCCATTCAGCCCACAGCAATAGACCACGGCCGCGTGGCAGGCGCAAATATGGCCGGACAGGAAACAGCGTACGCCGGAAGTCTGCTTATGAACGTGCTCAACGTGCTCGGGCTCCACTGTGCAAGCTTCGGCATATGGCAGGGGGAGGACCATGATGTGACAGAAATTGCGAACCCCTCAAGGCCTATACTTCGAAAGTTGGTATGGGACGACGATAGGATAGTGGGCTCCATCTTCATAGGTCCGGCGGACGATGTGGGCATGCTCAACGACGTCGGCATGGTCAAAGGAATGATCCAGACGAAAGCTAATCTCGGCGACTGGAAGGCTTATATAGAGAAGAATCCGTTTGACATAAGGAAACCCTACGTAGCCAGCAAGACGGCATCTAAGGTCTTGGGAAGTACGATCTTAGGGAAACCATCGGCTCAAAGGGCATATCGTTATTCTGATGCCAAGCCGGGCGCTGCTCACGCCGTCCTCACAGGAACGCGTCCTTCGTGATAGAGTAAGATTGGAGACCGTATTTTACTGTACGATCAAGGCGTAGAGATATCTGTACATTACAGAAGTCGGTGGACAGCATGCAGGGCGGAAGGGATACCCTGTCTACTGTCTACCCCTGATTGCATCCCCGATTGAGTCTATCGGGGAGCGGGGGCTACTGTCTACTTGATTTGCCCTGAGCCTTTATCGCAATTGAGGTAGTTCTTACTCCTTGTTTATCGCTAAAATGAGGGTAACTTTCCGCTGTCCGTCCTGTCTTTCTAAGAACAGTATAGAGAATCTGGAGGAGAACAGGATAAGCTGTGCCAACTGTTCCAACTCCTTCGATGTGTCAGAGTCCATCCGAAAATCGAAAGTTGTCGACAAGTGTTGCGTGTGCGGTTTTGAGAAGTTTTACGTCCAGAAGGATTTCAACAAGTTCCTGGGCTTGGGCATAGTGGGGATCAGCATCCTTTTTAGCTATCACACCTATCTTATGAGTCTCTTTGCCGGGGCTCTTTTGGACTGGATATTGTACCGCACGCGTCCGGAAGTGACGATCTGCTATAAGTGCAAGGCAAAATACGGGGACTTTGTGAAGAACCCCGATCATGGACCTTTCGACCTGTATACGGCTGATAAAGCTGAGGGGCGATATTAATGTAGCAGACAGGGTGCCAGGATGGAGGCAGTCTAACAGAGATTGATTAGCTTTGGCTTTCTGTCATTGCAGAAGGTAAAAGACATACCTCGTGGAGCTGCCAAGCATGCCGATTACAAGGGATAGGTAGCGGCGGTCTTTCTCCAGACTAAAGTAGAACAATGCATCTTTTACAAATGCTCCAAGAAAAAGTAGTGGTCTGCGATGGGGCTATGGGGACGCTTCTTTATGAAAGGGGCATAGCCTTCGATCATCCCTTCGAGATGGTCAACCTGACGCGTCCGGAACTTGTAGAAGACGTGCATAAGGAGTACATTCAAGCGGGAGCGCAAATAGTCGAGACCAATAGTTATGGGGCAAACAGCTTCAAGCTTAAAGAGTTCGGAGTTGAGGACAGGGCTGACGAAATTAATGCAGCCGCTGTGAACATTGCCAAAAAGGCATCCGAGGGAAAGGCTCTGGTGGCAGGGGCGGTCGGCCCTGTGGGCAAACCAATTAAGCCGATAGGTAGAATAGATCCGGTGGAGGCTCTTGAATCCTTTAAAAGTCAGATGGGAATCCTCCTTGAGGAGGGCGTGGACCTACTTATCCTTGAGACGTTTTCCGATATAGAGGAACTCAGAATAGCCCTTGAAGCCGCAAGGGAACTTACAGATATTCCTATCGTGGCCCAAAAGGCTTTTATAGAGGACGGCGGGACTCTGGCCAAGGGTCTTCCAGGGAAGGTGCGGGACAGACTCTTAGATTGGGGAGCGGATATTGTAGGCGCCAACTGTATTGTGGGTCCTCAAAGGATGCTCTCTATAGTCAAAGACATAGCTTCCAAGGAGGACATAAAAGTCTCCGCTCAGCCTACCGCAGGTCTCCCTCAGTTCGTAAGAGGAAAGATCACGTACAATGCCTCTCCAGATTACTTTGCAGAGTACGCCCGAACCTTTGCAGAGTCCGGGGCAGGCTTAATCGGCGGCTGCTGCAGAACCACGCCTCGGCATATAAAAGCCCTTGCGGAGGCTATAAAGGATGTCACTTTAGGATCTAAAAGGGGCCTGCAAGACGGAGTGGGCGTCCCATCCCTGGAGGTGGAGCCGCTCGATGACGAGGTGGAGGTATCCGGGGTCGGACCGCGCGAAAGGTCCTTATTCTCCCGGAAGATAGGGACAAAATATCTCATTACTGTGGAGATGGATCTGCCGAGAGGGGTGGATATATCAAAGGCGGTGGAAGGCGCAGGAATTTTGAAAGATAACGGCGTGGACGCCTTGAACATCTCCGACGGAGCAAGGGCAAGGCTCAGGATGAACCCGATGATTGTGGCACATCTGCTGCAAGAGAGAATTGGGATAGAGGTCATAATGCACTTTACGTGCCGCGATAGAAATATCCTGGGGATTCAATCGGAACTCTTGGGTGCCCACGTTTTAGGCGTCAAGAACATACTTGCGATCACAGGAGACCCTGCTCAGATAGGCGACTATCCAGAGGCCACGTCTGTGTTCGACATAGACTCCATCGGACTGGTCAGAATTATCAACTCTTTCAATCGTGGTCAAGACCTGGCGGGAAATACGATAGCCCAACCGACATCGTTTACCATATCTGTAGCCTTCGATCCCCTGGCCAACGATTTAGACGCTGAGATTGAGAGGCTGGAAAAAAAGAACGAGGAGGGGGCTCAGGTAATATTCACACAGCCAATTTACGATATAGAATCTCTTGAGATTGCAACCAAGAGGATAGAACACCTGAACATGCCCCTTTTGGTAGGCATTCTCCCCTTAAGGACCTCTCGCCATGCGGAATTCTTGCATAACGAGGTGCCAGGTATGGTGGTCCCCCAGGATATAAGGGAAAAGATGGCCAGTGCTTCTAAGGAGGAAGCACCAAGGGTCGGCGTAAGAATAGCGCAGGATTTTATTAAATTAGCCGCAAATATGACGGACGGCGCATATCTTATGCCTCCATTTGCTAAATATGACATGGCTTTGGAGGTCATAAGCGCCTTATGAGAGGCTAAAAGAAAGACAAAATTCTTATTTGAGGGCTGGACAGAAAGCGACTAACCAGAGCGCATTTCAGAGAAGATTATGCAATCAACCGTTGTAGGACCTTACCCGAGAGTCGGATCTGAGGTCGGGAATGAACTGAGAAGAGAGCTAAATAATATTTACAGAGGCTCTGGGAGCGTACAATTAGTGCAACGTCTTATGGAGAATTTGACAAGGGAAGTAGTTGAGGAAATGGTTTCTGCTGGAATTGACTTGCCAAACTATGGATTAGTAGATGTGCATGATGAGTTGACGTGGCCTTTAGAATCTATTGAAGGCATCCAATTCGTTGGAATGAAAAAAGTATTTCATACTAACACCCACTATAGAGAGGTTATAGTAAACGGAGAAATTGTAAAGAGGAGGCCAATCGTCAATGATTTATGTAGAATCGCATTAGAAGTCCACCCAGAAGTAAAAGTAGAACTCCCTGGTCCGTATACGATGGCAAAACATTCTGTTTTCGGTAAGAAATCTCCGTACAAAACTTTTGCAGAGCTGGCGCGCAAATATGCAACATTATATAGAGAAGAACTATCAGGATTAAAAGATGTTCCTTTAGTTCAATTCAATGAACCATCAATAATTGCATATGGTAGGCTGCACGACGATACAGCCATAGTGCCAGAATTGTACGAGATGATGGTAAGTGGCCTGAATATTCAGACAGCCGTCTGGACATTTTATGGTAGATACACGCCAGAAGTTTTAGATATGTTATTATCTCTACCTGTGGATATTGTAGGTCTGGATTTTGTGTGGGATCCTGATGTGGAGACTCTGGTTAAAAAGAAATGTCCCGACAAAGGTATAGGGATCGGTTTAATCGATTCTGGAGACAGAGGCTACACTGGCTTGGAAGAACAAGATTCCGTTATGAGTAGATTGCGGAGTCTGGAAGGTTGTGTGGATTTTCAGAGATCACTTCTATCGTCAAATGCTACTTTGGAACATCTCCCAAGGGACAACGCCAAACAAAAAATAGCTCTGATTGCCGACATAACTAATAGGATGAACTAATGGGGTTACCACTGTTGCCCACGACTGGGGTCGGCTCCTTTCCAAAACCTGACTTTGTGACTCGAGCCAGAGGCCAGCTGGATGAGAACAGTAAGAGAGCATCGGAAGAATTTATCAGACGTCAAGAGGCTCTGGGTGTTGATGTCCTTGTTGACGGAGAAATTTATCGAGGAGATATGGCCACTGATTATGCTCGTGCATTAAGCCTCCCGATAGCAGATTGGACAAGATCGTATGGCAATAGATTTTGGAAAAAAGGAACAGTAGATAGACCGTTAAAAAGAACAGGGGCAATCCAGTTAGAACAGTTTGAGTATGCACAGGGTCTTGCAAGAAGGCCCGTAAAAGGTATGCTAACTGGGCCTACTACACTTAGCAATTGGAATTTTGATAACCACTATAAGGATAGGGAAAAGCTTGTACGGGCATGGGCAGAAGTTATAAGGGAAGAAGCATTGGTGCTTGAAAAGGCTGGCGCAGAATACATTCAAGTGGATGAGCCAGCTGTTGCAGAAAGATTTTTGGAAATCGACTTGTTTAAAGAAGGCTTGAGAACAGTAACGGAAGATCTGAACGCATACACAATCACCCACATTTGTTATAGCGATTTTCCTGAAGTGTACCCATACATGCGTGACCTACCTGTCGATCAAATAGATATTGAATTATCGAGTGAGCTCGATTTAGGGTTAGAAAGATCTGATTTACTAAAAGCCTTGTGAAATAGTTATGTCCCAGGCAGCGTCTGAAGCGCCGATTATAGGTCAAAGAGTAGCATATCGTATCGTTTTGCTGTGGAATAAGCAAAATAGTCTTATCAGAGTTCTGGTCAGCAAGGAACAGGAGCTGTTTGAAGAACAGGATGCACTGTCTTTGACAGACAGGGCACACATAGACGCTTTCCCCCTTCTTATGAAAGATACAAGCCTCTTGAGATTCTGTACTGTTGCAACAAGATTCAACTGTTCATTCAGTGAGGCTGGTCCTCTGTAACGGGCTCGTCCCATACCGTGTTGTTGCCTGGCTTCAGCAAAGATATGTTCACTGCGTTTACGGAGTCTCCGGGAGAGTTTGTAGTCAGCTGTTAATGAGATAGACCGTGCATGATTTCTGGCTTTCGCCTCTCGCACTTTTCTATCCCGTTCGGCCTGAATATGTGCTGAATTTGTCTTGTTTTTCCATGTAGGAATCGGTTCAATCTTCTCATCGGCTCGCAGAGGAATATGGGGTATGATTCCCCGGTCAAGTACATCAGCGATAAAATTACCAGAACCGTAACCGGTATCGGCACTAAGTGTCTGAATGTCTTTGGGCATGGTCTATGTTTCAAGGTCATCTACCATCTTAAGGGCACTTTCGGGCTCTGCTGTCCCTGTCGCCTGCGTGCCCTGAGTCTCAAGGATTACTCTGCTTTTTGTGTCGATCAGATCATGGCCCATAAACGAGAGAAAAGCCCCTTTGCCCTTCGATTTGCTGTATAAGCGCGCGTCGGGGTCTGTAGTCGAACGGTGTGTTTGGTTCGTCCACTTTTCACCATGAAAGTCTTTATCCTGAGGATGCCCGGACCTACCCTTTGTCTTATCACCTTCAAAACCGATTCCCTTGAGATAATCATCAAGAGAAAAAGGGGGTTCTATCGGCTCAATACTTTTCACTGAAGCATCAGCTTGTATCTGAGTGCCGTCGACACTAAGGTGTTTACCGCTCACAAGACCGACATCTATGCAACACTGGACTACCTGACGCATTATCCGTTCAAACAACCCACTGGATGCCCACTTGTGATTGCGAAGCTTGTTGATCGTGCTCCTATCCGGAACCGCATCATCAAATGTCTGATGACAAAACAACCGATATGCCGCATGCATCCCCACTTCCTGACAGAGCCGATTCTCACTCAAATTATACAGATAGCCAATAAGGATCATTCGAACAACTAATTCAGGATCAATACCGGGTCTGCCATTGTCAGGGCAATAACAATCTGATACAACGTCTCGTACAAATGAAAAATCAACTGCCTCATCAATCTGACGAAGGATATGATCCTCGGGAACTAAATCCTCCATCTGAAAATAGTGAAACATCGGATTTGTCTGTTCCTGCTTTTGTGGGGTCATTGTTTCCTCCATGTATAATATTATCAATAACATAATATAATACATCGGAGCTGCTTTATCAATGCTTGTTCTATACTACTTTCTGAATCTAAGGGTTTTTCACAAGGCTTCTAAGAATGATGAAAAAAGACCCTTTAACGAATTACAAGGATGTTGCTGTTGGTGTAATTGATGTTAGGCCTGGTATTGCCGTGGAGGATGTTGACACTGTCGTTAGAAGAATTAACACAGCATTAGATGTTCTTGCCCCTACAGCAGAAACCTTAAAGCGAATTTGGATAGACCCTGACTGTGGATTTAGGACAACTAAGGATATTGACATTGCATATTCAAAAATGAATGTTATGATGGAGGCTGTCAACCGAATAAGACGGAGTTTAAGGAAAAATGATAACTAACACAATTTCGAAAGCTATATACGAAACAAGAAGATCGAATGAAACCAGTATAAAGCGCAACTCAATAACTATGAATTAAAGAGATGCTTACCTATTCTTTAGGTACAGGAGTTTACTCGTAGGAGAAGCTACCGTTGCCAACTTTTACTACCGGACTTTACGATTCTAGGTTTGAACATGATGCATGTGGTGTTGGATTAGTTGCCAACATAACAGGTAAGAAGACACACGCTATTCTTGAAAAGGGCATCGAAGTACTCGTTAACCTAGCTCACAGGGGTGCGTGTGGTTGTGATCCGTTGACTGGGGATGGTTCTGGGATACTGATACAGGTACCACATGAGTTTTTAAAGAAAGAATGCCCCTGCTTGGGCATTAATCTACCAGGGTTAGGTGATTATGGGGTCGGCATGGTTTTCTTACCACCAGACACGTCACAGAGAAAGATCTGTGAGGATGTGGTCGAGGGAGTCATAGAGGATGAAGGACAACGTTTCCTGGGTTGGCGTGATGTCCCTGTGAATGATTCTGAGATTGGCTATGTGGCTAAGGAATCACAGCCCTTTATCCGTCAGGTATTCATCGGTCGTGGTCCCGGAATAGAAAGCGAAGCTCACTTTGAGCGCAAACTGTATGTTGTCAGGAAGATGATTGAACGTGCAGTCAGCCAAATGGGTGATGATGTTCAGAATCATTTTTACATCCCGAGTCTCTCTTCAAACCGTTTGGTTTATAAAGGGCTGCTTATTGGCACACAGCTAAGAGGGTTTTACCCGGACCTATCAGACCCAGATATGTCCAGTGCCTTCGCAATGGTTCATGCTCGATTCAGTACTAACACTTTGGGTTCCTGGAGACTGGCACATCCATACAGGCTCATTTGCCATAACGGTGAGATTAATACTCTCAGAGGTAATGTCAACTGGATGACTGCACGCGAGCATATGTTGTCCTCGAGTCTCTTTGGAGAAGATATGGGTAAATTGTCTCCAATCATTACGCCAGGTGCTAGCGATACCGCATCTTTTGACAATGCCTTGGAGTTGTTGTTGGCTACAGGCCGTTCTCTCCCGCATGCTCTGATGATGATGATTCCAGAGGCTACTGGGGAGCATGTGGAAATATCACAAGAGAAGCGCGATTTTTATGAATACCACTCGTGCTTGATGGAACCCTGGGATGGCCCGGCTCTTATCGCTGCCACTGATGGTACCAGTATAGGTGTGGTGCTTGACCGGAATGGCCTTAGACCATTTCGGTATCTGGTGACCAAGGATGATTTGTTAGTTATGGCATCCGAAGTCGGTGTGTTAGAAATCGATCCTGACAACATCAAGTTCAAAGACAGAATTCATCCCGGGAGAATGTTCCTTTTAGATACTAACGAAGCGAGGATTATCGGGGACGAGGAACTGAAATCTGATTTAGCCAAGAGACAGCCTTATGGTCTATGGTTGGAAAATAACAAGCTGACTCTGGATCAACTTCCAGAACCCGCCAGCCTTGAGAAAATAGATCCAACAGAACTGCAAAGTCTAAAAAGGGCCTTTGGTTACACTTTAGAGGATCTACAGATTATTATGGAGCCCATGGCCTTAACTGGATCCGAGCCAATTGGATCTATGGGGAATGACACGCCGTTGGCTGTGCTCTCCGTAAGACCCCAGTTGCTTTATGGCTATTTCAAGCAGCTTTTCGCACAGGTTTCTAATCCACCTTTGGATGCCATCAGGGAGGAATTGGTCACTTCGCTTGAAGCCTTTGTTGGGTCCGAACAGAATTTGTTTGAGGAAACTCCCAAGCACTGTCGTCAACTGAAACTCAAACAGCCTATCCTCACTGATACAGAACTCCAAAAAATAAGCAATATATCCCAAGAAGGCATTAAGTCCACCACGTGCCATACGTTATTTGACACCCAAGTAGGGAATGGATCTTTGGAAATTGCCTTGGATGGATTATGCAAACAGGTTTCTGATGCAGTTGATTCCGGGAGCAATATTATCGTTCTCTCAGATAGGGGAGTGGATGCTCGTTACGCTCCGATTCCAATACTTTTGGCCACTTCAGCAGTACACCACCACCTGATACGCCAAGGCAAACGGACCAAGGTTGGCCTCGTGGTGGAATCAGGTGAGCCGCGTGAGGTAATGCACTTCGCACTCCTGATTGGTTATGGAGCCGGAGCAGTCAATCCATACCTAGCATTTGAGATTCTGAGGGAACAGATACCAAAAGATATGAATTCACATGGTGTCGATTCCTATGTGGCCGAAAAGAATATTACAAAAGCAATAGGGAAGGGTGTTTTAAAGGTAATGTCCAAGATGGGCATTTCTACGGTCCAAAGTTACCGAGGCGCCCAAATATTTGAGGCTATAGGCCTCAGCCAAGAATTCATTGACCGCTATTTCACTTGGACATCTTCACGTGTTGAAGGAGTAGGCATAGAAACCATAGAAGAGGAATCAAGGAGGCGCCATTCCTCAGGATACGGTGTCGGTTTGGTTTCAGGTTCTTTGGATTTAGACCACGGAGGACTTTATCAATGGCGCCGCGATGGTGAGTACCACATGTATAACCCTGAGACCATCACACTGTTACAACAGTCAACTCGGACGAATAATTATCAGACCTATAAGAGATTCTCGGAGTTGATAGATCAACAGGATCGGGAATCTTCCACGCTCCGTGGGCTCTTGGACTTTAAACAACTAGACGAACCTATACCTTTAGAAGAAGTAGAGCCTGCATCTGAGATTGTGAAGAGATTTGCTACCGGCGCTATCTCTCTAGGGGCTATTAGCCGTGAAGCCCACGAAACTTTGGCTATTGCAACAAACCGTATTGGAGCCAAGAGCAACACTGGAGAGGGTGGTGAAGACTATCGTAGGTTTGCTCAGGACAAAAATGGTGACTGCCGCAACAGTTTCATAAAGCAAGTTGCCTCGGGACGTTTTGGTGTTACGACAAACTATCTGGTGAACGCGACAGATCTCCAGATAAAAATGGCACAGGGTTCTAAGCCAGGAGAGGGTGGGCAGCTGCCAGGTCATAAGGTTGACGAATACATAGGGTGGATTCGTCACACTACACCAGGGGTAGAATTAATATCACCTCCCCCTCACCATGATATATACTCTATCGAGGATTTAGCTCAGTTGATTCATGACCTGAAAAATGTCAATCCAAAGGCTAGAATACATGTCAAGTTGGTTGCAGAAGTCGGAGTTGGAATAATTGCTGCTGGTGTTTCAAAAGGCCATGGTGATGTGGTGCTAATAAGTGGAGACAGTGGTGGAACAGGTGCTTCCCCTGAATCATCTGTAAAGCATGCAGGCCTTCCTTGGGAACTGGGACTTGCCGAAACCCAGCAGGTATTGTTAATGAATGATTTACGTGGGCGTATCGTCGTCCAGACTGACGGCCAGCTGAAAACTGGGCGTGACGTGGCTGTCGCATGTTTGCTGGGAGCAGAAGAGTTTGGCTTTGCAACTGCCCCTTTGGTTACACTAGGGTGCATTATGCTGAGGAAGTGTCATCTCAATACTTGTTCGGTCGGCATTGCTACTCAAGACCCGGAATTGAGAAAGAAATTTGCAGGGAAGCCGGAATACGTTATTAATTACTTTTTCTTCGTTGCAGAGCATTTGAGAGAAATAATGTCCCGGCTGGGATTTCGCAGTGTTAACGAAATGGTGGGGCGAATGGACATGCTTGAGCCCTACAAGGCCATTGAGCACTGGAAAGGTAGAGGATTAGATCTTTCGCCAATGTTACAGCTCCCAGATGTTCCTAACGGCACAGCCATGTACTGCCAAACGGAACAGGATCATGGACTTACAGATGCCTTGGACCACGAGATTATTGAGAAGGCCAGTGTGGCTTTGGATAAAAAAGAACCGGTTCAAATACAATTACCCATTCGCAACTCTAACAGGGTTGTTGGCACTATGCTAAGCGGGAAGATAGCTGAGCGTTATGGAGAGGAAGGATTGCCGGATGACACTATAAACTGCTCCTTCAAGGGATCTGCTGGGCAAAGCTTTGGGGCATTTCTCGCCAATGGTGTTTCCATGACTGTAGAAGGAGATGCTAACGATTATTTTGCTAAAGGGATGTCCGGTGGACGAATTGTAATCTACCCACCTAGTGAAGCAACGTTTGTTCCTGAGGACACCACCATAGTAGGTAATGTAGTTTTGTATGGTGCCACCGGTGGGAAGGTATTTATTAGGGGTCTTGCAGGAGAAAGATTCGCCGTCCGTAATAGTGGAGCTATTGTAGTAGTCGAGGGAGTGGGAGACCATGGTTGTGAGTACATGACGGGTGGTATAGTGGTAGTTCTTGGTGACACAGGGCGCAATTTTGCTGCCGGGATGAGTGGTGGGATATCTTACGTTCTTGATGAAGGTGGCAACTTTGGTAGCCGTTGCAATCTGGATATGGTTGGGTTGGATTCAGTTTCTGAAGAGGAAGACAAAATCCTTTTACGGAAGTTGATAGAGGAGCATTCGTATTATTCTGAGAGTATCAGTGCCAAAAGAGTACTTGATTCTTGGGATGAAATACTACCAACGTTTGTGAAAGTGATGCCGCATGACTATAAGCGGATACTAGATGAGCGTGCGCAAAAGGGTCTGGCTAAGGAATCGGTGAATATTGGGTAAACCTACAGGATTTATAGAATTTCAAAGGAAGCCACCTGACAGACTCTCAGTCCAGGATCGTGTTAAGGACTCAAGGGAGATCTATATAGAGTGGTCGGACCAAGATGCTCAGAGACAGGGCGCTCGCTGTATGGACTGTGCGGTGCCGTTTTGTCACATGGGATGCCCGTTAGGAAATTTGATCCCGGAATGGAATCACCTGGTGTACACCGAGCAATGGAGGATGGCTCTAGAAAGATTGCATGCAACGAACAACTTCCCTGAGTTTACCGGGCGTATCTGTCCGGCCCCTTGTGAGCCGTCGTGTGTGCTATCCATAAACCAAGACCCTGTCACTATTGAATACATAGAGAAGGCCATAGTGGACAAGGGTTTCAAGGAAGGGTGGATAAAACCAGAACTCCCTGCGTATCGTACTGGTAAACGGGTTGCGGTGATTGGTTCTGGCCCTGCGGGTTTGGCTGCGTCCCAGCAGTTAAATAGAGCGGGTCATCTAGTAACCCTTTTTGAGCGGAGCGAGTCTATTGGAGGATTGCTTCGCTTGGGCATACCAGACTTCAAACTGGAGAAACAACTCGTACAACGCAGGGTGGATCTCATGGCGGAAGAAGGGGTAGTATTCAAGACAGGTGTGGAGGTGGGTGTTGGAATGTCTATTGGGGAATTAAGAAAAGAGTTTGACGCCGTCTGTCTGGCTATAGGTTCATGTGAGGCTCGAGAACTTCCTGTGCCTGGCCGTGAACTTGAAGGTATACACCTGGCAATGGAGTACCTGACTCAACAGAATCGCCGTATTGCTAGCCATTCTGTCAATTCATCGGAAACTATTACTGCGGAGGGTAAGCGGGTTATTATACTGGGAGGTGGTGATACAGGAGCTGACTGCTTAGGGACGGCACATCGTCAGGGAGCAGAGGTTATATTTCAGATGGAATTATTGCCTCAACCGCCCGGGGATAGGAGTCCTGAGAATCCATGGCCTCAATGGCCACAGATTTTACGTACATCTCCAGCTCACGAGGAAGGCGGGGTGCGGGATTACAATGTCCTTACGAAGAATTTCTCTGGCAAGAATGGTAGGGTCGAGGAGCTCAATGCAGTACGTGTAGAATGGGAACAACCAGACGAATCTGGTAGGCCTGTGATGCACGAAGTTCCAGGGAGTGAATTTTCCATTGGTGTAGATTTAGTCCTGCTGGCCATGGGGTTTGTACATCCAGAGCACCAAGGGCTCGTTACTGATTTGGGGGTTGAGTTGGATAGTCGAGGGCATATAGTGACTAACCCTGAAAGAGCTACCAGCATGCCCGGGATATTTGCTGCCGGAGACTCAACCAGAGGTGCTTCATTGGTGGTTTGGGCCATCGCGGAGGGTCGACAGGTGGCTTACGGTATAGACAAGTATCTGATGGGGCATTCCAACCTGCCTTCGGTGCCTGTTTAGATACACAACAGGTCTTGCCTGGAAACTTATCTGATTGGTGATTGGGTTCTAGTTGACCAAATATTGCTCATGACTGGATTTGGTAAGAAAGTCTTCTTTTCCTGTCGGTCGAGAACCCGCCAGACCATAAGATGGCAAGCTTAACCTTTTCCCCCTGATTCGGAAAGGGGAAGTTTAAGCTTTGCTAAGAGATAACAGTTCGCCCCAGCTTATGTATTGGTGGGGGCCAGGCACCGTGGGAGCTGCCCAGGAGAGAGAAGCAACAGACCACGAAGTCCCAGGGTATTTTGAGGGCAGACACACGGGTCTGGACCTGAAGATGTGCGACCCACGACAAATTCTTGAAAAGTGCTGCCTTTCCGAATCACAGAGCTTTTCCTCTTTTCATTAGACTTTGGGCAAGAAATTTGCTAAACTATACCTTCGTTTAGTAAGTCTATAAGCTTAGTGACTTTTCTCTTTCTATTTTGCATCGTCGCTGTCTTCAAAGGCAATACCTAAGATTTTGCCAAGGACTCTTTCGTAATGAACAATCCCAAAGATCCAAGACACCAAGATAGAGACAAGGGCCAAAAGCCCTCAAGGAGTCGTATTGATAGAGACCCCGGAGAAGAATCCGAGGACTTTTTCGCCGGTTATCACGAGGATTACGACGAAACCACCGCCGATGCTCGGGCTTTGGCGCTAGTCGATAGAATGCTGCTATCACTGGATGAGAAGGATAGCAGGAGGCATCTACTCTATCAATTGAGAAGGCAGATAATTGAGGATGAGATGACGTTCCAGGAAGCGCGGCAGACAATCGTCGAGCTTGAGGGAGCCCTGGAGAAGGTGACATCCCCCTCCAACAGAGTGGGGACATACCTGGGGTCTCCAAAGGAGGGCATAGCCTGCATCGTGGTGGGAGGCGCCGACTACTACGCCAATGTCGACACCAGACTCGATATTTCGGAGTTGAAAGTAGGCACAAGAGTCCTTGTCAACGAGGCGTATGCAGTCGTAGGGGACCTCGGATATAGCCCGTATGGCCCTATAGTCAAGGTTGTGGACGTTATCTCTGATGACCGTCTCCAGGTAGGACAGGAACACGGACTTCAAAGTACGATATTATATAGATCCTCAGATTTGCTCAATATTAATATAAAGGAGGGTGACCAGGTAAGAGTAGATCCCAGCTTCAGAGTCGCCTTAGAGCATATTGCCACCTCTCAATCTAAGGAATACTACCTGGAGCAAGTCCCTGAACTTCCATGGAGCAAGGTCGGGGGTCAGGACGAAGCGATAGGAGCGATAAAAGATGCTTTAGAGATGCCACTGCTCTATCCTGAACTTTTCCAAAAGTTCCAGTACGCCCCCCCCAAAGGCTTCCTTTTGCACGGCCCCCCAGGTTGCGGCAAGACCCTGATAGGAAAGGCTACCGCCTATAACCTCGTGCGTCAGTTCAAAGAGGGTGGCGGCGATGGGGTGGAAGAATATTTCATGCACGTCAAGGGACCTGAGATCCTGAACATGTGGCTCGGTGAATCCGAGAGAATGGTAAGAGAGATATTCTCAATAGCCAGAGAAAAGCACAAAGAAGGCTATCTCCCTTTCATATTCATAGACGAGGCCGAGTCAGTACTCGGCACAAGGAGGGCTAACAGGACGCACAATATAGCGGTTGAATATCAAATGAAATCGGTGCACCTAATTTGATCTTTGTTTAGAGTATTAGTAGATTAAGTTGAGTTGATTGTCTTAACTTTAATCTACGGAGTCCTATGGACAAAGAGAGATTGGCCGTATTAAGACAAGAAGTCAACGAGATGTATTTTAAGAAAGAAATGTCAAAGCGAGAAGTTATCAAACAAGCGAGAGTTTCCAATGATTTCGTTACGGCTTGGACTAAATCTCTGGATCAGGATTTTGCCATAGATAATCGGGGTTGGCCAAAAGGAAAAAGGCGAAAATTGGCTAAAGTTGACGAACAGAGAATCAAAGAGATTTACCATAGCTTAGAGGACGATCCTTATCAGTTCTATTCAGGAGCCACTGTTATTGAACAAGAATGGAGGAATCGATATTCTAGCACCCCTCCTCCGTCGTTGCCGACTATCGGCAGAATGCTTTCAGATTTAGGACTTTCCCAGAGAAGGAAGAAAGGTAAAAACAAGGGTGCATCTCGTTATCTTTGTTATCCAGAGTATACCATTTACTATCTTTCAGGAGGCAGAGTCCTAGAATCAGACTTTATTGGTAAAAAGTATCTTACCGGCAGAACTGAGCCGGTCAACTTCGTTGGATTTTCCTTTAAGAAAGAGCCTAAGTTAAGGTATTTTCGGCGGGTTGACGGTCAAACAGCAACTAACTTTATCGAGAAGTGTCAGTCTTTCTTTGACAGGTTTGAAAAACCAGATTTCGTTAAGGTGGACAATTGCTCGGCGACTATTGGCAGTGTTTCAGGTAAAAGGAATGTCAGCAAAGCAATGCAGTTTCTCTTGAAAAATCAAGTGATTCCGATATTTGCCGTTCCCAGAAGGCCCTTTTCTCAAGCATCTATAGAAGGCAACAATTCTGTATTTTCAAGGAAGTTCTGGAACAGAATTCAGTTCAAAAGCTTACAAGAAGTTGATCAGAAGTTAGAATGGTTTAATCTTTCATCACAGAGATACACCGGCTACCGTCCACCTAAGCAAGAGAAGTCAAACGAGAAAGATTTCATTCCCAAGACCTATTTTATCAGACAAGTCAAACAGGACACAGAACAGACAGATAAAGCCTTTATCGATGTCCTAAATGAGAAAGTATCTCTTCCCTCCTCTTACACCAACTACTTTGTCCTGGCTGAATGGAACCTAAAAGAAGAACAATTATACATCCATTTTGAAAAAGAACAGAAACCAAAGATTGTCGAAAACCTATCATTCAAGATCAATCAAAGATCGAAAGAGAAGTGCACCGATTTCATTTGATAAATAACCTATAGCCAATACGGTAGTGCCAATGTTCTGTGCGGAGATGGACGGAATAGAGTCACTTGCCGACATGGTGCTAATTCTTGCCACCAACAGGCCAGATCTGATCGACCCGGCCATATTAAGACCCGGCAGGATAGACAGGAAGATTAAGGTCAAAAGACCCAACCAAGAGGCGTCAAGGGAGATATTCCAAATCTATCTTACACCCGGTCTTCCGATAGATCCCGAACTTTTGGAAAGATCCAATGGCGATGCGAGCGCCTCCCAAAGCTATCTGATAGATGCAGCGATGGTGGAACTCTTTGCAAAAAGAGACGATACCAAACTCCTTGAGGTATCCCTGAGGAGCGGCAGGAGAGATATCCTACACAGAGGGGATCTCGCAAGTGGAGCAATAATAGCTTCCATCGTGCAAAGAGCAAAAGAGTCCGCCATAAAAAGATCCATCGCCAACCAAAAGGACGAAGGCATATCGGAAGAGGGCATCTTGACGGCAGTTGAAAGCGAATATAAAGAAAACGACATCTTCCCGCCGACGGATAATACAGAGGATTGGATGAAGTTGCTGGACTACGACCCAGAGAACGTCGTCAAAGTGGTGCCTGTAAAGGATCGTGGCACAGACAGAAAGAAAATTGCAGGCAGAATCATATAGAATCATATAAAGAGGGTAAAGAGCATACAGAAAGAGATCTACTAAGTGAGGTTGCTGCGCATAGGCCTTGAGTCATTGCCAGAGCTGAAGCCCGGAAGCAACTTAATCTTATGAGAAGATATAAGATTGCTGCGCCCACATGGTGGCAAGCCCCCGCCCCCCGATTGACTCTATCGGGGGGCGGGGGCTTGCTGTCTCTCGATCAAAGCGGCCACGCCGCCTGGCAATGACGTCGCTGTGGTGATTAAATGTTCAGAATGTTCGGAATAGAGACCGAGTACGGGGTCAGCATCGACGGAGTTGATGAAATAGACCCTGTAAAAGAATCCATAGAGATTGTAAAAAGCTACAGACAAAACGACGTAGCAGATGTAAGATGGGATTACAGTATGGAGGACCCTCTAAGAGACGTTAGGGGCTTTAGAGCCAAACAACTTCTGGAGGACCCAGACGAGAAGAAGCACCAAAGGAGAGATTCAAAAAGGAATCTTTCTTTTAAGGAGATAAAAAGTGATCTTATACTGATAAACGGGGCAAGGCTCTACAACGATCACGCCCACCCTGAGTACTCCACGCCCGAATGCACAGGGCTATTTGAACTTGTAGCCCACGATAAGGCGGGTGAGAGGATCCTTGAGGCGTGCACAAAAAGGAGAAGCGAAAATCTGGACGGCAAAAGGGTAAGCCTCTACAAAAACAATACGGATTTCCACGGCCACAGCTACGGATGCCACGACAACTACTTCATGCTTCGTAAAGTTCCGTTCGATTATTTAAAGGAACGCCTGATACCATTTTTCGTAACCCGCCAGATCTTCGCAGGAGCAGGAAAGGTGGGAACAGAATCGGAGTGCAAATCTGAACCCGGTCCTTTCCAGATAGCTCAAAGATCGGACTTTTTCATGGTAGAGACCAGCGTGGACACTATGTACAAAAGGCCGATCATAAATACCAGAGATGAGCCACATGCCGACCCGACGAGGTTCAGGAGACTCCACGGAATTGTAGGCGACGCCAATATGTCAGAGTATTCGACGGCCCTCAAGATTGGGACAACTGTTTTGGTCCTGGACCTTATAGAAGAGGAACTTATGCAAAACCCTCCATCTTTGAGAAGACCTACCAAAGCTATTAAGGATATATCCAAAGATCAAAGCTTAAAGTGGATCGTGGAATTAGAAGATAAGAAGACTATATCGGCAGTGGACGTCCAAAGAGAGTACCTGAGCCTTGCCGAAAGACACCTAAAGGGAAGAGACCCTGAATACGATTGGGTCCTAAGAGAGTGGGAATTCGCCTTGAATACACTCGAGAGCGATCCTATGAACCTAAAAGACAGACTCGATTGGCCCGCCAAGAAGTGGCTCCTTCAGACCTTTATACAAGAAGAGGGTCTGTCGTGGGAAGATCCGTGGGTTCAAAGCTTGGACCTTGAATACCACAACATAGACAGACAGAGGGGGCTGTACTACGAGCTCCTAAGAGAGGGGATCATCAAGAAGCTCGTGTGGGATGAAGATGTCGAAAATTCCGTTCATTCCCCTCCTTCAAATACCAGAGCGTATTTCAGAGGCAAGTCACTGGGCAAGTTCAGAGATGACATCAAGTCCATACAGTGGAACAGCGTACTATTCAGCAATGACGGAATGGAAATCTCAGTAAGTATGAACGATCTGATTGACAGTTGCTCGGTCAAGGCTTACAATAGGGCTGTGGACGACTCAACGACGTCAGCGGAGCTTTTGCACGCTATAAGGAGGCTAAAAAATGAGTAGATTTATCTATAAAAGCACAGAACTCAGGGACAGAATACCCAGACCCGTCGATCCCTGGGATAAGAAAGAGGGCCAGGATGAAGGCCCATCGAGACCGGAAGTGGACAGACCGGATACCAGAGAGCTACTCAAGAGGATGAGAAGGGTCGATCCTAATCAGTCGAAGAGATACAGACAGAGAACGGGCGAGTAGTAAATGGATTATAAGGGCGACTTTTTAAGCCTGATAGAAGATCAAGGAAACAAATCGGGGAGCAAGGAAAGGACTCTGCGCCTTCCGTCAAGAGAGGATGGGTTATCAGAAGGTTCTCTTCCCTTTTCGACAGAAGGGACCACGATCTTGGCTGTCAGATACAAAGATGGAGTCGTCATAGCGGGAGATCGCAGAGCCACAGCTGGCACGTCAGTGGTGTACGACCGGGCGGATAAGGTGATAAACATAGATGAGTACTCCGTGATGGCGATCTCCGGCTCTCCGGCGATGGCTTTTGAGATAGCAAGGACCCTGGAACACTCGTTTAAGTACTACAGGAGGAGTCAACTTCAGGAAATGAGTTTAGAAGGTAAACTCAGAACCCTGTCAAGGCTGATAAGGGATAACCTCCCCATAGCTCTCCAGGGCATCGGGGCAGTCATACCGATATTTGCGGCGTTCGATACCTATCAAGGGAAAGATGGCGAAGGTAGGATATACTTCTATGACGGTCTTGGGGCGCAGTTCGAGTGCGCTGATTTTGCCACGTCTGGTTCAGGCTCCCTGGGGATCAGAGGGGCCCTGTATTATCTTAATAGATGGGGCGAAAAGTGCTTTGTTGATATGAGCAGGGAGGAATCTATAACCTTAGTTTTGAGGATGCTAGATTCCGTCTCCGAATACGACACAGCCACGAGCGGATATAACAGCAGATCCAAAATATTTCCTCTTGTTAAAAGCCTTGTGAAAAACCCTTAGATTCAGAAAATAGTATAGAACAAGCATTGATAAAGCAGTTCCGATGTATTATATTATGTTATTGATAATATTATACATGGAGGAAACAATGACCCCACAAAAGCAGGAACAGACAAATCCGATGTTTCACTATTTTCAGATGGAGGATTTAGTTCCCGAGGATCATATCCTTCGTCAGATTGATGAGGCAGTTGATTTTTCATTTGTACGAGACGTTGTATCAGATTGTTATTGCCCTGACAATGGCAGACCCGGTATTGATCCTGAATTAGTTGTTCGAATGATCCTTATTGGCTATCTGTATAATTTGAGTGAGAATCGGCTCTGTCAGGAAGTGGGGATGCATGCGGCATATCGGTTGTTTTGTCATCAGACATTTGATGATGCGGTTCCGGATAGGAGCACGATCAACAAGCTTCGCAATCACAAGTGGGCATCCAGTGGGTTGTTTGAACGGATAATGCGTCAGGTAGTCCAGTGTTGCATAGATGTCGGTCTTGTGAGCGGTAAACACCTTAGTGTCGACGGCACTCAGATACAAGCTGATGCTTCAGTGAAAAGTATTGAGCCGATAGAACCCCCTGTTTCTCTTGATGATTATCTCAAGGGAATCGGTTTTGAAGGTGATAAGACAAAGGGTAGGTCCGGGCATCCTCAGGATAAAGACTTTCATGGTGAAAAGTGGACGAACCAAACACACCGTTCGACTACAGACCCCGACGCGCGCTTATACAGCAAATCGAAGGGCAAAGGGGCTTTTCTCTCGTTTATGGGCCATGATCTGATCGACACAAAAAGCAGAGTAATCCTTGAGACTCAGGGCACGCAGGCGACAGGGACAGCAGAGCCCGAAAGTGCCCTTAAGATGGTAGATGACCTTGAAACATACACCATGCCCAAAGACATTCAGACACTTAGTGCCGATACCGGTTACGGTTCTGGTAATTTTATCGCTGATGTACTTGACCGGGGAATCATACCCCATATTCCTCTGCGAGCCGATGAGAAGATTGAACCGATTCCTACATGGAAAAACAAGACAAATTCAGCACATATTCAGGCCGAACGGGATAGAAAAGTGCGAGAGGCGAAAGCCAGAAATCATGCACGGTCTATCTCATTAACAGCTGACTACAAACTCTCCCGGAGACTCCGTAAACGCAGTGAACATATCTTTGCTGAAGCCAGGCAACAACACGGTATGGGACGAGCCCGTTACAGAGGACCAGCCTCACTGAATGAACAGTTGAATCTTGTTGCAACAGTACAGAATCTCAAGAGGCTTGTATCTTTCATAAGAAGGGGGAAAGCGTCTATGTGTGCCCTGTCTGTCAAAGACAGTGCATCCTGTTCTTCAAACAGCTCCTGTTCCTTGCTGACCAGAACTCTGATAAGACTATTTTGCTTATTCCACAGCAAAACGATACGATATGCTACTCTTTGACCCATAATCGGCGCTTCAGACGCTGCCTGGGACATAACTATTTCACAAGGCTTTTAAGTCTATAACCAAAGACGGCATAGGGGACATTTCCACCGGTGAACTGGAAAGGGTACATAGTCAGAATGTGGAGATACAAGACAAGTAGATAGCAAACAGTAGACAGCATACAGGGAGGGTGAGGTGCCCTGACTACTGTCTACTTTCTTTTGGGAGACGATGGATGTTCGATGAGCCCTACAGATGGGTCGAGGCAATCTCAAATCACAGAGAATATATAGAAGATCAGTTGAGACTTGGCAACCCCGTCGTTGGTCTATCTTATGACGACGGGGCTTTATTGTTGACAGTAACGACAGGGCAGAGAAAACTCTTTGAGATACACGATACGATAGCCTTTTCGGCTCTCGGGCATCCTGCTGATATTGAGAGGCTCAGGATCGTGGCTATAGACCAGGCTCACGTTGAAGGATTCACCAGGTCAGCCGATGATGTATCTTCGCACAGGCTCGTAAACTTCATAATAGCCCCCATAATTAAGCAGGCTTTCGATGAGATATTCAGGTCCCCTTATATAGCCAAGATATTCATAGCGGAACTTGAATCGATAGACAAAAATGTTCAGTTTTACTCGATAAACTACGACGGTTCTTTCCAAAGCGGAGGTGGCTTTAAGGCCCTGGCAGGCACAGAGGGTGCCGAAAGCGATATGAGCAGATTCCTCTCTGATATCAGCACGGATAAGCTGAGCTTGGGCGATGCGTTGGATGGGGCGTTGAAGGCATGGGCCCTCGGGAGGATAAAAAGCCTATCCACAGATGAGTCAGCAGAAGATTCAAGCGATTCGAAAGATGTGGACATCGAAGAATTCCTCAGAAAGGAATTCCAAAACGGCTCTTTGGAAGCAGCTGTGCTGGAAAGATCAACGCCGAGAGAGAGCAAATTTAGGTTCTTGTCAAAAGAGGAAGTTGAACCGTTAGAGTCCAAATACGCCCGAAGTAATCAGACAGCTAACAGTAGAGAGTAGACAGGGGCAAAGTGGCTTCCTGTATGCTGACTACCGGCTAATTATCTAAGTTGTCTACGCAATTACTCTCTAATTCCATTTTAAATCAATGATCAAAAGAATATACGGACTTGAGACTGAATATGGATGTTTAGCCCCGGACGATATGTCCTTCGGCGCGCCCGAATACATCTCTGTCAAAGTTAAAGATCATATCTTCTACAAAAATAACCTCGGGGTTATGGACATACACCACAGGGGATGGGATGAGCCACCCGGAAACGGCGGATTCCTCTTCAACTCAGGCAGAGTCTACATAGATATGGGACACATAGAATATGCCACGCCAGAATGCACAGGCCTTTTCGATACTGTGACATCGGATAAAGCAGGAGAGAGAATATTACAAAGGGCACTGGCAGATTTAGGCCTGAAGGGACAGGCTTCCTTCATCAAGAATAATGTGGACCACTTCACAGGTGCCACGTTCGGCTGTCACGAAAACTACCTTCTGAGAAGAGATATCCCCTTTTCCAAAGTTGTGATCCCCAAACTCCTCCCATTTTTCGTAACCAGACAGATATTTACGGGAGCCGGAAGAGTCGGAAACCACAACGAGATGTTCGACTATGGGATTGAAGACGGAAAAGGGATAGAATATCAAATATCTCAAAGAGCCGATTACATAGTTACTGAGATCTATCAGTGGATACAGTTCAGCCGCTCTATAGTCAACAGCAGAGACGAACCGCTTGCCGACTACACCAAATACAGAAGGCTACATCTTTTGGTCGGCGATTCCAACATGTCCGAGTACGCGATAGCTTTGAAGATAGGTACAACCGCGGTGATGCTAAGCCTGGTGGAGGGCGGACACATAACCGAGGACATAAGCCTTATGGATCCCGTGCAGGCCTTAAAGGACATATCCCGAGATCAGCATTTCATATGGCTGGTGCGCCTTGGTGCCGGAAGAACTATATCGGCCGTAGATATTCAAAGGATATACCTGTCTCTTGCACAGAAATACCTCAAAGGCAGGGATCAAGAACTTGATTGGGTGATCAGAGAGTGGGAGTCAGTGTTAGACAGTCTGGAAAGAGACCCTATGGAACTGATAGATAGAGTCGACTGGGTGGCGAAAAGATCCCTCCTGGAGACCTTTGTAGAAGAAGAAGGTGTATCCTGGGATGATCCCTGGATCGTGAGTCTGGACCTTGAATATCACAATATAGATCCGGAAAATGGCCTCTACTACGGACTCGAACGAGGTGGAGGAATGCGCCGCGTAACTACGGACGAACAGATAGAAAAGGCGATCTACGACCCTCCACAGAACACCAGAGCAAGGGGCAGAGCGCAGGCTGTAAGGAAGCTTTCTGAGAAAAGAATCCGCCGCCGATACGCTATAGATTGGGATTCTATATACCTTGAGGGTGACAAATATTTGGATATGAAAGATCCCTTTAAGACATATCAGAATGAGGTATCCAAACTCTTTAAACTTTCCAAGGTCCCCTTCTTCCTGAAAGATGAGGACAGATCCCGATTGGAGCAGGAAAGGAAAAGAAGGAGAAGGGCGAGATAATAGAGATATAACCTCGCGCAGTGGTTGTACTACTCTGCACCATATGCCTTCTGTTTAACCCTGTGGGAAATCGAGATTCTATGCAATCTACATGCTTAATCTTTAAGACTTTGAAACTTAATCTTTAAGACTTTGAAAGATGTCCAACAACTTTCCCCTTGATCTTCTCTAATTTTCTTAGTATTATGTATATAGAAAATACCAAAGGCATCCTTCTACCTACCCTTTGACGACGGGATTCATTTAAATGGCTTGTGATTGCAATTACCCGGAAAGGGTTCATTATTTTTGGAGTGAACTTCGATGAAAAAGAGACTCCTACTGACCGCTATAGTTTTGTCTTTTGCAATTTCAGTGCCAGCTTTATGGATAGCTATAGAGAGGGCTCAGGCATCCAGAAGTGCCAATATTGCTCAGAGACTTGCGCTTTTGAACGAAATTATGGTCAAGGTCCGAGACCACTACGTCGAGGAGGTAGATGTAGTTGATCTGACGGAGGGTATGATAAGAAGCCTCTTGGAAGGCCTCGATCCCCACTCCAATTATATTGCTCCGGAAGAGACCAAGAGGATGAACGAAAGATTTCAGGGCCACTTCTACGGGATAGGTATAAGCTACTATATAATGCACGACTCCTTAACGGTCATGTTCCCTATTGAGGGAACCCCGGCTTATAAGGTCGGACTCAAACCCTGGGACAAGATCGTAAAGATAGACGGAGAATCGGCCCTCGGGATAACCAGTGATGAGGTTCAAAAAAGACTCAAAGGATCCCGAGGAACCCCTGTAAACGTCTCTGTCAAGCGTGAGGGCAAAGACGATCTTTTGGACTTCACCATCATAAGGAATGAAATACCGCTCAAGAGCATATCTTACTATTTTATGATTCGTCCAGGGACAGGCTACATAAGGCTGAGCAACTTTTCGAACACTACAACTGTTGAATTAGATGAGGCCATAGAAGATCTTAGACGGAAGAGTATGGAGCGGCTCATACTCGATCTGAGATGGAACGGCGGAGGTCCTCTTGATCAGGCTGTGCAGGTGGCTGACAAGTTCCTCTGGGACGGCAAGATCGTATATACTAAGGGAAAATACCAGGCCAACAATCGCGAGTACGATGCCCACAAGGGCCAAGATGATTGGAGACCTCCACTTATAGTTATGATCAACCACAGCAGTGCCAGTGCGTCTGAGATAGTCTCCGGCGCGATTCAGGACCAAGACAGAGGACTGGTGGTAGGGCAGTCAAGCTTTGGCAAGGGGCTTGTCCAGCATCAATTCCCCCTTGAAAAAGATGGAGGAGGCACTCTGCTGCTTACAGTGGCAAAATACTACACCCCACTGGGACGCCTGATTCAAAGGCCATACAAGGGCAAAGACAGACAGGAGTACATTCACGAAGGGATAGATACAAACGCGGATGCCGACAGTTTAAACCTCTCAAATAAAGATGTCTATTACACACCAAGCGGCCGCAAAGTCTATGGAGGAGGAGGCATCACACCGGATATAATACTCCAGCCAAATACTCCGACAACCTTTGGATATAAACTTCGTGATCCTAAATATATATTTGAATTTTCTAACAGATACCTCAGAGAAAACAAAGACATAAGAACCGGTGACTTTGAGCAATTTCTGGAAGACTCTTATGTACCAGAGGATGAGCTGCTTTCCCAGTTCAAGGCATTCTTGATAGCTAACGGACTTAAGTTCGATGAGAAGGACACTAAGAACTTTGAAAACGACAGGAACTTTATAGAAAGGAGCATAAAAGCTGAGATCGCCAGGATCGCCTGGGGTCGTACAGAAAGCGGCAGAGTCTATTTAGAAGGTGATTCAGAGGTGCTGGCCGCGTTGAACCTTTTCAAAGAGGCCCTGGTTATAGTCCAAAACAGAGAAAAAGCTGAGGCTGCACGACACGTAAGATAAGCACTTAATAGGGAGAATCAAAGATGGGCTGGAACGTATATGTAACTCGCAGGCTCCCCCAGTCTGCAATGGACATTGTTGAGGCTAACTGTGACATAATGGATGTCAATCCCGAAGACAGGATCCTCTCAAGGGAGGAACTCCTTTCCAACGTAAAGGGCAGAGATGGTATCCTGTGCCTTCTGACGGACACTATTGACGAAGAATTGCTCTCTGCAGCAGAGAGCGCAAAGATATTCGCAAATTACGCCGTTGGGTTTGATAACATAGACGTGGAGGCTGCTACGAGGCAGAAGGTAATAGTCACAAACACGCCCGGAGTCCTTACCGAGACGACATCGGATATGGCGTGGGCCTTGCTGTTCAGCATAGCAAGGAGGATCGTGGAAGCTGACAGATTCACAAGAGCAGGCAAGTTTTCTGGCTGGGGACCGATGATGTTCCTCGGGAACGATGTGACGGGCAAAACCCTGGGAGTGATCGGATGCGGAAGGGTCGGAGAGTCCATGGCTCTCAAGTCCAAAGGATTCAGGATGAACGTGCTGTACAGCGACGTAGTCGGTAACGAGACGTTGGAAAAAGAGCTGGGTGCAAAGAGAGTCGAACTCGATGAACTCCTTTCCCAATCGGATTTTATCTCGACCCACGTCCTCTTATCCCCCCAAACCACACACCTTATCGGAGAGCGTGAATTCGGCTTAATGAAAAAGACCGCCTATCTTATCAACACCTCCAGAGGTCCCGTAATAGACGAGGCAGCGCTTGTAAAGGCACTTAAGGACGGCGAAATAGCCGGAGCCGCTTTGGACGTCTTTGAGAACGAGCCAGAGCTTAAGCCGGGTTTGGCTGACCTGGACAACGTCGTGATAGTCCCGCATATAGCCAGCGCCACAGTCGAAACCAGAACAAAAATGGCGGTGATGGCAGCGGAGAACCTTATAGCGGGACTCGAAGGACGGCGTCCTCCCAACATAGTAAATCCGGAAGTTCTTGATTAGCATTACACTGACACTTTGCCAAATCTAAACTTGGAGGAAAACACAGTTGGCAGCGACTGAAAGGATATCAGACGCCAGCAGAATAACAATTGGAAAACAGATCGTTCTGCCGTGGAGCAAAGCGGTCGAAATCAGTGTCAAGGGCATCAAGGTAAGACTTGGGCGTTCACTCATCACCATGAGCGGCATCGTATTGGCGATAGCGTTCCTGATGTCTATATGGACGAATAATTCTATAGTAGTGTCCCTCAGAGAGGCAAATGACGCAGACGTAAATCTGCTGCTCCAGCAGAAAAGGATACAGACAGGCCCTGATGCCGATACGAGCGAGGAGGACTCTAAAAACGCATGGCTTGTGGCCTTATCCCTGCTGGTCTGTCTGGTGGGAATAGCCAACGCAATGCTGATGTCAGTCACGGAGCGATTCAGAGAGATAGGTACAATGAAGTGTCTGGGGGCCTTGGACTCGTTCATAGTGAAGCTATTTCTCCTGGAGTCGATGTTTCAGGGGCTTATAGGCACGATAATGGGAGTTATTACGGGATTTTCTTTGAGTCTATTGCTCTCGATGATCAGTTTCGGGGATTACGTCTTCGAGTACTTCCCCGAGGCCACAATAATATTGCAATATGCGGGTTGGGCTATTTTGATCGGCTTTGTAGTGTCATTTTTCGGGGCGATCCTGCCCTCCTACAGGGCAGCTAAGATGGAACCCGCCGATGCTATGAGAACAGAAGTATAAGGCAAAAATAGTATACAGCAAACAGTAGACAGCATACAGGCGAAAGGCAAAAGCAAGTAGACGAAACATAAGTAGACGGCAAGCAGGGATGGGAAGCGGCGCCCTGTCTACTACCTGCTGTCCACTTATTTACGGTGTTAGGAGAAGAGATGGCACAAGAGGAAAAGAAGGAAGACAAAGGGCAAAACCAGATAGAGCAGAGCGTGGTCAGGACCCAAAACGTTAAGAAGATCTATGAAATGGGAGGTATCGAACTAGAGGCCCTTAAAGGCATAGACATGGAGATTGAACCCGGGGAGTACATCTCGATTATGGGCCCTTCCGGATCTGGTAAAAGCACGCTGTTCAACATGATAGGAGGACTTGACAAGCCGACTTCGGGAAAGGTGTACATAGACGAGGTGGACGTGGCTCAACTGGACGCCTATGAGCTCGCGTGGCTCAGGTGCAGGAAGATCGGCTACATCTTTCAATCGTTCAATCTGATCCCGGTTATGACCGCGCTTGAAAACGTGACTTTGCCGATGGTCTTTGCGGGACTGACAGGCGATGACGCCAGAGACAAAGGAGTGGAACTCTTAGGCAAGGTCGGACTCGGAGACAGAGTATCTCACAAGCCGTCCGAGCTTTCGGGAGGACAACAGCAAAGGGTGGCTGTGGCAAGGGCTATGGCCAACGATCCGGCGATTATCTTAGCGGACGAACCGACAGGGAATTTAGATCTTAAGACTGGGACAGAGATAATAAACCTCCTGAGGGAGATGAACGAAGATTCGGCTGTCACGATAATAGCGGCTACGCACGATCACAAGATGCTCTCGGTCTCTGACCGCATAGTATGGATCAGAGACGGCATGGTCGACAGAGTACAAAGCAGAGAAGAGGTAGAAATCGAGGTCGGTACGATAGACGGCCAGACAGAATAGAACCCTTCCGTAACGACTATACCCCCAACAGCCTATTAGTATTAGACGGGCCATTTGTACTTTCAGTGTCGAGTCCGTGTTAGCTTATAGAGAAACTTGAAGTGTTATGAAAGTACACGAACATCAAGCCAAAGAGATATTAAGAAGTTACAACGTAGCCGTTCCCCAGGGGAAGGTGGCATCCTCTCCTGAGGAGGCCCGAAAGATAGCAGAAGAACTGGGCGGCAAAGTCGTGGTAAAGGCCCAAATTCACGCCGGAGGCAGAGGAAAAGGAGGTGGCATCAAATTGGCTGATGGGCCCTCTGAGGCCGAAACCTTAGCCTTTGAGATGATCGGAATGAACTTAGTCACTCATCAAACGGGGCCCGAAGGCAGAACGGTCAAAAAGATACTGGTTGAGGAAGCTACAGAGGTGGAAAAGGAATTCTATCTAGGGATAGTTCTGGACAGATCCGAGTCGAAATTAGTGGTGATGGCCTCAGCGGAGGGCGGCGTGGAGATAGAAGAAGTAGCGGCAAAATCTCCGCAAAAGATATTAAAAGAGTGGATCGATCCCGCCCTCGGATTACAGCCCTTTCAAGCTCGGAGACTTGCGTTAGGTCTGGAAATGAACTTGGGGCTCGTCCGGAAAACGGCGGAATTCATAATGTATCTTTATGAGGCCTACGTCGAGACCGACTGCTCTATTGCTGAGATAAACCCGCTTGTGCTTACAAAAAGCGGAGATATTATAGCTTTGGACGCCAAGATAAACTTCGACGATAACGCACTCTACCGCCGCCCCGAAATACGTAAGATGAGAGATATAGATGAGGAAGACCCTTTGGAGGCAGAGGCGTCCAAGTATAATTTGAACTACATAAGACTCGACGGGAAAGTAGGGTGCATGGTCAACGGGGCTGGACTTGCTATGGCTACTATGGACATAATAAAGCTTACAGGGGCCGAGCCTGCCAACTTCCTGGACGTGGGAGGAGGAGCAAGCGTCGAAGCTGTGGAAAATGGATTCAGGACATTGCTTTCGGATAAGAACGTCGAGGCAGTAATGATAAATATCTTCGGTGGAATAGTCCGGTGCGATAGAGTGGCAGAGGGAGTCGTGGAGGCTCTGTCCAATATGGATGTTGCCCTCCCTGTCGTGGTCCGGCTCGAGGGCACCAATGCCCCGGAAGGGGCCAAAATCCTCAAGGATTCCCCGCTTTCTTTTGCCGTGGCGACGGACCTCAAGGACGCTGCAGAAAAGGTAGTAGCTGCTGTCGGAGGAAAGATTTGAGCATTCTGGTCAATAAAGATACTACAGTCTTGGTGCAGGGGATCACTGGAGGGGAGGGTTCTTTCCACACTGTAAAGATGGTAGAATACGGAACAAAAGTAAAAGCTGGTGTAACTCCGGGCAAAGGAGGAGGGAACTTTGAAGGGATACCGGTCTTCGACACTGTGGAGATGGCAAAGCGAGAAACGGAAGCCAACGCATCGGCAATCTTTGTGCCCCCTGCTTTTGCAAAGGATGCTATAATGGAGGCGGCTGATGCAGACTTAGACATCGTGGTGTGCATTACTGAGGGTATCCCGACACTGGATATGATAAGAGTGAAAGAACACCTAAACTGCCGAAAGACCCGACTTATCGGTCCCAACTGTCCAGGTGTCATATCTCCGGGCAAGTGTAAGATCGGGATTATGCCTGGTTCTATTCACGAAGCCGGAAGCGTCGGAGTCATATCCAGGAGCGGTACCTTGACTTATGAGGCAGTCAGTCAGTTAACATCCCTTGGCATCGGTCAATCTACCTGCATAGGTGTAGGGGGAGATCCAGTCATCGGAACTACGTTTATAGACTGTCTGGAACTATTTGAGGCCGATCCCGAAACCGACGTAGTCGTCATAATAGGTGAGATAGGGGGATCAGCTGAGGAAGAAGCAGCAACTTTTATAGAGAATAACTTTAGCAAACCGGTAGTCGGCTTCATCTGCGGTAGAACCGCTCCAGAAGGCAGACGCATGGGACACGCCGGAGCGATCATTTCAGGTGGCAGTGGAACCGCCGAAGGCAAGATGGATGCCCTCAAAGACGCAGGAGTACGGGTCTCTGATAGCCCAGCTGAAATAGGAAAGGCGGTAAAAGATGTATTATAAAACACAATATCGAGTAGGAGAAAGATCCCTGCTTGTCTGTTAGAGTTTAGGTTTACGTGTGACACTGTGCATTTTGGCGGCAACTGCTTGCCTACTTGAACAGAGGATAGTTTACCATCTCCCCGATTGAACCCCCGATTGACTCTATCGGGGGTCGGGGATCAGCTTTCAAATCTCGATCAGGAGTAACCAGTGAATAGAGCAGGCAGAGATCATCAGTACGAGGAGATGTCACCTTTGGGGCTTTATCTTGAAGATATTTCAGATACGCAGCCCTTGTCCGCTCAGAAGGAGACAGACCTGGCCAAGAGGATAAGGGTAGGCGACCAGGATGCCCTTGAGGAGTTGGTCAAAGCCAATTTGAGGTTTGTCGTCAGGATAGCCAAGAAATATCAAAACCAGGGTCTCCCCCTTGAGGACTTGATCAGCGAAGGGAATTTAGGACTCATCGAGGCGGCAAAGAGGTTCGATGAAACGAAGGGCTTTAAATTTATATCCTATGCTGTCTGGTGGATAAGACAGGGGATGTTATCCGCTTTAGCGCAGCAATCCAGGATGATCAGGCTGCCTCTAAATAGAGTCAGCAATCTCCATAAGATAAGCAAGACGGCCAACATCCTCAGACAGTACCTTGGAAGAGACCCCACTATACTTGAAATAGCCGACGAACTCGGAGTGGATACAGAGTACATCACAAATACACTTCAAATATCCAGGCATCATCTCTCGTTAGACGACTCTCCATCCAGTAACGATGAGGACAACAACCTCCTTTCTGTGCTAAAGGATGAACTTGCGTCCTCCCCGGATCAGAACGTCATGGACGAATCGTTTGTGAGAGCCTTGGGCAGAGCCTTGGACGCCTTAAAGGACAGAGAGGCTGAGGTGTTGAGGCTCTACTTCGGAATAGGTAAGGAAAGACCTATGACGCTTGAGGAGATAGGGCAGGTGTTCGGCCTTACCAGAGAGAGGGTCAGACAGATAAAAGAAAAGGCGATCTCAAAGCTCAGACATCCCTCCAGGAGCCGTCCGATGAAGACTTATCTGGATTGACATCCTCGGCAATCATTTGAAATTTTCAAATCCCTGGTAAACTCGAGAAGACCCTTTGGAGACATTATATTGCAGAACTTCAGCTGGTTAGTAGAAGGTGTGATAGCTGGCATGGCCTTTCCAGGGAGAAGGGACGCCTCGTCCTCCTATGATCATCACAAAAGCAACTATGAAAAGCTCAGAGACGACTTGGCGTTTCTGGAGAATAAGGGTATCTCTGCCGTCGTATCTTTGACCGAGGAGCCGCTTAATCCGGATACTCTCCGAAAACTTGGCATGGATTACTTACAGTTGGCCGTCTCTGATATGTCGGCTCCTACGCTCGAAGACGTGGAGAAGTTTGTAGATTTCGTGGAGGAGAAGGAAAAAGAGGGAAAAGCTGTAGCAGTTCACTGCACAGCCGGCATAGGCAGAACAGGAACTATGTTGGCGTGCTATCTGGTAAAGAAGGGGAAAAGTTCGATACAAGCTATACAGGAGATCAGACACAAAAGACCAGGGTCAGTCGAGACAGAGGCCCAGGAGCAGTTGGTTATAAACTACCAGAGCAGTCTGAAGGATTCAGACGTATAAAAAGATAGACTATGACACACAAGTAAAAGGTCACAAAAAACCCTGAATCCAATATCTGTATTGAGAACCACTATCGCGCCGGAAGTAAAGGCTTCAGCAGTACAGCTTCACTGCTCGTCAGGGGCGACAAGTCTCTGGCAAATGTAGACATCTCCACATTTTCAGCTCATGCAATGACCGAAAGAAAGTAATTTCATTGCAAAACGGGTGGCAGCTCTGCTGGGGTGGCAACAAGCCCCCGCTCCCCGATAGACTCAATCGGGGGTAGACCTAATCGGGGATTCAATCGGGGGCAAGCCACGAAGTAGGCGAAGCAATCTCCCTCTATGATATCAACTATTTGTTGTGCTATATTTAGTCTTCCTCTCCTTTTCCGTCCGGGTCAGTATGCGCTCTTTTATGGTGTGAAACCTTGGGGAGTCCACCACCAACCCCTCTTTAGGCGGCAGTCTATTTATCTGACTCTTGATCTTTTTTATCCGATCTTCTGTGGGAGGGTGAGTCGAGAATAGCTTCTCAACTCCGCCCGGTTTCCTGTCGTGCAGAACGAGTAATTTCTGAAAGAAGGTGGTTATTCCCAGAGGGTCTATGTTCGAGGCGTACATCTCGTGAACCGCTAAGATATCTGCCTCTCTTTCGGCGTCCCTTCCGTATTTCAACAGACTTAAAGTCCCTCCTACACCGATCATACTTGATGCCAATTGCCTCGTAAGGTCGGGATCACCTCCTGCTACCACCTGGACTATGACTGCTAATCCCAACCGCTTGGTAAGCTGCTTTGCCCCGTGTCTTCCCACAACGTGACCTATCTCATGACCCATGACTCCGGCGAGCTCAGACTCGCTCTCAGCCGTCGTTATCAAACCCCGATTCACGTACAGATAGCCTCCCGGGATGGCGAAGGCGTTCACCTCATCCGTATCCACAACCTTGATATAGTAGGGGATATTAGTCCTTTTAGAGTTCTTTGCCATAAGTTGCCCCAGGCTATCTATGTAAGCCGCCACCAGGGGATCGGGGTATATGGTGATCTGCTTTTCTATCTCCTTTGAGAACTGCGCGCCTAATTCGAGTTCCTGCCTCGTGGATATGAGATTCAATTTCCCAACAGCGGCACACGATAGTACAAAGCCTAAAAAGAACAATATCACAAGATAGTGAGCTTTAAATTCAGCCTTTCGGCTAACTCGACAATAGTTTCGCACGTCCAATCCTCCACAAATATACCCTCTCTGGATCTTTTCTGTTTTTCACTTGAAGGCAACTCCCCTGGAATCAGAATCTCGTCGAACTCCGGCGCTAAAGCGGACTACTTGGCCTAACCTGTTAAGTTCTCTATTTCCGCTTTCAAATAGTCTTTACAAACCAAATTGGAACAGTCTGTACTTACAAAAAGATATGAAAAATCCATCCAGATGTAAAGCGAATTTTATTTCTGCTATTTGACGCAGAAATCACTGTCTATTTGTGAACGTCGGAGTTATACTTACATTATACAGGCACCTTACAACAAAGTGTAGATCAGCGTGAAATCTTATGAGATATTAAGCGAGCTTGAAGCTGTAGCCGAAAAGCTGTCTGTGGATGTCAGATACGAGGAACTCGAAGAGGGAAAGGGCGGGCTGTGCAAATACGGCGGCAAGACGCATCTCATCATCCACAAGCGGCTATCCGCGGAGCAGAAAAGCGAGATTTTTCTGAGAGAACTATCCAAGCTTCCTCTGGACGAGGTGTACATAGTGCCCAGGATCAGAGAATTGATAGACCAGAGGATCAAGGAAGGGGAAACGTCCATTGTAGATGGGGATAGCTAATAGCAGGCATCGTCTTCTTTGTTGACTTGAGAAAATGGCATTATTATCTTCAGCGTCCTGATCGCAATTGGGACTTGTCTCGCAATGCTGATCTTGTTATTTTTATTACTGAAGAGTATTGGCGATAGATTTTCAAAAGATACAGGAAAGCAAGAATGCCGCTGTTAGAGCCGGTCTGTGGATTCTATCCCTCCTCTACGGCATAGGAGTAAGACTCCGAACATACGCGTATAGTGCCGGCATACTAAGGAGCTCTTCCCTGTCTGAGCCTCCACTGCGGTCTGTGAAAGTAATCTGCGTGGGCAACATTGCAGCAGGAGGCACAGGCAAGACCCCGACAGTAGAATATATCGTTCGCCGCTTACGGGAGGCAGGCAAGAGAGTAACGATAATCAGCAGAGGATACAAAAGGCAGGGAAGTGATATATCAGTAGTCTCAGACGGACGTGATGTAAAGCTGAGCGCAGAAGAGGCGGGCGATGAGCCATATCTCCTTGCACAAAAGCTTCGGGACATTCCCGTCGTAGTCGGGGCGGATAGATACAAGGCAGGCGTCTTCGCGGTGGAAAACTTCTCCCCTGATTTCATAGTCCTGGACGACGGATTTCAACACTTGAGTCTGAAAAGAGACGTAAATATCGCCGTAGTAGACTCTCTTTATCCGTTGAGCAAGGATCACCTCTTGCCCAGAGGGACCTTGAGAGAACCCCTATCCGCCCTAAATCGGGCAGATGTCGTATTCCTGACGCATACTGATTATGCAGACGACAAAGAGAAGATCAAAAGGGAGATTATGTCTATAAATCCTGCGATACCCGCAGTAGAGACGATACATCGTCCGATCTGTTTGCGGTCGCTGGCTGACAATTCGAAGATCGGGATAGATCAGCTCAAAGAGAGGAAGGTATTAGCTCTATCTGGAATAGGAAATCCGAAGTCATTCCAGATGACTCTTGAGGGCTTGGGCGCCCGGCTAACAGGTTTCCTAAACTATCCAGATCATCACTACTATACAGAAAGGGATCTTGAAGAGGTATCGCTTAAAGCGTCCGAATTAGATTCGGAATTTGTAATCACAACCCGAAAGGACGCTGTTAAATTCGCCCCGCAGTGGACGCTCCACGAATTTAGGTCAAAGATTCCGATATACGCCCTTGAAATAGAGATACAGATCACAAAGGGAGCGGATAAGCTGGACTCGCTCCTTAAAATATAGAGATAGATCATGCAATCGGTCACAGATTACCTCGTAATCGGCAGTGGGTTAGCTGGATTTTCGTTCGCGCTCAAAGCGGCACAGCACGGGAATGTCGCCATAATCACCAAGAAAGAGCACAAGGAGTCCAACACTAATTACGCTCAGGGCGGAATAGCAGCCGTGTTCTCGGACAATGACAGCTTTGATCTCCACATAGAGGATACTCTAAGAGCCGGCGACGGACTCTGCTGCAGGGAGAGTGTCGAACTCGTAGTCAGAGAAGGTCCCCAGATGGTGCGGGATCTCGTGAAGTGGGGAGCGGAGTTCACAAGGCGGGAAAATAGCGAAGAATTTGAGCTGGGCAGAGAGGGCGGACACTCCAAAAACAGGATCGTGCACGCCCGAGACCTCACAGGTGCGGAAATCGAGCGGGCTTTGTCGGTCGAGGTGCAGAACAATCCTAAGATTGAGGTCTATGAAAATCACGTGGCTATAGACCTGATCACAGAGCACCATCTCTTCGGTGTGAAGGAAGTTCAGAAGAATCGCATCACGTGCTGGGGCGCCTACTCCCTCGATACAGATAAGGGGGAGGTCAAAAAGTTCCTTTCTAAGATAACGCTCCTTGCCACAGGAGGCGCCGGCCATGTCTATCTGCATACCACCAATCCCTCGATAGCCACAGGCGATGGGATAGCCATGAGCTGCCGAGCGGGCGCCACAGCCGGGAACCTCGAATTTATGCAGTTCCATCCCACAAGCCTCTATCACCCGGAGGATGCTTCGCCCAGATGCCGATCCTTCTTAATATCAGAGACAGTCAGAGGCTACGGAGGTGTCCTTATAAATGACAAAGGCGAGGGCTTTATGGATAAGTATCATCCCCAAAAATCGTTAGCTCCAAGAGATACAGTGGCAAGGGCTATCGATGCGGAGATCAAAAAGAGTGGAACTCCCTGTGTATACCTCGACGTGACCCATAAAGACCCGGAGATAACAAAGGAGAAATTTCCGAATATCTACGCAAAGTGTTTAGAGGTCGGAGTCGACATGGCTAAAGACCCCATCCCCGTGGTTCCTGCAGCCCATTATATGTGCGGCGGAGTGAAAACTGATGAGTGGGGAAGAACGGACATTTTCAACCTCTACGCCGCAGGTGAGGTCGCCTTCACGGGGGTCCACGGTGCTAATCGCCTAGCGAGCAACTCCCTTTTAGAGGCACTGGTCTTTTCGGATAGAGCCTGCCGACATTCCGCAGAGTTCCTCAAAGACAACGACTACACCTTGCCTGACATCCCCGAATGGGACGAGGAGAACACCTTCAACGCCGAAGAATGGGTCATCCTCTCTCACGACCGGGAGGAGATAGAGCGCCTTATGTGGGACTACGTGGGCATAGTTCGCTCCGACTTTAGGCTCCAGAGAGCCCAAAGGAGAGTCAGGATCATCAAAGAGGAGCTAGAGGAATTCTACAGGAGGACTAAGGTGACGCCCGAACTGATAGAACTCAGAAATGTCGCTTGTGTGGCCGAACTTATAATCCGTTGTGCTCTTTGGAGGAAAGAAAGCCGTGGACTGCACTACAACACCGACTATCCGAGAAGGGACGATTCTGGCTGGCTTAAGAATACAATTTTGATAAATTCAGATATAAGGTAATGAAAAGAGAAAAGATAATAGTCCTGGACTTCGGGGGTCAATACGCACACCTGATTGCCAACAGGATAAGGAGACTCAACGTCCACTCCCAGATAAAGTCTCCTGCATCTCCTACCGGAGAGATAGAAGATGCAAAAGGTATAATCCTTTCAGGGGGGCCCGCAAGCGTCTACGACCCCGACCAGCCCCGATACAATCCCGAAATCTTCAGCCTCGGAAAGCCCATCCTCGGAATTTGCTACGGACATCAACTACTGTCGCAACATCTGGGAGGTAAGGTAGAGACCAAAGACAAGAAGGAATATGGCCCTGCCGAGCTTCTGATCACGTCCTGCTCAACAATCTTTAGGGGGCTTGGAGGCAAGGAAAGGGTCTGGATGAGCCACGGAGACTCTGTTGTGGCACTCCCCCCGGGCTTCAGAACAATAGCTTGCACAGCCGACTGTCCACAAGCGGCGATAGAAGACCCTATAAGAAAGATATACGCTATACAGTTTCATCCCGAGGTTACACACACGCCCGGCGGGATGAAGATCCTGGATAACTTTCTTACACTCTGCGGATGCCGGAGGGACTGGACGCCGTCCAACTATATAGACAGCGCTATCCAGGACATAAAAGATAAGGTGGGGACAAGGAACGTCTTCCTCTTTGTAAGCGGCGGGGTAGATTCTACCGTTGCGTTCGCGCTTTTAAACAAAGCCCTCGGATCAGACCGCGTGTTGGGGCTCCACATAGACAACGGATTTATGAGAAGGGGTGAGACACAGCTTGTGGAGAAGACGTTGAAAGAGCAGAAAATGGGCAATTTCAAAGTTGTAGACGCCTCAAAGGAGTTCCTTGATGCTCTTGGGAGAGTTGTGGATCCCGAGGAGAAAAGGAAGATAATAGGGGACAAATTCGTTGCGATAAGAGAAAAGGCTATACGAAAACTTAATCTCGATTCTGAAAAATGGATTCTCGGACAGGGCACTTTATATACGGATACTATCGAAGCAGGAGCGACAGCGGCCTCTTCAGTCATAAAGACCCATCACAATCGCACGGATGCCATACAAAGCCTCATCGTACAGGGACGGGTCATAGAACCCCTGTCGAACCTATACAAAAACGAAGTAAGACAGGTTGGGATAGGCCTGAACCTCCCTCAAAGCCTCATCTGGAGACATCCTTTCCCCGGACCAGGCCTGGCTGTGCGGACGTTATGCTGGAATGGACGGGAAGAAGATAGAGGAAATATCAAAGAGATAGACCAAAGGGTAGAAGTTATAGCAAAAGGATTTAACCTTACGGCCTGTGTGCTTCCCCTCAAGACTGTGGGGGTACAGGGCGATTTTAGGACCTACGCGCATCCTGTGGCGCTGGCTACAAGCAAAGGCCGTGATCCGGACTGGGAAACCCTTGAGAAAATCTCGACGACGATCACAAATAGCATAAAAGAGGTCAATCGCTGTGTATATCTCCTCAAGCCTGATAGACTACATAGAGGAGGGCTCAAAGAAACTTACCTTTCCCAGGATCGCCTCGACCTTTTGAGGGATGCCGACTATGTAGCCACAAGAGCAATCGAAAAAGCTGGTCTTGTAAGACAAATATCCCAGATGCCTGTAGTTCTGATACCTCTCAGCTCGGATGGGGAAAAGGAAAGTGTAGTCATGCGGCCCGTTCACACAGACGATTTTATGACTGCAGCCTTCAGCAAGATGCCGATGGACATAGCCATCAGGATAGCTCAAGACATACTATCTATAGAACAGATAGAGGCTGTCTACTACGACATAACACACAAGCCGCCCGGAACTATCGAATGGGAGTAGCCGCCGCCGAAGGGCAAGAGATCAGGAGGAATTCCCCCGTTCCTTTGTCAGCTGAGTAATCTGATCTCTGATCTTGGCTGCTTCTTCGTATTCCTCATAGGCTACGGCTTCCTTGAGTTTGGCTCTCAAGGCTGAGATGTCATCATCATGATCTGTGTCGGGCTGTGCAGAGGATGCCTGTTCTAAGAAGGCATCTACTGTTTCAGCTCCAAATTCCTCCTCAATATCACCGGGTCCTAAAGGTTCATTATCAGGTCCAATTCCAAATTCAGCGCTGTCCTGCCCCGCCTCCTGTAGGACCTCCTCAGATACGTAGATTGGAGCCTCCATCCTCAGTGCCAATGCAATAGCGTCGCTCGGGCGTGAATCTATCTCCGTGGATGCCCCGTTGTGCTCCAAGGTTATCCGTGCGTAGTAAGTTCCACCCCTAAGATCGCTCACCAGAATCTTTGAAACATCAGCGCCAAAGCTATCCAGAATGAGCTTTAGAAGGTCGTGAGTTATGGGTCTGGCAGGAAGCTGTCCCTTGAGATGAGAGTAGATAGCGATCGCTTCAGGCTGACCTATGCTTATGGGAAGCACCCTTTCCCTTGTCTCATCGCTCAGCAAGACCAAAAAACTTCTGCTCATCGAATTGAAGCTTATATTAAATACCTCCATTTTTACCATTGCCTACCTCCTGTCTCTAACCGCACAGGGTGCGAAATCACCCCTTGGCCTGTCCTCACGCAAAAAGCAACGCTACTACAATTTAGACGCCCAAACTATCACACAGGATCGTTTCCCACTTTTTTTCTCCCCAAAAACCGATATTCTCCTTCACATGTCCTCTTTATTCCTCCGTTCCCTCCTGAACATAACTAGATCCTAACGGCTCATCATCAGGTGCGATTCCAAATTCAGCGCTGTCCTGCCCCGCTTCCTGTAGGACCTCCTCAGATACGTAGATTGGAGCCTCCATCCTCAGTGCCAATGCAATAGCGTCGCTCGGGCGTGAATCTATCTCTTTGGATGTACCGTTATGCTCTAAGGTTATCCGTGCGTAGTAAGTTCCATCCTTAAGATCGCTCACCAGAATCTTTGATATCCCGGCGTCGACACCATCCAGGATGAGCTTTAGAAGGTCGTGAGTTAGAGGTCTGAAAGGAAGTTGTCCCTTGAGCTGGGAGTAGATAGCGCTTGCCGCGTCCTGACCTATGCTTATGCGGAGTCCAGTTTTCCTCGTCTCATCGCTCAACAAAACCCAAAACTTTTCTCCCTTGGAGTCGAAGTCTATCTTACATACCTCCATCTTCACCATTTGCCTACCTCCTGTCTCCAACACTTCCCATGCGCAGGTCCTATACTCCTTTACGCTCGCCTCTATCTCCTTCAGATCGTCTTTGATGATCTTCGCTTGAGCGTTCAATAAGGCTGGAAGCCATAGACACAATATAGTTGTGCTTAAAAGATGATCTTTATGTTGCCCTTCTATCCTTCGGTTTATCCACCATAAATCCCACTAATCCCTTCTTGCCCAATGTCTTGAGATAAGCAAGAAGAGATACCTCAGATTCTTTCCTGTTGAGCTTGTAGTTTTGTCCTAGTCCTTCGATTATGTCTTCTACAGTGTTCTGCCCGTCGGACATTTCCCACACCCGGGAACCTATCTCATCTAATTCAATCTTCTTCTCCTTGGGAATGTGAAAGATCAGGGACAACAGGCGCGCTTGCCATCCCTTTTGTCTGGGGATGGTAACTACAATATTATCCTGGGAGTCCCTTGCCCACCCCAGCAGGTCGTTCCTGATCGGTCTTGACGACAGCATCGCCTCCCGGCTGATGCGCCTCTTCCTTCTTATGACAGCCAACCTCTATCACCTCTACTTTTGAATCTTCCTCGTTTCTGGTGAAGTTGTGCACCACAAATATCTTATTGGAGTCCTCACAGTACCAGGTCTTTCCCTTCAAAAATAGGCGTGGTTTCCTTTCCACCCAGGGCAGAGGCTTGAAAAGCCTTTTCCACCTGTTTTTGGGCACACCCAAAATCTCAATTCCTGGATGTCCCTGAAGTTGAATCTCCTTGTATGAACAGTTTAGGTCTCTCAACTTCTTCTTGAAAAAGTCGCTATGCCACTCTATTGTGCTGATTCCCTTCAACAGGATGTTAGCTAAGCTTATACAGTCTACGCTGAAAGAATTTTTTCCCCTTTCAAACGCCAATTGGATGTGACCGGATTTCAGGGAATATTCTTCTAACATCAGGTCATCAGGAACCCGGCAGGCAAGATCATAGATGCCCCAGAAATTGCGTCCTCCTTTTGAGTGATCCTCTAAAGAATATAAGATTTTGGCTGCGACCTTTTCTACATTATCATCTAAGCGCGAAAGTACCCTCAAAACCACGACCTTTCCACATGCTTTGCATTTTATGGCCAAATTGTAAGCTCGGTAATCTGCCTCCCAGATAAAACATTCGTAATCAAAGTCTGCATCCTTGAACTTTACCAGACCCACCTTTCTATTGACTTTGAAAGTGGCCCTAACCTTATTTGCCTTTTTCTCCAGATTCTCGAGGTATCTTGACACCAAACGTGAAATGGAGATCCCCTCCTGAGACGGTCTCCACTCCACCTCCACCCTTGCTATCTGGGAGTCATCGAGTCTCAAATAGCCGGAATCTTTCTTCCTGTTAGGATCAGAAGTAACGCTTCCAAGGTTCCAATCTTTCGGAACGTCGAAGGTTATGCCCTTCCAGCCGAATTTGTACCATTCTGAGTAAGTTTTAGGTTTCATGTATCAACTATTTAGAATATGCTCATGCCACAACATGATACACCTTGAAAGTGTTGATTCATAAGCTGTCTGGGTATCTACTAGGTCCTGATCCTGGTTGTTGAATTGCTATTCTGTCTCTTTGATGCAGAAATAGAAATATTGCGTGGACATCTCAATAAGGCAATGGAAGCATTTGGGATATGACCAAGAACCTTTGATTCCATTTACCCCGAATAATTCACAAAAAAAGGTCGTGTATTAACTAAGGGATTGTATTATATTATAGTTATGCCGTTTAACCACCTTCGGTGTCATTGCGAGCCGAAGGCGAAGCAATCCCCCCGATAGATTTAATCGGGGGTTACTGTTGTAGATGTAATACTCTCCGACTCTCATAGGAGACCACTATAAAACCTTGAGATTGCTTCCCCGATAGACTCAATCGGGGACCGCTTTGCTCCTCGCAATGACTCCACCAAGTTTCTGAATTAATCGGGTTAGATGGTTTCTACCTTTGGGTTGTCCTTTGTCTTTGTCAACCATGAAGTGGTTACCACAGATAGATAGAGAAGAGTACGCGTGCCAGTCATCGGTGTAGTATAGACAGTCTTTTCGATCCTGCTTTCGGCTACAGCGGCAATGAGATTATCGTAATCCAAAAGCGCCCTGTGAGTCCTCCCATAAAGCCGCCATACCGATCAGTAGAGCTATTGTACAACCTTTTGTCCCTCCGATAGACCTCATGTTTCAAAGCGAAAACATAGCCTCATATTCAAGCTGCAGAAGAAAAGTTCTTGCTCTTTCTATGTCTCAAAACCGAGCTTTGCATAACCTCGCACGGAATCTATTGCCCATCTTCAATATAAATATATCTCCACAATATAGTCAAGCCTTTTCTTTTTCTGGCCACATACACGTAGCGGCAGAAAACTTGCTGGCAGACCCGGTGATTTATATCGCGTATGAACCTTGGTAAGAACGTCTTGATCCTTACACCAATTCCCAACAAACCAACCGTACTTCCTGACTAATACCACGTTTGAAAAGCCTTTAGCTATCTCTCGAAGCTGTTCAACAAAGGCCACCTCTTCTGCGGGATCCGGCTGCACCAGGCCCAAAAAAGACCACTTAGGCCTCCCGAGATTCTTCCCACTGCATGAGGAAAAGATAGCTGTCCAGAGCCCGGGAAAGATCAGAACTGGAACAAGGCGTGCCGCGCATCCCAAATTAGGCCGTCAGTCAGAGAACATCCATATGCGCGCTGAACGCCAGGACGATTGGCGCAGGAGGATAGACGATGACACAGATTGTGATAGCAGCAATAGTGTCAAAGGGAACGGATCGTTGCGGATGCTTCAGTCCTCCGAACAGGGCCACGCCAGCCGTAATCTCCGGAACCTCCCGAAGGAAGACTGTAAATACCCTCCAGAAGAGGTGAGTCTTACCTTGAACGCTTGAACCCGCCACCAAGAATGGGAGTGATAGCCCTATGGCCCTCATAGTAGATATGTGTAGTTTCAGGGCTATTTTGGCTCCCTTGGTGGAGATCGGTGTCAGCGCGGCGATCGTTACTGCAGGCACAACCTGGATGGGTACTCCTGGGCACACGATCTGGAGCGACTCAGCAAACCCGAAGGCGTAGAGCGTCACCGACGGCACCTACGACAGGAAGAGCGGAATACCGATTGCTCCGCTGATCTCTACGCATTAGGCTACGGAAAATGATATATTAGGCTCCCCAGTAACCCTACACGCTCGTCACCACGACCGATAGATCGCCACGACCGATAGCGACAGGGCTGAAATCAGAGTGATGCCGTTGGATAGACACACGATTGTCAGAGTCGGCAGGGTCCCGCGCTTCCGACCACCCCAGCCCACGCCGGACATAAACAATTACGCCTAAGATAGTCACCATCGAAGGCGTAAAGACCTCCAAAAATGTTCCAAGTTTAAACAAATTCATCTGTTTCTCCGCTTGAGCATAAGGAGTCTAAAGATCGGAAGAAACAGACCTGTCAGTATTAGCCCGAATAATTCACAAAAAAAGGTCGTGTATTAATTAAGGGATTGTATTATACTATAGTTATGCCGTTTAACCACCTTCGGTGTCATTGCGAGCCGAAGGCGAAGCAATCTCGATTCTGTGGTAGATGTAATACTCTCCGGCTCTCATAGGAGACCACTATAAAACCTTGAGATTGCTTCCCCGATAGACTCAATCGGGGACCGCTTTGCTCCTCGCAATGACTCCGCCAAGTTTATGAATTAATCGGGTTAGATGTCACCTTCCCTTCGGCTATCGCAAAGCTGCTGGGGGCGGATAGGCGAAAGCTATATTGAACTCAGCTGGTGCGCGCAGAACCTCCGTTCAAGGGCTCTGGAGGACCTCCCGTGGTTAGCTATTCGTTGTAGATGAGTAAGCTCGCGAGACTCCTTCCTCTGACTCGATAGCGCTAGACACTGTTATCTGGAAGATTTAGTCCTGCACCTTGTTTGCACGAATGATCATACTCAAAGAATCCCACGAATATTCACCTTCCTTAAAGTCGCCCCAGACATCTGTAGTCCTGAACCCTGCTGAATTCATCAACATCTGAAGCTCCGTGAAGCAATAGAGCCTGACAGAATGCTGATATTTTCTCTCTCGGTTTCCCTCCACAACTGTCACCTCGACATTAGACATCCCTGTTACTATATCGAACGATCTCCTCTCCAATACGACCATCTTGCCGTACTTGAACCATTCCACAGGATAGAAATGTTTGACAACGAAGTCCCTATTGGCCGCCTCTAACAGCAATTTTCCATCGGGGGTTAAGGCCCTGCCCATCAGCTTCAAGATGTCAAGATCTACTGACTCATCTTCAAAATACCCGAAAGAAGTGAACATACTTATTATACCGTCGAACTTTTCCTCAAACCATAAGTTCCTTATATCAGAACATATCAGATCAATATCTACACGCTCAGTTCTGGACCTTCTCCTTGCTACTTTGAGCAAAATAGGGGAAAGATCGTATCCCGTTACGTTGTAGCCCCTCTTTGCCAGTTCCACCGAGTGCCGCCCGTAGCCGCAGCAAAGATCAAGTATCCTGGCCGATGCGGGAAGATCTAACTTGGCCTCCAAGAAATCTACTTCCCCGCGTGTATCATCGTGCACATCGAATTTTAGGTAATCTTCGCCGAAGAAAGTCTTGAACCACTCCACAGTTTGTCCTCCATAAAGAAACGTTGGCAAAACCCTATTTTGAAGCCTTGCCATAAGAAAGCTTACTGGGCCAGTCCTGTTGTGACGGTTATTCCATTCGTAATGGCTGAATAGTAGACAACGTACGGAGAAGGGAAGAGGAACCCGGTCTAACTCCGATTGAATCCCCGATTGAGTCTACCCCCGATTGAACCTATCGGGGGGGATCGGCGGCTACTCTTTACCTATTTAAATTCTCCTGTCAGAGAGAACCTGTGAACTTCTCCCAAGTCCGCAAACGAACTGAAGGCGTAATCGAATCTATACCTGTCCACCAGAAAGCCTGCTCCGACTGATATTCCAGCTCCTTCGCTTGTTTCCAGGCCGTTCGAGACAGAGCTGTATCCCGGACGTATAATAAAGTTCTGTGAAATTTCAAACTCGCCGCCTATGGAAAAGTAAGGGTCGTTATCGTTAGGTAGATTTAAGTCTATAACGATCATCAGTGGAAGATGTTCAGGCTTGTGGGTGATACCTATCTTCAAGTTTACAGGCAGACTATCCTTGAAATCTTCGGAAAATCCGCTCCTGACGAAGCCCAGATTTAGAATCGAAGCCCCTAAAGTCGTCCTTTCGCGGGGCCTTATGAATATACCCAGATCCAGGGCGTAAGCGTCCGACGAAAACTCATCTATTCTTGAAAAGATAAACTTCAAATTACCTCCAACAGATACCTTGTCGGTGGTGAATCTTGAATAAGAAAGGCGAGCCGCCAGATCACCCGCTCCGAAATCTCCTATCACGCTCCCATTCTCATCCGTCTTGTCCAACGTCCCATACGATATATAACTTATCCCTATTCCGAACGTGGCCCTGTTCTCGAGAGGAAATGCCAGGCCCACAAAGCCCGACTGAGTGTCCACCAGATAATTCGTAAACGAGGCCGTAGCCATCCCGTTTTCTATTGTAGCCATAGCCCCGGGATTCCACACTATAGAGTTTATGTCCTCAGCCACAGCCGTAAAGGCGCTTCCAAACGCCGCCGACCGCGCAGAGTTGTCTATCTTCAGAAAGTTGAATCCTGTGGTTCCGACCTTGTCGTTTACCTCCTGTGCCCAAACTCCCCTTGCAAGTAGCGCAGAGATGGACAGGGCTATGCCGAAAAGCAGTAGACAGTAGGTAGTAGCCCGGATCCCCGATAGACTCAATCGGGAGAGATAGGACATTGCTCCCCATCCCTGTATGCTGTCTACTGTTTGCTGTCTACTTTCTTTTATGTTGTGCTTCAGAATCTCCACTAACCTCTTCATATTCATAGGGATCTCCTCTGTTCAGGAACACATAGCTACCCGTTCATTCTTCTAACTTCTGCCTCAAAAACTGATTCACAAGCTGAGGGTCAGCTTTTCCTTTTGTCTCCCTCATTACCTGTCCGATAAAGAACGCTAGCAGCTTGGTCTGGCCTTCCCGGTATCGCTGAACCTCACTATCGTTCGCAGCGATTACCTTATCTATAATTCGCCCTATTTGGGAATCATCCGTAATCTGTGTTAAACCTTTCCGTTTCACAATCTCCTCAGGCCCTTTTCCACTCTCCGCCATTTCCTCGAACACAGCCTTTGCGATCTTTAAATTTATAGTCCCGATCTCCACCATTTTGATCAGTTCAGATAGACGCTCGGGCTTTACGTTAAATTCATCCGCCTTTATCTTCCTCTCGTTCAAGACCTTCAGGACATCTCCCATAACCCAATTGCTCGTCTTTTTTGGATCAGCTCCGGTTTTTACCACAGACTCATAATAGTCCCCCAACTCCGGCGTAGACGTTAAAACCTCCGCATCGTAGTCCCTTATGCCATACTGGCCTGTGAATCTGTCCATTCTCTCTAAGGGAAGTTCGGGGATTTCTTCTCTTATCTGGTCGACCCACTCCTTACTTACCTCTACAGGCACCAAATCGGGCTCTGGGAAATATCTGTAATCCTCCGAAAATTCCTTGCTCCTCATAGGGACGGTAACGCCCCTTGGGGCATCCCACAACAGAGTCTGGTGCATCACCTTATCGTTCTGCCTGAGTATTTCGGTCTGCCTCAGTGTCTCAGCCTCTAAAGCCCTCTGCAGATTCCTGAACGAATTCATGTTCTTGATTTCAGTCTTCGTGCCCAGTTCGGCCGACCCCTTGGGACGCAGTGAGATATTGGTATCTATCCTTATATTGCCCTCCTCCATATTGCAATCAGATATATCCAGATACTCAAGTACCTGCTTTAGTCTCGCAAGATAGACGTAAGCCTCCTGTGGAAAAGCCATATCTGGATAGCTCACAATCTCGATTAAGGGAACACCGCATCGGTTCACGTCAAAAAAGGAAGAGCCCTCCGACACATACTCCTCATCGTGTACTAATTTCCCCGCGTCCTCCTCCATGTGTATTCTGACCAACCTTATCACTTTGGACTTCCCGTTAATCTCAATATCTATGTGACCACCAATCGCAAAGGGCATCTCGCTTTGAGACTGATACTGAGATATCTGATAGTTTTTGGGAAGATCCGGATAAAAGTAGCTTTTCCTGAGGAACCTGCTCCTCGGCTGGATCTGGCAGCCTAAAGCTACAGCTAACTTCAGAGCGTACTCCACAACTTTCCTGTTCAAAACCGGCAGTACCCCCGGCATGCCCAGACACACAGGACAGCCATGAGAGTTGGGCTCAGCGCCGAACGCTGTGCTGCAGCCGCAGAATATCTTGCTCCCAGTAGAAAGCTGAACATGAACCTCTAAGCCTATATTTGCCTCATACTCCATAGTATCTGCTCCATCTTCTGTACCCCCCCCCGAAGGGGAGCGCTATCACTTCATCAGACGTTTCGATCTTTAAAGTCGTTCCCTTTTAAAGTCATCCCTCTTCCTCACGTTACCATGCTTTACGGCCACGTTCATAACACCGTTGATCTTTTGTCAGGGATCCACGATTACTTCATCTCTGAACAGCAGATCATATTTTATTGATGTCCCTGATTCCACGAGCGTATGCGCCTTCAACTCTATCTTATCATTATGAGGAAATAATATAAGCTAAAACGTGCTGAAGTCAAGGATGTTTAGAAATTTTTTGTTCTCCGATTCGGAAGGGTTGTATTTTTCAAGCTCGTCTTAGCGAATTATTAGAACTCCCTTGGGGATTGTTTCAGGGCTTGACTACTTCAAACGATGTTTCCTCCTTGCGACCCTAAGTCATTGCGAGTCCCCGATTGAATCTATCGGGGGGAGTCGGGGGGAAGCCCAAGACCATTAGCCCAGAGCTTAGGGAAGGGTCTGCGACGCGTCAGGTTAGCAATCTCAATATCAGGCGACCGTAGAGCATCCAAATAAGCAACGTCACTTTCCTTCAAATATATTTCATTTGCAATACCTAGTCCAGATTAACTTATCCTCCCCAATCAGAGAAGATTCTTCATCTTTTCATTCTGATAGTCCACGAAGAACTGGGATTTCAGTACGACTGGCAGCTTTTTTGACCATAAACCTCAAAAATACATCTATAGGGTTGACACGCAAAGCACTATAGCTTATATTACTAATGGGAAATGTAAGGAGTCAATTCGCCTATCGATATGAAGGCAAAACCATAGACCTATACTCAACGCTGCGATAATACTACAGATACTTGTCAGGAGGAGAACATAGATGTCCCAAGAGGAGACAATAACGGAGGGCAGGTACGGAAACAACATTATCATAACCTCCGTGGATAAGATATTTAACTGGGCAAGGGAATCATCCCTGTGGCCTATGACTTTCGGACTTGCCTGCTGCGCCATCGAGATGATGGCCACGGGGGCCTCAAGATACGACCTCGACCGCTTCGGGGCCGGCGTCTTCAGACCCAGCCCCAGACAGTCCGATCTCATGATCGTAGCCGGAACGGTGACCTTGAAGATGGCAACCAGGATAAAGCGGCTCTACGAGCAGATGCCCGATCCTAAATACGTCATCTCGATGGGGAGCTGTGCCACCTGCGGAGGTCCCTACTGGAACTTCGGCTACCATGTCCTAAAGGGTGTAGATCAGGTTATCCCCGTAGATGTCTACGTCCCGGGATGTCCTCCCAGACCTGAAGCACTTATGGAAGGACTTATGAAGCTTCAGGAGAAGATCAAAGATGAGTCCCTTTTGGCGGATAAGATCAATAAGCTGACCGGGAGTGCAAGTGCTGAGGAGGAGGCTGCATGAACGCCGAGGAGATCCACAATAAACTCAAAGAGAAGTTCGGCGAATCTATCTTGGAATTTAACCCCCAAGCAGTCCAACTATATGTGAAACTCTCTCCCAAATCTGTGCTCGACGTAGCCCGCTTTATGAAAGACGACGAGGAACTTGCCTTCGATTGTCTGATGTGCTTAAGTAGTGTTGACTACCCGGAAAGCATCGAAGTCGTCTATCACCTCTACTCCAACGTAAAGGGACATAAGTTCGTGCTGAAAGTTGAAGTCCCGAGAGAAAATGGCTCCGTCCCATCGGTGGAATCCGTATGGAGAACGGCCGACTGGCACGAAAGAGAAGCCTACGACCTTGTCGGCGTGGTCTTTGAGGACCATCCTGATCTCAGAAGGATACTCCTCCCCGACGATTGGGAGGGATACCCCTTAAGAAAAGACTATCAAGTGCAGGAATTCTACAGAGGGATGAGAGTTCCCTATGACGAAGATCTGGATCCGAACAGAGGGACCTTCATAGAGCCGATGTTTCGTAAAGAAATTGCTCACAAAGAGACGGAGTCCGAAAAAGAGGAGGAAAGCGAGTCGTGAGAGGGTATTTTGTCGACATATTCTCAGGGGTGTGGACTGTCCTGGTCGGTATGAGACTTACGTTCAGACACCTTTTTACCAGAGCCGTCACACTCCAATATCCGGATGAAAAGTGGGAACTTCCACCAGGGGCAAGAGGCCAGCTCTTCAACGACATAGACGATTGCATAGGCTGTGACAAGTGCGCCAGGATCTGTCCTGTGGACTGCATCTATATAGAGACAGTCAAAGTTGGCCCGGGTGAAGACCTGGGTGAGACCACTACGGGGCATAAAAAGAGACTTCACGTAGTGCGCTTCGATATTGACATGTCCAAGTGCTGCTACTGCGCCCTCTGCGTCTATCCCTGTCCCACAGAATGCCTCGTAATGACGCCAGAATATGAGAGCTCTGTCTACGACAGGGACGATTTCATCTATCGCTACGCCACATACACCCCGGAAGAGGTAGAAAGGATCAAAGAAGAAGGGGCAAAAAGGGATGCTGAAATGGCCGCAAAAAAAGCGGCGACAACTGCCAAAGGTGACGGTGCAAAGAGGCCCGCCAGAGTCAAAGCATCGGCTGCCAAAGCCGCAGGGAAAACCGAGGGTGGCGATGCTGAAATAAAGCCCAGAGCCGCAGAGGAGGCGAGGGTGACAGGTGAAGCTGCCCAGAAGGAACACGCATCAGATGGAGATGATAATAATTAGAGCGCGATTGCTATAAACGGAGAACATAATGTTAAAGTCTCTGTTCGAGAAAAAAGAGGAAAAGCCCGAGCTTCCGGTCGGATTTGACAGTCCCCCTCCACACACCATTGGCGTTGAATTTGAAGGCGAGGACATGATCTTGAATATGGGTCCTCAGCATCCGAGCACCCATGGGGTTTTGAGATTAGAGCTTGTGACCGACGGCGAAATCGTGGAGAAGGTGACGCCACATATAGGCTACCTCCACAGATGCTTCGAAAAACACTCGGAAAATATGACGTATCCCGAAGTCATGCCCTATACGGACAGGATGGACTACATTGCTTCAATGAACCAGAACTTCGGATATGCACTGACAGTAGAAAGGCTCATGGACATCCAGGTCCCGGAGAGAGTCGAATATATAAGGGTCTTAGTAGCCGAACTCAACAGGATCGCAAGCCACCTTGTCAGCATCGGAACGTACGGACTAGATATAGGGGCGTTCACGCCTTTTCTGTGGGCATTCAGGGATAGAGAAAAAATATTAGACCTTCTGGAATGGCTCAGCGGGGCAAGGATGCTCTATAACTACATCTGGATCGGAGGTGTCGCAAGAGACCTTCCTGACGTCTTCCTCGAAAAGACGAAAGAGTTTTTGGATTACTTCGAGCCCAAGATCGATGAGCTCAACGGCCTTTTGTCCTTCAACAAGATATTCATCGAAAGGACAGCCGAGGTCGGCATCCTCCCTCCCGAAGTAGCGATAAGCTACGGAGTCACCGGGCCCAACCTGAGGGGTTCAGGTGTCAGATGGGACCTCAGATTAGACGATCCTTACTCTATCTACGACAGATTTGAATTCGACATCCCCATCGGAACCGACCAACACGGACCTGTAGGCTCCTGCTGGAACAGATACATGGTCAGGATATGGGAGATGAAGGAGTCCGTCAAGATCATACACCAAGCCCTGGATCATGGCATCCCCGAAGGCGATGTTCACGAAGCCATACCCAAAAGGATCAGACCTCCCGAAGGCGACATATACGTCCGCACAGAGACGCCAAGAGGAGAATTAGGCTTCTATTTAGTCAGCGACGGCTCCGACAAACCGTACAGGCTCAAGGCAAGATCCCCCTGCTTTACGGCCATAAGCGCCCTGAATGAAATCGCCCGCGGCGCGATGGTAGCAGATCTGGTGGCTATCGTCGGAAGCTTAGACGTAGTCATGGGAGAAATAGACAGATAGAAGATGTCTAAAAGGTCTGTTCCAAGCAGACTACTCATCTTAAACGCCTTTCTACATAGGGCTCCTTAATTCACGGATGACAAGTCCAGACAGGAGCCCTATTATTTTTGAAAAACGTTGGTCAGCAGGAAAGAGCAGATGGGTATTAGTAAGCAGGTAGATTGGCGGGCGGCGTAGGTTTCAGGTTTGTGCACTGAGGGAAGGACTTTTTGTCAGAGTTAAGGACGCGGGACTAGTGATGATCAATGCTGAGTACACCGATGAGCTTCTGGTAGCTGTGGTGGCAACCTGGAGGATTTCGGTTGAACAATGCTGAAGAAAAGATTAGAAAATCCTTCCTTCAAGCCATAGTTGAGTGACTTCCCGATGGTAAATTCCTGACCATACATTGTCTCAACCGGATGACGAGATTGAAGATGCCAGAGGAGTTCAAGGTCGAGCGGACACCGAAGGCGTTGCGATTCCGAAGATAACTTTTCACTTTGCAAAATGGAGTTCCAGCATGAAAACCTTCACCGCTTATGTTGAGTGGGACCCAGAAATCAGACTCTATGTGGGTATAGTTCCGGGCATCCCAGGTGCACATACCCAAGGGGTTACCCTGGATGAACTCCAGAAAAACTTGAAAGAGGTTCTTGAGTTGTGTCTAGAAGAGCTTAAAGTGGAAATTGAAGACCTGCCCAACTTTGTAGGAATTCAACAAATTGAGGTTGCTCGGTGACCCGTCTTCCAACCGTCAACTTCAAGACTATGGAGAAATGCTCCTCCGTCTGGGCTTTCAAGCTGTGCGACAGAGGGGAAGTCATGTCTTTTATCGCCATCCTGACGGGAGGACAACCACCCTGCCAAATCATCCGGGAAGGGATCTTGCCCGACCATTGGTCCGGGAAATCCTTCGGGAGATTGAAATGACGCCTGAACAGTTTAGGGAGGCGTTGGAGAAGATATGAGCATCGTAAAGGTCCGGGCCCCGGGATATGGACCTCTGGAAGCCTCAACGAGAGGGTCTAGAGGTCTTTGATCAAGTTACGACATCTTCTCCGATTGGTCGGGGTATCACAAAAAAGCAGATCCTTGGTACCATGATGGTCGGTGAACCTTCAGTCTCCTTTGCCGTTGCCCTGTGGGAGAAAGAGGAATAAAGAAAAAACAGGAAGAATGGGCAGAGACAAGAAAGATGACACAAGTAAAGATTGCACCGAGTACAAGCGTAGAAATGAAACTCGAAAAAGATAATGAGGAAAGATCAAATGGCAGATGAATTCGATTTAGCCATCATCGGCAGCGGACCGGGGGGATACACCGCGGCTATCAGGGCGTCGCAATTGGGAATGAATACAGCCCTGATCGAAAGAGACAGTCTCGGAGGCGTATGCCTAAACTGGGGATGCATCCCCAGCAAAGCCCTCCTGAGGAGCGCAGAGATCTACCAGATCATCCGTAGAGCGGACGAATTCGGGATAAAACTCGACAATCTCGGCTTCGATTTTCAAAAGATCATCAAAAGGAGCAGAAGGACAGCCCAGAGACTCTCAAAAGGCGTAGAATATCTGATGGGAAAAAACAAGATCACGGTCTATAAGGGGAGCGGAAGGTTCTCCTCAAAGGGCAATATAGACGTCATAGACGAGGATGGGAAGATAATTGACTCCCTGACCTATAAAAATGCAATAATATCCACAGGAGCAAGACCGAGATCCCTGCCCAATGTGGCGATAGACAGGATGAAGATCATCACAAGCAGCGAGGCTATGAACTTGGAGACTTTCCCCGAATCCATGGTAATTATCGGAGGAGGAGCCATAGGAGTGGAGTTTGGCTACTTCTACAACGCCTTCGGATGCGAGGTCACACTCATGGAGATGATGCCCAGCATCCTCCCCTTGGAAGATAGTGAAATTACAGACGTACTCTCCAAGTCGCTTTCCAAGAGCAGAATAGAGATATTAACAGATTGCAAAGTGGAAAGTGTAGATACGACCTCAGAAGATATTAAGGTGATCGCATCTGCAAAGGGGGATAAGATAGAACGCAGCGTAAATATCGTTCTGATGGCTGTAGGAGTTCAGGGAAATATAGAGAACATAGGACTGGAAGAATTAGGCATAGAGACAGAAAGAGGATTTATAACAGTGGACGAAACCCTCCAGACCACCGTCCACGGAATATACGCCATAGGGGACATAGTCGGCCCCCCCTTATTGGCTCACGTCGCATCCGCAGAGGGCGTCTCAGTGGTAGACACGACAGCAGGTATGGAAAGAGATCGTATTGACTATGGCAACATCCCCTCCTGCACATACTGTCAACCCCAGGTGGCAAGCACAGGGCTTACAGAAGAGCAGGCAAAAAAGGAAGGCTACGAGGTCAAAATAGGAAGATTCCCCTTTCAAGCCAGTGGGAAGGCGATCGCCATCGGAGAAAGCGAAGGACTGGTCAAGCTCATCTTCGACGCCGAGTACGGACAGATATTGGGTGGCCACATCGTAGGTGCAGAAGCCACAGAGATGATAGCCGAGCTCTGCACAGCTAAAGCCCTTGAATCCACATACCACGAGCTTTTAAAGACCCCTCATGCTCACCCCACCCTATCAGAAGCCGTAATGGAGGCCGCAGGACAGGCTTACGGTGAGGCGATCAATATTTAGCAGAGACAAGAGCGTGCGCTTTATCTCCGAATCAATTGCTCTTATCTTATCATCTTCATGTTTGCGCCATTCCCCAGATGAAAGCAGTCAGCATTAAGGGAGGCAAAGGCGAAGCCCTCTCCTGTCTTAGCCTTCGCCTATTCCTTAGCCTTTTTAGGAAGTGTATAAGCGAATACGTGGATCCCGGAAGGACGTCTTGCTCTGCCAGACGTTCAAGGCAATCGGGCCGGACCGGTATGAAAAGTCTGTCAACTGGTTCATTAACTTTCCATCGATATACGTGGTGATGGATGCCTCCCGTGTTGCGATCAGGACATCGTATTCTCGTCCGCGCTCTATAGGAAAGTTTACCACGTCGAGCTTTTGCAATCCACTGGCCCCCGGTCTCATGTCGACCTTGCTGACGGATACAGCCTGCCACCCAAGCAACATGTCTAACATATAATAACACTGACCATCCTCAGACAAACCGAACTGTACCTGGGCGTTACCGCCTGACATCGGTGTGATGAGCACGGAAAGTTCGTAGTCCTTCCACGATGCGTCACCGATGATCAGACGTTCACCTGTGCCGTCCATATCCTCCCCGATAATCGTTTCATCTGAGCGGCTCCAGGCTTCTTCCGACTCGCTCCCTCTCTCAGGCCGCCATCCGGCAAGGCCCTCCTTTTCTATGAGCTTCTTCCAGTGAAACACACCTCTCATACCTCCTATCACAGCACGACTGTAATCTTCGCATGGGGCTTGATCTTGAAAATGCTCTTTAGCCATGTCCAACAACCTCCTTTTTAAAGTGTTTCTTGATCGGTGCAGGCGGCTCTTAACCGTTCCTACAGGGATACTCAGAAGCTCGGCGATCTGCTGCTGAGTTAGCCCGACCAGGTAAAACAAGGTCGTCGCTTCCCGATCCTCCGGAGAGAGCACCTCAAACGCTTCCCTCAGCTCCTCCGGATGGTATTCCTCCACACGGTCTTCTGCACGGTCCTCTACAACTTCTGAAACCTCCTCCAGACGGATAAAACGATGCCGATTCAACGCTCTCTTGCCCAGCCACTTGTGCACTACATTCTTGGCAATCGAATAGATCCAGGACGAGAACCTTGTCGGATCTTTCAGGTCGCTCAGATGCCTGAAGGCCAGTACGAACGCCTCCTGCGTCGCATCCTCTGCATCGTCGAAATCCTGCAAAGCAGACCAGACCGTTCCAAAGACGACTCGTCTATAGCGGTCAATCAAAATGGAAAATGTTTCATCGCATCCTTCACGGGCTGCTCTGACGAGGGCTGCCTCATCCCAGGATTTAAGTGTAGATCTGTTCATAGCTGCGTGTGTTCTACCGGTTTATAGTGATTAGATCTATAGTATAGATAGTCAAACTACGGAAAGGTTCACGAAAAAAATGACAGGAAAATCCGATTTCTGCTGAGCGCACCTCTGCTTGGATTGACAAATTTAAAGGGTTGCTGGTTCGTTTTGAGTGTAAAGACCTATGCTCACGTGAAAAAGTTTCAATTACCTCCCCCGCTAAAATGTTTTTACCTGAGTTATCTTTCGAACTGGTGCAAACTTAGGAAATTCTCTCCCATAATCGACCCGAAAATTCTGAAATGGGGGGTTGACATTTCGTGTGATATGAATTATGTTTACTACCACAAAAAGATCCCCTTTCCCCTTTGAATTAAACCTAATCTCCCCGATAAGTTAAACAAGTACAAGTTCTGTATGAATGTAATGTCTTCCCGTGTCAGGGAGATGTCATCTTTCCTGAAACACCCCTTTTTGAGCTATACTCTTTCACTCTAACACCTTTATCTTTGGAGCGATTCGGAGGAGCCTCATGCCATTAGCCGGTTTTGTTCATCTGCACAACCATACCATGTACAGCCTTCTGGACGGTGCCGTCAAAATCGAGGATATGGCTCAGCGAGCATCAGACTTCGGAATGCCCGCCATCGCCATCACCGATCACGGAAACATGTTCGGAGCCGTGGAGTTCTACAAGAAAGTTAAGGAAAAAGGCATAAAACCCATAATCGGCTGCGAAGTCTACGTCGCAATCGAGGGGATGAATAGCAGAAGAGAGGTTATGGGCATAAAGGACGGAGCCAATCACCTCGTCCTCTTAGCCAAAAACAACAAGGGCTACAAAAACCTTATGAAGATAGTCTCAGCAGCCTATCTGGAAGGTTTCTACTACCACCCGAGAGTCGATAAAGAGATCCTGAGAGAATACTCAGAAGGGCTTATATGTCTTTCGGCCTGTCTCAAAGGCGAACTCCCCTACCTTATCAGCATGAACCGACCGGAAAAAGCTAAAGAAGCCGCCTCGAAGTACCTGGAAATATTTGGTGAAGGGAACTACTATATAGAACTCCAAAGACACGGGATAAAGGAGCAGGGGGAAGCCAATCCGATCCTGATAGAAATAAGCAAGGAACTCGGCATACCGCTTGTGGCTACCAACGACGCCCACTACCTCCAGCAGGACCACACAAGCATGCACGACGTTTTGATCTGCATTCAGACCGGAAAGACCATAGAAGACGAAAAGCGGATGAAGTTCATAACTGACCAGGTGTATCTCAAATCCCCCGAAGAAATGCACGACCTATTCTCAGACGTCCCCGAAGCTGTGGAAAACACAGTGCAGATAGCCGAGAAGTGCGACGTAGAGATAGAACTTGGTAGACTCCACCTCCCGGCCTATCCCCTCCCCCAAGGATACGATTTTCCTGAGAAGTATCTGGAAGACCTTGCGCGCGAGGGGCTCCAAAAACGCTACGACGAGATCATGCCCCAGGTAGAAGAACGCTTCAACATTGAGATGGACATCATAAAAAAGACGGACTATGCGGGATACTTTCTCATCGTAGCCGACTACGTAAGATACGCACTGGAAAATGGAATAAGAGTAGGATACGGCAGAGGATCAGGTGCTGCAAGCATTGTAGCTTATGCCCTGGGTATAACGGGAATAGACCCGATCAAATACGACCTGATATTCGAAAGGTTCTTGAACCTTGAGCGCATCGAGATGCCCGACTTCGACATAGATTTTTCGGACAAAGATAAGATCATCTCTTACGTGACGGGGAAGTATAGTTCCGACAGCGTATGTCAGGTCATCACGTTCGGAACGATGGCGGCAAAGGGCGTCGTCAGAGACGTAGGCAGAGCCATGGGAATACCTTACTCAGAGGTGGACAGGATTGCCAAACTGATACCCAATGAGTTGGGAATAACTCTGGAGGGAGCCTTAAAGTCAGTCCCCGAACTCAAAGCGATGGAAAAGTCCGACGGTCCACAAGCTGAGCTCATACACTACGCCAAATTCTTAGAGGGCTTAGCCAGACATGCGTCCGTACATGCGGCTGCAGTAATCATAGTCCCCGGTAAACTCACAGACTACGTGCCGCTTTACAAATCCCCAAAAGGAGACAAGATTACAACGCAGTACGACATGGACATCTGCAAGGATCTGGGTCTTTTAAAGATGGATTTTCTGGGTTTGAAAGAGCTTTCCCTACAAGACAACGTCGTTAAAATGGTAAGCGAGTACACCCCCGACTTCGATATCGAAAAGATACCTCTCGACGACAAGAATACCTATGAACTGTTCGGAAGGGGAGACACCTGGGGCGTATTCCAGTTTGAAAGTCAGGGCATGAGAGAGAGTTTAAGGAAGTTGAAACCCGACAACATCGAAGACCTGATAGCTATGAACGCCCTCTACAGACCCGGTCCTATGGCTTACATACCAGATTACATAGCCCGCAAGCACGGGATGGTGAGAATAGAATACGATCACCCTCTATTAGAACCCGTACTCAAGGATACCTACGGAGTCATAGTCTATCAGGAACAGGTACTTAGGATAGCAAGAGACTTAGCTGGCTTTACCTTGGGAGAGGCGGACATGTTAAGAGCTGCTATGAGCAAAAAGAAGATGGAAATTATGGAGAAGCAGAAGGGCAAATTTTTTGAGGGATGCGAAAAAAAAGGCGTAGAACCCAAGATAGCCGAAAAGATCTACAACGATATTGCCGTCTTCTCAGGCTATGCATTCAACAGAGCTCATGCCGCCTGCTACGCTGTGATGGCTTACCAGAACGCCTACCTAAAAGCCAACTATCCTAAAGAATTTATGGCTGGCAGCCTTACCAACGACATGTCCGACAGCGACAAGATGGCATTGATGATCGAAGAATGCAAAAGGATTGGTATCGAACTCTTGCCTCCGGACATCAACGAAAGCCAGGCGGACTTTACAGTCACAGAAGAAGGTGTAAGATTTGGCCTTGCCGCCCTCAAGAACGTCGGAAGAGGAGCAGCAGACGCTATCGTCCAGGCCATAAAGAGAGTCGGAAAGTTCGAGACAATATTCGACTTCTGTGAGACAGTCGATCTGAGAACTGTAAACAGAAGGGCCATAGAAAGTCTTATACGTGCAGGAGCTACAGACTCTATAGAGGGACACCGAGCACAACTCATGCAATCGCTGGATACCGCTATCGAATCTGCCCAATTTGCGCAGGACCAAAGGGCGAAGGGCCAAATTTCACTCTTTGACAATAATCAGATGACGGCCGGTCGCACAGGGAAAAGGATCCTTCCTCCAGTCGAGGAGTGGACTGAGACACAGATGCTCGAAAAGGAAAAGGAGGTCTTGGGATTTTTCATGTCAGGTCATCCGCTCAAAAAATACGAAGATCAGCTAAACGCCCTCATTGCCCATCCTTCGGACACCCTCCCTCAGCTTTCAAAGGGCGCCCCAGTCAAAATAGGAGGCATCATAACAGATGTCCGCCGAAACACAGATAAGAAAGGCGCACAGATGGCGTTCATCACACTGGAAGATCTCAAAGGCTCTGTGGACGTAGTCGCCTTCTCGGAGACATACGGAAAATACAGCTCTTTGATTGAACCGGACAAATTAGTCATCATAAAAGGGAGAATGTCCCCCAACGGAAACAAGAGTGTCCAGGCAGAAGAGTTTGTCGTTCTGGATGAAGCCCTAAAGGGCAAAGTCAAAACCGTAAACCTTTCTATCCCCTTTGAACTTGTCGAAAGGGGTAAATTGATGGAGCTGAGGAAACTCTGCGAAATGTACAGCGGAGAATGTGATATTCTAATCCATCTGGAAGACGAAGGCAACTCTAAATCTGTAATAAGGTCCAGAACCGTGACCGTCTCCCCCTCCAGCGATCTTATAGCTGCTCTCAAATCCAGATTGGGAGAGGACAGGGTATGGATGAAATAAATAGACGGTAGCCCCCGATAGATTCAATCGGGGGTGGGCAGGGACACCTCCTCTCTCTCCCAGCTATCTCAGTGAATAGGAGCTCATCAATGGTCAAAATAGGAAATCTGCAGATCCAAGAAAAGAGCATCTTGGCCCCGATGTGCGGCATATCCGATTCCCCCTTCAGACGACTCTGTAAAGAGTTTGGAGCAGGACTGGTCTATACAGAGATGATAAGCGTAGATGGAATATTAAAAGGAAACGAAAAGACAAAGCGCTTGGCAAAATTCACCGAGTCCGAACACCCTATAGGAATACAGGTCGTCAGCAGCGATCCCAGACTCGCTGCAGAAGGAGCTAAGATCGCGGCGGACCTGGGTCCCGATCTGATAGATATCAACTTCGGATGCCCCGTCCCCAAGATCGTCAACAAGATGGCAGGAGCAGCCGCACTCAAGGACCCACCCTTGATGAGCAGAATCATAAAATCAGTATCCAGTGCTGTAGATATTCCAGTCACAATAAAGACTAGGAGTGGATGGTCAGAAGGCACGATAAACGCTCAAGAGATAGGGAGAATTGCAGAAGAGGCCGGCGCCAGAGCAATAGCACTCCACGCCAGAACCAGGAAGATGAGATTCTCCGGAAGAGCTGACTGGAGCTTGATAAGACAGGTAAAAGATGCAGTATCCATCCCCGTCATAGGAAACGGGGATATTACGACTCCCGAAGATGCCCTTGTGATGCTTCAGGAGACCGGGTGCGATTTAGTCATGATCGGAAGGGGAGCTGTGGGGAACCCGTGGATATTCAAGAGGATGAAAGGCCTCCTCAAAACTGGTAAACTTACTCCCGAACCGACTCCTGCAGAGAGAATAGAAATGTGTATTAGACACCTGGATATGCTCATCGAGGAAAAGGGCAAATACGTGGCTGTAAGAGAGATGAGAAAACATATATCCCCGTACACAAGGGGCATGAAAAACAGTGCTATCTTTAGAGATAAGATAGTCAGAAAAGACGACCCGGATGAGATCAAAGATTGCCTGAGACAACTTGCTCAACTACAAGAGGAACTACCGGTGACTTTGCCCCTGTGAGGATTACCAAGCAGCAGGACAGACCTTCACCTCCCCTAGTGCGATGAATCCCGAAAGAATAAGAGAAATTCTGCAGAAGATAGAAGATGGCACACTCGATGTGGATGAGGCGACAGATCAATTAAGATCGCTGCCCTTTGAGGATCTGGGGTTTGCCAATGTAGATCACCACCGAGCCTTAAGGCGCGGCTTTCCAGAGGTGTTGCTCTGCCAGGGAAAGACAAAGGAACAGATAGTCCGAATCTCCGAAAGCATACTTGAGGCAGGATCAGTACTCCTTGCCACAAGAGCCGATAAAGAGGCCGGAGAAGCCGTAAGAAAAGCCATTCCTTACGCCCAGTACAACCCCGTAGGCAGAACCATCATCGCCCGTCCTAAAGGGTCACAAGAATTGCAGGAAGAAGGCAAAGGCACAATCTTAATAATCACAGCGGGCACATCAGACATCCCCGTAGCAGAGGAGGCCTCCGACACGGCCCAGGTAATGGGCAACAGGGTCGAAACGCTCTTCGACGTAGGAGTTGCGGGCATTCATCGCCTCTTCGAACGAAGAGAACTTATCCACTCTGCGGCCGTCATTATCGTGGTTGCCGGGATGGAAGGGGCGCTGGCAAGTGTGGTCGGTGGTCTGGTAGACGTTCCTGTCATCGGCGTCCCGACAAGCGTGGGATACGGGGCTAGTTTCGCCGGTCTTTCCGCCCTCTTAGGTATGCTTACATCCTGCGCATCGGGAGTTACGGTTGTTGGCATAGACAACGGCTTTGGAGCGGGCTACGCCGCAAGTTTAATAAACAGGGTCAGAGAGGATTGAGCACTTCGCCACGTTGAGATCTCACATCCAGAAGATAAGACTGAACTACTTATCAGGACTTGGCACCTTAAATGAAACCAATCGAGCCTACCGCCTTCGGCGCGTCTCGACATTGGCACTCCACGGGCGGGGCTTAGTCCTCGCCCTTAGGCGCTGTCCCCTACGACCCCCGAGATGGCATTCATCCGCCACTGGTGAGTGATGGTATTCCGTCATATTTCTTAGAAAGGAGATAGACAGTAAAATAGTTGGACTATCCCCGCTGGTCTGCCCTGACAGTAGTCAGGCTATCTCCTGCCCTCCCTGTATGCTTTCTGCTGGAACAAATAGAAACCTAATGAAATGACACTAATAGTATTCTACGCTGTCCTGACACTGTTAGTCGCTTTGAACGCTCCTGTCTATGCGCAGGATCTTTCCGACACCAAGATCGCCTTTGTGTCATTCCGCGATGGGGACTTTGAGATCTACGTGATGGACGCAGATGGAACAAACCAGATGCGGCTTACCAACAACTCGGCGATGGACGTAAAGCCTTCTTGGTCGCCTGACGGGATGAAGATTATCTTTGAGTCAAACCGCGTTGGCAACGCGGAACTCTACACAATAAACGCTGATGGAACAGAGCTGACGCGGCTTACTAACAATTCGGCGAATGACTTCAGTCCTCGTTGGTCGCCTGACGGGACGAACATCGTGTTTATGCGCGATGCCCCGGGCTTTGAGATATATACAATAAATGAAGATGGGACAAACTATACGCGGCTGACCAACAACAGGGCGTTTGACGTAACCCCTTCCTGGTCTCCAGATGGGACGAAAGTCCTCTTTAATTCAACCCGCGATGGCGATCCGGAAATCTATGTGATGAACGCTGACGGGACAAACCAAGTCAATCTGACCAACAACCGGGTGGATGACTTCAGCCCTTCTTGGTCGCCTGACGGTTCGAAGATCGCCTTTATATCATACCGCACTGGCGGCCCGCACATTCACGTTATGAACACGGATGGAACAGACGAGATGCTGTTGTCCGATATCCATGTGACGGAATTCACCCTTTCCTGGTCACCGGACGGACAGAAGCTCGCCTTCACAACAGCCCTGGTTCGGCGCGGTGAAATCTACACGGTAAACTTCGACGGGACAAATTTAGTCAATTTGACCAACAACTCGGCGCATGAACTCCTTCTGTCTTGGTCTCCAGACGGGACGAAGATCACCTTTACGTCAAATCGCGATGGCAACGATGAAATCTATGTGATGAACTCCGACGGGACAAATCCAGTCAATCTGACCAATATCCCAACAAATGACGGTGGGTCTGTTTGGTCGCCGTTCCTCTCCTCTGCCTCTGTTCCTCTTGCAGGAGATTTTGACGGGGACAATGAAGTTGATCTATCCGACTTTGTCCTTTTTCTGGATCTGTTCGGGAGGACGGTCACTTCAGGAAGCAAATTTGATCTGGACAGTAATGGAGAGATCGGTCTATCTGACTTTGTGATTTTTCTGGATAACTTTGGAAGGACAAACAAGTAGACAGGGAGTAAGGGCGAGGGCACTTCGTGCTCTGCTGCCACCCCAGGTGGGCTTATGTCTTACCGTATGATATCAGGCGGAATGGCGACACATTTCTTACTGGGTTTCCACCTCACCATCCCTACCATTTGCTACCGCACATCCATTAGTTCTACTGTCTGTTCTACATCATTTGCTCAAGGATCACCGTCAATACTTCTTCTTCTCGGCTGAGATGACGATGTCTTTCTTCGTGCTTTCCACTATGGTGATTAGTTCCTCTTGCTCCTTTTCGGGGACTTGGAACTTGTCCAGGGTCTTCCGAAAGTCAACTACCATCGCTTGCCACTCTTTCTCGGTGATGTTGAGATGCTTATGAGATTCCTTCATCGAACGTCCTGTATATTTCTGAGGTCCACCGGTTACCTGGCAGACCAAGGAGGTGACGCGGTACTTGAGCCCTGCCTTGGGTACCCGATCCCTGGCGCCGTTGACCGCTGGGTTGGCGTTCAGGACGTCATTGACCAATAGACGCTCGATGAAGTCGTCCACCACAGTGGCGATGTTGTACACCGCCGAGCCGCTCATAGAGCGTCTTTTCCAATTTTTCCTGGGCTACGGCCGGTGTCCCGTTCCACAGCACGACCAGAACAAAAGCCAAAAGAGGATGGAATATCCTCACGAACAAGCGTTCTATTTGCATATTGTTCACTCCTTTCCTTGCCGCTATTCCGCCTATGTGTTCAGAGTTGCCGAACTGCCTTGGGCAATCCCCGATTGAATCTATCGGGGACAATATCACTAAGCATAGATTCCAATTTTTCTTTCAATTTCGATTTAACTGCTTGGTTAATATATGACGTTCTCATTGTTACCTCCCCCCTTCTGCCACCGTTTCGCTTAATTTGTTTGTATCCGAAGTCTAAAATGCGAAGTGCTTCGGATTAACAGTGGAGAATATACAAAAGAAGCCTCTTAATGTCAATGGGTTAATGAAAACACTTGGCAGATGACCGATTATACATTACATTCTGGCAGTCTACTAATACAGGACTGGGAGACGGTATCCTATCTACTGTCTACAAGATTGCTTCGCCCACTTCGTGGCAAGCCCCCGATTGAATTTATCGTGGTCTTTCTGCCTCCCGAGCCAGGCGGCCACGCCGCTTGGCAATGACAGCTGCTGAGACCCTTAGTCATTGCGAGGGGCCAAACCCCGAAGCAATCTCAACGTGCTAGACCGTTATAAAAACCATATGGAAAAGCGACCTTTTTGGATTTTACCTACTATTATAATTTCTCAATTTGCAGGGACCTCTCTTTGGTTTGCAAGCAACGCAGTCAGTACAGATTTACAAAATCTGTGGAATCTTAGCGCCGATTCTCTGGGCTATATGACATCCGCCGTTCAATTCGGTTTTATCGTGGGGACACTCTGTTTTGCTTTCTTTAATCTATCGGACAGATTTTCGCCCAGAATTCTATTTTTTATCTGCTCTCTTTTGGGCGCCCTTTCAAACCTGTTTATCTACCTGTTGGCAGAGGGCCTCTCTTCTTTACTGCTTTTCCGCTTTATTACAGGAGTATTTTTGGCGGGCATCTACCCTGTGGGGATGAAAATAGCTACCGGTTGGTACCACAAAGATCTGGGGAAGGCGATAGGCTTCCTTGTGGGGGCATTAGTTTTAGGGACTTCCTTTCCGCATCTCCTGAAGAGTCTTGGCCAAGTCGTCGGCTGGGAGACAGTCATTTTGTCTGTCTCTGCAAGTTCCACGGTAGGCGGGATACTTATGTTCCTTCTGGTCCCCGACGGACCTCACCTGTCAAAAGGGACGGGATTTAGTAGCAAAGCCCTGATTGTAATATTCAAATCTAAAGATTTTCGTTCGGCATCGTGCGGGTACTTTGGACACATGTGGGAGCTATATACATTCTGGGCATTTACCCCTCTTATCTTATCTGTCTATGCCTCTATGAATGCATTTGCAGATATTAATATCTCCTTTTGGTCGTTTTGCATCATTGCGGCAGGCAGTCTTGGGTGTGCTGGAGGAGGGCTGATCTCAAGAAAGATAGGCAGCTCAGCGGTCGCTTTTACTCAATTGTCGCTATCGGGCCTCCTCTGTCTTATCTCGCCGCTCCTTTTTCACGCCTCTAAAGAGGTATTTTTGGGGTTTCTAGTCCTCTGGGGAATAGTCGTCGTAGGTGATTCCCCTCAATTTTCGGCTTTAACAGCTCAAACAGCGCCCAAGGAGCTGATCGGCTCTGCCTTAACAATAGTAAACTGCATCGGATTTTCTATCACTATTGTTAGTATTCAGATCACAAGTTACTTATCCAATATTATGAATTCAAGCTGCATCTTCTCTCTCCTTACTATAGGGCCGATATTCGGCTTGGTATCTCTTTGGCCGTTATTTCGATATAGTGAGGAAAAGATTTATCAAACGTAGAAACCCATTAGAGCATGAGAGATCAGGCTCATCAGTGGGATGAATGAGCATCAGTTCCCTTGCGAGTCAATATCTCCCTTAACCTTTTGGCAATTACCTTTTCGTCTCCCTCCATAAGCGTGTTTGTGCTGATCGCTACTCCCATCTCAGTGGTCAAAAGCTCGATGCTCGGCTCGCCGTTCCTCAAGACTTCGAGCATTTCATCGGGAGTCATCCTCACTTTATTCTCATCAAACTTTATGTATAGCCTAGGAACGTGGTTCATCAGCTCATCAGGCACGCGGCCTGTCTCCACATAATCTATGTCCGAAAGGACATCTGCTATATAGTCTATCTGTCCTTCCCACCTTCTCCACTCGGCCTCGTGATCTTTCTGGATGTAGAGTTCCACAGCGGTCAAAAGTCCCACTATCTCCTCCTTCCCAGCCTTCATAGGTCTGCCTATGCTGTGGTTTGGAGAGCTATTTGCAAGACATGCAGAGATTATGTCATTCCTTCCCAACACTAAACCAGAAGCCTGGGGACCTCTTAGTCCTTTGCCTCCGCTGAACGTCACGAAGTCCGCGCCCATCTTTATGAATCTCGTCAGATTCTCGGCGGGGGGCAACTCCCCAGCGGCGTCCACCATAAACGGCACATCGGCAGCCTTGGCAATCTTTATGGCATCCGAAAGAGACACCGCCCCGTCCCGTTCGTAGACCGCGATGTGAGCTATCGCAGCCGTCTTTTCGGATATAGCGCTCTCCATCTGTTCCTCGGTCTCAACTTCAATTAGCTTGACCCCCACCTGACTTATCGCCTGATCGTATCTATTTCTGTGGGCTTTCTGGATTATCACCTGACTCTTCATACCTGTCGTGTCCGGCAGTCGGGCGATCTTCTCAGGATCGCATCCCGCTACACACGCGGCTGTGCATTCAACCAGTGCCGCCGCTGCGCCCGTAGCGACATAAGCGGCCTCTGCACCGGTTAGCTCGGCGAGCCTTTGACCGACTTTCTGCTGAAGCTCGTGAATACCCACATAGTTCTTGGAGGCCTCAACCATCGCCTTGACCACCCCCGGCGGCATAATTGAGCCGCCTAGTACGGTGTATGTCCCTTTCCCGTTAATGAGTGTCCTCACGTCCAGCTGATCGTAGACTCTGTTACTCAAAGTTGCAGCCCTTTCTACATGGAAAGTTAGCTATTTTCCCCAAAGGTTTTCCGATAAGCCTCATTCCCAACGACTCGTCACAGGCACGCGAATGTGTCTCTTCCGAATCTTGTGAAAGTAACGCCAATCAATTACGAGATCGTGCGTCAGCTATCGGATGTACACCGGGAGATCCTCTTCAGGCGGGCAACAGGCGACCGGCTCGAAGTCAGCAGCGGCACGAATCGTATGAGTGTCCGGGCTCTGATAAATGGTCGGCAGGGAGGCGTCTCATGAGACTTTGGTCAAATCGTTTTTGTCTCTCCCTCTCAGTCAACATCTAAGTGACGCTTATTTATATCTGAAATGTCATTCCGGAGCAATTTAGCAACGCTCATCACCTTATCGTGCTGGGGACAAGCAGTAGCACAAGTAGGTGCAGAGTTTACCTTCCGAGTTTTACTTGTCGCTCACTGTGTACCCTGGGAACTATTCGGAACTGCGTTCGATGATGTTTCCTATCCGTCGTCGGGTAAAATTGATGGCGTCGCGGAGTTTGGGTACTGTGGAGTCAGGGGAGATTGGTTTGGACGTTCGGGACTTGTTGGTTTCTCTGCTCTTCCTCAGGTGGAGAGACGCTTATACTATTCGTTGACCTCTGTTTATTACCTACTATGTACTCGATCTTTCCTTATTCATTTTCTATATCGCTTCATACTTGAGGTGGATATCCGTCTCTCTAACTTTTTGCGCAAAAGAACGCTCGATTTTCACTCATTATCGGACATACGACACTGACACACCTTCTCTCAGGAAATCCGGAATCTGCTCCTCGACAGCAACATCGTTGAGAGGGTTGTTTCTCAATCTCAGACTTGTCAGTTGCTTCAAATCCGACAGCGGGGATAGATCGGTGATACGGTTGCGCTCCAGTTCCAGATGTGTCAGTTGTGTCAGTCCAGACAACGGGGACAGATCGCTTATCCGGTTGGTGGTCATCCTTAGATGCACTAGTTGTTTCAGTCCAGACAGTGGGGATAGATCTTCGACGCGGTTATCCCCCATATACAGCCTTTCCAATTGTGTCAATCCAGCCAACGGTGATACATCAACAGTATCGTTACCCTGAAGATTCAACTCCGCCAATTGTGTCAGCCCCGCCAGGGGTGATAGATCACTGATACTCCCTCTTTGAATGTTGCAAGACAGGTTCAGAAGTGTCAGCTCTGTCAGTCCAGACAACGGTGATAGATCGGTGAGACTGTTGTCCCCCAGATCCAGTTCTTTAAGTCCATTCAGACTGAACAGCGGTGATAGATCAACGATATTGTTAGCCCGCAGATTCAGATTTGTCAGTTGTGTCAGTTCACTCAAAGGCGAAGCATCCTTAATATGGTTATTTTCCAAATCCAGATGCGTGAGTGTAGTCAGTTGGGACAGTGGAGACAGATCACTGATCAGACTGCCCGCCTTACTCCCACGTTTCAAGTTTCCCGCCAACTGCAACTTTGTCACTTGAGCCAACTGCTCGATTCCACCCAATTAAGCAATCAACAGTGGTGGATCTACTGTCCGCAATTCCATCAGATTTATGAGATCATCCAGGGTTGGTTTTCTGGGGAGAGTAAAACTAAAATCTAAGAAGCGGATCCGTTTTTTCTCCCTCACAGTATTACGCACTACCTTTTCCAAACCCGCATCAACAAACTTGATGATATTGCCTTTCTCCTGCATTGCATCTACCTCCCGAAGAATAATACTATGAACAAAATATTGATTGCTTGTCCAGCCCTTTTTTCATTGCGAACCAAACGAAACAATCTCCGTATTTTGTGATCGTTTTCCACGGCTCATGCTCCTTGCAATGACATGGAACTGTCCCGAGGGCGAAAGTTTGTCAATGATTTTAACGTGGAGTACAGGTCGCACTTTAACATGTATATCGGCAATAATAGGGTGTTTCTGAAGTAACGTTCCTTACCTGTCCTTGAGCAAAAATTAGGACGTTGTTGAGTTTAGGTACAATGGGGTTGAGGGAGATGGGATCTGTATTCGGCACTTTTTGCCCCTTGACTTATATCTTTCGAACTGTCTGATCGAAGGGAATTCTTATCCTATTCTTTGGCTTTATTCGTAGGCTGCCATGAGGCAGACTTACTCTTTTCCTTTCCCTTCTTAATTAAATCTTTCAAGACACGCTTTTTAACTTTATAAGTTTTCTTTAACGAATCTGACGCCCACAAACACAACAAACTGTCATTAAGGATAGATAGATCAGCAGTATATTCTAACAAGAATTCTCCGGGGCCAAGCATTCTGGGCCATTCTATTTGATTTGGAGATAAAGAGAAATTCTTTTCTTTCATTGTGCCACCTATGTGAGTCACTAAAACACGTTCTCTACCAACATTTGTTATCTCGTAAGCCAAATAATCATTTTCATCTTTAGGTCCACCTAGATTTATAACATTGCTAATGTAGCAATGCACTCTCAACTTACCTTTATCTGTCAAAGCTCGATAAATGTTCCACCCGAGAGCGATACTAGATACAACTGCAGCATAAAGTGCTATCCATGCAGTTATAGGATCAGTGTTCGGCACTTTTTGTTCCTTGATTTTTTTCAAACGGTTTACTCGAAAGGTATCTTTATCCTATTCCTTATCTCTATTAGCAAGCTATTACATTTCTTTATCTCTCCTCTTCAGTCAGTACCGTTACGCCTCGTGACTCCAATGCCGGAATCTGCTCGTTTTCAGTCAGTACCGGTTGAATATCAAATGAAATCGGTGCACCTAATTTGATCTTTGTTTAGAGTATTAGTAGATTAAGTTGAGTTGATTGTCTTAACTTTAATCTACGGAGTCCTATGGACAAAGAGAGATTGGCCGTATTAAGACAAGAAGTCAACGAGATGTATTTTAAGAAAGAAATGTCAAAGCGAGAAGTTATCAAACAAGCGAGAGTTTCCAATGATTTCGTTACGGCTTGGACTAAATCTCCGGATCAGGATTTTGCCATGATAATCGGGGTTGGCCAAAAGGAAAAAGGCGAAAATTGGCTAAAGTTGACGAACAGAGAATCAAAGAGATGTACCATAGCTTAGAGGACGATCCTTATCAGTTCTATTCAGGAGCCAGTGTTATTGAACAAGAATGGAGGAATCGATATTCTAGCACCCCTCCTCCGTCGTTGCCGACTGATCGGCAGAATGCTTTCAGATTTAGGACTTTCCCAGAGAAGGAAGAAAGGTAAAAACAAGGGTGCATCTCGTTATCTTTGTTATCCAGAGTATACCATTTACTATCTTTTAGGAGGCAGAGTCCTAGAATCAGACTTTATTGGTAAAAAGTATCTTACCGGCAGAACTGAGCCGGTCAACTTCGTTGGATTTTCCTTTAAGAAAGAGCCTAAGTTAAGGTATTTTCGGCGGGTTGACGGTCAAACAGCAACTAACTTTACCGAGAAGTGTCAGTCTTTCTTTGACAGGTTTGAAAAACCAGATTTCGTTAAGGTGGACAATTGCTCGGCGACTATTGGCAGTGTTTCAGGTAAAAGGAATGTCAGCAAAGCAATGCAGTTTCTCTTGAAAAATCAAGTGATTCCGATATTTGCCGTTCCCAGAAGGCCCTTTTCTCAAGCATCTATAGAAGGCAACAATTCTGTATTTTCAAGGAAGTTCCGGAACAGAATTCAGTTCAAAAGCTTACAAGAAGTTGATCAGAAGTTAGAATGGTTTAATCTTTCATCACAGAGATACACCGGCTACCGTCCACCTAAGCAAGAGAAGTCAAACGAGAAAGATTTCATTCCTAAGACCTATTTTATCAGACAAGTCAAACAGGACACAGAACAGACAGATAAAGCCTTTATCGATGTCCTAAATGAGAAAGTATCTCGTGCCTCCTCTTACACCAACTACTTTGTCCTGGCTGAATGGAACCTAAAAGAAGAACAATTATACATCCATTTTGAAAAAGAACAGAAACCAAAGATTGTTCAAAACCTATCAGTCAAGATCAATCAAAGATCGAAAGAGAAGTGCACCGATTTCATTTGATAAATAACCAGTACCGTTACGCCTCGTGACTCCAATGCCGGAATCTGCTCGTTGATAGCAACATCGCTAAGAGGATTGTCCTTTATCGACAGTTTTGTCAGTTTTGTCAGTGGAACCAGTGGAGATAGATCACTAATCTGGTTGGCTGATAGATCCAACTCTGTCAGTTGGGTTAGTCCAGATAGTGGAGATAGATCACTAATCTGATTGTACCCCAGATCCAGCTCTGTTAATTGTGTCAGATTGGACAATGGAGATAGATCACTAATCTGATTGTACCCCAGATCCAGCTCTGTTAATTGTGTCAGATTGGACAATGGAGATAGATCACTAATCTGATTGTACCCCAGATCCAGCTCTGTTAATTGTGTCAGATTGGACAATGGAGATAGATCACTAATCTGATTGTACCCCAGATCCAGCTCTGTTAATTGTGTCAGATTGGACAATGGAGATAGATCACTAATCTGATTGTACCCCAGATCCAGCTCTGTTAATTGTGTCAGATTGGACAATGGAGATAGATCACTAATCTGGTTGGCTGATAGATGCAACTCTGTCAGTTGGGTTAGTCCAGATAGTGGATATAGATTACTAATCAGATTGCGCCACAGCTCCAATATTCTCAGTTGAGTGAACCGCTCGATTCCAGACAAATCAGAAATTAACCCCCGATCGGATATTGGTGCCTCATACGGGTCATATCCTGCACACAACAGCGTTATGCTTGATAGGCTCGCTATGTTTCCTGAGTCAGTTTTCTCACAGGTTTACCTACAGCCCTCCCTACTGCCCCTTCCAGCGCATAATCGGCAAATATGCCCTTATATACTATTACGCCCCGCTTTTCTAATGCTGGAATCTGCTCGTTCATAGCAACATCGCTAAGAGGATTGTCCTTTATCGACAGTTTTGTCAGTTTTGTCAGTGGAACCAGTGGAGATAGATCACTAATCTGGTTGGCTGATAGATCCAACTCTGTCAGTTGGGTTAGTCCAGATAGTGGAGATAGATCACTAATCTGATTGTTCCCCAGATCCAGCTCTGTTAATTGTGTCAGATTGGACAATGGAGATAGATCACTAATCTGGTTGTACCCCAGATTCAACATTCTCAGTTGAATCAGTCTCGACAATGGAGATAGATCACTAATCTGATTGTACCCCAGATCCAGCTCTGTTAATTGTGTCAGATTGGACAATGGAGATAGATCACTAATCTGGTTGGCTGATAGATCCAACTCTGTCAGTTGGGTTAGTCCAGATAGTGGAGATAGATCACTAATCTGGTTGGCTGATAGATTCAACATTCTCAGTTGAGTGAACCGCTCGATTCCAGACAAATCAGAAATTAACCCCCGATCGGATATTGGTGCCTCATACGGGTCATATCCTGCACACAACCGCGTTATGCTTGATAGGCTCGCAAGTTGTTCCTGAGTCAGTTCTCTCCCTGGTTTACCCGCAGCCCTCCCTACTGCCCCTTCCAGCGCATAATCGGCAAATATGCCCTTACATACTATTACGCCCCGCTTTTCTAATGCTGGAATCTGCTCGTTCATAGCAACATCGCTAAGAGGATTGTCCTTTATCGACAGTTTTGTCAGTTTTGTCAGTGGAACCAGTGGAGATAGATCACTAATCTGGTTGGCTGATAGATCCAACTCTGTCAGTTGGGTTAGTCCAGATAGTGGAGATAGATCACTAATCTGGTTGGCTGATAGATCCAACTCTGTCAGTTGGGTTAGTCCAGATAGTGGAGATAGATCACTAATCTGATTGTTCCCCAGATCCAGCTCTGTTAATTGTGTCAGATTGGACAATGGAGATAGATCACTAATCTGGTTGTACCTCAGATCCAGCTCTGTTAATTGTGTCAGATTGGACAATGGAGATAGATCACTAATCTGATTGTACCCCAGATCCAGCTCTGTCAGTTGGGTTAGTCCAGACAGTGGAGATAGATTACTAATCTGATTGCCCCACAGATTCAACATTCTCAGTTGAATCAGTCCAGACAGTGGAGATAGATTACTAATCTGATTGCCCCACAGATCCAACATTCTCAGTTGAATCAGTCTCGACAATGGAGATAGATCACTAATCTCATTTCCCCCCAGCTCCAATATTCTCAGTTGAGTCAACCGCTCGATTCCAGACAAATCAGAAATTAACCCCCAATCGGATATTGGTGCTTCATACGGGTCATATCCTGCACACAACAGCGTTATGCTTGATAGGCTCGCTATGTCTTCCTGAGTCAGTTTTCTCACAGGTTTACCTACAGCTGTATTTACTGCCCGTTCCAGAGCATCATCGGCAAATATGTCCTTTTCTACCCTTACGCCCTTCTTTTCTAATGCTGGAATCTGCTTATTGATAGCGACATCACTAATAGGATTAACCCCTATATCCAACCTTGTCAATTGAGATAGTCCATCCAATGAAGATAAGTCACTTATTTGGTTATGGCATAGATCCAGAACTTGTAGTTGAGTCAATCCAGCCAGTGGGGATATATCTCTAATCTGATTGCCTGATAGAGTCAGTTCTGTCAGTTGGGTTAGTCCAGATAGTGGATATAGATCACTAATCTGATTGTTCCCCAGATCCAGCTCTGTTAATTGTGTCAGATTGGACAATGGAGATAGATCACTAATCTCATTTCCCCCCAGCTCCAATATTCTCAGTTGAGTCAACCGCTCGATTCCAGACAAATCAGAAATTAACCCCCAATCGGATATTGGTGCCTCATACGGGTCATATCCTGCACACAACAGCGTTATGCTTGATAGGCTCGCTATGTCTTCCTGAGTCAGTTTTCTCACAGGTTTACCTACAGCTGTATTTACTGCCCGTTCCAGAGCATCATCGGCAAATATGTCCTTTTCTACCCTTACGCCCTTCTTTTCTAATGCTGGAATCTGCTTATTGATAGCGACATCACTAATAGGATTAACCCCTATATCCAACCTTGTCAATTGAGATAGTCCATCCAATGAAGATAAGTCACTTATTTGGTTATGGCATAGATCCAGAACTTGTAGTTGAGTCAATCCAGCCAGTGGGGATATATCTCTAATCTGATTGCCTGATAGAGTCAGTTCTGTCAGTTGGGTTAGTCCAGATAGTGGATATAGATCACTAATGCTATTGTCCCCTACATCCAACATTTTCAGTTGAGTGAACCACTCGATTCCAGCCAAGTAGGAAATCGATCTTGAAACCGCCCTCAGCTCCGTTAGATCCACCACGTCTCCCCAGGTCAACTCCCCCTCTCCCTTACCTACGGATTTGCGCACTATTCCTTCTAAAGGGTTCTTAAAACCCATCACGTGATCATGGACAAATGTAACCACTTGACTTTCTCTTAGTGTTGTGATCATCTTCCAGTCATCGCTATTCAGGAACATCTGACGTGTAGTGTTCTGATATTGGCACCAAGGGCAATCAATAGTACTCTCTGGCGGTTCAGGGCGCTCAAGAACGTCCAGCACTTCTGAAAGAAATCCCAAAAAAGCTTTATCATCTCTGGGGCACTCCATCCATGTCGGTTCTGCCTTGTACGCATAGGAGCCGTCTTCCAAGCTAAGCATTTGCATAGGCTCAACACACAGCAGTCCAAGCTTAGAGACTGGTGACAAATTCAGCTTTCCGGGCGCAGCATTCTCAAGAGCGTATGCATAGGCATGAAGCTGTCTGCTGTAAAAGGACACGTGTTCGCTCTTGCTCTCGGAGGTCTTGAAATCAATTATGCCATAGCTTCCGTCCTCGAATTTTACCACAGTGTCGAACTTTCCCAAGATATAGCACGTAGAGGTGTGACCAGGCAATACAATAGACCTGGACCCTACCCAGTTTCCACTCAAAACAGTGCCTGGAGGAAGTACAGGGTTAATTTCGGTAGTGTTTTTCCCGAAGAAATACTGATTCATTATTGAGTCGATCTTGTTGAAGATTTTCGGCATTATGAAGGGCCTGTTAATTTCGTGTACCACTTTCAAGTAAAAGCACCGCTTACACTCCTCCCACAAGAATGTAAGGTCTGATGGGCTCAATTTCCAGTTCGTAGCCATTATTGACATCTCCCTCATAGTCCCAAGAAGCGCAGGGCTCTACACAGTCTGTTTCCCATAAAAGCTCCTCTGTCACACATATTGCATGAACTATCCCAAGGGCGAAAATGTTCCTACGATCTTGCCGTGCATTAGGGGTTTTACATCTTTTCGAATCGAGGCAATACGGCCTTCGATCTCTCTCACAGATTCTGCGCTGTCGCACACGCCTATGGTAAGAGAGGTCAAATAGCTCTCCCGGGGAGAGATGGAGACTACTCTGCCCTGTTCCCTTTCAAATTTCCTCTCGTTGGGATAGTCTGTACCCGGCTCCAGTCCTGTCACATATCCGTCGTCTAAAGCGGCTGTATTTTTCCATACAGTAAAGCATGGCAAGTCCGCCGTAGAGTAGCAAAGATAACTGCCCTTGTCACCCTCGGCGTTTTTCAAAAGAACGCATGTCTCTTGATTCTCATCGCTCAAAACATCGAAGTAATAGACCCGTTGTACGTACCCGGATTCAGGTCCTCTGTAAACGTCGTAAGAATCTACGTCCGCCAGTGCCCTCCTGTCCCTTGGGCTCATCTCCTTGACAGGGACGACCAATCTTGAGCCTTCGTCCAACAGGGGCATGCCGTAGTTGCAGTGATAGAGAAGCTCCAACTCAGCAGGGATGGTCTTGAGATTCTCAACCTCATCTTGGATAGTAATCTCATTCGATCCCAACTCTGTGGAAATAGTTGTGTGAAGTCTCAACGCCGGTCCGAACAGCATCGTCTCGTCCACGATCCCCGATACGCTTAAAGTGTGGGGTTCATCCAAATCTACTGTAACCTCCACGTGCCACGCCGGGATATTGGCTATCTTCCCGTGGAGTCTTAGCTGAGTTTTTATCTCTTCACCGTCGTAGTCGATCACGACATCCTCGCACGGTAAGCCGTTGCTGTCCAGCCCACACCTTACTACCCACTCGTCAAATCCTGATAGCCAACCTAATCCCGCTCTGTCGCCTAAATCCACGAACGAGGGATGCACAGGCCCCCTGACGGGAGATTCCCAGCCCAGAGCAAAGTCATCGTACAGACCTGTCCATATTCCCATTCCTCTTGTGGGAACTATCGAAAAGGACATGGCCCCGTTATCCACGATAATTACATCCACGCCGTCCTGGAGCCCGCCCTTCAGGGTCATCTTGGTCACGCTCCATTCGAGGTCTGTGCCTAAATCCAGTACCTCGTTGTCTACATGCCACAGGTCAAGCCAGATGTTCTGCTCAGTATCGGTAAGAACCCGATTGTAGGTCATGGTCTTTCTCCTTCTAATGTTCTTGGGCCTGCCAGGTTGATATATCGTACGTAATGTTACGGTCATGCCATGTGGTCGCCTACTCCGTTTCTAACCCGATTAATTCATAAACTTGCTGGAGTCATTGCGAGGAGCAAAGCGGTCCCCGATTGAGTCTATCGGGGAAGCAATCTCAAGGTTTTGTAGTGGTCTCCTATGAGAGGCGGAGCGTATTACATCTACCACAGAATCGAGATTGCTTCGCCTTCGGCTCGCAATGACTCCGATGGCGGTTAAACGTTATAACTATAATATAATACAATCCCTTAATTAATATACGGCCTTTTTTGTGAATTATTCGGGCTAAATATGCTGCTGAGCTCTTTTGTTGATTACATATTTTCTTCGTCTCACCTATGTTGTTGTAGGAAAATCAGTTAGAAGAACAAGTGTGCCATTATCGTACACGTTTCTTACCTTTTTGGTACACTTCTAATGTGCCATTCTTGCAGACTTCCTAGTAGACTTCATCTCCCTCCGAGACGACAGTTCCGAAAACCATTACAGTTAGAATTAAGGTTTTGTTTAATCTCCAACAACTAAAGTTACTTAGATTTAACCGGCGTGTCAAGGGAAAGATCAAGGTTTTTATTGGTTTAAATTGGTGAAAACCTTTGATTTTTGTCAAGAATGTCGTTATATTTGCAGCAATGGCTAAGGTGAAAACGAAATATGTGTGCCAATCGTTTGGCGTAGGAGATGGTGCCGGGATGAGGTTCCCTACCCGATATCTACTGAAGTTAAGGATTGCCTCCCCCAAGTGCTGTCTTGCTTCCTACCCAGAAAAGCGGCCACGCGCCTCGCAATTACTGTTCTATTAAAGCCGAGGTAACCTATGAATTTGTTGTTCCGCACGCTTGCCAGACTCAAGAAATACTGGCGCCACATGATAGTCTCAATTATCCTCACGGTGGCCTATGCCCTTCTGAGCGGTTTTAGCATTTGGATGCTCATACCCTTTATCGGCAATATATTTGACGCCGATAAGAAGCAAGAGATCATCCAATTCGAAAAGAAGGTTAAGGTGGGCACACTTGCCGACTTTAAGGCTAAGATAAAAAACCAGGTGGACGAGCTAGTAGAAGGAAAGACTAAACAGGATACGCTCAAGCGACTCTGTATATTGATCGTGGTCGTCTACTTTCTGAAAAACCTCATCGGCTACGCCCAATCATATACGATGTACTTCATAGAGCAGAGCGTCGCAAGGGACTTCAGAGATTCTCTGTACCGGCACCTCCACAGACTCTCGCTTATGTACTTCCACCAGCATAAGACAGGGGAGCTCATCTCCACAATCATAAGCGACATAAGAATTGTCAATGAGACCATCGGGATGAGTCTTATTTACTTTATACGAGATCCTGTACTGCTGCTGTCGTATCTGGCAATTATGATACTTCTGAGCTGGAAGCTCACACTGATGGTGCTCTTAGTAACCCCTTTAAGCCTCTTTATAATTGTCAAGATCGGGGCTAAACTCAAGAGGTACAGCGCGAGGTCGCAGGAAGGAATGGCCGAGATGATCTCTATACTTCAGGAGACCATATCCGGTATCAGAATCGTTAAGGCCTTTGCAATGGAGAGGTTCGAGATAGAAAAGTTTAAAAAGGAGCTGAACAAGTTCCTCAAGACCATGCTCAAGATGGCCCGGGTCGGCAGGGCTGCATCGCCTATCAACGAGTTCTTAGGAGTCTTATTCGGGATGATCATCCTGTGGGTAGGCGGAAATCAGGTCCTCTCTGGGGCTCCGGATGCGCTTCGACCTGAAGAATTTATCGTCTTTTTGGTGGCTCTATTTATGCTCATGCAGCCTGCAAGGAACCTCAGCCGCGCCAACAATAAGATACAGGTTGGGCTTGCCGCCGCCGAAAGGGTGTTCAGGATGCTGGATACAAAACCCAGGGTAGCTGACCGTCCCGATGCAATAGGGGTCAATTATATAAGGGATTCAATACGCTTCGAGGACATTTCTTTCAGATACGACGACAACGACGCTGTGCTTTCAGACGTAAATCTGGATGTTAAAGCAGGAGAGATGGTCGCCATAGTCGGTCCCTCGGGAGCGGGAAAATCCACGCTTGTGGACCTCATCCCACGTTTCTACGATCCCTCAAAAGGACGCATCACCATAGATGGAGTAGACCTGAGGGACATCCAAGTAGATTCGTTAAGAGGGATGATGGGAATAGTCACTCAGGAGACCGTCCTCTTCAACGATACACTCTGGAACAACATCGCTTACGGGCTATCTGATATTGCAGAGGAACGCGTCATAGAGGCCGCCAAAGCTGCCAACGCTCACGACTTTATAGTGGAGTTTGCCGGTGGCTATGAAACTATTATCGGAGACAGAGGGGTCAAACTTTCTGGCGGACAAAGACAGCGCATCGCTATTGCCAGGGCAATACTCAAAGACCCTCCCATACTCATACTCGACGAAGCCACGTCGTCTTTGGATACTGAATCTGAGGCGTTGGTACAAGAGGCTATAGAGCGTTTGATGGAAAACAGGACATCCGTAGTCATCGCTCACCGTCTTTCTACTATACGGAAGGCCCACAGAATAATCGTTATAGATGAGGGAAGGATAGTACAACAGGGGACGCATCGGGATCTTATAGCGGGCGATGGAGTCTATAAGAAGCTCTACGGTTTGCAGTTTTCGCATTTCCATTTCGATGACACCCTCTATTTGAAACGCGCAGAAGAAAAATAGATCCGGACTCACTGTGAAGGGGAAAACAGAAGATATTGGATGCCATTAAGATGGAAAGGAATGATAATAATTATGCGCTTGACAAAGTCTCAGATCTTATCCTTCTATGAGAACGACTACCTGCTCTTAGAGGAAGTGCTGAACGAGGACGACATAAGCCCGGTGATGGAGGAATATTCCTCCATCACCGACAAACGTGCACAGCAGTTGTATAAAGAGGGAAAACTCAGCGAGCTTTTCGCAGATGAACCCTTTGAAAGGCGACTGCTGTCCTTGGCCAGGGAAGCCCCACAAATCGCCGAAGGGCTTGACATTATGCAGGAGCGCGGGGTGGCGACCTTCAACTTTTTGAAGAATCCCAAGATCCTGGACCTGGCTGAATCGCTTGTCGGCTCTGAGTTTGTGTGCAATCCAATCCAGCACATAAGGGCAGTCCTTCCGCACCAACAGACCGGCACACGGCCGAGCTCCTGGCATCAAGACGCCGGCGTGTGCTGGCCCGACGCTGACCCCTACTTTATGCTCACAATCTGGGTACCCCTTGTGGACGCAACGCTGGAGAACGGCTGCTTAGAGGTGATGCCCAGAAGCCACACAGACGGTCTTAGGCAGCATACTCAGAACTCTTACGGGCTGGGTATAATTCCCGAAGATCTCCCATCCATCGAACCACAGCCCCTGCCTCTGCACAGAGGCGGAGTCATCCTGTTCCACAACTACACCTTGCACCACGCTCGACCGAACGAGACAGATGCAGTGCGATGGAGCTTTGACCTGCACTACAACGACGCATATCAACCGACAGGACGCCCCTTCTACCCGGCGTTCCTTATGCGCAGCAAGCTGCGCCCAGAGGCGGCGCAGACCAACTACGAGACCTGGCGCCAGAGGTGGGAGTTTGCACTGCGGGCATCGCATGGAGCCAAGCACTATCGCTGGTCGTTATAGGGATCTACTTGAAAATTGGATATGATCCATGTCACAACATAGATGCTACAGAATATTTATATTAATACTGCTGTTAATTCCTATTCTGGTCTACAGAGAAAAGTCCGGAGCGTTTCCGGCAGTCCAAGAGAAAAAGTTTCGCCCCACCTGGCAAAAGGGCGTCTCTTATACGCACGGATACCGACAGGACAATAGCTTGAGGTCGCGAAAGTCCAGGCAGTCTCTGGGGATACTCTCAGACATAAACGTAGAATATATATCTATCACTCCCTTTGCATTTCAGAAGAAATTCGACGATTCTTATATCGGTTTCGGAGTGGATCCAACAGATAAGGATGTCATACATGCCGTAAAAGAGGCGCACCGTATGGGCCTCAAGGTTATGATCAAACCCCACATCTGGCTCGGGAAGAGATGGGATGGAAACTGGAGGGGCACTATAAGAATGCCGAACGAATCGGCGTGGAAGGAGTGGTTCCGAAACTATAGAATCTTTATCCTACACTACGCCCGGATAGCCGAAGACTATAACGCTGAGGTCTTCTGCGTAGGCACCGAACTTATGGCCACCGCTGTGCAGAGGAAGGACGACTGGAGAAGACTTATAAAGGAGATCAGGACCATCTACAGCGGACCGTTGATCTATGCCGCGAACTGGTGGCAGGAATACAGTTTAATAGAGTTCTGGGACCTTTTGGATTACGTGGGCATAAACGCCTTTTTCCCCTTGAGCGACAAAGAGGACGCCTCGCTTGAGGAGCTTAAAATGGGATGCGAACTGATAGCCGATCAGTTGGATGAATTTAACAAGAAAGTGAATAAGCCCATAATCTTTACGGAGGTGGGATACAAAAGTGTCTATGGCACAAGCGTTCGGCCCTGGGAGTGGAGTTCGCGCTCTCCTGTAAATCACCAGGAGCAGGCCGAATGCTACCAGGCTGTTTTAGCGACTTTCTGGGGAAGGCCCTGGTTTTACGGCCTCTACTGGTGGAAATGGTTCACCGACCCGAACATCGGAGGATATTCCAACAGAGGGTTTACGCCGAGGAAGAAGCCGGCAGAAAAGGTCATAGCCCGATGGTTTGAAAGACCTGCGCCGAGGGGATTTTACGGCTATTTTCCCGGTGAATCTGAAGCGGAAATTGCTCAGGTTTCCACAGCTATAAAATGACCAAAATAACAGAAACACTCATACGGGATATCAAAGACAAAATAGTCGAAAAGATACATCCCGAAAAGATTATATTATTCGGATCGCACGCCCATGGAATTCCAAATAAGGGCAGCGACTTAGATATAGTCCTGATTAAAGAATCCGATCTGCCGAGGCATAAGAGGGCAGTAGAGGCATACGAGGTGATCTCTCCCTTCGGCGTTCCGATTGATATCATCGTCTATACGCCCCAGGAGGTGGAAGAATACGAAGATGTGAAAGGGGCTTTCATAAACAAGGTTATAAGAACGGGCAAGACGCTCTACCAGCAGCCAGGACAGGAGAAAAAGAGGGTGGAGAAGACTATGAACCACCGAGATACGATTACAAAGTTAGTGTGGGAACGGTTCAAAAAAGCCCGGAGCGATCTAAGAGACGCCGAGGCTCTGATCGAACTGGACTCTCCCTCTGAGGATATTATCTGCTTACACTCGCAGCAGGCGGCGGAGAAATACTCGAAGGGACTTCTGGTCTTTCACCAGATTGAATTTGAAAAGACCCATAGTTTAGTCCATCTGAAAGACCTATGTGCGTTGGCAGAACCAGCGTTTAATAGCATAACGTCTGAGATAATAAGTTCAAACCCTTACGCTGTAGCAGTCAGTTATCCAGAGGATTTTCGGGATTACTCCCTCGAAGATGCAAGAGACGCTATCCAGGTGGCACAGAAATTGGAGAGTTTTGTATTATCCTGAATAATTCACAAAAAAAGGTCGTGTATTAATTAAGCTATTGTATTATATTATAGTTATCCCGTTTAACGACCTTCGGTGTCATTGCGAGCCTAAGGCGAAGCAATCTCGATTTCTGTGGTAGACGTAATAGGCTCCGGCTCTCATAGGAGACCACTATAAAACGTTGAGATTGCTTCGTCGCGTTGCTCCTCGCAATGACTCCACCAAGATTATGAATTAATCGGGTTAGAAAGATTTCCAGATTTTTAGCGGAAGAGAAAAGATGGAATTGTCGCAATACGTAGTTATATTTGTAACCGCAAGCTCAGACGAAGAGGCGCAAAGAATCGGACGGGCGCTTATCGAGGAGAAGCTTGTGGCTTGCTCCAACATAGCTTCCTCTATAAGGTCGTTCTACTGGTGGAAGGGCGAAATTTGCGACGAAACCGAAGTCCTTTTGATAGCCAAAAGCACGCAGGATCAGTTGGAGGAAATAATAAAAAAAGTCAAAGAACTGCACAGCTACGAGGTCCCTGAGATAATAGCCCTTCCCATCTTAGGCGGTTCAAAGGACTATCTGAATTGGATAGAGGAGGAGACTAAGTAAGAAGACAGGGCACCTTGTCCACTCCCTGGAGGTTAGATTCATTTCCAAGGAGATAGAGGCAGGAAAGTAAGATATACAATCTTTCCGGATGTCCCTATAAGGGTTTTGGGGTGATACAGATAGGTGAGCAAGAGAAGTGGCTTCAGACAGGCAGTGCCAAGGGAGGAATCTCGCGATTCCAACAGTTCAAAAGATTCTTGAAGGGGTCTGCAAAAATGGAGGAATAGACAGAAAGGTAGCGGTACACTATTTGAGGCACAGTTTCGCTACGAATTTGCTTGAAATTGGCATTGTCTTGAGATATATTAGGGAACTATTCGGACACAGAAGCAGTAAGATTACTAAACTTGAGACGCATGTACAGAACTCTTGCACCCGTAAAAAGTCCAGTTGATAGTTTCTTTGAAGAGCAAGTAGGTGAGAAATTAGATGACAAGAGAGCAATGCTGGTCTTTCACCGAAAGTGATGCATGTCCGAGGTTTGCATATCACAGCGAAGTAGAAAGATAAGAGAAATAGATCACATATAAGCAAGTGGAGGACAGACCCATGGCTGACATCGTGACGGACCGTCACACCGATGTTTTCAACTACTTCATGCTCACGGACGAACAGATCGAACGATATGGCGAAGAGGGCTACCTCAACATCGGCAGCACGCTGACGGAGAAGGGACTGGAGCTGATGCGACAGGAAGTGATGCAAGCCTGGAGTGCAGAGAAAGACGCGTTTGATCCAAACAAAACATGGCTGCACAATGCGTTGCTTCCCAACATTCATCACCGCTCGGACGTGGTACGCCGATATTACTTCAGCGGACCCCTGGTGGACATCGCAAGGCAGGTGATCGGGACGAACATCAAGGCCGCGACTTCCCAGTTAACATTCAAGATGCGCGGCAACACACAGCCGTTTGCCTGGCATCAGGACAACGCGTATGGTGAGTTGGACCCCTACAGCGCGATATCCTGTTTGACGGCTCTGGACGACACTGACGTGGGCAACGGATGCCTGTGGCTGGTCCCTGGCAGCCACCAACAAGGCCAGTGTGAGGTCTCGCGCACGAAGGCGGACAAGGGGGGCAACCGTCCCGTGGAGCTGACCGTGGATGACAGCCTTGGCGTGCCGATGCCGGTGAAGGCTGGCGAATGCTTGTTTTTCCACTGTCACATGCTGCACAAGTCTCAGGGTAACCTATCAAAAGATCGCGACCGACGTATCCTTTTCATGCGATACGCCGACGCCGACGCGGTAGAGGTCTATGACGATCGCCGCCCGCGATTAGGCCGGCTGCTGTGCGGCACGACACGGTTCCCAGAGGTCGAAGCCTACGAAGCAGACTTACCGTTAGACTGATTGGCACGGCCAACCCGGAAATTTGGTAACGCCAGAGCTGATCGATACTGAATAATAGCGAAAGGAGAAATCATGGACTGGAAGAAAAACGCCCAGGAGATCAAGGAAGCCTTCGACCGGGATGGTTACATTGTGCTGCGCGGATTTCTGAGTTCGGAAGAAGCAGAAGAAATCAATCTCCAGACCGACCGCTACATTGCCGAGGTACTGCCCCGACTTCCGGACAAGGCGGCTTTCTACGAAGTGAAGGACGACCCCGAAGCCATCATGCGGCTGGAGAGCATGTCCAAACACGACGCCTATTTCAAGGACCTTTGCACCAGCAGCAGCCTTGTCGAACTCGCCGAGTTGTTGATGAACGACCAGGTGGTGACCAGCGGAATGTCGTGGTTCAACAAGCCCGCCCGGGTCGGCAAGGTGACCCCACCCCATCAGGATGGGTTCTACTTCATGCTGGAGCCCAACGAGGCCGTGACCTTGTGGCTGGCCCTGGATACAATCGACGATGAGAACGGCTGCATGCGCTTTGTGCCGGGGTCGCGATGCCGGGGTATGCGTCCGCACCAGAGCTCCAATGTGTTGGGTTTTTCCCTGGGCATAACGGACTACGCTATCGCGAGGCGGACTACCAGATTGAGGCGGCTATTCACGCCGAGCCTGGCGACCTTATCGCGCACCACTGCATGACCATTCACCGGACTGACGCGAATCCAAGCGAACGGCACCGGAGGGCCCTGGGGTTTGTCTACTACGCCCAACGCGCCAAAGAGGACAAGGAGCGGGTCGAGGCCTACAAGAAGCAACTATTTGAGGAGTGGGAAAAAGAAGGCAAGGTCTGAACTGCTTCTTCAATCCGACTCCTCAATAAGCTCCTCTAGGGGCTCTCTGTAGGACTCTATTGACAGCAAAAATCGGTCGTTGTGATCCCCCGCGATCTCGAGGAACTGCCTGAGTTTCCTGGCCGCCTCGTCGAGCCGCCGGCCGCGGACTGAAGGTATGAAATCATCCTCGCGGCTGTGAACCACCACCGGACGGGCCTGCAGGGAAAGGTGCTCAGGGGTATTGCACTGATAAAGCGCAAGCACGCGGCTCCAAAAAGCCTGTACAGATCCTGGCCGAGATCCGGGTATGCAGATTACTATTGCGGATCTCTATAATCACCTCCAGACTATGTTGACCCGATACCAGAATAAGGTCAAAGGAGCGGAATATGGCAACACCTAAGGTGGCAGTTCTTAAGACTACCCCTGAGACGGTAGTGGATGATTATGCGAAACTTATGCGCCTTGCAGAGTACGAGCGGTTCATCTCCAAAGATGTAGATACGATAATCAAGCTGAATCTCTCCTGGACAAAGTACTTTCCCGCCTGCTCTTCCCAGCCCTGGCAGTTAGAGGGCGTTCTTAATACCCTCCTTCGAGATGGATTCGAAAGGGAGGCCCTCTTTCCCCTGGAAAATAAGACCGTGGTTACGGATCCCAAAAAGGGGGCGGTGGAGAACAACTGGATGCCCGTGCTCGAATCGTTCGGACTGCCCTTTATACCCCTTCCCGAAGTGGAGTGGACTACTTACGAGTTCCAAGAAGAGCTCCTCGTCCTTAAGGAGATATTCCCTCGCGGGATACAGATTCCGAAGATATTCATCGGGAAGAATATAGTGCACCTTCCCACAGTAAAGACGCATGGTCACTCCACGACGACAGGGGCTATAAAGAACGCCTTCGGCGGGATGTTGAAGGAGGTCCGCCACTATGCACACAAATATATTCACGAAACGCTGGTAGACCTTATGATCATGCAGAAGGAGATCCACCCGGGCGTCTTTGCCGTTATGGACGGAACGGTCTGCGGAGACGGGGCAGGTCCAAGGACTATGGACCCCCATATCAAGGACTACATATTAGCCAGCGGGGACAGCGTAGCCATAGACAGCATAGCCGCCAAGATGATGGGGTTCGAACCTATGGAGATACCCTACATCAGGATGTGCCACGAGAGGCGACTAGGTGTGGGTGATCCCAAGGAAATAGAGATCGTCGGAGAGGACATAACGGACACAGACTTCGGATTCGAGGCAAAAAGGAGCTTCGTTATATGGGGAGATCAGATGCTGAGGAAGGGCGCTCTGCGTCCCTTTGAAAAGATACTTCTGCACTCTCCTTTAGTTGCCTGGGCTCCATTTGCTTCCAACGTCTACCACGACTTTATGTGGTATCCCACGGTGGGTAAGAGGATCATTGACGAATTTATGGATACAAAGTGGGGGCGTCTCTTTTGCGAATATGGAGAGGGAAAGCTAAAGACGAGGCAGTCTGCTTCCGTCTGATTCGGAACGTTGAATCCCCAGGGAACACGATATCTGTAAGGGCTGGGTTTATCGCCCCTATACTAAACATTGACCGAAATACAGAACGCATGCTACGCTCATGCTCTTATCAATAGCGGACAGGAAAATCGAAAGGAAGGATATCTATGTCGCCTCCCTATGTTCCCTTATCTCCTTTGTAGTCTACCTCAACACCCTCTGTCCGACGGTCTATGTGGTGGGGAGCGGAGAACTCATAACCGCAGCTCACACGCTCGGTATAGCACACCCTACAGGCTATCCTCTCTACTGTCTTTTGGCAAGAATATTTTCCCTGCTCGTCCCGGGGGGCAACGTTCCCTTTAAGATCAACCTTATATCCGCTTTTTTTGGATCGTCCTCCATATTCGTCTTCTACCTTCTCCTCTACAGGCTCACAAAATCTGCAGCGGCATCCTTCTCATCTGCCCTTATCTTCGCCTTCTCATCGGGATTCTGGTCTCAGTCTGTCACAGCTGAGGTCTATACGCTTAATATCCTTTTAATGAGTCTTCTTACCTTTGCGCTTTTGACGTGGGATCGGACTCAGGATAAAAGATACCTTGCGCTTTCGGCATTTATTTTTGGACTTTCCCTGTCGAGCCATCTGACGTCTGTTCTGCTACTTCCGGCTCTTATTTTCTTTCTCGTATCGTCCCCCGGCAGAATAAGGCTCAAAGATCTGGCTTATCTAGTTACGCTTGTGATCCTGGGCCTTACCCCCTATATATATCTTCCCCTCAGAGACGATCCATCTCTGCCATTTAGGTGGGCTCCTGTAGATACCTTGAGCGACTTTTTAAGATACATGCTCACATATTCTCACAGGATGTTCAGCCTTCCCTTCCAGCTGCAGGCCGACGCCGCGCTCTATAATCTGCTGAAGTACATTAAATCTCTCCCTCGAGAGTTCACCACATACGTAATCTGGCTTGCGCCCGTGGGAATGGTCGCAAATATGAAGTCTAACAGGAGGATATTCGCCTTTTCAGCTCTGATATTTACTCTCTCAGTTTTCTATGCGATCAACTATAGAATACTAGATATTCAGGTGTTCTTTATCCCATCGTTTTTCGTGGTCTCCATCTGGATCGCATACGCCCTGACGTATATTCAGCAGAAAACGGGGGAAATATCCTTCGGATTTTCCACACGAAATGTAATATCGGCGGTTATGATCGCACTTGCTGTCTTTCCTTTAGCGTTTAATTTCCACAGAAACGACCTGAGCCAGAACAGGCTCGCATACTACTATGGAAGAGATATACTAAGGTCTTTGGATCATTCGGCCGTTCTCTTAACAGAGGGTGACGACGCATCGTTTATACTGGACTATCTGAAGGTCGTAGAGAAGATGCGACCCGATGTGGATCTTTACCACAGGGATGGTCCTGTATTCAGCGGTATCTACGGGAAGGATTACGCCAGACTCCCCTTCCAGCAGAAATCAAAGTTGCGGCGGGGAGTTGAAAGTGCCCTCATCCAGAAGGAAGATCGCCCTGTCTACTACGTTATCAAGAAAAATCTCGACTTTGCTCCCGGATACACCCTTATGCCTGAGGGACTCTGCTACCGGGTCGTAAAAGAAGGCTCCGACTATCGGATCCGGGACCATTTTTGGAACTTTGTAGATCCCGATTCCTTCTCCACCGCCCCCTGTTACAAGGACAAATGGACGGCCAAGATCGTTTCCAACTATCATTTCTCGAAGGCGGACTTTTACATAGCGTTACAGGACACCCTGAAGTCTTTTCAGGAGTACGAGAAGGCTTCTAATGCAGCGCCAGAGTCAGCGACGCTCCATTACAACCTGGGAATCGTGTATTTCCGCGCAAAGAGATACGTGAAGGCTGAAGAGAAGCTTAAAAAGGCCATCCAGATAGATCGTTATCATTCTCCGGCGTATAATCTCCTTGCACGGGTCAAACTGGCGCAGGGAGAAAGAGGGGAAGCCAGGCGTTATCTTGAAAAGACGGTCGCTCTCAACCCGAACAACAGGAAGGCTGCGGAGTACCTCCGACGGATAAGATCCGGGCTTTGAAAGGAGAAATATAATATGCTAATTCGAAAAGACATCAACACGGTGGGAGTGGTGGGAGCGGGCAATATGGGAGCAGGGATAGCCCAAACCTTTGCAGAGTCCGGTTTCGACGTCATAATGCACAGCAGAACCCCCGTTGGGCTTCAAAGGGGTCTGGACCTTATAAGGCTGAATCAAAGGCAGTTTCAAGAAAACGGCCTTATCACAAAAGAGAAATCTGAACAGGCTTTATCCAAGATCTCCACTACCACAGATATTCAGGATCTGTCCGACTCGGATTTTATAAACGAAAATGCCCCGGAAGATCTGGAGATAAAAAGGTCTATCTTCTCAAAGTTAGACCAGATATGTGGGCAGGACATTATCCTATCCACAGATACGTCCGGTCTTCCCATAACCGAAATCGCCAGAGCGACAAAAAGGCCAGAAAGGGTGGTGGGTATGCACTGGTGGAACCCGCCGCATATTATGCCATTAGTCGAGATAATCAAAGGAGAAAAGACGGAGGACGAGGCTCTCAGAACAGTTCGCGATCTTTGCCCTAAAATTGGCAAAAAGCCGGTGATGGTCAAAAAGGACGCCCGGGGCTTTGTAGCCAACAGGATGCAGTTTGCAATCGCAAGAGAAGCCTACAGCATCCTCCACGAAGGGATCGCGGACGCAGAGGACATAGACCTTTCGATAAGGGAGGGACTCGGATTCCGATACTCCGTAATAGGTCCCCTGCAGACGTTCGACATAGCCGGACTCGACACGGTCTATAAGATCGCCGGCTATCTGCTGAAAGAGATCGATAATTCAACAGAGCCTCCGAAGATCCTCAAGGAACTTGTGGAAAATGGACACTACGGCGTAAAGACAGGCAAGGGTGTCTATGACTACGCATCAAAAACCCAGGAGGAGGTCATATCCGAGAGGAATCGCGGGCTGATAAAGATGCTGAAGATGTTCAGATCTATGAAGTCAGAGAGCGATTGAAAATATTGTTGACAAGGACCGCAAAAGAGAGTAGCTTTATATATTGAGTTAAAGTTAAGAGGACAACTCTATGTGGCATTACATTTTTGAAATCTTAAAGAGAGAACCTTATAAAAAAACATCTAATTTCAAAATCTGTGAATGGCAATTACTCTGAGTTGAAAATTCTCAAACACTTAGAAAAGCGATATCGCGACGTATTCACCATTATTGTACATCCCAAAGCATGGAACATATTTGAGCCTAGAGATAGAGTAATAAAAGAAGCGATTAATAAATTATGGCCGCCCCCAAAATAAAGCGAGAATTATTGAAGTCGTTCACCCTCTTATTAAGTTTGAGTATTGCTGTAGGGGCTATCTGTTGGTATAAGGTAGCAAAACAGATTTGGCCTGATAATCAGTTCGACAAAATTGCAACGTCACATAACACCTTTTGAAAGGCCGAACCTAATCAAAAGTTCCACCAATGTATCTAGTCCTAACGGAGGTCACATTTGCCGCAACATAAGTCTGCTATCAAAAGGATGAAGACCAGTAGGGCTGCAAGAGCTAAAAACAGGGCGTCGCGCTCGACTCTAAGGACAGCTATTAAGAATGTCCGGACAGCCAATGCCAAAGAGGACGCCCAGAAGGCTCTCGCCGCTGCGATTCCCATCATAGACAAGATGGCTCAGAAGGGAATTATACACAGGAATACTGCTGCCAGAAATAAGTCCAGATTGACCAGACAGGTCAACGCTCTGGAGTCTTGAAAAATAAACCCGGAGAATTCGGCAGGAAAGAGCTCGCTGTCTTTGTGAAGACGAGCTCCCTTGTTTGTAATAAAAACACGATAGGGCATCGCGCTAACTTCTGCATCGACACCCTACCGTGCGAGGGAGGGATTACAGTTATTGGACGCCTGTAGAGAAGAATAGGTTCCCAAAATTCTTAGGATAAACTTTGAAGGGACAAGATCAGTTCAGTTCTAGCACCCTCTGAGCTCCGCGGCGCCCGTTGCGGCTAGAATTCATAAGGAGTTCTGCAACGCAAGAATAAGCGATGAATCTCATACCCTTTTCTATCAGTTGGGCCTTTGACAGCTTTCCACGACCTTTACGATGTGCTCTATCACTAACGGATGATCCAGTTCGTCGGGAACTCCCAAAGAAATAGAAGGGTCGTTCAGGCCTATTGCTCCCCCAGTGTAAAGTTTTCAACAGGCGGTATATCGGGTCTCCCCGCTTTTACCCACGCTGTGTACCACAGAGACGCGATTGCCCAGACAGCCTTCTTCAACCTGCTTTCGGCCAATTTCCCTGTCCGTTTCCACAGCGCTTCGTAATACTCGTTATCGTACTTATCCGATACTTGCTTGGCTCCGTCGTCCGCTTTGAGGACAGGCTCGACGCCCCTCCACGATTCGGTCAGGATCTGGAACGCAAACTCCACAGGGTCATCCACAAATACAACTTCGTCAGTACTCAGATCCAAATCGGCTATATGCCTGTCGATCATCTCCACTTCTAATCTCTTGTGGATGCCGTCGTTTCCCGTAAGCTGTCCGTTGTAGTTTTCGGTGGCATGAAGGGGCTGGCAGGCATCACAGATGTAGTGCCCTAATACCGAAGCCAGCCACGCTGTATGGAGCCACCAACTGTGCTTCATTGACTCTGAGAGCCTCTCTGTGTACTCTCCCACAGCCCATGGCAGGAGTCCCGCCTTGTTCAACTTTTCCTCTCCGAACCTCTTTATAGCCTCGTCCTCGTCTCTGGGAACATCCTTGAAAGGCCATTTGTCCAGCATATCCAAATTCATGTAGTGCTGGTTCTTGTCGCCTGTATATATATATTTTAGGAAATCCAAGTCCGAAGCGTGGTCCCCCAAAAACTCGGCGTAGCTTTTAAAGGCCGACATCTCATCGGGCAGAGAAAACGCAGCCTTTCTATTTATAAGCCTGTGTGTGTTGTAACCCCAACCGTAAGCTGTCCCACAAAAGATAAAACATAGCCCTAAAAGCACTGCAATTGATAATGTCCTGGTATATCTGTTCATTTTTTTATGTGCGCCCGGAAACTCGTATGCCCTCTTCTTCGTCGACAGACGCTAATATCAGACTCCCCGCTATAAAAAAGAGGACAACGACAGACATACCTGCCCTCTGGGAACCGAATATTTCCAGGAGGAGGCCCAAAAGAAACGGTCCCAAAAACGCCGTGGCCTTTCCCGAAAAGGAGAAGAAACCGAAAAACTCAGTCTCCTTATCGAGCGGGACAAAGCGTACCATAAGGGAACGGCTGGCCGCCTGGTTGGGACCTACGAAGATGGCCACGATTATCCCAGCCGTCCAGAATACAATTTTGTTAGGGGCCAATACCGCCATAGCGGAAGATAAAATGAGAAAAAAAAGACTGATCTGAACGGTCCTCTTCCCTCCGAGAATATCATCCAGAAATCCCATTGCCAAAGTGCCGATTCCGGCAGCGATATTCAAAACGATACCGAAGACCAGGACCTCTTCAACAGTGAAATTGAAAGTCCCTGACGCATAGATACTGCCAAAGACGAAAATCGTGATCAACCCGTCGTTGTACATCAGGCGGGCGGCAAGAAATTTGACAATCTGCCGATACCGTTTAATTTCATGAAAAGTATCCACTAATTGTTTTATGCTGGAGGAGAAAATCTTTTCCCCTCGCAGTGGTCGCACCACTTTTTTGACGATCCGGGATTTATCCTCTTTGACCCACAGGAAAATCGGAAGGCTGAAGACCCCAAACCAGGCCGCCACGAGAAGATTGGCCGCCCTTATGTTCTGGCCGGCTTCCGTGGAGAAACCGAACCACGGTACATCTATCTTCACAAATCCAACCAGGGCCATGAACATTGCCAGCAGACCACCTGCATAGCCCAACGACAGACCGTAGCCTGAGATGCGTCCTATCACCTCCGGCGGTGCGATGTCAGGCAGAAAAGCATTATAAAAGACCGATCCCATTTCGAACGCGATATTCGCCACAACAAACCAAAAGAGCGCTTTTGAAATCTGCCCAGGCAGGGCGGTGTAGAGAATAACCGAACCTGTTATCGCAACGGCAGTTGTGACCAAAAGGAACAGTTTGCGATAGCCGCCGCGGTCTGCTAACGCGCCCATAAAGGGAGAAAGTAGCGCTACTGTTATTCCTGTAATGGCAACGCCCCAGGACCATAAAGCCATCCCCTCGATCTCATTGCCTACAATTTGCTTGACGAAATAGACGGAATAGATAAAGGTCACCACTACCGTCGTGAACGAGGAATTTGCAAAATCGTACATGCACCACGCAAAGATGCTTAGCCTATTTGTCCCTTTTTGCATCCCTCAATCCTCTTCGACCCAGAACGCGTTTTCAATGTGCTCTATCCTCTCTTTTCTACCCTTCAGATCTACAGCTATCACATCGAACCTGAAGTCCGCATCTGGAACGTTATTGTTCTGCAGATAGATCGCTGCCGTCTTGGCTATCCTTCTCTGCTTTCTGTTATCAACGCGCAGCTCCGGAGCACCGAATGCGCCTGTCTTATCGGCTTTCACCTCCACAAATGCGAGAATATCTCCCTTTTTGGCTATTATATCTATTTCTCCTTCGGCGGATCTATAGTTCCTTTGGGCTATGCTGTACCCCTCCTTTTCCAGAAACTCTGCGGCTATCATTTCCCCTTGGGTTCCTGTCTTCTTGAAAAAGTCCTGATATTTTCTATACACGCCTCTCAACTCGGATAACTGATCTTTTGTAAGCTTCCTCTTTACCTTCCCTATAGACGTTCCTATGTCTTCAAGCTCCGAAACGCTCCTTGCCCTCTTAATCTTCTCTTTGAAAATCACAAAGTCCCTGCATTCGGGATTTTCCAAATCCCTTACTACTTGAAAAGAACGCCTGTGGATCTTGCAGGATCCGTATTGCCTGAGTGCATCTATGTGCCTTGCTGTCCCGTAGCCCTTGTGTTGGGCAAATCCGTATTCGGGGAATTTCCCCTCGTATTCGAGCATCGCTCGATCCCTCGTCACCTTGGCTATAACGGAGGCGGCCGCTATGGACATCGACAGGGCGTCGCCTTCTACGACGGGCGTTTCGGGAAATCCCGTCTTTGGATGTATATTCCCATCTACAAGGATATGATCTGGTTTGACTCCCAGATTCATTACAGCGATTCTCATGGCCTTTAAAGCCGCCTGCAGTATCGAAGTGCTATCTATCTCCTCGTTATCTACCGAGCCCACGCCTGTATAGAGCGCAACTTCTTTGATAGTATCAAATAGCTCATCTCTTTTCGGGGGCGTAAGCTTCTTGGAGTCGTCCAATTCTGCGATGATCGTGTCCTCGGGAAGGATCACGGCCGCCGCTACTACTGGTCCGGCAAGGGGTCCCCTTCCCGCTTCATCCACTCCCGCTATCAATTCCACTCCCCTGTCCCAGAGCCTTTGCTCCAGACGCCGCATATTCTTCAGCCGCTCCCTCTCTGCCGTCTGACGCTCTATCCTTTTCCGAAAGGATAGACCAAGTCTTCGCACCCCCGCCCTTGGATCCCTCTCTAAGTCTTTCATAACTTGAGGTTTTATCTCATTCCATTCTGAAAGTATTGCCTTGATCCGGGGGATGGTAAGGGATCGAATATCTATACAATCATAAGACACCATAGCAAATCCTCGCACATAACTTACCGATCCACAGCTTTAAAGTCAAGCATAATCTCCCCATTTATGAACGCTGGCTTTGGAGGATTTAACAGGATGAACGCTGGCTTTGGAGGATTTAACAGGTAGTGAACGGTTAACAGGCCTGTTAACCATCTATGCTGTTTTGGCAGACATAACTGTCATTGCAACATCAAATATGTAATAATGGCAGTAGTATCGAGGTCTCTGTGATCTCTTTTTCCCTTATATTACTTTTGGGTAATACATTAGGATATACATAAGTTATCGAACAAGCGATAACATTTCCAGTTCCTTTGGAACGGAATTTGCTTATTAATAAGCTTGTGGAGATATATCAGTGTAGTCTGTGAAGGAGTATATAGCAGACGTTAGGGTCTGCATAATCTATGCTTCAAAAGGGGAAATTGCGATGATAGATGACTCCAAAACAAAAGATCAAGATTCAGGGATAGCCGTAAAAGAACCCCTCTCTGGTCCGGTGAAGGAGTTCGGCGTCCTACCGGTACGAGGAATGGTTCTATATCCCTCAATAATGTCAACTCTTACAGTAGGTCGCGAACGCTCGGTTAGACTGGTCAACGAAGTCATAGCCAACGACAGGACTATTGTAATAGTAACACAGAAGGATCAGGATGTAGCGGAGCCCGCGCCCGATGATCTATACGATGTGGGTGTGATAGCTGAGATCGTGCGGATGCTGAGGATGCCGGACAATAACATCCATATCCTTGTAAATAGCAAGGGGAAAGTAAGACTTAAGGAGTTTACGCAGACCGATCCCTATCTGAAAGCCTCCGTAGAGAAACTCTACGATATACCGGACGATTCTCCAGAAGCTAAAGCATTAGCTCGTAATATATCTTTGCAGTTCCAAAGGATAGTCTCCATCGTCCCGCACCTTCAGGACGAACTCCAAATATCGGTGATCAATCTTGAGGACGAGCCTTCAAAGATGGCCGACTTTGTGGCGTTCTGGATGGTTAACATGGACGTTAATGAAAAGCAGGAGATTTTAGGGACGTTGAACGTTAAGGAACGTCTCTCCAAGCTCACGATCCTGGTAAGCAGGCAGCTGGAGACACTGGAAGCCGCATCTGAGATCCAAAGTCATGTGCAGGCTGAGATGGGCAAGCTACAAAGGGAGCACTATCTAAGGGAGCAGCTCAAGGCTATACAAAAGGAATTGGGCCAGGGGAACGAGCAGGAGATGGAGATAGAGGAGTTGAGGCAGAAGATAGAGGCCGCGGGGATGTCTGAGGAGGCCAAGAAGGAAGCCGACAGGGAGCTGAACAGACTAACAAAGATGGCTCCCGCTGCTGCGGAGTACACTGTGGCAAGGACGTATCTGGACTGGCTGATCTCCCTGCCCTGGTCAGTTTCTACAGAGGATAATCTGGACATTAAGGGTGTCAAGCGCGTGCTGGATGAGGATCACTACGGCCTTGAGAAGGTAAAGGAGCGGATATTAGAATATCTGTCCGTTCGAAAGCTCAAGCCAGATACCAAGGGTCCCATCCTCTGCTTTGTCGGACCTCCGGGCGTAGGCAAAACTTCCTTGGGAAGGTCCATAGCCAGAGCGTTAGGGAGAAAGTTCATCAGGATCTCGTTGGGGGGCGTAAGGGACGAGGCGGAGATCAGAGGTCACAGGAGAACCTATATAGGGTCCCTGCCCGGAAGGATCATACAGAGCATAAGGAAGGCCGAATCCAATAATCCGATCTTCATGTTAGACGAAATAGACAAAATGGGTGCAGATTTCAGAGGTGACCCCTCGGCGGCGCTCTTAGAGGTTTTGGACCCTGAGCAGAACTTTTCGTTCTCCGACCACTACCTGGACGTTCCCTTCGACCTTTCCAAGGTTATGTTCATAACCACTGCCAACCTCCTTGCGCCGATTCCTCCGGCATTGAAAGACAGAATGGAAGTTATAGAGCTGCACGGATATACAGCACAGGAAAAGGTCCGTATAACGCTGCATCACCTGATACCGCGGCAATTGAACGAACACGGCATTAACGAGGAGGATCTCAAGCTGAGCAAGCAGGCTATCTTAACGATGATAGGGAACTACACGCGCGAGGCTGGATTGAGGAACATCGAAAGGGAGATCGGGGCTATATACAGAAAAATTGCAAAAAGGAAAGCCGAGGGAGAAAAGGGCCCATTTAAGGTGGGAAAGAACGACCTCCACAAATACCTGGGTCCTGTCAGATTCTTTTCGGATGTAGCCGAAAGGGTCAGTGACCCTGGAGTCGCCACCGGATTGGCATGGACTGAGTCAGGAGGGGATATTCTGTTTGTTGAGGCTACGAAGATGAAGGGGAACAAGGTCTTGACCCTCACAGGCCAACTCGGAGACGTAATGAAGGAATCGGCCGAGGCGGCTTTAAGCTACGTCAGATCGAAAGCGGTGGGTCTGGGCATAAACGAGGATTTCTTCGAAAAGAACGATATTCACATCCACGTGCCAGCAGGAGCTATCCCCAAAGATGGACCCTCTGCGGGAGTTACCATAGTGACGGCTTTAGTTTCCCTTATGAGGGGTCAACCTGTAAGATGGAACGTGGCCATGACCGGAGAGATCACCCTGAGGGGAAAGGTCCTACCGATAGGGGGAGTCAAGGAGAAGGTGCTTGCGGCTCAAAGGGCGGGCATAACGACCGTCGTACTCCCCAAGAAGAACGAAAAAGACCTGGAGGATGTCCCCCAGAATATCAAAGGCAAGATGACGTTCATACTTGCCGAAAATATAGATGATGTCCTTAAGGCCGCATTCAAGATCCAGATATTCGAAAAAGAGGTAGAGTAAACAAGTAGACAGGGTACTGCCTCCCTTACCTTGAGATTGGTTCCGCTTCTCGCATCTCCTGATGGGATCGGGGCGAGTGCCCCTCGCGATGACAATAGGCAAAAGCCAAGTAATATCATTGCGGGTCCTTACGACCATCATTGCTATCCCCGATTGAATCTACCGGGGATAGCGAAGCAATCTCACCTGTACTGACTTAATATTTCCGGCAAGTTTTGTCAAGCTACTTAGTTTATTTTACACACGTTATCTCAGGTGGAAGATCCTCCAGGCGAATACTTCCCTCCTTACCCATCACAATGCCCTGCTTGATTACGTTCTCCAACTCCCGGATGTTCCCCGGCCAGGAGTAGGACAAAAATGCCTGCATCACCTCTGAAGATACCCCCTTAACCCTTCCACCTAACTCCTGATTGTATTTCTCAATAAAGTAATCGACAAGGAAAAAGGGAAGGTCCTCAATATGCTCGCGTATCGGCGGCAGAACGATAGGAACGACGTTAAGGCATAAGAAGAGATCCTCTCTGAACGTCCCTTCTTTCACAGCCAGTTTGAGATCCCGGGTTGTTGCAGCGATCAGGCGCACGTCAACCCGGCGAACCTGAGTCTCCCCGACTCGACGGATCTGCCCCTTCTGCAACACATGCAGCAGCCGGGTCTGAAGTTCCAGCGGTGCATTTCCGATCTCGTCTAAGAATATCGTCCCACCATCCGCCACTTCAAAGAGACCCTTCTTGTAGCCGAAGAGTTCAATCTCCCAGAGCCCCTTCGGCATCGCCCTACAATCCGCAGTCAAAAAGGGCTTATCCCGCCGGGGGCTCCGATCATGGATCACCCGGGCGACCAGCCCCTTCCCTGTCCCGGTCTCCCCGATCAGCAGAACCGTTACTTTTCGCAGGACAGCGCGTTCCATCTGCAGGGCAACCCCCTGCATTGCAAGGGTTTGCCCGATTGTATGCTGTAACTGTAATCGCATCTGGAGCCGTCGATTTTCCGCTACAATCTCCTCGTAGAGTCCGGCGTTATCGATACCGATGGCGGCCAGGTCTGCAAAGATTGTGAATACCTTCAAATCCTCATCGTCGAAGAACTGTCCACCCCGCTTGTTGAGTACCTCCAGGACGCCGATGATCTTCCCCTTGACCTGCAGCGGCACAGCCAGGATCGACTGGGTCTTGAACCCCGTCACCTGATCAATCCCGTCGAAGAAGTGCTTGTCCCGCCGGACGTCAGAGACGATCCTCGGCTCCCCTATCTCGGCAACCAATCCTGCGATTCCCTCACCCTTTCGGAACCGCTTATCCTGTGCCTCTTGCCCCTTCGGCCCTGTTGCTACCTTGATGACCAACTCGTCAGATATCTTATCCAGAAGGATGACCGACCCAGCCTCCGCGTCCATCACCCGAGTTGCCCACTCTATGGTCAGCCGAAGAACTTCCTCTAAAGCGAGTGAGGAGGTGATCAGCTGGGCCACCTCCACCAGCATAGCCTTCCGGTGGTTGATCCTACCTTCTCCTGCAGGCGATAGCTTCTCGACCAACCTCCTATCAGCTTTTAACTGTTTCTTTGATACGGTCAAACAGCAACCCCCTTATTGAAGGCTCATCCTGTTGCCATACCACCAACAGGCTCTTTACTCGGATCAGGAAACACCTCAAACAGCTACTGACCACCAATATACGACAATTCTAACTCTTTGCCAACCTTTTTTGATCATATATATATACTTTACAACTATTTAGTATTTATCAACTATTCTACAAAAGTGTCATATGTGATGAAGATGAGAGGAGTGAAGTTGTTCCGGTTAGAGATCTTTGGTGGAAAAGGTGGTATGTATCCAAAGTTCATACCCCGGAGATCCTTATAAGCTCTCTTATCTTAGGGATCTCCTCATCGATATCTTCGAAGAACCTTTCCATGTCCATCTTTTCCAGTCTCGGATTTTGACTTTGGAGTATCCTCCATCCGCCGCTATCGGTAAGTGAAGGCAAGGGGGCATTAGTCTGTTTGCCTATCCCTTTGTAGTTGCACAGTATGTTTGAAAGATAGACGATGGACGTGAGTATGGGATCTACCGTCGATTCAAGAGGATGGTGGTGGCAGGTTATGACGTCTATCATTGGACTTGGGAGGTTCCATTTTCTTCCAAGCCAGCTCCCTATGTATGTATGGTTTACGCCGAATACGGAGTCCTCAGCGTCGATCATCGGGATTTCATCTTTGAGCGATTTGTCGAACGCTTCTATAAATTCCTCGTGAAAGTATTGATCCATAAATATCTTCCCCATATCGTGCAAGAGTCCTGCAACGTATTCCTGCCCTTCCATCTTATATCCCAGGCGGTCGGCTATCATCCTGGCCACCATACCACATCCGATTGAATGTTCCCAGAACCTGGATCTGTCAAATTCATCCTTCCCGGGTACCTCCGGGAAGGCGCTGAAGACTGAGACGGTTGTGACGACTTCGCGGACTCTTCCAAGACCGAGTATGACTATGGCGTCAGTCAGAGAGGTTATCTCTCTTTGAATAGAATAAAAAGCGGAGTTAACTATGCTGAGCGTCTTCGTCGCTATAGAAGGATCCTCCAATATCACCTCACTTATGTCGACTATAGATGAATCGGCATCAGATGACAGCTCCATGATCTTCATAGCGACAACAGGAAGGGTCGGAAGATCAGTGATTTTCTCTATCCTCGCTTCTATCTGTCTTATTTTGTCGTCTTCCATCCTAAGTGTCTCCGTTTGATGTCTGACAAATGAGCGGGAAACAAGGTCGTTTCGGCGCGGCGTGGAGAGTGCGTGTGCTGCTGCCACCCCTTTTTCAGTGAGCGCGAAGTGCCAACGAACCACGAAACGAGAGACACTATCGCTTTGCTGGGGGAGGCAACAAGCCACGAAACGAGAGACACTGTCGCTTTGCTGGGGAGGCAACAAGCCACGAGGTAGTAGGCGAAGCAATCTCAATGTTGTCGATGAGCTTGCATCGAGGCTTGGCACCTAGTAATGAGCGTAGTCCGAAGCGATAGCGGCACCGTGGGTTAACGGCCACCCGCTCTGCCAAGTGACCAACAGGAGAAGACTTGTCGTATGCTGTTCAGATTTCCGCCGGTTTCTTGTCGATTCAGTAAGGCACGACGGGTGCTCGCCCCGGATGAAAAGGAATATGATCTTGATTCAGGAAAAAGCGGACTTCAGATCAGACAACAGGGCCTTATATATAGGATTACAAAATTCCGCAACACCGCCGCCACTACTTTCCCAACTCGATGTCCAAAGGACAAAGGTGGCCTCTTCGTCCGTCACGGGAAATACTCTGATTTCTCCGATATAGCCAACTACATTGTCTTTGGACACGGCCTCTGGCCCATCATCAATGCTATATCGTACTACTCGAGCCTGTTCCTCAAGGGCAAGCAAGGTCTCATGAATAACACCGTTCAAGACTCTTTTCGCGCCTATCTGCGTGCCAGGCGCATCGCCCACGATGTCAAGCTTCTCTACAACATTGGGAAAAACTGACATATTGTGGAAATCTCGAAGTGCTGCCCATACCTTTTCTACAGGCGCATTGACGACGGCAGAGTTGTAGCAACCCATAATAGAATCTCCTCTCTATTTTCTGGATGCAACCTGCCTTAAAATAGATGGATGGGAAACCTCGCGTTCAAATCTCATTATCGTAGCTGTTGGAATATAATTGATCCTGTGCTGGTTGTCAACAGCAAAATAAACTGGAGAGAAGAGTAAAGACACATGGTATCCACTCTCACGGGATAATTTTGCCTATATTTAGGTGAGGACTGAAAAAAGGAGGGTAGATACCATGGAGAATGCTATCAGTTACAGTGATGTTCTTGTTCTTAATCCTAATCCTGTTGATCTTCATATCAAGATGGTTCAGACTGCTCAGCTATACGGTGTCTCGTATGCTGCAAGGGCTTTTAATACAACACGCAAGAGCATAAGAAAATGGCTGAAACGTTATCTTGAAGACCGATCCATAAAGAGTCTAGAAAATCATACGAAAGCACCCATAAACCCTCACTGTTTGTTACCGGAGGAGATCAGAAAGCTGATTGTAAAGTTCCGACAGACCCATCCTTCTTTGGGATATCCGTATCTATTGGGTTTTCTCCAAAAACAAAATGTTCCAACTGATCAAATTCCTTCCAAACAGACTGCCTATGCTATCTGGAAAAAACACAATCTCATAAAGAAACGCAGGCGAAAATGGAAGAGAATGAAACTTGTCTGCCAGTGGAAAAAGAAACTACGCCCCTTTGAACATATCCAGATCGATGTCAAACACCTGTGCGATATCCCCAACTACCTGAAACAACACTACAAGACAGGTGCCCAACTCCCTATGTTTGAGTATACTGCCAGAGATATCAAGACAGGCGGTCTTTTTGTAAGCCTGGCAGACGAACAGAGCCTGATCAACTCCTGCATCTTGGCCGAAGCATTACTCCAACACCTGGAAGACCACAAGGTCTATCCACGAAAGATCCAAACCGACAACGGCAGCCAATTCGTCAATACAAAGGATGCCCTCAAAAAGACCCTCTTTACCGACCTCATCCAACAAAGAGGCGTAAAACATAAACGCATCCCACCAGGGGCTACTACATACCAATCCGATGTAGAACGCGCCCACGGCCTAATCGAATATGAATTCTACGACACCATCAAGACTACCAACCGTGCCAACCTCTGCCGGAAACTCCAAACCTATCAATGGTTGTTCAATACCCAAAGACATAATAGCTACAAAGAATCCAAAACCCCTCTGCACATAGCAACCGAACATACACCCACAGAAAACCTCGACCCTCAACTTTTTAACTTCCCAGTCTTGATCCTTGACTCTCTTCTCTCTATCTTTATCAAGGGTGGATACCATGTGCCCTTACCCGACATTTGATCTCTTCAAACTATTTACCGATGCTCTTGACTCTGAATCGGATCAGGTCCAAGTTGTACTAGTTTGCATACAGGTTACGATGTACTCTAGCGTGTGAATTCGTAGGGATGAGGTCTGCTCGACCCAAGGGTGGGATGACTCGCCTGCCCTTGATTTGACTTGCTTATTTGGAAGCTTCAACGCTGCCTGATGACCGAAAAGGTGAAGCAAGTATAACTTTTCCAAATCACAACGGATACTTTTCAATTGACTTTGACTACATACTGAATATATTTCAAAGGTATCTTCTAAGTCGGACAAATCGAACTGATAGGAGATTGTACCGTGTCCAATTGAAGGACGGATAGAACAAGTAGACAGCGCTTAGGGAAGATAGGCAGTACCCTTTCTACTGTCTGCTCATTTTGGAAGGAGGGACCTAATGCCAGCGGAACCCGGAAAGACTAAGATAGGATTCATAGGACTTGGAATTATGGGCGGACCGATGTCCAGAAACCTCGTTAATGCGGGATACGAGCTTAAAGTCTTCAACAGGAGCGATAGAGCCATAGTAAAGGAGGTAGTCAAGCTGGGAGCCACACGGGTCTCAAGCCCCAAGGAGGCGGCCGAAGGATCGGACATAACCATCACGATGGTAACCGACACGCCCGATGTTCAGGAGGTGATCTTAGGAGAAAATGGAGCAATAGAAGGAGCCGAAAGCGGATCTGTAGTCATAGATATGAGCACCATATCACCGAAGGCGACTCAGGAGATGGCAGAGGCCCTCCTTGAAAAGGGCGTAAATATGCTCGACGCGCCAGTAAGCGGAGGGGACAAAGGGGCTATCGAAGGGACACTCTCCATCATGTTAGGTGGGGCAGAGGATGTCTTCAACGAGTGCCTTCCCGTGCTTGAAGTTATGGGCAGTAAGATTACGCTGATAGGGGATCACGGTGCAGGTCAGATGACCAAACTCTGCAACCAGATAGCGGTCTCCGTGACAAATTTAGCCACCGCGGAAGCCCTTATGCTCGGAGCCAAGGCGGATCTCAATCTGGACAATATGTTGGCTGCAATCTCAGGAGGCGCCGCCGGGTCGTGGCAGATGACCAACCTAGCGCCAAGGGTGCTAAAAGGGGACTTCGATCCGGGATTTATGGTCAAGCTTCAGCAGAAAGACCTCAAACTCGTAATAGAGGCGGCAAACGAACTGGGATTGTCTCTTCCGGGTGTCAGTCTGGCTCACCAGGCGTTTAATATCGTCGAAGGCGCGGGATTTGGAGATGACGGCACACAGGCCCTGATTAAGGCCTACGAAAGGCAGGCGGGGGTGGAGGCCAGAAGCTGAAAACAAGTAAACAGCAAACAGGGAGATTGCTTCCCCCCGATAGATTCAATCGGGGGTCGCTCGCGATGACGGTGCTTCCCTCTGCCTTAGTTCATTCCGAGGAGCTTTGCCCTCAAGGTACTCCCAAAGCTGGGAGGTGGTGCCGCCTGTCTCCTGACTACTATTTCCCGGGATAGTATCAAGCTGCACGGAGCGCAGCTTTTGTGCCCTCCAGATCGAAGCAATCCATCTGGTTTGAGCGCATAAAGCGCGTCGCCAGATACATAGCCTGCTTTTCTGTCAGATCCCCTTCGCTCACTTCTGCCTCTAGCGCCCTGGTCAGCCACTTTCGCGCCTGCACAGCGTAAGCCACAGAGCTTGTGGGCCATACCGTGTCCCCTCCGAAGGCGAAGAGCTTGTTGGAAGGCACGGCGTGGATGAACTTCCGCACGAAGTCGTACGAGGCGTAAGGGTTGATAGCCCATGTCCAGCAGATATCTGCGTAAACGTTGGGATAGTGCTTGGCCAGAGCGACCAATTCGTCGTTGTAGGGATAGGCAATATGCATAAGCACAAACCGAGCTTCGGGATATTGGGCCAGAATGCCGCACAGGTTGCCTCCCTTGATACGATCTATCGGCATGCGTCCATATCCGGCATAGTATCCGGTGTGCAACTTGAAGGGCAGGTTGTGCTGGATTGCAAGTTCAACGCCACGCGCCCAACACCAGTCACCTAAACATAGACGATCCTCCTCCAATAGCTCAGAACCTTTCAAAACCTTTTCGAGCACAGAGGCAGCTTCCTCGTCGCTCCTCTCGCTCCACAACAGCGTTCGGTTGTACGCATGCTGAGCCTTGACCGCTATGGCGTAAGAGCTGTACTTTTCGAATATCGCCGCCATAGCCTCATCCAGATCTCTTATATTTTCCACCGTGACCCCGGTCTCTTCAGCCAGTTCCTCAAGCTTAAGGTCTCCGTTGCAGAATCCCCGCCACGATATATCGTAGAGGAAGAAATCCGGGCCCGATGCGTCCGGGGGACAGGGCCAGTTGAAATTGTCGATCTGGACGTGGTCTAATTTACCGACGTCTCGCAGAAGGCGAAGTCGCTCCCCGGGACGGCGAAGTTGTACAAGTTTGCTCTGAGCTTGCTCAAGCCCTGCGGGAGTAATCTCCGATAGACCATAAATGTGCTCTGCGATCAGTCTCACCGCCTCGCCGTACCCAGTATGTTGGGTCGCTTCCCAAGCCTTCTGGATGCCCATAAAGCGTCCCTTTATATCGGGGTCTGAACCATCCTGAAGCTTATCCACCACCTCCTGACTGGCGCCGGCAACAACTAAATCGGCGGGCACGTAGTTTCCGAAGAGATCTTGGAGAATGTCTGGTCCATTTTGAACCCATTCGTCCTCCAAACTTAAATGCTCGTGCGTATCGCACAGAGGTGTATTCTGTATGTGATAGTGAAGGTCTGTCGCCATAATTACAGTCTCCTTATGTTAATCAATATGTAGGGGCGAGGTCTCCTCGCCCCAGGGGCAGGGTAACCATGCCCCTACATTGAGGATAACCAGTTGTAAAATTATCATAAAATATCAATCAGAGTCCCAGACCCGCCGAAGCAGTCGGATCCAGTTCCCGTGACAGATATTGGAAATGTGACCCTCGCTGTGGCCTCGATCCTCAAGGATCTTCGGTATATTTTGAAAGTCCGCAATGGTGTCGAGGTCGTAGGGGGATTGCTCCTTGCCGTATCCGCCGTCCAGGTCACTGCCGATGGCGGCGTGATTAGCGTTGCCCGCCAATTGACAGATGTGGTCAATGTGATCCACGACAGTAGATAACGTCACGCGGGAATTGTCGGCATTTTCAGGGTCAAAGAGGGGATCCAGCATCCAGTCGTCCAAAGCCACACCGATAACACCGTCACACTGGATGATAGCTCTGATCTGTTCGTCGGTAAACTGCCTGTCGTGGGGTACAAGCGCCCGACAGCAGTTGTGGGTAGCTATGACCGGGCCGTTGAAAGTGTCCAGCTCCTCCCAGAAGCTGCCTTCCGATGTGTGCGTCAGATCCAGGATCATTCCCACTTCCTCCATAGCCTCCAGGAGCGCACGGGCCGCAGGCAGTAGTCCTCCTTCTGTCTGGGTTCCGTGAGCGTAGGTGCTGACACCGTAGTGCACTAGACTTACGATGCGAAGGCCTATGTCCCACCATTCGGGAACTTGGTCGGGGCTTACGATAGGATCGGCTCCTTCCATACTGAGCACGTATCCGAAAGGCGTCCCGTCAGGATTGCGCTCCCAATCTTCTAGATGGGCGTCGAGGCTCTCTCGATCCACCACCTTCCTGAGGATGCCCTTCTGCTCCATCAATCTGTAGTATGCGGCCTCTGCCTGTGCTTTGGCGTAGGCAATGTCCTGTGTTCTAACGCCAGCAAATTTTCCTTCGCAGGAAGCCAGTCGGCAGTGCACGGTGCAGAAAAAGAGTCCGACTTTACCTACCCGCAATTCCGGGTATGCAACGGTCCCCTGCCCGCGCGCCTTCCCGCTCATACCGGCTTCGTCCTTTCGGATTTCGGCCACAGGCTTCGTCAGGTCCCGGTCCCATTCCAAAGCATTGTGAGCCAGGTCTAAATGACTGTCAACGATCAACATTATTCGGGTCTCCTCTTCACAACATGACATATTTTCGTAGGGGTGAGGTTACGCTCGTGTTTTCATATTTATAGGGGCGAGGCCCCTTAACCCTAAGCGCAGGGAGCGCTGACCCTACATTCTGTCTACTGTACGGTTACTCCTTCCAGTCCACCCACTCAGCGATGCCGCTTCGGTTGAAGCTTTCTACTAAATTCCTCTTGAACTCCTCGGAGAGCGGCTGTTGCGCTGGGAAGGATGGACCCGTCTTACATGCCCATCGCCCATCACCAATCGGGCGAGCGGGCCCTCTCCCATCCCTCTCCACTGAACCTCCTCAGGCATGTGGCCCTGAAGCTGCGGGTCAACGTACATCTTGAGTATAAGCTCATCGTATTTCCTGTTTCTCCACAGATCCCAGATGTGGTGGACCAGTCGAGGAGCGCAGTTTCCGTGAGCGTTGATGAAGCCGGTCATTCCTAATTTGATGGGAAGTGAGAGCACAAAGTGCGGCTGGTTGTTGATAAACTTAAACTCTTCGGCGAAGAGCCTCAGGCAGGTGACGCAGTTCCTCATGTCGTGCGAGGACCACTTCACCCCTCCGACATTTTCCAGACCTGTGAGGCGCTCAAAGAGGGGCGGCGTGAATTCGTAGCTGCGCTTCGGCATCTACCAGGGTGTGTTGTAGCACATGATTCCCAGGTCGGCAGCGTCGTTGATAGTCTTGCAGTGGTAGAACACCTCGTTGACGATCGGAACCATGTAGTGTGGGGGCGACACTTGCACAAAGTCGATGCGATCTACTCACAGTAGGAGGCCTTCTTCGCAGCCTGTGACGGCGACAGTTCGAAGATGCCGGCGACGCTCGGAACACGCCCCTTGCACTCCTCTGCCGTCAAGTCCACGGTGGCCTTCCACTCGCGATAGCTCATAAACTAGCCCTCGCGGCCCCGCCGGCGCCCATGATGATCCCGTTCCCCTCGTTGATACCCTGATCGATCATCCAGCGCAGTTGCCTCCGCTGTTTCGCCAGGTCCAGCTTGCCGTCATCGGTCCGATAAGTGCGAATTGCAATTACGGGTCCGACGAGCTAACTCTTACGTACTGCACTCATGAAGTTCTCCCTTTTATATTGATTGCGACGAGCAAGCGAATCCTCCGAGAAGAATCGTCTACACGTTGACCCCAAAGATACTAACGTGTATCCGCTCCGTCAAGCTTTTTACTGGATAAGATTATCTGAGTTCCGGTAAATATCAAAATTTCAGCGGACAGTACTGGTATCGCTTGGAAACTTTCACAATCGCCGCTTTGACAGAAGGAAACAGATAGAACCTCTCCCCGATAGATTCACTTGGGGATGATAGTCAAGAAGATTATTCCAGCAGGTAGGACAGTGTTTCCTCCTTATGTGCGAGGTCAGCCAAGGATCGGAGCACTCGGAGGATATGGGTTCCTTGTTAGCTTTTCGCGATCAGTAAGAATTCCTATTGACATCCACTGTTTCCTTTCGTATCTTATTTGCTGATTCAGCTTCACTTTGCCTTTGTATTCTCCATTTGGGATATAGCCTACACATAGAATTTCAAAAGTAGGCCCTGACTTTACTTTAGCAAGTACTAAAACAAAAACCACATACTGGAGCTGTACGTTCTGAGCTGATTGGGTAGAAGGTAGTCGAACCATGGAACACCAGAAAAAAGGAGGCACAGCCTCAAGGATAATGACGAATGAATAAAGGACGTTTGCTGTTTTGCAACGATGCTTGCCACACCCATCTGTATTGCTTCGAGCCGCCCATCAGCCTCGAAGACGCCAGGTTGCCGGTCGATGAGATAGCCGGGACGAAGGTAGACACCCTCGTGTATGGGTTGGGAAAGGGGCCTGCCATGTTCCACCTTACTGACGTAGGTGAGGTCTTTGGCTCGCATCTCAAGGCGTTCAAGGACATGCCGGGACTTCATTGTGGCACGCTCCCGGCCTGGCGCGCGTACGAGAACGTTATGAGCCTCAAAGAGCGCGGCGTGAACCTCCTCCAGTTGCTCATTGAAAGGGCGCACGAGAAGGGGTTAGAGTTCTACGCCAGCCTGCGGCAGACCTCTGGTGCTCCTCCCGAGGAAGTGGACAACTACTTCGGTTCCCAGTTCAAGATCGACCATCCCGAGTTGTGTCTGAAAGGGAGGGGGAAGTACGCCTTCAACTTTGCGTACCCGGAAGTCCGGGCCGAGCGATTCGCCCTGGCCGAGGAAACGGTCAATAGGTACGATGTTGACGGCTTTGAAATGGACTGGCTCTCCTTGCCGTACTTCTTCGAGGAAGACGAAGTCGAACAGAACACACCGATCCTCACAGAGTACATGCGCGAGCACAGACGGATGATCGACGAGGCGGCCAAGGGGCGCGGTAGGTCCATCGTATTCGGTTCGCGCGTCCTCCCGACCTTGGAAGGCAATCTAGCTATCGGGATAGACGTTGCGTCGTGGGTGAAGGAGGGCCTGCTGGACTTTGTGGTGCCCAACTACTACGTGGACGAGCAGATGGACGCGGATTTCCCGTTCGAATGGCTCGTAGAGCTGGCGCGCGGGACGGAGTGCAAGGTGTTCCCGGCGCTTCAGCGGAACGTAGGGCGCCCGCGCGAACCAGATGGAGAGCCTGTAGGGGAACAGATGGCGAGCCCTGACCACTACCACGCAGCAGCCGCTGCGTACTGGAGCAAGGGCGCCGACGGCATATACCTTGCCTGGTTCAACTGGCCGATAGATGCTCCCGACCGTCAGGTGCTCTCCGAGATTCACGACGATGAGTTACTTTCGGAAAAGACCAAACACTACGTGATAAGGGGCCACAAGGAGGACGCTGCCAGCCGCGGCTACACAGCCCAGTTGCCCGTACTCTTAATCAATGGGCAGGACGCTCCCGGACAGACAGTGCGGCTCTTCATCGCGGATGACCCGGAGCAGGCGAACACCACCCTCAAAGTTCGGCTGAGATACACCACAATCCACGACTCGCTGACGGTCAGCGTGAATGGACAGGCTCTATCCAACGACACCTGCAGTCGGGAACCGCACAACTACACTCCGTTGGAGGGTCCATTGATTGGTAAGGGCCTCACGTCGGTTGCGTACATCTGGTTGGAGTACCCGGTGCCTCGCGGCGTGCTGCAGAATGGTGCAAACCAAGTCGGGGTCGCGATGCACTCCCGGCCCCCAAAGTTAGAAGGCCAGGTCGTGCTGGACAGAGTCGCTCTGATTGTGAAACATCCTGTGTAGAAATCGTTTTGATAAGATTCTGTCCGCGTTGCGGAGAAAAGAGTGGAGTCTGTCGCCAGCGGCGCTGGCTAGAAGGCAGCTGAATCTCAGAAAGCCGCAGAGCAGGAGGCCAAACCTTTAAGAGGATGACGAATGAGCAAACGACGCTTGCTGTTTTACAACGACGCTCGGCACTATCACCTGTATTGCTTCGAGCCGCCGATAAGCTTGGAAGACGCCAGGTTGCCGGTAGATGAGATAGCCGGAACAAAGGTCGATACCTTCGTCTACGGATTCGGCGCCGGACCTGCCATGTTCCACCTTACTGAGGTAGGTGAGGTTTTTGGCTCGCATCTCAAGACATTCAAGGACATGCCGGGCATTCATAGGGGTACGCTGCCGGCCTGGCGCGCACATGAGAATATTATGAGCCTCAAAGAACGCGGCGTGGATCTCCTGCAACTGCTTATTGAAAGGGCGCACGAAAAGGGGTTGGAGTTCTACGCCAGCCTGCGCCAGACACACTCGGTGGCCCCGGACGATGTAGACAACTACTTTAACTGGCAGTTTAAGATCGACCATCCCGAGTGGTGTCTGAAGGGACAAGGGAAGTACGCCTTCAACTTTGCGTACCCGGAAGTGCGCGCCGAGAGATTCGCTCTGGCCGAGGAAACGGTCAATAGGTACGATGTAGATGGCTTCGAGATCGATTGGGACTTCTGGCCTTACTTCTTCGAGGAAGACGAAGTCGAACAGAACACACCGATCCTAACTGATTATATGCGCGAGCACAGGCGGATGATCGACGAGACGGCCAAGAGGCGCGATAGGCCTATCGTGTTTGGAGCGCGCGTTCTGCCGACGCTCGCAGGCAACCTGGCTGCTGGCATGGACGTTGAGACGTGGGTGAAGGAGGGTCTGCTGGACTTTGTGGTGCCCAACTATTACGTGGACGAGCAGATGGACGCGGATCTCCCGTTCGAGTGGCTCGTCGAACTGACGCGCGGGTCGAGCTGTAAGGTGTTCTCCGCGCTTCAGCGACAGATAGGGCGCCCGGCCGAAGGAGACGGAGAGCCTGTAGGGGAAGAGATGGCGACCCCTGATCACTACCACGCGGGAGCTGCTGCGTACTGGAGCAAGGGCGCCGACGGCATATACCTACCCTGGTTCAACTGGCCGATCGCTGCCCCCGACCGTAAGGTGCTATCCGAGATTCACGACCCCCACTTACTTTCGCAAGAGACGAAACACTATGTGGTCAGGGGCCATAAAGAGGACGCTGCCAGCCACGACTACACAGCTCAGTTGCCCGTGCTGTTAATCAATGGGCAGGATGTCCCTGGACAGACAGTGCGCCTCTTCATCGCGGATGACCCGGCGCAGGTGGACGCAATTTTGAGAGTCCGGCTGAGATTCACCACAACCCACGACTCGCTGACGGTCAGCCTGAATGGACAGGCTCTATCCAACGATACTTGCCGGCGAGAACCACACAACTACACTCCGGTGGAGGCTACATTGTCTGGAAAGGGTATTAGCTCAGTTGCGTACACCTGGTTGGAGTACCCGGTGCCGCTCGGAGTGCTGCGAAATGGGGCAAACGAAGTCGGGGTCGCGATACACTCCCGGCCTCCAAACTTAGAAGGTCAGGTCGTGCTGGACAGAGTCGATCTGATTGTGAAATATCCTGTTTAGAAACTACTCTAATACGATTCTTGCCGTACAGCGGATTGAACAGGGGTAACCAGGCTATTAAATGCAAAGTGACGAAACTGTAGCCAAACCCCATCGATTAGAACACTATAATTCTCGCGCATTGCACGAATGTAGTAAAGTAACGGCGCAGGAGGTATAATAACTCCTATGAAACTTGGAATGACTTCGGGCTGCTATCGCTGGGATCTGAACCTGCAGGAAGATCTTACTTACAGCGAGCTGGTAGAGGGCCACCAGGGAGCACTTATACGGTGGCAACGCCAGCGCCCTGAGTTCAACTATATGGGACACCCCATCTTCTATTTCTCCTCTGTTCCTTCCTTCTTGTCCGAAGAGGAAAGTCTCATGTGGTTGATCGGACACACCGCTGATCTGGGACTTACCGTCTTATGTGCGTCTTTTGGGTTGGGGCAGGCTTTGGAACCCGGCGCTCTTAAACAGATTAAACAATCCCTGGCAGAGGGACAAGTGGCGCTGGTGCCGATCGCGTCCCTGAATTGGGCGGCGGAAGACGATGAATCGGAGGTGCAGACGTTCCTGCCGGCCCTGGAGACGGCCGAAGCTTTGGGAGCCACGGTCGTGTGCACCACCCACAGCCGAGCTGTAGACTACAACCACTTCACCCACGATCCACCGGTTGAGCAGCAATTAGATCGTGCCGCTCGGCTCTTCACCTGCCTGGGAGCCATGGCCGCAGAGCGCAAGATCGTCATCGCTCTGGAGAATCATATGGACTATACCTCACAAGAACTGGTCAGCCTCATCAAGGCCGTAAACTCGCCCTGGGTACGAGCCACACTGGATACGGGTAATCCTATTGCCCTCATCGAGGATCCTGTGGACGCCGCAACAAAACTTGCTCCTTACACGGTTCTGGTGCATTTCAAGGATCTGCGGATCCAGCCGATAACGCAGGACGGCGTGCCGATGATCTTCGGTGCTCCCATCGGCCGGGGCCACATAGAGCTTGCGTCTGTTCTGGAGATTCTCCAGACTCGAGCTCCGGATTCGCAACACTTGCCACTCTGCCTCGATCTGGTTCCTCACCGCACCGCTGATAGCCAGCAGTGGGTGCGAGGAAGCTTTGACTATATACGAACGCACTTCCAGCGATTCCTCATTTAATATTGCCTGTCGCCAACAAAAAAAGAAGGGTAAAAGATGAAATTAGGCATTTCTATGGCCTGCTATCGCTGGGAGCTCTACCCCCATTTACATCGAGGCCAACCTGAGTATCTCTATAACGGCCGTCCCTTGCTCTATTTCTCCTCCATACCCGATGCGCTTTCCGAAGAAGAGGGCATGGAATGGCTGATCAATCACATTGCCGACCTGGGCCTATCAGTGCTCTACGGAAATTCGAAAAAATTTCAGGAGCCAGAGTACCGGAGGCGTATACGACGGTTGTTAGAGGAGAAAGAAATGGAATTTGTCCCCAGCGGAGCTGTGGACTGGGTGGCCACGGGGGATGAAGCTGAACAGGATAGGGCGGCGTTTAGCGAAGAATTGGAGGTCGCGAGGGCGTTGGGGGCCCGGGTGATAGACACCACGCACACGGGTGTGTCTCGCAACAATCATTTTACCAAGGATCCGCCTATCGAACGCCAAATCGAAATCATGATTGAGAACTTCAAGCGCCTGTCCGAGATCGCTGAAGACTATGGCATAGTCATTGCAATAGAAAACCATCTGGACTATCGGTGTAGTGAGATCGCCCAGGTGATTGAGGGGGTGGATTCGCCCTGGGTACAAGTCATGTTGGATACGGGAAACTCCGTCGGTGTAATCGAAGATCCGGTTGATGCAGCGCGCAGTGTCGCCCCTTACACGGTAATGGTACATATCAAAGATTTCCGTATCCAAGCCATGTCAGTGGATGCTGTGCCCAAGATTTTTCTGGTTCCCCTGGGCCGCGGTCAGATTGATCTTGAGACGATAATGGAGATTCTCCAAAAACAAGCTCCAGACCCTGAAAATCTCCGCCTGTGCATTGAAGCCATCGGCCCATGGGAGCAGGACAGCGACCTGTGGGTACGGGAGAACATCCGCTACATCCGGGAGCACTTCAGCAGGTTCTTGACATCCTGAAGATGCGTCTCTCGGGCTTTGATATTTGGCAGGGAGTGCACATGAACCCCTAGATCGCACCACAATGGATCCGATGGCATCCGGTGAACCTGCGAGTCCCGGAGAACAGCACGGAAAGAGCGAATTAGTGTAACTCTCTATTCTGTACTTCTTTGGAGGTATCATGCTCTTCAACAAAGAGCGGGCGATGGAGTACATGCGTCGTTACGATTTAGATGTTCTGATTGCTACCTCGCCTGTCAACATCACCTATTTCTCGGATTACTACTGCTGGCTCGATTCGTCGTTCAAAGAGTACATGATTACGCCAGGAGCATCCAGCAACTTGTTCCAGGCATATGCAGTCTTCCCTCTGGAAGGCGAACCTGCCCTCGTCGTCAGCCCGCTCTTTGCGGTGAACGCGGCCGACCTGTGGGTGCGCGACCTGCATATCTTCGGCGACCCCGGACTGGACGACTCTTTGCCTCCGGGCGAGCTGCCCGACACTATCAGCCGCTTAAATGCACTGGTTCATGGGCCGCAGCGCAATGCAACGTCCACAGACGCGCTCTTAAGCATCTTGAGCGGGCGGGGACTGACTGGCGCTCGCATCGGACTGGAGATAGAGAGCCTGCCTGTGGAGATAGCAGATGCAATTGCGCGAGCACTGCCGGGGGCATCAATTAGGGATTGCGCGAATCTCATCCGCTTAATTCGGATGGTCAAAAGTTCAGAGGAGATCGCCCGTGTGACCCGAGCAGCCCAGATCAACGAACAGGCCGCAATGGAAAGCCTTGCCCTGGCTCGTCCAGGTACCCCGGTCGCCGATCTTGTCGCCTGCTATCGTTCGCGCGTGGCTCAGTTGGGCGCAGAGTTCGAGCATTTTGCATTCGGGGTGCGCGGTCTGGGCATCGCCACCGAGCCGAACTATGTGCTGACCGATGACGATCTTCTCTACGTGGATTCTGGCTGCATTTATGGGCGTTATTTTTCGGACAGCGGCACGACACTCACGATGGCCGAACCTTCGACAGAGCTCTTTGAAAGGCACGCTGCCCTGCGCGCCTGCATAGCGTCAGGTGTCGAAACAATCGAGCCGGGAGCCAGAGCATCTGCTGTGAGTGATGCAATGTGGAAAACTCTCAATGCCCACGGCGTCACTGCATCTTTTCCGCACGGGCACGGCCTTGGACTGGAAGTCCGAGATTACCCGATCGTGGTGGCGGACAACGGGCTGCGCATCCGGGACGATTGCGTCGACGTTCCCTCTGATCTGCCCCTTGAAGCGGATATGGTAATAAATCTGGAGGTGGGCATCTTTATGCCTGCCATCGGTTCGTTACAGATCGAGCAATCCTTCGTTGTTACAGCTGACGGGTGTAGATCGCTTGTGCCCCAGGATCGGACACGACCGGTGCAGCCCCCCGATTGAATCTATCGGGGGTTAAATCGGGAGTCACATGAGACTCCTGATCTCTCAATAGATTCGAACGGGCAGATCAAAAGGTAGAAACTGCGATGGCATCAACACGACTCACCGACCAGCAGATGGCTTTCTTCGACACGTTCGGCTTCCTGTACTTTCCCGGGCTGCTGGCTGACTGCATCCAGAATATCATCGGCGAGTTCGAGGCCATCTGGACAGCTCACGGCGGCGGGCACCACGGCAAAGACCACGACGGCGTGAGTCGCTCCTGCATCCTCCCGTTCCCGGATCAAAGCGAGTACCTCAGCTCTTTCCTGGATGACCCGCGCATCCACGACATCGCCGCCAGTATCTGCTGCGACGACTTCAATTACACGAGCGGCGACGGCAACTTCTACGCGGGTGACACAAATTGGCACTCCGACGGCTACAGCGGAGAGCGGATATTGAGCATCAAGATCGCTTTCTACCTCGACCCGCTGACGCGCCACACCGGGGCCCTGCGTGTGATCCCCGGCAGCCACCGCTGTGGCGACCCCTATGCCGATGCCATTGAGCGCGACATCCGGGAGAGCGAGAAATTCTGGGGGCTGCACGGCAGAGAAGTCCCGGCCTTGATCCTGGAGACGACACCCGGCGACATATTAGTCTTCAACCACAACCTGAAGCACGCCGCCTTCGGTGGCTCAGTGCGCAGACGGATGTTCACGATGAACTTCAGCCGCCGCTACCCCGAGGATCGACTCGAGGAGTTGCGCACAGTGCTGGGCAAGGAGGCGCGATTCTGGATCGATCGCATCCACGGCGAAGCGATGATCCGCACCGCAGGGCCAGAGCGGATGGTACACCTTGAGCAGGTGATGGCCAATGACACTCACCTTGCCGAGTTGACCAGGCAGCTCAAAGTGAAAATGAATGAACCATCGCGCGGCTAACGAAGTTAGCTCTTAATTGAACAGCATACAGGGGGGTGAGATCCCTTCTACTGTCTACGACTATATCCCGATTGAACCTCCGATTATTTCGGGGATTGGGGAAAGGAAATGCGACATGGCACGTTTCAAAGTAGCGTTAGTCGCACTGGATGAACAGTTGTCACATGATGAAGCCATGCCACCTGATTGGATAGCTGAGAGTCTGGCAAAAGAAGGCATTGACTTCGTTCTTAGGGAATGTACCACACAGGAGGAATTGGCACAGCATGCCGGTGATGCGGATGTGGTGTGGGTGTTCGGCGGCAGGCCGGTGGTTACGGCCGAGAGCCTGAAGGTCATTCCGCGCTGCGGGGCAATCATCCGCACTGGCAGTGGTACGGACAACATACCGGTAGACGAGGCGACTCAGTTGGGCATCGTCGTCGCTAATACCCCGGAAGGGGTCAGCGATGAGGTGTCTGATCACGCCTTAGGCTTGTTGTTGGCTGTCGTCCGGCAGATTGCTGTTCAAGATCGCGCGGTGCGCAGCGGTAAATGGGATTTCACGCTGGGCCGGCCACGCTGGCACATACGTGGACAGACATTAGGATTGATCGGCTTCGGACACATCGCGCGGACCGTTGTGCGAAAAGTGAGTGGGTTCGACATGACGATCCTGGCGTATGACCCATATGTGAACGCCGAGACGATGGCAAAAGAGGGAGTACGCCCTATGGGACTCGACGACGTGCTGTCCCAATCTGATTTTGTGTCGGTTCACTGTCCGCTCGTGAAAGATACGTATCACCTGATCGGCGAGCGCGAATTGGGGCTGATGAAGTCCACGTCAATCTTGATCAACACATCGCGCGGCTCGGTTATTGACGAGCCCGCATTGGTCTCCGCACTGACCGAAGGTTCGATCGCCGCGGCTGGGCTGGATGTGTTTGAACAAGAGCCACCAGATCCGGACAACCCGCTGTTCAAACTCGACAACGTTGTGGTTACACCCCATATAGCAGGCTGGTCAGATCAACACATGGAAGCCTTCTGGCGCTTATCTTATGAGACCGTGATAGCACTGGCGTCAGGCCATTGGCCGCGCTCTTGTGTCAACCCCCAATTGAAACTATCGGGGGTCAACTTGAACGTGAAGCCGCATTGGAACCTGACCCCCGATTGAATCTATCGGGGGGGATCGGGGGCCATTCTCTGCTGGAGATCAGGGGAATTGCATTTCACATCAAGCCGAACCATAGGGAGGTCATACGATGAAATTGGGTCTGTTCATGATGCCGCTGCATCCTCCGGAAAAAGACCGGACAGAGTGTTTCGAGGAGGACATCGAGCTGGTCGTTCGCGCAGACGAGCTCGGGTTTACCGAGGCCTGGATCGGACAACACAATACGCTGGCCTGGGAGCCCATCCCGTCTAATGACCTGTTCATTGCCAATGTGCTGCCACGCACCAAGAACATCCGCCTGGGCACCGGAGTATCCATTGTTCCCCAGCACCATCCAGCCAATATCGCTGTCCGTCTGGCGTTTCTGGATCATCTATCCCGCGGCCGTCTGAATTGCGGTTTTGGGCAGGGAGGGGTGCCGACCGATTGGGGGTTGTTCGACCTGCCTGACCCAAAGACCCAGGGGCTGATGACACTGGAGGGGATCGATATGGTTCTGAAATTGTGGCAATCCGAAGCCCCCTTCGACCTCCAAGGGCAATTCTGGCATATTAAGATTGAAAATCCCGATCATGAGTTCGGAATAGGAACACTGCTCAAGCCGTACCAGAAACCACATCCGCCCCTCGCAATGAGCGTGGTCAAGGGTACCTCAATGGCGGCTAGTACGGCTGGGCAGCGCGGGTACATACCCATAAGCACGAATCTTGTTCCTGCTACCACGGTCGCCGAACACTGGCGGACTTATTGCGCCGGCGCTCAGGAAGCGGGTCGACCTGAACCTGACCGCTCAATCTGGCGCGTCTCACGAAACATCTATGTCGGCGAATCGAACGAAGAAGCATGGGAGCACACCCTGAACGGCACGTTCGGGCGCTCTTTCGAGTACCTGAGAACAATACTCAAATCGCTGGATATGCTGGCGCTGATCAAGCAGGATCCGGACATGCCCGATGATGAGCTGACACTGGAATACATCCTGAAGAACAATTGCATAATAGGTGATGTGGACGAGTGTATCCGTCAGCTTGAGGTTGTATGTGACGTGACCGGCGGTTTCAGCACGCTGCTTATGATAACGCAGGACTGGGACGACAAAACAAAGTGGGTGCGCTCGATGGAGCTGCTGGCAAGGGAGGTCGTGCCCGCGCTACCGACTATCTGAGTACAGAATACGGCTACTGTGGAACGGCGTTTGGTTCAATGCTGCAACGCTAAGTGGAAGGGCCACTTTACGACTGCCCCAAAGCTGGCAGGTACCCTGGAACACTTTCCGCAGCATTAATCGCCAGAAAACGATCCGATCCCCGATCCAGTAGGGGGTTCAATCGGGGAGTGCCGAGGAGCACTTCAGTTTGATTAGTAGAGGGAACACTTTCCTTGCACAAGCGGTAACCTATGAATACGGAATTTATTGCTGATTTTGAAGCCTATATGCCCGCAGAATTTGACGGAAAACCGTATGGAAAGGCAGGTTTGCTGGGTGTGGCAGACGAAGCGGGGATCGATACCTGCTTCGTATTTCCCGGAGGTTTACCACCGGATCCACGCGAAATCAACATGCAAGTCCTTAACGCAGCCAAGGGTGAATCGCGCATCATACCTGCATGCCTCATCAATCCGACTATGGGATCCGAGGCATCCGAAGAGCTGAGGCGTTGTGTGGATGCAGGTGCAAGGACGGTCAAACTGATGGCTGCGGCTCATGGGTATCGCCTGGACTCTCCGTGTGTTGATCCAATCATGGGGCTGGCAGGTTCCCTGGGCATACCAGCAACGATTCATTCGGGTTCACCGATGAGCGGGTGTTCACCCGGATACATAGCCACTCTTGCAGAGAGGCACCCGGACGTGACGATCATCATGGATCACATGGGGTATCGTGAGTGGATTAACCTAGCCGTGCAGGCAGCAGTGGAGAATTCTAATATCTATCTCGGTACAACGCTTATCGCTGCGGCAGAGCCGATCAGAATCAAGGATATTGTACGCAGCGGAGAAATCGGTGCAAATCGCATCGTTTTTGGATCTAATTCTCCGAGTGGGGTCGCTGTGCATGGAGTAAATGCCATCCGGACTATCGGGTTTGCCGATGAGGAGGTCGCCCTCATCCTGGGAGGCAATCTAAAGCGATTTACGGACTTTAAAGATGTGAGTGGTGCGGTGACTTTGTATCGCTCAATTCGATCCCCAAGATGCAGAACATATGGTGCTTATGTTGCATAGATAATAAAGGAAATCTCCTATGTCCGGCATGATTGTAGCGCCTCAACCTCTCGCTGTCGAGGAGGGCGCAAAGGTCTTAATGGGAGACGGCAACGCCATAGATGCTGCCGTGACCTGTGCTTTTGTCCAGTCTGTTGTCAACCCGCAGATGTGCGGCATCGGAGGTTTTCTTACACTCAATCTGTACAACCCCCACAGCTCTCAACGCCATTCCATCCTTCTGGACGCCCCTGCCCTTGCCGGTTCAAATGCCACACCGACGATGTGGAAAGATATACTTATCCGCCCGAATCCAGCTGGCTGGGGCTACTTCCTGAAGGGAAAAGTCAACGCTATAGGCTACCGATCAGTCTGCACGCCCGGCGCGGTCAAAGGACTGGCTGAGATACTGGAGCGCTGGGGCACGATCCAGTGGGAACACGCTATCGCACCAGCGGCGCATATCGCTAAGGAGGGCTTTATGGTAGACAGTCACCTTGCGGCGCGCTGGAAGGAGGTGGCAAAGTATCCCGAAGGGAGCTCATTGCTGGACGGCATCAAGGCCAATAGAGAGGCAAGCCGCATCTATCTTAAAGACGACGGTAGCTCCTACGAAGCGGGCGAGATACTCCGCAATCCCGACTTTGCAGATACCCTGCTCCAACTTACCGAGCGCGGCGCGGACGACTTCTACTCTGGCGACCTCGCCCGACGCATGAGCGATGACCTCGCCAGAAACGGGAGTTACGTAACCGAACAGGATTTCGCCGACTACCAACTGCGCCACGGAGAGCCCATTGTCACAACATATCGCGGCTTTACTATTACGACTTCCCCACCGCCACACGGCGGATCGACACTGCTTTCCATCCTTAACATCCTGGAAGGCCACGACCTTACTGCGCTGGAGCACAATTCACCTGATTATATCTACTTCGTATCGATGGCGATGAAGGCCGCCTTTTCTGATCGCAATTTGCACCTTTCTGACCCGCAGTTTGCTGACGTGCCTTTCGAATGGTTGATATCCAAAGAGCGCGCCTTGAAGTGGCGGCAAGATATCGCAACGGGAAAACCTATTAGGGTCTCTTTTACACCGCCCGAATCGCCCGACACAACTCATGTGAGCGCGGTGGACAAAGACGGAAACTGTGTTGCGCTCACACACTCTCTCGGTTTTTCGTCGGGTGTCATTACGCCGGGGATGGGATTTATGTATAACAATTCGATGGCGAATTTTTATCCCCTGCCCGGACACCCAAACTCCATCGCCCCGCGCAAAGGGCGCACTTCGGGCTTGACGCCGACCATGGTTTACAAAGACGACAGACCTATACTTGTCATCGGCGCGCCCGGAGCCACCTACATTATCACTTCGATCGCGCAGGTGATTCTAAACGTACTCGATTTTGGGATGAGCATCAGTGATGCAGTGCTGGCGCCCCGCTTCGACTGCCAGGGCGACTCCATCAAGTGTCAGGCGCGCATTCCCGAAATTGTCTGCGCCGAAGTTCGCAAAAAGCATCCCATCGAACGCCTCCCGCAAAGTCACGGCGGACTCGCCCTGGTCCACGCCATTACCATAGATCCTGAAACCGAGGTGCTTGCCGGCGGCGCAGACGCTGGCAGCGGAGGGATGGCGATGGGAGTTTAAGCCCACTTCTGCAGCGGAGTATGCGGAACCATGTTCTGATGCTCCTGACAGTTACTGCTGCTTCCAGGAGATCAACAGGAGCAAAAGAACGAGTTCCTTTAATTCTGTTAATGAATTTTGTGATGTATCCCGTAGGGGAATTTGCATATGCATAGGAAGTTTCCACTATTAGTCTTACTGGCGGTTTGTTGTATGTGGCCCCTCACCGAAGCTCGTGCCGGCGCCTGGAGCCAACAGAAGGGTCATTACTATGCCAAGTTGTCGGCGATTTTATACGACGCTGATGAAGCCTTCGACGGGGATGGAAATCGAGGCCATGCTGATTCTCTCGATGCTACCTTCGAGTCCAATCATGGCTTTCTATACATAGAATATGGCCTGCTGGAACGTCTTACACTGCTCACTCAGGTCAGTGCGGGCCGACTCATTTCGGAGAATCCCGAGGTCCGCTTGACGACTACGGCCGTGGGTGATTGGGATATCGGGGCCAAATACCAGATTTTACAATGGCCCGTGGTCTTGAGCCCCTATGTAAGTTTCAAGGTGCCCACGGGATACGACGAAAACAACAACCCTGCTATCGGCACGGGCGATCTGGATATGGAGCTCAGACTGTTGGTAGCCCGTTCCCTCCATCCTGTGCCCCTATACCTGGGTGCAGAGTTGGGCTTCCGCTTTCGCGGAGGGCCGTTTTCCAAGCAGGTTCCCTACTTCTTTGAAGTGGGAGCGACTCCACATGAAAAGGTCTTTGTCAAAGTATACCTGGAGGGTAAGGATACCTTGCTAGCCGGCGGGGGAAACGCCGATGCCATGCACTCGATGTCAATGCAGATTTCCGAGGGAGATTTTACCAAAGTAGGTGTCAATACGGCCGTCAAGGTTTACGGTAATACGTCGGTGGACCTGGTGTACGATGTGATCTTTGTCGGCAAGAACGTAGGAGCCGGCAGTGCTTTTGGAATCGGTTTATCCTATAGCTATTGAACACTTGTGCGGGAGCTTATCAACATTTCCAGATTGGTCAACCGCCTCGTATGTAGGTTATCCTGCGCATCCTAATGCCAACTGACCCAATGTAATAGGTTCCGCACAAGGCGAAAGAACAGGACATGGCAGAAACGCATCGTCTGCTAAAGTGCCAGTTACCGAGTGCACGTTGTTCCCTCAAATGCGCTTGGCGGATTCGGTTGGGGAAAGTACGTTGATGCACCGTTCAACTGTAGGAAGGAGGTTTGATGTTAACAGCAGAGCAGATTACGTGTTTCAAAACCTTCGGTTTTCTGGTTCTTCGACAGACATTCTCGCCGCAGGAGATGGACACGATCACCCATGCGGCTGAAGAAGTGTGGGAGAGAGAACTGGGTCGTCCGCTAGGAGAGGAAGAGAAAGTAAGGATGTCGCCCTTTGTCGAGAAACATGCCCTGCTGACGCAACTAGTTGAGGACGACCGCATTTACGAGCCCATGGAACAGTTATTGGGGAAAGATTTTATCTGGTCTGGATCCGAAGGTAACAGGGGCATTCAAACCTCGGGAGATGCACACCATTGGCATGCTGACAGACCGGGGAATGAAGAGCTCAACTACATCCGAATCAAGATTATGTTATATCTGGATCCGATGCAGAAAGAAAAGGGCGCCCTGCGGGTTATTCCCGGTTCCCATAGGTTGCCGATGCACGAAGACCTCGAGGCGTTCCAGCTCAGTCACGCGGAAAGTGAACCGAGGTTCTTTGGGATGGCAGGCTCTGATGTACCTTGCTACGCTGTGGAGACTGAGCCCGGTGAGATGATGTTGTTCAATCAGAGTTTATACCATGCTGTGTACGGGAAAAGTGGCCGACGACGTTATATCGCCCTGAAATACGCAGCCCGTCCGATCAGCGATGAACACATCGCCTCTTTAAAGCGTTGGTCCGCGTATGTCTTTCACCCGGAAGAGGTGCTCCAGAACAGCGATGGGCCTCGCATCCAACGTATGGTTAAGGGACTTGTAGAGCTGGGGGAGAAATCTGAAAGATTAGAAGGAGTAGAGTGAGTCGTTCTGCGTTGTAGCAACTTCTTCAGTACCTTGCCCTTCTTCCTGAGATTCTGCAATATGTGTTTCCGCTTCAGCGAACGTCATAGATTTCTCGACTGTTGGTGAAACCCTAAGGAGAGTATATGGAAAGCGTACGAGACAGGCTTTGGATCTGGGCTCACGATGCAGGAAGTCACAATTCTGGATATAACCTTCCGGGAAGTTCGCGCATAACGTCTACAGAAGGCGCATTCTACCTCGGCGTGCAAAATCTCATTATGGTTAGTTTTCGTGACAGACCTTCACCACCCTTTGACCAGTATGCTGTGCCTTTTAGGGCACTAAAGCGTATTGTCTGGTCTATTGTCGGGGCCGGTGGAAAGACGCAAGAGGAGGAGAAAGCCCACGTCTTTGAATTGGCCACTCGTTTTCCGAATATCACTGGTGTGATGATGGATGACTTCTTCAAGAGTTCGTCGGATGTTGGAGCGGTCGGTGTCTTATCTCTGGATGAACTTCAAACCGTAAGAAGCCAGTTGACTAAGTCAGGGCTCAAGCTGGACCTGTGGGTGGTTCTCTACGACTATCAGCTTGCACTTCCAGTCGAACATCACCTTGAGCTCTGCGATAAGGTGAGCTTCTGGACATGGAATGCCCCTAATCTGGAGAATTTGGAACGCAACTTTGACATAGTTGAGAAGATGGCTCCTAACTGTGCCAAGATTCTTGGCTGTTACATGTGGGATTACGGTGGCAAATGTCCTATGCCCCTTGATCTGTTGGAGATGCAGTGTGACATTGGATTAAGCTGGCTGAAAGAGGGACGAATTGAAGGGATGATATTTCTGGCAAGCTGTATATGTGACCTTGATTTAGAGGCGGTAGAGTGGACCCGAAAGTGGATCGCTGAAGTGGGTGACGAACAGATATGAATGGTGGAAGCCGTGCACAGCTTATCTGATCATCCCTTTTGTGCTCTTTTTTGAACTCTTACATGTTTATCTTGCATGATTATAGAATTAGCTACGTTTTCTGTCCGGTTCCTGGGGTTACGTCAAGATCCTTGGACTGATAGTGGCTGCGGTTCCATTTGGATTTACTGATTTGTGCCGCCAGATTGTCAGCAGAATATAAAACGCTTGCTTCAAATAGAAACCCCATGAGATATTGAACTCGTGGGGTTTAAGAATGGTCGGGGTGGGCGGATTTGAACCGCCGACCTCCTGCTCCCGAAGCAGGCACGCTAACCGGACTGCGCTACACCCCGACTTTAGTTAATTAAGATACAAAAATCTTGTTGCATATTCAAGGACTTTTTCGTATTTTGAGGAATCTTTTAAAACATGAAGGCTGTAAAGTTTCTTGAACATAGCGGTAAATAGCAGGCGATATATAAGATAAAGGAGACTGCATCCTGGATGATTCAGAGGCAAAGGTAAATGAAAGCGCTGTAGTAGGTGACGCCGCCAGATCTAAAGTTCCCCTTTCCCGGAGGCTCGGTTTCTGGAACAATTGCTTTGTCCTGTGGGGATTTGTTCTGGTCCTATCCAGCTTCCTTGTGGGAGGGATGGTGGGAAAGGTCTTTCCCCTGAAGATGTCCATGCCGATAATATTCTTCGGCACACTCAGCAACGCCATCGTGGGCATCCTCGTAGGGGCTGCAGCATCCAGGACCGGATATTCCAGCGCTCTTTTATTCCGATACACCTACGGCAGAAAAGGGGTCATACTCCCCAATGTCCTTATGGGGCTGACCAACATGGGCTGGTTTGCCGTCATCCTCAACATCACGAGGGACGGCTTTGTGAAAGAGGCCGGAGCAGAGGTCGGCTCGGCCCTGTGGCTCATCTGCACGATCGTAATCGGAACTCTTTTCATCCTCCCTGCTGCTATGCGCATCCGCTGGATAGCGTACATTAACTGGTTTGCAGCCCCCGGCTTTCTGGTTATATTTGTAGTGGTGCTCGCAATCACGATCAAAACCGCGGGGGGCTTCCCCTCGCTGTGGGACAAATGGTACGATCCGGCCAAGCCCGTCTTTATAGGTTTTGACATGGCCGCAGGGGGCTGGATCGTAGGCGCTACGATCATAGCAGATCTCGCCAGGTTCTGGAAGAACGCCAAACAGGCCGTTGTGGGCATAATGACCGCTTACGTGGGACTCGTGACCGTGCAGTACTGGGGTGGAGCCATCGGTGCTGCGCACACGGGGGAATATAACATATTCCTCATAGCGAGTTCACTGGGGCTGGGATTCTTGGCATGGCTGGCACTGTGGTTGGGGGCGCAATCCACTATGCAGGGCGGTACATACGCAGCAGGTCTGGCCTTCTCCGCACCGCCGATACCTATGATCAAAGGGCAGGAGTTTACAAGGAGGATCGCCACCATCGGAGTGGGCGCGGTCGGCTTCATCGGCAGCTTTGTAGGCCTGGACAAATACTTCATGTGGTGGGTTCAGTTCCTCGCCTGGGTGGTCGGTCCGATAGCTATAACTGTCATCCTTGACTACTGGGCGTTCCCACAAAACAGAGAGAGGTACGAACGAGCAGATGGGGCGGATATGAACGTGAACCCCGCTGCGTTCCTTGCGTGGATAGTCGGCTTTCTTGTGGGATTCTACATAGGCGCAAACGAGATATTCAGTGGTCTTTTGAGTTCTATGCTCGCAGCGGGACTTGTGTACTACGTCTGGATGCGCTACGCCCTTGCCAAAGGCACCACGCCTGAGGTACAGGTGTTCAGAACCAATCCCCGACCCCCGATTTAATCGGGGATGAAAAGGAGGTAAAGGTGACCCTCTTAGGCTGGGTCGTGATAGCCCTTGAGGTTCTTTTAGCAATCTGGGTGGTTCGACTCATCTGGCGAACGGAGAAGGAAAGACCCACAGAGGAGATAGTTCCCGCAACCGATGAAGACGTTGAACTCGTAGAGTAGGATTATATACGAACCTCTACCCCAGATGCGACAGATTCCATCTCCTTCAGGCACAGGTAGAGAGAATCCCTCGCCGACTTTCCAGATAGAATCTCCGGATCTTTATTGTTCAGGACACAATCCACAGCGTATCGTATCTCCGCGATAAAGCCGTCGTCGGTGGGGGTTTCAGGTGTGCACTCCTTCCCGTCAGCTGTGAAGAGAGTCAGGGGCTGACCGGAGGAATTGAACCTCAACGTAGCGTCTTCCAAATAGACATCGTAACCGTGCTCGAACAGGACGCCCGGCATGGCTATCCATCCGCACTGAGACGTAATCGTAACGTCCTGATCCTTATAGATGTAATTCGTAACGAGATAGTCTACGCTATCTTCGTTCGTCATCAGGCCCGCAGACGATACCGAGTTGGGCATTCCCAAGAGGTACCGCACAAAGTCCGAATCGTGTATGTGGAGATCGATCCCTGCGCCGCCTGCCCTCCCCGATCCAATCGGGGATTCGACATCTTGGATCCAATCGGGCCTGGATATAATCCTCTTGAAGTGCGCCCCCAGGAGCTTTCCGTACCCTTTGCTATCTACAATCTTCTTTGCAAGCGCAAACTCAGGAAAGAATCTCAACACCTGCGCCACTATGAACTTTTTCCCCGACTTTTGAGCCGCCTCCACCATACTATCGGCGTCGTTCAGATTGATGGTGATCGGCTTCTCCAGAAGCACGTGCTTTCCACCTTCCAGAGCGCCGATCGTTGCGTCACAGTGCAGGTCGGTCGGCAGACAGATGTCTATCAGGTCCACGTCAGAATCGTTGATAATGTCGTCCACTTTCGAGTATTTATTTATCCCGGACAGATCCTGTACGCCGCCGCTATCTCCAAAATTTCCCTTGACGTCCCTCCAATCGCCTGAAAGCTTCTTAGGATTACGAGTACAGATCGCCGACACCTGGGCATTCTGGATCTCCTGTATCGCCTTGTAGTGCGTAACCCCCATAAATCCTATGCCGATGATTCCTATATTAACCATTCTTCCATCCCATAACTTTGAAATAGTGTGATCTTGCTCCTGTCGGGCTATCTGGGAATATGATACTCAAGAATTATCCATTGTCAAGTAAAATCCCTTGATATGGAGAAATCGCTATTAGGTTTTCTGGGGAAGCATCAGAAGACCACTGAGAACTGAAATGACTCTGACACACAGGTGAAAATACTTGCACTTTGATGCAGATTCGGCTATCTTTTTTACTACTCTTGGAGTCCCGACATAAAACAGCGGATGAGCTTCCTCCCAACTTGGAGCATTGGGCGGTGAAAGATGTAGATTATCTCAGAAGAATCTGGGCTGAAGTCGAGTGATGCATATCTGCAACAGTGTGGATATGCTGTCTTGCTGTTCTATAGATCATTATGTGTACATCCAAGGTTATTCGACAATTCTCCGAACTGTCTCGACAAGCTTATACAAGCCCTTGCAGCGATTTGATTATTGCAGTCGGCATTAAGTTCCTGTATCAGCTAATAAGGACGCGAGTAGCATGAGAAGACGTCCAAGTCATCGAAGAGTAGCAGTATCCCTCGTCTGTGCAGCGCTCTTGCATATACTCGTGTTCTGGTTAATTGACCTGTTTATTCCCCCTGAGGTCCAGCAGCAGTTCTTCCGTGCGCGGTTAGTTGTAAGACCCAAGCTGAAACCCAAGCGCTTTGAACCTCGTCGGGCTATATCCATCCCCCGTCAGATATTGGAACGCATGCGCGAAGAAGTTGTCCCTCTTTATCCAAAAGCAGAAAGTTTGGAGATGAAGCTTGAAGCTCTTCCGGTATCGGAACAACCTCTGGCAGAGGAATTCTTGCCATTGCGTTGGGAAAAGGGGAAGGGTAGGTGGGAAACCCAACTGGATACGGTGGATATAGATCTGGATATTGCAACGCATGAGGCGGAACTGCCCGAGATGGATGCTGTGCAGTTGGGTGCGGAGCGGCGCCGATATAACGTAATCTTGATCGACCGGGAGACAGGAAAACTGAAAGAAGCCTATTTGCATCTTCCGGCCTATAGGGGCCCTGGAGCTAATAGACTTGAAAAGTTGTTGAGGGCATTGAAATATGGCGAAAGTTTGTCTGGGAAAATGCCCCTAATTTATGAAGTAGATGTTTGCAAATCTTATCCCCAGAGACATATACTTCACTATTCAGAGATGAAGGAGTATTCGGTCTTACTTCTGGAGTACATCAATGTGGAATCAACGGAGAGCCTGGTTCGTTACCTGATGGAAGGTGGGTTTGCTGTGGTGAACAGTGGACAGATTCAGGTGCTACGAAGAGAGATCCAAAGAAAGGTCGGAGATCGACTTCAAGCAATCAAGATAGGGTTGGAACATCCACTCTTTCACACTTATTATGATATAACTGAATACACCTCTCCTAAGGGGTTTCCTAAATGCCCTCTAGTGAAACCGGTGTACGGTCTCGAGTTTGACGGACGTTTAATAGCAGTAACTGGAGTGCCGTTTACCTCAGGTAAACCTTGTATAATAAACGAACTGTACGTCAATATACTGGTCTACGGCTTGATTCAGCCCAGCAAGATGGGGGGACGCTATGTAGTTAGGTGAAGGAATCTTTAAGCCTTATGTATGTATGAGACAGACACAGCTCACTGAGATGAACTTATTAGATTAACATGAGAATTCGGGAGAACATATGAATACCGTAATTCTTCTGATTCGGCACGGAGAAATCGCAAGGAATCGACAGAAAATATTCCGCTTAAATCTATGAGAGGTCTCAAAAAATATTCTCACCAAGACAGAGAAAAAGTTATCAAAGAAATGATCCTTTTGGTTAAGAAGAAGTTCGGTAAAAACTTACTTGCTCTTGCTGCTCAGGCGTCTTATGCCAGAAATGAGGACTTCGATTATTCAGACTTGGAGCTGATTGCCTTTGTTCGGGAAATGCCGAAAAATAAAAAGATGGGCGGCATGGGTAAAATTAGAGATGGTCTATTGGTTGAGCTTATCTGGACAACGAAAGAAACATATTTAGAACAAATCCGCGAGGTAACAGGAGATTGGTATATCACTGGTTCCGATACTTTACTACCGTTAATCAATAAAAGATTCATTGAAAGTTTGAATAGATATAAAGTTAAGAACCTGAAGGAAAAATGTTTAAACCATGCCGCCCAAGGTTGGTATGAAGTTCAAGAATCAACGGCTAAAGTCCTAAATGCAATTACAAAGAGAAACAAAGTAGGTATTTCCCTTTTAACTTTTGACATGTTTTTGCACATGCTGAGGGTATTATCCTTCTTAAACCAAACTCCTTACAAAACTTTTTCTCAATTCGTTTCACAAGCGAAAAAGTTTAAAGTTAAAGCGAAGACCTTCGATGAACTGATTGAGATCATGGTCAACGGGAAATGTCACAATTTACCTCATTTAAAGGAAGTGGTTTCTAACGTATTTTCCCAATTTGAGGATATTTTTGAGGAATTAGGTTTTGACCTTTACTATGACGATGTAGATCCGAATAAGCCGATGAAGAGATTCGCTTTGTGAAAATCGTCCGCCTGCGTCATATGTTTCGTGGCGCTGGCTAGAATTGAAGTAACCGTAATAAGATGAGAATTCGGGAGAAAATGTGACAGCTACAATCCTTCTGATTCGGCACGGAGAAACCGCTTGGAATCGAGGGAAAATATTCCGCGGTACGTATGATGTTCCCTTGAACGAAAACGGAGAAAAACAGGCGAAATTCCTGGCAAAGGCACTCGGTTCTCGTCAAATCGACGCGGCCTACATCAGTCCCCTGTCACGCGCACAGAAAACCGCTCAGATCGTCCTTGAGAATCGAGGCATTGACGCTGTAATAGATGAACGCTTGATCGACTTTGACTACGGTGAATGGACAGGACTCGAAGAATCCGAGGTCGCCCGCCGATGGCTCAAGGAACATAATCTGTGGATATCCCATCCAGAATCAGTGCGGGTCCCCGGGGGAAATACACTCCAGGAAGTATACGAAACGGCATTTTCAGCCATGGAGGAGTTTGCATCGAGACATCAGAACCAGACGGTCGCTCTTTTTGCCCACCGTGTCGTAAACAAGCTGTTGGTGCTTGGCGCAATGGGTCTTGGCATTGAGCGATTCCCATTCATCCGCCAGGACAATAGCTGTTTGAATGAGTTTGAGAGAACTAAAGGCGGTTATGTGATTTGCAGTCTCAATGACACCTGTCACATACGCCAGGCGAATATTGATGTACTAACGGAGGATTTTTGAGATTGCAGAGGTTTCCCTCCTATTATCTAAGAGGTGATCTGCATGTTTTATGAAAAATTAAAAGATAGGCTAAACCAATTGATAGAGATGGGAGAAAAGATATTATCAACGAGGCACCAATTAGGTGAAGGAATTATAGGTACTTTTATTGATGATGATCTCTTCTATCATTGGAAAGCAGGAGCTTTATCCTTTTTGGATTTCGTATCCGGAGATGATAGTACCCATTTTCAACTATTCCAAAAGAACTCTACGCACGCTATGTATTCAGAGGCACTTCAAGGTCAAGGCGTTTTGAAAGCGGCAAAAGAAGATATTGAAGGCGGCTATCTTAAGAAATTAGAAACTCTTGTCGCGGCAGATATTTTTACAGACTTTTTGGAAATGGCTGAGCACTTGGTAGAACAAGGTTATAAGGATCCTGCGGCTTCATTGATCGGTGCAGTATTAGCCCGATTAATTCACAAAAAAAGGCCGTGTATTAATTAAGGGATTGTACTATATTATAGTTATGCCGTTTAACCACCTTCGGTGTCATTGCGAGCCGAAGGCGAAGCAATCTCGATTCTGTGATAGATGTAATACTCTCCGGATCTCATAGGAGACCACTATAAAACCTTGGGATTGCTTCCCCGATAGACTCAATCGGGGACCGCTTTGCTCCTCGCAATGACTCCACCAAGTTTGTGAATTAATCGGGTTAGAAGACGGACTAAGAAAAATAGCACAAAATAACGGTATTAAACTCAAGAGTAAAGAAGATATAAGTTCTCTTAACCATAAACTTGCTGATGCTCAAGTCTACAATAGACTTACTCAGAAAAGGGTAGAAGTTCGGAACGGCATCAGGAATGGTGCTGATCACGGCAATTTTTCAGAGTATGAATTAGATTTAGTCGAAGCAATGCTAAATGGTGTCAGAGATTTCTTAGAACAGTATCTATAAGAATCCACGCACCTGCTGTCTAACAAACACGAGAAGCTGGAAGCCAAGAAAAAGTATTCTTTATCGCGTCAGGGGTTTTAGCCGTGACAATGCGCTACATCACACCAGAAGCACTTATTAAAAACCGTCTTGGAAGTAACCCTTTGCCACAGTGGTTTGCGGCAATTTTATGCTTTCAGGGCCCTAAAAATTCACAACCGCTTGTCCAAGAATTTAACGCACAACCGCTGGGCTACAGTATCTTTTTGGGTTTAGGGGAGTCACAAGTATATGAAGTAATTGTGGGGGATAGACGTGTTGGAATCCTTACTGGTTTAGTTGGGGCAGGTCCACAGGCGGCAATTCTGGTGGAAGAATTAGCGTATCTGGATGTAAAATATCTGATCGGCTATGGAGCTGCTGGCGCCATCGACCCAAGATTGCCTAAGGGACAACAGGTTGTTGCTAAATTAGCATTACCAACTGACGGAACAAGTCAAATATATTGTCCAGATTCGAAGGAAATTGCGGCCGACCCGGAATTGATAGAGTTAGTTGTTAATGTAGGGAAGAGCTTATCATGTGATATACAACAAGTTACTGCTGCAACTGTAGATGCACTATACAGAGAAACTGAGAGCCTAATTTCAACCTGGCGGGAAAAAGGCGCTCAAATCATAAATATGGAGACAACACCATTCTATGCTGCATCTGGTGTCTGTGGGCGGCACAGCCGCTTTGTTGGGGAGGAGGCAACAAGCCACGAAATGGGTGGTATTAAAAGCGTTTGGTTTGGTCATATTAGTGACCGTCTGATTAAGGGAAAATGGGAAGATTGGTATGTTGATCGAGATGAGATGTCATCTGAAAGCGCAAGAATTTGCTTGGAATTCATGAATTCTTTGGTTCAACAAGGAATCTAAGTAGCGGGAAAAACCTGGAGATGATTTTGGAAATCCGAAATAGTGGATAGCATACCGACACGGGAGTCGGTGCCCTCTCTACCGCCGACCCCCAATAGATTCGATTGGGGGCTACTGTCCAATAGAAAGAGGTGTTGTCTAGCTGGTGGAAGAAAAATTTGCCATGCGCTGCTCCATCTTTAGACGGAAGTGCGCCGCAGGGTTTGTCTCATCATACTCGACGTCAGACCAACGAACAGACTGACCGGCTGCTACCTTATTCTTGAGCCTCACGTTATGTGCCAGGCCAATAGGGATCATACGGTCCGCTTCGTGGCTTGTTACCTTGTCCACTAAGAGAGCGGCCTTGCCCGCCTTTAGGGAATCCTCCGCGGGCATGAGCGAACCATAGACGCTATACCCGCCTTCCCCGTCTAAGAATTGGCCCGCCGTTAGATCACGCTTGGCCGTTGCGATGACATCAGCCCTGAATCCGACGGGGGAACCCGTCGCCTCACCCCGCAAGCCAGCCTTCAGAATACTTACAGTCAGTTCCAGGCCGACCAGGTGATAGGGCCGATACATGGACGCATAGCATCCGGTGGAGTCGGTCAAGAGGCCATACTCTGCAAAGCAGTGCCTGACGTAGTCACTTGGCGCTTCAAAGGTGACGTAGACCCCACAGCGCAGGTCGCGGTCTACCGGCCGACCATCGCGCTCGAGGCTGGAGATAACCTCAACCGTGCCTTTGTAAGCAAGCTGTCCACCGTCGCTTTTAGGCAGGCAAACGTTCGGCAGATCATCGATCCCGCAGGGCGGAAAGCGCAGCCTCTCCGGCTGGGGCTGTAAGTTAGTGGCGTTGGCCACCGCCGCCATTTCAACGGCTGACTTGGTGCCATCGAGGAAGGAGTTGAACATCCGGGGATTTAAATTGCCCTGCGCAACCATCTCCTCCGAGAAACCGTAGTGCTCCCAGACTGTATGGAGTGTAGAAGTGTGGTAGATGGGCAGATACTTGGTCCCTTTGCCCGCGCAAACGACCTCAAAGCCACTGGTCCGGGCCCACTCCACCAGTTCACAGATCAAGGCAGGCTGGTCACCGTAGGCCAGACTATAGACGACACCAGCCGCAGCAGCGTGTTCGGCCAGGAGGGGGCCGGCCAACGCATCTGCTTCCACGTTGACCATGACCACGTACCGACCGTTTTCAAACGCCTTCAGCGCATACTGGATACCGGCAGAGGGGTCGCCTGTTGCCTCAACCACAACTTTCAAGCCATTGGCCTGGATAAGTGACTCGCCGTTGTCGGTGAGATAGGTGGAGCCGGTTTTGAGGGCCTGCGCAAAGCTCGTCGCCGTAAACTGCTCCGGCAGCCACTCGGCGCATCGCAGCGCCTTTGAAGCGCGCTCAGGTGACAGATCGGCTATTCCCAAAACGTGCAGCCCCGGCACTCGACGAGCCTGGCTCAGGAACATGGTCCCGAATTTGCCCGCCCCAATCAGCCCCACCCTCAGCGGATTACCAGACTCGACACGGGCAGCTAATAACTGCAGCAATTGACCTCCGGTCATTATTCAACTCCTAAGTTCGTCTGAGCCATAGCCGAACGTAATGACGCCACCTGGAGTCACTGCCATCGGCTTGACTCACGATAGGCACTCCGCGGGTGTGGCTTCAAATCCTGCTCTTAGCGGATAGGAACAGACCCCTTAGAACCGTAGAATAGCGGCGGATCGCGTTCCTCAACCGCTTACGAATGGCGGTATGCTGACGCAATCCCTACAAAGCGGGAAGCCCACACCCCTTCGATTCTTCAGGATCGGGCTTTATAAAGAAACATAAGATGTAAGACCTGACGAGGCTCCTCCGTGGAGCGCTGGACAGGCTTCTCCCTATGGGGCATGGTCTGGTCCATAGGTTGTCTGCGTAGTCTTACAAGAATACGGCAACTTGCGCTGTATAGTCTGGCAAGGCTGGAACAGGAACAAGCGGCGATTGAATCCCTGATCCCTGATTGAGTCTATCGGGGATTCTATTGGGGATCGGGAATCAACACAAGATACTCTTATCTAAAGAGTTTGGCAAGAAAAATCCCTTGCATGGGATACAGAAGAATGAGTTTTCGTAAAATCCTTATAAAATTGAGCTCATAAACCCTTGATTTTACAAAGTAATGTTTTTATAATAAAATCAATGATTTTTCACTTCGTGTTTCTACCAAGCATCAATCACGTATTTAAGCAACGAGGTCAACAATGTCAGCCGCGAGGGTTAAGTGCAAACACTGCAAAGGAAAAGGCAAGTGCGATTGCGGAAGTTGTGGGGTGTGGGACGGCAAATCTGTCTGGCAAGACACTGGATTACCAAGACGTGAATATGGCATCTGTGCAACTTGTGGTGGCAGGGGTTATCAGGAGGAGGGCTGCTGGCAGAACAACGGATAAGAGCATTGGTAGCTTTCATTCCTGAACAGAAAAAACCAGAATATAGATGATTTCAGCAAACTCCTATTTTCAAAAGTGAGGAATGAACTGTATGGAACTGCGCCCTATACCTAATACACAACTGAGTGTCTCAACGATCTGCCTGGGCACGATGACCTTCGGAAGACCCGTCGCTGAGGCGGAGGTGATTCGTATCGTCCATCAGGCTATTGACAACGGCATCAATTTCATCGATACCGCCGACATATACGAAGGTTATGACCGCTTCCTGGGTTCTCCCGGAGGCGTGGCGGAAGCGATTCTTGGAAAAGCGCTTGAGGGACGTCGCCAGCAAGTGGTCGTCACTACCAAGGTAGGCAACCCCGTCGGCGGCGGAGGATATGATGGCGGTGGTCTGGGTCACACGCACATAACCCATCAGATTGATGCCAGCCTCCAACGCCTGCAGACCGACTACGTGGACTTTTATGAGTTGCACCGTCCTGATCCGAAGACGCCGCTGGACGAGTCGCTTGCCGTGATAGAACAACTAATTGCTGCAGGCAAAGTTCGCCACTGGGGTTTTTCAAACTTTGACGCCACCCAGATCCGCGAAATGATCCCTCTCTGCGACGCCAATGGCTGGCCGAGACCTGTGATCAGCCAGCCACCTTACAGCTGGCTCACGCGCGATGTGGAGGCTGAGCATTTGCCAGTTTGTCGGGAGTATGAGATTGCCGTGACGCCTTATAAGCCGTTGGAGGGCGGTTTGCTGACGGGGAAATATCAACGGGGTCAAAGAATCCCTCCCGACAGTCGCGCTGCCGAGATCCCGAACTGGATCGCCGTTCCCGACGATGCCATGTACTCCAGGCTGGAAGAGTACGAGAAGGAAGCCCAAGCCGCTGGCCTCGAGCCGGCCCGGTACGCTTTAAGGTGGCTTTTGGACCAACCTCGTATTTGCAGTGTTGTCGTCGGGATAAGGCACATCGAGCAGTTGGAGGGACTCCTGAAGACTTGAGATCGTTGCAGATCGCGGTAAATGACCAGTGAGGATAGCCTGTCCGCGCTGTTCAAGATGGCGTACCGACTCTTGGGATCGATTGAGAAAACACAGAGGGGTAATGGGTATGAAGATAAACCGATGTGATCCTTCAGTGTTACGCATGGCCGTGTCCAGAACCCATCAGGAATGGGAAATAGACCTGCACGACGTAGGTGTTGGGAGTCCATTCTAGGATACCGTGGGGGCAGACCCGTGTGTCTGCCATGCAAATAAGGATAAATCGGGCGTGTCAGAAAGGGCAGCACGGACGCCTTGCGGGGTCAAGTGGCAACTAACCACGAATTAATGTGACGCTCCACACTGGGAGTTCCCCCTAAATAGAATTGTGCGAAAAGGAGTAATCTATGCAGATTGAATGTACAAAGTGCGGCACATCAGTTTCAGAAGGCGCAAACTTCTGCCCTAACTGCGGAACCAAAGTTGAATCTAACAAATCCTGTCCTAACTGCGGAGCAGAGGTGGAAAAGGAGGCCAGCTTCTGCGGACAATGCGGAAAGGAGCTGAGTATATCTGAAGCTAAGACAATAGAAATAGCTGAGAGGGTTATCTTACACACTACTGCAAAAAATGAGATTGTTGCCGATGATATAGATCCCAAGGAGGAGCGCTCAGGAACAACGTCTTACACTTACCCAGTTCTGAAGTGGGTCTCTATCCTTACCATTCCTGTCATTGTAGTGCTCGCAATTGTTTTAGCTCAGCGAAGCGGAAAGGTCGAACAAGCTCCTTCCGGGGGGAGTGATGTCTCCTCCCGGGGGCTCAGAGGTGATGGAGCAGGTCTTTCGGGAGATTGAAGCTTTGAAAGAGCAGATTGAGGTAGACCCTAAGAATACTGCTGCTTTAGTGAGGCTGGGCAATATGTACCGAGACGCCGGGAAGTTCGAGCAAGCGATCGATTACTACAACAGATCTCTCGAAGCGGACTCCACCAATGTGGACGTCAGAGTTGAAATTGCTGTGTGTTATTTCAACGCAGAAGAACCACAAAGAGCCATACAGGAGCTAACTGCCACTCTTAAGTACGATTCCAAGCATCCGGATGCCCTGTTTTATATAGGTGGTATGAACGCTTCTGTCGGAAAATGGCAGGAAGCCGAAATGTGGTGGGGAAAGCTTATCGAGCTTTATCCTGATGACCATATGGCCCACATGGCCAAAGAGGCGTTGGAGGGGAGGTGATTTTTCTCTGCTTTAGCGCTGGCTGCATCTGCAGAACCATCCTTCCTCTCCTTTAAATAGCCTGTGACCGCAGGAGGTGCAGTGTACGGCGGTCCTGCCGTACTCTCCGTTTCTGGCGCCGTTTAAGAGCGTTCGCACTTCTTTTTGCATCCACTTCAGATCTCTCTCACTTCCCCAGGGCGCCGACTCAATCGTTATGGGGTCACCAAAATCCATCGTGTCCAGACAATCTACGAAATCTGCCCAGTTGATGGTCCCGTAGGGTGGCTGGAGGTGCATATCTTTCATGCCGTCGTTATCGTGAATATGAAACGTAATTATCTTATCTTTCAAGATCTCCATAGTTCCCCTCATATCCCCATTTATGTGTGCGTGACCTGTATCGAAGCAGACACCGAGCCACTCGGAGCCGATGTCCTCCACCACACTCAAGATTTCCCTTCCATCTGCACCTGGATGCTCGGGGAGCATGTTTTCCAGAGCAATTTTCACTCCTTCAGACTGTGCTACAGGAACCAGCTCGGACAGACTCTCCCTGATAAGGGAATGCATAGTCGGAATATCTTCGTCCTTCTCAACACTAGACCCCGGATGCACGACGATCATCTCCACACCCGCTAAAGAAACATTCCTCAACAGTCTCTTGTGGACATCCAGGGCCTCTTTCCTCTGACCTTTATCTAAAGCGGAGAGATTCTCCCTCTCCCCGAAGGGAGCGTGGACAGACCGCAAAGCTATGCCGCTTTCCCTGAATGCCGCCCCGGTATCCTTCAGCTTTTGATCGCTCGAATTCAAGTAGAATATAAAACCCGTCTCTGTGGTCTCCACTTCGTTGGCCAGCAGTATAGGCAAACCGGTATCTATGTGTTCGTAAGTGCCAGTCGTAATCGCCAGAAAGTTCCCTATTATTGTCGCTACCCTCATATTTATTGTAACCTTTCTATATCTTGACGGGGGTATCGAAGAAGTTTTTGGGGGAAAATTGTGAACTATCCATAGAGGGAACCTGTAAAACGATACAAAGATATGAAAAACACACCTCGGTGTACAGTATTTTTCAAGCGAAGAAGAGCTGATAGACTTTCACAAACCCATTGACATTGGTGTTTCAAAAGCTTATTATTATACGTGTGCTGTACCTTATGAATATATTAAAAAAGGTCGTGTTGTCAATACCTAATTCTCTTTTTTTCAAAGTGATCTTTCGATTAGCTGACCCTTTGTTTATATTTACATTAGGAGGTGGTTTCAAGTGAGTGTATCCGATCCCACAGATGGTAGAAATACGATCTTCCACCGTCTGTGTTCACTAGATGAGATGCCCGAAGGCGATATAAAAGCTTTCACGGTTAACGGTGTCCATCTTGCGGTCTTCCGCTACAACGCGGAGTTCTTCGCTGTGGACAACCGCTGTCCTCACATGGGGTATCCCCTTTCGAAAGGGAGCGTCAAAGACGGAATATTGATCTGTCACTGGCATCACTGGCAGTTTGACCTGCGCACCGGAGGATGCTTCTTGGGAGGTGGTGACGATGTCAAGTCCTTTCCGATGGAGGTTTCTGATGGCAAGCTCTACGTCGGTCTGGCTAAAGATGAGAGCGAAGACACCCGGCGACGGATGATAGAAAGGGGCCAAAAGGCGCTACAACAGGGGTTGAAGGACGCCAGTTCGTTCCTGATGGCCAAGGCGATCACTGCCTTGAGGACCTCCGGAGCGGATATTAAGGAGATAGTCCAACAGGGATTCTACTACGGTGCCACCAGGACGAATGAGGGATGGTCGTCAGGTGTGACGATTCTGACCATAGCGGCGAACCTGTGGGACGATGTGGATCTCAACGATCATAATCTCTTTTTGGTGCACGGCCTTACGCAGGTCGGGAGGAGGACGGCGGGACGGTCGAATCGCAGGAGGCGCTTTCCCTTCCCCGGGGATGCGGTTCACGATTTAGGTACCCTGAAGCGCTGGTTCAGGAGATTCGTCGAGCAGAGAGATACATCCGGAGCGGAACGGATTCTAATGACGCTCTTCGACAGGGGACATTCCAAAGAGACCATCGCCGACTTCATCTTCACGACAGCGACCGACTACTACTTCACCGGAGACGGCCACGCCCTCGACTTCGGCAATAAGACTCTGGAGGCGCTGGACTTCATAGATTGGGAGGGCGCAGTTGAGATACTCCGTCCTATCGTGGTAGATCTGGTCTCGAGGACAAGGCACGAGGAAACCTCGCTCTGGGTGGACACCGTCCCTGTCCTGGAGGATGTCTTCTCGCGTCTGGACGAAATATGGGAGGAGAACCAGTCGCGCGAATCATCGTTGGACATTTCAGAGTTTGCCCATACGCTTTTGGGAGATGACTTCAGGGACGTGGTAAGGGCAGTTGAGGAGAAACTCAGACAGGGCGTCCTCCCTACTGATCTCTGCCGAGCTATGACCTACGCGGGGGCGATAAGGACTGTAAGATTCCATCTTAAGAACGAGGGGGACTGGCACGATGTGGCGAATCTCTATTCTTACGCCCACGCCCTGTACTGCGCTTTCAACATTGCGCCCAGCAAAGAACTCCTTCGCGGGATCTTCCACGGAGCGGTATTTACCACGCTGATACGTTGGCTGAACATGCCCTCTGCCCGCGTTCCGAAGCCGGAAGACGGTCTGGACGAACCCTTCCGAGGGCCAGAGGACATGTTAGAGCGTCTCGGGGAGCTGGCGGACTTCCAGAAGGTTTACGAGTCGGAGCTTCTGGTCAACCGCTACCTGAACGAAGGCCACGACATGTCGAGTCTTAGGAAGACCCTCGCTCATATTCTGCTCAGGGAGGATGCCGAGCTACACATGTTTCAGGTGTTGGAGGTCGCATTTCGGCATTACGATTTATCGGATGATCCGGAGGAGAAGCGGATTCATCTATTGGCTGCGACCAGATACATAACGGCGCAGAAGGTGATGAAAGGGATACTCTGGTCAACGGAGAATGCGGAGCGGCTTCAGAGGGGTGAGCTGTTGAGCGAGCGCGAGGATGATGATTAGGGAAAGAGTTGTTGCCCCGGCTCTCTGGATCAATCGAAAAGTAAATCACCTCCAGGTTTTCTCACTGCCAAATGCTCGCCCGGTTCTAAGTTTCTTGATAAGACTTTGTGTTTCACCAAGTGGAATTGCCCATACTTGTAGACATCCTTCGGAATATCTGTTAGGATCATATGTCTTGGGCATTGGAAACACCATTGATATTTGATGGACAGCAGCGAAGAGATTTACGCCTAGAGTCTGCATCTTGCTACCGTGCGGCATGACAACTATGCGATGGCTAAGACGATGCTTTGCATATATACCTGCTAACGCAGAGAGACTTTTTCTATAGTCAAATGTACTTAGTTCTGTCCAAGGGTCTCCTGGGTTTATGATGGGGGCAGCAAATGACTTTGCCATCTGTACACGATATGCGTTTTTTGAAAGGTCGTGTGGTTGCCCGAAGATCCATGTGCTTGCCGCTGGGTTTAGGTCGGCTAAGACGTGGTCAGTGCGTTCTGTATTGAATGTCGGAAATAGAATAAGTAATACAGGGAGTTCATCCTTGTCGTCCGACTGCAGAAGGGGTGGTTTCGCCACAAATCTAACGCCCACAAATGGTCCCTGAACTCTTTCGCTATAAGGGTTGGACTTGACAGTTTCCCACTCTTCCGGTGTGGGAAAGTACTTTGCCGCCTCGGAGTACAAAACTGTCAAATTGCAGGGATATTTCAATAGAACTGCTAGACTTTGGGAATGTATTATTGATGGACAGCTTGTACAATCAAACAAGATTTTGGGAGTTTCAGCTTTTGATAGAGCCTGCAACAAACTTTCCATTTGTTCAGGAAAAGTGTGATGTTGGACACTAATCGGTGCATTCAAAGGTCTATGGGGTCTCCCAGATGTAAGCTGTTTAATAATCTGCTCGTATTCCTCTCGTCTATTCTCTGCCGCTTCGTAATACATGTCAAGTTCTAGTAGGACAGCATTATGGATTCGAACCCCTTTACGTACCAAGGCAGCAGCAGCTTTTGCCGTTCGTTCTTCAAATCCTAGTGCCCCTATGTACAGATCAAAGCTTGAATTCTGATGTACTACATCATCCAAAGGACTTAACTCGGGAAGCGAATCTACGACCTCAATCCACTGAGTCGGGGTCTCGTCAGCAAAATCTGCGTGGTCTTTGTCATCTGGAAAGGACGTTGGCACAATATCCTCTTCTTCAACTTGTTCTATCTCATCCTCTTTCCAGAAGGTAGGTTGGTCTCTTTCCTTCACTTTGCGGCGATACTGGTCCCTGCAAAATTCGTCGGGTTTATCCATAAACCATTCAAATTGATACTTCGTCGTCTGTAGGTGTTCACTGCTCGACAAGGTAGTTCTGAATGCTGGACAGTATATGCGCCTCAACGTCCCACGACCGGCAATAACGCTTCGTTGCGAAGGCGCTAACCCTGTATCCACAAAGATTGAGGCCCTTTGAAGAAGCTCCCACACTTTGCGGGCACCCGGTGTAGCCTTCGTAAGGTCGTCAACGTAAATAGTTAAGAGATCAAAAGGATCTTTTCTCGGTTGCCCTTTACTGTCCTTGCCCTGACCAACAGGTTCTCTCTCATACAGTAGGTCTTTTGAAAGCTTTCCGAAACAGTCTACAACATCGAATAGTTTCTGTCCATCTGGTTGAATATGGCGAACACGTCCAAGATACTCTCTGGAGACCCTATCAATTGCCCTGTCTTGAACCGGCGGTGGAATTTCTTTGACCGGAGTATCAGGCTCTATTCTTGCCTCACTAAATATTTCCCCGACCGTTCTAATCATTTCGCTGTAATCACCCGTACAGATATCCATTAAGCATTGAACACCATGGTACTGAGTTTTCTGTCGGGTTTTCTCATCGTGCAGTGCCCAGCTCAAAGTTCGGTCTCCTGGATGCGATGTTTTCCCAAGCCATTTCTCGATTGTTCCCTTGTACCCGTCACAATTTCTGAATCTCTCGTTTAAGATTTTCAGTAATAACTTTCCTTCTTTGCTTCGCTTGTTCAGCTTCAAATATGCAGAGCCTAGATTAATCGCCATAATATTTCGCCCCTCATCAAGCGCGAGGGGTCGCGGGAAGTCATATATCGATCCGAACATGTGGGTTGAAATCTTGAAACACAGATCTGACGAGCGTTGACACACGATGGGATGGAGGGCTTCTTGAAGCGCTATTGGGACGCGCTCTTCAGTGTAGTCATCAACAAAGAAAATAAAGCATCGTCCGGAAAGAGAAGGAACTTCCTTTTTTACGACTTCAACTAATCGTGTCACGAAATCTGTTGAACCGAGAGAAGGGATGGTCTTGCCATAGGCAATGGATCTGCGTATATGGCGCATTACATCCTCTGCAAAAACAGCAAACTCATCTAAACTTGTAGCCACAGAAGGGAACCTTAATTCTTCCCAAAGCGTCCCAATCTCTTCCTTTACAAGTTTAGATAAGGCTCCAGTGATACTTTGAGAAACCGGCTGAAAGGAATCGGGGAGAACAGACAGGGTCGAAGAGACCTCTGCCAATACAGCCATATTGAAAAACAGTATGAGCGCATCCTTATTGTCTTCAATGCTAACTTCCGATAGATCAGAGAACGTCATGTAGAAAAGCGATTCGCAGGGGAGGTAAAAGCCGACATGCGGATCAGATTCAATTTCTTTACAGATTTTCTTTGCCGCAATCTTTGTTTTTAAGCGCAATCGACGAAAAATCATCGTCTTTCCACAGCCACGAGGACCAGTCAATAGCAGATTCTTATTCTTCTCCAATTCCGAAGTCCACCACATTTCGGTGAAGCAAAGATCGGCAAGTAAATCATCGTTTGCAATATGTTCCGTACTGAGGGAATCAAAGGGGGTACGAAGTTTCCGCGGCGCTTCTTCGGCAGATCTTACGCCGTCTTTGAATCTGTTCAAAACATCTGACGATTTAGAAATACCCATTGACTCGGGGGCAGTGCCGTTAAGAAGTCCGGGTATATGAGTTATTGCGTCTAGAATCCTCTCATCATCTCTTGTGATGGTTTCCCTTTGGCCAACATTGTCATAAAAACTCCTCAGATGGCGGCCAAAATATTCTATATCTTTTGATAATCCTTCTTCCGTTGCTTCAACGGGATGCGCTTCACTGAAATCGATAATTACATAACGGGTCTCAGGAAGGCGACCTTTTGCACCAACTACTTCCCGCATTATGTTACGGTCGTGGAGATCCCCGTGACTAAATCCTACTCTCTGAAGCTCATCGAGAGCTGCGGTAAGATGTTCCACATATCTATGTATCTCGGTTTTAGCCGAAAAACCGAGATTTGATTCGAGAAAATCCCTAAGAGTTTGACCCTTTACGCACCTACTAAGAAACCATATAAACTCATATTTCTTGCCTCCTAGCTCCAAGGACCAATCACCAGTTCATTTTGGCAGTACAAGGAACCGCTCGTCTTCTACCTGTGCAAATCGACCAATTTCCCGAAATGGAGCTCTATTACCGTAAGACTCACGTGTCACCAATTTCAACGCCCCCGCTGGAATTCCATTTGTATCCTCTACCTCATAGGTGACAGCGGTATTTCCGAAACCTAGAAGACTTCTGATAATTAATCCGTCAATTTCTTGGCCTATCATTTCAGTTCTAAGATGTTCAAGTACTGTAGCAGGCATCGGGATCTGATCTGACATGACTACCTCCTAATCGTTGTTCCGGAAAACCATAACAGTCTCGTTTCGAGTTGCTTGTCCGTTTCTACGAGTTCGGCTGTGATAGGGAACGTTTTCAGTCCATTGATTTTCGAGGCGCAGTTCTTTTACTCTAGTCACAATAACGTCAGAAATCATTATTGGCAGATCATACTTCCTATTGGTTCGTGTCACATCTCCTAGAACAAGAATGCAGATTCCTCGTGGCTTGATAACTCGCGCCATCATCTGCAAAACAACAAACATATCTTCCGCAAAGCTACTGATTTTTCTTATCTCTTTGTTTTTGATTTCCTTATAGTCACTTGAGCCTAGGAACCAAAGACGAAGCCGATTGTCCCTTGCATAATCTAAAGCATTCATATAGGGCGGACTGGTTATGACAGCATCTATAGATGTCTCAGGCAAATACTTTTCGAGTGCCGATTTCTGAAGTACCTTGTATCGTGAAGCCAGAGGCAGAGGAGGGTTAGCGAGCACTCGTTTGATCTTCGCTTCAAGACGAGGGATCGGATCACGATATTCGTAGGCCTCAGGGTACCGATCACGTGGATACAACCGATCACGGAGGTACGGAACCAGATGACTCGCTGGATATGAAAGAAAGCCAGGTCTCTGATGATGTAATATTCCGAGCAAGCAACCAGCATTGAAGTATTGTTTCTTCCTCATAAATTCTGTCATAAGGTCTTTCGTTTCCTTCAGCGTCCGGGCGTGAAAGAATTCTTCTACCCATTGTGGTGTTTGATCGGTGTTCTCTTGTGATAGATTCTCGAATGCTTCTGTTGCCAGGTTCAATTGAGAAAGACTAGCGTTCTCTGAAATAGGTGCGTGCAGCTTAGCCCTTGTCAAGGCACAAGCATAGGGATTTATGTCAGCTGCAATAACATGTCTTGAGAGAAGTCTGCACTCGAGGGGTATGGTTCCTGATCCACAGAATGGGTCCCAAACCCAATCGCCAGGTGTGGAGTACCGCGTCACAAGTTGTCTTGCCAGAGAAGGTCTTATCTTTCCAATGTAAGGTCCGATTTGATGTAATGTGCGACCGGAATACTCATTCATTTAGCATTCTCTAACTTTGGTTGTCAACAGCCTATATTCACATGAAAAACCTTATTCATAGGGCGCAATTCCATATAACTCGTTCATTTCTGAAGTAAAGTTCATCCGTAGCATATATACCGAATTAGAGCAGAATATACAACAAAGTGAATCAAACATCAAGAAAAGCGTGTCCAAATTGCAATTTTCCGTCTGCCGGCTTATCTGTGACATTGGGCGTTCTACTTATCCAAGTGCAAGCTAATCTAAGAAGCCGCGGGCCTGCAGCATTGTCCTACAAAGAATCCAACGATCAAACTGTTTTGTTACTTTTTAACGGAGTATTTGCCTTCCCATTTCGCAATCCAGCTCGTCTCTGAAATCGCCTTTCCTTTGTAGGTGCCACTCCCGTGGATGTTCTCAAACTGACCTGTCCCTTTGATAAAAGAGAAGGTCCCTGCAAATGTGGTGGTATGGGTGCCCTCAGTAGAAACGGTCGTCGTAAGCTTTCCCTCCCATTTAAAGAAAACGGCATCGCCATTTTGGGTAAATTTTCCGTAGCCCTGCTCAGTCCCGGTTCCCTTAACAAGATCACTGGATCCCATGAGAACAAGCTGAGCGCCGTCCATGAACTTGTGCTTGCCTGTGCTGACATTAGTCCCTTCTGACTCGTTTAGGCCAATGACGTGACCCTCAGTATCACCAACAATAGCCTTTTCCTGTTTAGTGAAAGCGGCTGTCATCTTCCCTGAGACCTTTGTCTTCTCCCCTGCTGTCGAAGTCATCACACCGAGAGCAAAGATCAGAGCGAGACTAACAGCTAACACTATCGCTCTATTGGATGTAAGTATCTGCATGGATTTATCCCCCTTTTATAATGTAACGTTAGGCCCGCAGCTTCTTTTTAGGTCTATTATCGATCTGGAAAGTTCGGGGAATTGCGTCTACTGCTTATCCCAGCCCGAGTTGATCTGCCACGCCCTGCATCGCCTTTATCACAAAGTCTATGTGCTCGTCTAAATCTATGCCCAATTCCTCTGTCCCCTGTCTGATGTCCTCTCTGCTGACTCCGGCCGCAAACGCCTTCGCTTTCATCTTCTTTTTGACTGAGCTGACCTTCACGTCCATCACGCTTCTGGAAGGTCTGACCAGGGCGACGGCAGTTATGAATCCCGTAAGCTCGTCAACTGCAAAGAGGGCTTTGTCCATAAGGCTCTTGCGCTCAAGGTTCAGGTATTGAGCGTGCGAGAGGATGGCGTAGATGATGTCCTCAGGGTAGCCCTCTTCGCGGAGGATCTCAGAGCCTCTGATCGGATGATCCTTGGGGTCCGGTTTCTCCTCGTAGTCAAAGTCGTGGATGAGACCGACTATGCCCCATTTGTCTTCGTCTTCTCCGTATTTATTGGCGTAGGCTCGCACGGCGGCCTCCACAGCCAGGGCGTGTTTGATCAGACTGTCGCTTTTAGTGTGTTTCTTCAGAAGTTCCATAGTACTTTCGCGATCCAAACTGTGCCTCCTGTTCTATTCGTAAGGGCTTTCCTTATGTGTGGGTCATTCAGGACAGACAAGAATGTCTGTCCTACTAACCAACTGGTGGGTCAGACATTCTTGTCTGACACGTCGGATTTGTCCGTTTATGAATGTTCAAAATATATCTTGCTCGACACATATAATACTTTCACCTGACCCCAAAATCAAGCTATTTTTGCATCTCCTTCGTTGAGATGATATCAGATTCTGCTTGATCTATAAGCGGTAAGTTCGTATTTTTTACCTGAGATTGCAAAGATATTATCGGTTTGAGTGATTATGTTAGGTACAGAAAGGTAGGATAGCTTTGATGACTGGCGGGGAAATACTTGTAGAGTGCCTCAAAGCCCAGGGTATCAGTATGATATTCGGCATGCCGGGCACTCATAATATCCATATCTACGACGCACTATACAGACGGGGTCAGGGGATCGATCGCGTCCTCATCCGCCACGAGCAGGGAGCCGCATTGATGGCTGACGGCTATGCGAGGGCTACAGGAGACGTAGGCGTGGCGCTGACCATCCCAGGTCCCGGTGCATCGAACGCCGCTACAGGGATAGGCGAGGCCTACACAGCCTGTGTCCCGGTTCTGCTGATCGCCGGCGGGACCGATGTCAAGCTAGCTGCCAAAGATAAGAGCAAGTTGATACACGGCCTCGACCTGATGTCATTTTTTGAGCCTATGACTAAATGGTGCGCCCGCGCGGATTCAGCCGAAGGGATACCTAAGCTCATAGAGACCGCCTTTGATGTCTTAAGGTCGGGCAGACCTGGCCCTGTGGTGATCGAACTTCCAAACGATGTCGCGAGCTCCGAAGCCGATTGCGATATTCCCGACAGGGTGGAGATGGAACGAATTGAGGGGGATATGGAGCAGATCGAGGCAGCGGCTGATCTGATAGTACGGTCGGAACTTCCTATAATTTTAGCCGGAAGGGGAGTAGTAACGTCAGATGCGCGGGACGAGCTTTGCCTTCTCTCCAAACTATTGGGAGCTCCTGTTGTCACGACCCGTTTTGGCAAAGGGATTATGCCTGAGGGCAACCCACCAGCTCTGGGCGACATGGCCGGCCATGTCGCTGGAAGTGCCCTATCGGAAGCTGAAACAGTATTAGCGATCGGATGCCGTTTCACTGAGTTAGATACGAGGAGCTGGTCTTTAGAACTTCCCGAACAGTTGATACAGATCGACTGCGATGAGGAGGAGATAGGGAGAGAATATCCGGTCGAAGTGGGAGTGGTGGGGGACGTCAAGACCGTCTTAAAACAGCTTATAGACCAACTGAAATTGAAGGGCGATCGCGCCAACAGGTGCTGGGAACCTACGCTCCTAAGGATAGGTCAAAAGGTTGAAGAGAGAACCAAAGCTCCGATCCTCCCAGACCTGAGAGACGTTCTGGAACGGGATGCGATACTTTCTGTCGATGTGACGGTATTAGGGTACCGAACCCGATCGGAATTTGAAATTTACTGTCCCAGGAGCTTCCTCTTTTCGGCAACTTATGCTGCGATGGGATACGCACTCCCGGCAGCATTAGGCGCAAAGTTAGCATATCCACAGAGGCAGGTCGTTTCGCTCAGCGGAGACGCGGGATTTATGATGACCTGTCAGGAGCTTTCAACAGCTGCGCAATACGGGATTAACGTGGTGTCGGTCGTGATAAACGATGGCTGTTTAAGCTCGATAATGAGCGCTCAGAACAGATCGTGCGACGGCAGGTATATAGATATCGACATTTATAACCCTGACTTTGTGGACTTGGCCAGATCGCTCGGGGCACAGGGGATGAGAGTGGACAAGTTGGAAGACCTTAAATCCCTCCTGTCCGAGGCCCTCCAGATGGATAGGCCTACTTTGATAGAGGTGAAAATGGATAAAGATGAGATAGTAGGTCTGACGTGATGCTGTGATGAATACGCTTTCTGTGTGACTGACGGTTTTGCCAATCCTTGGTGGTATGTACAGAAGTGTGGACTCAATCGAAATCTTCTGGTATATCGAATCTGGTTTTTGTTCTTTTTACCCATTCGAATTTGTTTATCCTGAAGGTCTCCGTTCTTTCATCTTTATGATCGTACGCCACCAGATACCAGAAATGTCGACGGAAGAAGAGAGCATAAGGGTTCAATCGGCGCTCTATGGGATCATCTCTGGAGTCCGAGCGGTACGAAGCTATAATCGAGGTCTCATTGTATATAGATTTTCCCACCCTGTCGAACACAGTGTCCAATGTTTTGCTTTTGAAATCGTCCGCTTTTGTCTGAGGTACTATATCGATCCTGCCGACGACCTCCTCTAAGTCCCTTCTGACCGCATCTGTAAAAGTTTCTTTGATCTTCGAAAGTGCAGATTCAACCTGCTTGGAAAAAGGTTGAATCTTCTGTGGGGGAGCGGACGAAGCCGCCAAGTGCAAAGCTATGGCCTCCTCAAAAGAAAGCCCGATGGTCGGGAGCGAAAATGAAGAAAGGAGTTTCCATCCGTCTCTATCGCTGTAGACGGGTGCCCCTACTCGGGAAAGAGACATCAGGTCTCTATGTATAGTCCGCTGAGTTATGTTAAACTTCTCAGCCAAATTGGATGCTTTGACGCCGCGAGTTGTGCTCAGGCATAAAAGTATCTTCAAAATCCTTTCTGCCTTTAATTCATCGCGTATCAGCATGGTTTCAACGGATTTGTTGGTCCCCGATTGAATCTATCTGGGATTTCTTCGGGGTGAACCCCCTCGCAATGACCAAAAGACGAAGCTAAGCAATCTCGATTCTGTTGCTGAAACGATCCTAACGTCCAAAAGAAAAAAACTAAATGACCCTGGTATTTTGTAAGCACTGTGAATATGGAGAAGCCTAAGGAACTGAGGTTTTAAAGCCCTCACCGCTCTGCATGAGGGTTCTTTACTGTTGTAACAGGGTTTTGAGTCTGAGTGTTAGATCATTCTTTGAAACAATTCCTTAATGATATGATCTACAACCTGACCATTCTTAAAAAAGAGGAATGTGGGAAGATGCCAGATTCCGTACTCTTTAGCCACTCCCTCATAGTTGTCAATATCCAGCTTCCCCATTGAAATGAGCCCTTTAAAATCAGGAGGCAATTCTTCTATTATTGGAGCCATAATATGACATGGTCCCCACCAATCAGCCTCAAATTCCACCAAAATAGGTTGCGTGCTCTCAAGCACTTCTTTCTGGAAGTTTGTGTCGGCCAGGGTGATGTAAATTGTATTTTCTTTCATCATTCCATCTCTTATCGGTTTTTCCATTCTGCTATCTTTAGCCTGTTCATATATACTGCAAATCCCATACCAAAAACAAAAAACCATTTGGAAGATATTCCAAATGGCCAAAGATATTTAACTTATATATACTTGAAATGCTTTGGCAGTCTCTGAAAAGGACTGAATGATATCCCAGTATATTAGGAATTCACAAACTATTGGGATTTTTATCTATTGCGCTTGATACCTAGTTTTTTCATCTTTGCTTCCAAAGTCGTTGGTTTTATCCCCAAAATCTTTGCTACCCCCTTTTTTCCGCTCACTCGCCAACCGGTCAACTCCAAAACCTCAATGATATGCTCCCTCTCAAGCTCTTCCAGAGTAGGGATGTGTAACGCGCCGGATGAGGCACCGCTTTTTGGAAAGCAATCACCTAATTCGAGTTGGTTTGCCCCACTAATGATCACCGCCCGCTCAATGATGTTTTCCAATTCCCGAACATTACCTGGCCAGTGATAAGCCTGCAGGGTGTCCATCACCTTTTGCGGAATTGTTTCTATCTTCTTCCCTGTCTTCGCGCCATACTTCCTGATAAAATGTTTTACCAGCAAGGGGATATCTTCTTTGCGTTCCCGAAGCGGGGGGCTTTTAATCGGAAAGACATTCAGCCAATAGTAGAGGTCTTCACGGAAATCGGCATTCTCTATGGCTTTTTCCAGATCACGGTTAGTGGCTGCAATGACACGAACGTCAATTTTAATGGTGCGTGGATTCCCCAGGCGCTCGAATTCCCCTTCCTCCAAAACGCGTAAGAGCTTTGCCTGCAATTCCATACGCAGGTCTCCGATCTCGTCCAGAAAAACCGTTCCGCCATCGGCTAATTCAAAACGCCCGATTTTGCGAGAAAGCGCGCCAGTGAAAGCCCCCTTTTCATAACCGAACAGTTCACTTTCGATGAGGTTTGTCGGTAAGGCAGCACAATTGACCTTTATCAACGGTCGGTCTCTGCGGGCGCTTATATTATGAACAGCGCGGGCAAGTAGTTCCTTGCCGGTACCGGTTTCACCAAGAATCAGCACTGTGGCATCTGTAGAGGCGACCTGCTCAACTTTCTGCAGTACTTTATTAACCACCTCACTGCGGCTGATGATTTCCTCGAAGTTATGTTCAATCTTAATCTCGTCTTGTAGGTATATGTTTTCTGCTTGAAGGCGGTTTTTCAACTGTTCAGCCTCAGCTAGTGCATTACGGAGCGCTTCCTCCGCCCGCTTGCGCTCCGTAATATCGCGAACAAAGCTACACGAATATTCTTTCCCTTCATATTCGATATGGTTGGCTGTGACTTCAACAGGAAATATCCGACCCTCCTTTGATTGAAAGTGCGTTTCAAGGGTAAGCACCTTGCATTCCTTGAGTTTTGCCCAAGCCTCCGGCCAAACATCTTCCGGGAATTCCAAGTCGAAATCGTGAACCGTCATGGAAAGCAGTTCATCCTGTGAGTAACCGAGACTCCGGCAGGTTGCCTCATTAACACGGTAAATGCGGGCTTCGGAATCAATCCAAAGGATAGAGTCTGCGGCACGTTCAATCGTAAAATCGACAAGCTGCAACGCTCTTTCAGCTTCTTCTTTTGCGCCCTTCATCTATGTTTGTCCCAGATGATACCTTCGTGAGAAAGGATACGTAAGACTTGCCCTCCCGGCTCATCCACGACAGCCCCTGCAAATCCGTACTCACTGTTCGTCTGCTCTAAGGCGTTGCTCAGGAGAATAGCAGTTGCGTCTTGCCAGTTCTCGCTCATGAGGAAGGTTGTCATTGCATTGGTGACTGCTGACAGTTATTTGGGCTTCACCTGCAGCGCCTCCTCTACCTGCTTGCGCTCGGTGATGTCGCGAACCATGGCGATTATGCAACGCCTTCCTTCAACATTAATAATCGAGGCTGAAATCTCGCAAGGAAGAACCTCTTTTGTTTTGGTCAGACAAACGAGCTCATTAGTCCATCCGTGCCCCTGTTCAAAAACTGATTGTGCAAAGGCCTGCAACTTGGGCATCTCACCAGGATGAACGTCAGATATACCTATGGACAATAATTCCTTGCGAGAATACCCCAGCATACTGCCAGCTTTGGGATTAACCTCAAGGATTTCATCTCGATCTGGATCAATTAGGAATATTGCATCATTGGAGTACTCAAAGATCTTGGAGAAACGCTGGTTGCTCTCCTGTAAGTCATTAATCTGTTTGCGCATTTCTACCAATTCATCTATGGGTTGCTCTTTTGTCTTATCTTTATCTTTCATCATTGTACTCACTGCTTCCTGTCCAGGATACCGTTAACATAAGTTCGTAACGTATGACCACAGGAGGTATATTGGGGGTGCGTTTCCTTGCAGCACTTTTACCCTCAACTAAGAGATGCTCCTATGACCAATTAATATATGACGACTCCTACTCTTTGTCAACCTTTTTGTAATGATAACGTATATATCCTACAATAATTTAGTGTCCATAAACTATTCTATAAATACTATATAAAAAGAAAGCCCGCCATTTCTGACAGATTGTGTGTTCGAGTATGGCTGCCGGGCTGATAGGGACCATGTACGCTCTTTCCCCATTCCCAATATCCTCCCAGGATTTTTTGATATTCCGGCCAGATGTCGAAGTTGATAGGAGCCGCGTGCAGGGCCAAGAGTCCCTTACCCGCGCCTAAGAAGCCGAGTATTCCGTCCTGTTCTTGGGGGCTGATTTCATAAGCCCATTGTTCCCATCCGGGAGTCTGGCTGCAACTCCACCTTACGCAGTTTAGCGTAATTATATCGAAATCCTGCAGATCTTTGTCCTTGAGGATGCTAATATCCTCACTTGTCTGTGATTCCACATTTGCGCCTTTGAGGATGTCCGAGAGCACAGCCGATGTAGTCTCATAATCGTGGGCGACCCCTCCTGAAAGGATTAAATTCCGAATGGATCAAGGCATAGGTTTCTCTTTGAAATAATAAAAGAGTGATCGGACGGCGGGCTTTTAGGCAGAAATATAATAAAGTATCCTTAAGAAGGTCAAGCGACTTGAGTAGGTGACCGCGACTGTTATCATAGACTGTGAATTTAATCTCTATGATCTTTTTTAAAACACTTTTTGGGAAGATTAGAAGCCTTGTGAAAAACCCTTAGATTCAGAAAGTAGTATAGAACAAGCATTGATAAAGCAGTTCCGATGTATTATATTATGTTATTGATAATATTATACATGGAGGAAACAATGACCCCACAAAAGCAGGAACAGACAAATCCGATGTTTCACTATTTTCAGATGGAGGATTTAGTTCCCGAGGATCATATCCTTCGTCAGATTGATGAGGCAGTTGATTTTTCATTTGTACGAGACGTTGTATCAGATTGTTATTGCCCTGACAATGGCAGACCCGGTATTGATCCTGAATTAGTTGTTCGAATGATCCTTATTGGCTATCTGTATAATTTGAGTGAGAATCGGCTCTGTCAGGAAGTGGGGATGCATGCGGCATATCGGTTGTTTTGTCATCAGACATTTGATGATGCGGTTCCGGATAGGAGCACGATCAACAAGCTTCGCAATCACAAGTGGGCATCCAGTGGGTTGTTTGAACGGATAATGCGTCAGGTAGTCCAGTGTTGCATAGATGTCGGTCTTGTGAGCGGTAAACACCTTAGTGTCGACGGCACTCAGATACAAGCTGATGCTTCAGTGAAAAGTATTGAGCCGATAGAACCCCCTGTTTCTCTTGATGATTATCTCAAGGGAATCGGTTTTGAAGGTGATAAGACAAAGGGTAGGTCCGGGCATCCTCAGGATAAAGACTTTCATGGTGAAAAGTGGACGAACCAAACACACCGTTCGACTACAGACCCCGACGCGCGCTTATACAGCAAATCGAAGGGCAAAGGGGCTTTTCTCTCGTTTATGGGCCATGATCTGATCGACACAAAAAGCAGAGTAATCCTTGAGACTCAGGGCACGCAGGCGACAGGGACAGCAGAGCCCGAAAGTGCCCTTAAGATGGTAGATGACCTTGAAACATAGACCATGCCCAAAGACATTCAGACACTTAGTGCCGATACGGGTTACGGTTCTGGTAATTTTATCGCTGATGTACTTGACCGGGGAATCATACCCCATATTCCTCTGCGAGCCGATGAGAAGATTGAACCGATTCCTACATGGAAAAACAAGACAAATCCAGCACATATTCAGGCCGAACGGGATAGAAAAGTGCGAGAGGCGAAAGCCAGAAATCATGCACGGTCTATCTCATTAACAGCTGACTACAAACTCTCCCGGAGACTCCGTAAACGCAGTGAACATATCTTTGCTGAAGCCAGGCAACAACACGGTATGGGACGAGCCCGTTACAGAGGACCAGCCTCACTGAATGAACAGTTGAATCTTGTTGCAACAGTACAGAATCTCAAGAGGCTTGTATCTTTCATAAGAAGGGGGAAAGCGTCTATGTGTGCCCTGTCTGTCAAAGACAGTGCATCCTGTTCTTCAAACAGCTCCTATTCCTTGCTGACCAGAACTCTGATAAGACTATTTTGCTTATTCCACAGCAAAACGATACGATATGCTACTCTTTGACCCATAATCGGCGCTTCAGACGCTGCCTGGGACATAACTATTTCACAAGGCTTTTAGAGTAACTCCAGTTTCTTTTTGTCGGGTAAAGGCACATGGTATCCACCCTTGATAAAGATAGAGAGAAGAGAGTCAAGGATCAAGACTGGGAAGTTAAAAAGTTGAGGGTCGAGGTTTTCTGTGGGTTGGTGTTGGGTGGTTATTTGTAAAGGGCTTTTGAAGTCTTTATAGCTATTATGTCTTTGGGTATTGAACAACCATTGATAGGTTTGGAGTTTCCGGCAGAGGTTGGCACGGTTGGTAGTCTTGATGGTGTCGTAGAATTCATATTCGATTAGGCCGTGGGCGCGTTCTACATCGGATTGGTATGTAGTAGCCCCTGGTGGGATGCGTTTATGTTTTACGCCTCTTTGTTGGATGAGGTCGGTAAAGAGGGTCTTTTTGAGGGCATCCTTTGTATTGACGAATTGGCTGCCGTTGTCGGTTTGGATCTTTCGTGGATAGACCTTGTGGTCTTCCAGGTGTTGGAGTAATGCTTCGGCCAAGATGCAGGAGTTGATCAGGCTCTGTTCGTCTGCCAGGCTTACAAAAAGACCGCCTGTCTTGATATCTCTGGCAGTATACTCAAACATAGGGAGTTGGGCACCTGTCTTGTAATGTTGTTTCAGGTAGTTGGGGATATCGCACAGATGTTTGACATCGATCTGGATATGTTCAAAGGGGCGTAGTTTCTTTTTCCACTGGCAGACAAGTGCCTTTCTCTTCCATTTTCGCGTGCGTTTCTTTATGAGATTGTGTTTTTTCCAGATAGCATAGGCAGTCTGTTTGGAGGGGATTTGGTCAGTGGGAACATTTTGTTTTTGGAGAAAACCCAATAGATACGGATATCCCAAAGAAGGATGGGTCTGTCGGAACTTTACAATCAGCTTTCTGATCTCCTCCGGTAACAAAGAGTGAGGGTTTATGGGTGCTTTCGTATGATTTTCTAGACTCTTTACGGATCGGTCTTCAAGATAACGTTTCAGCCATTTTCTTATGCTCTTGCGTGTTGTATTAAAAGCCCTTGCAGCATACGAGACACCGTATAGCTGAGCAGTCTGAACCATCTTGATACGAAGATCAACAGGATTAGGATTAAGAACAAGAACATCACTGTAACTGATAGCGTTCTCCATGGTATCTACCCTCCTTTTTTCAGTCCTCACCTAAATATAGGCAAAATTATCCCGTGAGGGTGGATACCATGTGTCTTTACTCTTCTTTGAAGAGATCAAATATGTTGACATTTCTAAATCCTGGCTTATATTTATCGCTTACACTACTCCCACGCTACTTGCACACTCTTACCAGGACCCTGCTTGGGCGAAGACCAAATTTTTCGATGACGTGAGTTGGATCACTGCGAAGATCTCTGTATCTTTAGATTTTAAATGATTAGCTTCAAAGGCAATATGTACCCGTTGAAGGTATGCGATCTCATGGTTCTTATTATTAAGGAACTTTCAGAATGAACATATTGATGCTCATAGGAAAGGCCGTCCTAGTACTGATTCTGTTTTCAGATGAGGCGTACGGATACATAGACCCGGGTACGACGGGCTACGTGTTCTCCGTCCTTGCGCCCATAATCGGTGGGATACTCCTCTTCTTCGGCTTCTTAATCCGACCTTTTGTAAGATTATTCAAATTTATCACCAGAAATTGCAGAGAAAAACCCAAGGTAGCTGTACCCATCCTGTCTGTAACGTTTTTGGCAGTTGTAGCTGTAGCGGTCGCCTTTATTTTTGAAGGGGAAGGAGACGAAATCGCAATGTCCGATGTTAAATTCGAAAGAGTCATAGTCTTAGGGATAGACGGCCTCGATCCGAATTTATTAGAGGATCTGATGGAGGTAGGTGAGCTACCCAACTTTGACAAGCTAAGAAACGAGGGGATGTTCAGACCCCTTTCTACCAGCAACCCGGCTCAAAGTCCAGTAGCCTGGTCCTCGATGGCCACTGGAAGTAACCCCGGCTATCACGGAATATTCGATTTCATCATCAGAGATCCGAAAAAATACCTGCCCGATCTCTCACTGATGAAGATTAACAAAAAGAATATCCTCGCTTCAAGAGAATCAATGTTCTTACGCACGCGGAAGGGCACGGCCTTTTGGGAGGTCACGTCCAAAGCTGGCATCCCTACAAGCGTAATCAGATGGCCCGTCACATTCCCGCCTGAAGAGGTTAAAGGACATATGTTTTCTGGACTTGGGGTCCCTGACATAAGGGGTAATTTAGGGCGCTACGCTTTTTACACGACTCGTCAGGTGTCCGAAGATGAGGAGGGCAGGGAGAAGGTCATACAGGTTGCTCTGAACAGCCGCACTATCAAGACGTCCATCTCAGGTCCTACTGTCTCAAAGATAAAGGGGAAAAGGGACGTCGAGATCCCCATGAAGATAAACATCCACAACGAAGATTCAGGCGTAACTTTGGACATCGACGGCAAGTCATACTCCCTTAAGGAGAAAGAGTGGAGCGACTGGATCAAGCTCGATTTCAATCTGGGGTTTTTAAAACGCACAGCGGGCATCGGTCGCTTTTATCTTTCGAGCGTAAAGCCCGAGTTAGGACTTTACCTTTCGCCCGTTCAGGTGGATCCTGAGAACACGGCTTTTCCGATCACTTATCCAGACGAGTACGCCAAAGAGCTTGCCCAAAACATCGGCTGCTATCACACCTTGGGGATGCCCGAAGACACGAAGGCTCTGTCAGAGGGTCGCTTGGATGAGGACGCTTTTTTGGAGATGTGCGACCAGATAATGTCCGAAAGGGAAAAGATGTTGTGGCACGAGCTGGATCGCTTTGACAAAGGGCTCTTGGCGTTCGTGTTCGATACCACCGACAGGATACAGCACATGTTCTGGCGGACGAGGGACCCCGAGCACCCCATCTATGATGAGGAAATAGCGAAAAAGTACAGCGACGTCATCGGTGACTATTATCGCCGCATGGACAGAATCCTCGGAAGAGTGTTAGAATATGTGGATGAACAGACAGTCCTTATCATCGTCTCAGACCATGGATTTTCCTCCTTCAGGAGAGCAGTACATCTCAACTCATGGCTGGCAAAGAGCGGCTTTATGGATCTAAAGCATCCGCCCCAGCAGGGAGAAGACTATGCGCTGTTCCAGAATGTCAACTGGAGAGGAACGCAGGCTTACGCTTTAGGATTCGGGAGCATCTATCTCAATTTGAAAGGCAGGGAGGGAGTTGGAATAGTAGAAGATGGGGAAGAGGCAAAAAAGGTAAGGGATGAGATAAAAGATGCGCTTATGCAGTTGAAAGACCCGAAAACAGGCCAGCTCGTAGTAAAGCGCATCTACACGAAAGAGGAACTCTACAGGGGCCCCTATGCCGATCAATCGCCCGATTTGGTGGTCGGATTTAGAGAGGGCTATCGGTTCTCCTGGCAGACGGCTATCGGCGGGACTCCTAAAGGACTCATTGAAGATAATAATAAGAAATGGTCCGGCGATCATCTGATAGATCCGAGTTATATCCCCGGAATATTCCTTATAAATCAAAAGTCAAATGTCCAAAGCCCGCGTCAGATAGATATAGCTCCTACAATCCTAAAGTGCTTCGGGATACCCAGAACAGATGAGATGGAGGGGACTTCGCTTTTGTAAAAGTAGAAAAAACTCCTAACCCGAATAATTCACAAAAAAAGGCCGTGTATTAATTAAAGGGTTGTATTATATTATAGTTATGCCGTTTAACCACCTTCGGTGTCATTGCGAGCCGAAGGCGAAGCAATCTCGATTCTGTGGTACATGTAATACTCTCCGGCTCTCATAGGAGATCACTATAAAAACTTGAGATTGCTTCCCCGATAGACCCAATCGGGGACCGCTTTGCTCCTCGCAATGACTCCACCAAGTTTATGAATTAATCGGGCTAATAGCTGGAGACAAAAAACATGATTCGACCTCATGGTGGAAGGCTCATAAACAGATTATTAGATGGAGATGAAAAGGAAGCAGCGCAGGAGAGGACGAAGTCCCTGCCTCAAGCCAGGGTCGAGGATGAAATCCTACAGGACGCCGAGAACATAGCAAAGGGCGTCTTCAGTCCCCTTGAGGGTTTCCTTTCAAGAAGCGACCTGGAGAGCGTCCTTTCAAAGGACAGACTTAAAGACGACACGCCCTGGACTATCCCCATTCTTCTGGATGTGGATGAATCGGACGCTCGTAGGTTTAGGGAGGGAGAAGATGTGGCGCTGGCAAAGAAAGATGGGGAGCCTGCGGCTATCTTGCACTTAGAGGAAAAATATACGTGTGATAAGGAAAATATGGCTCTTTCCACCTTCGGTACGACGGACAGGAATCACCCCGGCGTGGAGGGGGTTTACCGCATGAAAGATATGCTCCTAGGGGGAAAGATCAGCCTGTTTCGAGAAATGCCTGACCCCTTTAAAGAGTACAATCTGACCCCCGAAGGAACCCGAGCCGAATTCGAAAAGAGAGGTTGGAGGACGACGGTGGCGTTCCAGACCAGGAATGTTCCGCACGGAGGACACGAAAATCTACAAAAGACAGTCCTTGGGCTCGTGGATGGGCTTCTGATACAGCCTGTGATCGGCAAGAAGAAGAAGGGGGATTTCAAGGACGAGATTATAATAGAGACCTATAAGGTGCTTATAGAAAATTACTTCGCAAAGGACAGGGTCCTTTTGAACATCCTCCCCTTCCGGATGAGATATGCAGGTCCCAAGGAAGCTATCTTCCACGCTATAGTCAGGAAGAACTACGGGTGTACGCACATAATCATAGGCAGAGACCACGCAGGCGTCGGAGACTACTATCACCCTGAGGCCGCAATAGAGATATTCGACGAGTACGACGATTTGGAGATACAGCCCATAACCATAAGGGGGGACTTTTTCTACTGCACCGTTTGTAGGCAACTATCCAGCGACAGGACGTGTCCTCACGAAGAGGACAAGCACATCAACTTCAGCGGCACAGCCATAAGAAAGTCCATACTAGAAGGAAGAATGCCGCCCCAGGAGATAATGAGACCGGATGTCTTCGATGCCTTGAGCCGAAGCTCTAACCCTTTTGTGGAGTAGTTGCAACGTAACCAGTAAAACTACTAAAGGAGAAAGCACTGTGGAAAAAGGCTTTACAGTATGGTTTACGGGCGTCCCGGCATCTGGAAAGACGACTATAGCCATGGAAGTAGAACTGAGATTGAAAGATAGGGGAATAAAGGTTGAAAATCTGGACTCCGACAAGGTGAGAGCCAATATAAGTCCGAATCTGGGCTACACGCTCGAAGCCAGAGACGAGAACACAAAGAGGCTGGCCTTCTTGAGCAATATTCTGTGCAGAAATGGAGTCTGTACACTCGTCGCTGCTGTATCGAGCCTCCGCAGCTTCAGAGATCGCGCAAGGGGGATGATAGATAATTTCGTGGAGGTTTGGGTGCGGTGCCCATTGGAGGAATGTCAAAGGAGAGACCCCAAAGGGATATATACCAGAGCCGAAAGGGGAGAGGTAAACGACATAGCTGGACTCCACCAGCCCTACCAAGAGCCGGCAAACGCAGACGTAATCCTGGATACTCTGGGAACTACACCCCAGGAGTGTGCTATAGAGGTGATAGATAAACTAGAGGAATTGGGCTATCTTGAGCCGGATGATGCGTACACACAAGATGAGAGGGAGGAGATCAAGGAAAGGCTGTCGGATCTAGGGTACATATAAATTCAAGCTACGCAGCAAACAGGGAGAGAAGGGCGCCCTGTCTACTGCCTGCCGACTGCTCTCACTGCATTTTGAGTCAGGCTTCAACCTCCTGGGCGTAGGACTTATTGATGTCTATCATAGAAACGTCTCCCGGGAGATATTCCTCGAGGACGACGCTCTTCATGCTGCGGAGTTTTTCGGTGATCCCTGCAATCTTATCGGCCTGTTGGAATATGATGTTGAGCTTATCCACAACATGTTCGTCGTCCACGGTGGCCAAAAGGAGTTGGACGTTTCCTGAAATCACGGTTAAGGGATTGTTTATCTCGTGATTTATACTGGCTGTAACTTGACCTATTGCTGTGAGCTTCTCAGATTCAATGAGCTTTTGCTGGGCTTCTTTCAGTTGCTTGTTTGTCTCTCTTAATCTGATAGTCGTGTCTCTGAGCTCTGTCACAAGACTGAGCTTTTCAATTATCAAAGAGATCTGACTACCGATGACACTGAGAAGATCAAGGTCGCTCTCTGTGAATTTCCCAGGTTCGGAATGACCAAAGTTCATAACTCCTATACTCTTGCTATCCAGGACAAGAGGCACGGAGAGAAAACACCTTATACGGTCTCCTTCAAATCTTTTTGTCCTGTGTATGTCGGACAGAAGGATCGGTCTTTGACTTCTGGCTACCCAGGCGGAGAAGCCCCGTCCAAGGTCGAAGTTGACCTTGTTGATGAGGTCAACAGCTTCGCCTTTGCTGGCCACTATCTCCAGTTCCCCTTGATCTTCCCTAAGTAGAAACAGTGTTCCGAACTCGTAGTCCACCACTGTTTTGATGAGCGAAAGTATTGAGTTGAAGGTCTCCTTAGGTTTCGAGGTTGAATATCAAATGAAATCGGTGCACCTAATTTGATCTTTGTTTAGAGTATTAGTAGATTAAGTTGAGTTGATTGTCTTAACTTTAATCTACGGAGTCCTATGGACAAAGAGAGATTGGCCGTATTAAGACAAGAAGTCAACGAGATGTATTTTAAGAAAGAAATGTCAAAGCGAGAAGTTATCAAACAAGCGAGAGTTTCCAATGATTTCGTTACGGCTTGGACTAAATCTCCGGATCAGGATTTTGCCATGGATAATCGGGGTTGGCCAAAAGGAAAAAGGCGAAAATTGGCTAAAGTTGACGAACAGAGAATCAAAGAGATTTACCATAGCTTAGAGGACGATCCTTATCAGTTCTATTCAGGAGCCACTGTTATTGAACAAGAATGGAGGAATCGATATTCTAGCACCCCTCCTCCGTCGTTGCCGACTATCGGCAGAATGCTTTCAGATTTAGGACTTTCCCAGAGAAGGAAGAAAGGTAAAAACAAGGGTGCATCTCGTTATCTTTGTTATCCAGAGTATACCATTTACTATCTTTCAGGAGGCAGAGTCCTAGAATCAGACTTTATTGGTAAAAAGTATCTTACCGGCAGAACTGAGCCGGTCAACTTCGTTGGATTTTCCTTTAAGAAAGAGCCTAAGTTAAGGTATTTTCGGCGGGTTGACGGTCAAACAGCAACTAACTTTATCGAGAAGTGTCAGTCTTTCTTTGACAGGTTTGAAAAACCAGATTTCGTTAAGGTGGACAATTGCTCGGCGACTATTGGCAGTGTTTCAGGTAAAAGGAATGTCAGCAAAGCAATGCAGTTTCTCTTGAAAAATCAAGTGATTCCGATATTTGCCGTTCCCAGAAGGCCCTTTTCTCAAGCATCTATAGAAGGCAACAATTCTGTATTTTCAAGGAAGTTCTGGAACAGAATTCAGTTCAAAAGCTTACAAGAAGTTGATCAGAAGTTAGAATGGTTTAATCTTTCATCACAGAGATACACCGGCTACCGTCCACCTAAGCAAGAGAAGTCAAACGAGAAAGATTTCATTCCCAAGACCTATTTTATCAGACAAGTCAAACAGGACACAGAACAGACAGATAAAGCCTTTATCGATGTCCTAAATGAGAAAGTATCTCTTCCCTCCTCTTACACCAACTACTTTGTCCTGGCTGAATGGAACCTAAAAGAAGAACAATTATACATCCATTTTGAAAAAGAACAGAAACCAAAGATTGTCGAAAACCTATCATTCAAGATCAATCAAAGATCGAAAGAGAAGTGCACCGATTTCATTTGATAAATAACCTCTAATGTCTACTTTTTAGGCGCTTCTTCCTCTGCTGGCGGTTCTGAGTCCAGTGAATTTCATGCTGATGATTTTAGCCAATGCGTTGTAATAGATCTGGTTTTTGGCCATGTGAGCCATCTCTCTTTCAATATCTACGTTGTTTACACCGCTCGCATCGGATGTATCTTCAGCTCTGTACATTTTAGGCTGTACTTCCGCTAGGGTTTTTCTGCCCAGTCGTACATGTCTTCCATGAGTCTTGTATCCTTGAAGTCTCAGCGCTCCGTGCAAGTCTTCTTCAAACCTTACCTTTGTCCTTCTGTAGCCAGGCGTTAGAGCGTTAGCCACGTTGTCGGAGATAGATTTGTGCCTCATTGCAGAGGCATCCAGCCCCTTTGCCACAAAGGAGACGTTCGTCTTATCAAACAGGATTCTATCGAGCATCGGTACCTAAGTGGGTTTCACGTTGGAGTTGCAAACAAATTTCAGTAGGATGGATTACCGATGTGAATCACCGCAAAAGTTGTGCCATTATGTAGCGTATTGTACTCCTATATGTTCAGAAGCAATTGAAATTAAGCTGAATAGAGTGATTTTAATTGTACCGCATATCTAGTTCCCCAACGGAATGTATATAGAATTTCCCTATCTTTGGGAAAAATATGCCCTTGAAAGCGGATACTATTACTCTCAAGAGCACAAGGATTTACGCAAGTGAGTTAGAATCTGAGAAGATTAATGGGTAAGGACATCTTCTTGAAGTCGGCAACATACAGGGGGAAAGGGGAGCCTTCGTCTACTTTTCTTAAACTCCTCAATATATGAGGTGTTCCATTTGAATTTCAAGCAGTTCAGTGTAAGGTGATTTCCAACCGTTTTGATCCCCGAACTTCAACACATCCATCGGCCAGAAGGTGATGCAGATGCCGCGGTGGATGCAACTTGAGTTCTTGACGGGCAAAAATAAGCGAACACGCCAGGCGATATTTCATCCAAACTCTTTACCTTTCTAACACTCTCTTTAAGGCATTGTACTTTATCTTCAATTTCGAAAAAAAGTCAAAAAACGTTTTGGATGTTTTATCTATCTCAGCTATCTAACTAAGGTAGAGGGGTAATAATTTCTTATAGTATTTGTAAAATAGTTGACAAATACTAAATATCTGTAAAATTAATGAAGATATGTTATCAAAGAAAGCTTGACAAAGCTTGGGAATTTTAGTATATGACACACATAGGTTACTAACATTATCCTGATTAAGCAAAGAACTTGATGACTTCTATGCGGTGTCTTTCACGAATTCTACGTAACAGCTATAGGTAGTCCTAATTTGTTTGCTAAAACGTCTTCTGCTATTAACATCAAGACCTTTCATAAAGCCGTAAGCTACAATGGTTTCACACGAAGGAAAGGAGGGAGCGATGCTCAAGAAAAGGGGTCTTCTAGAATCTCTGATGGAAGTTGTCTTATAAGGAGGTGATGAAACAAAATGAGAAGACGAGCAGTGAAGCCTTCCACGGTTCTGGCTACGATAACTTTTGTTATCGTGGGTATCGCTGCACAAGTAGACGGCCAGATGTCCGCCCCAATTATCAGTAATTACGTGAGAGCGGTTGCAGTCGTGCCTGGTGGGAACCTAGTCTACGTGGGTATTGAAGGAAGTCAACATGTCGGGGTCCTTCGCATAAATCCAGATACTGGAGAAGTAGAAGCGATGAATGAAGGTTTGACAGCTCTCAATATCCGCAGCCTCGTCATTGATCCTTCCGATCCATCACGGATCTATGTAGCTTCGCAAGAGGGTATCTTTCGCAGCGAAGATGGAGGAAGACACTGGATAGGGATCAACCAGGGGATATCTTTGGGTGGTATAAATGAAATCTGGGTAAGTTCCCTTAATTCGGACTTGTTATTGGCACAAGATGCAGTCGGCTCTGTTTACCGTACAGATGATGGAGGGAACCAGTGGCGTGCATTGTATAGACCTCGTATCGATTACGGAACCAATTTGGGGACAAAGCTCGCAGCGACGAGTGACGGTAGTACCATCTTTGCCATGAAGGCCGGCGTACCCTTCCGTTGGAGCACTGATAGTGGTGAGACCTGGGAAGATCTTTCAATAGTGAGTAGGAGTTCTACCTTTGCTTTCTCTTCGGACGATAAAATCTTCTACGCTGGCCAAGGAGTGATCGGGGATGAAAGAGCGGTGGTCGTATATCGGAGTCTGGACGAAGGCGATACCTGGGAAGGACTCGAGTATGGTCCTCCGATCGATACTGAAGAATATCGGCTTCCTCAATGGGGAAACACTATCTGCCTGCTGCCAGATCCACACGCACCTGGTGTTATCTATGCGGGTACTACACAGGGGGTATTTTACACGACTGATGGGGGAGTTGTCTGGCAGCCTTTGGGCAGCCAACCGTTGAACTTTGAAGAATGGAACGGTTTTGTTTTTGCTCTGGCCTTAGACCGGGATAGATCGCGTCTTTACGTGGGGAGACCTGACGGTCTGTTCTTCGTGCCGATGCCAGAGTATCCTGATCCGACCGCTGTGGAGGCTAATTCGTGGGGAAAGATTAAGTCAGTTTTTACTGAGGAGGTCAACGATGACTACTAAGAGGATTCTTGACTCGATGAAGCTCCTTTCTGCAGTAACTATCATGAGCATTTATGTGTTGGCGCTGGTTCCGACTGTGGAAGGGACCCAATGGGAAACTACTTCGGAAGACTTTTTTATTTCGCATTCTGATTTGGTAATACGCGGAATAGCCACGAATCAAGAAACGAAACGGGATGAAGAAACACGCTGGATGTATACCAACACCTCCTTCACGGTACTTGAGGTAGTGTTAGGAGAAGTTGCCCTGCGGGAAATTATAATTAGGACACAAGGAGGTCAGATTGGAAACATAACACATTATACTGCTGATGTGCCCTGGTTTGATGTCGGGGCAGAATATTTTCTTTTCCTGAAGAAAAGCACGGAAAACAGCTATGAGGTTGTCGGTTGGACGCACGGCACGTTCCGGGTAGTTAATGACCGCATTTTGAAAACAAAGGTGATACACGGGAAGGACAGGGATCTGTCACTTCAGGAGTTTAGAGACAAAGTAAGGGCAAGTGCCCGTGGTGAAAAAGTAGAATGGGAGACACCACCTCTTAACGCTACTGTTGTGGAGGGAAAGTCATGGGGCAAAGTCAAGTCGTCTTTTACTGGAGGTCAACGATGACGACCGAGAGAATGCTTCAATCAATGAAGCTGCTCTATGCAGTAAGTATTGGGGGCAGTTGTGCGTTCCTGTAGGCTCTCGATATTGAAGCAACCCCTTGGCTAACTGCATCACGACATAAAGATTCTGGCTAAGTGAAACAGAAGCTTCGGCTCTCTTATGAGCGCGGTTCTGAAGACTCTGCCGACAGTTCTCTTTTTGTAGTCAATTCTGTTTAAGATATCGGCTGTTCTATTTAAGACATCGTCTCCAAGCTGCACCACCGCCTGTTTGATCTTGTAAAAACGCCTGTTTATCTTGCCTTCTGTGTTTTCCCATTCCTCCTGGTATTCTCGTAAGCGTTCTTCACTGACATCTCCCTCAGCGACTGCCTGGGCTGCGACTCTTCCCGCTATCCTGCCGGCTTTCATCGCAGTGACGATGCCGCCTCCAGTCATAGGGTTTACCTGATGAGCGGCGTCTCCTACGAGCATCAGACCTCCCATTACTATTTTCTTCATGTTGTCTGTGCAGGGCACACCGCCGACCAGCGAGCTCAGCATCTGGGCTTCGGGATACTTTTGGGCGATAAAGCGGTCTAAATAATCAAAGGGGTGCTCCGTATCTGTGTAGTTCCCCGATATTCCGAGACCGACATTGGCGACGCCATCTGCTTTTGGAAAGACCCAAAGATAACCGCCCGGGGCCACGTTCATTCCCAGATACATTTGACAGGCATCCCTTTCAATCCTGGGGCTATAAAGAGTGTACTGGGCGCAGACCTCCATATCGCGCATTCTGGTGTTTGTCGTAAAGCCCGCTAATCTACCTATTCTGCTTTCGACTCCGTCGGCGCCAATGACTACTTTAGCTTTTATTTCGTGTTCTTCGCCTCTGAACTTTACCTTCACACCTTCTACTTTACCGTTGTCCATTATAAGGTCTGTCACAGGGGCACTAACGAGGATCTCGGCTCCAGAATCGGCTGCCATTATCGCCAAATCCCGCTCGAAGCCTTTTCTGTCCAGTATAAATCCTTCATCCTCCACGTGGACATCTACCTCTGTGCCGTTGGGCGCTACGAGCCTCAGACCATTTATGCTATTGAGCGCCCATTTAGGATCCGGGTCTATGAATTCTCGTAAGCCCGCTCCGCCCAGGCCTTCAGCGCATCGGACGGGAACGCCTATTTCTCTGTCTTTCTCCAAAACAAGGACACTGGCACCCTCAGCGGCTACGAATCTGGCAGCAACTAATCCCCCTGGTCCGCCTCCCACGACTACGACATCGTACTGCTCTCTTTTCCCAAAAAAGTTCCTCGATACTTTTCTGGGGTCCTGTTCTTTCAACTGAACCCCTCCAATGCTTGCACCGGGCATATCTTAACGCATTTAAGACAGCTTGTGCAAGTTTCGGTTATCACTATTGCATTTGGCTCTAAATCTATTGCCGTGTCTATGTGGCACACGCCTACGCACGCGCCGCAAAGATCGCATCTGTCTTCGATCCACTCTATAGGCAATTCGGCTCTCCTCTATTATTTTCCTGAAAGTAAGTGCTGGGCTCCCTAGCGCTGCGTAAACTGTCAGGGAGTGGAGGCAGCAAGGCACGAAGTGGTCTCCCCTACGAATCGGGTCCTCTTCTATCTTTCAAGCTCAAGCTTGCCTATGTTATCGTCTATCTGGACCGGGTAATCTCTTGTGAAGCAAGCTGTGCAGTAGTGTTGGGGAGGATTGGGTACGGACTTTAGCATACCCTCTACAGATAGATATTTCAGGCTCTCAACTCCTAAAAGTTCTCTTATCCCTTCGACGGACATTGAGGAGGCTGTCAGTTCCTTGTGGGTCTGGAAGTCTATACCGTAGAAGCAGGGAGATTTGATAGGCGGACAACTTACTCTTACGTGGATCTCCTTAGCTCCAGCCCTTCGCATCATTTTGGCCAAGTGTTTCATTGTGGTGCCCCTGACTATGGAGTCCTCCACTACTACAATCCTTTTATTTTTAAGGACGCCGCCTACGGGGTTATATTTGATTCTGGTATTGAATTCCCTTATGCTTTGACTTGGGTTGATGAAGGTCCTTCCCACGTAGTGGTTTCTGATAAGGCCGATTTCGAATCTGATGCCTGACTGTTCTGAGTACCCCAATGCGGCTGTGTTACTGGAATCGGGAACAGAGATGACAATGTCAGCTTCTGCGGGATGTTCTTGCGCTAATTGTCTGCCGAGCCTCCTTCTGGCCTTGTCCACATAATCGCCGAAGATTCTGCTGTCGGGGCGGGAAAAGTAGATGTACTCGAAGATACACAAGGCGAGTCTTTCGCTGTTTAGGGCCTGTACCGAATCGACTCCGTTCTGATCTATTACAATGAGTTCACCAGGTTCGACGTCTCTTATGTATTTGGCTCCTACCATGTCAAGGGCACACGATTCGGAGGCTACGACCCAGGCGTCGTCAAGTCTCCCGAGGCAGAGCGGTCGGAAACCATACGGGTCTCGGACGGCTATGATCTTATCTCTTGTCGCGAAAAGGAGACAATAGGCGCCTCTGACACAAGACAGGGCGTCTATGATCCCTTCAACTATGGTTTGCTTTTTTGATTTGGCTACAAGATGGACGATGATTTCGCTGTCCATCGTGGTCTGGAACAGGGCCCCTGCGTCCTCAAGCTCTCTTCTGACGCTTACTGTGTTAGTAAGATTTCCGTTGTGGGCAATGGCTAATTGGACATCTTTGCACTTTACCAGCAGCGGTTGAGTGTTGATCGCCACAGAAGATCCGGTGGTGGAGTACCGGTTGTGGCCTATTGCCAAGGTCCCCTTCAATCTATCGAATATGGAGTGATCTTTGAACACATCCGATACTAATCCTAGGCCCTTGTGCACATACATCCTTTCACCGTCTCCCGAGACTATCCCTGATCCTTCATCACCCCGATGCTGAAGGGCGTAGAGACCCAAATACGTTAGCTCAGCCGCCCGTTTATGCCCATATATGGCGAAGATACCGCACCCTTCTTTCATATGTGCCTCTTGGAGACTCGCGCGCTGAAAGGAACCAACTAGAACAATTTCAGATTATATTATAGCAAAGTTTTCCTCCAAGTGCAAGAGTAAAATAGGTTAAGAAATTCTGTATGCTGCAGAATCTTAGAAAATAGCTTCTGTCATAAATTCATTTTATATATCTAAATCTGGACAGTCTAGCCAGAAGAGCCAACCGGTATGGACTTTGGGGCTGTGATGATAGCTACGTGTGTATCAGGGGCACTGGCTACGCTCCTCATGGGGCTTCACGCAAATTATCGGATCGCACTGGCCCTCGGGATGGGACAGAACTTCTACTTTGCTTTTACAGTGTGCGGAGCTACAACAGCGGGGGGCTGGGCTATTCCTGGCAGGTGGGATTGGGGGCTGTGTTTCTGGCGGGATTTATCTTCTTGATACTGTCGTTTTGGGGATTCAGGGAGAAGGTGATGGAGGCTATCCCTGATGCGTTAAAAGGCGGAATAGTCGTGGGAATAGGGCTCCCAATCGCTTTAGTGGGATTGAAATGGAGCGGGCTTGTGGTCGATCTCCGGGAACGCTGGTGACTTTGGGATATGTGAAGAGCCCGCCGATTCTACTTTCGATCTTCGGCTTGATAATTATAGCTCCGCTTATGGCGGTGAGAGTAAAAGGGGCTATACTTTTAGGGATCTTAGGGAGCACGATAGTAGGGCTTCTCTTCGGTCTTGTGAGCTATCACGGCATCTTACGTCTTCCCCCTTCGCCTGCTCCGACGCTCTTCAAGTTAGAGGTGTTGAAACTGTTCAGAGAGCCTGAGTTCTTGACAGTGGTATTCGTATTTTTCCTTTTAGATCTATTTGATACTGTCGGAACGCTGGTCGGAATAGGAGAGAGCGCAGGATTTATGGTAAATGGAAAGTTGCCTCGTGCAAGAAAGGCTCTCTTTTCGGACGCTACGGGGACGGTTGTACGTTCGCTTATGGGGACTTCTACTGTGACAAGCTATGCTGTGACAAGCTATATAGAGAGCGCGTCGGGCGTGGCTGAGGGAGGGAGGACAGGACTGGCAAATATCGTGACGGCAGCCTTTATGATAGCGTCTCTTTTCTTCTACCCTTTAGTAAAGATGGCGGGAGAAGGTTACAAGGTACCAGAGGGGCTATTTCTGTACCCTCTTATCGCTCCTGCACTGAGGGAATTTCGGCGGGGTTTATATCTTTTTCTCTACTGAAGATAGTCTCCCACAGGCGCAAGGAGGACATTGGATTGTTCATGGGATTGTTCATGGGATTGTTCATGTCTTTGCTGTGCTGTTCATCTTGGGATATATGTTTCTCAAATAGTTTCTGCCGAAGTGTAGGGGCGGGGTAACCCTACCCTTGTGGCGAGGCGCCGTGAGCGCTCTGTTACGGAGCATGAGGTGGAGAGAGTAGATCACGAAGTGCCCTCGCCCCTACATCTTTTGGTCTCTTCTATTTCCCCCAGACGTCCAGTATTCTGATCTTTGAGAGCGCCTCCCTCCAGAGGTCGAACTCTAATATCGCTGATACTATTACGATCACGGCGACGACTACTAATATCGCTGCTTTGTGTCTTATATCGATTTTTCGCGATTGATCCATCAGTGAGGAATGTGAAACTTTTGTTAGCTTTACGTCCCTTTTGAGTGACAAAATTATGAGCGCTACAACGATAAAGAGAGCGGCTGTGGAGGTAATAGCTCCCGCTCTAAAGGCTTCCGATCGGTAGAAGAATTCTACGTTGTGGCGCCCCGGACTTAAATAGACCGCTCTGAATAGGTGATTGGCCGTATATATCTTGTCTTTACTTCCGTCCACGCGGACGTTCCAGCCGGGATAGTTGGCATCGGCAAGGACCAGGAAGCCGGGTTCAGTGAGATTAGCTTCTACGACGACCCTTTCGGGAGTATATTCTATGATCTCGGCAAAGGTGCTTTCCGTTTCTGCCTTCTGTCTGTTGATCGGATGATCGGGGACACCTTCTTCGAGGATGACAGTTCGATCGGGTCTGAACGAGGGATCTTTGAGCTTTTTTAGTCTGTCCCCTCTTTCGGGAATGACCTCAAAGTCGTAGGCGATAAATGCCCTTTCAAGGGCTCTTTTATTTTCGTATATCTTGACCTTTCCCTCGAAAACCAGTTCCAGGTCTTTCCTCCTCATTGCATCGTACGTGATGACATATTTGACGTTGGAAAGGTCTATAATGCGTTTATTTAGGGTTTGTCTGCCTGCTAAGTCCCAGTGGCGCTCGAGGTGGAGCGGGCTCCAGCCGGGGGAGAAGTTATGTAGGCCGTAGAGCGTTCCGCTGTACATCCTCAGGGTTTCGTAGTAGTCGGTGTATGAACTTTTCTCGTTAGCCCAGCCCTGATGCCACTGGAAAGGGGAGTTGCTTTCGGATATGTTGCTGAATATGCGATAAAATGTCCTATCTTGCTCGAGAAATTCGGCTGTCTTGGGTCCATGTAAATAGACCTTGGGGTTGATGGTAGCGTTGAATCCAAACCCGAAGCTGAAGAGATCCGATACTATCATAACTGGAATAAGAACTTTTAATAGCAACTCCCCTTTTGCCTTGAAGATTTTGGGAAAGCACAAAAGGACGATTCCGGAAGCCGTGACGAGGGCGAATCTTATCAGATCCTTAACGAGAGTGGAATGGAGTTTTATAAGACTATACGCGTGAGAGGAGAACAGGCGTTCGATCTGTTCTGACGATAGGAATATGAAGTCGGAATTGGCGTAGAAAAGGCAGGCTGCTATAACCATAATCCAAATGCCGACGATCAGAATTAGGCTCGTTCTGACAATCCTGCGTTCATCTGTCCGTTCCATTCGGATCGAATCTATGAAGCTCTGCAGCCCGAGAGCTGAAAGTACAGAGATGGAAAAGGAAAAGATCACAAGGAACCTTGCGGGCGATCTGAAGAGAGAAAACCCGGGGACATAGTATAAAACTCTGTAAAGGACCGTATATTTGCCGAGCAAAAGGAGCAAAGATAGCAGGAGTAGTGCAGCAAAAAAGAGCGTCTTTTTGTCGTTGCGGAGGACAAAAGCCGATGCTGAAAGCATCAGGGGGATTATGCCTATATATCCGCAAAGCTGTAAGAAAAAGAGAGAATCTACATCCAGATGCTGCGCCCAGTAAGTGTAGTTGGAGGTGTTACCGAAGAAGTTGGGGAGGATGAAGGTTATGAGATTGCGCGGCGGGAGGGATTGAGAGGTAACCCATCCGTAGTCTCCTCCCCCACTCCTTGCGGAGTGCTGAATTAGTTCGTAGGTGGGAAGGATTTGGACGGACGATATTATTATTCCAATTGAAAGGGTTATAAAAGAGCACAATAAAACAGTAGATAGGAAAAGGACTTTCGAGTTTGGGCTGTAAAAGCTCGTAAAGCTTTTAAAGATGAGATAGAGTCCGGTGACAAGGATGCAGTAAAGGACTGCCTGAGGATGGCCGGCAAGGAGTTGTATTCCAAGGATAAGTCCCGAAAGTACGATATATATGAGTTTGTTCTTCTTGAAGGCAAGTTCTATTAGCATAAGGCTTAGGGGAAGCCACGCCAATACGTCTATGAAGTTTAACGACATAAGGTGGACGGTGAGAAACCCGCAGAAGGCGAACGTTATAGCTCCCGTAAGTGCACTGAATGGATCCAGGTCAAGCGTCTTCAGGTACAGGTAAGTGAAGAGACCTGTTAAGAAGATGTGGATGATGATATTGTAGTTTATGGCGGCCCAGGTCGGAAGGAGAAGTGATAGGATCAAGTTAATTGGGTAGAGAACTCCCGACTGCCCCTCGGCAAAGAGGGGAAAGCCACAGCCTATGTTAGGACACCAGAGGGGGAGACTCCACTCTTTGAGTGCCTGGGAAAAATAGTGCCTGAAGGGGTAATTCTGGAACATTATGTCCTGTACGAAGAAGGCTCCTTTGAGGAAGGCGGCTCTGGGGAAGAAGGCTATCGTGAGGAGCAATAGAACAGCTATGGGGATAAGGTCTATCTTTTTCGAGCTATTGTCTAACATTTATTCGCTTGTCGAATGAGCCCTTACGTCGTCTTTAAAGTACTCATACATCTCACACACCTCTCGATAGCCGAGCCTTAAATAGAGCCGATGGGCATCGAGTTCAGGGGAGACAAAGATCGACAGATGTTCTATATTCTGGCTTGCAACATGACTTTGCACAGTAAGTATTAGACTCGTTGCGACCCCTTTCCTTCTCGCTTGGGGATCGTTTCGACCTGGCAATGCCGAGCGACCTCATCCACCACAAAGAATCCGGTCGAGCCGACAGGCCTGTTGTCCAGATACGCGATGAATATTGAGGCATTCAGTTTTAGGTAGCATTCAATCCGGCGATCAGTTAAAGGTGGATGACCCCACGTGTCACACGCAGTTGCGATAGCTCGATAGTCGTCCCAATCACCATCGTTTGACAGCTGTCTAATCTGGATGCTGCTTGAGGCAGATAGTTGGGGCTTTTCTCGTAAGATCATACATAGCATCTCGCTGACATTGAAACCCCGCGCCGACAGGTGCGCTCCTAGGGATTCGGAGGCGTCTTTGCGATGCATTGTGACTTTCCTGAACGAACGAGGATGGGACCTATAGAGGTCTTCGAGAGCCTCGTCGAACTCTTCCAACGAACCGTTGTTCGGCATCATAGCGTCTGTGAGCAGGCAGGCGTCGTGAATGCCCAGATAGCGGTCATCAGCCACAAACGTCCCGAAGTCGGTATCGTACAGCTTCCCGGTGGATCTAAGTTCGGTGTATTCGGTGGCAGCCAGTTTATCTTCCAATGTAGCCATAGTTTTTTTCAAAAGTGCAAAAGTTTGGGTTCGCCCTGACAAGTTTCTAAGGAATAATACATCAAAGTGAAACTTCGGTCAAGACATTTGTGAAGGTCTAAAAAGGGCTTGCTATATGAGGGGGAATATGTTAATATGCATGGGGAAAAGGGAAAGCTCGATAGTATCCGATAAACTTTTAGAAAGAGAGGATATAATGTCCGAAAAAGTCTATAAGTCGCCTTTAGAGCCCTTTACAAGGAGGGTCCTTGACAACGGCTTGACCGTGATCGTCAAGGAAGTTCATACGACTCCAATTGTGGCTGTCTATTTCTGGACTCGGACGGGGTCGGTCAATGAGAGTCCCCGACTCAACGGCATCTCTCACTTTTTTGAGCATATGTTCTTCAAGGGGACAGTAGAAAGGGGTGTGGGAGAGATGGACAGGGCGATAAAGGAATTAGGAGGATATAACAACGCCTTTACAGGGTCGGAATATACAGCGTATTATGTGGTGGTGCCGAGCCAGAATTTTGCCACAGCCTTTGACGTTTTGTACGATGCCACGGTAAATTCGGTCTTCGACCCGGAGGAAGTAGACAGAGAAAGGAACGTAATCAAGGAGGAGATCAAGCGCAAAGAGGATAGCCCGGGAGGTAAGATCTCGGATATGTTCACAGAGGAGATATTCAGGGGGAGTCCTTACCAGATGCCGATCTTGGGGACCGATGAATCGTTGGACAACATTGGCAGAGAGGATTTCCTGGCGGATCTGGAGACCTTCTACTGCCCGAATAACATGGTACTCGCCATAGTAGGGGACATAGATGAGGCTGAGATTGTAGGAGAGATTGAGAAATTGACATCCAACTGGAAGGCGAATCCAGAGGTAGAGGCGGCACTTGCGAGCTTCGAATTTGAACCTCAAGAAGAAATCAGGCGTCAGGTGGTGGAAAAGGACGTAAATCAGGGCTATCTACTGATAGGATTCCCCAACTTAGGAAGGAAGAAATTGGACGATATGTACACTTTGGACGTAGCATCCACCATATTGGGAGAGGGGAAAAGTTCGAGGCTCCATCAGAGGTTAGTGGAGAAAGATCAGTTGGCTTCCGTGGCAACCGGATGGTTATGGCCGTTAAGTATGGCAGGAACATTAGCTATAGAGGCGGAGTTCAGGGACGAGAACCTGAAGAAGGTGGAGGAAGTTGTGATAGAAGAGGTGGAAAGGATGAGGGATGAGTTGGTGGATGAAGACGAGCTGAACAAGGCCAAGACCATGATCAAAAACGATTTCGCGTATTCCAACGAGACGGATTCTAACATAGCGGGCACTCTGGGGCAGTACGAGACGATTTCAAGTGTGGAAGAGGCCCTGGAACACGTAGAGAGAATCGAGAAGGTTACTGCCCAAGATGTAGAGCAAGCAGTAAACGAGTATTGTGATCCCAACGCTTATACGTTGTGTTACCTGAAGCCGAAGGGGCAGGAAAATGGGAGCTGAGCTTGTAACTTTGGATAGCGGTTTGAAGGTGCTGACGAAGGAGTCAAAGGCTAACGATATAATCGCGCTGTCAGTGTTAGTGGGAATGGGTAGTTCCTACGAAAGTGACGAAGAGGCGGGTCTTTCGAATCTGACTCAGAGTGTGCTTTTGAAGGGGACGGAAAACAGGAGCGCCGAGGAATTGATGAACCAGATAGATTCGGCAGGGATCAAATTATCCTCCTCCGCTTCAAGGGATTCCGGGAGCGTGTATCTTTTGTGCACGACTCAGGGACTGGATGTGGGTCTGGATCTCCTGTTCGATGTCCTCCTGAATCCCACGTTCCCCTCAGATGAAGTGGACAAAGAAAAGGAACAGACGCTTTTAGAGATAGCGGCAAAAGAGGATCAGCTAATGTCAAAGGCTATGGAGCTTTTAGCGGAAGTCCACTACGGGGTACACCCCTATCACAAGCCACTTTTGGGTTATCCTGAGACAGTTAAGAGATTTGAAAGGGCGGACATCGAACCATTCTTCCGCAAGCACTATGTGCCGGGGAATATGATATTTTCTGCGGTAGGAAATTTGGATGCCGAAGAATTAGTCGGAGAAGTACAAAAGAGGTTCGACGTGAAAACTTCACCCGAAAAACCTGAAGGGATGGACACAGAAGTGCCTCGTCGAGTGGAACCCGCGGCCCTATTTAAGGAGAGGGAGAGTCAGGCGGCGTGGATCGGCATAGGATATAACGCTCCGAGGATAACGGACGACAACTACGCCGCTATGGAGGTATTAAACGGAGTGATAGGCGGTTCTATGAATTCCAGGCTCTTTGTGGAGTTGAGGGACAAAAGGGGTCTGGCGTATCAGGTGGGGTCCATGTATGCGGCAAGGCCGGGTCCGAGCCTGTTTGTGTCGTATATAGGGACGAGTGTGGATCAGTTTGAGGAGGCGAAAGATGGGATTCTACAGGAGATAAAAAAGATCGCCTCTCTGCCTGTTACTGATGAGGAACTAAGGCTTTCTAAGACCTATCTTAAAGGGACATTTATCATGGGTCAAGAGGGGAACAGCAGTCAGGCCTCTCTTTTGGCGCACTACGAACATTTCGGACTGGGATACGGCTTTGTGGATGAGTATCCTAAGTTGATAGATGACGTGTCCATAGAGGATGTGTCGAGGGTAGGTGAGGAAAATTTTGATGATAATTATGCCTTAGGATGCGTGATGCGCGGCACACCAGAATAGTAGACAGTAGACAGGGAAAGGCTAAGGCAGTCGGGGCAGACCCATGTGTCTGCCCTCAAGAGCATCCAGATGAAAATAAGATTTATAATACTATCCGTTCTGGGGTTATTTATATGTGCGCTCTCCTCCTCGTGCGGCTCGTCGAAGCAGAAGCTCTCGTATGAAGAGGAACTGGCACGGCTTCACAATAGCGGCATATTTATCGAGACGTGGATGGACAGCACCTACCAACTGCCCTCTTACATCGGCATCCTTCCGAGCGATCCCAGGAACGCTGACCACCTGACCTTAGCCGACCGTATACCGGTCTATCTTGCAAATTATCTGGATTACGGATTCGAGTTGGCAGGACGAGCGCAGATAGAGCGTACGAGAGATGTATTTGCTCCGCTTGTGGGCACTTTTGGTCCCAATAATTTGAAGCTGCACGTCATAGTCGATCTTTGGGGATGGAACAATCTAAAGGCGTTGTCGAATCTGATGGGTCTTGATGCCGTTCTGCTCTGTTCTTGGAGGGTTCAGGGAGGGATGATGTCGCCTCGGGAGAATGTGATAGATGTTTCACTGATCCACCTGCAAAGCGGAAAGACTATCGGGTGGACTCGGTGCAGGTACTCGCATCCGGGACGGGACCTCTACGCCACAAGATGGGTGGCTACATCTTTGGGACATGAGCTTACCAGTAAATTGTCCAGAAAAGATAGATATTGAGGGGTCGGAGAACTTTGAATTTAGAGGACACAATTTATTTGGATGAAATCGAGTGCCTTGGGGAACTATAAAAGGGAAGGAAAATGATGTTATTTTCTCAAAGAGAAGGTATTAAAAGCCTTGTGAAAAACCCTTAGATTCAGAAAGTAGTATAGAACAAGCATTGATAAAGCAGTTCCGATGTATTATATTATGTTATTGATAATATTATACATGGAGGAAACAATGACCCCACAAAAGCAGGAACAGACAAATCCGATGTTTCACTATTTTCAGATGGAGGATTTAGTTCCCGAGGATCATATCCTTCGTCAGATTGATGAGGCAGTTGATTTTTCATTTGTACGAGACGTTGTATCAGATTGTTATTGCCCTGACAATGGCAGACCCGGTATTGATCCTGAATTAGTTGTTCGAATGATCCTTATTGGCTATCTGTATAATTTGAGTGAGAATCGGCTCTGTCAGGAAGTGGGGATGCATGCGGCATATCGGTTGTTTTGTCATCAGACATTTGATGATGCGGTTCCGGATAGGAGCACGATCAACAAGCTTCGCAATCACAAGTGGGCATCCAGTGGGTTGTTTGAACGGATAATGCGTCAGGTAGTCCAGTGTTGCATAGATGTCGGTGTTGTGAGCGGTAAACACCTTAGTGTCGACGGCACTCAGATACAAGCTGATGCTTCAGTGAAAAGTATTGAGCCGATAGAACCCCCTGTTTCTCTTGATGATTATCTCAAGGGAATCGGTTTTGAAGGTGATAAGACAAAGGGTAGGTCCGGGCATCCTCAGGATAAAGACTTTCATGGTGAAAAGTGGACGACACCAAACACACCGTTCGACTACAGACCCCGACGCGCGCTTATACAGCAAATCGAAGGGCAAAGGGGCTTTTCTCTCGTTTATGGGCCATGATCTGATCGACACAAAAAGCAGAGTAATCCTTGAGACTCAGGGCACGCAGGCGACAGGGACAGCAGAGCCCGAAAGTGCCCTTAAGATGGTAGATGACCTTGAAACATACATCATGCCCAAAGACATTCAGACACTTAGTGCCGATACCGGTTACGGTTCTGGTAATTTTATCGCTGATGTACTTGACCGGGGAATCATACCCCATATTCCTCTGCGAGCCGATGAGAAGATTGAACCGATTCCTACATGGAAAAACAAGACAAATCCAGCACATATTCAGGCCGAACGGGATAGAAAAGTGCGAGAGGCGAAAGCCAGAAATCATGCACGGTCTATCTCATTAACAGCTGACTACAAACTCTCCCGGAGACTCCGTAAACGCAGTGAACATATCTTTGCTGAAGCCAGGCAACAACACGGTATGGGACGAGCCCGTTATAGAGGACCAGCCTCACTGAATGAACAGTTGAATCTTGTTGCAACAGTACAGAATCTCAAGAGGCTTGTATCTTTCATAAGAAGGGGGAAAGCGTCTATGTGTGCCCTGTCTGTCAAAGACAGTGCATCCTGTTCTTCAAACAGCTCCTATTCCTTGCTGACCAGAACTCTGATAAGACTATTTTGCTTATTCCACAGCAAAACGATACGATATGCTACTCTTTGACCCATAATCGGCGCTTCAGACGCTGCCTGGGACATAACTATTTCACAAGGCTTTTAAGGTTAAGAATATACAAGTTGATTCTATAGATAACGAGCTGAGAAATTGTCTGTGGAATGCTTTAACAGGTTTTTATTGGGGTCTGGTAAAAGAGGGCGTCCGTGGTCATATTACAGGTCCCTTTCTGTCCCTTGATTGTAACAGGAATATGAATCATTTGGTAAGGCAATTATGGCATAGCTGTCTTAAGTGGCCTTTAGATACCCTAGAAGATTATTGGTCTAAACTTACAAAAGAATAAGAGAATATTTCTTTAGTTGCGAATGGTGCAAGGTTTATGATTTTATAGAATTTGTTGCTAATACACATCCTTCCGTCTCTTTAAACTCCAAGTTTATGAATGCTTGTAATTCTGTGTTGAAGCAGGAACTATCCGCATATCGTTTTGTTGGAGGGAACATTACCCCATTAACATCAGAAGAAGAAATCTCTGAAATAGATCAGGCGTTGCAGATACCGCTAAAGCCCGTTAGTATCCACTTGGAAACAGCATTGAAACTGCTTGCAGATAGACAATCTCCTGATTACAGGAATTCTATGAAGGAGTCTATAAGTGCTGTTGAGGCAATTTGCAAATTAATAGCGAATGACCCTAAGGCGACACTAGGGAAAGCCCTAAAAGAAATAGAAAACAAAATAGAACTGCATCCTGCTTTGAAGAAAGCATTTGATAATCTGTATGGATATACGAGTGAGGCGGACGGAATACGTCATAATCTGTTGGACGAGACTAAGCTGGATTTTGAAGATGCAAAGTTTATGTTAGTCACCTGTTCAGGATTCATCAACTATCTTATAGCAAAATCATCAAAAGCAGGAATCAATCTATAATCTGCACGGAAGATAGGTCTTCCGGAGGACATTAAACTCAACAGCGACCGAATGGGCGTAAAGAGTCCGTCACGGTCGCTGTTTCTATTTCAATCCCCGACCCCCAATTGAATCTATTGGGGGTTCAATCCGGGATCAATCCGGACAATTTCTACGCCACCTGTTCTATCTCTTCCTCAACTTCATCCTGCCTCCCGAGTAGCCTTGCGCCCAGGTGCTTGAGATCCTCAAGGATGAAGTAGCCTACGGGGACGAGCAACAGGGTAATAAAGGTCGCGAACAGGACTCCGAACCCGAGGGAGATGGCCATGGGGATAAGGAACTGCGCCTGCAGGCTCCTCTCTAACAACAGCGGCGTGAGTCCGGCAAAGGTGGTTAAGGATGTTAGCAAGATGGGACGGAAGCGAGCCACACCTGCCTGCCGAAGTGCCTTCTCTATGGGGGTTCCATCCGCCCGTGTGCGGTTGACAAAATCGACCATGATCAAACTGTCGCTCACCACCACACCTGTAAGCGCAACGATCCCGAACATCGACAGGATGGTCAGGTCCATTCCCATTATGATGTGTCCCCATATCGCTCCGACCATGCCGAAGGGGATAGCGGCCATAACGATTAAAGGCTGTATGTAGGAGCGGAAGGGAACAGCCAAAAGGGCATAGATCATCAGCAGGGCGATCCCAAAGCCGTGTTTTAAGCCATCTAAAGTTTCGCTCTGCTCCCGCTGTTCGCCTTCGAGGGAGTAGCTGATCCCAGGATGGTCTGCGAGCAGCTTAGGCAGGGCCGAACCGGTAAGATCGGCTAATATCTCATTTGCATTGGCCTTGCTGTGATCTACATCGGCTGTGACGTTGACGGTGCGCCGGCGGTCAGTGCGTTGAATGGCAGCATAGCCGCGCCCGAGTTTGGCGGTTGCCGCAACGGAAAAGGGAACCTCCCCGCCGGAGGGAGTTCGGATACGCATGTTTTCCAGGTCGCCGAGGGAGCGCCGACCATCGGCCGGGTAACGGACCATTACCCGGATGTCGTCGCGGCCGCGCTGGATGCGTTGTGCCTCTTCTCCGTAGAAGGCTTGTCGCACCTGGCGCGCAAGATCAGAAAGGGAAAGACCTAAAGCCTCAGCGGCAGGCGTGATGGAGAGTTCGACCTCCTGTTTGCCGGGTCGGAAGGAGTCTCTAATGTCGATGACGCCGGAATAGTTGTTCAACCTTCTCTTAAGTTCGTCCGCCACTACCTTCAACTGATCGTAGTCTAATCCCCGATTGAATCTATCGGGGACAGCAAGCTGGATGTTGATGGCCTCGCCGGTGGAGAAGAGAGACGAGGTGAAGGTCAGCTCCTGAGCGTCGGGGATAGGGCCGGTAAGGTTGCGCCAGCGGCTGGCGATCTCGGGACTGGTGATGCTCCGCTCCTCAGAAGGGGCCAGTTCGATGTTGACTTCTCCGAGATGGGCGCCTGAAAAGGAGCTGGTGCTTTGGCCCGGAGGGCTCTGACTTGCGCTAAAGGGGTGTTCACCGATAGAAGCCAGGACGTGGCGGAAGACTCCGTGGTGTATTCCGCCGCCTTCGGCTTCGAGTTCTTTGCGCAGCTTCTGGGCACTCTCTTCAAGGCGGCGCACGGCATCGGCTGTGACCTCGACAGGCGTCCCCTGCGGCATAGTCAAGAGAGCAACTACGTTAGCCGCATCCACATTCGGGAAAAAGAGGAACTTGATCCAGCCGCCGCCGACCAGACCGAAAGTGATAAGTAAGATGGACACGCCGATAGCAAGTGTAAGATAACGCCAGCGCAGGCCCAGCTCTAAAATAGGCCGGTAGACCGTGTCGATGAAGCGCCGCAACTTTCCCGCGAAGCCCTCCTGGAATCTCCCCCAGATGCCGCGTATGCCCCGAGACGGATCCGGATGTCCCTTCGACCGGGAGTGAGACAGATGTGCGGGCAAGATGAACAGCGACTCCACAAGGGAAAATAAAAGGGTGGGGATCACGATGAGCGGAATGAACTTCATAATCTTGCCCATGTTCCCCGGCACGCTCAATAGGGGAGCAAAGGCCGCTACTGTGGTCATAACCGCGAAGATCACCGGCATTGCTAACTCCTGGGCACCGTCGACAGCGGCGCGCAGGCCCTTTTTGCCTCTCTGCTGATGCGTGTAGATGTTCTCACCGATGACGATGGCGTCGTCGACGACGATTCCGAGCACAGCGATGAAGGCAAAAAGCGAGATGAGATTGATCGAGACGTCGAAGGTCGGCATCAGCCAGATGGCTCCCAGGAAGGAGATCGGAATCCCCAGTGCGACCCAGAAGGCGAGGCGCAGCCGCAAAAAGAGAGCTAAAGAGAGGAAGACCAAAACCAGACCCGCCCGGCCGTTGCGGATCAGCAGGTCGAGCCTGCCCCTAAGGATCCTTGAAAAGTCCTGCCAGATAGTCAGAGTAATCCCTTCAGGCATGCGGGGCTGAGCCTGGCTGACATAGTCCTTGATCGCTTCGGCGATCTCTAATGCATTCTCTTCCCCGACCCGGAAGACCTGCACCATAACAGAAGGCTTGCTGTCGAAACGCGCAGACTGATCGGTGTCAGCAAAGCCGTCCACGACCTGTGCGACGTCGCCCAATCTGAGTCGTGTGCCGTCCGGGAAGGAGCGGAGGACAAGCTCATCAAATTCGGGTCCTCGGTAGGCCTGACCCTTGGTGCGCAGCAGTATCTCGCCTCCTGAAGTCTTCACAGACCCTCCCGGAAGGTCCAAAGACGAGCGGCGCACCGCACGGACGACCTCATCGAAGGTGAGGCCGTAGCGCTGCAGAGCATCTTCGGAGACCTCGATGGAGATCTCATACGGCCGGGCGTTTGAGAGTTCCACCTGGGTTATCCCGGGCAGGGCGGCGATCTCGTCCCGAACTCGTTCGCCGAGGTATTTGAGCGTTACCTCATCGGCATTGCCCAAGATGGCAACGTTTATGACTTGGCGGCGAACTATTACCTCCTGGATAACCGGTTTCTCGGTCTCTTCAGGGAAGGTATCGATAGCGTCAACTCGGTTCTTGATGTCGTCAAGGAGCTTGCGAGTATCAACTCCAGGCAAAAGTTCCACCGTTACAACACCGACACCCTCCACGGCGGTGGAGGTGATGCGCTTAATGCCCTCAAGGCTCTGTATCTCCTCCTCAATGCGTATGCAGACACCTTCTTCTACCTCTTCAGGAGCGGCGCCGAGATAGACTACGGAGACCGTAATAAGATCGGACGAGAACTCGGGGAAGATCTCCTGCTTAAGGCTCATAGCGGTCCAAAGACCGCCCCCCAAGATCAGAAACATAAGGAGGTTTGCAGAGACACTGTTTTCGGCAAACCAGGCGATGGCGCGATTCATCTTGCAACCCCTCGGATCACAGCAGAGGCATCCTCATCTCCCATAGGTTCATCCCCTATAGATTCAATAGGGGATTCATCGGACATAGTGCGCACCCGCATTCCGTCCGTCACAGCGTCCAGCGGAGATAGGCAGACACGCTCTTGGCAGGTCAGTCCCGAGCGGATTACCACTTCCTTCTTATCGGCGCGTAGGACCTCGACAGTGCGGAAGTGGAGCCGGTTTTCATCATCGACGACCAGGATCTGGTTGTGACTCCGCATCGCTCCACGCGGCACCACGGTTACATCTTCAACCAGTCGGCCAATGATTTCAGCCTCCACAAAGAGGCCCACAGCTAACGGAGGCCTTTGGGGTTCGTCGCCGCGGCCGTAGGGGTTTTCGACCCGCGCGACGGCGTGGACCATGTGGCTTTTCGGGTCAATCTCTCCCTCGAGGCGCACGATGTGGCCTGTCCAACTGTGCTGACGGCCGGCAAAGGTCGAACTCAGGATGACTTCCGGACCGCGGCGGTGTGCTGTATCTCCTCGAAAGTCGAGCGGCAGGTCCAAAAAGGCGAGCTGATCATCGGGAATAGGCAGTCGGACCTCGGCGTAATCGACTGCGTAGATTTTCGCTGAAGGTGCACCTCGGTTTACAAATTGGCCGACGTCAACGCTCTTTGTGCGGACTCGGCCGGCGTACGGCGCGCGGATCTCGGTGCGCTCCAGATCGAGTTGGGTCTGCTGCAAGACAGCTTGGGCAGCGGCCAGGTCAGCTCGGGCCTGTGCTAATTGAGGGCGTCGTAAGACCAACGGGTGAGCCTTTCCCTGTCCCAGGAGCTCCCATTCATGGCGGGCTACGTCTGCCTCTTCTTTCTCCCACGCCAGGCGTAGCCTCCCCTGCGCTACCTGTGCCTGCGCGCGCACTAACGCCAGTTCGTAGTCACTTGGGTCGATGGTGACTAAGAGGTCACCGGACTCAAAGAAGCCACCCGCAGCAAATGCCGGAGATACAGCGATCACGCGTCCAGATACCTGAGAGATCAGGGTGCTTTCGGTGCGAGGAGTAACGCTCCCTTGCGAGCGAACCCTCAGTTGAAGGTTCTGGCGTTGCACGGTGAGAAGCCGAACCAGCGGTGCGGGGACTGCTGCTGGTCGGGATTCGACAGCCGTCCGAGCTTTAACTAACACTATTAAGCCCACAATTCCCAGAGCGAGGACAACGAGTGGAAGGATAATCTTTAATTTTCTGTTCATGGTGTATTAGCCCCCGTATCAAGTAGTTCTGCAGAATCAGTTACGAAACCTCCGCCGAGAGCTAAATAAAGGTCAATACGGGCATCCAGCCGTCCTCGGCGGACGGCGAGCAGTTGGCTTTCGGCCTCAAAGGCACGCCTTTGTGACTCGAGCATAGTGATGAGATCGGTCAGGCCACTGGCGTACCGATCCTCAGCAAGCCTGCGTGCGGCTAAGGCCTGCTCGGCAGCAGTTTCCAAAGCATCTTGCTGCTTGACCAGGAATCCTTCGTCCGCCAAAGCAGCCTCCACCTCGGCGTATGCCCTGAGGGCGCTCTCCGCGTATAGTGCCAGTGCCCCTTCGGATTGAGCATTGGCAAGATCGACGCCGGCCCGCAGGCGACCTCCCTGAAAGAGAGGCTGTACCAAGTTGCTGACCAGATTCCAGACCGCAAAGTCTCCGTTCAAAAGATCGCTCAGTTCGTTACTGGCAGTGCCCCCAGAGGATGTTAGACTAACTCTGGGATAGAGTGCAGCACGGGCCTGGGCCAGGCGGGCATCGGCAGCGGCGAGTTGACGCTCGGCCGCAATCAAGTCCGGACGGCGCGCCACCAGGTCTGCCGGTAGACCAGCAGGGACACTATCAGGAACCTGTGGGAGTTCTTCTCCCACTGCGATGGCCGCGGCGGGATAGCGCCCTAACAACAGTTCGAGTTGGCGCCGCACGTTATCCAGTCGTTCTTGCCTCTGCTGTAGGGTGGCTTCGGCTGTGGCCACATTAGAAAGCGAAAGGCGCAGATCCAGCGAGGGGCGCAGTCCGCGTTCGTAGCGGACTCGCACCTGCTGGCTGGAGGTACGGAAGTTCTCAACCGTCGCCCGGGCAAGCTCCACCTGGCTCCTGGCTTCGATGGCCGCAAACCACACCTTGGAGGTCTGACCAGCAAGTGAAAGCTTGGCGGCTCTCAGGTCTGCCTGAGACGCCTGCAGATCCGCCAGGGCAGCCGATTTTTGCGCACCCAGCCGACCCCACAGATCCACCTCCCAGCTTGTGTCCAGAGAGACGCCAAAGCTGTTCGAGATCGAAGTTAGAACACCCCTCCTACCCGGGATAGGAAATCCGATGAAGTTCTGCCGACGCCGGTAGGCGTTAAAGTTCAGTCCGGCCTGAGGCAGCAACGGAGCACCGGCAATACGAGCCTGTGCAGAAGCAGCATAAAGTCGGGCGGCAGCGATCTGCAGGTTGTAGTTATAGGTTAGGGCCTCGGTCACCAGTTCCTCTAATTGAGGATCGCCGAAATGGGACCACCAGAGGGTGTCGCCGGGCATTTCCGTGTTGACAGCGGCAGTCCACCGATCGGGGGTTGTAACCCTGAGATTGGGATTCTGTGTCTTCGGCGCCGATGCGCAGGCCGCGGTCAAGAGAGGAATTACCAAAAATAGGAATTTGACTCTCATACCGTTTCTCTTTTGTAAAGGTGCCTTTTATGTCCTACGAGGGAATAACCAGAAATATTTCACTTTGCCCGATTGCCCCCGATAGAATCAATCGGGGGTCGGGGATCAATGTTGTAGTATTACCTTTTACTATGATTTACTTTTGAAAGACGGTTCTGATATCTTTGTGCAATCCACCATATTGTTCTAGCCTTCCCGCTCTTTGTCTGTCCAATTCTCTCTGTCGCACCTCAAATTCCGAAGATGAAAATAATCTTTCTGGGTGCATTAGAAGCCTTGTGAAATAGTTATGTCCCAGGCAGCGTCTGAAGCGCCGATTATGGGTCAAAGAGTAGCATATCGTATCGTTTTGCTGTGGAATAAGCAAAATAGTCTTATCAGAGTTCTGGTCAGCAAGGAATAGGAGCTGTTTGAAGAACAGGATGCACTGTCTTTGACAGACAGGGCACACATAGACGCTTTCCCCCTTCTTATGAAAGATACAAGCCTCTTGAGATTCTGTACTGTTGCAACAAGATTCAACTGTTCATTCAGTGAGGCTGGTCCTCTGTAACGGGCTCGTCCCATACCGTGTTGTTGCCTGGCTTCAGCAAAGATATGTTCACTGCGTTTACGGAGTCTCCGGGAGAGTTTGTAGTCAGCTGTTAATGAGATAGACCGTGCATGATTTCTGGCTTTCGCCTCTCGCACTTTTCTATCCCGTTCGGCCTGAATATGTGCTGGATTTGTCTTGTTTTTCCATGTAGGAATCGGTTCAATCTTCTCATCGGCTCGCAGAGGAATATGGGGTATGATTCCCCGGTCAAGTACATCAGCGATAAAATTACCAGAACCGTAACCGGTATCGGCACTAAGTGTCTGAATGTCTTTGGGCATGGTCTATGTTTCAAGGTCATCTACCATCTTAAGGGCACTTTCGGGCTCTGCTGTCCCTGTCGCCTGCGTGCCCTGAGTCTCAAGGATTACTCTGCTTTTTGTGTCGATCAGATCATGGCCCATAAACGAGAGAAAAGCCCCTTTGCCCTTCGATTTGCTGTATAAGCGCGCGTCGGGGTCTGTAGTCGAACGGTGTGTTTGGTTCGTCCACTTTTCACCATGAAAGTCTTTATCCTGAGGATGCCCGGACCTACCCTTTGTCTTATCACCTTCAAAACCGATTCCCTTGAGATAATCATCAAGAGAAACAGGGGGTTCTATCGGCTCAATACTTTTCACTGAAGCATCAGCTTGTATCTGAGTGCCGTCGACACTAAGGTGTTTACCGCTCACAAGACCGACATCTATACAACACTGGACTACCTGACGCATTATCCGTTCAAACAACCCACTGGATGCCCACTTGTGATTGCGAAGCTTGTTGATCGTGCTCCTATCCGGAACCGCATCATCAAATGTCTGATGACAAAACAACCGATATGCCGCATGCATCCCCACTTCCTGACAGAGCCGATTCTCACTCAAATTATACAGATAGCCAATAAGGATCATTCGAACAACTAATTCAGGATCAATACCGGGTCTGCCATTGTCAGGGCAATAACAATCTGATACAACGTCTCGTACAAATGAAAAATCAACTGCCTCATCAATCTGACGAAGGATATGATCCTCGGGAACTAAATCCTCCATCTGAAAATAGTGAAACATCGGATTTGTCTGTTCCTGCTTTTGTGGGGTCATTGTTTCCTCCATGTATAATATTATCAATAACATAATATAATACATCGGAACTGCTTTATCAATGCTTGTTCTATACTACTTTCTGAATCTAAGGGTTTTTCACAAGGCTTTTAGAATAGAATCGACTAATCGTACAGATTTCGGAACCAGCAGTCCCGTTGCTTCAGATTCGATCCAGTCTTCTAATCCTCCCCTTATTGTTGAATCTAAAATGACTACGGTGTCTTCTAAACGAATGTCGTGGTAGTGAGCTCCTTCGCCGATCTCCCCGGTATTGAGAAGATAACAGTTTATATTAGGGTTGTCTGTTAATATATCGTAAAAGAGATTCGCATGGTCTGTTTTGTCTCCTGCGACAAAGGGGTCGTAAAAGAATTCATTTTTTATTTTCCCCGCCTGGGTAGGATCTCCTGCAGAAGATTCCATAGACTGGCCTAAAACCATAAATGCTGTCGCCTCTTGCGGTGTTAACTTCGCAATCGCAGGGATAATGCTCCCTCTTGTTATGATAAATAGATTATCGATTCTTTTGACATTGATATCCCTGCTGGCATGCATAAAATCTCTTCGCTCGATAATCGCTCTTCCATTTGACGTTCGCTCTACGTTGTAAAAATCGATTTCTCCGTTTTCATCGACATAGACATTTTCAAGGAATGTATCCGATTTTAGAGTTCCGTAATAGGTTTCTATTTGATTGTTAGGATTTAAGCCATCTGTTTTGACGAATAGTCCACCTGCTTCAAATCCACCAAAAGATCCCTCTCTTCTCAAGATTCCTCCATCGTCCTGGATTAACCATGATTTCTCCTCTGTCTTTCGCGCCAACACCTTGCACGTTAAAGATGTCTTGCCATTTGCACTCAGGGCAGCAAACAAGGAACACCGTGTTTCGCAGCCTCCGTGAGACATTTCCAGATAATCATGTCTGCACCCTACATGAAGAAAAATCGCATCGCTCTTTTGCTTGGCTCTATAGTTTTCCCCTGCAAAGATGGCCTTTTTCCACTCACCGGTATAGTTGCTATTTCTCACGATCTTGGTGAGGCAACCTTCCCGAGAGTGTGCATTCCTTATGGTAATACTCTTTTGAGGTAGCGTTTTTGAATTGTTTTCTTCGTATTCTTTATCGAAAAACATAATGACTTGATGCGTAGGACGTTCTACAGATGTCGGCTTAAACAACTTCATTCCGCCGTAGGCCAGATGAGCAAATCTCTTTGGAGTAATCAATCTTGCCGTTATCCCTTCGCTCCCGTCTCCAACTACGACATCGATGCTGATAAGATACTCTTGGCGTAGATGCTCTGTTGCCTGATCTAATAGCGCATGTTCACCTTTTCCAAAAGGAGTGTCGATATTGTTTTTTGTAAACATAGCTGCTCTGGAGGTCGGTTCTGAATTAGCCATAATATTGCCATATCGGGTCTCTTTCACCCCCGGTTCTTCAAGAGCAAGATTTCTCAAAAGGTCTCTACTCGGGTTATGTGTCAGTCTGCCATCCTTCCTTGCATCTTCATAAATCTTCCTTGCAGTTTGTTGAAATTCATCTATCATTAGAGTTTGTCTCCTTAAATAGATAGTAGAAACATTATTGTATTTCCCCATTTGATAAATATACTGTAATTGGGTTTATCGGACAAGAAAAAACCCGCAATGACATTGGTTGCATCTTACCTTCGGTTATTGCGAAGTGCCAAACCCCGGCCCCGTCAGTAGGTGCGATCCGAAGGAACGCCAAAGGAAACCAGAAACAATCTCTGTGATAAGTAGTAGTAACCTCTTCCAAGGTCGTAACCTCTTTCGAGCCAACTTTATGTTGTTTCACCAGCGCGTGTCTCATATTATATATACAACTTATTGATAGAGGTCATACTTAAATCCATTTTCCCCTTGTCAGATAAACTCACAAACAGTATATTAAGTCTCTTTGAAGGGCTCAGCATATTTTTTCTAGATATAGCTAAGAAGACTTGCCGCGGAAGGACCGAACAATTGAAAAAACTTAACGAGGTGTTGCTATGGTAAAAATTGATGTCTCAAAGTTTAAGCAGAGTCGAAAGGCGAAGGCAGGAGAGGCTTATTCTAAATCTTAACCTTCGCCTACCTTTACCGGGAGCGTGACCCGGGAGCGTGACAATGATGATTTCTTCAATCAACGCTTATTCACCGCGAGAGATCGCGCAGAGGGTCGAAGCCTTGGGCGTTACAAAAACTCGGAGCGTTACCTTAAGCATATTAGTCTTGGCTGTGCTGCCTGGCCTATCTGCGCCAGGGAGCAGGAAAGGAAAGTACTGATGACTCAGTAGACCCTTGAAACGACAGCTAACTTTGCCTTGCTACAAAATCGAGGGGCAAGCAATCAATTATCTAAAAGCAGGAGTTGCATATGTCCACTCTGCCAGCTTTACTCTCTGAGACTGTTCACTTTCTTCGCAAGGATCAGCTCGATCTGCTTACATATATAGATCAGCTTTGCGATCGGATCGACGCTGTCGAACCTCAAATTCAGGCGCTGATTTCTGAGCCGAATCGACGTGCTCGTTTAATGGAGGAGGCTGCTTCGCTAAAGGAGCGTTTCCCTGATCTGGAGCTTCGCCCGCCACTTTACGGCATCCCAGTCGGGATCAAGGATATTTTTCATGTGGATGGTTTCGCAACCAAAGCCGGATCAAAGCTCCCGGAGGAACTCTTCGCCGGCCCTGAGGCGGCCTGCGTGGCGACCCTGCGCGCTGCCGGTGCGCTGATTTTAGGCAAAACCGTTACCACCGAGTTTGCCTACTTCGAGCCCGGTCCGACCCGTAATCCCCACGACCTTGATCATACCCCCGGAGGATCCAGCAGCGGATCTGCCGCGGCTGTTGCTGCAGGCTTTTGCCCTCTGGCGCTCGGAACGCAGACCATCGGTTCAGTGATTCGTCCGGCCGCCTACTGCGGGATAGTCGGCTTCAAGCCGAGCTTCGGCCGCATCGCCACTGTTGGCGTGATCCCCTTTTCCAAGTCAGCCGATCATGTCGGCATTTTCACACAGGATGTGGCCGGTATGAGGCTGGCTGCGTCGATTCTCTGTAACGATTGGCGGGCAGATCGGGAGGATGTTCGGTCCTTCACACTGCCGGTGCTCGGCGTCCCAGAAGGACCTTATCTGGACCAGGCATCATCCGAGGCGTTGGCCGCTTTCGAAGCACAGCTTTCATCGTTCGAAAGAGCCGGTTACTCCGTGCGGCGCGTGGCGGCGCTTGGTGATATTGAGACGATCTCCCACCGCCATAGGCAGATGATCGCCGCTGAGGTTTCAGAGGTGCACAACGAGTGGTTTGCAAAGTACGAGCCCCTCTATCGTCCTCGCACGTCCGAGATTATCCGGCAGGGGCGCAAAGTGAGCGCTGATGAATTGGCAGAAGCCCGCGCCGGGCGCGGTGTACTCCGAGATGAGTTAGAGGCGCTAATGGCAGAGGTCGGGATTGACTTATGGGTCTGTCCCTCCGCTACTGGTCATGCACCGGAGGGAATCGGCTCTACTGGCGACCCGGCCATGAATCTGCCCTGGACTCATGCGGGCCTGCCTGCTATCACACTGCCTGCAGGGTTATCCGAAAATGGTCTTCCGCTCGGACTGCAATTTGCCGCTCCTTTTATGGCGGACGAACGCCTGCTGGGCTGGTCTGAGGCGTTAGCCAGAATATTCGATTAGAAAGACATCATACTGCTTTCCTGTAAAGGATCAATTCGGGCCATGCCAGAATCAAAAGGACACAGAAATTAGAGTGCACTCTGACCATCCGCGCCGGAAAGATCGTCTGAGATATGAACGGATTGAGCTGGCCGGACTGGGAAAGATCCGGGGATTACGAGGCTAACGCCTCAGGCTGTAGCCGGATTATCTTGGGGTCGTAACTTAAACAGCGAAAGCGATAGACGGACTTATTGGATAGTTACTTAAGGTGCTGTAATCAGTCACATTGGGCAGAGTGCAGATCAGGTAAACAAATCACGTTATCAGGGCAATAATTAAATCTCTAAACTGGGGACAAGAATCGATCATTAAGTCTCTCTGCCCGGTTTCGTAGTCGGAAAACTCAAATCCCGGCGGGGAGGAGCCTCGATCTCTGCCATACTCCCTTCGGTACGATAATCTACGGATGCATCCCTTTGACGATGTCGGACCCAAGTGTAATGACTCTGCCCGATCCATCGGGAATCAGTTGAAGCATCTCGACGGGATCGCCCATATAAAAGTGGAAAATCTCGTCCGTCGGGAGTCGGTGCATGGCGGAGAAGGTATCGGGCGTCAGCAGGTAGTAGATCGCAGTTGCAAAGGATCTTTCACCCTTATAGCGATCCGGAAGCACATTTGCGGGGATATGCTCATCAGAGCGGTAGGTCTCTCTATAGTAGCCGCCTTCTTCCGGGTGCGGCTTAAGATTAAGCCGCCGCTTTATCTGCTCGGCTGTTATCATGGGAACGACGGAAAAACGACAAGAATGTCTGTCCCATCAATTAGAGCGGGTCGGGGCTGCAGCACCCCCATTTAAATCGCTTAAGAATGGAGGTCGTTAGGACTGGCTTTGAGATTACGAGTTAAAACATCCTCAAGAGGCTTTCAAGTGGTCGGGGAAGCAGGAAGCTAAAAAGCTTTAGTATGTGGCAGTTCATATCCCGACTTTAAGCTCCATCGAGAAATTGATCCCGTTCGCCTGATTGGGAGTCGCTCCGCCTCGCTGAACTATTGCAAGGTCGAAAGTGACCAACTTCCTTCCGAATCCCAATCCGAGTCCGAGGTCAAAGTTGCTCTTCCCTCCGATGGAAATTCCTCCCCTTAAAGGCAGCCACGTGAGGGGCCTGAACTCCGCTCCCCCCGAGATCCTGGGGGTTGTAGTAGATCCCGGCTCGTCGGAGAAGCCCTGCTCGTAGTCCACAGCCCAAAGCAACTTGGAATACTGATACGCAGCGCCTAATCTCAATATAGTCGGGAAGTTACTATCGAAGGAATCTATCACAATCGTAGTGTCGCTCCTGTCGAAGAGATCCTCAAACTCCTCCACATCGCTGATCTTTGTGACGGTCAGAGAATCTACAAAGATCTTTCCTCTTACCTCCTCTGTGTCCTTGTTCCAGGAGACCGTCCCGAACAGATTTATTAAAGAACCGCCGAACGTCCATCTATCTCTCGTCGCCGCGACCCCTAAATCCAGGGCAAAGCCCGTTCCGCCCTGTGCGATCTGAGCTATTACCTCAGCAGAATCCGTTCCGCCCTCTGCTCCGGCAATCTTGATCCCCTCCTCCAAGATGGATAGAGTGCCCTCGGATTTGAGCACCTTACCGTAACCAAAGCCCTTGAGTATCTTTACAGTTCCTCCAACTGTGAACTCGTCGAAGATAGGCGCCAAGGAGGCTATATAGAGCGGTCTGGCTCCTGACAGAGCTATGCTGGCGAGGGCCCATCCCTCGCCTTCGACATCGCCTAAGCTGGTCGTGTCGTTGAAGGTATTGCCGAACAGAAATATCTCAAATGGTTCCTTGGGAATAGCGGCATCTCCAGCTCCTACTCCCGAGAATCTAATAGCGTAGGAATCGTAGGAAAGAGACAGTATACTGGCTTCTAAATCCAAATCTATGCCAAGACCCTCGTCGGGAATCTTATCCAAAATTGTCCTTTTATCCGATCCGCTCCAGAACTCGCCGCTGTACTTATCGTAATCGTTCGGCGAAAACGAATCGTTGTGGATTCCAAAGCCAAAGGAGAAGATGGAAATAGAGAACTTGGTATCGCTTTTCAGCGCTAAATTGGCGGGATTCCATCCGATGGCGTGGATGTTCCTCCCCACTGCGGTGTAGGCCCCGCCCATAGCCTGACTCCTGGGGTTAAACCCCTCAAGAGAGAACGCGTCATCGGAGGAGAGGATTCCGATTGTCAAAAGTAGGCTAAAGACTACACGCTTTAGAAGCCTTGTGAAAAACCCTTAGATTCAGAAAATAGTATAAAACAAGCATTGATAAAGCAGCTCCGATGTATTATATTATGTTATTGATAATATTATACATGGAGGAAGCAATGACCCCACAAAAGCAGGAACAGACAAATCCGATGTTTCACTATTTTCAGATGGAGGATTTAGTTCCCGAGGATCATATCCTTCGTCAGATTGATGAGGCAGTTGATTTTTCATTTGTACGAGACGTTGTATCAGATTGTTATTGCCCTGACAATGGCAGACCCGGTATTGATCCTGAATTAGTTGTTCGAATGATCCTTATTGGCTATCTGTATAATTTGAGTGAGAATCGGCTCTGTCAGGAAGTGGGGATGCATGCGGCATATCGGTTGTTTTGTCATCAGACATTTGATGATGCGGTTCCGGATAGGAGCACGATCAACAAGCTTCGCAATCACAAGTGGGCATCCAGTGGGTTGTTTGAACGGATAATGCGTCAGGTAGTCCAGTGTTGCATAGATGTCGGTCTTGTGAGCGGTAAACACCTTAGTGTCGACGGCACTCAGATACAAGCTGATGCTTCAGTGAAAAGTATTGAGCCGATAGAACCCCCTGTTTCTCTTGATGATTATCTCAAGGGAATCGGTTTTGAAGGTGATAAGACAAAGGGTAGGTCCGGGCATCCTCAGGATAAAGACTTTCATGGTGAAAAGTGGACGAACCAAACACACCGTTCGACTACAGACCCCGACGCGCGCTTATACAGCAAATCGAAGGGCAAAGGGGCTTTTCTCTCGTTTATGGGCCATGATCTGATCGACACAAAAAGCAGAGTAATCCTTGAGACTCAGGGCACGCAGGCGACAGGGACAGCAGAGCCCGAAAGTGCCCTTAAGATGGTAGATGACCTTGAAACATACACCATGCCCAAAGACATTCAGACACTTAGTGCCGATACCGGTTACGGTTCTGGTAATTTTATCGCTGATGTACTTGACCGGGGAATCATACCCCATATTCCTCTGCGAGCCGATGAGAAGATTGAACCGATTCCTACATGGAAAAACAAGACAAATCCAGCACATATTCAGGCCGAACGGGATAGAAAAGTGCGAGAGGCGAAAGCCAGAAATCATGCACGGTCTATCTCATTAACAGCTGACTACAAACTCTCCCGGAGACTCCGTAAACGCAGTGAACATATCTTTGCTGAAGCCAGGCAACAATACGGTATGGGACGAGCCCGTTACAGAGGACCAGCCTCACTGAATGAACAGTTGAATCTTGTTGCAACAGTACAGAATCTCAAGAGGCTTGTATCTTTCATAAGAAGGGGGAAAGCGTCTATGTGTGCCCTGTCTGTCAAAGACAGTGCATCCTGTTCTTCAAACAGCTCCTATTCCTTGCTGACCAGAACTCTGATAAGACTATTTTGCTTATTCCACAGCAAAACGATACGATATGCTTCTCTTTGACCCATAATCGGCGCTTCAGACGCTGCCTGGGACATAACTATTTCACAAGGCTTCTAATATTTCCACCACTTCGGAAGGAGCTATCTCTCTCAACGTGATGGCGGGCGGGCTCCGTGCACCAGGGGAATCCACCTTAAAGTCCCCAAGGTCGGTGCGTTCGTCCACACGCGGCGGTTCTATGGAAAGATCGTCTCCCACTTCATACGGGTCAATGTCCCGCTCTATGGCAAAGGTCACAATGTCGCCCGAAAGGGTCAGAAAGTCAGGGTTGTCCTCAACGATCTCCTCCATGGTTTGGATTTGATCGGTGATCGGGACCGTGATGGTCACATTGAACGAAGGTGCTTCTGGAGTCTGAGTCAGAGCGCATCCGATCCCAAGAAGCACAAACATAATAAGCACAGCAGAAAGGCAAGTCGAACGTCGACTCCGTGTTGCCATCCTTGCGTAATCATTCTCCCTCACTGTAAGTTCCTCCTTGTTAATAGTAGTCAGTAAACGGGGAAGGGCAGGGACATCCTGTCTACTGTTTGCTGTCTACTATCTTTAAGTTCCTTCCGTCCACGAGTTTAGATACTTTTCCTGTTCAGGTGTCAGACTATCTATCTCTATCCCCATAGCCTCCAGTTGCAGTCTTGCCACTTGGTCGTCTATCTCATCGGGTAGGCGATAGACTTTCGGCTCGAGCTTGCCCTTATTCTCTACGCCGTACTCTATACCCAATGCTTGATCGCAGAAAGAAAGTGCCATCACTGCAGAAGGGTGTCCCTCAGCGCACGAAAGGTTTACGAGTCTGCCCTCTCCACACAGATAGACCGACTTGCCATCTACGCTGTACTCCTCAAAGAGCGGTCTGACCTCCTTTACATTGGTGGCCATATCTTTTAGGCCCTCTACGTCTATCTCATTGTCAAAGTGTCCTGAATTGGCCAAAATTGCGCCGTCCTTCATGTCCTTTATGTGCTCTTTAGCGATGACCTTCGAATTTCCCGTCACCGTCACAAAGATATCCCCTACTTTGGCCGCCTCCGCGATGGGCATCACGCGGAAGCCGTCCATCCTGGCCTGCAGCGCCCTGAAGGGGTCAACCTCGCATACGATCACATCTGCTCCTAGGCCCTTGCCTCTTAAGGCCAATCCCTTTCCGCAGTTTCCGTATCCTGCTATCACCATAGTCTTCCCGCTGATCAGGATGTTGGATGCCCTTATTATCCCGTCCAGCGTAGACTGGCCCGTCCCGTAGTAGTTGTCCATCAGGTGTTTGGTGTTGCAGTCGTTTACGGCTATTATCGGATACTTCAAAGCGCCGTCCCGCTCCATCGCCCTCAGGCGTACGATCCCCGTCGTCGTCTCCTCACAACCGCATACGATGTCGGGCAGGGCTTCTTGACGCTTGGTATGTATCTCGGTGATAAGGTCGCAGCCGTCGTCTATTGTCACGTTCGGCTTAAAGTCGATAATTTCGTTTATGAAGGTGTAGTACTCCTCTGAGGTTTCGCCCTTATGCGCAAAGACGATTACACCCTCCTTAGCCAGGGCAGCTGCCACATCGTCCTGGGTAGACAGCGGATTGCAGCTTGTTATCGCCACATCTGCTCCGCCTGCTATAAGTGTCCTGACGAGGACTGCCGTCTCCTTGGTGACATGGAGCGCCATTCCAATTCTGTATCCCGAAAGCGGCTTTTCCCTTTCAAATCTTTCCTTTATCCTTAAAAGTGCGCCCATCTGCTTTTCAGCCCACTCCACGTTTTTCATTCCCTGTTCGGCTAAGCTTATGTCCTTAACTCTATAAGTCATTGCTTCTCCTCACACAAAAGTACTGATCCGTCAGACAGGACAAGCTCCCTTCCCTGTGTGACGTCTGCTTATCCGCTGTACGCTTGAAGCTGTGCGCTTTCTCTGAGCGCTTCTGTCTTATCTGTCTTCTCCCAGGTGAAATCGGGAAGATTCCTTCCGAAGTGCCCGTAGGCGGATGTCTGCCTGTATATAGGCCTTATTAGATCTAAAGACTCGATTATCCCTTTAGGGGTAAGGGAAAAGTGTTCCCTTACCAGTTGGGATATCTTGGAGTCCTGGATGGCTCCTGTCCCGAACGAATCCACATTTATACTCACAGGCTCGGCTACACCTATCGCGTAGGCCAACTGAACCTCGGCTCTGGTTGCCAGCCCTGCTGCTACTATATTCTTGGCGACATATCTGGCAGCGTAGCTTGCACTTCTGTCCATTTTAGTGGGGTCTTTGCCGGAGAAGGCTCCGCCGCCGTGCCTGCTCATACCTCCGTAGGTATCCACGATGATCTTCCTCCCCGTAAGCCCTGTATCCCCATGCGGTCCTCCAGTGACGAATCTGCCGGTCGGATTGACATGGTAAATCGGATCTCCATCCAGATATTCCTCAGCTATGATCTCCTTGATCACATGTTCGATCATGTCGGACCTGATCTGGTCGTGTCCCAAATCCGGGTCGTGCTGGGTAGATATAACTACAGTATGGACTCTGACAGGCCTATCGCCTTCGTACTCAACTGTCACCTGCGATTTGCTATCAGGCCTCAAATAGGGCAGTATTTTATCTTTTCTCAGGTAGGCAAGGTGCATAAGCAGCTTATGAGCCAGCATGATCGGAAGGGGCATGAGCTCTTCTGTCTCGTTGCAGGCGTAGCCGTACATCATCCCTTGATCTCCCGCGCCCTGATCCTTGTGAAGTCCCTCTCCTTCGGACACGCCCTGAGATATGTCCGATGATTGCCTACCTATGCTCTGAACGATCGCACAACTTTCATAATCAAGACCGTAGTTGGAATCGGTGTATCCTATATCCTTTATCGTATCCCTCACGATAAGTGGTATATCTACCCACGTATCCGTGGTTACTTCTCCGGTCACAAATACTATCCCCGTCGTCACTAAAGTCTCACACGCCACCCGGGCTTCTGGGTCCTTCTCAATAATAGCGTCTAAGACAGTGTCGGATATCTGGTCGGCTATCTTATCGGGGTGTCCCTCCGAGACTGACTCAGACGTGAATAGACGGCGATTTAGCATTAAGTGCTCCTTTTTCTCCCCAAAAAGTTCTTCAATACTCTTTGTTTGAAGGTTTCTATCAAAAATAGGGATGTTTATCCCTCATATATCCATCAAGAGCTACCGCACACAATTGCATCAATGGAAATCTATCTGGGATGCATCGCCCACATTTAGCTTTTTAGATCCTCCTCTGACCGTTGCCTCGTTTCCTATTAAAGAGCCCTCTAAAACGCAGTCCCGAACTATGGAGTTTTCGCTGATTATCGAGTTCCGTACTATAGAAGACTCCACATAAGCCCCGTCGGCTATGGAGACGTAAGGACCTATAATTGAATTTTCTATTTTTGTACTCTCTGATATAAAGACAGGATGCACTATGATCGATCCCGGGATCTGTCTTGACTTTGAATTCAAGGATAATAGATATCTATTGGTCTCTAAAAGCGTCTCTGGATTTCCGCAGTCGAACCAGTCCTCGATGGGAAAGATCGAAAGGATGGCGCCTTTTTCTACCATAAGCCCAAAGGCGTCTGTCAGCTGGTATTCTCCTTTTGTCGTTACGTTCTCCTTTAAGAGTTCCTCCAAGCACTCAAAAAGGAGCCCTGAACTCTTAATATAGTTCACACCTACAATGGCAAGGTCTGATACGAACTTATCGGGCTTTTCCACAAGCCGCCTGATCTTGTTGTCCCCATCCAATTGGACTACGCCGAACCTGTGGGGATTCTCGACGCGCTTTACCCCGATCAAGCCGTCGAATCTGTTGTCTATGCCGACTGTTATGTCGCCCTCAGTTATGGTATCCCCATAGACTATAAGACATGGATCTTCGCCAACTATCTTTTCTGTCAGTCCCACAGCGTGTCCCAGTCCTTTCATCTCTTCCTGCTCCACATACTTCGTCTTTTCAAAGCTGTAATTAGTTTCCAAATAGTCTGCTATCTTACCTCCCATATAGCCTATTATGAGTACGACCTTCCTTATTCCTGCCTTTGACAGTTTGTCCAGAATATGGCCAATTATCGGTTTTCCGGCTACTTGTACTAACGCCTTTGGAGCTGTATGAGTAAGGGGGCGAAGACGCGTCCCCACTCCTGCGGCAGGGATAACCGCCCATATATTTGATGCACTGGGAATCATATTTATATTTTGTTCCTTGACAAACGCACTGACTAAGTACGGGTTTAAGCGGATCTTGGATGTGATATACGTCACACTATAAAAGCTTTACTCCTCTCCAAATCCGCTTTCCACAATAGCCACAAGTTCCTTTACCGCCTCCTCCTCGTCAGGGCCTCTGGCCATTATGGTCAGCTCAGAGCCCATCTCAGCCGCCAGCATCATAACCCCCATAATGCTCTTGCCATTGACCTCTACGTCTTCCTTAGAGACCATAATTTCAGAATCGAACTTCGAAGCCGCCTGAACCAATAGTGCGGCAGGACGGGCGTGTATGCCTAATTTATTGTTTACTATAGCAGTTCCCTGCTGCATAAACTCCTCTATAATTGTCCCTTTATACTCTCATCAATTTAAGCTAAACCGTTCTGTTTGTCAAGTAAATTCCTCTTTATCTACAACTTACTATCCTGGGGCACGTCCGCTCAAATTGCCGATCGTCAGTGTAAGTTATCTAAAAAGTGGTTGATTTTAGGAAATTAATTGACTATTATTTGGTCTGACCCGTCAGAACCCATATTGAGCATAAAGTAGAAATAACCGGATCGTATCTGAAGGAGTACAGATGGCTGAACTTTGCTGTGCAGAATGTGGACAGAGGTATCCCGGAAATTCTCCAGTTTGGAGATGTGAGTGCGGCGGCATATTGGACTTGGAGTACAAGGCGCGTTTCCCACTGAACCAGATAGAAAAAAGGGAGCCGACGCTTTGGAGGTACCGGGAGGCTATCCCAATATTGGATGACGATAATATAGTCTCTCTGGGTGAGGGCTACACTCCGTTGGTGGAGACGGACCTGAAGGGAAACAGGTTTCTATTGAAACTTGAGTATCTGATGCCATCGGGGTCTTTTAAAGATCGAGGGGCGTCGGTCCTCATAAGTAAGGCTAAAGAGCTTAAGGTGAACAGATTAGTGGAGGATTCCTCGGGAAATGCAGGAAGCGCGATCGCTGCTTATTGTGCTCTTTGTGGAATAGAGTGCGAGATTTTTGTGCCTTCGGGAACTCCCGCAGGGAAATTGGCTCAGATTGAGGGATACAGCGCAAAGCTAAGGAGAATAGAGGGCTCAAGGGAGAATGTAGCTGAAGCTGCCTTAGAGTGGGCTTTCAACATCTATTACGCAAGCCACAGCTGGAATCCGTTCTTCTTACAGGGGACAAAGACGTTTGCATTTGAGGTATGCGAGCAGTTGGGCTGGAGAGCACCAGATGTGGTGGTGGTCCCTGTGGGCAATGGAACGCTACTCTTAGGGGCTTATATGGGCTTTAAGGAATTGGCCCTTGAGGGGATTATAGAGAGCGTTCCAAGAATCGTAGCGGTACAGTCTGCAGGGTGTGATCCGATTTGCAAGGCGTTCGAAGAAGGTTCAGATGCTCCGGCTGAGATCAAAAAGCGGGATTCAATTGCCGATGGGATCGCTGTGGCGAAACCCGTAAGGGGAAGGCAGATATTAGCTGCTCTTAGGGAGGGCGGTGGCATGACTCTATCAGTGTCGGACAAAGAGGTTGCCGATGCTCTCTGGATGCTGTGCGGAAAGGGACTCTACGTAGAGCCAACAGGCGCTGTGGCCCTTGCGGGGGCACTGAAGCACATAGAAAATAATGAAGATGGGAAGACAATTGTCCTCCCGCTTACAGGATCAGGGTTAAAGGAGACAGAAAAGATGACCAACTTGTTGACTCGACATTAAAGGACATTCTTTTGGACAGCTTGTTGGACTACATCCGCAGCTTATTTCCCCTGTTATCGGGGGCCGGGATAGTATGTCTTCTGGTGTGGTTAGGTGTGAAATTGGCGGGAGTGGAGGGCGTTACAGGGGGCGGAATAGTAGTTGTGGGGGCTATCTACACTGTAGCAAGTCTGATGTTGAGTATGATTTTCAACTATACTGTATTACCCGGAGCAATTATCATCTATACTCTGGGTATCTGTGTTCTCTTTTTACTGATCAGATTTCTATTTGAGACCTCGAACAGGGAGGCCCTTTTGAGTTTGGTTCCGCTTCTGGGGACGTCGGGATTATTTTTAGTATATGAGTTCTTAAACAGGCTTTCAAAGAAAGTTCCCTGGATCGGGATCATCGTGTCCGTAGCGGTCTTAGGGCTCTTGATCTCCAGGTACATTTCAAGAGGCCAAAAAGGGAAGAGTGATTAGTATGTTCGGTTTGCTGGGCTTTGTAGGTTATAAAACGAGGCGTCTTTTCGAGGTCGTAGCGGATATTTCCGCCTTCTCTCTGAGGACTTTAAGGGGGACCTTGGATTTCCACAAGCAGGGGTTTTGGACCTCTTTCGAGGTAGTGGTAAAGCAGGTATATTTTACAGGCCTGGAGGCTATACCGTTTCTGACTCTGGTCTCGCTGATTTTAGGGTTCTGTGGTTATCATTCAGTCTCTACCACAGTTGATCGGCGTAGGAGCGCAGAGATTTATAGGGACAATATCAGTGATAGCGATCATAAGGGAGTTAGGCCCGCTCATAACAGCCGTCATCGTGATAAGCAGATCGGGAACTGCCATGGCTGCAGAATTGGCGACCAATAAAGTGACCGGGGAGATCGAGGCTTTAGAGGCCATGGGAGTGGATATGTTTAGATTCAGCGTGCTTCCCAGGATCATAGGTTGTATTATCTCTACGTTTTGTCTTATAATCTACTTTGATGTGATAGCCCTGGTGGGTGGGTTCCTGGTGGCGAGTTTTAAACTGACTATGCCCTTGACGATTTATTTAGGTCACATATTCGATGCGTTGACGCTTACTGATGTGTATATAAGCTTTTCAAAAGGCGCCCTGTTCGGGATGATCGTCGCTCTTTTCTCCTGCTACAACGGACTCTTAGCTCAGAGGGCAAGTTGGGAGGTCCCGGCAGTCGCAAGGGACGGTGTGATGCAGGCGATGTTCTTTGTGTTCGTATCGAGTGCGATTATCTCTGTCGCATTTTATCTGTAGTTGAATTATGTCAGAAGACTATGCCATACAGTTCGAGAATGTCTTTGTAGAGATCGATGGACGGCAGTTTATTAAGGGTATAGACCTTTGCATCAAAAGGGGAGAAAATTTTGTGCTCTTCGGACCGAGCGGGAGCGGCAAGTCATTCTTCATCAGGCTTACACTGGGACTCTACAAGGCAAATAGGGGAGTTGTGAGAGTAAACGGCATAGATATTTCACAGTACGGAAGGGCAGAACTCCTGGAGCTTCGAGAAAATTTGGGCACTGTCTTCTACAGGAACTTCGGACTGATAGGCAATATGACTGTGGCTGGGAATATATCTTTGCCTTTGAGCTATCATACAAAGATGAAGACGGATGAGATCGAGGGGAGGGTAAATGAGCTGTTAACGGTGTTAAACATTGAAAAGGAGAAAGATAAAAGGCCTTATCTTTTAGATAGTTATGTAAGTAGGAAAGTGGCACTGGCCAGAGCCCTTGTCCTCAATCCCGAGATCCTTCTGTGCGACGATCCGTCTCTTGGGCTGTCTCCGTTGATGGTAAGGGATATAGTAGAGTCAGTCTTTACGCTGGAAAATCCGGGACCGAAGGGAAAGCGCACGAATTTTGTGGCTGTGTCGGGGATAGAGCATTACACAAGCTTTGCAGATAGATTGGCACTATTTAAGGATGGAAAGATACGGTTTGTCGGGACTTATGAAGAACTACTGTCGTGCGAGGAGGATTGTGTTAAGGAGTTTATTCAAAAAGTCAATGTTGAAAAAGGAATATAGGAGCTTACGGGAAAGCTCATTTCAAGAAGATAGGTGACTCAAGATGAACACCTCAATACATGACGAGGTTTTAGCAAGAGTAAAGCTTGGGGGAGATCTTGTGGGTGCGGGCCTTGCTGGTGCCAATCTGGAGAATGTAGATCTTTCGGGTGTGGACATGACAAGGGCGAAATTGGACGGTACAAATCTTAAAGGGGCAAGGTTAATAGAAACCAGATTAGAGCATGCGAGCCTGAAAGAAGCAGACCTTTCAAAGGGCATTCTTAAGGGGGCCTTTTTAGTGCATTCGGATCTGGACGGCGCGAAGTTCGACGATGCGGACATGGAAGGAGCCTTCCTTTCGGGGAGCAATCTTGAGGGCGCAAGCTTCAGAAGGACAAATCTTAAGAATGCCAGATTCGGGGTTGTGAAATTCGGAAAGCCCAATGACGAGGAACTGCCGACGTCGTTTAGGGGCGCAAATCTGGAGAACGCCTTCTTCTCTCAGGTGGACTTCAACAGCGTGGATCTAAGGGAGGCGAACCTTACAAAGGCTTTTCTGCGCGAGGCCAAGCTCTACGGAGCGATATTGGACGGCGCTATTATGGATGGGGCGATTCTGAAGGGGGGTCACGGCTCCGAGAGGTTTTAAATGAGTAGAAAGTAGTCAGCAGCCCCCAATAGATTCAATCGGGGGTAGACAGGAGACAGCCCTACATCCCTTGAGATTGCTTCGCTTGGCTTGCCATGACAGTTTCAGGTGCCCGTAATAACCCATCGCCCTACGTCACTGCACGTCCCTCCAGGTCATTGCAAGGAGGATGAAATCCCCCGAAGCAATCTCCCCGTATGCTGCTACTATTTTGACCTGGTACTCAACCATGTATAGGTTGAATGTATAGCTTGGTCAGATATTTCATAAAGACAAGTATAGTCTTTCTCTCTATAGGCCTGGTGTCGGGCGGCTATATGATCGTGGCTCGAGATATTGGATGTACCTCTGCATTGTCAGATGGTAACAGCGCACGTTCATATACTGCTTGTGGGATTTATAATGATGATGATCATGGGCGTCGCGCTGTGGTTGTTCCCAAGACTCCCTAAGGGCGATGAGGGATATAGTCCGGACTTGTGTAAGCTTGTATAATTCTGATGACAGGGGCTATATCGCTGAGATTTGCCTCTGAGGTTATAAGCGTATTTGTAGATTATGAAGTTTTAGATTGGATCGTTGTTCTTTCGAGTCTGACAGAGATATTGGGCATCGCCCTCTTTTTCTTCAACAGATGGCCTAGGATAAGGGCTTCCGGGAGCAAATTGAGAGAAGCTTCTGGAGAGAAGTTTTGATCCTATGAATATAGCTTTAGTCCACGATTGGCTGGTCGGCACAAGGGGAGGGGAAAGGTGCCTTGAAGTGTTCGCAAAGCTTTATCCCGGCGCGCCTGTCTATACTCTCCTGCACGTTCCGGGGTCTGTGTCCTCTGAGATTGAAGACCACAGGATATATACTTCTTTTATCCAGAATATTCCGAAAGCCAAAAAGAACTACAGGTATCTCCTTCCTCTATTCCCCGCAGCCGTGAAAGGACTGGATGTCTCAGAGTTTGACGTCATCCTGTCGAGCAGTCACTGCGCCGCAAAGGGCGTTAAAGAGGGCGATCAGTCCCTGCATATTTGTTATTGTTACACTCCGATGCGATACGTGTGGGATATGTGGGAGGAATATTTCGGAGAAGAGAGGATAGGGAAATTGAGGTTGCTCGCCCTTCAGCCTCTTTTGAGTCGGCTCAGGAGCTGGGACAGGAAAACGGCGCACGGGGTGGATGTTTTTGTCGCCATCTCCAAATTCGTTCAGGATCGGATAAAAAGATTTTACAACAGGGATTCTCACGTGATCTATCCGCCTGTTAACGGTGCGTACTATCATATATCTGAGAAGGTGGACGACTATTACCTTGCGGTGTCCTCGCTCGTTCCGTATAAGAGGATGGATATAGCCCTGGAGGCCTTCAAGGGGCTTGGGCTCAAGTTGATAGTTGTGGGAACTGGGCCTGAGGAGGAAAAATTGAAGGGGATGGCTTCCAAGAATATCACTTTCTTGGGCCACCTTCCCGACGATGAGATAAAAGAGTTATATTCAAAGGCGAGGGCCTTGATATTTCCGGGTGTGGAGGATTTCGGGATAGTTCCACTAGAGGCTCAGGCCAGCGGCAGACCCGTGATCGCATTTAGAGGGGGCGGGGCTCTGGAGAGCGTGCTTGAGGGTGAAACGGGGGTCTTCTTCTATCCTCAAGAGCCAGAGGCGCTCCAGGAGGCGGTGAGGACGTTGGATCCGGCAAGATTCGATTCCAAAGTTATAAGAGATTGGGCGCTGAGGTTCGACAGGAGCATCTTCAAGGAGAGGATAAATCAGTTTGTGAACAAATGCTGGGAAAGATGGAGAGATGAAAAGAAAAGGTGAAATTCTATTCCCGATTCTGCTTTTGGGGTCGGATATTTTAGGGATGGCTCTGGCTTTCTATGGGTCTTACTGACTGAGGTTCGATTCTCCGCTTGTGAGGATATTCCCTGTGATTAAGGGAGTACCGGATGCAAGATTTTATGTGAAGGCGTCTCTTTTTGTGATCCCGCTTTGGATAGTTATATTGGGGGCTATGAGGTTGTACAGATCCAGCGGCATGTCGGTCTTAGATGAGATATTCGGGGTCTTTAAAGCCACGACAGTAGGGTCGCTATCTGTGATGTCTGCCGCGTTTTTGTACAGGGGATTTTCCTATTCTCGTTTGACCTTTATATACATGTGGATTCTGAGCGCAGCTCTGCTGGTCGCCGGGAGGTTGGCTTTGCGATTGTACATAAACAGGTTGAGGAAGAAGGGATGGAATGTCAAAAGGTGCGCTGTAGGCGGACCGGGAGAGTTTTCTGAGAGAGTGGTTGAAGAGATCCGTCAGGGAGGGGACATGGACTACAATCTGGTTGGAACTATAGGTTTTGAGTCCCCAAAAGGGGAACGCATCGGGGAAGTCGATAAAATAAGAGAGATTGTAAAGGAGCAGGGGCTGGATCTATTGATTTTGACGATCCCTCCGTCCGAGAGAAAAAAAATAGCCAAAATTATCTCCGACTGCGAGGGCTTGGACGTGGAGTTTTATCTTGTACCTGATCTTTACGACCTGCTCGCTGTGAAGGTTTCGATGGGGAATATAGGCGGCGTACCGGTGATGGGTCTCAAAGGGCGTCCGCTGTCGGGCTGGAACGCCGTGGTCAAGCGCGGGATGGACATTGCAGTGTCGGGAGTTCTATTAATGGCGTTATGGCCTCTGTTCCTCCCTTTAGCGCTGATCATCAAGGGGACTTCAAAGGGACCTATATTTTACAGGCAGGAGAGGATAGGCAGAGACGGCAGGAGGTTCGTTATTTTTAAGTTTCGGTCTATGATAGAGGACGCTGAAGGGGAGACCGGACCTGTTTGGGCTGCTGAGGACGATCCAAGGGTGACCCCTGTAGGTCGTTTTTTGAGGCGATGGAGTATAGACGAGCTTCCTCAGCTGTGGAATGTGTTAAAGGGGGAGATGAGTCTTGTCGGGCCGAGACCGGAGAGGGAGTACTTTGTGGATCAATTTGGTAGCGAAGTCCCTCAGTATCTGGACAGGCACAGGGTCAAGTCGGGGATGTCCGGCTGGGCGCAGGTGAACGGTCTGAGGGGCAACGCTCCCATTGAGGAGCGCACCAAGTACGATATATATTACATTGAAAACTGGTCTATAGGATTGGACATTAAGATTCTCTTGATGACGTTATTTGGGAGAAAGACTGAAAGAGGGGCGTATTGAGAATTCGGAGAACTTTTTGGGGAAAAAGGAGGTATTGACTATGAAAAAGAATCACTTCAAAAAGATTCTAATAAGCGCGTTGGTTCTATGCTTTGGGACGTTTGGATTCGTCCTTTCAGCCGTTGCTGCGCCGGGCGATATTTCTACGGTGGCGGGAGGAGGCGTCGGCGATGGTGACCCTGCTGTCAGTGCGAGGTTCTTTTCTCCTTATGACGTATTTGTGGATGGATCGGGCAATATCTATATTGCGGAGGAATCCAATCACTCGATACGTAAGCAGGATACATCAGGTATCATCTCCACTGTGGCGGGAGGCGGAACCGGTGGCGATGGTGGTCCAGCCACAAGTGCGAGCGTGTGGCTCCCTTATGACGTATTCGTGGATGGCTCGGGCAATATCTATATTGCGGAGGGGGGCAATCGCCGTATACGTAAGGTGGATACGTCTGGCATCATCTCCACTGTGGCGGGAGGCGGAACCGGTGGCGATGGTGGTCCAGCCACAAGTGCGAGCGTGTGGCTCCCTTATGACGTATTCGTGGATGGCTCGGGCAATATCTATATTGCGGAGGGGGGCAATCGCCGTATACGTAAGGTGGATACGTCTGGCATCATCTCCACTGTGGCGGGAGGCGGAACCGGTGGCGATGGTGGTCCAGCCACAAGTGCGAGCGTGTGGCTCCCTTATGACGTATTCGTGGATGGCTCGGGCAATATCTATATTGCGGAGGGGGGCAATCGCCGTATACGTAAGGTGGATACGTCTGGCATCATCTCCACTGTGGCGGGAGATGGCACGTATGGTTTTTCTGGCGATGGAGGCCCAGCCACCAGTGCGAGCGTGAGTGAGCCTGTGGGCGTATTCGTGGATGGATTAAGCAATATCTATATTGCGGAGGAAGACAGTCACCGGATACGTAAGGTAGATACGTCGGGCATCATCTCCACCGTGGCAGGAAATGGCACCCGTGGTTTTTCTGGCGATGGAGGCCCAGCCACCAGCGCGAGTTTGAGTTCTCCTCAGAGCGTATTCGTGGATGGTTTGGGCAATATCTATATTGTGGACGCGGGCAATTACCGGATACGTAAGGTGGACACATCGGGCATCATCTCCACCGTGCCGTTAGATGGCCTTGTTGGATTTTCCGGTGATGGCGGTCCAGCTACCGATGCGAAATTGTTTACTCCTCGTGGCGTATTCGTGGATGGATCGGGCAATATCTATATTGCGGATATGAACAATGGCCGGATACGTAAGGTGGACACATCGGGCATCATCTCCACCGTGGCGGGAAATGGCACGTTTGGATTTTCCGGTGATGGTGGCCCAGCTACCGATGCGAGCTTGTTTAATCCTCTTGGCGTATCCGTGGATGGATCGGGCAATATCTATATTGCGGATATGAACAATGGCCGGATACGTAAGGTGGACACATCGGGCATCATCTCCACCGTGGCGGGAAATGGCACGTTTGGATTTTCCGGTGATGGTGGTCCAGCTACCGATGCGAGCTTGTTTAATCCTCTTGGCGTATCCGTGGATGGATCGGGGGTTATCTATATCGCGGATACGAACAATCACCGGATACGTAAGGTGGATGCGGCGGGCATCATCTCCACCGTAGCGGGAAATGGCGAGCTTGGATTTTCCGGTGATGGTGGTCCAGCTACCAGTGGGAGCTTGTTTAATCCTCTTGGCGTATCCGTGGATGGATCGGGCGTTATCTATATAGTGGATTGGTTCAATCACCTTATACGCAAGGTCGATACATCTGGCATCATCTCCACCGTGGCGGGAAATGGGAGTAGTGGTGGATTTTCTGGAGATGGTGGTCCAGCCACCAGTGCGAGTTTGAATAGGCCTTATGACGTATTCGTGGATGGTTTGGGCAATATCTATATTGTGGATGCGGGCAATCACCGGATGCGTAAGGTGGAGGGCATTCTTGTAGGAGATTTCGACGGGGACACTGAAGTAGGTCTTTCCGATTTTGTCCGTTTTTTGGATGTGTTTGGGGCAACGACCGATCCAGCTAATTCTGTATTTGATTTGGATAATAATGGAGAGATCGGTCTGTCCGACTTTGTGATCTTTCTGGATAACTTCGGCAAGACAGGATAGTTCTACAGACGTTATCCGCGATCCCCGATAGATTCATTCGGGGACTCAATCGGGGACTGGCAATAACGTTGTTTGCTCAGGCCTTCAGTCATCGCGAATGAGGCCCCCTAAAAGTATCAGAGAGCTTTTGGCGGAAACTCCATGCCATTCTGTGCAAATCCCTTAAAAACGAGGAGACTGTGAAAATGTCCAGCGAAGAAGAACAAAATGGAAGATTGGAAAGCGATAGCTTGGGAGAAGTCTGGATCGAGCCGGTGGACGCTCTGTGGGGCACGACGACTCAGCGGGCGATTCGCCTCTTTCCGATATCGGGCTTAAAACAGCGTCCGGAGTTCATCGAAGCTTTAGCCGAAGTGAAGATGGCGGCGGCACTGGCTAATATGGGCTGCGGGGCTTTAGATGAGAAGATCGGCAACGCTATCGTGGAATCTGCCGATGAGTTCATAGACGGCAAGTACAGCGACCAGTTTCCGGTTGACGCCCTGGCTCAGATGGGGGCTGGGACATCTATTCATATGAACATGAACGAAGTCCTCGCCAACCTTGCCCATATCAAGCTGGGTGGGAGCATCGAGGATGAGAAGAAGATGGTAAGCCCTAACGACCACGTCAATATGGGTCAATCTACTAACGATGTGATACCCACGTCCATCAGGATCGCTGCTTTGAAGCTCATATACGGAAAGCTACTGCCTGCGTTGGACGATTTAGAAGCATCCTTCATTAATAAGGCTTCGGAGTTCGCCGATGTTATCAAATCCGCAAGGACGCACATGATGGATGCTGTGGGGACGACTCTCGGAAACGAGTTTAGCGGATACGCCTCCCTCGTTCGTGAGGCGAAGGAGCAGTTGCAGGCTCAGTCCGAGTCCTTGAAGAAGCTCGGCATTGGAGGCACGGCGGCGGGCACAGGTATCAACACCGCGCCCGGATATAGAGAAAAGGTCGTAGGGCATCTGAGCAAGATCACAGGCTTTGACGTGAAGAGCCATCCCAACCTCTTTGCCGCCATGCAGAGCATGCTGCCCTTTTCTGCTGTCTCCGGCGCTCTCAGGAATCTCGCCATAGAACTCGGCAAGATAGCCAGCGACATCATCTTGTTGAACTCTGGCCCCAGCATAGGCCTAGCTGAGATCACTGTCCCTGAGGTGGCGCCGGGATCCTCCATCATGCCGGGGAAGATCAATCCTTCGATGGCGGAAGCTCTAAAGATGGTGGCGAACCAGGTGATAGGCAACGACACCGCTGTCGCCTGGAACTCCCGTCAGGGTCAACTGGACCTTAACATCCTTATGCCCAATATCAACTTCAACCTCTTGGAGTCCCTGGAGATTCTGTCCAACGCCCTCGTCACGTTCCGCGTAAACTGTCTGGATGGAATCCAAGCTTTCAGGGACAACTGCAGGCGCAACTTTGAGGCGAGCGGCGCGGCTGCGACTATACTAAATCCCATTATCGGGTATAAAAAGGCCGGAGATATTACACTGATGGCCCGTCGAAGCAGCAGATCGATAAAAGAGACACTTGCGGAAATGGAAGGAGAGGACGTCGCTGTAAAATACGATGGATTGATCCAGCAGGAAGCCGAAAGGATTATAGAGGATTCAAAGACACTGATTGGGAGTCTGAAGGCATAGAGACTTTCTTGGATTAGAAGCTTGACCGTCCCTACTGAAGAAGCGAATCATGGGTAGATCTTATTGACGTGTCCTATCACAAGTACGATGCTGTGATCGTCCGCGCCAGGGGGTGTGGCGAGGTCGAACCATCTTCAACTGCGTGGAAGCATGTCCCAGAGAAATAGACGTCACAAAAGCCATTGGAGATGTTAAGAGGGCCCTTGTATACAACACAACTTAGTTTCAAAAGAAAGACCCCAGAATTTTGTATCCTGGGGTCTCCTGACTTAATCGGCAACCGGTAGATTAATTTATAGCGTCCCTTAGTCCCTTTCCTGGCTTAAACCTAGGCTGCGTCCTGGCAGAAATCTGGATTGCGTTTCCTGTTCTGGGGTCCCTTCCACTCCTGGCGGCCCTTCGGGTCACTGAAAACGTTCCGAACCCCGGGAGAGTTACCTTATCCCCTGCCTTTAAGGCATCAGTAATAGTGTTGATAACGGCATTAACCGCCGCCCCAGCTCCTTTTTTTGAAATTCCCGCTTCCCTCGCAACAGCATCTACCACATCGCCCTTGTTCGCCATATCTTTCACCTCCTCAATGTGTTATTTTAGACTCACCACCATTGGTAAGTGTAATTGTTTTCTGAAGTGATCAGAATATATAAATTTATGGACTATTTGTCAATAAAAAACAGGATTTATGCTGCAAAAAAATTACTCGTATGTTGCGTTTAAGGATTATTTATTGATGTAATATATTGATATATAGTTACTTACACTTATTCTTATGAATTACAATGTGCTGATGATAAGTTTAACTTTTTGCCTTTCCTCTATGGCCGAGCCTGCCTTGGGAGACTGCCCGATAACCGTATTGGGCAGAAATTTGTCACTCGATTCGTAAAAAAGCTCCCATGTTATTCCTTCTGCCTTCAGAATGGCAATAGCCGTCTTAACATCCTTTTCCATCAGGTCAGGCATCTTCTTTCTCGCATCCGGAAGGCCGCTGCTGACTATAAGATTAACCGGCCTATCTTTTGACACGAGACTATGAGCAACAGGATCTTGAGATATCACTATGCCCTTTTTGACACTGTACGAAGGTTCATAGACTACGCTTCCCACTTCTAATCCTGATTTTCTTGTCATTATCTGAGCTGACCGAAGAGACGATCCCACAACGTAAGGCATCTTGTATTCTATAGCTCCCTGACTTACGACTACATATACTCCCCTTCCCTTTTTGACGGTGGAAAACGCCTTTGGCATCTGAGATATGATACAGCCTTTGGGAACATCAAGGCTCGGTTTCTGATCGTCCATTATGAGCGACAATCCGTGCTGCGATATGAGTTTCCTGGCATCACTTGTTGTAAGTTCCACGATATCAGGGACTTCTACAAGTTCGCCACGGAGGACGAGGAAAGGCATAATCATCCAATCCGTAAGCACCACGCCTGCAAAGAGCGTTAATACCGACACAAGGATAAAAAGAAGCACCTTTCCCCCAAAGTCGCTTTTAGGTTTACGCACCTTTCGGGGGGACGATATCACATTTCCATTAGATTGGGATTTAACTTTTGCTACCAGAGAATCTTCACCTTATGATTCAAATTATAGTTCTTGCGGCGGTTTTCCTATGAAAAAAGCTTGCTAAATTACACGAGTTTTGTTATATTAGAACCAGGTGATTTTAGAGTAAGGCGACGCGGGGTGGAGCAGTCTGGTAGCTCGTTGGGCTCATAACCCAAAGGTCGGTGGTTCGAATCCACCCCCCGCTACCAACATAGCCCCTTGAACTTAAAAGGTTTAAGGGGTTTTCTATTTAAATGGAAGTTCTGGTACGCCCAATAAAGGTATATTTATGCAGTGATGTGGGAAGGCTTACTGATTTTACCGCTGATAAACATACAAAAGATAGATGCGAATGTCAACGACTTTTCATAATTAGCCCTGATTTTAGTGTGTTTCAGAACATTTATTCCCGGGACTCAACACAAAGTATGTCCTAAATACATTTCTTGTTGACGAGAAAACAAAAGGTTCTTATATTTCATATAATGGGTAAAGTGCCCCTGTCGTCTAGTGGCTAGGACACCAGATTTTCGATCTGGCAGCCGGAGTTCGATTCTCCGTAGGGGCAAATACTTAAATATAAAACGCGGTTGATTAGATAACAGATAGTAGGAGATTAAGATAAAAGGAGCAGTCATGCTAACGTTGAATAAAGATCAATATCAGCGATATGGAAGGCATCTGATCCTCCCAGAGGTTGGGCTCAAAGGGCAGACAAAGCTTTTAGAGTCCAGGATACTGCTAATAGGGGCGGGTGGATTGGGATCCCCCCTTGGGATGTACCTTGCCGCCGTGGGTGTCGGGACTTTAGGACTTGTCGATTTCGATGAGGTGGAACTTTCAAACCTCCAAAGACAGGTGATCCACGGAACGGAAGACGTAGGAAGGCCGAAGTTGGATTCGGCACAGGAGACGATAAATTCGATCAATCCCGACGTCGAGGTGATAAAGCATAATGTTGTGTTCTCCTCTGATAACGCCCTTGACATTATAAAGGACTATGACATTGTGATTGACGGGACGGACAACTTCCCGACCAGGTACTTAACAAACGATGCGTGTGTGTTACTGGATAAGCCCAACATCTACGGGAGCATATTTCGCTTCGAAGGGCAATCTACGGTCTTTCATTATGAGGGCGGTCCGTGCTACAGGTGCCTCTTTCCTGAGCCTCCTCCTCCGGGGATGGTGCCTTCGTGTGCCGAAGGTGGAGTGATAGGCGTCCTTCCGGGAATAGTCGGGCTGATTCAGGCGATGGAGGCGGTGAAGATTATCTTGGGCAAGGGGAACACACTTTCAGGGAGATTGTTGATCTTCGACTCCTTAGAGATGGAGTTCCGGGAAGTAAGACTCGAAAGGAACCCCCAGTGCCCTGTGTGCGGAGATAATCCGACCCTCACCGAACTCATAGATTATCAGGAGTTCTGCGGCATTCAGCCTGAAGGAGAAAGGGACTATTTAGAGGAGATAACGGCGGCTGAGCTCAAGATGAAGATGGACGATGGGGAACATTTTCTATTGCTGGACGTCAGAGAGCCGAACGAGTATGAAATCGCCCGCATAGACGGTTCGAGGCTTATCCCACTAAACGAAGTGGCGCAACGGTCTTCTGAAATTAGCGATTATAAGGACAGGGATGTAGTGGTCCACTGCAAGATGGGAGTCAGAAGCGCCCAGGCGATAGAGATATTGAAGGGACAGGGCTTCAGGAACCTGAAGAACCTGGAAGGCGGCATAGATCAATGGTCTACGCAGATCGATACGAACGTGCCGCGGTATTAATATAGCTCCTGTTAGATAAGAAGAGAGCCCCAACTGATGGGGCTCTCTTCTTATCTACGTATTTAAAGAAATTTACATTGGGTCTAAATATCCCTCTTTGGAGAGGGTGAAATTGCCCGGTCAGTGGAGGAGTTTATCTGTAGGATGGTTGAACTCTACCGTAGAAAAGTCGGTCATTGCAGCAGCTCATGTCCAATTGTTCCTGTCGTTCTTTTGTCTCTCTAATGCCTCCCTTGATGTTGTGCATAATTATCAGATCGCTACCTCTATAAAGCTATAAAACGACTGGCAACGGAAATAACGAAACTTTGCAGCATTTCGCTAGACTTTCTTTTTTGCATTTTTTATCGCTATTATTTTATTCTCCTTATCATGTGATGCTAAGATCCACGATGTAATCTATCTCTCCCCTATCCTCCTCAAAAACTCCTCCTCATCTAGGACCTCCACGCCGAGTCTTTGTGCGACCTCGTACTTGGAGCCGGGGTCTTCTCCCGCCACAACAAGATCGGTCTTAGAACTTACGCTCGATGCCACCTTGCCGCCCAAGCTTTGGATTATGTCCTTAGCTTCATCTCTGGTATAGCCTGAAAGAGTTCCTGTGAGGATGACTGTCTTACCGTAGAAGGAGCCTTCTTCGGAAGGGGGGGGGAACCTCGCCCCTACATCAGCCGAGAACTTCAGTCCCGCCCTCCTTAGTTTATCCAAAACCTTCTTGTTCTCCTCAAGTTTGAAGAATCTCTTTACTTCCTGTGCTATGATGGGGCCGATCCCATCTATATTTTCTATCTGTTCGACTTCTGCTTTGGCTATGGCCTCTATCGAGCCAAATTGATCGGCTAAAAGCTGTCCTGCCGTGGCTCCCACGTTCCTAATTCCAAGCGCGAAGACCATCCTGTGGAGCGGGACTTTCTTGCTGTCGTTTAAGGCATCAATCAGATTCTGCGCCGATTTGTCCCCTAACCGTTCAAGCTCTGACATCTGTTCGCGCGTAAGGCTGTAGAGATCGCCGTAATCAGAGACAAGATTCTTATCCACGATCTGGCCTATTACGGCCGTCCCTAAACCCTCGATATCCATCGCCGTCCTACCTGCAAAGTGCTCTATTTTGCGCACCCTCTGTGCGCGGCAGGAGATATTTTCACAGCGTGATACTGCCCCGTCTTCGTCTCTGACAAGATGAGATCCGCATACAGGACAGCTTTGGGGGAACTTGAAGGCTATCGTCCCTTCGGGACGCATCTCCAATACGACGCCTGTCACCTTGGGTATGACATCTCCGCCCTTTTCGAATATCACCATGTCGCCGACTCTGATGTCCTTTCTTTTGATTTCGTCCTCGTTGTGGAGTGTCGCCCTTCTGATTGTAGAGCCTCCAAGTGATACCGGAGAAAGGATCGCCACAGGCGTAATTGCACCTGTTCTTCCGACCTGAAGGACTATATCTTCTAAAAGTGTCGTAGCCTCACGGGCTTTGAACTTGTAGGCTATCGCCCATTTTGGGTTCTTCGAGGTTGAGTCCAATCGCCTCTGCTGATCCCTTGAATTGACCTTTATAACAACTCCATCTATCTCGTAGGGCAGGTTGTCCCTTCTTTCTTCCCATCTGCAGCAGAAGTCGAGTGTCTCCTCTATTGTCTTGCACACAGCCCAGTTGGGATTTACCAGAAATCCCAGTTCCTTTAGCAGATGTAAGGCATCAGAATGCGTTTTGATGCTCACCTGTGAAGTATCTATCCAGTAGGCGAACATACTTAAATTGCGGCGCGAAACTTCCTTAGGGTCCTTCTGCCTCAGAGAGCCCGCGGCCGAGTTTCTAGGATTGGCAAAGAGATTCTCGCCGCTCTCTTGGCGGTCCTTATTGATCTGTGCGAAGGATTCCTTGGAGAGATATACCTCTCCTCGAACCTGACATTCAGTAATATCTTCCATCATCCTTAATGGTATAGATCTCACCGTCATAAGGTTTGGCGTTATATCGTCGCCGTAAAATCCGTCTCCCCTTGTGGAACCCAAAACGAGTCTAATCCCTTGATATACCAGATTCACAGCCACGCCGTCAATCTTGAGTTCTGCAACGTATTCCACTGCCTCACCTGGAAGCAACTCTTTGACCCTGCGGTCGAAGTCCAATATCTCATCATCATCATAGGAATTGGCAAGGGAGAGCATCGGGGATGAGTGCTGGACGGTGGGGAATTCCTCGGTGGGAGCACCGCCGACTCTTTTTGTGGGGGAGTCGGGGGCAGCAAGCTCTGGATATGCATCCTCAAGCTTTATCAACTCCTGCATCATCTGATCATATTCGTAGTCGGACATTAGGGGCCCAGAGAGCACGTAGTATCTGTAATCGTGCTTCCTGATCTCCTCGGCAAGGTATTCGATTCGCTCTTTAGGTGTGGTATCTTTGTCTTTACGCAATGTTCTAATCTCCCTACAGCATTAGATAGCAGGGGCGAACCATGTGTGGTGGGTCAGACAGTGCTGTCTGACACGCTCGTTTATGCCATGTTTCGTAGGAGAGAACCAATGTGTCCGCCCAAATATTCAGGGCAGGCAGACAGGTCTGCCCCTATATTCTATGCAAAGGAGGCAAGCAGTCCTCCGTCCACCAGGTATGCGGCTCCGGTGACGAAGGAGGCCTTTTCGCTTGCTAAGAATAGGACCACCTCCGCGACCTCCTCTGGCCTTCCAACTCTATCTAACGCGTGGAAAAAACCCCACTCTTTGATTGCAGCTTCGGAGTCGTCTGTGAGGGTATCAGCCGCGTATTTGAGCATAGGGGTGTCTATCGCGCCGGGGCAGATGCAGTTGACCCTTATCTTGTGTTCGGCGTAGTCGAGCGCCATATTGCGAGTAAGTGCGATCATGCCTCCTTTTGACGCCGCATAGGGAGCGACATCTTTTTGCGTTGCGAGTCCCTGAACCGATGCGGTGTTGACTATGGCTCCGCCACCGCGTTTCAGCATTTGTGGGATGGAGTATTTGGAGCAAAGATATACGCTCTTGAGATTTATATCCAACACCTTGTCCCAGTCCTCTTCTGTTGTGGTCGTAACAGAGCCGTAGTGCTGTATGCCTGCGTTGTTGTGAAGGATGTCTATGCCTCCGAGTTCCTGCACGACCTGGGATACCACCTTCTCGGCGTCGGAAGATAAGGACACATCGGCATGGACGAAGATGGCGTTCCCGTGCTTTTCTTTTATATCACCTGCGGTCTGGACTCCCTTTTCATCGTTCACATCCACGACTGCCACAGAAGCGCCCTCTGTCGCGAAGGCGATGGCCGTGGCTCTACCTATCCCTGTCGCTGCGCCCGTTACGACTGCGACTTTTCCGTCAAACTCCATCGTAGTCCTCCGATTTTAGAATCTGCAAACCAGTGTCATTAAGTTGTTGGTCTGTGCTAGGTGGAGGGAGACCCTTCCCAACTCCTTGTCTTGTAAATAGCCAGCAAAGGCTTTCTCCTCTTTGCTTTTGAAAAGAAAGGAACGGGCCGCAAGCCCCAGGAAGCTTGTGACTGTTAAGTAATTCTCAAAGGTGGGATGTTTAAGTACAATAACTGCATCGCTCCAAGGAGGCCAGATCTCTTCTTCTCTAAGCGGCCTGAAAATTAGAAATAGAGCAGCTATCGTTGCGTCTGTAATTCCATGAGCTACCCTCCACTTTCTCTCTTTATCTGCTAACTCACCCAAAACTTCAGATGCAATATATTCCCTCTTTTGCTCGTCGGCTGACATTACGACATGATGTTTAGCTCTTGTGCGTATCACCCGGTTCTGCAAATGTGCTCCCTTGAGAAAGAGAGAGAGACCGTAGGTGGACACCAGAATACCGGCGTTTCTTTCGTCGATGTCCATGTCCTGCCGAGATAAGATGTAATACCCTGAGAATATGGTAGCTACTCCCAAAATAGCTGTAGCATCTCCCCATTTCCTCAGGCCCTTCGTATCTTCTGCAAGTTTTGAGAGTCTTGTTTCCGCAGAGGGAAAATGCCCTACTCTTTCCGGACTCAGCTTTGACATATACAAAGTGTCAGAAAAGCAGAGGTTTGAAAAGCAGAGCAAGAAAAGCACACAAACGGCTTTTTTGTCCATAAGCAAAAATCCGTGCGTTTTCGAGAGGCTTTGGTTACCCTGTACCTTGCATATGTCTCTTTAAAAATGACTTAATGCGGTGCTCGTATTCATCTTTGAAAAGTGCAAAGGCTTGACCATGATCGCTGTCTTTTACTATCCAGAGTTCTATATCAGGGTTGCTTGCTTTGAGAACATATGCATTTTCTAGGGGGATCTGACTGTCCTTTTCCCCATGAATGATCAATATCGGAATATTTGTATCTTTAACAGAAAATGCTGGAGATACCTTCCTTGGATCCATTCTCAAAAAAATTTTAGCAAGAATGTTTGTTGTCTGTACAAAAGGAAATTTCAACGGACCTAATATCCCATAGACCTGCTTAATCATTTGTTCTAAATCGGCATACGGCGAGTCAGCGACAATAGCCTTAACCTGCAACTTGGTCATCAACATCACCGATGCACTGAGCGAAAACCCATATAGAGCGATAGGTTCTTCTTCACCAAATCTTTCCATAACAAAGTTAAAAGCTGCTTTCACATCCTCTACTTCACGTGCTCCGACCGTAGTTATTGATCCGGAGCTTTCACCGAAATAGCGATGGTCGTACAAGAGCAAATTATAATCGGGGTATAGAAACGTTACAACAGGGAGTATGTTTCCTTTGTCAAATGGATATCCATGCCCAATTATTAAAGTTCCGACGGCACTTTCGGAAGTAATAAGCCATCCTTTTATGTTTATTTTATCAGATGTCATAAACGATACGCTTTTGTATTCTAAGCCGTAATCTGAAGGCCTCCGGTGATCGTAGTAGCGCGGGGGATGAATACTTGCCAAAAACTGAAGTAATGAACAGAAGAAAACAAATCCAATGGCAATGAGCATTATTTTCAAAAGAGCCACTCCGTGAGCCTCCCTCTCCGTAAGCCTCCACAGAAACCATCCGCGGCTATCCCTCACATCATAAGTTTTACGAGCTAAAATATCTGTCAGACTATTTAAAATATTACAACGCAACAGGAAAGTCAAGAAAGTAGTGGATGGGGGAAACCGGCATCCCTGTCTATTGTTTGCCGCCTACTTTTCCTTGACTTTTGCCAGCTATCTGCGTATCTTTGTCCAAGATGTGGTAGGATCGTAAAAGTGTGTTTTAACTCCTTATAGGGGATAATGATGGCACAGAAAACTATGAAGAAAGTATACAATCCCAAGACAGTCGAAGAAAGATGGTATCGCTATTGGGAAGAGAATTCACTCTTCCACGCAAAGCCGAATCGGGATAAGAAGCCCTACACGATAGTTATCCCACCTCCAAATATTACGGGCATACTTACGATGGGGCACGTCCTCAACAACACGCTCCAGGACGTTCTCATTAGAAGACGGAGGATGCAGGGGTTCGAGACACTGTGGATGCCAGGCACCGATCACGCCAGCATAGCCACGCACAACGTCGTCGAAAAGGAACTTGCGAAGGAAGGCAAGACCCGATACGACCTCGGCAGGGAAAAGTTCCTCGAGATCGTCTGGAAGTGGAATGAAAAGTACGGTGGCACGATCATCCGACAGCTTAAGGGACTTGGATGCAGTTGCGACTGGGCAAGAGAACGATTCACAATGGATGAAGACCATTACAGGTCTGTTCTGGAGGCGTTTGTCAGGCTCTACGAAAGGGGATTTATCTATAAAGGAGAATACATAATCAACTGGTGTTCAAGGTGCCAGACAGCTCTTTCCGACGAAGAATCTATACATCAGGAGGAAAATGGACATCTGTGGTCAATCAAGTATCCGGTCAAGGGAGAAGATGAAAGATTTGTGACGGTCGCCACCACGAGGCCAGAGACCATGTTGGGGGATACGGCAGTGGCTGTCAATCCTAAAGATGAACGGTATCAGGATCTAGTCGGAAAGACGCTTATTTTGCCTGCCGTAGGGAGGGAGCTACCGGTGGTGGCAGATGACTTCGTAGATCCCGAATTTGGCACGGGTGCGGTCAAAGTAACGCCTGCTCACGACCCCAACGACTTCGACATCGGACGTAGGCACAATCTCCCGCAGGTGCTCGTGATGAACAAGGACGGGACTATGAACGAAAATGCGGGGGAAAGATACAGTGGGATGGATAGATTCGAGTGCCGGAAGGCTTTAGTTGAGGATCTGAAAAGGGGTGGACTGATAGCGAAGATAGAAAATCATGTTCATTCTATAGGCCACTGCCAGAGGTGTGACACAACAGTCGAGCCATATCTTTCCGAGCAGTGGTTCGTGAAGATGGAGGAGTTGGCAGAACCTGCCATTCAAGCTGTTAGGGAAGGGAAACTGAAGATATATCATCAACGCTGGACGAAGGTATATCTGGACTGGCTTTTAAACATTCGGGATTGGTGCATCTCGCGCCAGCTTTGGTGGGGACACAGGGTCCCAGTGTGGTACTGCGACGGATGCGATGAGTTCGTAGTCTCGATCTCCGAGCCAAAAAAGTGCTCCAAGTGCGGAAACGGCACATTTAGACAGGACGAGGACGTCCTGGACACTTGGTTTTCATCCTGGCTTTGGCCGTTTTCCACGTTGGGATGGCCCGAAGAGACGCCGGAGCTTGACTATTTCTACCCTACAGACACGCTCGTTACTGCCCCGGACATCATCTTCTTCTGGGTCGCAAGGATGGTGATGGCGGGCTACGAGTTTAGGGGGGAATGTCCCTTCAATGAGGTCTATTTCACGGGCTTGATCAAGGACAAAAAGGGCAGAAAGATGAGCAAATCACTCGGCAATTCGCCCGATCCTGCTGATGTTATCGCCGAGTATGGAGCCGATGCTTTGAGGTTTACGATGACCCTTTTGGAGGCTCAGGGGCAGGACATCTTCTTTTCCAACGACAAGGTCGAAATAGGCAGGAACTTTACAAACAAGATATGGAACGCCGCGCGGTTTGTCACGATGAATCTTGAGGACTTTGACGCCGAGAGTGCAACGACTGATCTATCTGAACTATCAGACAGATGGATACTGAGCCGTCTCAACAGAACAATCAAGGAAGTGAACGCATCATTGGAAAGATTCAGATTCAACGAAGCATCGCAGACGCTCTACGACTTTATATGGCACGATTACTGCGACTGGTACGTCGAACTATCCAAGCCGAGGCTTTATAACTCCGATGATGCGAATGCCAGAACTTCAGCTCAGAGGATACTTGCGAGAGTTTTGGAGACATCTATGAGGCTTTTGCATCCCTTTATGCCCTTTATCACAGAGGAGATATGGCAGATGTTGCCTCAACGCGTAAGGGGAGATTCAAAGACCATTATGCTCAGCGAATGGCCACAGCCTGACGATGAATGTTTCGATGAAGACGCCGAAAGACAGATGCGTAAGATACAGGGGGTCACGATGACCGCACGGAATAGAAGAGCTGAGATGAACGTTCCGCCCTCTACAAAGGTTCCAGTACAGCTTAAGACAGATTCACAGCAAAGTCGATCGGTGCTTGAGATGAACAAGAACATTATCGCATCACTAACAGCAACAGCGGCACAGGATATATACTTTCTGGAGCAGGGAGCAGTCATACCCGCCTCTTCGGCCACAGCGTTCTTCGAGGATGTTGAGATCATTATGCCCTTAGGGATAGATGTCGGTAAGGAGAAAGCGCGGCTCGAAAAGGAGATTGGGCGTCTTTCTGGCCTATTGCAAAGCTCACAGAAGAAATTGGAGAACAATTCCTTCGTCGAGAAAGCTCCCAAAGAGGTCGTGGAGAGGGAAAGAGCAAAAAGGGACGAGTACAGAACCAATTTAGAGAAACTCACGAGGAAATTAGAGGCGTTGACTTCCTGATCTTTCCCTGACAGCCACAGGTAAGGAAGTAAAGCAGACTTTCTCTGGAATTCTAATGGCACAACTCAACTAATGTATGGATTGTAAACTCTCTGCAATTAGTCATCCTGAACAAAAGCATATCGTGATGAAGACAGTATTTGCGATAGTTATGACACTGGCATTTGTACTCTCTACCACCGCTGCGGGTTCGGCACATCGGCGGCTGCACAAGCTCTTCGTTGCTGCGCAAGTTCCCGTCAATAGCACTAAGTACCGTAATGTGGTCATAGACGGTGATCTTAGCGAGTGGGATAACGTTCCTCCCGTGTACTGGGTGACACAGGATGATCTGATAGAAACCGTAAGAGGTTTCAACAATCCGGATGCATCCGATCTTGCCGTGAGGATAATCATAGGCTGGAGCCCGGTGACCAACAAGATATACCTTATTGAGGATAAGTACGACGATGTCTCTCTCGCTCAGATTGGTGGTGCTGATGAGACACTTGAGATTAGCATAGATGCTGACCACAGCGGAAACCAACAGTTCTACGACGTGAATACATCTCTCTTTGATTCGGAGAGGACCAATAGGTTTAACGGAGCTAGTTCTCAGTATTATCACTACAGGCTACATAGGGACGATTCGATGTTCCTTTGGTCAGCGGCCTCCTGGGCAGGTTTGCCTCCTTATTCTGACATTGGATGGAGCTTTTACGGCGAGGAACATGGACCGGGAGAACTGGCGGTAGAGGAAGTCTTTACGCCTTTCGACGACCTGAATTTTGAAGGTGTCGATTTTAGCGCAATCCACACGCTGAAAGAGGGAGCTGTCATCGGCGTAGGTTTTGCCGTTCGAGACGATGACGATTCGCGGACCACGGGCTACGACGGCTATTGGACGAACAGCGGCGTCACAGAGTTCTACTTCAGGGAAGACGCAATGGTTGACTATTTGTTGGCTCGTTTTGATAGGAGTATCTGGGTTCCAATTCCAGTAATTAGTAATGACAGCTGGGGACGCATCAAGTCAACCTTCTCTGAATGATGAAATAGACTTCCCCACCTCAGTGCAGAAGAGCCGGAGCTCAGTTTACAGGGGCTTCGGCTCTTTGTCTGAATGAATCTGACCGATTAAGTTTTTGTTGACATCTGTTTTGTTTTTCCTTATCTTGTGATCCGCATCACAGGATGAGCGCTAATATTTGTTTATCTTCACTGAAGCAGTTCTATACAATTTATTCTGACGTGTATTCATCCGAATCTAACGTGCAAGGTGTAATCTTAAACTCTGAGGAGGTCTTACAATGGCTGACAGGAAATTCTTTATGATAATCTTGGTCATAGCGATCTGCGCGTTTACAACGTCCGCCACTGCCACAATTTGGCGGGTAGATAGAAATACCAGTAACGAGGCAGATTTTAGAACCTTATCAGCGGCGCACAGCGGAGCACAGAGCGGTGATACGCTCTATGTCATGGGTTCTGGAGTCAGGTACGGTGGTGTAACGCTTACCAAGAAGCTCTTTATCTTCGGACCGGGATATTTTCTGGATCAAAACCCGAATACCCAGGCAAGACCTGTCTCTGCCAAAGGTGACAATATTATTTTCTCTACGGGTTCGAACGGGTCGCTCCTTACAGGTCTCGATGTGACACATGTAAATATTGGTGGGTCTGTGAAGAGTATTACTATCAAGAGAAATAGAATAGTTGCCAGTACTTCCGGAGATCTCTTCATCATAAACAGCAGTGCTTCGAATTCATTCATTGTGCAGAATTATATACAGAACACTAACACAAATTCCGGCGCCGACGCAATCGACGTGGATTCTTCTGTGCAGGGTGTTATGATTGCTAATAATTTTATAGATATTCCTACTACCGGCGATGCAATCGAAGCCCATAGCAGTGCACTGCTTGACGTCAAGAACAATGTATTGCGTGGAAAAGTGAAAGTAAGTAATACGATCTTTCACAATAACATATTGAGAGATGGTTCTTTCTCTGGTTCTGGTAACTCTGTATTCAATAATATTGGAAATAGTACACAGTTTGGAACAGCCAACGGCAATCAATCCACCGTGGATATGGCGACCGTCTTTGTGGACACGACGAGCAGCGACGGCCGATGGCAGTTGGAAACAGGTTCTCCCGCGATCGGCGCCGGCACACAAGGTGTGGATGTTGGAATGTTCGGCGGGGAAGGCACTTATGTCCTTTCCGGTATCCCCACTATTCCTACCGTTTACTTTTTCGCAGCTCCCCCAGCGGGATCGAACACCAGTGGTCTTTCGATTCAATTGAAGGTCAAATCACAAGATTAGATAAATAGACAGGCCAGATTGGTTCTGCTTCGCAACTCCTGACGGGGTCGGGGTTTCACCCTCAGAATAACTGAATGCGGAACTAGCAACGTCATTGCGAGCGAAGCGAAGCAATCTTGTAGACACACGCACTGCTATCTTCCTCTTTTGCTGAGGGGGACAAACCCTACAAAAGGAGGCTCTACCATGGTTTCCAGGTTTCTCTGCACGATCGTAACGATCTTTATATTAGCAACGTCGGCCACCGCAAAGATTTGGAGGATCGATAACAATGCTGGTAATGAGGCGGATTTTACAACTTTATCAGCAGCTCACACCGGAGCGGCAGCCGGTGACACGCTCTATGTTGCGGGTTCTCCAAGTAGCTATGGTAGTTTAGCGGCTACAAAGACGCTATTCATCTTTGGACCGGGTTACTTTCTGAGCTCGAATCCGGAAACACAGGCAAATACACGTACTGCCATAGCTGCCTTTATTGAATTTCGATTGGGTTCGAATGGGTCACTCATCACAGGTATGGATATAGATAATGTAGAAGTTGAACTTGGCGTAAGTAATGTTACTATCAAGAGAAATTATTTAAACTACAGCAGTTATCCAGTTATCTCTATCCACGACAACGCCTCCAATATACTCATTTTACAGAATTATATACGAACTACTTATAATTTTGGTGATGCCATCGCAATCCGCATAGATCCTAATGTCACCTCTTCTTTCATCAATAATAATTACATAGAAGCTACCGGTGTAGTTAGCGGCGCCAACGCAATACAGGCAAGTAACACCTCATTTCTTGTAGTCGAACACAATGTTGTCCGGGGAGACGTTATAGTATATGACACGACTTTTAACAATAACATATTGAGAGAAAGCGGTCTTGGCGGTTCAAACATTAATGCATCTAATAACATCGGAAATAGTACACAGTTTGGCTCCTTTGATTCGACCAAAGGAAATCAAAATGACGTAGATATGGGGACCGTTTTTCTGGGCACTGGCAGCACTGACGGCCGATGGCAATTGGCACCAGGGTCGCCCGCGATCGGTACAGGCTTAGGTAATGTTGATATCGGAATGTTTGATGGACTCGATCCTTATGTCCTTTCAGGGATTCCTGTCATTCCTTCGATTTACTTCTTCAGCGCCCCGGCATCAGGCTCAAACACTGTCGGCATTCCGGTTCGATTGAAAGTCAAAGCGCATGAATTAGATTAGTAGACAGTCGAGCTTGCTTCGGGGTGTTGCCCCTGGCAATTACTGCATGCCCGAGCTAGAATCGTCATTGCGAGCACAGCGAAGCAATCTCGTAGTACAGGGGCACCACTTCCTGCCTCAGTCTGCTGAGGAAACAGACTCTACTCAAGGAGCTTCTACCATGGTTTCCAAGTTTCTCTGCACGATCATTCCGATCTTTATACTTGCAACGTCCGCCACTGCAAAGGTTTGGCGGGTCGATAGCAATCCGAGTAACGAGGCGGATTTCAGGACCCTGCAAGCTGCCAACAACGGCGCCACAAGCGGCGATACGCTCTATGTTGTGGGTTCCAGGTTTAACTATGGAAGTGTAACGGTTAACAGGAAGCTCTTTATCATCGGCCCCGGATATTTTCTGGATCAGAACCCAAATACGCAGGCGAAGCCTTTCGCCGCCTCAACTAATACTATTTCGTTAAGCTCGAGTGCGAGCGGGTCGCTCCTTACGGGCCTCGATATAGATTTTCTAAATGTTAATTCAGACGCAAGTGACATTGTTATCAAGAGAAACAGAATAGTTGGTAATACTTCTGCTAATCTCATCTTTATAGACGACAGAGCCTCGAGTTTATTCATAATAGAGAACTATATACAGAATCCCAACACCGGTTCTAATGCAGACGCAATCGACATAGATCCTTCTGTCCTGACCGTTGTTATCTCCAACAACTTCATAGATGGCACCGACGCAATCGAAGCAAGCAGCACCTCGATGGGTCTTATCATCGAGAACAATGTCATCCGCGGAAATGTGAAAGTAAGCAATGCAATCTTTGACAACAACATATTGAGAGAGGGCACCTTTTCCGGTTCGGCCAACACTGTGCTTAATAACATGGGAAATGGTACACAGTTTGCAGCGTTTGATGCGACCAATCAATCCAACGTAGATATGGCGACCGTCTTTATAGACACAACGAGCACCGACGGCAGGTGGCAGTTGGAGACAGGTTCTCCGGCAATCGGCACAGGCTCAAACGGTGTCGATATTGGCATGTTCGGCGGACTCGATCCTTATGTCCTTTCCGGGATACCTGCCATTCCTGCCATTTACTTTTTCCAAGCCCCTGGATCAGGCTCAAACACTGTCGGCATTCCGGTTCAAATGAAAATCAAAGCGCATAACAGATAAGTAAAGAGGCGAGATTGGTTCTGCTTCGCAACTCCTGACGGGGTCGGGGTTTCACCCCTGGCAATGACCAAGACAAAGTTAAGAAACGTCATTGCCAGTCCCGTAAACTGTCATTGCGAGCTCCCCCAATTGACTCTATCGGGGGTCGAGGGGAAGCAATCTCGTAGACAGTAGCATCAACTCCTGCCTCTCTCTGCTGAGGGGAATAGACCCTACTATAGGAGGTTCCACAAGGAGGTTCCACAATGGTTTCCAAGTTTCTCTGCACGATCATCGCGATCTTTATGCTTGCAACGTCCGCCACCGCAAAAATTTGGAGGATCGATAACAATCCTGCTAATGAGGCAGATTTTACAACTTTATCAGCAGCGCACACCGGAGCGGCAGCCGGTGATACGCTCTATGTTGCGGGAGCGCCAAATAGCTATGGTAATTTAGCGGCTACAAAGTCGCTATTCATCTTTGGACCGGGTTACTTGCTGAGCTCCAATCCGGAAACACAGGCAAATCTAGGTAATGCCATAGCTGGCACTATTGAATTCCGAGCAGGTTCGGATAGTTCACTCATCACTGGTTTAGATGTAGATAACGTAGCAGTTGAAATTGGCGTAAGTAATATTACTATCGAGAGAAATTATCTAAACTGGAGCAATTATCCGACTATCTTTATTGACGACAACGCTAGCAATATACTAATTTTACAGAATTATATACGAACTACTGCTAATGGTAGTATTGCCATCGCAATCCGTATAGATCCTAATGTGACCTCTGCTTTCATCAATAATAATTACATAGAAGCCTCCAGTGCAGACATCGGCGCCGACGCAATAAATGCAAGCAGCAGCTCATTTCTTATAGTCGAGCACAATGTTATCCGGGGAGACGTGATAGTATATAATACGACTTTTAACAATAACATATTGAGAGAAGGCGCCTTTAGCGGTTCGAATATTAATGCATCTTATAACATCGGGAATAGTACACAGTTTACATCCTTTGATTCAACCAAAGGAAATCAAAATGACGTAGATATGACTACCTTTTTTCTGGGCACTGGCAGCACCGACAGCCGATGGCAATTGGCACCAGGCTCACCCGCGATCGGTGCCGGATTAGGTGGTGTTGATATCGGAATGTTTGGTGGACTCGATCCTTATGTCCTTTCAGGGATTCCTGTCATTCCTTCGATTTACTTTTTCATCGCCCCAGCATGAGGCTCAAACACTGTCGGCATTCCGGTTCAAATGAAGGTCAAATCGCATAAATAATAGTGACAATAGACAGGGGGGTACCGCCACCACCCCCTGTCTGCTGACTTTCCCCATAACAGGAGCGTAGCATGAAAACGGCAGTAATTTTCGCCATTTTACTCTGTTCACAGGCCCTTTATGCACAAAACATTGTGCAGGTGGAATATTACATAGACACGGACCCCGGATTTGGAAACGGAACGCAAGTCAGCATTGCGACGCCAGCCCCCGATCTGGATCTGAACTTCAATGTGGGTCTTTCAGACGTAAGTAGCGGTCTTCACGTTCTTTTTGTTCGGGCGCGGGACGACAGCAGCAAATGGAGCTTAACTTATACCAGTCCATTTTTGAAGAAGAGGCTCGATGTTGCTCCGAACGTCACAAAGGCGGAGTATTACATAGACACAGATCCAGGGTTTGGAGCGGGAGTGGATATTCCTATTACAGCAGGAATTGACATTACAAAGGATTTTGTGGTGGATCTTTCAGGCACAGGAGATGGGCTTCACGTACTTTTTGTTCGGGCGAGAGACGACAGTAGCAGATGGAGCTTATCCTATACCAGTCCATTTTTGAAGAAGAGGCTCGATATTGCTCCAAACGTCACAAAAGTAGAGTATTACATAGACAATGATCCTGGATTCGGAAATGGCGTGGATATCTCTATTGCAGCGGGAGTTGACATCACGAAGGATTTTGTAGTAAATCTTTCGGGCGTAAGTGATGGACTTCACGTACTTTTTGTTCGGGTGCGGGACGTGCAACCCGGCCATCGGGCGTACATCGAGGCCGCCCAGCTTCGGGCGGGGTTGGAGGCGGAGAAAGATCCCCGGAGGCTGATTACCGACTATTTGAGCCAAGGCATCGAAACGGGGGCCGTCTCGGATCGCGCCACGATGGTTTCCGCCTTGCAGCGGGCGGGCCTGGAGGTGCCGCGCCAGGGGGAGCACTACCTCACGGCGGCGGACCCCGAGGGCGGCGGCAAGTGGCGGTTGAAAGGAGCGATCTATGAACGGGACTTCCAGCGGGAGCGGCTTACAAGCGCGGCTCCAGAAGAGGGCCGAGCGGGACCGGCAAGAAATCGAAGCACTGACTCAGAGCGAGCTGAAGAAGCTCGCAAAAAACTTGAGGCAGAGCGTGAACGACGAGATGTATATCATCGTGCGAGATATCAAGGATCACACCCGGTGGATGAACGCGGCGCTGTGGCGACCGTGGCTGCGGAGCGTGGCGGTCGGGGTGTGTCTCTTTCTCGGCATCTTGGCCGGGAGTTGGGGCCTGACACGGTGGTATGCCAACCAAATCCAGAGCCTCATCGAGGCGCGGGCGGCGCTCGAGTTCGAGATCCAAGAGACGCGCCAGACCATCGAGCGGATCGAGCAAGACACGTGGGGCGTGAAACTCGTCGAGGTCAACGGGCGGCGCTACGCGATCCTGCCGGAGAGCACCCCAGAAAATCCGCTCTTGACCATGGACGGACGGCCTACCGTCAGGATATCGAGCGAGTGAAGGAGCTTTATGACCGAGTTAGAACAGCAGTTGACGAACGCCTTAACCGCGCTGTCGAAGCAGTACGAAGCGGAGATGGAGCAGCAGGCCGAGTGGGTCGGCGAATTGCAGGAGCAGGTGCAGCGGCTCGAAGAATCGGTCAAGGACTTGAAGCCGCAGCTCGGGCGGACCGAAGCGTCGGCCAAGGATTTGAAGCAGCAAGTCGAGATCTTGGCAGCGAACTACAAGGAGATCGCCGAAGTATTGCGCGGGGTTTGAACGCGATCTGGAAGAAACAGCAGCAGGCGCGGGAACGGCAGCGTGGGCCGGAGCGAGACTTTGGCCCCAGCCGCTAAGGCCTTTTCTCAAGGGCGTTAGCCCCCCCTTGTGGTCGGGCCTGCTTTTGTGGGGTTGTTGTCTTGGTGGCATGGGAGGATAGGAAAAAAAGTGAATGATGGCAGTCAACAGAAATAAACCTGATCGTTGGAAAGAAGACATTGCCCAGTCTGTGGACATGTACAACGACTGGTTCATGCGGTTTGCACCGAAGGCTTACCGGATGACGCGGGTGCAGACGACAAAGGATGTCGAGGCGACGCTGAAAGCGACGAATAACCTGAGGGATATAGGAGTGCAGCTGCTGAAGGCGAACCCCGATGTCCTGCCGACGCTGCGGATGTCAGCCTGCCCGCCGCTTGCCGTAGACAGGCTGATCGGGTTTACCGGCGTTTCGAAGAACCTTGTCAAGGTGATGGAGAAGAAAGGCAAACTGCCGCTACGGATGAAGCGGCGAGACCTCGACAGCGACCTTGAGAAGATCGGGAAGACCATCGAGAAAATGGCGGACCCGGATATCTTTGTTTGGTTAGAGCGCGGCGACAGCCCGTCCGAACAGGAGCTGTACCGGGCTGCGACGATCGTGGCCGACCGTCTCTGTGGGGCGGTCGCAAACCCGATCATCCACAATGCGCAGGAAAGGCGTCAGCTTGCCGCGATCGGCGAGTGGCTAACAGCCCTGGGTTATCATAATCTGCCAGCAGGGGCAGGCACGAAATATGACGAGATGCAACCGGGGACGTTCTCGTTTCGGCTGAACGTTCCGGTCGAGCAGGAAAGCACTGGCAAGTCAATCAATATCCCTGTGGATGCCGTAGTAATGCCGAAGGCCGCGAGGGCTGGTGAGTCGCCGTTGCTCATCGAAGCGAAGTCAGCGGGCGACTTCACCAACGTCAACAAGCGCCGCAAGGAAGAAGCTACCAAGATGATCCAGTTGCAGCGGACCTATGGTCAGAACGTGCGCTTCATCTTGTTCCTGTGCGGATATTTTGATAGCGGCTATCTCGGTTATGAGGCCGCAGAAGGAATCGACTGGGTGTGGGAGCATCGTATCAACGATCTTAGGGAGTTTGGGCTGTAGATGGCGAAGAAAGAGATTTCAAGGTTTGAAGTGCGTCGGCTGGCCCTGCAAGGGGGTCTGGACGCAGAGAAGGAGCAGGCGGAACGGAATCGGATGGGGCAGTTTGCCACGCCGACCGGGCTGGCCGTTGACATACTCCGGTATGCAAAAGCGCATCTCGGAAAGAGCACAGAAGTGCGTTTCATTGATCCGGCTATCGGAACCGGGTCGTTCTACTCAGCCTTACTTGACGTGTTTCCGAAAAACCGTATCGGCTCGGCTGATGGTTACGAAATCGACCCGCATTACGGCACGCCAGCGGCGGAGTTGTGGGGATCGACGGGGTTGAATGTGCATCTGGAGGACTTCACGCAAGCTGAAGGGCTGAAGGACTCTGAAAGGTTCAATCTGCTGATCTGTAATCCGCCCTATGTGCGGCATCACCATATTGTCAACGGCGAGAAACAGCGCCTGAAGGTGCGCACGCAGGAAGCCTGTGGGGTGGAGATCAACGGCTTGGCCGGGCTGTATTGCTACTTCCTCGGGTTGAGCCATGCGTGGATGGCGAACGGCGGTTTGGCGGGCTGGTTGATCCCGAGCGAGTTTATGGACGTGAACTATGGCGCTTCGGTGAAGGGTTATCTGCTCGACAAGGTGACGCTGCTGCACATTCATCGCTTCGATCCGAGTGATGTGCAATTCGGCGATGCGCTGGTGTCGTCGGCCGTGGTGTGGTTCCGCAAGGAAGCGCCGACTGCGGAGCACGAAGTACGTTTCACCTATGGAGGCTCACTGGAACAACCGAAACTGAAGCGTCTGGTGCCCGTCGATACGTTACGCCGCGACCCGAAGTGGACGCGGTACCCGATGAAAGAGAGCTTTGACCAGACGGATGCGCCGGTTCTGGGCGATTTCTTCAAGATCAAGCGTGGGCTCGCCACGGGCAACAATAGCTATTTCATTCTGTCGGCTGAAGAAATCGAGCGGCGGGAGCTGCCGATGGAGGCGTTTCAGCCGATATTGCCAAGCCCGCGTTATTTGCCGGATGACGAGGTCGTCGCGGATAAGAGGGGAAACCCCGTGCTGGAGCGGCGATCGTTCTTGCTTGACTGCCAATTAGAGGAAGACGAGGTCAGACGGCGCTATCCGAAGCTGTGGGCCTATCTTGAAGAAGGCAAGGCGCAGGGCGTACCTAAACGCTATCTCTGCCGGCATAGGACGCCGTGGTACACACAAGAGAACCGGCCGCCGCCGCCGTTCGTATGCACCTATCTCGGCCGGAGCGACACAAAGAGCGGTCGGCCGTTTCGCTTCATACTGAACAATTCGCGGGCGACGGCAGCGAATGTGTATTTGATGCTGTATCCGAAGGGGCCGATCGAACGTGCCCTGAAGACCAGCCCAGCTTTAAAAAGGAAGGTCTGGAAGCTTCTGAACGAGATCTGCCTGCTAGCGATGCTCGGTGAAGGTCGGGTGTACGGCGGCGGACTTTACAAGCTGGAACCGAAGGAACTGGGCAACGTGCCAGCGACGGCGATCGCGGATCTGCTTCCCGCCCCGGCGCGGCCGCAAGAACAGAAGCAAGGCGAACTATTCAAAACGGCGCGGGCTTAAGATGCCTAGGGAAAACAGGGATGTTGAGGATGATTAAGAGATGAAGCTGATCGCGAAGAAGTTCCGGGTTCTGAACTACCGCAACATCAACGACAGCGGGTGGATTCCGCTTGAGCGGGCGACGGTCTTTGTCGGTCGAAACGAGGCGGGGAAAACAGCGTTGCTGAAGGCGCTGCACAAATTCAACCCGTCAACCGAGGAGCCTTATAACGCACAACGGGAGTTTCCGCGTGACCGTTTCACGGCTGAGTACCGAGATGACGAGGACTGGCCTGTGTGTCAGGTTGAATTCGAGCTGTCAGATGAATTCCGCGAGGAACTTGGGGATCTCCTAAACGGTGCGGAGATACCGCAAAAGGCGGTTCTGACGCGCTCTTATGACGATAATCTGAAGATCGAATACGACCCTGAGGTGGTGGAGGACCTAGTCGCCCCGGAGGAACTGACGACGGTGCTGGATGTATTCGCAAAAGGAGCGCGGCGTCTGGCCGCGACGGTGGGAGACCAGGAGCAAGCCATGCCGCCGTTTTGGACAAAATTGGTGAACTGGGCCGACCGCAACAAGGACGCTGTGGGAAAGCTACATAATTTGCGGACCGAGAAGGGCGTCAGGCTGTTGGACAGAGTGCGTAGAGAAGCGAATGCACACACGCAGCCAGCGACGGCGGATTTGGTTGAAGTTATTCTCGAGAAGGTCGATGAGCTGCGCGTCAGGGCGAAGACAGCGCCACTCCTACCGCAGCTCGATGAAGCCATTGAGAGCGAGTTGCCGGTGTTCATCTATTTCGAGAATTACGGGATTCTTGATAGTGCGGTCTACCTACCTCGATTCCTGGAAGATCTCGAGCGCTTACCGGACGAAGCGAGAATCCGCACGATCAATGCGATGTTTAAAGACGTGGGTCTCGACGCGCAGGACCTCGCGGAACTGGGACAAGAGGAAGCTGCCGAAGCGAGACAAGCGAAACAAGAAGTTACACCGGCAATGATCAAGAGTGACCAAGAACGCAAAGAACTTCGGGCAGTTAAGGTCAACTCCGCTTCCCTCGACATCACAAAGCGATTCTCGGAATGGTTTCGTCAGCGGCGTCACAACATCCGGTACGACGTTGATGGCGACTATTTTCGTATTTGGGTGTCGGACGACAGAAGACCGGGTGTCGAAATTGAACTGGAGTCACGTAGCAAAGGGTTTCAGTGGTTTTTCTCGTTCTACCTCGTCTTTCTTGTCGAATCGAAGGAGGGTCACGAGGATGCGATCCTACTACTCGACGAGCCGGGGTTGCACTTGCACCCGACGGCACAGCAGGAGCTCATGTCGTTCTTCGAGAAGCTGGCTGAGGACAACCCGCTGATTTACACCACGCACTCGCCGTTCTTGATTGATAGCGAGCGCCTCCACCGGGTTCGTCCAGTCACGGAAGATGACACCGGGCATTCGCGGATCAGTGTCGATAGCTGGCCGGAAGACAGGGAAACGATTTTCCCATTGCAAGCGGCGGCGGGTTATGCGATGGTGCGCGGGCTGTTCCAGCACAAGAAGAATGTGCTGGTGGAGGGATTGACGGATTACCTGTATCTGCACGGCCTGAACCTGTGCTGCCATGCGCTAGGACGAGAGGGTTTACCCGAAGATATTTACATTACACCCTGCGGCGGAACCAAGATGGTAGGCCACATCGCGTCGCTGTTTCTGGGACAGGAGGTGCGGCCGGTTGTGTTGCTAGACGGCGACGATGCAGGGAGAGCGCGACAGGACGCGCTGATGAAGAAACTGTATGCGGGTCATGAAAAGGCCGTGTTGATGTTGGGAGATGTGCTCGGAAAAGAAAAATGTGAAACCGAGGACATCATCGGTGAGGCGACGATTTTACCCGTGCTGAAAGAGGTCGTCGGCAAAGTCAGTCTTAATCAGGATGATCGCAGCAAAGGCAGTCTGGTGGATCAAATCAAGAGCGCCGCGGTGCGGCATGGTGTCGAGCTGCCGGGTGGATGGAAGCCGGAGGTCGCGCGCCGGATCGTGGTGGCGTGGTCAACGACTGAGCCAAAAGATATACCGAAAGAGATTCTGGACCGGGCAGAGGCGTTGTTCAAAGAGTTGACGAGCCGTTTCGAGGATCTAAAGCCGTAGGTCGAAGCGTTGCGCACCGGACACCGATACCGAGTGGTTTTGTCTGCGGAACATAGGAGAATAAAGCATGCAGCGTCAACGCGGCGAGTTGGTTCCGATCGGTGATGCCCTCTCCGGTATGGGCGGGCCGGTGAAGTTGATCCGCGACGCCACGCCCCAAGCGGTGCACCACTTCACCCGCTTCGATCAGGTGAACCAGTTGGTTTCGGCCAGCGAAGCGGACCCCGATCTCGGCTTCATGGCGCGGCTGTTGGCGCTATGCAGCCTGCCCCGCACCAACAACCCCGGCACCCGGAAAGAGTACAAGCGCGTCAACGGCCCCTTCACGCTCTACATGACCGCTATAGGCGATAACAAGCTCCCCTTCGGCAATTTTCCAAGGCTCTTGATGGCCTGGGTCTCGACCGAAGCGGTACGGACCCAAAGCCGTGTACTGATTCTAGGGCCGTCCCTGGCGAAGTTCATGAAGACCCTGGGGTCTACAGTAGCGGCGGGGGCCGCGAGCAAATTAAGCTCCGCAACCACATGAAGCGGCTCTTCAACGCTCATATCCAGTTGCTCTACGAGGATCAGCACGGCGAAGCCACGGTGAACGCCGTGATCGCCCGCCGCACCGAGTTTTGGTGGAACGAGCGCAAGCCCGACCAGCCCTCACTCTGGGACAGCAAGATCGAACTCAGCGAGGACTTCTTCAACGAGATCATCAACCATCCGGTGCCGCTCGACATGAACACCCTCACAGCCCTCAAGCGATGTTCCTTGGGCCTCGATCTCTACCTCTGGCTGGTCTACCGCACCTTCCCGCTTCGCGCTCCGCTGCGCCTCACCTGGCGGCAGGTGTACCGTCAGTTTGGCTTGGACCCGGACAAGGCCAGCGACAAGCAAACCGTCAAGAACTTCCGCCGTAAGGTTCTACGGGAGTTGCAGAAGATCAAGCTGGCCTGGAAGGACTTGAACTACTCAACGGCTCCGGGCCTTCTGATCCTGCATCCCTCAACTCCCAAGATCGCGCCGATCAATCAGGGCCAGCTACCAAGCTAATCGGCCCTTTCCCGCCCTCTCAGCGGCCCGTCAGCGGCCTTCCCCTGCCGAGTTGGACTTCTAGGTATGCCCCGCCGTTCTTGAATCATCAGAGGCCGTAAATCGCCTCTTTCCACAGGCTTATGTGATTCTGGAGAGTTTTCCACGTGCAAAGTGAAACCCCCCACCCGGTCTAAATACGTGCAAAGTGAACCCCCATCCAAGTAGTACAGAACAAGTAGTACAGAACAAGTAGTAGGAGCGACGACTACTGTGGATAAAATCGACCTGGGAAGAAACCCAAAGTCAAAACCCGGATAGCCTCCGCACCGGGGCAGGTCAAGCCGATACGCGGCTCGACCTAGCGGGAAAACACGGAAGGAAAACCATGATCCGCAAGAAACGGAACGGTGACGAGCTGGTGCTCTCGGTCGAAACCGAGGATGAATTTTGGAAGGCGCTGACGACAGGTGAAGCGGTGGAATTGACGCGGGAGTTGGGAGATCAGATCGGTTTGATGGAAGATGAAACGATTACCGAAGCCGAGGCGGAAGCCGCGAGGAACGATCCAAGCGACTAGGAACTGAAGGCCCAAGGTCAAGCCTGAAGCCCCGAAGCACTTTGTATTCCATTTGATATCACTGTACAGAATCCTATAGCCTCTCATCCCCAAAGGACACCGGGAACAGATATACTCAGATCTTAGTGAAGCCAGCCTACCCTTTGGGGCCACGCTTGCGCGCGGTCCCCGGCAGGGACTGGCGAGGGGGCAAGCCCCCTTCGACCCCCATCCGGCGAGGGAAGGAGCATCATGGGCGCGCGGCGGGAAGTCTGGGTGAAGATCAGAGCCAGCGAAGCGGAGCGGGCCGAGTGGCACACCAAGGCCCGCTCCGTTGGGTTATCGCTGTCGGATCTGGTGCGCCGGTCAGTTGGCCGGGTGCGGACCTGGACGGTCGCGCACGCCGAGCTGGAACGAGAGCGCACGCGGGAGCTGGCGCGGGTCGGGTCGAACCTGAACCAGATCGCCCGCTGGGCGAACACCCACAAGGAGAACGTCGAGGCGCTGGAGGTGGTCACGCATCTGGTCGCCATCGAGCGGGCGCTCGACACTTTGACCGTCGAGGGGGAACCGCGATGATCATCAAGTTTCTCGCTCGCGGAACCGGGTCGGCAGCGGCGGCGGCGGACTACCTCACCCGCGAGCAAAACCTCGCCCCCGAACAGGATCAGGACCAAGATCAGGACCGGGACCCGGAGAAGAACCCGGAAGAAGTCAAAGTGCTGCGGGGCAATCCGTACCAGGTGGCCGACGTGGCCGACGCGCTTCAGTTCGAGCACAAGTACACGTCGGGCGTCATCGCCTGGGCACCGGAGGACAAACCGAGCGATGCGCAAATCGGCCGAGTGGTGGACGAGTTCGAGAAAACCGCCTGGGCGGGGCTCGAACCGGACCGCTACGCCTGGGCAGCGGTCCAGCACCGCGAAGCGGGCGGGGGTGTCCACGTGCATGTCTTGGCGGCGCGCTGCGATCTTGAGACCGGCAAGAGCCTGAATATCGCGGCTCCTGGATGGCAGAAGACGTTTGACGCATTGCGGGACTGGCAGAACCACGAGAACGGCTGGAGCCGTCCGGACGATCCGGAGCGGGCGCGGGACGACAGCAGCAAATGGAGTTTATCTTATACCAATCCGTTCCTGAAGAAAAGGCTGGAAGTTGCACCGAATGTCACAAAGGCCGAATATTACATAGACACAGACCCCGGATTCGGAAATGGCGTGGATGTTCCTATTACAGCGGGAATTGACATCACTAAGGATTTTGTAGTAAATCTTTCGGGCGTAACCGATGGACTTCACGTACTTTTTGTACGTGCGCGGGACGACAGCAGCAACTGGAGTTTATCGTACACCAGTCCGTTCTTGAAGAAGAGGCTGGAAGTCGCACCGAATGTCACAAAGGCGGAGTATTACATAGACACAGACCCCGGATTCGGAAATGGCGTGGATATCTCTATTGCAGCGGGAGTTGACATCACGAAGGATTTTGTAGTTGACTTGAGCGGCACAGGCGATGGACTTCACGTACTTTTTGTTCGAGCGCGGGATAACAGTAGCAATTGGAGTTTGTCCTATACGAGTCCATTTTTGAAGAAGAGGCTCGATGTTGAGCCGAAGGTCACAAAGGCGGAGTATTACATAGACACAGACCCAGGGTTTGGAGCGGGAGTGGATATTCCTATTACAGCAGGAGTTGACATCACAAAGGATTTTGTGGTTGACTTGAGTGGCACAGGCGACGGACTTCACGTACTTTTTGTTCGGGCGCGGGACGACAGCAGCAACTGGAGCTTATCTTATACCAGTCCATTTTTGAAGAAGAGGCTGGATGTTGCGCCAAATATCACTGCTGTTGAATACTATTTCAGCAGACCGAGCGCAAGGACGCAGAGTTTTACCTACTCAAATTTTGCACCCGCCATCGATGTGGAGGTCAATTTCACGGCAGTGCTATCGATCCTGGGGATTGATAGCACTTACAATATGCATATCCACGCTACAGATGAAAACGGCCTAAGCAGCCTGCAGCACATTCATCCATTTACCGTAGAATTTATAAACAACCCGCCAGTTGCCGTGAACGACACCGTCACCACGCCTGAGGATACGACAATTACTATCTTTGTGCTTGTCAACGATTTCGACATTGACGAGGACACGATAAAGGTACAATCGCTAGATACTACAGGCACTGTTGGAACGGTCGTCATCGACCCTGGCGACAGTACGGTGACTTACACTCCAAGACAGATTTCAACGGTACAGACACGTTCAAATACGTGGTTATAGATACCGCCTTGACCGACACAGCGACAGTGGTAGTGACGGTAACCCCGACTAACGACGCTCCAGGGAACTTTGTGCGGTTGTCTCCCCCCGATAGTAGTCTTGTTCCGCGCGATTCAGTCCTCTTCCTCTGGACAGAGGCACCCGACATAGACAGAGACAGTCTGGCGTATACGCTCACCATCGTTGTCGATCAAATAGACACGAGCTTTGTAGTGGAAGACACCACCTTAGTGCTCGATTTTAACCCCTTCGGCCTGCCCAAGGTGCAGCTCCCTGTGACGTGGTCGGTAGTTGCCTCAGACGGCGTCCAGACCTCAGTGCCGACCAATGGGAGATGGGAACTTTACACTGGACAGGCCACCCCTGCTTGGTGATGTGTCAGACAACGGAGAGGTCACCTCCTTCGATGCTGTGTTGATCCTTCAGCATACGGTGGGACTGATCACACTTCCTGGTACTTCTGCTCGCGTTGCGGATGTCTCCGGCAACGGCACGGTCGGGGCTTTCGATGCCGCCTTAGTCCTTCGCTACGTCGTAGAGGCTATCCCCTGCTTCCCGGCTGATCCGGACTGCGGAGTGTTAGCTAAGAGGGCACCCATTGCAGGCACACTTGCCTGGTCGGAAACTAAGTCGGGGGATACACCCGGACACGTGGATCTTCCGATCGTCTGGGAGGGCAAGATGGGAGACGTGATTTCCGCTTGGAACCCGCGTTACTATATCTGTCTTTAACATAGTGGGACAGAAAGTTGCGACATTGGTTGATGAGGAGATGGACGGAGGCAGTTACTCTGTGGTCTGGGACGGTAAAGATGATAGTGCAAGGAGTCTTGCCAGTGGAGTATATCTGTATCGGCTGAAAGCAGATAGATTTGCTCGGACAAGAAAACTGATCTTGATGAGATAGGCGTTACGAAAGGAAGGTGATACAGAGAGTCGAGCTTAGTTTGCAAGGCCTTCGACACTTCTGTTAGCTGAAACTTCCTTGAATCTAAACGACGAAAGTTTTGTTGACATCTGCCTCGTCTTTTATTATTTTGTAATCTGCATCACATCACAGACCCTCAATTCGTATTATTGCTTATCTGTGCTTCCAGATTGAGAGGAAGCCGATGAAAGACGGCTTAAATATCAAGCGAAAGTAGCTGATCCGTGGAATTAGGATAGATGCAGCTTCTTGGTCAATTGCCAACCTTATAAATAAAGGAGGAAATAGATGGCAGGGATTGTCCCTTTAATAGGCTCTGGTGTTGCAGGTACGTTAGGTGTAGTTCACCTGCCCCGATTGTGGTTGAAGACGCTTTTAAGCGCCAAAGGCCAACTTCCGGAGGGCTACGACGAGTGCGGGATGGGATTTGATCAGATGGTTCTAGACGGACTGAAACTGGACCGTGAGACGACTCTGAATTATCTTAAGGATAATCTGCCTACTTACCCGCAGTTCGAACAATGGGTCGTGGAGCAGAGCGGCGGCAGCATCGATGCGAGCGAAATAGATGCGCTGAACGCCGCCATCACGGGCTATAACCACGCAGATGAGACGCGGGGAGAGATTCTGTCGGCGGCTGGAGTTGAGGACGACGGGTCGATCAAGGATGCGGTTCGTCTGAACAGCCTGGATGACTGGGCCGAGTTCCACACGGCCCTGACCAGTGCGTAGAAGAAACAAGCGTTAGGTCTTAAGCCGTCGGTGTCGCTTGCATATTGGAAGGGCCGGGCATCGGATGGTTATGAGGCTTGACGATTCTTGTAGAAAAAAGGCCCTGGAGATGTTATTCCCCAGGGCTTTTTCATTGTGATTTTAGTATACCGTCCTATTGAACTGCTTTTACTTTTTTGCTATCTGAAAGCTTTCTATCAAAAGAGCCAAAGGTGGCCCTGTGCTCTCCTTTTCTTTATTTTTTGACGGGATAGCACTTAGCCTACCGCTTATCACAATATCGCTATCCTGGCTTCCCGTTCTCTTCTTCAGCTTATCGAGTTGGTCATTTTGAACGAGCAGAAAGCTCTCCTTGCTTCCGGTTACATGGAAAGCAGGTTTTCCATCTTTCAGCGTAACCAGACGTCCTGTAGCCTTGATTTCGACATCCTTCGGGGTAAAGCCGGTATTTGTAACCTCCTTTTGGAGCACCTCCACCTCAAGGAACTTTCCGATTGGGCAGGTAAGCTGTGCCATTTCCGAACCGAGGCTGACCTTGACACTGACCGAATCACCCATACTGCTCCACAGAGCTTTCTCAAGTTTTTCCACACAGCCGTCGCACATCATTCCTCCCACACCTATCTTGATCTCGTTGGAGGAGGTCTTAGACTCTGCCTCTGATTTCTCACCTGCATACACACCTGCCACCCAAGGAAATAGTGCAAATACGACTGTCAGAGCCAACACCCCAATCTTTGAGGACATAGTCCCTACCTCCTATGAAAGAAGATTAAACGGTTGATAAGTTGTTTGAGTGACTACATGTTATCATTTAGACATCTTATCATTTAGACATAATATCTCTTTGAAAATCCCCTTATTAGAGATAAGCTGAGAGCTTATAAACGCTCCCTACACTGCGACAGCTTTATGCAGTTTTGTCGCCTTTTTAACAACCCGACTCACATCACCTAAGCAACAACTGCCTTTGGGATTTTTTATCTCACATTCGCAGTTGCCAGCCGTTACTTCAGCTCTGATCCTCTTAGGGATTGCCATCTTCTGATGCAGGGCGATCTCATCAGAGATCATCTTCTCTGTGAAATTGAAGCAGTAGCACACAGGAATCGGATCTTCGGTCTCCTTTACTCCTACGCGAACCCGTATGTCTGATTTCTGGAAACGTTGGCAGGCATCGTTTGAAAAATAGACTACCTCGCACCGCGGAGTTTGGCAGAAGTAATATTGAGCATCTTGAATCAAAGGGATGTTCTCATCTGTTAAAAGATGTTGAAGTGTGACTTCCTCCACCTTTTTGCCTTTGTTTCCGCATTCGGGACATTTTGAAGAAGAGACAGTTTCTATTCTATCAATTTCCCAACAGCCAGACATTTTATCACTCCGTTCTCAAAATGGGAAAGGATTAGCTGTCAACTGAGTGTTGTAATAAAACTCATCTACACCTACTGAAGATATTTTAGTCTATCTTCCGTATAATCCTGCTACCTTTCGAGCTATTTTCCCCATTTCCTCCCTGAGTTCAGGAGGCTCCAGAACCGCTGCCTCATCTCCAAAACTGAGTACACAGAAACCTATCTCCTTAGTCCCCTTGACTTTCGCCCTGTAAATTGCAGACCCGTCGGGGAGTCGCTCTATGCTCCTATTCGGACCTTGTGCTCTTTCCTCTGCCAATGGAACTACTCTGGGAGAAAATCTGATCACCACTTCGACTTCTTCCCCATCTCCCATAAACACGTACCACGAGTCCAACAGAAAATCCTGTAAGGAGAGATCATCTGGAATATCGAATATGGTTTTTGTTCTTTTTACCCATTCGAATCTGTTCATCCTGAAGACCTCTGTCCTTTCATCTTTATGATCGTACGCCGCCAGATACCAGGAATGTCGGCGGAAGAAGAGAGCATAAGGGTCAAATCGGAGCTCTATAGGCTCATCTCTGGAGACTGATCGGTACGAAGCTATGATCGAGGTCTTATTGTATATAGATTTTTCCACCCTGTCGAACAGAGTGCCCAATTTTTTGCTTTTGGAATCGTCTGCTCCTGTCTGAGGCACTATATCGATCTTGCTGAGAATCTCCTCTAACTCCCTTCTGACCATATCTGTAAAAGTTTCTTTTATCTTCGAAAGTGCAGATTTGACCTGTCTGGAAAAAGGCTGAATCTTCTCTGTGGGTGCGGACGAGGCTGACACGTGTAAAGCTACGGCTTCCTCCAAAGAAAGCCCGATGGTCGGGGGAGAATAATCAGAAAGCAGTTTCCATCCGTCTCTGTCGCTGTAGATGGGCGCTCCCAATCGGGAAAGAGATGTCAGATTTCTGTATATAGTCCGCTGCGTCGTGTTAAACTGCTCAGCTAAATCGGACACTTTTACGCCGCGAGTTGTGCTCAGCCGTAAAAGTATCTTTAAAATCCTTTCTGCTTTTAATTCATCGCGCCCCAGCATGTAATCTCACTTTCTGTTTGAATTATGCGTACTTCTCACGTAAATACTTCCTAATTTTGGCCTTCTGGGAGACTTGCTCCATAACCTAAATGTTGGATAGCGGCGATCATTTCCCCAGCTGTGACCATCTCCTCTTCGTAGGCAACTTCAGCAGCCTTTTTGTCAAAATCCACCTCTGCACTCTTGACGCCGTCCAACTTTGAAAGTGCGACCTTGATCGCCACGCCGCAGGCGTCACAGGTCATCCCCTGCACATCTAATATCACGGTCGATTGCCCTTCGTCCACTGTCGCCTGAGTTGTCGTTGCAAACGGCAGAAACGGGAACGCCACAAAGAGGATCACGGCCGCTGTGGCGATCCACAGGGTAATCTTTCCCGCCTTTTTTCCTGATGGCTGAGCGCAGACTTCCCCCTCTTGGCAGTCCTCTTTCGGACTACGGTAATTAAGGCAAAAGCCGAGTCCCAACAGAACTGTTGTTATCGCAATAAGATATGGACGATACGATTCGAGACTGACCAACAGTCCAGCGCCTCCAAGCCCCAACACGGCTAACACCACCGGTCCAATACAGCACAGCGAGGCACCTAATCCCGCAGTCAGTGCACCCACAGTTGATAATGATTGCTTTTCGATATCTATCTCCTTTCTGCTTTAAGATAAAGTTTATGACTTTCTGAGCACTTTTTCCAATGCCCCTTTGAGCTTCTCCAGCGCTTCGACGCCCTGGCCCCGTTCCACACAGTCCGCCACGCACGTCTCCATATGTCCTTCCAGAAGCTTAATCGTTACCTCAGTGATCGCTCCCTTAATGGCCGCTGCCTGGATCAGGAGGCTTTCACAGTCCTTATGCTCAAGAAGCATCTTTTTAAGTCCTCTGACCTGTCCCTCGATTCGGCTGAGACGATCTGATAGATCCTTTTCGACATCAGGAGTAAGGTAGACGTCCTGGTCTATGCAGATGCCCTCTGTTTGTACCATTTTCCTCTTCTCCTTTCTGCTCGGCTACCGACATCATTTAATATACCCCTATAGGGTATAACAAAATTATAGGATTTAAGTTCCAACTTGTCAAGATATTTTTGTATTTTACCGACTTTGACGAAAAAATTTGGTTTTCTGTTTACAGTTCATTATATTTTATCAGTTAAGGTACTTTAAATGGTTGCACTTTTGCAAATTCAGATATCCACGGGGACGGCATAATGCTGGACTTGAGGTTCATAAGGGAAAATGAGGATATTGTCAAGAAAGGTGCTCGTAATAAAGGCGAGTCTGTCGATATAGACAGGATTTTGGAACTTGATGAAGAGAAAAGGAGTCTGTCAAGTCGGGTAGATGATCTTAAGGGCAAAAGGAACAAGGTCTCCAAAGAGATCGGAAAACTTAAAAAGGAAGGGCAGGACGCCTCTTTGATAGTAGAGGAGATGAAGAAGGTCTCCTACACAATAAAGAAGTTCGACGATAAGATAAGAGTTATAAATGCACAGCTTCAGAAAGTGCTGATGTGGGTGCCGAATATCCCCGACTCATCTGCACCTGTGGGATCAGATGAGTCCTCCAACGTGGTGATCAAAAACTGGGGTGAAAAACCAACTTTCGACTTTGTTCCGTTTGCGCACTGGGATATCGGCGAAAGGCTCCAAATACTCGATATGGGAAGGGCTTCGAAGATAGCAGGCTCAGGATTTGCCATGTTCATGGGCGTAGGAGCCAAACTCCAGAGGGCTCTGGTGGCCTTCATGATAGATCTCCACATCGAAAAGCACGGCTACACTGAGGTCTTTCCGCCCTTTATGGTCAACAGGGAGGCTATGACCGGCACAGGACAGCTCCCCAAGTTGGAGGAGGATATGTATCTTTGTGAAGAGGACGACCTCTTCTTGATTCCGACAGCCGAAGTCCCCGTTACGAACATCTACAAAGACGAGATACTAAAAGGCGAAGATTTACCTATCTATCTGACGTCCTACACGGCCTGCTTCCGGAGGGAAGCCGGTTCCTATGGCAAGGACACAAGGGGCCTAATTAGGGTCCACCAATTCGACAAGGTGGAGATGGTCAAATTCGTGTTGCCTGAGGAGTCCCCGAATGAGTTAGAAAGCCTTCTTGGGAATGCAGAGGAAGTGCTGCAGCTTCTGAAACTCCCCTATAGGGTGGTAGAACTTTCAACAGGGGACTTAAGCTTTGCTGCGTCCAAGTGCTACGACATAGAAGTGTGGGCCTCAGGTGTTAAGCGATTTCTTGAGGTGTCCTCCTGCAGTACCTTCACTGACTTTCAAGCAAGGAGAGCTAACATCAGATTCAGACGCGAGGACGGAGCAAAGGTGGAATTCGTCCACACACTCAACGGCTCCGGACTTGCCCTCCCCAGAACGGTCATAGCAATTATGGAAAACTATCAGCAAAAGGACGGTTCAATAGTGATACCGGACGTGCTCAGAGACTATATGGGAGGGCTGGAAGAAATAGTAGATAGTAAAAAGTAGACAGTTTACAGGTATGGGAGGCGGTGCCCCCTGTCTACCCATAAAGGGAGTGAGAAAGGTGATTCAAAGGAATAAAGAGAACCCCGGCATTTGGGGGAAGTTGAAATCGAAACTCAAGTCGGAAAAGTTCTTATTTGAGGTAACACCCTCAATCTTTAGAAGCTATCTTTTCGTTATAGGCGTGGCTATTATCCTACTTTTTTTGGTCCATACCAGATGGGTTATCCAAGAACTGAGAGTAAATGCCAGGGAGACAGTCAAATCCCACGTGACCTTGCTTTCGACTGTGGGGGCATCCGGTTCTGAACAGGCAGAACATGCAGCTTTATCAGCCAGCTTCAATCTGATCGAAAAATTTGATTTCCCTATGATAATTACTATGGATATTGGGGAAATAAAAGTAATAGATTCTTGGAACAAGATACCGGACATACCCCATCCACACAGCAGCAAGATCAACATAAAAGAGTACATAAGGGATATTAAACCCGAACTGCTAAAGATGGCCCAGGAGATGGACAAGATAAATGAGCCGATTACGTTCGAGCCGGTTCCAGGCAAATATCTGACAATTCACTACGGCGATCCCCCTGCGGTCAACAGGCTCTGGTGGGTCCCCTTCTTGGAGATAGCCGCCATATTTTTGTTCATAGTGATAGGGTTCATAGGCTTTCATAACATCAAAAACAGTGAGCAAAGGTATATATGGACGGGCATGGCAAAGGAGACAGCGCATCAGTTAGGTACACCGCTTTCATCACTTTCTGGGTGGCTGGAATTGATGAAATCCGAACTGCACGAGTATACAGGCAGGGAAAGGAGAGACAACTCCCGCAGTCTCCAAAGCAAAATAGATGAAATGGAGGACGATTTAAAGAGGCTCAATAAAGTCGCCTCCAGATTCGGCCAGATAGGCTCAGTTCCCGAGTTGAAGAGTGGGAATGTGGAAGACGTGATCTGTGAGACTATATCCTATTTCCAACACCGTCTGCCGCAGATCGGAAGAAAAGTGGAGATAGTGGAAAACTTCGGGGGAGTCCCTGAAGTCATAATAAATGGTCAACTTTTAGGCTGGGTCTTTGAGAACCTGATCAAAAACTCCATGGACGCAATAGATAATGCAAATGGAAAAATAGAGATAAGGACATACTTTAAAGAAGGCGGAAAGTGGATCCAAATAGATATCCAAGACAACGGAAGGGGAATAAACGTTCAGGATCAAAAGAAAATCTTCCTGCCCGGCTACAGCACTAAAGGCAGAGGATGGGGCCTGGGAATGACGTTTGTCAAAAGGATAGTCGAGGATTATCACAAAGGCAAGATCTTCATAAAAGAAAGCGCGCCGGGCCTGGGAACGACAGTGCGGGTTATGCTGCCTGTCGGTGATTACGTCCAAGGGCGCTCTTTAGAAGCGATCAATGGGTCCCAAAAAGATCCGACAGAGGGCCACCGTAGACTCCAGACTGTAAGGGAATAGACTATGAATCTTGACAAGCGAAAAATCCTTTGGGCGGACGATGAGATAGACCTTCTGAGATCGCATATCATATTCTTGGGTCAAAGGGGCTACGCAGTGACACCTGTGGCCAACGGCGAAGATGCTATCTCTATGGTCCAAAAGGAGCCTTTCGATATTGTGCTCTTAGACGAGATGATGCCCGGTAAAGACGGACTCTCCACACTTTCTGATATTAAGGATATAGACCCCAACATTCCGGTGGTTATGATCACAAAGAACAAAGAGGAGCATCTAATGGATGAAGCCATCGGAAAGAGGATCGATGATTACCTGACAAAGCCCGTAAACCCCAGCCAGATCCTTTCGGCCTGCAAGCGCATCCTCGAGGTAGGCCAAATAAGGAAGGACAGAGCCGGAAAGGACTATGTCTGGGAGTTCGGACAGATAGACAAGACGCTGTCGGAAAGAATGGCATGGGAGGATTGGGTAGAAATCTACTCCAAGCTGGCAGAGTGGGATTTAGAGATCGAGTATATCGAAGACAGCGGCTTGAAGCAGTTGCACAAGGACCAAAAGAGAAAGTGCAACATGGAGTTTGGAAAATATGTAGAAAGCAGATATAAACACTGGCTCCAAGACGACGATCCTCCTATTTTGTCCGTGGATGTAATATCGGAGTTTGTATATCCATATCTTGCCGCGGGAAAACAGGTCTTTTTCATAGTCGTTGACTGTTTGAGGTTGGATCAGTGGCTCTCGATAGAGCCTATTTTGTCGGAACTTTACAGCGTCAAAAGAAGCTACTATTATTCCATCTTGCCGACTGCAACGCCCTATTCCAGAAACGCCATATTCAGCGGTCTTTTCCCCAGCCAGATCGAAGATAAGTATCCACAGCTTTGGAGAGCAGGCAAAGAGGACGAGTACAGCAGAAATCGCCACGAACATCAATTCCTAGACGCCCAACTCTCGAACATGGGTCTAGATCTCCGACCCGGCTCCAAATACGTCAAAGTCCTGAATACGGCTGAGGGGAATAACCTGGCAAAGAAGATAAATTCCTTCAGGGATGTCCCTTTGGTTTCTGCCGTTTACAATTTCTTGGACATTCTGATCCACGGGAGGTCCGAGTCAGAGATATTGCAACAGATCGCTCCTGACGAAGCGGCTTTAAGGTCCCTTGCAAAGTCCTGGTTTATACATTCGCCCCTTTTTGATATGTTAAAGAAAATTGCGCGACTGGATGCCGTGGTAGTTTTGACCACCGACCACGGAAGCATTTTAGGGACAAGGTCTGCTTTAGTCTACGGAGACAGACACACGTCCACAAGCCTAAGATATAAATACGGCAAAAACTTGCGATGTGACAAAAGACAAGCCCTCTTCATCGAAGATATGGAGGAGTATAAGCTCCCTTATATCGGCATGAGGACAAATTTCATAATAGCCAAAGAGGACTACTACTTTGTCTATCCCACCAAGCTAAGAGAGCACGAAAGGTACTATAAAGGGAACTTCCAGCACGGAGGAATATCATTAGAGGAGATGATCCTCCCCGTAGTGGTGATGAATCCCAAGTGAATAGAAGTAGCCTACGATTGAATATATCGGCGGTAGCCAGGACAGACCCTTGCTGACCACTTTAACTAAGGAACCATTACGGTGGAAAAGACGGAGCGTTCGCTGCGGGCGATGCAATCACGTCGAGTCGTAACCTCGAGCCAACAGGAGACAGAAAAGTTCGGAGAAGAATTTGCAGAGGGGTTAAAACCAGGGACGGTGGTCGGCCTTGTAGGGGAACTCGGCGCGGGCAAGACCTGCTTTGTAAGGGGAGTCTGCAGAGGGCTGGACGTAGAAGATCAAATTTCCAGTCCAACGTTCGTGATTATCAACCAATATCAAGCCAAATTCCCCATCTATCACTTTGACCTCTACAGATTAACGATCCCAGAGGAGATCTTAGAATTAGGCTATGAAGAGTATTTCTACGGAGACGGCGTCTGTCTGATAGAATGGGCGGACAAGATAGAGGCCCTAATGCCCGAAGACAGCATAGAAGTACAAATACGAATCGGAGACGATGAAGAAAGAGAAATCGCAATTACATGTAAACAGCAAAACAAGTTGCCAGCAAACAATTGACAGCATACAGGGGGAAAGAGAGGAGGTGCCCCGTCTATTGTCTACTGCCAACTGTCTGCTGATTTTGGTGGTTCTTTTTTTGTCTATGCTAAATTCCCCTTCAGAAGGTCAGCAAGCTCTTCAAATAGAAAGGCTCATAGACAGCCCGACAGCCGGATTGCACCCAAAAGGCAGTTTTGACATAGACCTCAGGCTGTTCGCCAAAGGCGGGATACTCGGTGCCCTCGAAGTAAACCTTGCGGACAGGCTTTCAGTGGGCTTTTCGTTCGGAGGAGAGGGAATAATAGGGAGCCAGGATATAGACTGGAACCCAAAAGTCGGATTTAGAGGAAAATACAGGCTCTTTGAGGAATCGTCAAGCTTTGCGGCTTTAGTTATAGGCTTTGAATCTCAAGGGTTCGGAGGCTACGATGACGAACTTGAGAGATACGACATAAAGTCAAAAGGTTTCTATGCGGCCCTGAGCAGAAATTTTTCAACAGCCTTTGGGAGATTGGGTCTGCATGGGGGAGTAAATCGCACTTTGGAGGATAAGGACCAAGATGACGACATCTCAGGTTACATCGGATTGGACAAAGGGATAAATGCGGAACTTTCCCTCCTTGTGGAGTACGATTTTGCGATCAATGACAGCGACAGAGATGATCTCTTCTCCGGTGAAGGCTACCTCAACGCGGGTGCAAGATGGAACATATCTTCAGATTTTAGCTTCGAGTTCGACGTGAAAGACCTCATTTCAAAAGCCAAAAGTGACGAACCCAGCCGCGAGCTGAGGATTATCTACTTTGAGAGCTTTTAAAGGTTTTGCCTTCCGTATTGCAATAAAACCTGCCCCTCTTGCGGTCGCTGTATTACCTTTTTAGGTATAGTTCCTTACGAGGGGCAGATCTTCGTGTTAGCTGTTCTGGCCGGCTGTGGCCCTACTGCTTTTCCCTTATAAGAGGAGTGCTGACAGTCCATCAGATTACGCTTCCCAGGCGTCCTCTTCGCATCGGTTCAATACTCGCAACCTGATCTAAGACAGCCAGTGCCGTCGGCACAATCTCAAATTACGGTCTCTGTAGGCAAGCAAATATGTCATCCGACAGGCACACTCACAGATATTGACTGATCAGCTCTCCTTTCTGTTTCCTGCTGTTAGCTAACTGCGATTGACTCGATAAAGATATTCAAGCCCTCTTACATCTTAAATGTAACAATTTATCCTACTTTGTCAGGCTAAAAATAGACAGTAGATCCGAAAATCTGGACTTTGAAGAACTCTGTAACTATATTTTCCAAAAGCTCTGCGACACTTTGAGGAAAATATAAGAGCAGGAGGTCAGATGTAATGATAAAAAAGGCTCTTTTGTCGTTAGGAATAGCGGCCCTGACGATGGCAGGGGTTCGACCCGCAAATGACGCTTGGGCGCATACTAATACTATTAGCTATTCGAAGATATCTGTCGAGGAAAGAAGTATTAGGTACACACTTTCTGTCTCAAGCTCTGACCTTTCTGAAGCCGTAAGGATAGACAGCAACGGCGATAAGTTGATTGCAAGGAACGAGATAGAAGAGCACAAAGACGCAATATTTGCGTATGTGAGTCAGAAGATCACAGTAATCAATAACGGCGTCGGATGCCTGCCCTCTTTACAGGGATTCAGGATGTCCGAAACGCTGCACAAGGGCCGATTGCACGTTAGGTCTTTGCAGATCGCAATGATCTATCAAAGTGAAGATGAAATTAAGGACTTGAAAATCGAATGCACGGTACTCAGCGATATAGATCTGAGGCACCAGAACTTTGCCAGGATAAATCTCGGTGATGACGTTCGAAAACATGTGTTTAACGCCGCTAACGACTATAAACTTGACCTGGCTAGGAAAGGCACATCGCTCCTGGTACAGATATACGAATTTCTGAAATTAGGCGTAGAGCACATATTTACAGGCTACGATCATATCCTTTTCTTGGTGGGGCTTTTGATATTGGCAAAGACCTTGGGGAACTTGGTCAAGATCGTGAGTTCGTTTACCGTAGCTCACAGTATAACGCTGATATTAGCTACTTTGGAGGTAGTCTCTTTGCCCTCGAGGTTAGTCGAAGCGGGGATCGCTCTTTCTATCACCTACATAGCGGCGGAGAATCTATATTACTTCTACTTTCGCTCTTTCCCCTTTGCTGAGGACAGCAGCAAGAGGTGGATTATCACGTTTTTCTTTGGCCTTGTTCACGGATTCGGATTTTCGGGCATATTGCGGGAGATGGGGCTCCCAAAGGAGGGGCTTATCCTTTCGCTTTTGTCTTTCAACGTCGGGGTCGAAGCAGGACAGTTGGCAATCGTATCTATATTATTCCCGGCCCTGTATTATGCAAGTAGATACAGATGGTACGAGACGGTTGCGATCATAGGCGCGTCTGCGGTCATATTCTGCTTCGGGGTGTTCTGGTTTGTGGAGAGAGCTGTGCTTTAGCTTTTATAGGGAGAAGTCCGATATTAGATCAGAAACTCGATCTTGGAGTTTACCGCGGAAAGTGGGCCATGGCCAAGCATGCCGTGTCCCCGAGATGATCCTCGCGAACGCAGCGACACGATCAGACTTCAAACTCTCCTAGCCTCCCTCTAAGAAACTATCACGCCAAGCATACGCCTGCTACTGGCTAATACCATTTTCCCGACATACTTCCGCTCCTTTCAAAAGAGCCAGCACAACATCTGCCTTACCAATCACCGTCCAGCACTTACCATCTTTCACTTTCGGGCTTGACACTTTGACCTCCTTTCCCCGGTAGCATCACTCGGGGACAAGCCTCAAAACCCAATTTGCGAAATATTTGTCGCTCTGTCAAGGGGAGCGGTATGCCCAGACGAATAACTTCACAGGTGATAAAGAAAAACTGGATTACAAAGCCCAACTGGTCACTACTCCCTGTAACTTCGGAGGCGTGAGATACTGGTTTATCTGTCCCATTGTGGTCAATGGCAGACCTTGCGGAAGGAGGGTTTCCAAGCTCCATCTCCCGCCGGGAGGCAAATAGTTCGGATGCAGGCATTGTTACAACCTTACTTATAGAAGCTGTAAGGAGCATGATAAGAGAGTAGATGCCCTTATAAAAAATCCAGACCTGTTAATGGCTCAAATTAAAGACGACGATCTGGATAGGAGATTGTTAGCCCTCAAAGCCTACACAAAGATAATTAAAAGGCTATGACTTATTCCAGCCACTCTCCCTTAAAGGTAGCCCTTTCGAGATCTTTTGATTGCTACACTATAGGCTTAGGCAGATGCCTTTTGCAGAACAGAGTTACTGTGCAATTGAGGAATCTGAAGGAGATCTGGCTGCTGCTTTTTTATCTTCATCCGTTCAACAGCGACATCATCGTGCGTCGAGTGAAGGCAATGGCATCCCTGCCAAGGGGCTCCAATAGACTTCCAGATACTTCGATCCTCTTTGCACAGTCCGAGACGAATGTCAGGAGAAATGGCTTGCTTGATTTTTCTGAATGTGCTGATATGGAAATCTTCGTCTGTGCGGTATTTGAAACCAGAGGGGTCCTTTTCTCGAATATAGTCGAATATTGATTCGTTTCGCCCATTTGTCTCTGCTGCATGACGCAATTTTTTTAAGGTTTGTAGCTCTCAAGGCACCTATGGTGAGCATCTCGGGCTCTACCAAGTTAATCTGTGAGAGAATCTCTTCTAGCTCAGTCTCCCAGTTCGGTATAGGGGCAAGCGCATCAAGTCTGAATCTGATACGATACCCATTCTTCTTCATCTGCCTTGCCTTGTCCAGACGTATCTGAAGCGGGGAGACTTTCTTCTCGTAAATTCGGCTAATTGAAGGCAGTGACAGCGACCACGAAAAGATAACGTTGGGAGAAGGCCCAAACCTTTCAGCATATTCAGTTGATATGAACTTGGAGAGAACTATAAGCACATTCCCGACCTCGTTCTTAATATGGTCATCGAAAAGCGGTATCAATATCTCCAGTGGAGTAATTCCCAAGAGACGTTTGTAGGGAATCTCAAAAGCAAGTCCATCTTGATTCTCGCCTATAATGAGTCCTGCAGGACGATCCCTGTTCAACCAGCGTTCAGCCTCAGTAGACATCTCTTCAAGATTGCTGAACAAGGTCCCCTTAAGGTCATATTCCCCCCGTCTATAAGGAATTTGTGTCTGTAGGAAGCAGTATGCACACTCTCCAAGGCATCCGGAAGCCACGACTGCCTGCCAGAATTTGAAGCAGATGATGCTGTTCTCACCTGGGCCGACGAATTGCTTTATGAATGGGGAATGTCGTTTAAGGATCTTCATGACTATGCCCTCGCATGTAATCATTATGTACTACACAAAATATATCTCAAAACTTATATAAAGTTACTAAACATTTGTTCATTTGTCCAGCAGGAAATGTAACCACTTAGTGTTTCCCAAAGTCGGATTGCCCTTATAAGGACGCCTTTTATCAGCCGGAGCAGGTATTTTGCAGTCACGATCTTCGAATACCTGTATCTTTCCTTCTTTCTCCAATTCAACTAACGCCTGTTTGTAAGTTCTTTCCAAGAAGAGATCGTTGGGGTCCGTTTCGTCCCAAACGTCCTTAACTGCTCTAACTTGGCCGGCATACCTTTTTAACAGGTCCCGTTTGAAATTTAGAAAGTCAATATCAAATAGTGTAGTTTGGCCTTTGGACTCCTGGAGAAGTTCAAGGCGGACACCATGTTGGTCACTGGTCTTTCCTTCCAACCACATAATTTCCTTCATGATTTTGAATCCAAGAGGATGATTGCTTCCGTGGACCAGGTAATGGCTTGTACTCATCTTTTCTTGCATTTCTACTCGGAAAGGAACGATGTATTTTGCACCGCCCAAATCGCGTAGTGCTGAAAAATAGGCATCCCTTATAAGCATCTCCTTCAGCTTAGGATTATCTGCATTCTCCTTAAGTTGGTCTTGAAGTTCTATTACACAATTCTCATCACCAAATAGCTCAACAGCGGCTTGCGGTACCGCTTCAAGTCCAAGTGTTCGTGAGACACCGGCATAGTTCAAGAAGACGAATACCTCCGTCTTTGGGATAGTCAAAATACATTTTATAGCCTTCATCGGAATCCCTGTGATATCAGTCGGATCCACGAAAAAGAATGAAGGGGCAAATTGCTTTCCTGTTTTTCCTATGCAGTTGTTGATCTCTTCCACCCAGTTGACAAAGGTTGTACGATAACACCGTGGTTTTCGGATATGATAATTCTTATCGTAAAAATCCATCACACATTTCTCGAGTTGGTCAAAGCGCTTAGCGACCGGTTCACAGAAAAAGGTATTAACTCCCTTCGAAAATTGGGGATTCTCTGCAATAAGCTTCAAGACGCGCATGGGCGACACAGGCGTCCCATCAGGCATTTCACCAATGCCAGCGAAACAGTCGAAATAGTTGAGGTTCCTGTGGAATTTCTTAAGAATATGAAGATAAGCATTGAGATACTTCACCAGGATCGTATGTTTCACAATGCTGTGTTCTCTAAGGTGGTCGTAATAGTCTGACATTGCCGAATCTCCTACCACTCATGGAAAGTTGAATGTACTCCTAAGTCTTCAGTTGAAAACATTCTTCCCCAACAGCTATGTTACTTCCTTCAGCATTTTGCTGGTCACGGACCTGTGATTACTTATGCTCTTAACGGCGATCTATCAGTTTCAAGCCTTCTTCTCCACCCAAGATACACGATCCCTTGACGGAAGTCAACAAGAATCTGTGTTTGAGGATCACCATTGACAGTCTACCGACCTTCTGGATAATTTCTGTTGACATTCAGCAACCCTTTTTGTATCTTATACCCTATGTATTCTGCTCAGCACACTGCAAAGACAGGAAGAGTCATTAGGTTATGTCCTAACACCATGCTCTCAACCGTTCCTTCCAAGGGTTTGGGTAAACGCCCCAAAAACGGGAGAACCTGAACGAGGGCAGGGCGACCAGTATCTTAACAATAGACCAGGCCCAGTATATTAACATATGAAGGACGAATTTTGTGAAAAAGAAAACACTTGGCATCTATTCTCTCCTCTGTGTGCTTGTCCTCTGGATCTTCCCGGAGATAACGGCGGCGTTCTGTACGGAATTTGTAGCGCTACTTAAAAACCATTCACACGTGCACCCAGGGGAAGCAAGTGGTGATGAAGACCACCACGATGCTGCTCCAGTGGATGCCGATGCGTGCTGTCTCCAGATTTTCGCCGGGGGGGCCGGTGAGTTCATCTTGACAGTGTCCTCCCTGCTGGTCAAACCGGTTCTGTCAGGGGAGGTTGCCACTTCAGGCGGTTTCCCGACGCTGTTCCTGCCGGATCTTCTACATACGTCCGAAAATCAATCCTTGCTCACCTCAAAATCCCCTCCGGTGGCCTTCAAGGGCCCCTCTATGCCCTCTTTTCGACCTATCTGATTTAATTCTCCGCACTCAATATCCTTTTCTCATACTTCCCTCTCTTCTTTTCGTGGTTTTGTTCCTGTAGAATATCTCCATATCTCCTTGCTTCTTCATTAAAAGAGGTGAGTTGGATCTCTTTTTCAGCTTATAGACATCACAATAGGTTTTTCCGAAAGGAGTTTAATAGATGCTCTGTCGTCCAGTTCTTCTGTTGGTCTGTCTCGTTGCCCTGTTGCTGGGGGCTCCGAGGGCCTCAATTACCCAGGAAGTTTTAACCCTTCAGCAGGCTCTCAGCGAAGCCCGGGCCAGAAACCCGGACCTGCGGGCCGAACGATTGCGCCTGAATGTTGCCAGCAGCCAGCAGACACTGGCAGGACTCCTCCTCCCCTACAATCCTGAATTTGAATTCGAGAGTGCCTCCGACCGCCTGTTCGGCAACCGGGGCAACGGGGGATACAGCCTCTCCCTTTCCCAGGAGATCGAGATCGCGGGCCAGCGCGGGAAGCGGAAGCGGATCGCCAATATGGCTCTGGATCGGGTGCATGCCGAGATCGCGCGGTTCGAGCAGCTCCTGACGGGCGAGGTAAAAATTGCGTATCACCGCCTAGCCCTTAGCACTGAGAAACTAAAAGTGGGCGATACTATCCTGACCCTCAACGAACGCCTGTCTGTCGCTGCGGAGCGGCGCTACCGGGCCGGCGACATCTCTGAGCTGGAGGTCAATCTGATCGCTGCTGAACTCGGCCTGGCCGCTGCTGAACGCTCCCGTCTGGAAGCCGAATCCCTGGCTGCCCTGGCTGACTTGAATCTCCTCCTCGGCCTTCCTGAAGAACAGACCACTGCTGTGAGGGCTGACACTACTTTCATGTCTCTTAACCTCGGCCTTGACCAACTTGTGCGACTCAGTTTAGAGAAACGCCAGGATCTTGTGGCGACGAGCCTGGAGGAACAGGCCGCCCAGAAAGGGATCGATCTTGCGCTTGCATCTGCGATTCCTAACCCGAAGATATCCCTCACCTATGACCAGGAGAGCACGGTTTTCACGCCAGATGATTTCACCGGCGATCCCGCGATCATCGGAGGCATTGGGGGCATACGCGATAGAGATCGTCTCTTTCGCGTCCAGGTGGCGCTTCCGCTGCCTCTCCTGAACCGAAACCAAGCAGGCGTGCAGCAGGCAAAGGCCGAAAAGAACGTGGCCAGGGCCACGCGTGAGGCCCTGGAGCAGCGCATCAGAATGGAGGTCACCAGCGCCTACCGGCGATTCATAGGGGCAAAACAGGCGCAGGAGTCCTATCGACTGCTGCTTCCACGCGTTGAGCAGAACGCCGATCTGCTAGTGAAAGCTTATGAGGCCGGTGAACTCGACCTAACCGTCCTGCTCGTCCAGACCGATCGGATCTCCCGGATGCGCCTTGCCTACTTCGATGTCCTCTTTGCCTACTGCGAGGCTCTGGCCAGGCTTGAACAGGCCGTTGGTGGCCCCCTTAAGGCTGCGACACGATAGATCGAAAAAAGATAGAGGAGGTAAACCGATGCGAATATGTAGCATAACTGCACTTCTGTTACTTCTGATAGTACCGGTTTCTTTACAAGCTAACGAAGGGGAAGACCACACTGCGTCGGAGACCGCTACTGTACCTGCTCACGGTTCCGACCTGCAGGTCCTGGGGGCGACCACGGAGCAGTTTGAGGTGGTGATCAAGTATCCCCTCGCAGACCCCAGCGATGAGATCCAGCTGACGCTCTTCCTCTCCGATGCGCCCACAAACGCGCCAGTAGCCGGGGCACAGGTCGAGATTCAGATCCCCGACGCACAGGTCAACCTGACGATGAGTCCGACCGAGACACCTGGGATCTACGGGGAAACGCTAATGCTCCCTCGGGCTGGCGTCTACGATCTGATTGTCACGGTGACTGCCGGTGAACGGATCGATCTGATCCCCCTGAGCGGCCTGCGTGTTGGGAAAGAGGGTGATAAAGAAGGCCATCAGAGCTGGGGAATGTGGGGTATCTGGCTGGGGATAACGCTGGTGGCCATAACCTTGGTCGGCGTTATCTGGCGCCGTGCGAAGAGAAAAGAGAAAAGGAGGAATTAATCATGAAACTGCTGATAAATTCCTGTGTTGTGATAGCCGGGATACTAACAGCGACGCTATTACCGGAGAGGATCCACGCCAACGGAGGCCATGATCATAAAGAGGCTCCGTCGGCGGCCGGGGGCGACGGTGCTCCCGGTGCTCCCCTTTTCGTCTCCAAGGAGACACAGTTCTTGATGGGCATCCGGACTGAGCCGGCGCGACAACGTGTCCTGACCACCAAAATCGAGACCATCGGCAGGTTTATCCCACGTGCTGGAGGTCAGGCCGATGTAGCACCTGTGGCCTCCGGACGGGTTGTTACTGATCCAGATCATCCCATTGCCCGGATTGGAGATCGGGTTGTTCCCGGTGACGTCCTGGCAGTTCTCGAACAGCTCCCAGCAGACCAATTCGCTCTGGAGGCAGCCTACAACGCCGCGAAGAGTGCGCTGAAGCAGGATGAACAGGAGTACGCCCGACATCAGGAACTCCGCCAGATCGCGAGTCTCAAAGAGCTACAGCAAGCCCAGGCACGGGTAGAAGTAGCAAAGGCCGAATTCACCCGTCTATCCAACGAGTTGCGCCTGTACGAAGTTGTCCACAAAGGTGATCGAACAGTCCACCACCTCTACGTACGCGCACCTATCGCGGGGACTGTCACAGAAGCCAACGTGGTCGTAGGCGAGCGAGTGGACGCAGACCGTTGGCTCCTTCGGATCATCAGCCTGGACCCCCTCTGGGTCTCTGCCGCGGTTTACGAGACCGATTTGCCCAGAGTCGAGGAGGCACAGCGCGCGATCGTGACGACCAGAGCCTATCCAGGTGAGCAGTTCACTGGCCGACTGGTCGGTTTGAGCGGGGCCCTGGATGAGGACTCCCGGGCTGCAAAGGCCATCTTTGAAGTGCCCAATCCCGACGGCCGGCTCAAGGCAGGTATGTTCGCCCAGGTGGCTATCGACACCGGTGAACCCATAACGGCTATCGCTGTCCCCCTCGCTGCGATCCTTGAGGGCAACGGCAAGAGTCTGATCTACGTGCATACGCAGCCCGAGGAATTTGTTGCCCGGGAGGTGACCCTGGGGCAGAGGGACGGAGATTTTATGGAGGTGAGCACCCGCGTGGCACAAGGGGAGCGGGTGGTGACCGTGGGCGCTCATCAGCTCTGGTCTCAGGGACTCAAATAGGAGGTGAGCTTTTATGATCAATAAACTTCTGGCCTTTTCAATCAGAAACAGGCTCTTCGTCGTAGCGGGGGCGGCGCTGCTGTTGGTCTACGGCATAATGGTCATCCTCGACCTGCCGGTGGACGTCTTTCCGGACCTGAACCACCCGAGAGTGACCATCTTCGCCGAGGCCGAAGGCCTGGCGCCTGAGGAGGTGGAGGCCCTGGTTACACTCCAGATCGAGTCTGTGATGAACGGAGCGCCAGGTGTCCGCCGCGTCCGCAGTTTCTCCTCCATCGGGCTCTCGCTCATCTTCGTGGAGTTCGAGTGGGGCACCGACATCTACCGGGATCGGCAGCTCGTCTCCGAACGTCTGCAGATGGCCGTCGGACAGCTCCCGGAGGGTGTGACCCCGGTAATGGGACCCATCTCCTCCATCATGGGGGAGATCATGCTGATCGGCATGAGTGGGACCTCCACCTCGCCGATGGAGGTGCGGACGTTAGCCGACTGGGTGGTGCGGCGGCGTCTGCTCACGATTCCGGGCATCGCCCAGGTGACGGTCATCGGCGGCGACGTGAAGCAGTAACAGGTGCGGGTCTTCCCGGAGAAACTGCGCGATTTCAACGTGAGCCTCCAGGAGCTTGAAGCGGCCGTCGCCGCTGCCAATGTCAGCACCGGAGGCGGATTTCTCTTCCGGGGCGGACAGGAGTACCTGGTCCGGAATATCGGCCGGACCACACAGATCAAGGATATCGCCAACGCTGTGGTGACGGTTCGGGATGGAGTGCCGATTCTGGTGAAACACCTGGCCGATGTGCGCTACGGCGGTCCCCCTTTCAAGCGGGGCGACGCCGGAGTTGACGGCGTTCCGGCAGTGATCCTGACGGTGCAGAAGCAGCCCGGCTCCGACACGATGCCCTTGACAGAGCAGATCGACCGGGCGGTGGAAGAGCTGAAAGGTTCTCTGCCCTCCGACGTGAAGATCGACACCCACCTCTTTCGACAGGCCAACTTCATCGACGCTTCCATCCGCAACGTGAAGGAGGCCCTGCGGGACGGGGGGGTGCTGGTGGTGGCGGTGCTCTTTCTCTTTCTGCTCAATTTCCGGACGAGCTTCATCACCCTGACGGCCATCCCGCTCTCATTCATCACCACAGCCATCTTCTTCAAGATCGCCGGCATCTCCGTAAACACCATGACACTGGGTGGGCTGGCCGTGGCCCTGGGGGAGTTAGTGGACGATGCGATTGTAGGGGTGGAGAACGTCTTCCGGCGTCTGAAGGAGAACCGGCAAAGGCCTGATCCCGAATCCTCCCTGCGGGTGGTCTTTAAAGCCTCCAGTGAGATCCGGAACTCCATCGTTTACGCCACCATTATTGTGATTCTGGTCTTCATGCCGCTCTTTGCCCTGGGCGGCATTGAAGGACGGATGTTCACGCCCCTGGGGATCGCCTATGTCGTGTCGATCCTGGCCTCACTGCTGGTCTCACTGACCGTGACGCCTGCGCTGTGTGTTTACCTGCTTCCGAAGGCGAAGTTCATAGAGAAAGAGGAGGATAGCTTCTTCGTCCGGTGGCTGAAGCACTGGGACACAAAGCAACTCCGGATCACCCTGAAGCGCCCCTACACCGTGATGGGGATCACCGGCGCGCTGGTCCTGGTGGCAGGATCCCTTGTGCTGTTAATGGGTCGGGAGTTTCTGCCCCCCTTCAACGAGGGGACTGCCACGATCAACGTCCTCTCCGTGCCCGGAACCTCTCTGGAAGAGTCGAACCGGCTCGGGAGGATCGCCGAGCAACTCCTCTTAGGCGTGCCGGAGGTGGTCTCGGCCGGACGGCGCACCGGGCGGGCGGAGCTGGACGAGCACGCCGAGGGGGTACACTACACCGAGATCGAAGTTGATCTGAAGGAGTCAGATCGAAGCCGGGCGGAGATCATGGGGGATATTCGGGCGAGGATCTCTCAGATTTCGGGTACAGTCCTCAACATCGGCCAGCCCATCTCCCACCGGATCGATCACCTCCTCTCAGGCGTCCGGGCACAACTGGCTGTGAAGCTCTTCGGGGAGGACCTGGAGGTCCTCCGAACCAAGGCCGGAGAGATCCGGGACGTTATGGCTACAGTATCCGGGGTGGTGGATCTCCAGGTGGAGAAGCAGGTGCTGGTGCCCCAGGTGAAGATCGATATCCGACGGGACCAAGCCATGCGGTACGGACTTAGCGTGGCCGAGGTTGCGGAGGCCCTGGAGACGGCCTTTAGCGGCCGCGTAGTCTCTCAGGTTCTGGACGGACAGCGGACCTTCGATGTGATAGTCCAGTTCGACGAACGGTCGCGGAACGATCCCAAGTCGCTCCGGAACGCGCTGATCGATACTCCCACCGGCGCCAAGATTCCCCTCAGTCTGGTGGCTGATGTGGTCCAGACCACAGGGCCCAACATCATTGCACACGAGAACGCGCGCAGGAGGATCGTGATCCAGTGTAACACCGCCGGGCGAGACCTCAACAGCGTCGTGCGGGCAATCCAGGACAAGGTCAGGACACAGGTGGATCTGCCCACTGGCTACTTCGTAACCTACGGTGGCCAGTTCGAAAGTGAGCGGGCCGCCAGCAGACTGCTTGCTATTTTGAGCATCTTCTCGGTTGGGATGATCTTCCTGGTCCTTTACACCCACTTTAAGTCGGTCCGGATAGTCATCCAGGTCATGCTCAACATCCCCTTTGCCCTGATCGGGAGCGTGATCGCGGTCTTCATCACCGGCGGAGTGCTCTCCGTGGCCACCCTGGTCGGGTTCATAACGCTCTGCGGCATCGCCTCCCGTAACGGGATCATGATGCTCTCCCACTACATCCATCTGGTACAGGAGGAGGGAGAGCAGTTCAACGAACAGATGATCATCCGGGGATCCCTGGAGCGGCTGGTGCCGGTGCTGATGACGGCGCTGACCACCGGGTTGGGACTCTTTCCGTTGATGCTGGCCGCCGGCGAGCCGGGCAAGGAGATTCTCTATCCTCTGGCATTCGTGGTCTTCGGAGGACTGGTGAGTTCCACACTGCTGGACATGTTCGTTACGCCAACGGTCTTCTTCAGGTTCGGCCGGCCGGCGGTGGAGAAGTACCTGAAGGCACAGCAGGAGCGTCCGTTCGAGAACGAACCCCCGGAGGTTGATGAGATAAGGGCAGGAGACTAAAAACGTGTGAAACATCTACGCTAGCATGCGATGTGGAGAGGCGCACACATGAGCGCTATGTTCCCTCAAAGCTGGCAAAACCCTTTTCTACAGGAGAAGAAAACAATGAGCAGAAGAATCGGCATCAAGTGGAACTTCCACCTGAATCTGTATGCGATGATTGCGCTACTCTGGGAGGCACCGCCGGCACTCTCCCAGGAGGAACACGGCCACAAGTCGCACCACGGCGGCATGGTCGTCACTGTCGGAAAGTACCACTATGAGATGGTTGTCGAGCATCAGGCTGTGCACATCTATTTGCTGGACAAAAAGGAGCAGACCCTTCCGATCTCGGATGTAACTGGCAGCGTCTTCTTTCATATTCCGGGCAGGGGGACAAAGACTGTAACGCTATCCCCGTCCGGGGACCACTTTAGCGGAGCGGTGGACCTGAAGGGGGTGGAGCAGTTCGTCGCCGTGGTCAGGCTCAAGATCGAGGGGAAGATCCTGCCTGGGCGCTTTCCCTACACGAAGCCGAAAGAGCACCCTCACACCTCGCCGCACGGTGGAGACGTTCTCTCTGCCGGCAATTATCATGCAGAGTTCGTCGCCGATTCGGCTGAAGGAGAGATCAGGTTCTACCTATACGATAAAGCTATGAATTCCCTCTCCGCGGCCGAGGCCTCGGGGGTGGTGCATTTGACATTTGCAGACGGGGCAACCAAGAGCCTGAAACTGTCTGTAGCCGAGAGCGCGGAAGGGTCACTCCATCAGGGAGAACAGCATAGGAAGGAGGGTCACCATGGGGAGGAGCATGAAGAAGCGGCTGTTTCCTACCTCGCTGCTAGAGTGAATCTCAAGGAAGTCAAGTCTTTCAAGGCCCTGGCTGATCTCACCGTTAGCGGGAAGAAGATCGGCAAGCTGACGTTTCAATATCCGAAGAAGGAGGTGGAGGAAAAGGCGCACGAGAAGGGACACTATGAAGAAGGCGGCCATAAGGAGGAGAAACACCACGACTGAGCTCTGCGACACCTCACGAATAGACTCATCCTCCCCCCAAATGGCCGTGCTCTTTTCGGTTGACTTTTTTGAGAAAATCGACTATTACGTAGCTTGACAAAACTCGTTGGATATATTAAAAGCCTTGTGAAATAGTTATGTCCCAGGCAGCGTCTGAAGCGCCGATTATGGGTCAAAGAGTAGCATATCGTATCGTTTTGCTGTGGAATAAGCAAAATAGTCTTATCAGAGTTCTGGTCAGCAAGGAACAGGAGCTGTTTGAAGAACAGGATGCACTGTCTTTGACAGACAGGGCACACATAGACGCTTTCCCCCTTCTTATGAAAGATACAAGCCTCTTGAGATTCTGTACTGTTGCAACAAGATTCAACTGTTCATTCAGTGAGGCTGGTCCTCTATAACGGGCTCGTCCCATACCGTGTTGTTGCCTGGCTTCAGCAAAGATATGTTCACTGCGTTTACGGAGTCTCCGGGAGAGTTTGTAGTCAGCTGTTAATGAGATAGACCGTGCATGATTTCTGGCTTTCGCCTCTCGCACTTTTCTATCCCGTTCGGCCTGAATATGTGCTGAATTTGTCTTGTTTTTCCATGTAGGAATCGGTTCAATCTTCTCATCGGCTCGCAGAGGAATATGGGGTATGATTCCCCGGTCAAGTACATCAGCGATAAAATTACCAGAACCGTAACCGGTATCGGCACTAAGTGTCTGAATGTCTTTGGGCATGGTGTATGTTTCAAGGTCATCTACCATCTTAAGGGCACTTTCGGGCTCTGCTGTCCCTGCCGCCTGCGTGCCCTGAGTCTCAAGGATTACTCTGCTTTTTGTGTCGATCAGATCATGGCCCATAAACGAGAGAAAAGCCCCTTTGCCCTTCGATTTGCTGTATAAGCGCGCGTCGGGGTCTGTAGTCGAACGGTGTGTTTGGTTCGTCCACTTTTCACCATGAAAGTCTTTATCCTGAGGATGCCCGGACCTACCCTTTGTCTTATCACCTTCAAAACCGATTCCCTTGAGATAATCATCAAGAGAAACAGGGGGTTCTATCGGCTCAATACTTTTCACTGAAGCATCAGCTTGTATCTGAGTGCCGTCGACACTAAGGTGTTTACCGCTCACAAGACCGACATCTATGCAACACTGGACTACCTGACGCATTATCCGTTCAAACAACCCACTGGATGCCCACTTGTGATTGCGAAGCTTGTTGATCGTGCTCCTATCCGGAACCGCATCATCAAATGTCTGATGACAAAACAACCGATATGCCGCATGCATCCCCACTTCCTGACAGAGCCGATTCTCACTCAAATTATACAGATAGCCAATAAGGATCATTCGAACAACTAATTCAGGATCAATACCGGGTCTGCCATTGTCAGGGCAATAACAATCTGATACAACGTCTCGTACAAATGAAAAATCAACTGCCTCATCAATCTGACGAAGGATATGATCCTCGGGAACTAAATCCTCCATCTGAAAATAGTGAAACATCGGATTTGTCTGTTCCTGCTTTTGTGGGGTCATTGTTTCCTCCATGTATAATATTATCAATAACATAATATAATACATCGGAACTGCTTTATCAATGCTTGTTCTATACTACTTTCTGAATCTAAGGGTTTTTCACAAGGCTTTTAAGTTAGTGGACATATGAGATTGCTTCGGGGTTTCACCCCTTGCAAGGACTGAAGGTTGAAGCCAACCAACGTGATTGAGAGCAAAGCGAAAAATCTCATAGACAGTAGACAGGACACCTTACTTCCTTGTATGCGGTCTACTATTTTGGATCTCTATAATCTTGTCGAGACTATTTTGACCTGATACTTAGTTCGACTATCAAGCTTGACCCCTTCTGCAATGCTGATCGTTGGCGAAATTGCCGGGGTCGTAGAAAGGAGAAGCCTGTAAGAGATGATCTTAGTTTAGGCCGCGTAAGTAAATTCATCACAGCTTTTCAAGAAAGGAGAACTTCCTATGGTTTCCCGTACTCTTTTAATCGCTGTCGTTCCTCTATGCATGCTACAGTTTGGTTGTTCCAATGCCGAGAAGGAGCTCGAGCTTCTAAAGGCGCAGCTTGCGCAACAACTTCAGCAGAAAAACTGAGGAACTTGCGTCCTTTTTGAGCGTTATAGGTAATGTAATGAAATCCATTTGTACATGAGTTAATTGAGGGATATATTTCTGTGGTTACAAAGTTTCTCACATCTTTACTTATCTTCATATTGATTAACCTGCCCCCTGTAGCTGCTGAAGTTACGCTGGTGTGCAAAGAGAACCCTGCTATGAGCGCTATGCAGCCTCACAAGTGCTGCTGCCTTAGCGTTTCTGGCATCCCAGACTGCGATCTTTCTCGCCTTAAGGATTGCTGCTGTGAAGTTCGCTTCTCCTTTGCACAGAAGGAGACCCCGCCTGACAGTATTCGTCCTGCGAACACCGTAAAACTTTCTGGAACTCAGAGTGTCGCACTCTTTCCTCCCTGCATCTTTCAGAACGCTAACGCTAAACCCGGTTCTCTTATCTGGATTACCCCAAAGAGGAATAGTTCCTCGCCCGCACTCTATCTTCTGCACGAAGCCTATCTAATTTGAACCTACCCTTGTAATTTCTTTCCTTAAATCAGCCTGATTGACAGACGACATCCTCTATCTGTGGCTGAGTCCCTTTCTATTCCGTATTGAAATCCTCAGTGCATTCGTTGTCATAAAAGGCAGATTGTTCCCTAACGGATTTAACGGTGGTCTATGATCGTTAGGGCTATCATCTGTTTTTGCTTGATATTTCTGATAGATTTGGAGGTGGCTTCATGCCGATAAGCTGGAGACATATTTTGGTTATCGTACTAAATATCTGTTTGGTCCTTGCCCTGGGTGTCCCTATATCAGCGGAGACGGACAGGGATCAACACCTGGTGTTGGATGTAATAATTCAGGTGGCATTGGAGGAAAATCCCCGTCTTTCAACAGCGAAATATCGGTGGGAAAGTGCCCTAGAAAAGGAACCACAGGTAAGCTCGCTGGACGACCCAAGTTTCTATACGATGTTCTGGGCGGTGCCCGGGACGACACCAGATCCTTTTGAAGCTCGGGAGGTATGGCTCGGTGTCAAGCAGCGGTTACCCTTTCCGGGAAAGCTCTCCCTTCGGGGGAAGATTGCCTCTTTTGAGGCGCAGATGGCCCAGTTGCAGTATCAAGCGGCAAGACAGGAGATCATAAGGCAGGTAAAGTCCGCCTATTATGAACTGTTCCTGATTCATAAAGCCATCGAGATCCGACAGAAGCATCTGGACCTAACGCGGGATTTCTCAAAGATAGCCGAGACAAAATACACCTCCGGCACTGTCTCTCAAGGTGACGTGTTGAAGGCCCTTGTGGAGGTGTCCGACCTGTCTAAAGAGGTGCTCGTGCTCGTGCAGAAGCAAAGGGCGACCGAGGCGAAGCTGAACACTCTCTTGAACCGCCCTCCTCAGACTCCCCTGGGGACTCCTGAGGAATGTGAGGCTCTGAAGGTACCTCAGACATTGGAAGATCTTCAGAAGGTAGCGGTTATTTATCAAATGAAATCGGTGCACTTCTCTTTCGATCTTTGATTGATCTTGAATGATAGGTTTTCGACAATCTTTGGTTTCTGTTCTTTTTCAAAATGGATGTATAATTGTTCTTCTTTTAGGTTCCATTCAGCCAGGACAAAGTAGTTGGTGTAAGAGGAGGGAAGAGATACTTTCTCATTTAGGACATCGATAAAGGCTTTATCTGTCTGTTCTGTGTCCTGTTTGACTTGTCTGATAAAATAGGTCTTGGGAATGAAATCTTTCTCGTTTGACTTCTCTTGCTTAGGTGGACGGTAGCCGGTGTATCTCTGTGATGAAAGATTAAACCATTCTAACTTCTGATCAACTTCTTGTAAGCTTTTGAACTGAATTCTGTTCCAGAACTTCCTTGAAAATACAGAATTGTTGCCTTCTATAGATGCTTGAGAAAAGGGCCTTCTGGGAACGGCAAATATCGGAATCACTTGATTTTTCAAGAGAAACTGCATTGCTTTGCTGACATTCCTTTTACCTGAAACACTGCCAATAGTCGCCGAGCAATTGTCCACCTTAACGAAATCTGGTTTTTCAAACCTGTCAAAGAAAGACTGACACTTCTCGATAAAGTTAGTTGCTGTTTGACCGTCAACCCGCCGAAAATACCTTAACTTAGGCTCTTTCTTAAAGGAAAATCCAACGAAGTTGACCGGCTCAGTTCTGCCGGTAAGATACTTTTTACCAATAAAGTCTGATTCTAGGACTCTGCCTCCTGAAAGATAGTAAATGGTATACTCTGGATAACAAAGATAACGAGATGCACCCTTGTTTTTACCTTTCTTCCTTCTCTGGGAAAGTCCTAAATCTGAAAGCATTCTGCCGATAGTCGGCAACGACGGAGGAGGGGTGCTAGAATATCGATTCCTCCATTCTTGTTCAATAACAGTGGCTCCTGAATAGAACTGATAAGGATCGTCCTCTAAGCTATGGTAAATCTCTTTGATTCTCTGTTCGTCAACTTTAGCCAATTTTCGCCTTTTTCCTTTTGGCCAACCCCGATTATCCATGGCAAAATCCTGATCCAGAGATTTAGTCCAAGCCGTAACGAAATCATTGGAAACTCTCGCTTGTTTGATAACTTCTCGCTTTGACATTTCTTTCTTAAAATACATCTCGTTGACTTCTTGTCTTAATACGGCCAATCTCTCTTTGTCCATAGGACTCCGTAGATTAAAGTTAAGACAATCAACTCAACTTAATCTACTAATACTCTAAACAAAGATCAAATTAGTTGCACCGATTTCATTTGATATTCAACCGGTAGCCCTTGACAACAGACCGGAGTTGAAGGTGATCCAGATTGCCGTCCAGAGGAGCCGAACGGATCAGAAATTGGCTCGGAAGGAGTATTATCCAGACTTTATGATAGATGTAGCCTACTGGAACGTTCAGGATAATCTGAACCGCTGGATGTTGATGGTGGAGGCCAAGATCCCCTTAGCCTTCTGGTCAAAGGGCAGGCACGACGCCAGGTTGAAGGAGGCGAAAATTGAAGAGAGGTTGTCAAACTCAGCCTATGAGGATCTGAAAAATCATATCCTCTACGAAGTAGAAGATGCCCTCATCGATGTTCAGGTAGCAGAGAGTGAAATAAAGCTTTACAGGGACGTTATCCTCCCTCAGGCACAGCAGACCTTGGAGGCAGTGACAGCCTCCTACCGAACTGGCAGGGCTTCTTTCCTCAATCTAATCGACAGCGAGCGCATATTGCTCAAATTTGAACTGGCCTACTACCGGTCGCTCGTGGATTTTGAGAAGGGCCTCGCCGACTTGGAGCGGGCTGTAGGAGCTGATCTCAACAAGATATAGAGTTGAAAGCAAAGGAGAAAGGGAAAATGATAGTAAGTGTGAAACGCTATATCGTCCCGGCTGTCCTGATTGCGGTCGTCGGCGTCACCTCCTGGATGTATAGAGGAATGTTTTTGCAGTGGTTTCTACCGGGGCAGGCCCCCAATAGAATCAATTCGGGGCAGGCTTCTCAATATCTCGAAGGAGAAGCTGAAAGCGCCGAAGTATATCAGTGTCCGATGCATCCTCAGGTGGTACAGAATCATCCAGATGACTGTCCCAGCTGCGGGATGGAACTGGTGCTGGTTGAAAAGACTGCTCCACCGGCCACTCAGCCCGTGTCCCAGCCTGCCTCTTTGCAAACTGTTCCCGGCTCTGTGCAGTTGACTCCCTGGAAGCAGCAGCTTATTGGGGTGACCACAGCACAGGTGGAACGGCGACCCATGGAAAAAACCCTCCGCACAGTGGGACGGGTGGTCTACGACGAGACGAAACTTTCTGATGTTAACCTGAAGATCACAGGATGGATTCAGAAGCTCTACGCGGACTATACGGGTAAGTTGATAGAAAAAGGCCAGCCTCTCTTTGACCTCTACAGCCCGGAGTTAGTCTCCACCCAGGAGGAATATATCTTAGCTTTGGAAACTCTGGAAAAGCTAAGACGATTTGTTACAGAAGAAGAAACAGCATTGCTACTTTCTAATCCCTCGGGGTATCCTGTTACAGCGGCTCTGGTGCAGAAAGAGGCGATCCAAAAGACAGAGTCTCTCGTATCCGCCGCCAAGCGTCGTCTGCTCCTTTGGGATCTGACAGAGGCTCAGATCCTCACATTAAGAGAGGCAGGAGAACCGCAGACCTTTATTACTATCTACTCCCCATCAACTGGAGTTGTTGTCGAGAAGATGGCGGTGGAGGGGATGTACGTCAATCCAGGGATGCAACTGTATCGCATCGCTGACCTATCTACTATCTGGGTCTATGCTGACCTCTATGAGTATGAACTCGCCCTGGTCAGAGAAGGTCTGGCGGCAACTATGACCTTATCCTACAATCCTGGTCGGACTTTTGAAGGTAATGTAGATTACATCTATCCCTATTTAGAGACAAAGACCCGAACAGCGAAGGTGAGGTTGATATTTCCAAACCTTGATCTTCAACTGCGGCCTGGTATGTATGTCAATGTAGGGTTGAAGGTCGATCTTGGAGAACAGATCGCTGTTCCTGAAAGTTCAGTTTTGTACTCTGGCAGGCGTCGAATCGTCTTTGTGGATATGGGCAGTGGTCGGTTCCAGCCCAGAGAGGTAACACTGGGAGCAAAGGTGGAGGACTATTACCACGTCCTTGCAGGCGTAGAGGATGGAGAAAGAGTGGTGACCTCTGGCAACTTCCTGATAGATTCTGAAAGCAAGCTCAAGTCGGCCATAAGCGGGATGGCCTCACAATACGAGTAGTAAGGGGAGACTGACATGATAGAAAAGATTATTGAATACAGTGCTAAGAACAGACTCCTGGTGTTGATCGTAGTTCTGTTCATCTCAGCCTGGGGTGTCTGGGCACTTTTAAATGTCCCGTTGGATGCCATTCCCGATCTTTCAGATGTACAGGTGATAGTCTTTACTGAATGGCCAGGCAGGAGCCCGGACCTTATGGAAGACCAGATTACCTATCCGATTATCACTACTATGTTAGCTGCCCCAAACGTTAAGTTCGTCAGGGGCCAATCTTTCTTTGGGCTATCTTTCGTCTATGTCATATTCGAGGACGGCACCGATATGTACTGGGCCAGGAGTCGGGTGCTGGAGTATATGAACGAGGTAGGCGGACAGCTTCCTGAAGGTGTCACACCAACATTAGGTCCTGACGCCACAGGTGTTGGCTGGGTCTATGAATACGCCCTGGTGGATGAAAGCGGAAGACATAACCTGGCCCAATTACGTTCATTCCAGGACTGGTATTTAAAGTACTGGCTGGAAGCAGTGCCCGGTGTGGCTGAAGTGGCCAGCATCGGAGGGTTTGTCAAACAGTATCAGGTGGACTTGGATCCTAACGCGCTTTTGGCATACAATATTCCCATCCAGAAGGTGATCGAGGCAATCCGTCGGAGCAATAACGATGTGGGAGGCCGGGTTATCGAGGTGGCAGGGACAGAGCACATGGTCCGTGGCAGAGGCTACATCACATCTGTGGAGGACATCAATTATATCCCCCTTGGGACAGATGGCAATGGGACGCCTCTTTACGTCAAAGACATAGCAGAGGTTCACTTAGGGCCGGATATGCGCCGGGGATTGGCAGAACTGGACGGAGTGGGAGAGACTGTCGGCGGCATTGTCGTAATGCGCTATGGTGAGAACGCCCTGGATGTGATAGACCGCATAAAGCGTAAGATCGTGGAGATCGAACCGTCTCTTCCAGAAGGTGTTAAGATCGTTACAACCTACGATAGGAGCGATCTTATCCACAGGGCCATCGAAACACTCAAAGAGAAGTTGATAGAAGAAAGCATCATCGTAAGCCTGGTCTGCATTCTCTTTCTTTTCCATTTTAGAAGCTCCTTGGTCGCAATCTTAACCCTCCCCATAGCCATCTTAATGGCGTTTATCCCGATGTATTATATGAAGCTGACATCCAACATCATGTCCTTGGGTGGCATCGCTATTGCCATTGGAGCCATGGTTGATGCGGCTATCGTGATGATAGAAAATGCCCACAAGCGTTTGGAGCAGTGGGAAAGCGACGGCCGTCAAAGCAGTCGCTTTGAAGTGATTGTGGGAGCGGCTAAGGAGGTTGGCAAGCCTCTGTTCTTCTCACTCTTGATCATCACTGTGTCTTTCATTCCGGTATTTACCTTGGAGGCTCAGGAGGGACGACTCTTCAGGCCTTTAGCCTACACGAAGACCTTTGCGATGTTCTTCGCCTCAATCCTTTCGATCACTTTAGCTGCAGTGTTAATGGTTTTGTTAATCCGTGGCAAAATTATTCCAGAGGCCAGAAATCCCATCTCCAGGGCCTTGATCTGGCTCTACAATCCAATAGTTAGGCTTGTCCTCCGATTTAGAAAGAGCGTGATCGCTCTGGCGATCTTGATCTTAATCTTCACTATTCCGGCATTTGTGCGCCTGGGCTCTGAGTTCATGCCGCCTCTAAATGAGGGTTCGATCCTCTACATGCCCACATCGGTTCCCGGCATGTCAATTACCGAAGCAGCAAAAGTGTTGCACACACAGGATAAGATTATTTCACAGTTTCCTGAGGTAGAAAGGGTCTTCGGGAAGATAGGCCGTGCAAGGACACCGACTGACCCTGCGCCTCTTTCGATGGTGGAGACGACGGTGACATTAAAACCAGAGGAAGAATGGCGCACCGTCCGAAAGGAGCGCTGGTGGTCAGCGTGGGCTCCTGGCTTTCTTAGAAGTGCTCTCGACCGATTCTGGCCTGAGGAGCGACCTATTTCCTGGAACGATCTAATTGGGGAGATGGACAAAGTCCTTCAGTTCCCTGGCATGCCTAACATCTGGTGGATGCCAATTCAGACAAGAACTGAGATGCTGGCCACTGGAATCAGAAGCCCTTTGGGGATCAAAATATTTGGATCAGATCTTAAGACCATCGAAAGGATCGGTCTGGATATTGAGAGTGCCTTGTCATCTCTTGCTGGAACCCGAAGCGTCTTTGCCGAGCGCGTGACCGGAGGATATTTTGTAGACTTTGAGGTGAACAGAAAAGAGGCCTCCCGATATGGGCTTACTGTGGGGGATGTTCAGGACATCATCCAGACAGCTATAGGTGGGATGAACGTCTCTACTACGATTGAAGGGCGGGAGCGATACCCAATCAATGTCCGCTACGCAAGGGAACTGCGGGACGATATAGATCAACTCAAACGGATACTTGTGCCAACGCCGACCGGCACTCATGTGCCTATGGCTCAATTAGCCGACATTCGGACTACTACCGGCCCCCCACAGATCCGGGATGAAGATGCTCAGCTTGTCGGTCTTGTCTTTGTGGATGTCGCAGGAAGACCATTAGGAGACTACGTTCAGGAGGCAAAACAGGTTATAGAGAAACAGGTCACTATCCCGACCGGATACCGCCTCTCCTGGGGAGGTCAGTTCCAGTATATGGAGCGGGCAAAAGAGCGGCTCAAGATCATGGTGCCCTTTACAGTATTCATCATCTTTTTCCTGCTTTATCTAAACTTTAAGTCGGTGACAGAAAGCCTCATAGTGATGCTCTCTGTGCCGTTTTCCCTCGTAGGAGGTATATGGCTTTTGTTTCTTTTAGGATATAATCTGTCTGTAGCAGTCTGGGTGGGCATTATAGCCTTGTCCGGTGTGGCTGCTGAGACCGGAGTCGTGATGATAGTCTTTCTGGATGAGGCTTACAACCGACGCAGAGACTCTGGAAAGATGTCCACAATGCAGGATCTCTACGATGCCGTGATCGAGGGGGCAGTGCAGCGGGTCCGGCCAAAGATGATGACGGTCTCAGCGATTATGGCGGGTCTCTTTCCCATTATGTGGAGCACCGGCGCAGGCGCTGATGTGATGAAGCGGATAGCCGCCCCGATGGTAGGCGGGATGGTGACTTCAACTGCTCTTACGTTGGTGGTTATCCCAGCAATCTATATGGTCTGGAAAGGATGGAGTATCCGGCGGAAAAAGGCTGTAAACACAGTACAGGCAGAATAGAGTAAGCTTAATTATGGGAACTACAAATTGTATCATTCAGATAAGTTAATAAGCGTTACAGAATTATCTCGATAATTAGCCCGATTAATTCATAAACTTGGTGGAGTCATTGCGAGGAGCAAAGCGGTCCCCGATTGAGTCTATCGGGGAAGCAATCTCAAGGTTTTATAGTGACCTCCTATGAGAGCCGGAGACTATTACATCTACCACAGTAACCCCCGATTCAACCTTTCGGGGGCAGGCCCCCGATTAAATCTATCGGGGGGATTGCTTTTCCCCCGGCTCGCAATGACACCGAAGGTGCTTAAACGTCATAAGTATAATATAATACAATCCCTTAATTAATACACGTCCTTTTTTGTGAATTATTCGGGTTAGTAGCAAGGGCGGGGTAACCCCGCCCCTGGTCGATATTCAATCGAGGCTCAATCACCTCCAGGATGAGATCTGTAAACTCTGCGGCAACTTCCGATCCTCTATTGACAGTCACTAGCTTATTTTGTATCTTCCCTCCTAATTGATCGACCCTGACGAATACTGACGGCAAAAACTGTGGAGACTAGGGCAGAAGATGTCACAATCAGGGCTCTTTTACCTTGAGGAATGAAGGCTATGATGCCGTTAATTGGAAGTATAATAGGCTCTATTGTACTAAAGGTGTTAATTCTAGCGGCGTGGGTGCCCTTTATCATCTGGGTCCTGCGAAAAAGGCGTGCAGGTCCAGTTATGCTGGATCTCGGCCGTTCCAAAATCAGGTTGATTTTGGGTCTCTTTGTGGCTATCTTCTTTGCAGCAATCTTTCTCTATCCCACATTTAGAGGTGGTGAGATGTTCCAGTCACCGACGCTCTCTCTTCTCTATTGGAGTCTTTGGTCCCTATCTCTTGTAGCTATCTCTCTCTATATCGGATTGACCAAGCTGGAGATCAGGGAAAGGGGGATCTTGCATTTCGGGGAATTTCTGAAGTGGGAGCGTATTGAGTCCTATGAATGGAAGGGGAAGAAAGGCCATACTCTTAAAGTGCGAGTAAAGTGCGAGCCAGATGGCCTTTGTCGTTCTTAGGGACCTTTACTAAAAGCCTTGTGAAATAGTTATGTCCCAGGCAGCGTCTGAAGCGCCGATTATGGGTCAAAGAGAAGCATATCGTATCGTTTTGCTGTGGAATAAGCAAAATAGTCTTATCAGAGTTCTGGTCAGCAAGGAATAGGAGCTGTTTGAAGAACAGGATGCACTGTCTTTGACAGACAGGGCACACATAGACGCTTTCCCCCTTCTTATGAAAGATACAAGCCTCTTGAGATTCTGTACTGTTGCAACAAGATTCAACTGTTCATTCAGTGAGGCTGGTCCTCTATAACGGGCTCGTCCCATACCGTGTTGTTGCCTGGCTTCAGCAAAGATATGTTCACTGCGTTTACGGAGTCTCCGGGAGAGTTTGTAGTCAGCTGTTAATGAGATAGACCGTGCATGATTTCTGGCTTTCGCCTCTCGCACTTTTCTATCCCGTTCGGCCTGAATATGTGCTGGATTTGTCTTGTTTTTCCATGTAGGAATCGGTTCAATCTTCTCATCGGCTCGCAGAGGAATATGGGGTATGATTCCCCGGTCAAGTACATCAGCGATAAAATTACCAGAACCGTAACCGGTATCGGCACTAAGTGTCTGAATGTCTTTGGGCATGGTGTATGTTTCAAGGTCATCTACCATCTTAAGGGCACTTTCGGGCTCTGCTGTCCCTGTCGCCTGCGTGCCCTGAGTCTCAAGGATTACTCTGCTTTTTGTGTCGATCAGATCATGGCCCATAAACGAGAGAAAAGCCCCTTTGCCCTTCGATTTGCTGTATAAGCGCGCGTCGGGGTCTGTAGTCGAACGGTGTGTTTGGTTCGTCCACTTTTCACCATGAAAGTCTTTATCCTGAGGATGCCCGGACCTACCCTTTGTCTTATCACCTTCAAAACCGATTCCCTTGAGATAATCATCAAGAGAAACAGGGGGTTCTATCGGCTCAATACTTTTCACTGAAGCATCAGCTTGTATCTGAGTGCCGTCGACACTAAGGTGTTTACCGCTCACAACACCGACATCTATGCAACACTGGACTACCTGACGCATTATCCGTTCAAACAACCCACTGGATGCCCACTTGTGATTGCGAAGCTTGTTGATCGTGCTCCTATCCGGAACCGCATCATCAAATGTCTGATGACAAAACAACCGATATGCCGCATGCATCCCCACTTCCTGACAGAGCCGATTCTCACTCAAATTATACAGATAGCCAATAAGGATCATTCGAACAACTAATTCAGGATCAATACCGGGTCTGCCATTGTCAGGGCAATAACAATCTGATACAACGTCTCGTACAAATGAAAAATCAACTGCCTCATCAATCTGACGAAGGATATGATCCTCGGGAACTAAATCCTCCATCTGAAAATAGTGAAACATCGGATTTGTCTGTTCCTGCTTTTGTGGGGTCATTGTTTCCTCCATGTATAATATTATCAATAACATAATATAATACATCGGAGCTGCTTTATCAATGCTTGTTCTATACTACTTTCTGAATCTAAGGGTTTTTCACAAGGCTTTGAATGTGATATGCGGAATGTCGGTTAGATAATCTACCTGAGAAAAGGAGAACCTCAAATTGGGCTGGAGAATATCCTATGCTGTCCTGACACTGCTGGTCGCTTTGAATGCGCCTGCCTATGCAACTGACTATACCGTTGCGTGGGATCCCCAATCAGTATTCAGTGCAGATTTAGATGGTGATGGCAATAATGACTTGGTTACGGCTAATCAGTCCAGCACACAGGTTGACCCTAGGGGTACTGTGTCAGTGTTGTTGAATAAAGGGGATGGTACATTTGCAGCTAAGGTGGACTATGGCGTTGGGCATGCTCCCCGTTCAGTATTCATTGTGGATATAGATGGGGATGGAGATAATGACCTGGCTGTGGCTAATGGGGTTAGCAATACTGTATCAGTGTTGTTGAATAATGGAAATGGAACATTCGTACCTAAGGTGGACTATGCTGTTGGAAGTAACCCCTCATCAGTTTTCAGTGTGGATTTAGATGGAGATGGGCATAATGACCTGGCTGTGGCTAATCGGACCAGCGGTACTGTGTCAGTGTTATTGAATAATGGGGATGGTACATTTGCAGCTAAGGTGGACTATGACGCTGGGAGTGATCCCATATCAGTGTTCAGTGCAGATCTAGACGGGGATGGAGATAATGACCTGGTTGTGGCTAATCAGGGGACTGCACTTAGAACTGTTTTCGGCACTCTGGTCATGAGTGTTGTATCAGTATTGATGAACAATGGAGATAGAACATTTGCACCTAAGGTGGACTATGACGCTGGAGAAGGTCTCCGTTCAGTTTTCAGTGCAGATTTAGATGGTGATGGAGATAATGACTTAGCTGTGGCGAACGGGGGATTCTCCACTAGCCCCGGCAATACTGTGTCAGTGTTGCTGAATAATGGGGATGGTACATTCGCACCCAAGGTGGAATATGGTGTTGGAAGTCGTCCCTGGTCACTGTTCAGTGCGGATTTAGACGGAGATGGAGATAATGATTTAGCTGTGGCGAACAGGGACGGCAATAGTGTATCAGTATTGTTGAACAATGGAGATGGAACATTTGCACCTAAGGTGGACTATTTCGTTGGACATCTTCCCCTTTCAGTTTTCGGTGCTGATTTAGATGGAGATGGAGATAATGACCTGGCTACGGCTATTGGGCGCAGCACTACTGTATCCGTGTTATTGATATCTATTATAGGGAATTCCAATCTCTCGGGCAAGGTGACCGACGAGCAGGGAAGGCCCGTATCCGGCGTTAAGATCCAAGCCGGCAGAGTATCCGCTATAACTGGCGTAGACGGCACCTATACAATGCTCCTATCGCTGGGGCGATATTACATCCAGGTTACTCCCCCTCTCGGAAGCGACCTTCTCCGACCAGCCTCTACGGAGGTGGACGTCGAGGAAGACGTGACGTTAGACATCACCTTGACGAGTGGCTACCTCCTATCCGGAAGGGTGACTGACCTTGAGGGCAAAGGCATAGCGGATGTTTTTGTCTTAGCTTATAGTCCTACGCGCTTCGAATACACCTATACGTCCTCTGATGGGTCGTATCGCATCCGCTTGTTGTCCGGAACCTATAGTCTCTCGATCAACGTTCCTTCAGGAAGCGAATTCGCCAAGCCAAGTATGGAGGACATAGAGCTGACCGAGGATATGTCTCTAGATATCATCTTGGAACCCGGCTTCCTCCTCTCCGGAAGAGTGACTGACCCTGAGGGCAAAGGTATAGCAGATGTTTCTGTCGACGCTCATAGTCCTACGGGCTCCGGATATACCCGGACATCCTCTGATGGGTCGTACCGCATCCGCTTGTTGCCCGGAACTTATAGTCTCTCGATCAACGTTTCTTCAGACGAATTTCCTAAACCGGAGATGATCGAGGGCATTGAAGTCACCGAGGATACGTCTCTGGACATCGTGTTGGAGTCCGGCTTTCTTCTCTCCGGAAGGGTGACGGACCCTGAGGGCAAAGGCGTAGCAGATGTTTCTGTCTATGCAGATAGTCCTACGAGCTTCGAATACACCCAGACGTCCTCTGACGGATCGTACCGCATCCGCTTGTTGCCCGGAACTTATGATTTGCTCGTTCTTGCCCCTGTCGAAGATCTGCTCGTCTTTGCCCTTGTCGGACGCAAGTTGGCGGATGTAGAAGTGAGCGCCGATCAGACGCTGGACATCGTCCTTCCATCCCCGGAATCCACATTCACGCTGTCTGGAACGGTGACCGACAAAGAGGCTCGCGGTATAGCTGGCCTTTTAATCGAGGCTTACGATCCGGCTACCGGCAACTATGCTCTTGTGGGCGCGCAGAGAGACGGCACCTACAGCATGAAACTTGCCCTTGGGACGTACGATCTGACGGTCCTTCCGCCTTCGGGAAGTGGACTGTCGAAGGGGGAGATTAAAGAGGTGCAGATCACGGGCGATACGGTGAGGCACATCGTCGTTGGACCTGGGACCGTAACAGCCGTTGAAGGGGAGGAGATGAGATTGCTGCCCCGCACGTTTTCCCTGTCCCAGAACTATCCCAACCCGTTCAATGCCTCTACGGTCATCGAATATGCTCTTCCGAGGTCGTCCCGCGTGAACATTTTGATGTACAACACGCTCGGTCAGAGGGTCCGTGTGTTAGTGGATGAGGTTCAGACGGACGGATACTATAAGGTCTTGTGGGATGGCAAAGATGACACAGGCCATGCTGTGGCAACCGGCATGTATCTGTATCGGTTGGAGGCAGATGGATTTGTGAAGACGAGGAAGCTGATACTGATGAGGTAGGATACTTCCAAAGAAGAGGATTTTGGAAATGTTAGCAGGAATAGGCACTTTGTGTGCCCTTTGGAAGGCAGGGACACCGTTCAGAAAGGGAGGAGGACAATAATGAGAGGTCTTAAGATCATCCGTTATACCTGCTCAACGATTCTTGTGCTGGTACTTTTGCTTTTCCCTTTTCGTGTCCAAGCTCAGGGATATTCTATCTTGGACGACAAGGTTGTCATCAACTCTAACGAGCATTGGGTTCGCTGGAAGTCTGCCTCAAAGACCCTCCAGATTACTGATGAGGGAGTAAGACCCGTCTTCATTCGTAAAAGCACAGAAATAGAGATAGATGGCCAGATAGTGAGAGTTCCTGGCATCAACGCTGTCTCAAATGCATCTGAGTATGGAGGAGGGGTATTGGCGGCAGGTTCTAACGCATCAATGGCCTTTGACCTTATGGATGGTGATCTGGACACCTTTTGGGAACCGGAAATAGATGATCCTATAGAGAGTTGGTGGGTACAGATTGATTTAGGACGGGTTGTGTCAGCAAATAAGGTTGTCTTCAAGTTCGTAGAGGAGGATCTTGGGGATCCATTTTTGCAGTTTAGGGTCTTCACGTCTCAAGGGGAAGAGTCACTTAACAATCTCATATTCAGACAGGTCTTTGTGACGGACAAGCTGATCAAGGATCAGAGGGTCTTTGAGATCGAGTTGACTCTCACGGAGGCTGCTACGTACGGGACCATAGGAGAGTTTACGGGTGATGTTATCAGATATGTAGGAGTGATAATAACAGCTAGCAATTACAGTAAGGGGAGACAGGTCTCTCAGGCTGAGTATGAGAATCTGGAACCCGACAAAAGGGGAGATATAGAGTACTTCAGACAGGAATCTCCAGGAGTGTTAAGTTTGTTAGATGGGAAAGAGGATTGGGAGGCTATAGAAGATGAGAGCAAACGAGGGCCTATAGTCCATTACCGTCGGGCGCTACCGAGGTTAGCAGAGGTGGAGGTGTGGTCAGTGGGCGACAACATCGGTTTGGGTGTATTAGATCGCGGCGGCACTTTAAGTAGCACTGAAGCCCCGGATGAACCGAACGTAGTTGATGGTAATATCAAACCGGCGTTCCACATTTTGACATATTATAAGAACGACCCGGCACCGGACAATGTGCAAATTTGGCGCGAGTTACTCATAGATCTTGGAGGCGCCTTTTTTGTAGATAACGTTCGGATGATTACGGATTTAGGGGGGACGCACGCTCAGGGCACGCTTCTCAATTACGTCATGTGGCTGTCGGACGGTTCCAAGACTCCTGACGGGAACTTAGCTTGGAAGTTTGTGGCGGAGGCGGGTTACGAAAGCGAGATTGGTCAAACAAAATATCACGACCAGAAATTCGAGGTTTCCAAAGCTAAATTCTTCTCCCTCACCTGGGTTCTGATTGGGGTATGGGGAGGGGGAGGACGCGGCGCAATAAAGGAGATACAATTTTTCGGAGAGGGCTATTTGCCGGAGGCCCAGATCGTATCTAGCTTTGGAGGGAGATCCCCCTTCATTGAACTTCCGGGGTCAAAGAATGTTAGGTCGGTGGAGTGGGATGCAGATACGCCGGTGGGTACAGATGTTCTTATTCAGACGAAGACAGGTGATACGCTCAAGCAGGTAAAACACTACTTCAGGAAGGTAGGGGACGATCTCAGAGGCAAGGAATTGGAGGGAACCGAGGAGGAGGCAAAAGAGGCGTATGATAAGCTTTTCAGTTTTGCCAAGGGGGATATAGTTGATGAGACAGTCGCAGGGAGCGATTGGAGCGGCTGGAGTGAGGCCTATGTGCGTTCGGGGGACAGGTTCAGATCTCCCAGTCCCAGAAAATACGTTATGATACAAGCTACCTTGCTGACGGACGATCCTTTTGGATTTGCTACTTTGCGTTCAATGACGCTTAATTTCACAGTTGTCGTCCCTGACCTTGTAGGAGATTTTGACGGTGACAACAAGGTAGGTCTTTCCGATTTTGTCTTTTTTCTGGATGTATTCGGGGCGGATGCCAGTTCAGCCGATTGGGATCCCACATTTGATTTGGATAGTAACGAAGAGATCGGTCTGTCCGACTTTGTGATTTTTCTGGATAACTTCGGCAGGACGGGAGAGTTTTTATAGTTAGAGACGGATGGATTTGTTAAGACCAGGAAGCTGGACTTTATGAGATAGGGGCTTATGTGTTTCAGAGGCACGGAACAGAGAACCAAATAGGACATACGATATAATGACTATTTTGACTGGATACGTAGAGAATATTCACCTGTGTCCAGATAGACTGACACGCTTGAGGATTCTGATCTTCGACTGTACATCAAATCAATTTTCCCCTTGATAATTCGAGGCAAAATGCTTATTATAAAGTAGGGGCGATTTCATCGCCCAGGTAGTCCTTCTGTCTATATTCTTGGTAGTTTATTATTGAAAGGCCTGCTGGGGGTGTAACTATCTGAGAGTCCCCTGTCGGACAACCCCTTGAACCTGATCTGGTTAATGCCAGCGTAGGGAAGCAGTCTAAAGATATAGCCTCTTCTTTTGCCGCTTCCCTCCAAAGGGCCCAAGAGGGTTCTTCGATGCTCTTCGGAGACAGAGAAGCGGCTTTTTTATGCGCACAGAGATAACCTGTGATGAAGACATCTGACGTGATCGTAATCGGAGGAGGAGTCATAGGGCTCGCCATAGCCCGACAGCTTGCCAGCCGCGGAGTAAGCGCCATACTCCTGGAGAGGTCACAGCCGGGCAGCGAAGCCTCCTGGGCAGCCGCAGGGATGCTCGCCCCTCAGTGCGAGAACATCAAGCATGAGGCCTTCTTTGACCTTCTGCTTAAAAGCAGAGAACTCTACCCGGATTTCTGTGAACAGTTGAAGGACGAAACTGGAGTGGACGTCGAATATCGCACCCAGGGCGCGATTATGCCGGGCTTTAACGAGGCGGAATATGAAAGACTGAAGATAGATTACGGTTGGCAGTTCCAGAGCGGGCTGCCGGGCCAGGAACTTACGTCCGACGAAGTCCTGAAGCTGGAACCCAACCTGTCCCCCGATATCCGGGGCGCCCTGTATTTCCCATGGGATCGTCAAGTTGAAAACCGGAAGCTGTCTTATGCCCTGTCCCTTGCAGCCATAAATACGGGGGTGGAGATCGTGCAGGGAGTCCAGGCCCTGTCCATTATGTCCAAAGGATCTAATATGTCTCACGGATCTAGTATGTCTCAAGGATCTAAAGTCACAGGGGTTCGGACGACCGGCGGCGACTTCACCTGTGAGACGGTCGTAAACGCCGCCGGAAGCTGGGCTAATACTATAGGCGGAGTTGACGAAAGCTTAAGGCCTCCTGTCAGGCCTGTTAAGGGCCAGATTCTGGCATTGGATATGGGGTCCGAGCCCCTATTCCAGCACGTTATCTATTCCAAGAGATATTTTGCTCCCAAACTGAACGGCCAACTGGTTGTCGGCTCCACCGTCGAGGAGGCGGGGTATGACAAGCGCGTGACGGCAGAGGGAGTCTCTTATCTCCTTAACGGCGCACTCGAGATGGCTCCCGTATTGAAAAACTGTTCTCTTTCCTCCACATATGCGGGATTGAGGCCCGGCACGCCGGACGAACTCCCGATACTGGGGGCTACGGAGCTTGCGGGGTTGATAATGGCTGTAGGTCACTATCGAAACGGCATCCTGCTGGCCCCCATAACTGGGCAGCTCAGCTGTGACCTGATAACGACCGGAGATACGTCTTTCCCACTGGAGCCCTTTTTGCTCAGCAGATTTAACGCCCAAAATTAGTGGACATTAGTCTGAAAACTGGGAGATTGGTTCGGCTTCGCTTCTCCTTATGCTGTCAGCTTGTTAAACCACCAATAAGATATCATGAAGATCACGCTGAACGGCCAAGAATACGAGCTTGAAGAGAAAAAGACTATGGCTGACCTGATAGATTCTCTCGAAATAGAAAAGGAGGCGGTTGCAGTAGCCTTAAATATGTCCGTCGTTCCCAAGGAGAAGCTTGACGAGACCCTCATCGTCGAAGGGGACAAGGTTGAGATTATTCGGGCCGTCGCCGGAGGAAGAGATGTAGCCGAAGGGATAAATCTGTAGGGGCACGCACCTGTCTGCACTAAAAATACGGAAAATCGGGCGAACCACTTCCCCGAATGAACCTATCGGGGATGGCTTGTTCCCTCCACGCCGTAACGATGCATGTAGGGGCGAGGTTCACTCGCCCTCTCGCGGGCCGCGTAACCTGGCTCTTACGAAAACGCCAGCACTGTGAGAATTTACAATAAATTAAAAGCCTTGTGAAAAACCCTTAGATTCAGAAAGTAGTATAGAACAAGCATTGATAAAGCAGTTCCGATGTATTATATTATGTTATTGATAATATTATACATGGAGGAAACAATGACCCCACAAAAGCAGGAACAGACAAATCCGATGTTTCACTATTTTCAGATGGAGGATTTAGTTCCCGAGGATCATATCCTTCGTCAGATTGATGAGGCAGTTGATTTTTCATTTGTACGAGACGTTGTATCAGATTGTTATTGCCCTGACAATGGCAGACCCGGTATTGATCCTGAATTAGTTGTTCGAATGATCCTTATTGGCTATCTGTATAATTTGAGTGAGAATCGGCTCTGTCAGGAAGTGGGGATGCATGCGGCATATCGGTTGTTTTGTCATCAGACATTTGATGATGCGGTTCCGGATAGGAGCACGATCAACAAGCTTCGCAATCACAAGTGGGCATCCAGTGGGTTGTTTGAACGGATAATGCGTCAGGTAGTCCAGTGTTGCATAGATGTCGGTCTTGTGAGCGGTAAACACCTTAGTGTCGACGGCACTCAGATACAAGCTGATGCTTCAGTGAAAAGTATTGAGCCGATAGAACCCCCTGTTTCTCTTGATGATTATCTCAAGGGAATCGGTTTTGAATAAGACAAAGGGTAGGTCCGGGCATCCTCAGGATAAAGACTTTCATGGTGAAAAGTGGACGAACCAAACACACCGTTCGACTACAGACCCCGACGCGCGCTTATACAGCAAATCGAAGGGCAAAGGGGCTTTTCTCTCGTTTATGGGCCATGATCTGATCGACACAAAAAGCAGAGTAATCCTTGAGACTCAGGGCACGCAGGCGACAGGGACAGCAGAGCCCGAAAGTGCCCTTAAGATGGTAGATGACCTTGAAACATACATCATGCCCAAAGACATTCAGACACTTAGTGCCGATACCGGTTACGGTTCTGGTAATTTTATCGCTGATGTACTTGACCGGGGAATCATACCCCATATTCCTCTGCGAGCCGATGAGAAGATTGAACCGATTCCTACATGGAAAAACAAGACAAATTCAGCACATATTCAGGCCGAACGGGATAGAAAAGTGCGAGAGGCGAAAGCCAGAAATCATGCACGGTCTATCTCATTAACAGCTGACTACAAACTCTCCCGGAGACTCCGTAAACGCAGTGAACATATCTTTGCTGAAGCCAGGCAACAACACGGTATGGGACGAGCCCGTTACAGAGGACCAGCCTCACTGAATGAACAGTTGAATCTTGTTGCAACAGTACAGAATCTCAAGAGGCTTGTATCTTTCATAAGAAGGGGGAAAGCGTCTATGTGTGCCCTGTCTGTCAAAGACAGTGGTTCTTCAAACAGCTCCTATTCCTTGCTGACCAGAACTCTGATAAGACTATTTTGCTTATTCCACAGCAAAACGATACGATATGCTTCTCTTTGACCCATAATCGGCGCTTCAGACGCTGCCTGGGACATAACTATTTCACAAGGCTTTAAGAGATGGTCTATTTCTCCGGTCCACAAGAATGCCCGGGAGGCTTCGATATAGATAGCCTCTTGGCCCAGCATCTCTCCGTCGGGATGTCAAGGGCCGGAAACAGCATATAACACCCTTAAAGAGTCCGAAGTCAAGCGAGATCTCCACCTTCCGAAAAAGTCCAACGCTCTTCTGCAGCAGTTGTTATAAAGCACTAGCGCTACATCCAATTCTAATGCTCACGTGGATTACGTGGACAAAAACTACGGATGAAAGGGCATGTGAACGATGAGCCAGACCTTAACAGATCTAATGAACCTATCGGGGATGGCTTGTTCCCTCCACGCCGTAACGATGCATGTAGGGGCGAGGTTCACTCGCCCTCTCGCGGGCCGCGTAACCTGGCTCTTACGAAAACGCCAGCACTGTGAGAATTTACAATAAATTAAAAGCCTTGTGAAAAACCCTTAGATTCAGAAAGTAGTATAGAACAAGCATTGATAAAGCAGTTCCGATGTATTATATTATGTTATTGATAATATTATACATGGAGGAAACAATGACCCCACAAAAGCAGGAACAGACAAATCCGATGTTTCACTATTTTCAGATGGAGGATTTAGTTCCCGACTTGACCGTTGATTTTTCATTTGTACGAGACGTTGTATCAGGAACAATGGCAGACCCGGTATTGATCCTGAATTAGTTGTTCGAATGATCCTTATTGGCTATCTGTATAATTTGATTCGGCTCTCAGGAAGTGGGGATGCATGCGAGCCAGATGATGAAGATTGGATAGGAGCACCGATCAACAAGCTTCCTACAAGGATCCAAACGGATAATGCGTCAGGTAGTCCAAGACGTCTTGATTGAGCACAGTATTCAGGCAAGCTTGATAGAAAAGTGCTCTTGATGAGTCGAAACAAAGGGTAGGTCCAGTAAATGTGAAAAGTGGACGATGCACGATCAAAGGGGCTATTGGGCCCTGATCATTAGACAGCTGATGACTACAAACTTAGTTACCGGTTACCGATGACCTTGATCTCCGTAAACGCAGTGAACGATAGAAGATTGAACCGATTCCTACATGGAAAAACAAGACAAATCCAGCACATATTCAGAACGGGATCGGAGGCGAAAGCCAGAAATCATTCTATCTCATTAACAGCTGAAGCCAGGCAACAACACGGTATGGGACGAGCCCGTTATAGAGGACCAGCCTCACTGAATGAACAGTTGAATCTTGTTGCAACAGTACAGAATCTCAAGAGGCTTGTATCTTTCATAAGAAGGGGGAAAGCGTCTATGTGTGCCCTGTCTGTCAAAGACAGTGCATCCTGTTCTTCAAACAGCTCCTGTTCCTTGCTGACCAGAACTCTGATAAGACTATTTTGCTTATTCCACAGCAAAACGATACGATATGCTTCTCTTTGACCCATAATCGGCGCTTCAGACGCTGCCTGGGACATAACTATTTCACAAGGCTTTAAGAGATGGTCTATTTCTCCGGTCCACAAGAATGCCCGGGAGGCTTCGATATAGATAGCCTCTTGGCCCAGCATCTCTCCGTCGGGATGTCAAGGGCCGGAAACAGCATTAACACCCTTAAAGAGTCCGAAGTCAAGCGAGATCTCCACCTTCCGAAAAAGTCCAACGCTCTTCTGCAGCAGTTGTTATAAAGCACTAGCGCTACATCCAATTCTAATGCTCACGTGGATTACGTGGACAAAAACTACGGATGAAAGGGCATGTGAACGATGAGCCAGACCTTAACAGATCTAATGAACCTATCGGGGATGGCTTGTTCCCTCCACGCCGTAACGATGCATGTAGGGGCGAGGTTCACTCGCAACCTGGCTCTTACGAAAACGCCAGCACTGTGAGAATTTACAATAAATTAAAAGCCTTGTGAAAAACCCTTAGATTCAGAAAGTAGTATAGAACAAGCATTGATAAAGCAGTTCCGATGTATTATATTATGTTATTGATAATATTATACATGGAGGAAACAATGACCCCACAAAAGCAGGAACAGACAAATCCGATGTTTCACTATTTTCAGATGGAGGATTTAGTTCCCGAGGATCATATCCTTCGTCAGATTGATGAGGCAGTTGATTTTTCATTTGTACGAGACGTTGTATCAGATTGTTATTGCCCTGACAATGGCAGACCCGGTATTGATCCTGAATTAGTTGTTCGAATGATCCTTATTGGCTATCTGTATAATTTGAGTGAGAATCGGCTCTGTCAGGAAGTGGGGATGCATGCGGCATATCGGTTGTTTTGTCATCAGACATTTGATGATGCGGTTCCGGATAGGAGCACGATCAACAAGCTTCGCAATCACAAGTGGGCATCCAGTGGGTTGTTTGAACGGATAATGCGTCAGGTAGTCCAGTGTTGCATAGATGTCGGTCTTGTGAGCGGTAAACACCTTAGTGTCGACGGCACTCAGATACAAGCTGATGCTTCAGTGAAAAGTATTGAGCCGATAGAACCCCCTGTTTCTCTTGATGATTATCTCAAGGGAATCGGTTTTGAAGGTGATAAGACAAAGGGTAGGTCCGGGCATCCTCAGGATAAAGACTTTCATGGTGAAAAGTGGACGAACCAAACACACCGTTCGACTACAGACCCCGACGCGCGCTTATACAGCAAATCGAAGGGCAAAGGGGCTTTTCTCTCGTTTATGGGCCATGATCTGATCGACACAAAAAGCAGAGTAATCCTTGAGACTCAGGGCACGCAGGCGACAGGGACAGCAGAGCCCGAAAGTGCCCTTAAGATGGTAGATGACCTTGAAACATACACCATGCCCAAAGACATTCAGACACTTAGTGCCGATACCGGTTACGGTTCTGGTAATTTTATCGCTGATGTACTTGACCGGGGAATCATACCCCATATTCCTCTGCGAGCCGATGAGAAGATTGAACCGATTCCTACATGGAAAAACAAGACAAATTCAGCACATATTCAGGCCGAACGGGATAGAAAAGTGCGAGAGGCGAAAGCCAGAAATCATGCACGGTCTATCTCATTAACAGCTGACTACAAACTCTCCCGGAGACTCCGTAAACGCAGTGAACATATCTTTGCTGAAGCCAGGCAACAACACGGTATGGGACGAGCCCGTTACAGAGGACCAGCCTCACTGAATGAACAGTTGAATCTTGTTGCAACAGTACAGAATCTCAAGAGGCTTGTATCTTTCATAAGAAGGGGGAAAGCGTCTATGTGTGCCCTGTCTGTCAAAGACAGTGCATCCTGTTCTTCAAACAGCTCCTATTCCTTGCTGACCAGAACTCTGATAAGACTATTTTGCTTATTCCACAGCAAAACGATACGATATGCTTCTCTTTGACCCATAATCGGCGCTTCAGACGCTGCCTGGGACATAACTATTTCACAAGGCTTTAAGAGATGGTCTATTTCTCCGGTCCACAAGAATGCCCGGGAGGCTTCGATATAGATAGCCTCTTGGCCCAGCATCTCTCCGTCGGGATGTCAAGGGCCGGAAACAGCATATAACACCCTTAAAGAGTCCGAAGTCAAGCGAGATCTCCACCTTCCGAAAAAGTCCAACGCTCTTCTGCAGCAGTTGTTATAAAGCACTAGCGCTACATCCAATTCTAATGCTCACGTGGATTACGTGGACAAAAACTACGGATGAAAGGGCATGTGAACGATGAGCCAGACCTTAACAGATCTGATGAACCAAAGCTTCGACAAGCACGCCGACCGTACGGCCTTACGTACGTTGCAGTCAGCAGGCGGGCAGAGAACAAAAGGAGTGCGTTTTCTGTCGACGACGTACAGAGAGCTCAGAGATCATAGAGATCGCCTCGCTTCTGGATTCGCCCAACTCGGCATCACAAAAGGCCAGCGTGTTGGCATCCTCACCGACGGTGGAGTCGAGCCCCTCGTAATCTTTCTGGCCGCCGACCTGTTGGGCATATCCTCGGTCCCCCTGTGCAACAAACTCCCCGACGACATTCTTGTCCACAACATCAATTCATCCGGCATCGTGTTTCTCTTTATCGACCCCAAGAGCCACAAACAGGCTGTGCGCATTCGGCCATCTTTGGAGAATCCGCCTCACCTCATCCTCACCGAAGGCAAGATCGACGGCTGCCGCTCTTTCTCGGAAATTATGGAGGCCGGCGCTCAGGAAGAACCCCCCAGGGTGGCACTTGCCCCTGACGACGAGTCGAAGGTCATCTACACCTCCGGTTCCTCCGGACTTCCAAAAGGTGTAGTTCAGACCCACACCAATATTGTGGCTAACGTGAAAGAGATTTGGGACATCATCACCGAGCGCGATCCCTTCATCTTCTTCAAAGCGGCTCCCGACTACCACTCGATGGGCATTCTGAATATCTATTACCCTCTGGCCAAGGGCTGGACTCTCGATCTTCCGCGCTCCCCGGACCGCGCGCTGGTTGACATACGCCATTTTGAGCCCCAAGGATTCTTGACCGTCCCTCTCATACTGGAAAAGGTCTACCAGAATGTGCGCAAACAGATCGACGCCGGGGGTCTCAAAGGTAGTCTGGTCAGTCGAGCTATCCGCGCCAAGCGTAGCATCTCACAGGACAAGGCCAACATAGTTGATAGACTCGCGAATGCGACCTTTGGGAAGAGGATCGTCGAGAAGATCAGAAGTAAACTCTTTGACCGGGTGGGCAGCCGCCTCGAACTCTTGATCGTAGGAGCGGCAAAGGCCGACCCCGAGGCCCTCGATTTCTTCCAAGAGGTCCTCGATATCACAACCTACGAGGCCTATGGCACGACAGAATGCTGCCCCCTCATCGCGACGAACAGCCTGGGAGGCCAGAAGACCGGAACGGTGGGACGACCCCTTATGGAAGTCAAACTCGTGGATTCAGACGGCCATAAGATCGCTCACGGAGATCCTGAAACCGGGGTCTATGAAGGCAGCGCCGAAGAAGCTGGGGAGCTATGGGTGCACGGCCCAAATGTCATGGCAGAATATCTGAATGATCCTGAGCAGACCGCGAAGGTCCTTGTCCGGGACAGTGAAGGAAAGATCTGGTACCGGACCAGCGATCTCTTCAGCATGGACAATGAGGGGTATCTCACATTCAGAGGCCGCGCGGGGCGACAGTTCAAACTCAAAAACGGCGAGTTTGTGAACCCCGAACGCCTCGAAGGCATTTACGCCCGCGTCCCGCTCATCGAGCATGTTCTGGTATGCGGGGACCACACGCGCACCTTTCCCCTGCCCCTGGTCACCATCGATCTCGATGAGGCCAACATGCAGTCCGACATCCCGGACCTGCCCAGAGGAGATGAAGGTGCCCTCTCTTCTCATCCGACCATCGTAGAGCGGATCCACGAACAGATGAAGAGAGAAGCAGACAGCGCCGGACTTCCCGGACACGAAAGGCCGCAGAAGATCCTGGTCCTTACAGAGCCCTTCACAGAAGAAGATGGCACTCTGACCCGCGGCCTCAAGAAGCTGGTGCCGAAGGCCATTCTGTCCCGTTACGAAAAGCTTATCGACCAGACCTATTCGGGATAGTTCAGGATACTTATTTCGTGCACTCGCTCCTGTAGGAAAGACCGCGACACAGAGGTGATCATATTGTTAGATTTCAGACCTCCCAGAGAGAATAGACTTGTGATCGGGTTGACCGAGTGTCTTTTGCCCGTAATCATGCGATTCAAGGGCCTGGGTTTAGATATTGATTCTGAATCGATGGAGAGGCTAAGGGCGACCGATGGATTTCCTACGATCCTGGTTCCGAACCATCCAACTGATGTAGACCCGTTCGTGATCTTCACGCTGTCAAAGCGCCTCGGGGAGCGATTCCGTTACGTGGCTGCGCGGGAGACTTTTCATCTACGGGCGGGAGGAAGAATGAGAGGATTCCTCATGCAGCGGCTGGGGGCCTATTCAGTGGTGCGCGGAGCCGTCGATCGGGAATCGTTCCGAACGACACGAGGAACTTTGACCAAAGGAAAGCATAAGGTAGTCATCTTCGCAGAAGGTGAGGTCTCGTTCCAGAACGATACCGTAATGCCCTTCGAAAGCGGCGGCGCACAGATGGGCTTCTGGGCGCTGGACGATCTTGAAAAGGCAGGTCAAGTTAAGCCCATGTACGTTGCACCTGTGGCCATCAAGTATGTCTACGAGAAAGATATGTGGCGGGAAATAGAAAAGGCACTCACGAAGTTAGAGAGAAAAATTCTACGCAAGAATTCAAGTCCATCAGAAGATTTATATGATCGCCTGCAGAACGTGGGGGCTGTATTATTGATTACACTGGCAAAGGAATATCAATTGCCTCTGAGCGATGACAGTTCGCTTAATGAACGCATTCAACTTTTGAGAGGACATATTCTGTCGCAGATGGAGAACTTTATGGGAATTGTTCCCCAATCGGAATCTTCCCCCCTAAAGCGGGTTCGGACTATTCAAAACCGGATCGATGAGGAGGTTTACAGGGAAGAGGACGAGATGACAGAATATGAGGGCGGGATCCATAGACAGGGGCTCGACAAATTCCGACAGTTTTACATAGACCTCAACCGCGTCGTGAACTTTATTGCCATCTACGAAGGGTACGTCGGTGAGAACCCAACTCAGGAGCGCTTTCTGGAAGTCATCGCCCGCTTGGAAAAGGAAGTCTACGGCTTCGCTAAGACTAAAGGACCCAGGACGGCTCTCATCCGAGTTGCCACTCCTCGGAATTTGTTGGACGATTATGAAGCTTACAAAAAGGAGAAGAGAAATATCGTAGAACGCATTACGTTGAAACTAGAAGGCGAAGTCCAGAAGATGGTTTCAGATCTGTCGAAATAGGACATCCAAACGCATCAAGATGTATGTCTTCAATTTTCTGGGGCAGAAGGTTCCTTCCTTAGTGGATAGAGAGATAGCGGCAGGTGGATACTCCAAGGTCTTGGATGGGAAAGATGGTAATGGCACGTGTCTTGCCAGCGGGTTCTAACTGTATAGGATGGAGACGAATGGATTTGGCCATACGAAAAAGCAGGTTGATTCAATGTGAAAAAGCAAGGTGTAAGGTGGAGTGTGCCCAGATTTGGAAAAGATCAAAAAATAGAGAATCTCCAGAAACTTTTTTGACATGAAGGAGAAAATGTGTTAAAATCATTATCAGTTGTTTTTCGGAAGAAGCTACCAAATTTTGATTATTGCCGTTTGTGAAATAAGTATATGAGAAATAACAAATTTTTGTGAATAAAGCCCAAACCAAATCAACTGTGCGTGAAACAGAGGGCATGTCGAATGAAACATATAATTTCCTCTCTCATTTTTTTAGTGTTATCTTCTTCTCCAATGTTCGCAGAAGAAATCGGCTTGGATCAACTACAAGGGCAGTGGATTAATACTAACTATCTCGAAAAACTCCACAAAATGAGATCACATTATCGAGCAATATGTGAAATTCCGGCATTTTACATCTCTCAAGAAGACAATATATATAAGTGGCTTATTGTACTTGGATTTCATGAAGGAATGCGGTACAATGTTGTTGATTTAACTTGCTCTGATCCGAATACATATGAACTGGTATTTTATGAGCATCAGGATAGTGGTAGAATTAGTGAAAATGACAGATTCTTTTTCCCTGAAGGGCTAACAGGTAATGAAATTCAATGGATTTTTGATCCTATCTACCTCCACATGAAAGGGGAGCAGAAAATAAGTTTTGTGCGTCTCAAACCACCTTTGGCAGATTACATTAACTTTGTACTGCTGGTTGGAACTTACACTGACCAAAACGGGAGAACATTCACGTTTCATCAATCAGGAAAAGCAGAATGGCCGGATAAATCGTTCTCTTACAAAGTAAGCCTTGATAGTTTCTTATCTGCCATGTCTTGGTGTGAATATTTTTACGTCATCGGTGAGAAAGATGAAGAGGGCCAACGAATTCGTTATCCGTTCAAATGGCTGAATAATAAACTGTATATCTATAACACATATAATGACCCCGATGGATCAGATTCTTTGCAGCCCCAGAAGGAACCAACGTATATACTGGCTCCTCAGTGATGCGATAAAAAACACATTACAAGAAATGACAAGCGGACTTTGCTTCTGCGCCCTGAAAGGAATGGGGTTAGTGAGATAGGATAATGACTTTTTAAGAAGAAGTCAATATACGAGTTTTTTACGTTTTGTTGTCTTGCTGTCCTTTTTTCAGCTTTCCACGTGTTTCGATCAATTGTAAAATAATTCTGGTCAGCATTCCGGTTGATATTGAGCTTTACCTAGAACAATCTGAGAGTTGCTTTGATATACTAATGCTTCGGTACAGAGAAAGAATTCATTTGGGCGGACTCGACGAAAAAAAGCAAAACGCCTTTATCGATCGTATATCTTCACGGATTTTCAGCCACAAAAAATACAGTAGACTATACAAAGAGTCGGATCTTCTTCAGCGAGTGATTTTTCACAAGTAGTCTCCAGGGTGCAAAAGTATAATTTTCAGAGGCCAGAAAGCTGGACCATGCGTTCTCACGCAATTGGTTATCGATTCATCAGCACTTCACAAGTATGATTAGACAAAGGTGACAATCGTTATGACGGTCAAGTTTCGGCGCAGGATTATTGTCACGCTGACCATCGTTGTTGCTGCTGTCGTTCTCATCGTGTACTACCCCCGGCGTGAGATGTGGGAAGTCAAAATAGCGACGGCGACACGGGGCGGCACATATCTACCATTGGGTAAGCAGTTCGCACGTATTCTCGAACAACTTGATGAAAAACACATAGTAAAAGCCGAGCATATAGAGACTGCCGGCTCACTGGACAACATTGACCGCCTTGTCGCCGAAGAGGCTGATATCGCCTTTGTGCTGGAACCAGCGTTAGTCCATCGTGGAACAGCGGTGTCTGAGTCGGTAAGGATTCTGGCCAATCTATATGAAGATATGCTCCAGATCGTCGTGCGAAAGAATGCTGGTATCAACAGCCTCAGCGATTTGCGGGGGAAAAGGGTCTATCTCGGCAAAGCGGGCAGCGGCACAAAACTGGTCGCCGATTCTCTCCTCCATGTTGTTGGTTTGGATCCCGAGAAAGATGTCACGAGTGTATCAGAAGATTTCGGTTTTACGCAGGCTGCTGAAATGCTGATTTCAGATAGCTTAGATGCAGCCATCTTTGTTGCAGGTATGCCTACAACGGCTGTAAAGAAAGCGCTCCAATCTGATGATTGTGATTGCGAGCTCTTGGACCTCAGTCGGGACAGAGAAAAAATAGTAGCAAACATCTCTTTCTTCCAAGAAACAGATATTGAAGATATACAAGCCGAGTTCTACAAGAACCAAGCCAAGCGTGTCGAGACCTCTAGTATAGCAACCCTTTTGGTATGCAGAAGCAACCTCGACGACCAGTTGGCTTTCGTCATCCTCGACGCCTTGTTCGACAACATAAAGAGTCTCTTGACCGCGCACACGAGGGCGGAAGATGTGGGGCTCATGACCGCTTTCGAGGACATCGCACACGGTTTTGAACTCCATAGAGGAGCGAGTGAGTTTCAGGAAAGGGAAAAGAAGAAGCTGCATATAGTAACGGGAGCGATAAGAGGGAAATACTATGAGTTGGGCCAGACGATGCAGACATTGCTCGAACTAAGAGGGATTGATGCAAGGGTGATTCACACTGACGGATCAGTCGCAAACGCGAAGTATCTTAAAGATAGACCAGCGCGGACGCTTGCCATTATGCAATACGACGTTGCGCTTGCCTCCTATAATGGTAATCCCGAGAGCATTTACAAAGTAGAGTCTTTGAAAGGAGTTGACTTCCCTGAAGTAAAAAAAATGAAGCGGATTGCAGCGCTTCACAGCGAGGCGGTCCACATCATGATAAGGCGAGATAAACTCTCCCCTGAAGATAGCACCAAAGCGACTGTCGGAGATCTCAGAGAACAGGCCCTCCGAATTTGTCTTGGGCCCAGGAACAGCGGGACACGAATGATAGCAGAGTCCATACTCCGCCAACATAGTGTCTCCATGGACACGCTAATTTTCCACCCAGTTCAAAAGATGGTGGATAAGTTGCACGCCGGAGAGATCGACTGCGGATTCTTCGTCAGCTATGTGCCGAGTGAGGCAGTCAAAACGATTCTTGCCGGTGATCGGATCAGACTCCTGTCTATCGAAACCCAAAAACTGGCGGAATTGTTGATCGGGCCAGTTTTTGAGACTGGCAAGATACAATCTGAAACTTATCCGTCTCAGAGGAAAGGCGAGTCCGATATTAACACAATAGAAACAAGATCTGTCCTGGTATCCACAGAAGCGCTAGCACCAAACTACGATGTTAAAAAAGTCACACAGGCCATATTTGAAGGGGCGGCATTTCTGGGGACGACAGACGATTCCTTGGCCGAGGTGCTCCCTTCGATCCCTCTCCACCCGGGTGCGAAGGAGTACTATCTCGAAATGGAGCATCTGCCTTCAAAGGCTCCTTTCGAATGGGACAAACACATGTGGTATAGAGTGGCGACAATTGTTGTGGCCGCAGGCTTATTGAAGGGACTCCTCACATTGAGGCGCAATAGAATCAGTAACCTGGAGACTAGAAAAATCCACGAAGTATCTGTTGACATCAGTGAGCAGCATTCTGTTAGGAATCTCCGGGAGATTCGTGCCCGTATCCGGGAGCAGGTTAGCATGAAGTGGTGGCGCCTGAACGAGCTTGACAATTCACGGTGGCGTGAGTTGGAGGATCTAATCGATAATCAAATCAACGAAGCACGACAGAATTTGACGATGGCGTTACTTGCGGAGATAAGAGCTATTGCGGAGGCGGAGGATACGAGCATGAACGATGCAACGCGGCTCGAGGACTATAACTCGCTTGAGAAGCGAATGTGTGGCCATCTTGAAAATGGAGAGTTAGAGGAATCACAGTATGATTTTCTTTTATCGTTTATCGATCGCCGGAGACGGGAAACGTCTCACACGACGAATGACACTCAGACAGAATAGGTACTCTGTACGGAACGATGAATACCATCGGGGGGATGTTGGGGACAGCGGGTTATCGAGGACGCATCGGCGTCGGTAAATCATGATGACTGAGGGGTAAGCATAAACCCAACCAGGCTTTGACCGAATCATCAATAGGAAGCGAGCAACTGATAGTATGTCCCATTCTTTATTTGACTTAAACGGACGGGTGGCGTTGGTATCCGGCGCCGCAAGCGGTATGGGCAAAGCGATATCCTTGGCATTTGCCGAGTCGGGGGCAGACCTCGTACTGGCAGACATCAATACAGCAGGAGTGGAGGAGACCGCCCGGCATATCCAGCAGATGAACCGGACTGCTATCCCGGTAACCTGCGATGTGGCCGATCCGCGACAGATCGAGGCCATATTTGACCGCCTGGACCAGGAATTCGGGCGGATTGACATACTCGGCAACGTGGCTGGCGAAGGCATTCGCAAGCCGCCTTTAGAATTGACCGTGGATCAGCTAAACGAGACGCTGCAAAACCTGGTGGTGGGTCGTCTCTTCTGTTGCCAGGAGGCGGGCAGGCGCATGCTGGCTGCTGGCAAGGGCAGCATCATCAACATCGTGTCTATCGCCGGCCTTACAGCGTTGGGCCGCGGTCACCTGGGGTACAGCATCGCAATGGCTGGGATAGCGCAGATGACGCGCGAGCTGAGCACCGAGTGGAGCGCCAAAGGTGTACGCACCAACGCCATTGTCTGCGCCCAGGTACTCAATCAGGGGTTGCAGGAACGGATAGACGCCGATCCCATGCTGGAGTTGACCTATCTGCGAGGCATACCAATTGGCCGGCTGGGGCAACCGGATGATATCAAAGGCTTGGCCATCTTTCTGGCCTCCGATGCCTCGGCGTGGATTACGGGCGCCTTAATCCCTCTGGATGGTGGAAACCTGGCCAAAAATGCGGGTGGTTCCCATCCCGGGATGGCTGGCGCGCCCCAGGAACAGACATGAAATGGTGTCTCTGAGGGCAAAGAACCTATGGTTTTTCCTGAGTATCGGGTCAAAATAGTTCGGACAAATTATAGAGATTCAAAATAGTAGACAGCACATAGGGATGGGAGGTGGTGCGCTGACTACTTTCTACTTATTTGGTCCTAGCCCTTGACCTGAGTTTCAACATTCACTGGAACTTGTGGATACGAAAATATGACCGATCAGTCCTTCCCGAATCTGAGCAAAGACCAATTGCTGACGCTCTATCGCGAGATGCTTAATATCCGGTACTGCGAAGAAGAGTTTGCTCGGGCCTATGGCAGCGGCCTCATCCCCGGCTTCTGCCATACCTACGTTGGTGAGGAAGCGATCGCTGTGGGTGTCTGCGCCCATCTGCGTAAGGAGGATGCGGTCTTCAGCACCCACCGGGGCCACGGTCATGCCCTGGCCAAGGGCGTCCCCCCCCGGGAAGTGGCGGCGGAGCTGTTGGGGCGAGCGACCGGCTGTTCTCAGGGGCGAGGCGGCAGCATGCACCTCTTTTCTCCTGAAGTCGGCTTTATGGGTACCAGCGGCATTGTGGGCCCCTGCATTCTGCAAGCTGTGGGCGCCGGTTATTCCTTCAGCCTGCTTCAGAAAGATCACATCGGAGTGGCCTTCTTTGGCGATGGCGCTGTCAACAACGGCGCATTCCACGAAGGAATTAACATGGCAACTATCTGGCAGCTGCCGGTGCTCTTTGTATGCGAGAACAACCTGTATGCCACCGAAGTCCCCTTTGCCTATGCGTCCGGGAACCCCGACGTGGGCAATCGCGGCTCGGCCTACGGGCTACCTGGCGTCATCGTAGATGGTAACGACGTACTGGCTGTATATGAGGCCGCCGGCGAAGCGGTCGAGCGGGCCCGTACTGGCGGCGGCCCTACGCTTCTGGAATGCAAGACTTACCGCACCCGTCCTCATGGCGAAGGAATGACCGATTCCGGTTACCGCACGCAAGAGGAGGTCGAGGCCTGGAAGTCCCGCGACCCCATTATCACCCATAAGCAGAAGCTGCTGGCCGAGAGTAGAGCAGAGGAACAGGATTTCACCGCCATCGAAGCGGAGATGACGGCCTTGATCGAAGACGCCATAGCGTTTGCCGTGGAGAGCCCGTGGCCCGATCCGGCCACGGCCACCGATTTTATCTTTAGCACGTAAGAGTGTGCATCAGACAGGACGTAGTCACCGGTTGAAATGAGGCGATGGGTCAAGAGCAAGCTACCCGAGAGATAACATTTATGGAGGCCACCCGAGAGGCTCTGGCGGCCGAGATGGAGCGAGATCCCACCATCTTTGTAGTGGGTGAAGGCATCGGCGCGAGGGGCGGCAACTTCAACACCACGACCGGCCTGTACGAGCGCTTTGGCCCCCAGCGACTGCGCGATACCCCCATCTGTGAACGAGGCTTTGTCGGCCTGTGCACGGGCGCCGCCATGACGGGTACCAGACCGGTAGTGGATCTTCTATTTCTGGACTTTATCCTGGACGCCGCCGGGGAGCTGGTCAACCAGATCGCTAAGGTCCAATATATGAGCAGCGGCCGTCTGAAGATGCCCATTCTGCTGCGCGGCTGCATCGGCATCGGCAATTCGGCCGCCACCCACCATTCCGGCAGTTACTATCCCATATTTGTACATCTTCCCGGCTTTCGCGTGGTGGTACCATCCAACGCTTACGACGCCAAGGGCCTCTTCACCACCGCCCTCCGAGGTGGCAATCCCGTGCTCTTTTTGGAGCATAGATCGCTTATCTTTAACAAGGGACAGGTGCCCGAAGAGGACTACACCATCCCGTTCGGGCAGGCACGGATCTCCCTTGAAGGCACCGACAGCACCGTCGTGGCCATTGGCTCCATGGTCGACAAAACGCTTGCGGCGTGCGATCAACTGGCACAGGAGGGGGTCTCCATTGAAGTGGTTGACCCGCGCACCTTGGCGCCGCTCGACATGGACACGATTCTGGCGTCGGTGCACAAAACCGGGCGGCTCTTGATTGTAGATGAGACCTTCGCGCCCTGTGGTATCGGCTCCGAGATCGCAGCACAGGTCATCGACCGGGGCTTTGACGATCTGGACGCGCCTATCCGCCGCCTGAACGGGCTCCATACCCCGACCCCTTACAGCCCCCCGTTAGAAGCGTCCGTCGTGCCCCAGGTAGAAAACATCGTCACTGCCATCCGTGATCTGCTGGCGGGCTGAGGACCGAGTACGACTACCTGAACTCGTGATGCTCGGCCTACGTTTACGCTCTTCCTCCAGACCAACCACAACCCCAGGGCAAACGCCTACGCTCTCTGGGAGCGGATCAGACTGATACCCTTCAATCTATCGTTTGTGGACGAGCCGACAAGAGATCACGAAAGGAAAAAGACCGCAACCTAGCTGATAATTTGAAAGTAGAGAGATCGGCGATACTCTCGTGCCTCGTCCAGGGCTGCCTCGACTCCCAGCAGCACGGCCTTCTGCCGCCTGAGACTGTGAAGATGGCTACAGAATCTTATAGAAAAGATGAGGACGTTATCCAGGAGTCTTTTGAGGAATGTTTTTACATTGACCCTGAAGCGAGTGTGAAAGCAGGAGAGGCGTACAGAAAACACGTGGAATGGTGCGATCAAAATCGGCTCAGGGCAAAGACCAAGAACGTCTTTGGAGAGTGGATGGGAGAGAGGTTGGTGAAAGTCAAGAAAGAGGATGGCTTTTACTACCTGGGAGCCGGTTTAAGGGAAGAAGGTGTCCAAACCCTGTAGACCCTGCATACCCTGCATACCTTGTGTACTCTTGTGTCTGGGGGAAAACTTTTCTGTACAAATGTTACTAACACGTATGCAGGGTATGCAGGGTATGCAGCCTATATGAAAAGCAGCAGGTATGTAACAGCCTAAAAAGGAGGAAAAGATGAATATCCACGACATGCTTACAGTCAAGGAGGCAGCCAGGTTCCTAAGATGCTCCAAAAGGCACGTCATCTAATACACTTTGGATTCGTCACAGCCTACACGCCGGGGAAGCAGTACCTCCTGTCCAAAAGCAGTCTCTTGAGCTACTTTAAGAGATCCAAATATGCCCCCCTTTGAGTTGGGGGCCTGCCCCCGAATGATTCTATCGGGGGTCTATCCTGCGATAGATTCAATCGGGGCTGCCGACTACGAGATTGCTTCGCTTCGCTCGCAATAACAGAAGGCAAAAGGTGGGGGCTACGCCGGGGGGAACCTTAGCTACGGCTACAACAGGAACCCATAGTCTCAAAGAGGCTTTTCAATAAAGTTCAAAAGAAGCGCAAGGAGAATGGGAGGAGATGGAGGGAGTCAGCGTGAAGCCCTGGACGCTTTTAAAGCAGTTACTCATATTAGCCTGAGAGCCTAGCAGGGTCATTTTAACATTCGGTTAAAGAGGAAATTGGTTATGAGGAATACTTTCTTTTATATAATGGCGCTTGCTGCGGTATGCTTGTGTTCGCCGAGGGCAAGTCTTGGTTGTAGTTGTGAAATGTCGGGTAGTGCACTCGAAGAACTTGAAAGGCGCGGTGCTGTTTTCTCAGGTAGTGTAATTGAAATTATAATTGAAGAGGATGAAATATGGGGTACCGTACATCTAGTCAAGTTCGATGTGATAGAGGCATGGAAAGGGGTTGAAGGGCAAGAAATTACAGTTTATACAGCATCTAATGAAGCAGCTTGTGGATATAATTTCCAGATGAATAAAGATTATCTAGTCTATGCCAATTATAATAATAAAGATACAAGATTAGGAATCATCGGAGTAGGCCTTTGTAGCAGAACCAAACTTTTGACAGACGCAGCTAGGGATCTCTCTGAGTTGGGTACGGTGGTTGAGCTAATTACATGGGGTGCTATTAAGAGTCGACTAGCACGATGAGTATCTATATCTATCAAAGTAGAGTAGAAAATTAATAGCCTCTGGTTTTGTATTCAGTGGAAACTTACTGGAAGACACTTCTCATAACATCGGTCACACGGATCCACTTCGTTCTGCCTAACCCTTTGGGTTCGTGTAGCCGAGGCACGTTAGCCCAGGGAAGGCCAGAGTCCAGAGGACTTGGGTGTCTATACATTAAATCGTGATGTACTGTATAAAGATGAGCCCAGGAAAAAAATGGCAATTATCGGAAACAAATAATTGATCCACACCTAACAACATCAAAAGGCAGGAATGCTACCTTGAAAACACGATTGACCTTTCATTTCACAGCTCTGTTGAGCTACACATTGCTCTTGCTAATGGCAGGCTGTGGTGGAGACAACGCAACTGGAGACAGTGGAATGCATGCTGGTGCCCTTTTCGGCCCTAAGACTGACTACACCACTGGGGATAGTCCCAATTCAGTCTTCATTGCAGATTTAGACGGTGACGGTGATAATGACCTTGCTGTGGCTAATCAGAACAGCGATAATGTGTCAGTGTTGTTGAATCTGTCTAAACAGCCCTGAAACGTTGGTCTTTAGGTAGATAAGTAAAGCAAAGGATATTTTCGCTATGGCTGAAACTAAAGATGGCAAAGATATTCTGGACGAAATATGTCCCCGCATACACGCCCAAGCTGATATGGTTTTCCCTGAGTTTGGGTTTAATAGAAAAGGAAAGGCTGGGAGGCCACAACTGGAGACATAAACGGAGACCAAGCGAGAGGGCACCTCTATCACTATGACAACACACCCTTTTGTTTTAAGAATCAGAAGACAGGAGAGACTAGAACTCTTTGGAATTATGTTCAGAACATGAAGGGATTGACGAATCAGGAGACACTCAAGGAGCTTGCCCGCTTAGCCAACTACACACTCCCCACGTTAGATGGTTACTCAGAGGAGAAAGCCCAGGAGGCCCGGGAGAAGGCTAATATCTTGGAGACTGCTCTTGGTTTCTTTGTAAAACGATTGTGGAGTGAAGAGGGCAATGTAGACTTAGACTACCTCAAGGACAGGGGCTACACAGAGCAGCAGCTCCGAGCAAGGTGGTTCTTCCCTCTTGACCAAGAGGGGCTTCACCCCGAAGCAATCCCCCATAAAGTCAATCGGGGACGCAATCTCGCCTCTTACCTGTCTGTCCGCGATAGATTCAATCGCGGACTAGCGGGCGAGTGGACCTCGCCCCTACACTGTGTATACTCAAAAACGAGATTTGCCAGGGGGCTCAATCGAGGACTCGCCTCTACCTGTCTGCCCCCTCGCTCATCAGACGGCGCGAACGGACCTTCTGGTGCAGCACATTGTTGGACAGTGCCTTCTTTCCCCTCACGCTTGGGCACTTATCTTCGCCCACCGCATGTGCGTCAGGCTGGCGTAGGTGCACCACCAACTGGCAAACAGTTCCCCGCTTATCGTTGTGATCAGCGACGGCGCTCCAAAGGCGATGGTGTCGTGACTACGGGGATAGCGATCCGGACTGCTCAGGCCGATATGCGTCCACCCTGTGGCGTCCCATACCCGAATCTGATGCTCCAGATCCCAGGTCTGGCCACCATCCTTGGAGAGTACGACCATGAAACCGGGACGGTCGCTCTCACGCCACGTATAGATCGCCGCCAATCCTCCGTCCGGCAGTTCCGCTGTGCAATTCGTCTGGCCCGGCAGTGCTGTCGGTTGGGGAGTTTGCCATACGTGACCGGTCGGATCCGCGAAGATATAGTGGATCGGTAGGTCGATTGGGCCCCGATCCGGGTCGGTCATGTCGGCCGACCACAAGAGCGAGAACAGGCGGCCGTTGGCCAGCCGGACAGCCCGTCCGTGCCAAAACCCTTTCCCTTCCTCAGCGCCGTCTGCCATCACCACCATGTCTTTCCAGCTCTGCCCTCGGTCATAGGAGAACAAGCAGAGCATCCGCGGCTTATACGGGCCGGAATCGCCGAACGCAGGCCATCTGTCAAAGGTAGCAAGCCAACTGCCATTACTGAGTTCAATGACCGACTGCGACGGGGTGGCGATTAGATCTGGAGGAAGCGACAGGACAGACGGTCCCGTCCACGTACGGCCGTCATCTCGCGAGATCAACAGAACCGGGTCGTTCGCGATCAATCCACCCATGTCACTGAAGAATGGCTGATCCGGATTCGAGCGGTCAACCCGAAACGGACAGACGACGAGTGAGCCGTCGCACATGCGGGACACATGCGTGCCATGGTACGAGTAGGGCCTATCGTCCTGTGACTTGTCGTGAAGATACCCTTCGTCCGTCCACGATACCCCGCCGTCGAGAGAGCGCAGGAGAGCGACGTTGCTATTGGCCGCGTACATCCCGTCCCCCCGCTGGTAGACACAGATGAATTCTGACTCGGAGAGCTGCACCACGTTCGGGAAGAAAGCCGAAACGTGGTAGTGCGCCGGATCCGGATTAATGTAGAGAATACCACTATCGGTAATGCGCAACTGGGACATATCAGACTCCTCTCTCACGCAGCCTAACGGATCGGTGCTCCTCCGCCTTCCCCACCTCGGGGCTTGCTTACACGAAGTATTACAGACGACCACAAAGGTTCTGATCGCGCGGCGGTACTCCACGGTAGCTCACGGGTATGCTCAGGGGCAGCTCAGGTGCAGCACGTGGTTATGCGACGTGGCCTTGGAAATGGGCTTACGTCTGTTTATGTACTGATTGATTGCGGAGGCTGTTTCAAGCAAAAGGCTGATGACGCCAAACCACTAGATCTAGATGTCCTGTTGGCCATCTTGCTGGTCGTCTTGGCGCTTGCCTCCAAACTTCCTTGCTTCGTGGGCCATGTCGAAGATCGTGTCGTCAAATCCGGGGATCAACCAAGCAACCACGTTATCGGCATTAAGCAAAATCACGCTTGTGCGCGCTGGAACCGTGATATCAAAATTCCTATCAGGACAGAATACGGCTCACCTTTTTACGTGTTGTCCCGTCACCTGTACCAACCTATCGCCAACATTAATTCGAGGCAGCCGGCGTAGAAATATCACCACCCCATCTCGGTCGGCAGTGACCTCAGCAGTCACCTGGCCGAAGAAATCTTGAACAGTTCCCAGGCGTTGACCGACCCGGACCTCATCCAGAAGGGCGACGTCAGGCTGGAAGAAACCCGCCGCCGGGGCAGAGATAACCACATCCAGATTGCCGTCCCCTACCAGGTGATGGATCATTGGTCGGGGCTGCGGCTCACCCGGCACCATACCCAAATGCTTCATGACGTTGAGGACCCCCTCGATATAACAAGCCACGTCATCCGGCGTGGCCCGACCCCCACCGGGAGTTTCGGTATAAAGCCAGGGAACGCCAAACTCAGTGGCGGCGCTGATGCTGCGCCCCGGTGGTAGAGGCGGTGGGTGTCCCCACAATACGGGAGCGCCAAAGGCCTTGGCCGCAGCTTGCGATTTTTGCCCCAAGGCATCGTCGCTGTGCAGATAGCCGATCAGGGTGGGTATGTTGGACTCAACGCCCCCGCTGTGAAGATCGATAAAGAAGTCGGACGGTTTGATGAGTTTGTGAGCCATCCAGTAGGCGATGCGCTGCGTTATAGTGCCCTCAGCATCTCCGGGAAAGACACGAGCCAGATTGAGGCCGTCGATGGGGCTGTTGCGAATGCCGGCTTCGTAGGCGGGCATGTTGCAGACGGCGATCATCACCAGGGTGCCGTGCAAAAAGTCTGGCCGCACCTGTTCAAAGATGCGGGGTATCGCTTCAACCCCCTCATATTCATTCCCATGTACAGCGGCAGTGACGACGAGTATCGGGCCGCTTGTGACGCCGGTCACATAGAGCAAGGGCAATCGCCAGGCGCTGCCGTCTGCCCGAGGGGCGACCTCCAGCCAGCCGGTTGTCTTTTCTGAAGGAGGAAGTTCGGATATATCAAATCCTTGAATGTGCATCTTTCATCTTCCTTAAAAACTCACTAGATCAGCTTAATATCACGGCCTATGGCTGGTGCTATATAACGGCCCCGATAGCAGAAGTCGCAGCTTGGATCAGACTCGCGCGCCATCATCTGACTTATCTATGATTACACAGTCTGTATAAACTTCCGAGGGCAGACTCTTTTTTCTCTATAGACCTTCTGAGCCCCTCACCGTTACGGAGTCGAAATCCTTTAGTTTTCATATTCTATCGGCTGGCACAATCTCAGCGCACTTGAGTCTATACAGTCTGTATAAACCGACTATTAAATTCCGACTGCCAGACGCCGGAGTCTGAGCGGGATAAGAAGAGTAAAAAGCACACAGGATCCGCTTTGAATATCCGCATCATTGTAATTCAATCTCTTGGAATCTGAAAGGAAGCATACAGAGACTGAATGCCGGGCTAAGTGGACAGCATACAGGGAGGAGAGGTGGCCCCTGTCTACGGTCTACTATCTACTATCTACCAATTTTCGAGGACGTATTTTTCCCCCGCTATCTTTTCCAGGGCGTAGCTTGCTGCGCGGCGCTCTTCGATGGTTCCGCGGGAGTAGAACCTTTCAAGGGGTTCTATAGCTCGCCTGTCGCCTATATTTGCAAGGCTTTTGGCGGCACTTATTCTAACGCTTTGAAAGGGATCTCCAAGGGCGCGCACCAGGGTCAAGATGGCTCTATCGTTTCTTATCTTAATCTTTCCAAGCGCCTGGACTGCCACGAAGCGGACGCGGGCTGAGTCAGATCCAGCCAGTTGTATTATCTTTTCGAGGACGTCTTCGTATTTATAGCGGTCGAGGGCCACCATAGCCATAACTTGGACCTCTGTGCTGGGATCGTCCAGGGCGCTGATAACCACGTGGTATGCCGTATCGCTCCTGCATCCACCCAGAGCTTCTATCGCCTTGGCACGGAGTTCCTCGGTCGTATCAGAGGCGGCTTGAATGAGGGTGTCTATAGCCCTTTCGTCCTCCAATTTCCCGAGAGCTTCGGCGGCCCTAGCCCTGACGCCGGGACTTATGTCTTTTAGGGCACCCGTTAGGGGTACAACAGCGCGCCGGTCTTTGATCTTCCCCAGAAGTTGAGCGGCTACATAGCGAACCACAGGCTCTTCGGATTTCAGTTCTTCAATAAGAAGGGGCACTGCTTCCTCACCGATTCTCAAAAGCTCATATCCGGCAGTGAGCCTTATCTCCGGGTCCCTGCTGTAGAGGTCTTTTATATAGACTTTAGGATCTTCTTTTGTACATCCTTGAAGAAAGACCACAAGCAGAATCGGGACTACATATGATAATTTCGATTTCTTCATGCGCTGTGCCTTCCCTATCCACTTCCTACTGCCTTTTTGCCTTTCCCTGCCCCCGATTGATTCTACCCCCGATTGAACCTATCGGGGGGGATGGGGGTCGGGGCCTGTCTACTGTTTGCTGGCTACTTGTTTGATCTTGCCTTTTATCCTTTTTCCGTCATCTCTCTTCAATCTGACCTTCAGAGCAACATGTCCATCTTCGTCTTTTCGCTTGAGAATTTCTCCTATGCTGTAGAGTTCCCCAAGGAGCTTGCCCTGTGTGTAATCTAATTCAAGGTCTAAGACCACGTTGTCCCTCTCGACTCTCTGGCGGAGGGCATCCTTGAGCTCATCTAATCCGTCCCCGTTTACAGATGATATAGGCAGGGCTTCAGGATGGGTCTTGAGGAATCTTTTTAGGAGTCCACCCGAAGTGATCGTACCACCTTCGCGTAGAAGGTCTATTTTGTTGAGAGCCATAACGGTCGGCGTGTTAGCTACACCCAGCTCACTTAGAACTTCATTTACGGCTCCTATCTGTTCTTCACAGGCGGGATGGCTTACATCCACTACGTGGATCAAAAGATCGGCTTGCACAACTTCTTCTAATGTGCCTCGGAACGAGGCAATCAGGTTGTGGGGCAACTTTTTTATGAAGCCGACTGTATCTGTCAGGAGGATTTTGACGCTTCGTGCTTTGCTCGTACCTTGTCCACCACCACATGAGGTGTTCTCAGAAGCTTTTTTAAGCTGGACAATCCTGGTGATCGAATCCAGCGTAGCAAATAGTCTGTCCTCGACGAAGACGTCTTCCCCTGAGAGGGCTCTCATAAGTGTGGATTTGCCGGCGTTGGTGTATCCGACAAGGCAGACCTGAAAGACGTCAGATCTGTTCTTGCGGCTCACCTCTCGACTCTTCTCGACCTTTTTGAGTGCTCTGGAAAGGTCGTAGATCCTCTTTCTGACCTTTCTCCTGTCGATCTCAAGCTGTGTTTCACCCGGGCCCCTTGCACCTATTCCAGGACCGCTTGTACCTATGCCGCCTGCCTGTCTTGAAAGGTGGGTCCATTGTCTTGTGAGCTTTGGAGCCAGATACTCCAGCTGAGCCAGTTCGACCTGGAGCTTGGCCTCTTTAGTCCTTGCGCGTTTGGCGAAGATGTCCAGAATAAGACCACTTCTATCTACTATCTTCCTGTCCATTAGTTTTTCGAGATTACTCATCTGCGCGGGGGAAAGGTCATCGTCGAAGATGACCAGATCGGCCTCCAGTTCTTTTGCGGAATTAGCTAGAAGTTCTGCCTTGCCCTTCCCGATGAAGTAGGTCGGATTGGGGGCTTTCCGCTCCTGAATTACTTTGTTCAGAACCTTTGCCCCGGCCGTATCCGCCAGAAGCTCAAGCTCGTTCAGGGACTCTTCGGCGTCCCCCCTGTTCATCCAGGGGAATGCGACGCCGACTAAGATGGCCCCTTCTGCCTCTATCTCACCGGCAACAGCGATGAGTGTGGTAGAATCTTTGATTTCAGTCCTCCTTTGGCTGGTTCTTTGAACGGGCAAAATAACCTTAACGTTCAGTCAAACAGGTTTTTTTCTACCTTAAATATAGCACGGTGTCACTATATCCACAAGCTAAAAATCCCCCATGAGACTCTTTTGTAGAGGCATCAAAAACGTTGACAATCAGGGCTCTTTGTTGTATCTTTCGGTTGGATCGTCCGTGGCACACGACACAGAACGTACGGGCTTTTTCTTTCTTATCATTCGATATGGAGCAAGCGGGAGGAATAGAAAGGGCATTCGCAAGAAACCCAGAAATGGATCGAAGAACCTTCTGGCCAAAAAGGATAGACTGTGAAAGCTTTTCTCCTTGCAGCAGGAGAGGGGACGAGGCTGAGACCTTTGACATATAAGGTACCCAAGTGTATGGTACCCATAGGCGGAAAACCTCTCCTGGAGCACCTCCTTGAGTTAGTCAAAAGGCACGGTATAACGGATGTCCTAATAAATTCTCATCATCTTGCCCACGTAGTGGAGGAGTTTGTTCAAAGGAAAGACCACGGAATCAATATCAGGCTTTCCTACGAGCCGTCTCTGCTTGGGAGCGCGGGTACAGTGGCCGCAAACAGGGACTTTGTGGACGGCCAGGAGAATTTCTTCATCATCTACGCAGATTGCCTGACGGATATAGATCTCTCGGAGATGTTGGACTTTCACAGAGGACACAACGGGATATTGACTGTGGGAGTCTACGAGTCTCCTCACCCGGAGCTGGGAGGAGTCGTGACTCTGGATTCTGATAACAGAGTCGTAGAGTTTGCAGAAAAGCCCCAGAACCCCAAGGGAAATCTGGTCAGCGGGGCTATATTCGTGTCCAGCTCAGGGCTTTTAGACTATATCCCAGAATCGTATCCCTCAGATTTGAGCTACGATGTCCTTCCCAGGGTAGTGGGCGGAACGGGAAGGGCGTCGGCAGCAAGCCACGAAGTGGGCAAGATGTACGCTTACAGGATAAAGGGTTACATAATAGATATAGGGACCCATGAAACCTACGAACAGGCCCAGACAAAGTGGAGCTCGATGGAGCAGGGCGCTGAGACCACTCCAGAGGAAGAGAGGTAACAGCAAATGCTTATAACTCAGACCCCTCTGAGGATAAGCTTCGCGGGCGGCGGGACCGACTTTCAGGGGTACTATAGGAAGGATCCACGATCCCCCGGATGCGTTGTGAGCACCGCGATAGACAAGTTTGTGTACGTGATCGTAAAAGAGAGATTCGACGATAAGATATACATAAACTACTCTCAAAAGGAGATCGTGGATAACGTAGACCACATCCAGCACGACCTTGTGCGAGAGGCGATGCAGAAGACAGAGGTCTATAAAGGCGTGGAGATCACTACTTTGGCAGATGTCCCATCTGAGGGGTCCGGATTGGGTTCTTCAAGCAGCCTGACGGTGGGGCTTTTGAACGCCCTTTACGCCTATCAGGGAGAGCAGAGAACCGCGGAGGATCTTGCGCGTGAGGCGTGCCAAATAGAGATAGATATTTTGAAAAAGCCCATAGGCAAACAGGATCAGTATATAGTGGCATACGGGAACTTGAGGATGTTCAAATTGGTAATACTACAACATTATACACCTTATGATCTTGCGAAGAGTCGATTATTACTGTATATCGAGCTATGCGAAAATGTAGCTACTGTAGGTGCACCAAATTTTGGAAATTATCGGGTGGTAGATATCGTTGTCAAGGGTGTCTCAGGGACTACCATTTTCGAACCAATAGCTACTGGTCCAAGAGCAAGATTTCTCCTTACTGGAAGGGGAGGCTCATTAAGTTTTTTGGTCTTGCGGTTCCAGCTTACCGGTTAAGGTTTCGAGTTCCAATACATCTACATACTATTGAACGTTTCTACCGTATAGTTCGCCTTGCTATCTACCAGGATTCTCTGGAGGAGTTGAGGCTCCTATCTGGAGAGATAGAGATGGATGAAGCTATGTTCGGTGGCAAAAGACCAGGTAAGCGAGGTTGGGGTGCTGAAGGTAAAGTTATTGTCTTTGGAATGTATCAGAGGAATGGGAAAGTATCGACTTTTCCTGTGCCGTCTAGAAGCAGACAAGTAATTCTTCCTCTCATTACCCAATATACCAAGCCAGGTAGTCTCTACTATACCGATGACTGGCACGCCTACGCTTCTCTATCTATCCGTGGTAACCACGTCGTCGTCGACAAAGACAAAGGAAAGCCCAAAGGTAGAAACCATCTAAATGGAATCGAAGGCTTTTGGTCATACGCCAAACACTTCTTATATCCTTATCGTGGTGTACCCAAGCAATATTTCCATCTCTACCTCAAAGAGACAGAATGGCGATTCAACAACCAAGATCAAGACCTAGTACAGATAGCCAGACAGATTATGAATCAACCCTCTCAAGGTGTATAATGTTGTGGCATTACCTTCAAATTTATGGCTGGAGAATCGGTTGAACTTGAGAAATTAGATGTCTCCGAATCCCAGAAGAGACACATAAGCGGTAATCTACTCTTGTACTTTACGGACAAAACGAGGAAGTCGGAGACTATATTGAAAGAGCAGAAGGCAAATATAGATCAGCGGATGACCATCTTAAGAGAGATATCAGAATTGGCTTACAAGACGAAAAAATCTATAGTTGAAGGAGATATAGATAACATAGGTTCTATACTCCACAGGGGATGGAATCTAAAAAAGGAGATGGCCGGGGGGATCAGCGATGAAGATATTGACCGGATGTACGAAGCAGCCATAAACGCCGGAGCCACAGGCGGTAAAGTGGCAGGTGCAGGCGGCGGAGGATTTCTGCTCTTATATTGTCCCCGTGAGAACCAGAACAAGCTGAGGAAGGAGTTCACAGGGCTGAGGGAGCTTCCGTTTCTTCTGGAGAGAGATGGCTCTAAGGTGATATTCAATATGAGGAGGTACGAATGGAAATAGCCGACAACTATTTCTCCTCTGTGGGAGATTTGTGCAGGGATCTGGATGTGAAGGCTATACAAGATGTAATAGATATATTGTACGCCTCGTATCTGGAAGACAGAAAAATCTTCATATTCGGGAACGGAGGAAGCGGCGCTACGGCCTCTCACCTTTGCGAGGACCTGGCCAAGGGGACTATTGCCGATTTGGGGCAGAAGAAGAGGCTCAAAGCCACAAGCCTGACCGATAATACGCCCTACATACTTGCACTTGCCAACGATGAGGGCTACGAGTCGATCTTCGAACAACAGATGATAAATATGGCAGCACGCGGCGACGTAACCCTCGGGATAAGCGGGTCGGGAAAGAGCGAGAACGTGCTGAGGGCGATAAGGTATGCAAATGAGAACGATATGACGACAATAGGATTGACGGGCTTCGACGGAGGAAAGCTCAAACCGATGGTCAAGTGCTGTCTGCACGTCCCATCGAACGACATCGGCATAGTGGAGAGCCTGCACCTTGTCGCGTGTCACTATATCATAGATAGACTAAGGGAGATGATACGTGGATGATAAAATGCGTAAATGTTTTGTTCTCGGAGCAGGTTTCTCAAAAGCTGTAGCAAATCTTCCATTGACGTGTGAATTAACAAAAAAGTTCTGGGATGTTTTCGAAAAAGAAAAAGGGTTGGGTCATAATAATAGAGTGTTTTGGGGGGAAAGTATAAAAAAATATTTTGATTTCTTAGAACAGGAGAATTTCGAGGCAATTTTATCTTTCATAGATATTAATTTATCTGGAGAAATACGAGCTAGAATAATTAGTGAAAATGGGGAGAAGTCAGATTACACAAAGTCTCAGCTCTTTTCGAATTATGGCGTTTCACAGGGTGGTTTGAGAGAATTAAGAAGCTTACATTGAAACATATAGCTTTCTTTCACTGATTGAACCGGATGTGGATATTAAACTTCTTAAGCGTTTACAGATAGTTTATCTGGTACCGACAACATAGCTACTTTCAACTATGACTTAGTTCTCGACTATGCTCTTTATAAGCGTGGAGATTGGCACCCAGAAGATGGATACGGTATTACATTTAATTCACTCCCCAGAATTAGAAAACGAGGTAATATGAAATCAAAAGTACATATATATAAACTCCATGGTTCGTTGAATTGGGAACCTGATTATGGAGATCAGATAAGACTGAGTTTTTTTTCTGATGATCAAAAACTTACTCCATATGAGGGCAAATGTCCAGCATCGTGGATAATGCCTTCCTTCATTAAGAATTTTAGTGTTCCACTATTAGATGTTTGGCAGAAAGCTTGCCATGCATTAAATATTGCAGATGAGATTATTGTTATTGGATACAGTCTTCCTAAGGAAGATTCTGCCGCTTGTTTGCTGTTAGGAACAAATCAGATAGAGGATAAGAAATTAATAATTGTGGATCCAGATGCAAATGATTTGCAGGAAAATTATAAGGCTATTACAAAAAATCAAAATCCAGAACTTTTTTGCAGTTTAGATGATTACTTAGGGAGCGTCTCCTAAAATATACAAGTTGGTGAATTTATAGAATTGGTCTAGAACTTGAAATTCACAAGATGTATTTTTGGCTATGACAAAACTTAAGAAGGGAGAGAACATTTATGGCATCGCAAACGCCAGATCTGCAGGCAGTAGTAGAACGACTAGGGAAGGTAGAGAAGCAGAATCGTAGGCTTAAGAGTGTAGGTATTGCGGTCTTGGTTCTCGTCAGCGCAGTCTTGGTAATAGGGCAAACCGTCCCTAAAGAGCGTATTCTACTGGAGGCAGAGGCATTCATTCTTCGTGACAAGAATGGGAATGCACGCGCTGAGCTAATGGTGGACGAAGATGGCAGTCCAAGATTAGCCTTTCGTGATAAGAATAAGAATGTACGCGCTTTGCTAATGGTGAACGAAGATGGCAGTCCAAGATTAGCCTTTCGTGATAAGAATAAGAATGTACGCGCTGGGCTAATGGTGACGAAGATGGCAGTCAAGATTAGCCTTTCGCTGATAAGAATGGGAATGCACGCGCTCAGCTAAGAATGTACGCGCTGAATGGTGCACGAAGATGGCAGTCCAAGCCTTTCGTGATAAGAATAAGAATGTACGCGCTTTAATGGTGCACGAAGATGGCATCCAAGATTAGCCTTTCCGCTGATATAGAATAAGAATGGCGCTTGGCTAACGTGCACGAAGATGGCAGTCCAAGCTTAGCCTTTCGTGATAAGAATAAGAATGTACGCGCTTGGCTAACGTTGCACGAAGATGGCAGGTCCAAACTTAAGCTTTGCTGATAAGAATGGGAATGCACGCGCTTAGCTAGAATAGTGCGCGCTTGGCGAAGATGGCTCACCGAGCCTCACACTTTACGATGAGAATTATAAGAGTCGAGCTGTTCTTGGATTCACCTCACTGGAAGTGACAAAAACTGGGGAAGTTAGAAACTTACCTCCCTCTTCGCTAGTCTTGTTCAATAAAGAAGGGAAAGTCCTCTTTCAAGCTCCATAGGCTACTTGTCAAGTGGTCAGAAAATGGAATCGAAGAGAGTTGAAATCAAGTGCTCTGCGGCATTCTCCACCCATACCCTTTGACTATAGAGCAGGCATACATCCTGCTCTTTTTCCTTAATAAAGCGTTCCGACCACTCCGTTAGGTTACTTTGATGTCTATAGAGACAACTGACAATACGACCGGTGAATTTCAGGACGGCGTAACCGTAAGGACTGTCATAGGGGCGTTCTTCATAAGGGTTTATAATGATGCCGGGGGCTATCTACATGGGCCTGATCGCCGGGGAGAGCATAGGGTCCGCAGCAGAGTGGGTGACGGTGATCCTCTTTGCGGAGATAGCGCGGCGCTCGTTTAAGACCCTACTGTCTTGCAAATCACCTCGCCTCTGTCAGAGTGGCGCTGAGTCTATCCGATCAATCTCCTGTCGTCCCTTCTTGGCCGAAGCCCAGCAGATAACCGTCCACGTCCTTGATCCCGAAATGCTTAACATCCATCCCCTCCATCGTTTCAGGCTCGTAGTCTACATTGGCTCCTCTGGACTTAAACTCTTCAAATAGAGCGTCGGCGTCTGTGACCTTTATATAAGCGTCCCAAGTATCGCAGGCTACGGAGTTGGGCCTTACGACGGACTTATCTTCGACCTGCCTCAGCATGAAGGTGTACCCGTCGCGTTCGGGCCTGCAGAAAAATGGCGGATCACCCCAGAGCTGATCGTACTCAAAGCCGAGCACATCGCGGTAGTACTCGGCCGCCTTCTTAACGTCAGCTACCAGGAAGAACGGCTCATAACTGATGAACTTGCAAGCGGATTGTTGACCGTCGCCCATAGCTTTAGACCTCCTTACAAGAAGTTTTTGGAATATCTGCTGTTCCCAACGATAGTAAGTGAAGACTTTCTATATGTCAAGCTAAAAAATGCTCGGATAGGACAAAAAAGTCTTGCCATTTTCCCATAATAATTGTATCGTATAGACTAGCTAATGGCAGCACGCGGCGACGTAGCCCTCGGGATAAGCGGGTCGGGAAAGAGCGAGAACGTGCTGAGAGCGATAAGATATGCAAATGAGAACGATATGACTACGATAGGGTTTACGGGCTTCGACGGAGGAAAGCTTAAACCGATGGTCAATTGCTGTCTGCACATCCCTTCGAACGACATCGGCATAGTGGAGAGCCTGCACCTTGTGGCGTGTCATTATATCATCGATAGACTAAGGCAGATGATAAGTGGAAAGGGATCGGACTGAATTGTTGTATTGAGAGAGCGTATCTACTACACGAGAGAATTAGTAATAATTGTAAAGATATTGACAGAAGATGTCACAAGCAGATCGTATATTTCCTCAGTAGGAATCAGCGAAAATCCAAGTCTGTTAGAGAGGAGTGATTACTAATGATGCAGACGTTCGGATCGGACAAGGTACATTGGCTAACTTACTTTGCAGTCCTTCTGCTTGTCGTTTTTTCATTATCACTCCAAGCAGAGGCTCAAAGCAAGTTTCTCTCTAAAGGAGAGAGTGGAGTGGGTATGGGGATAGGGTACAGGACAAGTGATGATGTTTCAGGTGTTGTATTAGACATGAGTTATTCAGAAAAGGCCCTTTTTGACTTTGGTTTGTCTGTAGGGAGAGCTAAAAGCAAGAATGATATTGTGGAATTAATCTTTAGGCTCTGACCTGTCATTAACTTCCATATCTCCCCATCTTACTGTGCATTTGATAAAGCAGACTCAAGGAGAAGAATATGATATTCCTATGTCTCTTATGATTGGGGCGTCATATGGAAAGTTTTATTATTCAGCAGATCTTTTCGACAAACTAAACTTGGAGATGGATGGGAGTGGACTTAGTATCGGAGGTTCAATATACAGAAACATTTCTTTGTCGCCCAGATCAAGCTTAATTCCCACTGTCAGTTTGAGTTATTCTTCAATTGAAATAGAGGTCAGGGACAAGGTTTTTAAGGACGCTGTATCTGATGACGATAACATAACATCATTTGATGTAAGCATTCCTATTGGTATTGAATTGCAATCGAAGGATATTTTCTACATAAACCCTGGTGTATCAATAAACGATGATGACACATTTTTTTCTTTCTCATTGGGTTTTGTATTTCGCACCTCTAAGCAAGTCTCGCCGGCTCCTACGACACAGAAATCCAGAGCTAAAGAGGCGGGCGAAATAAAGCGCCATCTCTCGAGGGAGCAGGATACAATCCCAACTGTTCAGGATCTGATCTCGGCAAGATTCAAAAGGTGCTGAAAATAGGGACGCCTAAAGATACAATAAGAGAGGTTTTAGGTGACCCCATCGAAGTACGAAAGACCAGTCCATGGGAGTATTGGTACTACTCAGACGACAAGAAGATTGAATTTAAAGAGGATACGGTTACCAGGTGGGAAGGGTTTTAGAGAATAGCAAGTCCAAGAAGATAGAATGAATACATGGCTACTCCCGAAAAATATTTGAAGATAATGGCTAAGTTTCAAAGGGCACTAAAAAAGGAGGACTATAGCGAGATTGATGCTATACCGTTAGAAGATTTGAAGAAAGCCAAAAATCATCTATATCCCGACAGAAATGACCCTGGTATCAGCTGATAATTGACAAAATAAAAGAAAAAGAAGCCGAGAAGGAACACGAGCTTGAACAATCTACTTCTGTTACAGATCAGAAGATTTACAGTGCTGGTGACGCTTACCCGTTTTACCTAGACTTCCAGAAGCACATTAGGGCAGCAAAGAAATCAGTCTTCATCATAGATCCTTATGTAAATGAGGAGATGTTCAACCTCTACTTAGGAAAGTGCAACCGCAGAGTTAAAATACGACTTATGACCAACCTTAACGCTAACCGAAAAAAGGAGGAGACTGCTGCACTGAAGGCCGTAATTCCCAAGTTTGCAATGCGTCAGGAAGTTGATTTTCATGCGAGGTCAACCTCCGATATACACGACAGAATAATCTTCGTAGATAACGCGAAGTGCTATATTATTGGCCAGTCAGTCAAGGACGCCGCAACGAAAAAGCCCACTTACATGGTACCCATAGACTCCGTGAGTGATATGGAAATGCCCTATGAAGATATTTGGAATCGTGCGACAGTAATATAACCAGAAAGATCCGCACCGCCAGACGTTCAGATTTGACCATAGAGCAGGAATACATCCTGCTCTTTTTTCTTGGATAAAGTGTTCCGACCACTCAGTTAGGTTACCTTGATGTCTATAGAGACAACTGACAATACAACTGCTGAATTTCAGGACGGCGTAACCGTAAGGACGGTCATAGGGGCGTTCTTCATAAGGTTCGTGATGATGCCGGGTGCTATCTACATGGGCCTGATCGCGGGGGAGAGCATAGGCTCCGCAGCAGAGTGGGTGACGGTGATCCTCTTTGCGGAGATAGCGCGGCGCTCGTTTAAGACCCTACTGTCTTGCAAATCACCTCGCCTCTGTCAGAGTGGCGCTGAGTCTATCCGATCAATCTCCTGTCGTCCCTTCTTGGCCGAAGCCCAGCAGATAACCGTCCACGTCCTTGATCCCGAAATGCTTAACATCCATCCCCTCCATCATTTCAGGCTCGTAGTCTACATTGGCTCCTCTGGACTTAAACTCTTCAAATAGAGCGTCGGCGTCTGTGACCTTTATATAAGCGTCCCAAGTATCGCAGGCTACCGAGTTGGGCCTTACGACGGACTTATCTTCGACCTGCCTCAGCATGAAGGTGTACCCGTCGCGTTCGGGCCTGCAGAAAAATGGCGGATCACCCCAGAGCTGATCGTACTCAAAGCCGAGCACATCGCGGTAGTACTCGGCCGCCTTCTTAACGTCAGCTACCAGAAAGAACGGCTCACAACTGATGAACTTGCTAGCGGATTGTTGACCGTCGCCCATAGCTTTAGACCTCCTTACAAGAAGTTTTTGGAATATCTGCTGTTCCCAACGATAGTAAGTGAAGACTTTCTATAATGTCAAGCTAAAAAGAGTCGGAAAAGATAAAAAAAGCTTGACATTCTTCTTTAACTATTGTATCTTGTAGACTAATTATTCGTTTATTCGACTGATAGATCTATCAAGTAAATTAAGGATTTGGATTAAGTTTTTTCTTTCTTGGTAGTCAAAATTGAACGAGAATCGGGAAAATATGAGCAGGAAGGACAGAGAAAGGCAGCAGCGGAAGGATCAGATACTAAAGGCTGCCAGGAAGGTGTTCGCCGAAAAAGGCTTCCAGAACGCCACTATGGACGACATCGCCGAGAAGGCAGAGTTCGGAAAGGCAACGCTATATTTCTACTTCAAGGGGAAAGAGCAGATATTCCTGGAGATCATAAAGTCGTCAGTGGAGTATTTCGGCAGACTGATAGATGAACTGATAGTGGAAGACAAGGATGCCACATCGAGGCTGACTGACATAGTCAAGGCGCACTTAAATTACAAAGATAAGAACAGAGACCTGTTCAAAATACTCTTTTCCGAGTCGCACAAGCTCTACTCAGACGAGAAAGAAAACATAAAGAGCAGGATAAAGGAGAGCCGTCAGGGGGTCATAAGGTCAACGGCACAGATAATTGAGGACGGTGTAAAGTCTGGGGAGTTCAGAGACGTTGATCCCGACGCCTCTGCCTATATGTTTCAGGGGATGATAAACTCCGTAATGTTCCGCTGGATGAGAGAAAAGCGCAAAGAGCCGATGCAGGATCAGGCGTCGTTGATAATAGATCAGTTCATAAACGGCATTGGCAACAGAAAAGAGGGACTGGAGGCATAAAAGCGAGGTTTGAATGAACAGGACTAAGTTTGCAAGCTATATTCTGGTCACAGTTTTATGGGCATCCTGGGCAAATGCCCAACTGCGTAATCAGACCCAGACAATTTCAAGCGATGCTCGCAGGACCGTGACACTTTCGATAGAGAAGGCGATAAAGCTGACTCTGGAGAACAATTTCGAAATAGCCTCAGAAAAGATAGGACCCCAAATAGGGGACCATAACATAAGAGGTGCAAAGGGAGCCTTTGATCTGGCGATGACTCTGGATTTTTCAGGAGAAAGATCCAAGCGTCCCACATTCAATCGGGTAGCCGGATCTGAAATTAACAACCTTAATTTCTCCATCGGATTTAATCAAAGGCTTGCTACAGGAGCAAACTACCGACTCGACTTTTTCAATCGCCGTCAGGAGACAAATTCACGCTTTAGCGCTGAGCCGGTCTTCTATGACTCCCAGGCCAGGTTCTTCATCTCTCAGCCGCTCTTAAAGGGTTGGGGAATTGGCTTCAATAAGTCCAGCATTACGATTTCCCAGAATAACAAGGCTATCTCCCAGAATGCCCTGAACCAGAGGGTCATAGAGGTCGTATCCGATGTCCAGTCAGCTTACTGGAATCTGGTCTTTGCCATAGAAAACATGGAAGTTCAGAAGTTATCTCTCGATGAGGCCTTAAGGCTCTTGGACGAGATGAGAGTTCGAGTGGAAGTAGGCTCTGTGCCTCCGTCCGACACGCTCCAGGCTCTGGCCTCTGTGGCTTCAAGGGAAGGAGACATAATAGTGGCAGAGGACGCGGTCAGGGACGCTGAGGACAGGCTCAAGGCTATTACGAATATCATAGATAAACCTCAGGTATGGGACGCTGCACTGCGACCTACAGATGAACCGGTCTTTGAGTCTGTAGAGATAGACCTTGAAAAGAGCATTCAGGAGGCATTTGAAAAGAGAGCGGACTACGCTCAGGCCAAGATAGATATTGAAAATAGAAAGATAAATGTCTCAAGGGCATACAATCAGACCCTCCCTTCTTTGGATCTGACGGCAAGCCTGCAGTTCAACGGTCTGGGAGTAAACTATTCGGACAATCTGGATCTCCTATCGGAGTTGGACGCTAATACGTGGGACGTGGGCCTGTCCATTGATGTTCCGATAGGGAACCGCTCTGCTTCGAGCCAGTATGCCGCAAGCAGATTAGAAAAGAGGAGAGCCGAACTAAATATTAAGAAGATGGAACAGGATATAATAGTCCAGATAAGGGACGCAGTGAGACAGATAGACACCGACATCAGGAGGATCAGAGCCACCCAGTTGGCCAGGACTCTGGAGGAGAGGAACTTAACCGAAGAGGAGGAGAGGCTGAGGTTGGGGCTATCCACAGTGCGCGACGTTCTGGAAACTCAACGGATCCTTGCGACCGCAAGGACGAATCATCTGAAGGCTATTATAGATTACAACGAATCTCTCATAAACCTGGAGAAGGTAAGGGGCACCACTCTGGAAAAAAACGACATCAAAATTGATGACCTTTAAGTGTTTACCATAGAGTGTTCTAATCGCTCTGACTTGTTGATGAACGGTGTTCTTCTATGTGTATTGGTAATCTTTGAGAGGATAGGCAAAGTGCCCTGATGCCATTTGACAGCAGACACCATATTCAGAAAGAGGTTGGCGGCAAAGCTCAGGTACGTAAGGTAAATGACCGATCTCTCTTTAACCTGTTGGGAGACAACAGTGGACTCAGATGCGTCAAAGGACAAAAAAGAACTAAAGGAACCGATACCAGATGAGGTAAGGGCCGCGATGGATGGGATCGTAGGCTCCGACGAGGAGATCCATCTATCCGTCTCCACAGACATAGGGCTGGACGGCGAATACGGCACCGGCTGGCTTCTGGCGACGGACAAGCGTCTGCTTGCTTTCAGTCCTAACGGCGCCGATCCTTTCTCGTTAGTCCACATAAGGTTGACGGATATCGCTTCCGTGGAGATGCGAGACCTCTTCAGCAACAACATACTGAAGGTCCGCACTGCGGACCGTGGGGTGGAGGTGGCCAGGTTCTCGAAGTCGCTGGCATATAAGTTCGCACAGGTGACCCCGGAGATAGAGGAGTTGCTCAGAAGGAGCAGGCCGGAAGAGATCGCAGCCTCCGATGATGACGTGGGAAGAGGGCGCAGGGCGTTTGAGAGGCAGAGACAGCGCTGCCCCAACTGCGGCAAGGTCAAACTCCCTCGCTGGGGAGGTGTCTGTCCGTTCTGTATTAAGAAGGGCAAGTTGCTCTTCAGGCTCTTAAGCTATGGGCTGCCTTACTGGAAGGTTTCCCTTGCAGGTCTGACACTGATGCTCATAGCCACGTTCATAAGCCTGACCCCTCCCTTGCTCACCCGCACACTGATAGACGATGTGCTCAATGTGAAGCCGCGAGAGGAACAGCCGCTGGATTTGGGGCCTGAAGGAGGCATCATAGGCCGCATAGAGCAGTTCGCTCCCAGAGGGAGTACGACCCTACTGGCAGTGTTGGTGACCCTCCTATTCGCGATCACAGTATCCACAAACGCACTCCGGGCGTTACGGAGCTACATGATGGAGTGGTTAGGCCAGAGGGTCACCTTTGATCTGCGCAACCAGGTCTACAGACATCTTCACACCCTCTCTTTGAGCTTCTTCAGCCAGAGGGAGACGGGAAGGATCATGTCCAGGATCACGAACGACGTGGGGCGTCTTCAGGACTTCATCAGCGAAGGCCTTCAGGAGATGATCCGCAGCGTGCTGACCTTAGTCATCATCTGCGGGATTCTGTTCTCACTCAACTGGCAACTTGCAACCTTTGTCCTGCTGCCGACCCCGTTCTTGGTCATTGTCACCATCTTTTTCGGCAGGAGACTGCACAAGGTGTTTCGCATTCTCTGGAAGCGATTTGCCAGCATAAGCGCCATCCTGTCGGATACGATACCGGGGATAAGGGTGGTGAAGGCCTTCGCCCAGGAGGAGCGTGAGGTGGGTAAGTTTATGGGGAAAAGCGAGGAACTGCTCGATGGCTCGATGAGGGCTGCCAAACTTAGAACCAGCTTTATGCCGATCATGGGCTTCATCACCTCATTGGGCACAATTATCATATGGTGGGCAGGTGGACACAAGGTTATAGGTGGCACGATCACCCTGGGCGATTTTGTGGCCTTCTCAAGCTATATGTGGCAGTTCTACGGGCCTGTGGAGTCGCTCTGCAGGTTGAACCACCGTCTTCAGAGCGCTGCAACTGCTGCAGAGCGGGTCTTTGAGGTTCTGGACAGTGAGCCGGATATGGCGGACGACGAGGATTCTGTCCAGATTCCGGAGATAGAGGGACACATAGAGTTTCAAGATGTTACATTCAGCTACGAGGAAGGGACGCCTGTCCTGAAGGCAATCAGCTTCGATGTGAAGCCCGGGGAGATGATCGGCCTGGCGGGTCACAGCGGGGCAGGCAAGAGCACGCTCATCAACTTGATCTGCCGCTTCTACGATGTGGATAGTGGAAGGATCCTCGTAGATGGTTATGATGTTCGGGAGGTGAAGCTGAAGTCCCTGCGCGATCAGATCGGCGTTGTGCTCCAGGAGCCTTTTCTGTTCAACGGCACTGTGGCGGAGAACATCGTCTACGGGAAACCGGGGGCCTCTATGAGGGAGATTATGGGTGCGGCTAAGGCAGCCAATGCCCACGATTTCATCGTGGAATACCCCGATGGCTATGACACGCAGGTGGGGGAACGAGGCAGCAATGTCTCCGGCGGCGAGCGGCAGCGTCTGGCCATAGCCAGGGCCATCCTGAAGGATCCACGCATTCTGATTCTGGATGAGGCCACCTCGAACGTAGATACAGAGACAGAGGCACAGATCCAGGAGGCACTGGCAAGGCTTATAGAGGGACGCACTACCTTCGCTATCGCGCACAGGCTTTCAACGCTCAAGCACTCCAACCGGCTTCTCATCATAGAGAAAGGGAGGGTTGCAGAGATGGGCACACACGATGAGTTGATCGAGCAGGACGGCATATATGCCCGTCTATGCAATATGCAGACAGAGCTTTCCAAGATTACAGCGTTGTGATCGCCGAGACCCCAAGAAAAGTTCTTCGACCACTGCGACGCTTGCGGATACCCCAGCACAGCGGCCGCACCGCCTTTTTTTCGTAAAACAGATTTTAGGAGGCATATTCCTATGGCTCGGGTGGATATAGAGAAGGAGATGGAAACGATTGATCCAGGGAAGATAAAGCTGTACCTCGATGGATTTCAGGATTTAGGAGTCAGCTTCGATGATGGGAGGGAATACTCTAAGGTCAGGGCAGTGAAGGCTTTTCCATTATCGGCCGCTATGCACTTCATAGCGTTGAAGGATGAGGAGGAAAAGGAAATAGGTATAATAATAGAAGATCCCGGCCAGTTGGATGGCGAGTCCAGAGAGGCACTCAAAGTTGAGCTGGAGAAGTCCTACTTTATGCCGGACATAATCAGGATCAATGACATAGATGAGGATTTCGGCGTGCCGAAGTGGGACGTGGAGACGGATAAGGGTCATCGAACCTTTGAATTGAGAAGCAGGCGGGATGCGCGGATGATTGGACGTGGACGGGTACTTATAAAGGACATCGACGGGAACAGATACCAGATTACAGAAAACTTGACCCCAGAAGCAGGGACCTTTTGGAGGAGGAGGTTTAGATTAGAAACTGCGTCCAGCTATGATGGAACTGACCGAGACGAAAATCCTGGCGTTTTACATGCCAGAGGATATAATGAAACCAAATTGCTTGACTTTGTCAATGAGATGCATTCTTATAATGAAGAGGCTTGCGTTTTTAGTTCTTGTTCTCTGCTTCCTGCCTGTAACAGCTCAGGCAGAGCCTGTGAACGACTACTGGCCACTACAGGTGGGCAATCGCTGGGTATATGAGTATAGCAGTGTAATTGTAGATGAAGCAGTTTCACAAGAACAGTTCGTCTTAGAGGTTCTGTCGGAAGCGGAAATCGAAGGGGAGGAATTATTTTCGCCTGAGCAACGGTCAATTGCTGCGGAAGGATGAAAATGGCAATATCATCGAATACAACGACAGATTCGACTATATAGAGGATAAGGAGATGTTTGTATTTGACTTTGCCAGTCCACCTAATCGTGATAATGGAGACTTCGATTATCGCATACAATATGAGGCTTTCCCCCCAACAATTGGAGGCAAAGCACTATCACAAGATCATTTTTTGAGTTCTACCGTGAGGATTCCATGGACGATCCCCATGCAAGTTCCTGCTGGCACGTTTCCAGACTGTTTTATCTTCTTATACGGCGATCCGTTCGAAAGCTGTGACGCATCGATTAGTTTCGCCGTGAACACAGGAATGATCATGTCGGGATGTTTCAATAGTAGCGGGACCTTTAGTTGCTACGGGTTATTTATCAAATGAAATCGGTGCACTTCTCTTTCGATCTTTGATTGATCTTGAATGATAGGTTTTCGACAATCTTTGGTTTCTGTTCTTTTTCAAAATGGATGTATAATTGTTCTTCTTTTAGGTTCCATTCAGCCAGGACAAAGTAGTTGGTGTAAGAGGAGGGAAGAGATACTTTCTCATTTAGGACATCGATAAAGGCTTTATCTGTCTGTTCTGTGTCCTGTTTGACTTGTCTGATAAAATAGGTCTTGGGAATGAAATCTTTCTCGTTTGACTTCTCTTGCTTAGGTGGACGGTAGCCGGTGTATCTCTGTGATGAAAGATTAAACCATTCTAACTTCTGATCAACTTCTTGTAAGCTTTTGAACTGAATTCTGTTCCAGAACTTCCTTGAAAATACAGAATTGTTGCCTTCTATAGATGCTTGAGAAAAGGGCCTTCTGGGAACGGCAAATATCGGAATCACTTGATTTTTCAAGAGAAACTGCATTGCTTTGCTGACATTCCTTTTACCTGAAACACTGCCAATAGTCGCCGAGCAATTGTCCACCTTAACGAAATCTGGTTTTTCAAACCTGTCAAAGAAAGACTGACACTTCTCGATAAAGTTAGTTGCTGTTTGACCGTCAACCCGCCGAAAATACCTTAACTTAGGCTCTTTCTTAAAGGAAAATCCAACGAAGTTGACCGGCTCAGTTCTGCCGGTAAGATACTTTTTACCAATAAAGTCTGATTCTAGGACTCTGCCTCCTGAAAGATAGTAAATGGTATACTCTGGATAACAAAGATAACGAGATGCACCCTTGTTTTTACCTTTCTTCCTTCTCTGGGAAAGTCCTAAATCTGAAAGCATTCTGCCGATAGTCGGCAACGACGGAGGAGGGGTGCTAGAATATCGATTCCTCCATTCTTGTTCAATAACAGTGGCTCCTGAATAGAACTGATAAGGATCGTCCTCTAAGCTATGGTAAATCTCTTTGATTCTCTGTTCGTCAACTTTAGCCAATTTTCGCCTTTTTCCTTTTGGCCAACCCCGATTATCCATGGCAAAATCCTGATCCGGAGATTTAGTCCAAGCCGTAACGAAATCATTGGAAACTCTCGCTTGTTTGATAACTTCTCGCTTTGACATTTCTTTCTTAAAATACATCTCGTTGACTTCTTGTCTTAATACGGCCAATCTCTCTTTGTCCATAGGACTCCGTAGATTAAAGTTAAGACAATCAACTCAACTTAATCTACTAATACTCTAAACAAAGATCAAATTAGTTGCACCGATTTCATTTGATATTCAACCGCTACGTCCTTTGGGAAGCTACTATAAACGGAACCACACTTCCCACGATTGTACTTCCCTCTACCTGGGGACACCTAAAAGAACTGGAGATCAATAGATAATGCACCCCTTTCTAAAGATATTTCTCCTCTGTGCGCTCGCGATAGCTGCTTTATCCTCGTCTGTCCGGGCTGATCTAACGGACGATAAGAGGCTTTCGGAGAACTCCATCTCAATCGTGGTACAGGTTGGGATATTGAACGATCCGAAATTCCCTCCGATCACTCAAAAAGACGCACAGGAAGTCTTAGATTTCGCATGGGACATAATGGAAGACCGCTTCGGATTTCGACTCTTACAGATTACTTTCGATAACAAGGAGGAGCCCATTCTCGATTTCTTCAACCGCTATCCGAGTCGAGAATCTTTTAACAGAGGACATCGGTTCCCACTGAAGGCGCCTGAGCGCATCTGGAGGCATAAAGATAAGATCGCAGAGTTTCTAGAAGCCTTGTGAAATAGTTATGTCCCAGGCAGCGTCTGAAGCGCCGATTATGGGTCAAAGAGTAGCATATCGTATCGTTTTGCTGTGGAATAAGCAAAATAGTCTTATCAGAGTTCTGGTCAGCAAGGAACAGGAGCTGTTTGAAGAACAGGATGCACTGTCTTTGACAGACAGGGCACACATAGACGCTTTCCCCCTTCTTATGAAAGATACAAGCCTCTTGAGATTCTGTACTGTTGCAACAAGATTCAACTGTTCATTCAGTGAGGCTGGTCCTCTATAACGGGCTCGTCCCATACCGTGTTGTTGCCTGGCTTCAGCAAAGATATGTTCACTGCGTTTACGGAGTCTCCGGGAGAGTTTGTAGTCAGCTGTTAATGAGATAGACCGTGCATGATTTCTGGCTTTCGCCTCTCGCACTTTTCTATCCCGTTCGGCCTGAATATGTGCTGGATTTGTCTTGTTTTTCCATGTAGGAATCGGTTCAATCTTCTCATCGGCTCGCAGAGGAATATGGGGTATGATTCCCCGGTCAAGTACATCAGCGATAAAATTACCAGAACCGTAACCGGTATCGGCACTAAGTGTCTGAATGTCTTTGGGCATGGTGTATGTTTCAAGGTCATCTACCATCTTAAGGGCACTTTCGGGCTCTGCTGTCCCTGTCGCCTGCGTGCCCTGAGTCTCAAGGATTACTCTGCTTTTTGTGTCGATCAGATCATGGCCCATAAACGAGAGAAAAGCCCCTTTGCCCTTCGATTTGCTGTATAAGCGCGCGTCGGGGTCTGTAGTCGAACGGTGTGTTTGGTTCGTCCACTTTTCACCATGAAAGTCTTTATCCTGAGGATGCCCGGACCTACCCTTTGTCTTATCACCTTCAAAACCGATTCCCTTGAGATAATCATCAAGAGAAACAGGGGGTTCTATCGGCTCAATACTTTTCACTGAAGCATCAGCTTGTATCTGAGTGCCGTCGACACTAAGGTGTTTACCGCTCACAAGACCGACATCTATGCAACACTGGACTACCTGACGCATTATCCGTTCAAACAACCCACTGGATGCCCACTTGTGATTGCGAAGCTTGTTGATCGTGCTCCTATCCGGAACCGCATCATCAAATGTCTGATGACAAAACAACCGATATGCCGCATGCATCCCCACTTCCTGACAGAGCCGATTCTCACTCAAATTATACAGATAGCCAATAAGGATCATTCGAACAACTAATTCAGGATCAATACCGGGTCTGCCATTGTCAGGGCAATAACAATCTGATACAACGTCTCGTACAAATGAAAAATCAACTGCCTCATCAATCTGACGAAGGATATGATCCTCGGGAACTAAATCCTCCATCTGAAAATAGTGAAACATCGGATTTGTCTGTTCCTGCTTTTGTGGGGTCATTGTTTCCTCCATGTATAATATTATCAATAACATAATATAATACATCGGAACTGCTTTATCAATGCTTGTTTTATACTATTTTCTGAATCTAAGGGTTTTTCACAAGGCTTCTAAAGCGATGGCAATTAGACAGCCTCCAGGGATTCAGACCGAAAAAGCCATTTAAGGACCACAAAGAGTTTGCTGACTTTCTGATAGGGGAATATATAGATAGGGCAGACAAAGCGATGACAAGCAAGATAGAAGAGAGCGGTCAGCCGCTTTTATCCCCTGATAATCGCCATCAATTGTACATAGATTGGGTAGATGTAATGGAACAGCAAGAAGATTACGACATCGTTTTGACAAGTACGTTCGTCTTTTTAGACAACGCAGTTGAGCCATATCCGCACAGCGTCCTCAAGCATGCTAAAGTGGGAGGTGCATCTTTTGATAGCCCCAAGAGATCCACCTTCGACGGATTCACATTGATGAGCAGTACGTTTGAGTTCGACACTCATATCCCTTTTTACTACGACTCCGAGCTTGGGGAACTATCCAAAAGTGAGAAAAACAAAGTCCTCGGCGCTGCCATAGTGGCGCACGAAGTTGGCCACATGCTCTTCTACATCCCCGACGTCTACGATCACTCGACTGCTTGTCTTATGGATTCCAGGATGGAAAACTTGAGTTACCCCCAAGCCTATCGCAACCTTATGAAACAGAGCGGAGTCTGCCCCGAGTGCCGTCCATACATCGAGGCCCGCAAATGGGCGTTCAAGGCCCAAAGCCTGTCGGAAAAAGATGAAATCCAAAAGGCTGTTGGGGCGTACAATAAAGCGATTGATCTTCTACCAACGGACGCCGAGCAACATAAGAAGGTCATAGGACGCTGGCAAGATCGAATACGGGAACTTTCCGAGTAGTCATGCACTATCTGAGGAAAGAAAGGAGATTCAGGTGAACCGTTCTTTATGGACGTTAATGTTGCTCATTTTTCTGATCACGTCATTAAGCTGTGAGAAGGACGAAAATTCGAAAGGAGGGAGAAACTTTTGGAGCAGGGGCAACTTTCCGGAGAGAGGCGCCGCAGCCGCTGTGCCCGTGAAAGTCGAAAAGGTCAAAAGAGAGGCAATAGATAGCTTCATACTGACGACTACGACGCTTGAGGCTCAAAGGGAGGTTCAGGTGATCTCAAAGGCCTCCGGGCTGGTAACTCATCTCCTGGTTGAGGAGGGCGACAAGATTGTTGAAGGGCAGTTGTTAGCGCAGTTAGACAAAAGGGAAATAGAGTTGGACATGATACAGGAACAGATGATACTGCTGGACGCACAGAAGAACTTCAAAAGATCAGAGGAGATGTACAGGAAGAAACTGATAAGCGATCAACAGTACGAAAGCGATAAGTACAGTGTGGACAGGGCTTACGCACAGTTAGGAGTCGCAAAGCTGAAGTTGGGGTACACTGATATTACATCTCCTATATCCGGGATCATAACAATGAGAAATGTGGACGTCGGGGCAAATGTGAATACAAATCAGCACCTTTTCTCTGTCGCCGATTTTGATACCTTGCTGGCAAAGATTCATATCCCGGAAAGGGATATAGGAAAGGTAAGTACAGGTCAAAAGGCCAAAATAGACTTGGAGGCACTCCCGGAACGGGAGTTTATCGGCAAGGTAACGATGGTCAGTCCTGTGGTGGACGCTCACAGCGGGACAGTTAAGATAACCGTCGAGATCCCTAACTCGCAGCGGTTGCACGGCACGGAGAATCCTTTGAAGCCAGGGATGTTCGCGTCAATAAACATTATCACAGAGACCCATCGCGATGCCCTTGTGATCCCCAAGAGAGCCTTAAACCTTGAGACCGATGAGGACAACGTTTTCGTATTCGAGAGCGATACCACCACTGCAAATGGTATAGCTCGGCAGGTGAGAATAAGCCCTGGCTTTGCGGACGGCGAGAGAATAGAGGTACTGAACGGTTTAAGTGAGGGAGACTTGGTGATTACGGCGGGACATGAGGGGCTCAAAACCGGGACGAACGTGCGGGTAGTAGAGAGTGCTGAGTATCCACTGCCGGTAGATACTATGAAAGTGGCCACCTCAGGTGGAACGTTCACTGCAAAAGGGGAAAAAGGAAAGTTAGAAGGCAGGGAGATGTCACCTGAGATCTTTAAGAGGATCAAGGAGCGGATGCTTCAAAACCCTGAGATTAAGATGGAGTACGATAAGATGGCAAAGAAAGATCCAGACTTTGAAAGTACCGCAGAAAAGCAGAAGGAGTTCTTCCGAAAGATGCCACAGAAGATGAAAAAAAGATGGGGCGGTGGTGAGCGATGAGCGTCCCATTAAAGGGAATTCAACCTAAGGTTGTGATCTTAATCATGCTTACATTTATATCTTTGCAATCATGCTACAATTCGGGAAATGGCAAGGAGAAGAGCGCGATGGACGAGGAGTACTTTGCGCAGGAAAGAGCAAAGATGGTGGAGGATCAGATAATAGCAAGAGGGGTGAAGGACGAGCTGGTTTTAGATGCGATGAGGGAGGTGGCAAGGCATAAATTTGTGCCCAAGACCTACCGGGACAGGGCTTATCAGGATACTCCCCTACCTATCGGCCACGAACAGACAATTTCGCAGCCTTACATAGTGGCCTTCATGACGGAACTTTTGGAGCTGAAGAGCGGTGCGACCGCTGCGGACGGCGCAAATGTCCTGGAGATCGGCACAGGCCTCGGCTATCAGGCCGCGGTCTTAAGCAAGATAGCAGGAGAAGTCTATACCATAGAGATAGTCAAGGAACTTGCCGAAAGCGCAAAGGAGCGCTTGGAGAAGATGGGGTATAAGAATATAACCGTCAAATGGGGAGACGGCTATCAGGGCTGGAAAGAGCATGCCCCCTTTGACGGCATAATCGTCACAGCGGCGCCAGACCATATCCCTCAGCCTCTCATTGATCAACTTAAGGTCGGCGGGAGGATGGTCATACCTGTGGGCGAGGAGCATCAAGAACTCGTGCTCATGACCAAAGACCAAAAGGGCATCACCAGAAAGAACATAATTCCCGTCAGGTTTGTCCCTATGACCGGAGAAGCGGAAGACAGGTAGACAGCATAAAGGCAGTAGACAGCAAACAGTAGACAGTAGACAGGGAAAAGGCGAAAAAGCAAAATCTCTCTGTGCACCTTGTGGTGGGTCAGACATTCTTGTCTGACACGCCCCACTAGACAGGAACAGGGTACTTATAGATGAAGATAGTCCAGTTTTCCACAAGGCGAAGGGTCACTGTCACGATGTTCGTGGCGGCGGCAGTGCTGTTCGGATGGGTGTCGTTCGACAGATTAGCCGTAAACCTTCTGCCCGATATAACTTATCCGACCCTGACCGTAAGAACCAAGTATCCAGGCACGGCTCCGGGCGAGGTGGAAAACTTGATCTCCAAACCCATAGAGGAAGCTGTCGGAGTCGTAAATGGCGTAGTGAGAGTTAGCTCCGCCTCAAGACCCGGAAATTCGGACGTAATGGTTGAATTCGGCTGGGGCACGAACATGGATTTTGCGTCTCTGGATATAAGGGAGAAGCTTGACTTAGTAAATCTTCCCAGAGATTCCGAGAAGCCGCTTCTCTTGAGGTTCGATCCGTCTCTGGACCCGATTATGAGGATCGGAATCTACGGAAAGGAAAGTCTTGTTGCCCTGCGCCTCTTTGCCGAAGACGACATAAAACAGGAACTTGAGGGGTTGGAAGGTATGGCCGCCATAAACGTAAGCGGCGGATTGGAAGAGGAGATAAATGTCGAAGTAAACACGGGAAAGCTTGCAAGCTTACAGATTCCGATCACACAGGTTGCAGACAGGCTATCCCAGGAGAATGTCAACCTGGCGGGAGGACTCTTGAAGGACGGCGCGGCGGAGTATATCGTCAGGACTCTGAATCAGTTCAGATCGGTAGATGAGATCCAGGATATTGTAATAGGATGGAAAAACGGAGCTGTCATAACACTTAAAGACGTAGCTTGGGTCAAAAGGGGGCATAAGGAGAGGAACATAATTACAAAGATAAACGGACAGGAGAGCGTGGAGGTCGCAGTCTATAAAGAGGCGGATGCCAATACTGCCACCGCGGCAAAGCAAGTTCGGGACAAGTTGGAGGACCTGAAGCTCAAATCGAAAGAGCTCTTTCCGTCTGTGAGTATGAAGGTCATCTTCGATCAGTCCAGATTTATCGAGCAGTCGATCTCAGAGGTTCTGAACACGGCGATATATGGAGGGATATTGGCTATCTTTGTGCTCTATCTTTTCCTCAAGAATTCCAGGAGCACTGGCATCATAAGTCTGGCCATCCCAATTTCAGTGGTAACTACGTTCTTCTTGATGTACCTGTTCGACGTATCTCTGAACATAATGTCTTTGGGAGGACTGGCTTTAGGCATCGGAATGCTTGTAGATAACTCCATCGTGGTCCTGGAGAGCATCCAGCGATACAAAGACAGGGGTCATTCCATCCTGGAGTCGGCCAATTTAGGAGCAAGTGAAGTTGGAAAGGCTGTGACAGCTTCGACGCTGACCACAATATGCGTCTTTGCCCCGATAGTGTTTGTGGAGGGAATAGCAGGGCAGCTATTCCGTGATCAGGCGCTCACCGTGACGTTCTCCCTCTTAGCCTCCCTCGTCGTGGCTCTAACGGTGATACCTATGCTATCCAGCGTGCAGTTGAGATCAAAGGCGAATCCCGAAAATGAATCTCCTCTGAAGTTAGGTGCGGTCTTACGCTCCATACAGGGCCTGTTCCTCATCTTGGGACGAGGGATCAACGCGGTACTATATCCCTTACATCTCATCTTTGATAGAGCCTTTGGCTACGTGAGAGACCACTATCCCGCTCTCTTAAGATGGGCACTATACAACAGGACGGTGGTGATAATCTGTTCGGCTTGTCTCCTTGCCCTGTCAGTCTATTCTATCGATCTTTTAGGGACAGAGCTTATTCCCGAGATGAGTCAGGGGGTTTTTCTTGTGAACGTGAAGTTGCCCGTCGGGACGCCGTTGGACGACACAAATGAGCGCACAGAAGGCATGGAGAAGATGATAAAGGAGTTAGACGGCCAGATCGAGACTGTCTATACGACAGTCGGCTCTGTCGGCGAGTCAGGGGGGTCGGAGGAGAGGGAAAATATCGCTCAGATCAACGTAAGGCTATACAGGGAAATAGATAGGGAAGGTGAAGAGGCAATTATGAATAGATTGCGGCACAGATTCAACCAGATTCCGGCCCTGGAGCACAAGTTCTCAAGACCTGCGTACTTCAGCTTCAAGACGCCTGTTGAAGTGGAGATCTCAGGCTACAATCTAAAGACCTTACAGGAACTTTCACAGGAGCTGTCTTTCAGAATGTCCAACATTTCGGGGCTGACGGACATAAAATCGAGCGCCGAGAGTGGAAACCCCGAAATCCAGATCACACTTAACAGGCGAAAATTGGCGTCTTTAGGGCTTGATATAGAAACTGTATCACAGATCATAAGGAATAAGATTCAGGGAGAAGTCCCAACAGAGCTTTCAATGAAGGACAGGAAGATAGATATAAGAGTACGGGCAAAGGAGGAGTACAGAAGGAACATAGACGATATAAAGAGACTTACGGTAAATAATAGCACAGCGGGAGTATCGGTGGGTCAGTCCAACCTGTCTGACGCAGGATCTTTCGAGGAAAAGGTTGTGCCTATCCCTCTTTACGCTGTGGCTGATGTGAAATTGGAAAGGGGCCCTGCCGAGATTAGGAGAGTAAATCAGGAGCGAACAGCCCTCGTGACGGCTAATATATCAGGGCGAGATTTGGGGAGTGTAGTGGAGGAGATAGAAGAAGAGATTGACCGGCTGTATAGAAAAGGTATAGTCCCCGGAGATTTCTCCATATTTGTGGGGGGACAGAACAAAGAGATGTCGGAGTCCTTCGAAAGCATGCAGTTTGCCATCTTACTTGCGGTATTTTTGGTCTATTTGATTATGGCGTCGCAGTTTGAGTCGCTATTGCATCCACTCGTGATTATGTTTTCGATCCCCTTTGCCATAATCGGCGTTGTGGCCGCGCTCTACATCACAGGTGGGACCGTAAGCGTAGTCGTGCTCATAGGCGTCGTTATGCTTGCGGGCATCGTCGTAAACAACGCCATCGTTTTGGTAGATTATACTAACCATCTCTACAGAGACGAGGGAATGTCCAAGATGGAGGCCATCATAGAGGCGGCAAAGGTGAGGCTGAGACCGATCCTGATGACGACATCCACAACTGTGCTGGGGTTGCTGCCCATGGCGCTCGGATTAGGAGAAGGAGCAGAAATTAGAGCACCCATGGCGATTACTGTCATAGGTGGCCTGATAACATCTACACTATTGACTTTAATTCTGATCCCCACGGTCTACTCTATATTTGAAAGAGAGACAAAATAGATGAACGTGCGTGTTTGATGCAGGGCTGGGTTGATACAGCAAAGTTCTGTAATGCTTGTGGAAAATCAGCTATCTACTCAAGAACCAACTGTTCAAGATACAGATGAGGAGCTACAATGCCACTATTGACACAGATTTCTGATGAAGATGTTCTAAACGAAATAAACAATCCTTCAGGAAAAAAATCAGGAAGCCTTAAAAGCCTTGTGAAATAGTTATGTCCCAGGCAGCGTCTGAAGCGCCGATTATGGGTCAAAGAGAAGCATATCGTATCGTTTTGCTGTGGAATAAGCAAAATAGTCTTATCAGAGTTCTGGTCAGCAAGGAATAGGAGCTGTTTGAAGAACAGGATGCACTGTCTTTGACAGACAGGGCACACATAGACGCTTTCCCCCTTCTTATGAAAGATACAAGCCTCTTGAGATTCTGTACTGTTGCAACAAGATTCAACTGTTCATTCAGTGAGGCTGGTCCTCTATAACGGGCTCGTCCCATACCGTGTTGTTGCCTGGCTTCAGCAAAGATATGTTCACTGCGTTTACGGAGTCTCCGGGAGAGTTTGTAGTCAGCTGTTAATGAGATAGACCGTGCATGATTTCTGGCTTTCGCCTCTCGCACTTTTCTATCCCGTTCGGCCTGAATATGTGCTGGATTTGTCTTGTTTTTCCATGTAGGAATCGGTTCAATCTTCTCATCGGCTCGCAGAGGAATATGGGGTATGATTCCCCGGTCAAGTACATCAGCGATAAAATTACCAGAACCGTAACCGGTATCGGCACTAAGTGTCTGAATGTCTTTGGGCATGGTCTATGTTTCAAGGTCATCTACCATCTTAAGGGCACTTTCGGGCTCTGCTGTCCCTGTCGCCTGCGTGCCCTGAGTCTCAAGGATTACTCTGCTTTTTGTGTCGATCAGATCATGGCCCATAAACGAGAGAAAAGCCCCTTTGCCCTTCGATTTGCTGTATAAGCGCGCGTCGGGGTCTGTAGTCGAACGGTGTGTTTGGTTCGTCCACTTTTCACCATGAAAGTCTTTATCCTGAGGATGCCCGGACCTACCCTTTGTCTTATCACCTTCAAAACCGATTCCCTTGAGATAATCATCAAGAGAAACAGGGGGTTCTATCGGCTCAATACTTTTCACTGAAGCATCAGCTTGTATCTGAGTGCCGTCGACACTAAGGTGTTTACCGCTCACAAGACCGACATCTATGCAACACTGGACTACCTGACGCATTATCCGTTCAAACAACCCACTGGATGCCCACTTGTGATTGCGAAGCTTGTTGATCGTGCTCCTATCCGGAACCGCATCATCAAATGTCTGATGACAAAACAACCGATATGCCGCATGCATCCCCACTTCCTGACAGAGCCGATTCTCACTCAAATTATACAGATAGCCAATAAGGATCATTCGAACAACTAATTCAGGATCAATACCGGGTCTGCCATTGTCAGGGCAATAACAATCTGATACAACGTCTCGTACAAATGAAAAATCAACTGCCTCATCAATCTGACGAAGGATATGATCCTCGGGAACTAAATCCTCCATCTGAAAATAGTGAAACATCGGATTTGTCTGTTCCTGCTTTTGTGGGGTCATTGTTTCCTCCATGTATAATATTATCAATAACATAATATAATACATCGGAGCTGCTTTATCAATGCTTGTTCTATACTACTTTCTGAATCTAAGGGTTTTTCACAAGGCTTCTAATAATCTCTTTATTCTTGTCATATCTCTTATTGTATTTGCAGGTGCTGGCCTAATCAAATTCTCACCTAAAGACCTACTAATCATTATTGTTGTTCTGTTTGTTCATGAAACCGGTCATTTCTTGGCTATGAAACTATTCAAATATTCTGATGTAAAGATGTTTTTCTTGCCCTTTATAGGGGCCGCTGTTTCTGGAAAAGAACAAACTCCGTATTCTTCAAAAAAGGCATTAGTTTCAATGGCGGGCCCGTTGCCTGGCCTTATTATTGGGCTTATTTTAGTGATTGCATATGGCGTAACGAAGGACAAACTCTACTTGGATGCCTCTTGGATGTTCATCTTTATAAATGCTTTCAATTTATTGCCACTATACCCCATGGATGGTGGTAGATACTTTGATTCAATTCTATTTTCGAGAAATCACATAATAGATGTGATTTTTAAAGTTGTTACATCCCTGCTGCTCATAGGAATTGCAGTATCCTTGCAAGCTTGGATTCTTATCGTTATACCTGTTGGAGTCCTATTGTCTTTGCGATATTCATACTTCACCGCAAAAGCAGCAAGAGCTGTTAGAAAAGATTTATCAAAAGACGACATTGCCTCTTTGACTCTCAACACTGAGATCATAAGACAAATCAGACAAAGCTTAAACTATAATACATCGGCAGGGCGAAAAACTTTAAAGAATTTGTCATTGCTTGTTGAACAGACATGGGAGAGAATTTTTTCAATTCCCCCCGGTGCTTTCAAAACGTTCCTCTTCATTCTGGTTTATATAGTTTCGATTGGTTTTGTTGGTATTTCAGGTATTACCCTTTTATTTGTGGACGCTATCACTGGGTCTAAGCCGAGTTCAGTCTTCATTGCAGATTTAGATAGGGATGGAGATAATGACCTAGCTGTGGCTAATAGGGCCAGCAATAATGTCTCAGTGTTGTTGAATAATGGAGATGGTACATTTGCAGACAAGGTAGACTACGGTACTGGGGATGATCCCCGTTCAGTATTCAGTGTAGATTTAGACGGAGATAGAGGTAATGACTTAGCTGTAGCTAATGCGGGTACCGAAGAAAAACCTGGCAATACTCTATCAGTATTATTGAATAATGGAGATGGGACATTTGCGCCTAAGGTGGACAATGGAGTTGGGGGTAATCCCTCATCAGTATTCAGTGCAGATTTAGATGGAGATGGAGATAATGACTTAGCTGTTGCTAATTCAGGCTTCAGTCTCGGCCATACTGTATCAATGTTGCTGAATATCAGTCCCGGCGATACTGTATCAGTGTTGCTGAATAATGGAGATGGGACATTCGCACCTAAGATGGACTATGGCACTGGAGATAGTCCCTCTTCAGTATTCAGTGCAGATTTAGATGGAGATGGAGATAATGACTTAGCTGTTGCTAATTGGCACAGCTTTCCCAATAGTGTGTCGGTCCTGTTGAATAATGGAGATGGTACATTTGCAGCTAAGGTGGGCTATAGCGTTGAGGTTAATCCCAGTTCAGTCTTCAGTGTGGATTTAGATGGTGATAGAGATAATGACTTGGCCGTGGCTAATTGGAACAGAGATAATGTGTCCGTGCTGTTGAATAATGGAGATGGGACATTTGCCCCTAAGGTGGACTATGATGTTGGGAGTGACCCCGCATCAGTGTTGTTGAACAATAGGGCTGGGACATTTGCCCCTAAGGTGGACTATAGCGTTGAGGTTAATCCCAGTTCAGTATTCAGTGTGGATTTAGATGGTGATAGAGATAATGACTTGGCCGTGGCTAATGGGGGATCCTTTCATTGGCCTGGCAATACTGTGTCAGTGTTCCTGAATAATGGAGATGGTACATTTGCAACTAATGTGGACTATACTGTCGGCAGTGATCCCCAAACAGTATTCAGTGTGGATTTAGACGGTGGAGATGGAGATAATGACTTGGCTGTGGTTAATTTAGGCAGCGATAATGTGTCAGTGCTTTTGAATAATGGAGATGGGACATTTGCACCTAAGAGAGACTATGGGATAGTACCGCATCCGTTTTCATTGGGGATTTAGAAGGGGATGGACATAATGACTTAGCTGTGGCTAATTCTGGCAGCGATAATCTGTCGCTACTGTTGAATAATGGAAATGGGACATTTGGGCGTCAACGTGGACTCATATCGCGGCCGGGTTAGGGCGGAGGTACTGGATGCGTAGGATGAACGGCCGATCCTGATGACGACATCCACAACTGTGTTGGGGCTCCTGCCGATGGCGCTCGGATTAGGAGAAGGAGCAGCAATCAGAGCGCCCATGGCGATAACTGTCATAGGGGGCCTGATAACTTCTACACTATTGACCCTAATTTTGATTCCCACAGTCTACTCCCTCCTTGAAAGGGAGCATACAGTAGTCAGCAGATAGTAAACAGGGCACCACCTTCCCCCTATGCAAGTAGCTTGACAAATCGTATTTGACCTCATACTTATTATCTACATGGTTGTACAGCGTCAAAATGGTTGTACAGTGTCAAAACTTTTTTCACAACGGCACTTGACAACAGGAGGGATATTCACTATATTGTATAAGTGTAACTGAACATTTGCACAGTATCACGATAGATGAGGATGTCCTCTGTTTGCTGCTACTACTTTAAGGAGTGAAAGGAAAGATGAATTCGGGGGCAATAGAGCGGCTTCGTATGATACCTGATTCAGTCTTGTCCAGCGAAAGTCTCACTGCCTCGGCCACGGTTTTGTATGCTGCTATCCTGGTGTGGAACCCGGGAGACGGCAGCGGATGTTCTTTAGGTCTTAAGAGAATAGCTCAACTCCTCGGCAAATCTGAGAAAACTGTAAAGAGGAGATTGAAGGAACTCAAGGATGCCGGTCTTGTAACTGTAAAATGTCCAGGTCTGGGCCGCAACGCGCTAATATCTGTTCTACAGGCTCTAGACAGGTCAGATGTGACCTATCTAGAAGGGTCAGAAATGAACGGTCAACATTAAGACAGCTCAGATGTGACCTATCTAGACAGGTCAGATCTGACCTATCCTTACATTATAACAGACGACTTAGAAATAGACGACTAAGAAACAGACAACACACCTCATGCATGCGTGCGGTGACGATGTTTTTTGTTACTGCAACAAAGCAAAAAAGAAGCGGCATCTACACTGCAAGTTGACAACATCGCTACCGAGGAGACGATGAACCTCTCCAAGTTCTGTATAGAAAGACCGATCACCACCCTGATGGTGATCTTAAGCCTGATCGTCCTGGGGATAATTTCGATATATCGCCTCCCACTGATGTTCTTCCCTGAGATGTCGTGGCCCAGCATACGGATCTCTGTGCCTTACAGTTCTTCGTCTCCCGAGGAAGTGGAGGAGCTTATCACCATCCCCATAGAGGACGCCATGGGGACGCTCGGCAAGCTTAAAAAGATGAATTCATCGTCCTCGAGGTCTAATTCTTCCGTAAGCTTGGAGTTCCAGTTCGGGACAGATATGGACTTAATGGCGCTGGAGGTCAGGGACAGGCTCGATCAGGTAAGGGCGGAACTGCCTGAGGACGTAGAAAGGATGCGCATCCACAGATGGCAGACGACAGACAGGCCCATAATGAGGTTCAGCGTCGCCTTTGAAGGACCAAAGCAGAAACTCTACTCAATCGTTGAGGATATGATCGAGCCTCGACTCTCAAGGATAGACGGCGTGGCCAACGTGGAGGTGCGCGGACTTGATAAGAAGGAACTTCTGGTGGAGTTAGATCAGGGACTTCTTCAGGCTCACAATGTGGATATTTCCGTTCTGAACGGTCTTTTGAGTAGGAATAATATAAACCTGTCTCTGGGAGAAGTGATAGACGGCGGGCGGAAATTTTCCATACGCGCGATAGGAGAATTTCAAAGTATAAAAGAGATCTCCCAGATGCCGATACCGGGCAAGAACATAGTGCTTTCAGACTTAGCAAAGGTCAGCTACGACTATCCGATAAAGAGGTCCTTTCAGAAGCTAAACGGGCATAATGCTATATCTATTCAGGTCTACAAGGCTTCGACTGCCAATATGGTCCGGGTTTCCGTAAAGGTAAGATCGGCTCTGGATAAGATAAGATCAGAGGTCGGGGAAGACTGGCTCAACATCCATATCTACAGAGATGAATCGAAGGGCACTACAGATAGGCTGAACACGCTCAGGGATTCAGGACTTCTGGGAGGCGTACTTGTCGTCGCGGTGATCCTCTTATTTTTGCGCTCTGTAAAGAGCACGCTCATTATATGTTTGTCTATCCCGATATCTGTCCTGTGCGCCTTTATGTTTATGTATATGGCGAGGGTCTTTTTCAATTCCACCATAACGATCAATTTAGTCTCTACAATGGGGCTGATGCTGGCTGTGGGGATGTTGGTTGACCCAGCAGTTGTGGTCTTGGAGAGTATATTCAGAAAGAGGCAGGATGAGAAGTTAGATGCGGGAGGTGCGGCTCTATTGGGCAGCAGAGAGGTGGGGACTGCCGTGATGGCAGCCACAGCCACGACTATCTGCGTGTTTGTGCCCCTTATCTTCTTAGGAGATAACAGGCTTATGATATGGATGAAAGATTTCGGGATCACGATATGTGCGGCTTTAGTATCATCTTTATTCGTGGCGCTGACTTTGATCCCTCTGGCCTCCTCACGGATGTTTAAGGGAGCCGAAAAAGAGCGCAGTCGCTTTCTGGTACGGCTGACAGCGAAATACACCTCCATCATAGGCTGGACTTTGAAGTTCAGGAAGACGACTATAGCTGTGGCTTTAGTTATCACAGGGATGTTTCTCTATCTTTTAAGCCAGATAGATCGGCTTCCAAACCCCTGGATTCCGCCCCGTCAGGTAGATATAACTGTGGAACTGCCGAGGCACTACACCGAAGAGGACGCATTAGGTCTATTCACAAAGTTGGAGGAGATGATCCTTAAAAAGAAAGACGAATTGGAGTTGGAGAATCTCTCTGCAAATTTCAGAGCACGGAGCGGGAGAATGACGCTGCATCTTGCCGAGGAAGGCCAGCGCTCGACTATGCACGTTAAGAACGAAGTAAAATCCATGCTGCCTGTGATCCCAGGCGTTAAGTTCAAGATGGAGAGGATGCGAGGCAGGGGAGGAAACATAGGGGTATCGGTGGACATAAAGGGGAAGAGCACATCGGTCCTGAAGGTTCTGGCGGAAAATGTGAAGGATAGACTTTCAGACATAGAGGGAATTGAGGACATAGATACGAGCCTTGAAAGGGGAGAGGAGGAGATTCAGGTGCGGGTGCACAGAGAAAAGGCAAGCCGATACGGGCTCTCCCCGATGCAGGTTGCAAGGACTATCTCCGAGGCTTTAGGGACAAGGGCAGGGACTACATATAAGACCGAAGACGGGGAGATAGACATAACTGTCCAGCTTAAGGAAGAGGACAGGGCTAATCTGGAACAGCTTAAGAACACGATGTTCGAAAATAGCCGCGGGGAGATGGTGTCGTTCGGGAGTCTGGCGGCATTTAAGCATAAAAAAGGTCCGACGGCCATAAGGCGGGAGGACAGGAAGACTATCGTGAATGTCTTTGCCAACACGCCGGAGAGGATGGGGATGTATGCGGCGGGCAGGAAGATCGAAGAGAGGCTGAAGAGTGAGGCGTTCCCCTCCGGATATACGTGGCAGATGGGCGAAAACTACAGGAGGACTCTGGAGATGGATGTCGGCAGCAACTTCGCCTTGCTTCTGTCCGCGGCGCTCATTTACATCATTATGGCATCGCTTTTTGAGTCCTACTCTCACCCCTTCACCATAATGTTCTCGATACCCTTTTCACTCATAGGCGTCTGCGGGGTTCTGCTCCTTATGCAGAGGCCATTGGATCCAATGGGCATTATGGGACTACTGATCCTCTTTGGGCTGGTGGTAAATAATGGAATTGTGCTGATAGATCATATAAATCATTTAAGGAGAGAGGGGATGCCGAAGAGAGACGCCATAATAAGAGGGGGACAGAACAGGCTCAGACCGATCCTTATGACATCGGTGACGACCATACTGGGACTTCTGCCGATGGTGACCCCTCTAATTTTGGGGACCGCCGAAGGTGGAGACGCCTTCTGGGCGCCTGTAGGGCTTGTGATAATAGCGGGTCTCACCACATCCACATTTCTGACACTCGTAATCGCTCCGACTATATATTCCCTGATAGATGACTTTTCCGCTTACATAAGGAGGGCTGTCTCATTGGTGTAGTAGTCAGGAATGGGCGGTGCTCCCTATCTACTATCTACCCCCGATAGATTCAATCGGGGGCTACTGTCTCCTTGTTTTCCTCCCACCACTGCTGCCATTCTGCATGATCTCGTCCGAAGTCTTTCCCTGTTATCTTTTTCAGAGCTCCTGATGCACCCAATTGGACACCCCACTCTTCATTCTCCAATGCATTAATCAGAGCCTCAACTGTCGGGTTGCCTATCTTTACCAGAGCCTCTGCTGCCCTCTGGCGAACACTCAGATCTTCATCCTCCAGGGCAGCAATCAGAGGCCCTGCGGCACGAGCGTCACCTGTCCCTCCCAGTACCCATGCTGCACTCCATCGGACACCCGAATCTTCATCCCTCAGGGCATCAATCAAAGGCTCAATTGCGCTAATATCCCCTATCTTTACGAGAGCCTCTGATACACGTAATCGGACATCTGCATCTTTATCCTCCATGGCGTTAATCAAAGGTCGGGCAGCGCGGACATCACCTATCTGTCCCAATGCCTCCGCTGCGCTCTGACGGACACCCACATCGGCATCCTCCAGAACGGCAATCAAAGGCTCGAGAGGAACGGACATCCCCTGTCTCTCCTAATGCCTTGGCTGCGCTCTGACGGACACCCTTATCCTCATCCTCCAGGGCAGCTATCAAAGGCTCGACAGCGCCGACATCGCCGATCTCACCTAATGCCCATGCTGCTCTCCAGCGGACACCCTCATCTTCATCCTCCAGGGCAGCAATTAAAGGCCGGACAGCACGGACGTCCCCTATCTTCACCAGAGTCTCTGCTGCCTTCCATCGCACACCCCAATCTTCATCCTCCAGGGCGGCGATCAAAGGCTCAAGAGCACGGGTATCCCCTATCTCTCCCAATGCCCCCGCTACCCTCTGTCGGACACCCTTGTCCTCATCCTTCAAGGCGGCAATCAAGCGTTCGACTGTGGGCTTCCCTATCTTTATCAGTGCCCCTACCGCTCCCGCCTGGAGGTTACTATCGTCATCCTTCAAGGCAACAATCAAAGGCTGGACAGCACCGTCATCTTCTATCTCTCCCAGCACATCGGCTGCACTGGCTCGGACAACCGAATCTTCATCTGCATCCTTCAAGGTAGCGTTCAAATGCTGAACTGTAGGTATACCTATATTTATCAAAGCCTCTCTTGCACTCTCTCGGACACTTGAATCTCCATCCTTCAAGGCGGAAATCATGGGCTCTACCGCACGGACATCCCCTGTCTTTCCCAGAATGGCCGCTGCACTTTGCCGGACCCTTGAATCCTCATCCTCCAAGGCAGAAATTAAAAGCTCAACTGTGTGCTCGCCTATCTTTGCCAGGGATTCTTTTGCACTCTCTCGGACACTTGAATCTCCATCCTTCAAGGCGGAAATCATGGGCTCTACCGCACGGACATCCCCTGTCTTTCCCAGAATGGCCGCTGCACTTTGCCGGACCCTTGAATCCTCATCCTCCAAGGCAGAAATTAAAAGCTCAACTGTGTGCTCGCCTATCTTTGCCAGGGATTCTTTTGCACTCTCTCGGACACTTGAATCTCCATCCTTCAAGGCGGAAATCAACGCCTCGGCTGCACAGGCATCCCCTATCTTGCCCAGAACATCTGATGCACTTTGCCGGACATCCGAAGTCGCACCCCTATCGTTCAAGACAGCGATCAAGGGCAGGACAGCGGGTTCTCCAATTTGCTCTAACTTTTTCCAATCCTCTTTGACAATCAGATAAGTAATCTGCTGAGTCTGGTCATCGGGAAGCCAGCCTAGCTTATCAAGAGTCTCTGCTGCACTCTGGCGGACATTCCAATCTGCATCCTTCAATGCAGCAATCAAAAACTCAGCAGCGGGGTTGCCTATCTTTACCAGAGCCCTTCCTGCTCTCTCGGATACCCCGACCCTGATCCTTCAAGGCGCCGATCAAAGGTTCCACTGCACGGACATCCCCTATCTTTCCCAGAGCCCTGGCTGCGCCCCCTCGGATATCCCGATCTGGATCCTTCAATGCAGCAATCAAAGCTTCGACAACGGGATAGCCTATCTTTACCAGCGCCCGCGCTGCTCTCTGTTGAACATCCTGATCCTTCCTATATCCCAATGCCCTGATTAAGGCTTTCACATTTCTTTCCGCACTTAATGCATCCACGTCTGGCTTAAATAGCGAATCAAAGATTCCCATTTCTTGTTCCTCACCTTTGGAAGTTCAGGAGGTAAGATACAAAATAAGGTGTTAGATGTCAATAATCACTGCGGGAAATCAAGAAAGTAAGGCTGCAAAAAGCAGGACGTCTGAGCTAACCTGTTACCTGCCCATCGGATACTTGAAACTCTGATTCAGAAACCTTCTGATCCGAAAACGTAAAGTCTAAGTTTTACCAGGGGATAACGATTCGCCACAACGTATGTATTTGTGGGGTCCAGGTCACTTCGCCACTTCGTGGGTTGCTGGGGAGTGGACGCAACAAACCACGAAGTGGTCGTCCGCAAGGGCAGACACACGGGTCTGCTGAACTCCTCTGTATCCCCCCTTATTTAAGGGGGGATACAGAGGAGTTCAGTGTTGGGGCGATCCCCGATTGAGCCATTCGGTGACAGGCCCACGTGTTCGCCAAGTCGTCAGCAGACAGATAGAGAGCGCCAGATTGTGATCCCCTATTGAATCTATAAGGGAGCGGGGACACAAGGCGTGGTTCATTTCTACAATGGCCGAGGTACTGCCGAACAATGGATTAAGGAAGGCAAATATGCTCTGAACTGGGCCCGGCTATCATGCCAACGTCCCCGATTGTGATCCCCTATTGAATCTATAGGGGAGCGGGGATCAGGTGAGGCTCTGGTTATTTGTTCTGGCCTATAATCTTGGAAACTTTCTGAGGCGGTTGGTTCTTCCAGGGATAATCAAACACTGGTCTCTTGGCAGCCTCCTTGTGAAATTGATCAAGATTGGCGCGAAGATTGTCAGGCACAGCAGATACATCACGTTTCAGATGGCTGAGGTTGGGATAGACAAGAGATTATTTGCCGAAATATTATGCCGGATTGAACGATTGCGATGTTACTCTGTTTAAACTGCCACATTTTTTTGTGAGTCGATGGAGAGGCGCCTCCAATTGGAGGATTTAAACACAAAGAAAGAGATAATTCAGAGGAAAATGCTATTTTGATTGAAAAAAGTACTTGTTGAAAAATGTAAAAGTGGTAATATTCATTCACGAACAAGATTGTATCGAAATATAATCCCTCATGAATGTAATATGGGGAATGTCGGTTTAATAGAGCGCTGCTCCGCACACGAAAAAATTGGAAAAGAACCCCTATGTCGAAGAGAAAGAAAAACCTACTGTCGGTCATCGGTCCGGGGATCCTGGTGGCGGGCACCGGGGTCGGAGCGGGTGATCTGGCCACCGCGGCCCTCGCGGGAAGCAATTTAGGAGTAGCGATCCTCTGGGCGGTTCTTTTGGGCGCCTTCTTCAAGTTTCTATTGAATGAAGGATTGACCCGCTGGCAACTGGCCACTGGTGATACGCTGCTTGAAGGGGCTATCAGCCACCTGGGTCGTCCCGCCCAATATATTTTTCTAGTCTATTTGCTGATATGGAGCTTCCTGGTGGCCGCAGCGCTGATGAGCGCCTGTGGGGTAGCAGCTCAAGCCATTTTCCCCTTCTTTTACGATCCGTCCACCGGGAAAATCGTCTACGGCATGATTCTCAGTATGCTGGGTGTGATCTTAGTTCGTCTGGGCGGATATCGCCTGTTTGGAAAAGTGATGGGCCTCTGTATTGGTCTGATGTTCGTCACCGTGGTCATGACCGCCATCCTCTTGAAACCCGTTTGGAGCGAACTCCTGAGGGGACTGGTGTGGCCCACCGTTCCCGACCTAGATGGCGCAGGATTGCCCTGGACGATCGCCTTGATAGGTGGTGTCGGCGGTACGGTAACGATCTTATGTTACGGTTATTGGATCCGCGAGGAAGGACGTTTCAGCGATGATGATTTAGGCGTCTGTCGTATCGACCTGGGCATCGCGTATGCGATGACGGCCCTGTTCGGGTTGGCCATGGTCGTGATCGGGAGCACCATTCAGGTGGAAGGTAGAGGCGCCACCTTGGTGACCCAATTAGCCGTGAGGTTGGAAGAAACGCTGGGTTGGGCAGGTAAATGGGCTTTTTTACTGGGTGCATTTGGAGCCATTTTCAGCAGTCTGTTGGGAGTGTGGCAGAGTGTCCCGTATCTGTTCACGGATCTTTGGGCCATGATACGGAAAGATCAATTCGCAAAAGATCGACCTATTAGCACTCATTCGGTCCCTTATCGATGGTACTTATACAGCATGGCGACTCTTCCCATGCTTGGACTGTGGGTTGGGTTTACCAAAATGCAGAAGTCTTATGCCATCGTCGGAGCCGTCTTTATTCCCATGTTAGCGTTCGTACTCTTGCTCTTGAATAGTCGAACGGCGTGGATTGGGGAACGATACCGCAACCATCCCTTGACATCGGCTCTCTTGATGGCTATCCTGCTCTTTTTCCTAATGGCAGGTTGGTCCAAGGTTCGTAAACTATTCGGGATGTAGTCCAGAGCCATTTACACGAAAATCCTTGCAGACTCAAAAAAGACTAACAGAAACACGAAAAAGTGAAAGTATGAAGGTATGGCAATTAGCCCGAACATACCGCTCCCCGTGACAGAGCGATAGATATTTTGCAAATTTGGGTTTGAGGCTTGTCCCCGAGTGATGCTATCGGGGAAAGGAGGTCAAAGTGTCAAGCCCCGAAGTGAAAGATGGTAAGCGCTGGACTGGGACCCGTAAGGCAGAGGTGGTGTTGGCTCTTTTGAAAGGAGCGGAAGTAGCAGAGGTGTGTCGGAAGAATGGTGTAAATAGATTATTATTCATTTTTGCCGAACAAGTTGTGACATAGGTGACTTTACAAAGAAAAGACATAAAGAGTCCATCAGATCTCAATCACAAGAAAGTCGCGTGAAGGATGTGAACATTGTGAACATTTTTTCTATATGTTGTGCTCTCATTTTTTAAAAATTTTGTGAGCATAAGATGTACAAAATCCTTCACATCCTTCACATCCTTCACAAATCCCTCGGCAAACCCATTCCAATGTAAGCATATCCCGTCTCTTGTCTTTTCTTTATCGAATCGCGCTGCCCAAGGGCAGACACACGCTTCTGTCCCCGGATGTGTTTTATGTGCGACAAATCCTTGAAAAATGATGCCTGTCCGAATCACAAGACTTGAAAATAAGCGCTTGACATAAACAGAGCGCTAAACTATATTACTAATACTTGGAAAGCCCCAAAATAATTAGCTTAATCAGGCCCAGAAGATAAACGCGTAAGCAAGAGACAGGAGACGATATGGAGCTTGGCAAAGACTCATTGATCGAAATGTATCGCAAGATGCTCCAGATCCGGCACTTTGAGGAGGGCATCTGGTACGTCTACACGCACGGACTGATGTCGGGACTGGCCCATCTATATATTGGCGAGGAAGCTGTAGCTGTGGGCGCGTGCTCCAGCCTGAGGGATGATGACTACATCACTAGCACTCACAGAGGACACGGACACTGCATAGCCAAAGGCGGTCAACTCGACAGGATGATGGCAGAAGTGATGGGGAAAAGAGACGGATACTGCAAGGGCAAAGGTGGCTCTATGCATATAGCTGACCTCTCGATCGGCATCCTGGGAGCAAACGGCATAGTGGCAGGAGGATTCGGCATCGCCACAGGGGCGGCGTTCTCAGCCAAGAGGAAGGGCACAGATCAGGTTGCCGTCTGCTTCTTTGGAGATGGAGCCGTAAACCAGGGCATAATGCTTGAGACAATGAACCTGGCGTCTATTTGGAAGCTCCCCGTAGTATTCATCTGTGAGAACAACCAATACGGAGAATATACAGCGGCAAAGGATGTCACATCGTGCCAGAACATAGTCGATAAAGCCGCCGCCACCGATATACCCGGAGTCATGATCGACGGCAACGATGTTGTAGCCGTATATGAAACTGTAAAGAAAGCGGTCGAAATAGCCAGAAAAGGGGAAGGAGCCACACTCATCGAGTGTCAGACATACCGCTGGGGAGGGCACCACGTTGGGGACCCCGGCGCATATAGGAGCGACGAGGAGATAGCAGAGTGGAAGGCTAAGGATCCTATAAAGAGATTCAGCGACAAACTACTCTCCGACAAACTGGCCACAGAAAACGAACTTGAGGCTATCGAAGAGCAAGTCAAAAAAGAGATCGAAGACGCCATAGAGTTCGGAAAGAACTCCCCATTTCCCTCACCCGAAGAAGTAGAAGAGGATGTCTACGCCTAAAAAAACGCGTAGAAGAGGATGTCTACGCCTAAAAAAACGCATGGGGAGGACGCGGTGATCTGTCTAACCTCGATTGAACCCCCGACCGATTCGATCGGGAGCCTGTCCCCGAATGACTCTATCGGGGATCGGGGCTACTACCTGCTGTCTACTGATTCTAAAGGGGATGTCTATGTCTGAAAGGACACTTACATATAAAGATGCAATCCGGGAAGCGATGCAAGAGGAGATGCGAAGGGACGAAACGATCTTTCTCTTAGGCGAGGAGGTGGCAGGGGCAGGAGGTGTATTCAAAGTCTCTGAGGGCCTGTGCGAGGAGTTCGGAAAAGAAAGGGTCGTAGATACTCCTATATCTGAGGCGGGTTTTACGGGATTGGCCCTCGGATCGGCGCTGACGGGGATGCGGCCGATAGTGGAGATTATGTTTGGAGACTTTACGACGCTGATTATGGACCAGATGGTAAATCAGGCTGCAAAGATACAGTATATGTCCGGAGGACAGGCGAGGGTTCCCATGACCGTCAGGGCCACCATGGGGGCGGGTCGGTCCTCAGCGGCGCAGCACTCCCAGAGTCTCTATGCGTGGTTTTGCCACATCCCAGGCCTGAAGGTGATCGTTACCTCGACCCCCTACGACGCCAAGGGCCTCCTTAAGAGCGCAATTAGAGATAACAATCCCGTGTTCTGTTTCGAAGATAAGATGATGTATCACCTCGAGGGACCCGTCCCGGAAGAGGAGTATACCATACCCTTGGGATCCGCTGACGTAAAGAGAGAGGGAGAGGACGCCACGATAGTTGCAACGTCCAGCATGGTGCAGATCGCCCTTGCGACTGCGGAGGTGCTTGAGAAGGATGGGATAAGCGTGGAAGTCGTAGATCCGCGCACCCTGTATCCTCTGGACAAGGAGACGCTCGTAGAGTCGGCCCGCAAGACAGGGCATGTAGTGGTCGTAGATGAGGGATATGCTCGCTACGGAGTAACGGGTGAGATAGCATCCGTGATCTACAACGAAGCCTTCGACTACCTGGATGCTCCCATAAAGAGGATCGGGGCGATGGACGTGCCTGTGCCCTTTTCTCCAGCGCTTGAGCCCCTCACAATCCCCAGCGGGGAACAGGTAAAGGACGCCGTGCTTGAGGTGTTGGGGTAATTGCAGGAAAAGACGAAGATACTGACTCTTCTGTCCGTAGCGCAGTCCCTTTCGATGTTGGGGGAGTATAACTATTCCGCGGTCATGCCCATAGTGACCGAGGAGTGGAACCTCAGCGGCAAAATGAACGGGGCGGTTATCGCAATCTTCTGGGGCGGCTACGCCTTGTCGGTCATCTTTACCGGCTGGCTTTCGGATAGGATAGGAGGGCGAAAGATCTTTGTACTATCTTCTCTTCAAGCCGGAATTTGCGGATTAGGTTTTGCCTCTTTAGCCGACAGTTATGAGTCGGCTTTATTTTTGAGATTCCTGACAGGCGTCGGACAGGGTGGTCTGTACGTTCCGGGGATGAAGATACTTTCTGGCTGGTTCCCCGCCAGAGAAAGAGGGAAAGTCTTAGGGATATACACAGCATCGCTTGTTGCATCAATTGCAGGGGCTTATTTAGTTACGTCTTCGCTATCCGCTGTATATTCGTGGAGGCTCGCATTTGCCCTGACATCGGCGACAGCTTTTCCGGGAGCATTCATAGCCTATCTTTTTGTCAGAGATGCTCCTCCGGGAGCAGATGATGCAGTAATTGAAGCAGAGATCCGACCCTTCGGCGATCTGAAAGGCCTATTCGTGCACGTCCTTCGCTATAGGCCCTGGGCGCTTGTGACCGGTGGCTATATGGGGCACAACTGGGAGCTATTTGTGATGTACGGCTGGATCGGTCCCTATCTGACCGCCTGCGGGATAGCTCTTGGGATGGAGACTCAAGAGGCGCTCAAACTCGCAGGTATGGTAAGTGCGATCTGCATAATTGTAGGGGCTTTTTCCACGATCCTGGGCGGGGCACTGTCGGACAGATTCGGCAGAATCAGGGTAATGCTCTACTCTCTCCTGGTGAGCATAATCTGCTCGCTGTCGTACGGATTCCTAATAGGACAACCCCTTTTGGTGCTTGGTACTGTAGGAATCGTCTATGGACTTTCGATAATCGCAGATTCAGCTATTTACAAGGTATCACTGACCGAGTTAGTCCCAAAAGAGTACATAGGCGGTGCGTTAGGTCTACAGGCCTTCTTCGGCTTCGGCGCTTCTATAGCTGCACCCTGGGTATTCGGATACGTCCTGGACTTGTACGGATGGAGTTGGGCGTGGATCTCGGCCGCTCTCGGGGCTATGCTCGGCCCCATCTGCATAGTAGCACTCAAGCACCACCCCGACAGCATTAGGATCAAGTAGACAGGGGCACCGCCCCATCCCGCCAGATTACTCCGCCCACTTCGTGGCTTCCAGCCATCCCAGCAGAGCGGCCACGCTGCGTCGCAATGACCGTAGAAAGTGTTTTTGAGATTGCTTCGGAATTTTGGCACTTTGCAATGACAAAAGGACAAGCAACATCATTGCGAACGAAAGGGATCCCCAAAAAGTAATATCATTGCGAGCACTCTCTGTGTCATTGCGAGCGATAGCGAAGCAATCTCGCCTTTCAAGGGAGATGGGCAGGGTTGCCCTGTTTGCTGTCTACTGTTTGCTGTCTACTAATTTTGCGGGTAGTCCGACGAACAGGCGGCTGTCGACATCTGTAAGTGGATCGATCTCGCCCGTTGCCGCGGCGCGAGTGAAGACGATGGCGGGGCGCTTTGCCCGCATCGCCCGCGCCAGGACGTTGAAGCCTTTGGGCTGTCTTGCCTCACGAAATTCGAGTCCGAACCGGGTCCACGTCTCCAGCGCTGTTTGGGCAAGTCCCTCCCGTGCGCCGACCACAGCGGTGTACATCTCCTGGGGCGTCAGGCCATCGGAATATCCACAGCGGATCGGTACGTCCCTCCCCCGGACATCCGTAGCTGTGCCCCGTGCCCCGACCAGGTAGGCAAGCTGGCGCAGTTGACCTCGCGCGCCGCTCTTTATCGCGAGAAGTTGCGGACCCAGATCGTTGTCCTCAAAGTCCGTGCGTGAGATGATCTGTTCGGAAAGCTCCTCCGCGTACTCATCCCACATCTCAGCGTCACCCTCTTCTGGCTCTGGCGAGCGCTTTAAGCTCGACCCGATAAACGGGCTAATGGACGCTCCGGACTCCTTTGCGACCTCAAATCCGCGCCGCATCAGCCGTTCGAGCGCCGCGAGTGTTCCCTCGATCCCATCGCGCTCTAAGACGCTTCGCATCGCTTCAGCAAGCGAGTCTTTTGTGATGAAACCGTCGGGTGCAGTCACGTCAGTTCCTGCAAGCTGTGAGACCTCTTTGCGCCCTTCTGGTGTAAGGCTCAGACTCGCAATGCCCCACATCGCCTCGTGCGGCGGGAGCAGTGAATTGAGCAGTTCCGGGTCGCGCGCAACGTGACCGGCGACGGACAGGCGTTCGCCAGCCTCGCGCTGTGCGCCCTCGGTGATCGGCAGGAAGACAGCGGCCTGATCGCCGTCGAAGTCGGTGTTCATCAGGCTACACACGAGCGGATGGATATGGATAGTGCGACCTGGACACCGCACGGGGTGAAACGCGAGGAACGACGTGGGCATAATGCGCTGTAGAAGGACCCACGAGCGCGCCATTATCTCGTCGAGCTCCTCCGTTGCACGCGGGCTTCTGGTGTCTACTTCCTCTTTATGTAGGGGCGAACCCATGTGTTCGCCCGAATCTGGAGGGCAGACACGCGTCCCCGAATGGCTTCTATCGGGGACTTCCCCTACGCTGAGTTCCCACCTTACAAGTGGCCCAAAGAGCGTCCATGCGATCTCTTCTGGAAGTCCCAACTGGTCGATCCGCAAGTCCGCTCCCGGCGAGATCACCGTTCGCCCGCTGAAGAGTGAGTGTTCGCCGAAGCGCAGGTGGGGAGAGCCAAGAAGGGCGTCGAAGAACTTTCCCACGTGAGTTTGAAGCTGTTCAAAAGCTTTGCGGGTCAGACTTTCTGGAGCGTCGCTTGCGATCATGCGTTCTGCTTTGGCGTTGACCTCGGCGAGAGCGCGGTATTCGGCAGGTTCATCAAAAGCGCCGATCTCATCTAATTCTCGGTCACCTATCCACGGATGCGCAACTGGGCGGGCAAGCTTGAGAGTATCACCTTCGGGCTTGGCGAATTTGAACGTTAGCTTCTCACCTTCGAGTTCTGCTTGGATCCTCCCAGCGGCAAGACGCCGAGCTATTTCGGAGAACCCGGGAGTCGGCGGACCGGCCTGTTCGACCGCGCCTTCTGCGACGCGATCTGCGAGCTTATCCGCATCGTCCCGCCGGAGGGCGCGCGTGTTGAAATGCTCCATCAGGTTTTCAAATGCGCCGACGTCGCGCAATGTATAATACTCAAGTTCGCCTTGCTTTTGACAGCGCCTGCTATGATCGGTAGACGCAAATATCTTATTGCGCGCCAGGTGATTGAGGCGCCCCCAGTAGACCCATCCGACTGTGCTCGGCCGGCACAGCTTCATCCCATCGCGTCCGAGGATGAGGACCTCCATCCCGTCCTCGGGAAGGCCTGCTTCCCTCAGGCGTTCGCGAAGTTCGCGCCCTCCCGGCGCGTGGAACGGAGGCACAATAGCTGGCGCTCCCTCCGCTTTCGCGATGCGGCTTGTTACCGCCTCACGCAGTTGACCGAGATTCATCCGCGAATGAACGCCGATGAAGTTGAAGACGAGTTCTATCGGTGTGCCGTCGGCAAGGTGCGGCATCTCGTTGTCGGGCAGGATCTTCGCCACCACACCCTTCGTCCCGTGGCGATTGCTGAGCTTATCGCCCACTTCGACGGGATAGGGGTAGTTGAGGCGCTCGGCGCACGATTTGCCCACCGCGATGCCGTCTTCGAAGGTGTCCGCGCCCCATGAAACGAAGGCAGTCAGCAGATTTCGCCCGCACCAGAAGCCGGGTGCGTCGGGTTCATTTCCGGTCTGAACGAGCGCGGGTTCCACCTCCGGCGGCACGAACCACTGGCGCATCATGTTGACCCCCATAAGCTGTCGGTTCGGGTCGTTGTGCTCCAGAAAGGGGACCATAGACGCCGCAAGGCCGATGGAAGCTTCAGGCTTATCATTGACAATGACGAGCTTCCCATCGCTGATCTCCGCGCTCGTGGCGATGCTTAAGATTCGACCGATATTCGGGCCCTCCGGCGTCTCGAAGGGACAAGTGCGGCCGAAGTGCCCGGGTGTGAACATCTTCTTTGGCTCCGTAACAACGATGCGCCGCAGCTGCGCATGCCTGTCGAGCCAGTTCTGCTCATGGAGCGTCTGGGCCGTTTGCACTATATTTCCGTCCCACGGTAGGTCCGCGTGGTGCAGGAACTCGCGCATCCACACATTGAGCGGAAGCCAGGCTCGCGCGAGCGATTCGTCCCATGGTAAGTCCTCCGGAGCTTCGCCCAGGCGCTCTTCGAAGTAGTGGTAAAGCTGTTCGCCGACACAGCGGATCTCGGCAAGGTCTAACTCCTCTTGGGAGGCTATCGGGACGACCACATACTTTACGCCTTCGACCTCAAAGATGCCTTCCTCATCCGGTTGAGGGATATCGGTGTATTCGACTTCTACGTCGCCGGAGGCCGATGCAAAAGCGACCTTAACGCGGCAGGTGTAGAGGCCGGTCGATTCGACATGATAGCCGACAAGCGGCATCCGAGCAGCCAGGAGCTGGGGTAACTGATCCTTCAAAAACCGGTCGAACGATTCCCTATGCCAAAACGCAGATATATCGAGTGCCATTACGTATCCTCCCATTCTATTGCTATTTCCTTCCATTTGCGAGCCAGATGTTTCCTGGCGTAGTGCAGGCGTGACTTTACGGTACCCCCTGGGATATCAAGTGCGTGGGCGACATCCCGAATGTCCATCTCCATCTCGTGCACCATCCGGAAAACTGCGCGCTTTTCTTCGGGCAACCTATCGATAAGCCCCTGGAGTAGGTCGTGCTGTTCGGCCTGTTCAAGCACCGCATCAGGTCCGAGCGACGAGGCGTCGATCATCCAGCCGGGGACAGGGCTTTCGTCGTCGTCGTCGGCTGGATCCGCTGAGATTTCGAGAGATTGCTGTCTTCTCCTACGCAGACTGCGCAGGTGGTTAAGTGCAAGGTTTGTAGCAATGCGGAAGAGCCACGCCTTAAATGCCCCCCGGCCGTTCCACTGCTCTGCGCGAGTCCATACTCGCAGAAAGACCTCCTGGACCAGGTCGTCGGCCGCATCCTCGTCGCGCACTATGCTCGCCAAGTGTCGGCGGACCATCTCCCTGTAGCGCACGAATAGCGTCTCGAAGGCGTTGGCATCGCGATCCCGAATCTGCCCAATGAGGTCTCGATCGGATTGTGTCATCAAAGCCCTTTTATCTTCGTCTATCCCCGATCCCCAATTGATGCTATTGGGGATTCAATCGGGCAAGAACTTTTTTGTGGGAAAAGGCTTTCACTACATAAGACACCGCGGGGAATTCAAAAGTTCATATGGCGACCAAAAAATAGTAGACAGCACACAGGGATGGGAAGCGGTGCCCCTGTCTACTGTCTACTTGTGTATGGGGAGCCAGAACACAGAGAAACCGCTGAGCGGAGTTGACAAAAAAGCTGAGAAAAGCAGGGGGAAGGTCGTAGTGAGGATTTTATCTTCTTTTAGGTTTGAGATTCATATTTTTCAGCACTTCGCGATAGACTATGTTTTCAGGTTCGTACCCGTTGAGGAAGTCGGCTAGTTGCTGAGCGGTCGTAGTAGTCAACGCCCTGCAGGCTTCGACAGATATTCCTGCGTTGTGATGGCTGAAGAGGGCATGTGGATGTCCGCGTAGCCGCTCTTCTTTGGGAAGTTCTTCGTGATAGACTCCCGAAAGTTTCCCGCATTCTAACGCTTCGTATACAGCCGTCTCGTCTATCAGAAAGTCTCTGGAAGGGTTCACCAATATTGCCCCATCCTTCATTTTTTCTATGGCGGCCTTGTCAATGATCGGGCCCGAGGCAGAGACATGCAAAGAGACGATGTCCGATCTAGTTAAGAGCTCTTCAGGGGCTGCGACTAACTCCACGTCTATCTCATCTGCTATCTGGCTTTTATCTTCCATATCGTACGCCAGAATATGGACTTCCAATCCCTTGAGTTTTCTTGCTACGCCCTGGCCTATCAGGCCGAATCCGTAAATACCCACCGTCTTGCCTTTGATCTGTCTTGCTACTACCCTCCTTGCTTGTCCCTGATGAGCCAGATTGTTGTTGTACGTCGCTTCCTTTAAAAGGTCCAGAATGGCCCAGATAGAGTACTCGGCAACGGCATCTGCGCTTGCGCCCAGTACTTTGGTAGCCAATATATTATTCCTGAGGACCATCTCCTTGGTGTACCCGTCTGTACCTGTTCCCCACCTGGCGTAGATAATGCCCTTGGCCGCTTTGAAGAACTCTTCATCGACTTTAGACCCATCCGCTATTACGGCTGCAACCCCTTCAGCACGATCTGGGGAGAGCGTCCCTACTCCGTACGCTTCAATAACCGCCTCGAAGGGCAATTCCCTTTTCAATATGTCCACACCTGTGTCTTCATCTTCTTCAAATACACTGTGATCCAGGAAAGGTGGTACGACTAATATCTTATTTTTCATTGCAGAGACCCTTGCTCCTTATTGGAGAATTAAGGTTTTATATGATTGATTATTAACAAAAGATAAACATACAAAGATACAGGAGTCAAGCGAAAAACAGCCTTAGAAGGCATATCGTAGAACTCTGTCCTATCTGACCGCTTGGGTAAAATCAGTCTCTGCTGACAAAATCAGCTGGGGAGCCCTATAGTTCAAGACTGAGTACACGTTGCAGCAGCCCTGTTAAAATTTGGTAGGCCAGCACTTTTTGCTATTGACATCTGGAAAAGGATAGATTAGATTTTATCTTTACATGTGGCAATAAAGCTTGAACATTTTGCAAAGGGATCCCCAGAAATCTCGACCCCCAGATCCCCGATAGAAACAATCGGGGGCGACTCCGTGTCGCAGGGGACGATCGCCATCATACGTAACCTCCGAAGAGTGATCGAAGAACTTTTCGGGGAGAAACTGGACGTCCTGCTTGTTCAAGGGCCAATTTTGTACTGAAACTGTTGCATACAACTGTCACTCTCCCGTAGCTCAGTTGGCAGAGCAGGTGGCTGTTAACCACCGTGTCGCAGGTTCGAGTCCTGCCGGGAGAGCGAAATTCGTTGCAGAAACCTACTGCGCCTATAGTCGATAGCGGTGTAAATGTTCAAGAAGATAGCCCGTCATCTCTGACGGGCTATGTGTACAATCCTGTAAGCTTCACAAAAGGGTCTAGAAACCTACCGCATCAATATCAGCTTCCTTATCTGCACAAATCCATCCGCCTCTAACCGATACAGAAATACACCGCTTGCCACAGCATTGCTAGTGTCGTCCGTGCTATCCCATACCACTGAGTGGCTACCGGTTGAATATCAAATGAAATCGGTGCAACTAATTTGATCTTTGTTTAGAGTATTAGTAGATTAAGTTGAGTTGATTGTCTTAACTTTAATCTACGGAGTCCTATGGACAAAGAGAGATTGGCCGTATTAAGACAAGAAGTCAACGAGATGTATTTTAAGAAAGAAATGTCAAAGCGAGAAGTTATCAAACAAGCGAGAGTTTCCAATGATTTCGTTACGGCTTGGACTAAATCTCCGGATCAGGATTTTGCCATGGATAATCGGGGTTGGCCAAAAGGAAAAAGGCGAAAATTGGCTAAAGTTGACGAACAGAGAATCAAAGAGATTTACCATAGCTTAGAGGACGATCCTTATCAGTTCTATTCAGGAGCCACTGTTATTGAACAAGAATGGAGGAATCGATATTCTAGCACCCCTCCTCCGTCGTTGCCGACTATCGGCAGAATGCTTTCAGATTTAGGACTTTCCCAGAGAAGGAAGAAAGGTAAAAACAAGGGTGCATCTCGTTATCTTTGTTATCCAGAGTATACCATTTACTATCTTTCAGGAGGCAGAGTCCTAGAATCAGACTTTATTGGTAAAAAGTATCTTACCGGCAGAACTGAGCCGGTCAACTTCGTTGGATTTTCCTTTAAGAAAGAGCCTAAGTTAAGGTATTTTCGGCGGGTTGACGGTCAAACAGCAACTAACTTTATCGAGAAGTGTCAGTCTTTCTTTGACAGGTTTGAAAAACCAGATTTCGTTAAGGTGGACAATTGCTCGGCGACTATTGGCAGTGTTTCAGGTAAAAGGAATGTCAGCAAAGCAATGCAGTTTCTCTTGAAAAATCAAGTGATTCCGATATTTGCCGTTCCCAGAAGGCCCTTTTCTCAAGCATCTATAGAAGGCAACAATTCTGTATTTTCAAGGAAGTTCTGGAACAGAATTCAGTTCAAAAGCTTACAAGAAGTTGATCAGAAGTTAGAATGGTTTAATCTTTCATCACAGAGATACACCGGCTACCGTCCACCTAAGCAAGAGAAGTCAAACGAGAAAGATTTCATTCCCAAGACCTATTTTATCAGACAAGTCAAACAGGACACAGAACAGACAGATAAAGCCTTTATCGATGTCCTAAATGAGAAAGTATCTCTTCCCTCCTCTTACACCAACTACTTTGTCCTGGCTGAATGGAACCTAAAAGAAGAACAATTATACATCCATTTTGAAAAAGAACAGAAACCAAAGATTGTCGAAAACCTATCATTCAAGATCAATCAAAGATCGAAAGAGAAGTGCACCGATTTCATTTGATAAATAACCGCTACCGGCTGATCTGTGACCATCCACAAGTGTCCGAATTAACTGTCCAGACAGATTGTAGATCGTCAGCGTGAGAGGGCTGGAGGAAGGCAGATAATACCGAATTGTCGTCTCTGGGTTGAAAGGATTCGGGAAATTCTGAAATAATCGGTAAGTATCTGGATACGATGTCTGTTTCTCCTCAATCTGCACGCCGATTTGCCCCTCGTTCAGTACCACCTGGCCCAGAGAAACACTTCCCGTTATATCTTCCCCAATCATATCGGTTTGAAAGAGAATCTGTGCAACTTCCCCGCTTCCTGATAGAGATTGTGCTCCTGCAAAGGCGATGATGATTTTATCATCGATGACATTACTTTCAAAAAGATAATCTACGCTCAACTCGGCAAGTAAGACTTCTGCTACTGTTACCTGCGAAGGATCAAAGGTAAGCTCAATCGTGCCTGCAAGCACTCCATCCATTTCGTCTATGATAATCGGAACGCGGAAGAGGCGATCACCTAATTCCTCATGTTCTCCTAAACGAATAGTTCTTTTAGAAGAGACAAATTTGAAGAACCCTCCTCCCTGCGCAGGGAACCGATCTATAATCCCAACAACGAACCGGAGGATGAGCGCTCCATCCAAAGGAGAAATCGTCCCGTCCCCACTTACATCGGCAACAGATAAAGTGAAGTGTGACCATGCAGGATCAGGTAAGGTGATAAGCCCTACTACCTCCCTGAGAATCAACGACGCGTCGAAGGCACCAACTCTCCCATTACTGCTGACATCTCCCAGAATAGCAACAACAGTGAGCGATCCATCCTGTGTCACTGCGGACGGATCTCCGTCATTAAACAGAAGACGCTGGAAAGCAAGGGGTGTGGTAGCGCCCTGGACTGCTGTATGGGGGATGCTAACTCTAATGAAGGCAAGAGTTCCGGGCCCGGTTAGTGTATCAACGGGGGTTGCCATTGCTACCTTTGCCGTATCAATAGAGGTTAGTACTCCAGAGGAAAGCCTGAAGGAAATGAGTTCACCCGGAGACGCAGTAATATGCGGTATGCTAACCTGAAGGGCAGAGAGAGCAATACCTGCACCAGTCAAAGGTACATCCACAGATGGCTTATCCGGGTCGTTGCTGGTGATAGTCAATGTCCCGTCGAATGATCCCACTGAATCTGGTGCAAATTGCACCGTCAACGTCGTGTCGGATCCAGGTGCGAGCGTAAAGGGTGAAATCACTCCATCTGTCCGACTGAACTGTACAGCTCCGGTCAAGGAAATGCCAGTTACATAGAGATCTGCATTACCAACATTGCTTACTGTTACATTCAGTAAACGAGTACTTCCTACAATAATACCTCTAATTACCAATGTATCTGGAACGACCGCGATATCCGGCTCAAGAACGAAACCTGTACCTGTCAAAGGCACGTTTACAGACGACTCATCCGGATCGTTACTCGGAATCACTAAGGTTGCGGACTTTGTTCCACCCGACTGAGGTGAGAATCTTATAACGGCACCACTAATGTCCCCTGGTGAGATGCTGGTACTTGGAGGAATAGCAATAGAAAACTCACCTGCATCGGCACCTGTAAGAGACAAATCCCCTAAGACTAAGTTCTTACTACCGAAGTTCTTAATCGTTATCGCACTGTCTGAACTGCCGCCTACCAATACGATACCATAATCTATTCTTTCTGGGGAGACAGCAATATCGGAAGTATCAGGCACAGCAACCTGAATTAATCCGCTTATAAGAGTATCCGCAGGAATATCTATGCCCAAAAATGGTCCAAATTCCAAAAGAGTATCTACACTAACGACAGCATTAACCAAATTGAGTGGACTTGACCCTCCAGGACTAGCTGTGCTCTTCACTCTAAATGTAATCCTAAGAATTGGACCACTAACAGGTGAATCACCAACACCATCCGACGCGACCACACCCATACTAAGCGTATCATTAGTGCCAGCTACCAGACCACCTGCAGGTGTAGGATTACCAGGCAATAGCGGAACACGCTGTATAATAGGTTGCCCAAACTGTGTAACCAATTCTATCACATTAGGATCAAACCCAAATTTTGAGGAGAATCCGAATAGGCCCCTAGTTACCGAACTGACCCTAGCCTCAATCTGAAACTCCTCTCCTGGATTTGCTACGATAGTGGAACTGCCGTCTATACCGGTCAAGCTTACTCTAAACGGCTCACCAAACCGAGAAGCAGAGGGAGGAGGCACAACACCCTCTCCGGTCAGTGGAACTCCTAAGGACGGAGTATCCGGGTCGTTGCTGGTGATCTTCAGAGTGTCGATAAAAGCTCCAGCAGAAGGAGGTTGGAACTGAACCACAATCTGGGTTAATCCACCCGGAAGGACATTTAACGGACCAATTGGGAACGCATTAAAGGGCGGAAGAGGAATAGACACCTGGAAGATTTTCAGAGTATCCCCCCCCGTATTGCTCACCGTTAAAGTATCTGACTTTTGAACTCCCACGTCTACAGTACCAAAGTCCACAAAAGTCGGAGTAACAACTATATTGGGCGGAACTACACTCATACCTGCCAAAGCCACAAACACAGTATCTTCATCAGGGTCAGGATCGTTGCTCGGAATGACCAAAGTGGCACTCTTAGGCCCTGCAACACCGGGACTGAACTTCGCAGCCACCGAAATGCTATCACCGGGGGCAATAGACGAACCGGAAACATCGGCAAGAATAGGAGCAAAGGTGAAAGCGGTCGGATTAGGGCCAGTCTTGGACAGAGTCCCCAAAACCAAAGTGGCATTACCAGTATTTGAAATAACTAGCACATCTTCTTGTAATGCTCCTACCACGACAGTACCAAAATCGATAGCAAGGGGAAATACATCGATGTCCCCAGTACCCCCAGGAAGCTGCACAAATCCACTTATAAGAGTATCCGCAGGAATGTCTATGCCAGCAAAAGGCCCAAAATCCAAAAGAGTATCTACACTAACGATAGCATTAACCAAATTGAGCGGGCTCGAATCTCCAGGATTAGCTGTACTCTTCACTCTAAACGTAATCCTAAGAATGGTACCGCCGACAGGCGAATCACCAACACCATCAGATGCAACAACTCCCATACTAAGAGTATCAGTAGTGCCGGCTACTATGCCACCAGCAGGTGAAGGATTACCAGGCAATGCTGGAACACGCTCTATGATCGGTTGCCCAAACTGTGTAACCATCTCTATAACATTAGGATCAAACCCAAATTTTGAGGAGAATCCGAATAGGCCCCTGGTTACCGAACTGACCCTCGCCTCAATTTGAAACTCGTCTCCTGGATTGGCTATGATAGTAGGACTGCCATTTATACCGGTCAAGCTTACTGTAAACGGCTGACCCGCATCAAACGCGTATGCCGCGGTTACAGAGAAGGCTATAAGAATAACTGATCTCAATAGCAGTTTCAAAGTGTCCATAACCTTTCCGCTCCTTATCTGAAAAACATAGGGTGTCAATCTAAGTCACACATCAATTGAATATGTCTCAAGAGAAGATCATATGATACTATTTCAACAGCACCATCTTCTTAACAGAAATAAACTTATCGGTTACGATGCGATAGAAATAAATTCCACTGCTGACAACTTTGTCCTCCTTATCTCTACCGTCCCATACAGCCGTATAGAAACCAGGTGCTTTCTCCTCATCCACAAGTGTTCTGACCACTTGACCGGAAATATTATAAATATTCAGTGAAACTGGCGTTAGCTCCATGCCGCTCGGAATAGCATAATCAATCGTAGTTTCCGGGTTAAACGGATTAGGATAGTTCTGACTTAAGTAAGCCTGCTCCGGAAGAGCCATAAACTCCCCATCGTACAATTGGACACCCATAGGTCCTTTAAGATCATACAGATCTCCATCCACTACCACAAAATACGCAGATTTAACGTCTTCGCCTATTACCTCAAATATCAACTCCGCTATAGCACCGCTGCCCCTCAGTGGAGTAGCATTAATCATCCCGAATATTACTTGCCCCTCAGCGTCCGCCTTACCCAAATTCGATGCCAACATATATCCATCGGTCAGTTGGGTAGTCCTAATGTCCCTGATTCTCAGAACATCATCGGGATAGTCTATCGTAAAGCCAGCACCGTACATATCTTCAACCTCACTGACGATCAAAGGAACAGTGATAAACTTCCCGACTTTGTCCTTTACTTCCCCTATGCCTACCCGGATATGGGACTCCCTCGCGACTACCTTTACAGCAGGTTCGTCCTTGAAGCTACCGTTAACATCACCCACAAGTATAGATTTGAAATTCTGAACTGTATCTGCAGTTAATGAAACAAATGTAGCAGTGTCAGGCTTAAATACCCAGAATGTTTCTATAGGGAATATAGCATCCAGACTGAGGGCGAACCTTAAGACAAGTGCCGCATCAGTAAGGGTCACACCTCCATCCCCGTTTGGATCGGCAGCGCACCTCTCCTCAGGAGTGCAAATATCCAAACCCAGAGCACATCTTAGAGTAAGCGCCGCATCAGTAAGACTTACTATCGTGCCTGATAAATTAGCAGGAACATCGGATCTATCTGGCACGAGATTGTAATCTACACTTCCAGGGATCGAAGAGAAAAGATAGGCTCCATCGGCACCTGTTACTACAGTGGAGTCTAATGCTCCTCCTACTTCGGTCAAACGCATATTGACATTCGGTGTCGTCTTGGTATAATCGCTGAAGTAACTCACGACTCCAGAAATATTGTACCCTGGTTGGATTCCAACACCCGTCCCATTCACAATCAGTCTCACAGTACCATCATCCGGATCGTTGCTCGTGATCGTCAGCGTATCATACGCTGTACCCACTGAGTCCGGGGTGAACGTCACCGTCACGTTCTGGCTGTCCCCTGCCGCTACGTTGAAACTGATCGGCGTAATCGTGAACTGCGCGCCGCTGGGGGTAATGTTGCTGACTGTGAGTGGCCCTTGTCCCTTATTCTGGATGGTCATCGTCCGGGAGACCAGTGTGCCGACGGCAGCACTGCCGATGAGGCGGAAAGGTTCCCAAGAAGGATGGGAGTCACTCGCAGAGTTGTTCGTAATCCTGGTTAAACCACTGCCATCGTCATTCATTATATAGATTTCATCGTTACCATCGCGCCTTGTAGTAAAGATAATCCTAACTCCCATCCGGTGACCAGGACCGTCCAGCATCAGGGACAGGGTTGTTCGTGAGGTTGGTCTGTCCTGTCCCATCTGCATTCATTACGAAGAGTTCATCATTCCCAGACTGACAATTGGCAAAGACAAGCTTAGTGCCATCGGGTGACCAGCCTATGAAAGTATTACATGTTCCGCTGGTAAGCTGAACCGGATTGGTCCCATCGGCGTTCATCACCCAAACCCCAAATCCCACCCCATCTCGGTTTGAGAGAAATGCGATCTTCGTCCCATCAGGCGACCAGGAGGAAGCCGCGTCACCCGCAGGGTTATTGGTCAGATTGACAGGATTAGAACCATCGGGGTTCATCACGTAGACTTCATCGTTGCCGTCCCGCCCAGAGTAAAACGCGATCTTCGTCCCGTCCGGTGACCAAGAAGGCGAACCGTCATCCGCCAGCGTGTTGGTCAGTTGAACCAGATTTGTGCCATCCACGTTCATGACAAAGACATCACGGTTCCCAGTCCGTTCAGAAAAAAAGGCGATCCTGGTGCCATCCGGCGACCAGGAAGACGCCAAATCGTCCGCCGGATCATTAGTCAGCCGTGTTAGACCTGTCCCGTCGGGGTTCATCACGTAGATTTCATTGTTGCCATCCCGCTGTGAGTAGAAGACAATCTTCCCGGAAATCTGGAGATCCGGCGCGCCTGTCCCCGTCCCATTCACAATCAGACTCACAGTCCCATCATCCGGATCGTTGCTGGTGATCGTCAGCGTGTCGTATTTCGTACCCGCTGAGGTCGGAGTGAATGTAACCGTCACGTCCTGGCTGTCACCTGCTGCTACATTGAAACTCGTCGGCGTCATCGTGAACTGTGCGCCGCTGGAGGTGATGTTACTGACCGTGAGTGGCCCTTGTCCTGTATTCTGGATGGTCATAATTCGGGAGACCGACGTGCCGACAGCAGCACTGCCGATATAGCGGAACGGCGACCAAGAAGGAGCATGGTCATCCCCTGGGATGTTGGTCAGATTGACAGGATTTGTCCCATCAGCGTTCATCACATAGATCTCGGCGTTGCCGGCGCGAAGTGAATGAAATATAATCCTACTCCCATCCGGAGACCAATACGGGTCCTCATCATCAGCTCCGTTGTTGGTCAGGCGGGTCAGACCTGTACCATCTGCATTCATCATATAAATCTCGTAGTTTCCGTCTCTATTAGAATCAAACACGATTTTGCTGCCGCCGGGAGACCAACTCGGATGCACATCACTCGCTGGGTTATTGGTCAATCGCGTCTGTCCTGTACTATCTGCATTCATCACATAAATCTCACCGTTAGAGTGGAAGGCGATCTTGCTGCCATCCGGAGACCAGCTCGGCCCCGAATCACCTGCTGCGTTATTAGTCAGGCGGGTCTGGTTGGTCCCATCCGCATTCATCACATAAATCTCTTCATTCCCATCGCGAGTGGAGGAAAATGCGATCTTTGTGCTGTCCGGCGACCAGGTTGGGGACCCTTCCGCTGCTGAATTGTTAGACAGGTTGGTCTTGCCTGACCCATCCGCATTCATCACGTAGACCTCACCGTTTACATCCCGACTCGATCCAAACGCGATCTTACTGCCATCTGGAGACCAACTTGACGCCCCATCATCAGCTGCGTTATTGGTTAGACGTATCTGTGCTGACCCGTCTGGGTTCATGACATAAATTTCACTGTTGCCGTCACGAGTTGACTGGAACGCAATCTTCCCTGCAATCTGGAGGTCTGGCGCAGGTGTCCCTGTCCCATTGACAATCAGGCTCACAGTCCCATCATCCGGGTCGTTGCTTGTGATCGTCAGCGTATCATACTTTGTCCCCACCGAAGTAGGAGTGAACGTCACAGTCACATTCTGGCTGTCCCCGGCTGCTACATTGAAATTGACCGGAGCAATCGTGAACTGCCCACCGCTGGAGGTGATGTTGCTGACCGTGAGTGGTCCTTGTCCCTTATTCTGGATGGTCATCGTCCGGGAGACCGGCGTCCCGATAGCTGCACTACCGATGTGGCGGAACGGCAACCAATCGGCACTGGCGTCAATTGCCGGGTTGTTCGTAAGTCTCGTCAAACCAGTCCCATCTGCATTCATCACGTAGATCTCCTGATTGCCATCGCGGGTTGTAAGAAAGGCAATTTTGCTCCCATCAGGTGACCAGGACGGTGCAGCATCACTAGTAGGATTGTTCGTTAGGTTAGTCTGACCAGTCCCATCTGCATTCACCACGAAGATTTCATCGTTTCCGATATGATTTTGAAAAACGATCTTCCTGCCATCTGGTGACCAACCATGTGCACTATTACTTGTATTACTGGTAAGCTGAACCGGATTTGTACCATCTGCATTCATCACCCAAATCGCGTCCGACCCTCCTCGGAATGAACCAAATGCGATTTTCCCTCCATCTGGCGACCAAGAAGGCTCCCTGTCAGTAGTTGGGTTGTTGGTCAGATTGACAGGGTTGGTCCCATCTGCATTCATTACAAAGATTTCTCCGTTACCGGTCCGCAGAGAATTAAATATGATCTTTGTGCCATCTGGCGACCAGGAAGGCGCCACATCTTGCGCCGGATCATTAGTCAGCCATGTCTGGTTCGTCCCATCGGCATTCATCACGTAGATTTCATAGTTGCCATCGCGTTCTGACCTGAAAGCGATCTTTGTTCCGTCCGGTGACCAAGAAGCTCCAACGTCAAATCCCGGGTTGTTGGTGAGGTTGACTTGATTAGTCCCATCTGCGTTCATCTCGTAGATTTCATAGTTGCCGTCACGGGTTGAGTGAAAGGCGATCTTACCGTCAATCTGGAGGTCTGGTGCGGCTGTTCCCGTCCCATTCACAATCAGGCTAACAATCCCGTCATCAGGGTCATTGCTCGTGATCGTCAGCGTATCATACTTCGTCCCCGCTGAAGTCGGAGTGAATGTCACCGTCACATTCTGGCTGTCCCCTGCTGCTACATTGAAGCTTGTCGGCGCAATCGTGAACTGCGCGCCGCTGGAGGTGATGTTGCTGACCGTGAGTGGCCCTTGTCCCTTATTCTGGATGGTCATCGTCCGGGATACCGGTGTGCCGACAGCAGCACTGCCGATATGGCGGAAAGGCGCCCATTCTTCAGCGGCGTCAGTTGCCGTATTGTTCGTAAGCCTGGTCAAACCGCTGCCATCCTTGTTCATCACATAGATCTCGGCGTTGCCATCGCGGTTTGTATTCAAGACAATCTTGGTTCCATCCGGTGACCACGATCGTGCGCCATCACCGGCAGGATTGTTTGTCAGATTGGTCAGTCCAGACCCATCTGTATTCATCACGAACACTTCATCGTTATTCGTAAAGACAAGCTTAGTACCATCGGGTGACCAGCCGATGAGCGTGGCACCTGTTCCGCTGGTAAGCTGAACGGGATTAGTACCATCCACATTCATCACCCAAACCCCATTCGACCGACCTGACCAAAACGCGATCTTTGTCCCGTCCGGCGACCAAGAAGGAAAATTGTCATTCGCCAAGTTGTTGGTCAGATTGACCGGATTGGTCCCATCGATATTTATCACGAAGACTTCCAAATAGCCGGTCCGATTGGAGGCAAACGCAATCTCGGTGCCGTCCGGCGACCAGGAAGGATGATCGTCAGACGCCGGGTTGTTGGTCACTTGGATCAGATTTGTACTATCTGCATTCATGACAAAGATTTCACGGTTTCCTGTCCGTTCAGAATGAAACGTGATCTTGGTGCCGTCCGGTGACCAGGAAGGTACACTATCCAATGACGGATTGTTGGTGAGCCTAGTCTGACCCGTGCCGTCGTCGTTCATCACGTAGATTTCATTGTTGCCATCCCGCTGTGAGTAGAACACAATCTTTCCTGCGATCTGGAGGTCTGGCGTGGCTGGAGCAGGTGTCACAAGGAACGGCGACCAAGAAGGATTGCCGTCAGTCGCTGGGATATTGGTCAGAGTGACTTGGTTTGTACCGTCGACGTTTATCACGTAGATGTCATTGCTTGAAAAAAAGGCGATCTTCGTCCCGTCAGGAGACCAGGAAGGGTTGCCGTCTTCCGCAGGGTTGTTGGTAAGCCGTATCGGGCTTGTACCGTCTGCGTTCATCACGTAGATCTCCGCATTTCCATCGCGGTCTGAACGAAAGGCGATCTTCGTCCCGTCAAGCGACCAAGAGGGGCTGAATTCCTGCGCCGGGTTATTGGACACGTTAGTTGGGTTTGTCCCATCTGCGTTCATCACGTAGATTTCAGGGTTGCCATCGCGGGATGACCGAAAGGCAATCTTCGTGCCATCAGGTGACCAAGAAGGAGTGACATCAAACGCCAGGTCGTTGGTTAGATTGACCTGATCTGTCCCGTCTGCATTCATCGCGTAGGTTTCATAGTTGCCATCCCGCGTTGAATGGAAGGCGATCTTCGTCCCCTCAGGCGACCAGGAAGGGCTGCTGTCAATCGCCGGGTTGTTGGTCAGCCGTGTCTGGTTTGTACTATCAGCGTTCATCGAGTAGATTTCAAAGTTGCCATCTCGGTCTGACGCAAAAGCGATCTTGGTGTTAGCAAAAAGATCACCGAACCCAAATCGGTTAATAAGCGTGTCTGCCTGGCCGTCGGGATTTGTGACTAGTACGCTCACAGTGCCAGCAGGATGAGCGGGAGTCTTGGCTGTAATAGTGCCCAGAAGATTTACAGCTACATTTGTGGCTGCGATACCATCGAAGGTAACAGTCGCTCCACTTTGGAAATTGCTACCTGTTATCGTAACAGGAGTACCACCCGATGCCGGGCCAGAGATAGGACTAATAGATGTCACATCAAGAAGTGGCGTCACATTAGAAGCCTTGTGAAATAGTTATGTCCCAGGCAGCGTCTGAAGCGCCGATTATGGGTCAAAGAGTAGCATATCGTATCGTTTTGCTGTGGAATAAGCAAAATAGTCTTATCAGAGTTCTGGTCAGCAAGGAACAGGAGCTGTTTGAAGAACAGGATGCACTGTCTTTGACAGACAGGGCACACATAGACGCTTTCCCCCTTCTTATGAAAGATACAAGCCTCTTGAGATTCTGTACTGTTGCAACAAGATTCAACTGTTCATTCAGTGAGGCTGGTCCTCTGTAACGGGCTCGTCCCATACCGTGTTGTTGCTTGGCTTCAGCAAAGATATGTTCACTGCGTTTACGGAGTCTCCGGGAGAGTTTGTAGTCAGCTGTTAATGAGATAGACCGTGCATGATTTCTGGCTTTCGCCTCTCGCACTTTTCTATCCCGTTCGGCCTGAATATGTGCTGAATTTGTCTTGTTTTTCCATGTAGGAATCGGTTCAATCTTCTCATCGGCTCGCAGAGGAATATGGGGTATGATTCCCCGGTCAAGTACATCAGCGATAAAATTACCAGAACCGTAACCGGTATCGGCACTAAGTGTCTGAATGTCTTTGGGCATGGTGTATGTTTCAAGGTCATCTACCATCTTAAGGGCACTTTCGGGCTCTGCTGTCCCTGTCGCCTGCGTGCCCTGAGTCTCAAGGATTACTCTGCTTTTTGTGTCGATCAGATCATGGCCCATAAACGAGAGAAAAGCCCCTTTGCCCTTCGATTTGCTGTATAAGCGCGCGTCGGGGTCTGTAGTCGAACGGTGTGTTTGGTTCGTCCACTTTTCACCATGAAAGTCTTTATCCTGAGGATGCCCGGACCTACCCTTTGTCTTATCACCTTCAAAACCGATTCCCTTGAGATAATCATCAAGAGAAACAGGGGGGTTCTATCGGCTCAATACTTTTCACTGAAGCATCAGCTTGTATCTGAGTGCCGTCGACACTAAGGTGTTTACCGCTCACAAGACCGACATCTATGCAACACTGGACTACCTGACGCATTATCCGTTCAAACAACCCACTGGATGCCCACTTGTGATTGCGAAGCTTGTTGATCGTGCTCCTATCCGGAACCGCATCATCAAATGTCTGATGACAAAACAACCGATATGCCGCATGCATCCCCACTTCCTGACAGAGCCGATTCTCACTCAAATTATACAGATAGCCAATAAGGATCATTCGAACAACTAATTCAGGATCAATACCGGGTCTGCCATTGTCAGGGCAATAACAATCTGATACAACGTCTCGTACAAATGAAAAATCAACTGCCTCATCAATCTGACGAAGGATATGATCCTCGGGAACTAAATCCTCCATCTGAAAATAGTGAAACATCGGATTTGTCTGTTCCTGCTTTTGTGGGGTCATTGTTTCCTCCATGTATAATATTATCAATAACATAATATAATACATCGGAGCTGCTTTATCAATGCTTGTTCTATACTACTTTCTGAATCTAAGGGTTTTTCACAAGGCTTCTAAATATAGGCAAAATTATCCCGTGAGGGTGGATACCATGTGTCATTACTCTTCTAAAAAATCACAATTTCACTTGACTTAAATCCACAGCTATCTTATCTTTGAATCCTTAAACCTTTCTTGTCGATAAAGTTCTCCGATCACTTCGCCACTTCGTGGTCTGCTGACTTCGTGCCCCCTGCAATCACCTCCCGGTATCCCCCCTTGATAAGGGGGGTCGGAGCAACGCACGCAGTGCCCACGCCACCTTTTGGGAGGACCTTCAAAGCCCAAAATTACATTCTATAAAGTTAAGGAGCTAGAAAGCCATGCTCACAGATTATGCAGGTGTACTTATCTTCCTTACGGTCGGGACACTCTTTATTTTGGTAAGTCTGACTTTAGCCAGAATCTTCCGCGCCAATGATCCGACACCTGAAAAGCTGACGCCCTACGAGTGCGGCGAGGAACCTGAGGGCGGAGCCTGGATACAGTTCAACATAAGGTTTTACATTATAGCTTTGATCTTCATAATATTCGACGTAGAGATCGTCTTTCTCTTCCCCTGGGCTGTGGTCTACAAGAGTCTGGGCTTTTTCGCCCTGGTTGAGATGATGATCTTTGTATCTATACTCCTTGTAGGGCTTGCCTATGTCTGGAAGAAAGGTGACCTTGAATGGGTCAAGCCTCAGTCGCCTTATGGAAACAAGTAGACAGTGGGCAGTAGAAAGAGGCGACACTTCCTATCCCTTTACCGTTTACTAATGTAGACAAATATGGAATCCTTTGTAGACACGGTCATCGACTTAGTATCCCCTTTATCCCAACTTTCCCGGGATTGGGTGTATCTGGGGCTTACTCTGCAGGATTGGGTGTATCTAGGGCTTACTCTGGTCGGATGCGCCGCCGTTTTGGGATTTATCTCGGTCTTTGCCCTATTTGCTATCTGGCTGGAGCGCAAGGTCTCAGCCCATATGCAGGACAGACTCGGACCCATGAGGGTCGGGGGATGGCACGGTTGGGCGCAGACTATCGCTGACGGGATTAAACTCTTTTTGAAAGAGGACATCATCCCGGCTATGGCGGACAGAAAGCTCTTCACCTTAGCTCCTCTTGTCGTATTTGTCGGCTCGTTCGCGGTCTTTGTGGCCGTTCCCTTCGGGGATAGATTGATAGTTCGGGATCTGAACATAGGGATCTTTTATATCCTTGCGATATCCTCCCTGGTGGTTATTGGGGTTGTAATGGCAGGTTGGTCGTCTAACAACAAGTGGTCGCTTTTGGGGGCTATGCGCTCTGCCGCCCAGGTAGTAAGTTACGAAATACCCGTTGCGCTTGCCCTTTTATCCGTCATAATGATAGTCGGAAGCTTGAGTATGCAGGACATAGTCAAAGACCAGAGTGGCGGATTTTTGAACTGGTTCATCTTCAGGAACCCGTTCACTTTTTTGGCCTTCTTCATATACTTTGTGGCCTCGCTTTCTGAGGTCAACCGGACCCCTTTTGACATCCCTGAAGCCGAGTCGGAATTGGTAGCAGGATACCACACGGAATACAGCGGAATGAGATTTTCCTTCTTTTTTATAGCCGAATACGCAAACATGTTCGCCGTCAGCGCCATAGCGACCACGATCTTTTTGGGAGGATGGCAAGCGCCCTGGGGAGGCACCCCAATCGCAGACGGCGCCATCTGGTTTGTGGGCAAAGCCACCTTCCTTGTCTTTGTGCAGATGTGGATTAGGTGGACACTCCCCAGACTCAGAGTAGATCAACTTATGTACATTGGATGGAAAGTCCTTACGCCATTTTCGTTTGCCAATATAATTGGAGTAGGATTATGGATGTACATCTTCGACTTGTTTGATAAAGTACAAGGATGAGATGACCGCCTCAGATATAATATTCTGCATCTTCGCTTTCATAACCGTCGGTTCGGGGGCCGTCGTAGTCTTTTCAAAAAGGATAGTCTATTCAGCTTTCGCCCTCCTCTTTACCTTCTTCGGAGTTGCAGGACTCTACATCTTACTTTCCGCTGACTTCCTCGCCGCCACACAGGTCATAATCTACGTAGGAGGCATACTGGTCCTCCTTTTATTCGGAGTTATGATGACCCACAGGGTGTACGACGTCCAGATCAGACAGCAGAGGATCAATTTTCTACCTGGAATGTTAGTGGTAATCTTCGTCTTTGCCATGCTACTGACAGTTATCTTCAACAAAGATTCCTGGGTGCCTACCGTCGAAAAGGGGATAACCTCTACGACGTCACAGATCGGAAACTTGCTTATGACGGACTTCCTACTCCCGTTTGAAGTAGCCTCGGTTCTTTTGTTGATCGCACTTATGGGGGCTGCACTTATAGCGCGAAGAGAAAAAGGCGAGGGAGGGAAAAGATGATAACTTTGGAACACTACCTTGTAGTGAGCGCAATTCTCTTTTGCCTTGGAGCCTTCGGCGTAATAACCAGAAGGAATGCCGTAAGCATCCTTATGGGGATAGAGCTTATCTTAAACTCTGCCAATATAAATTTTGTAGCTTTTGCTCGCTATACCGCGCAGGGACTCGAAGGGCAGGTGGTGGCGATCTTCGTGATCACATTGGCCGCCGCCGAAGCCGCAGTAGCATTAGCGATTGTGCTGAACATATACAGGAGCTTCCACATTATAGATGTAGACGAGGCGGACGCCCTAAAACGATAACTTGGTCGGTCGTTGACTCCGTAAGGTTTGCCTTGCTTATCAAAGGAGTAACAGACATGCAGAATGTGACATCTTTTGGAGAAGTACTAGAGGCTCTTGATAAGTTGTCTCTGGAAGAACAAGAGACGTTGATTGATATTTTGCACCGACGTATGATAGAACGCCGAAGAACAGAACTGGCTGAAGACATTCGGCATGCTAGAAAGGAATTCCAAGAAGGACGTTGCCAACCGGCAACGCCAAGTGAGATAATGAAGGAAATATTGTCGTGAAGCGGCTACTGCTGCAGTGCAGTTCTTTTGTTCGGGCGGCAAAGCGGGTGGTCAAAGAAAATCCTCATGTTGCCAAGGATATTCAAGCTGCCTTGGAGTTTTTATCCGAGGATGCTTTTCATCCCCGATTGCTTGGATCTTTTATCCCCGATTGAAGACTCATAAGCTCAAGGGCAACCTTGAAGGCTCTTGGGCGTGTAGTGTAAGTTACGATTTGAGAAGGTATTTGAGTTCGTACAACATGAAGGATCTGAAGCAATTCTGTTAGAGGCAGTTGGGACTCATGAAGAAGTGTATTGAGGTCCGTAAAAAGGAGATCCGTAGTCTGCCACACGCTTGGTCTGATTCATTAGCAAGATTCGAGAACTGATGGAGAAGATAGTAGGAAATACACAATGATCACATTAGCCTATATCATACTCCTTTTACCTCTCTTGGCCTTTGCCATACAGATATTTGTGGGCAAAAGACTCCCAAGAGGGGGAGACTGGCTCCCCACTGGGGCTATGTTTCTTTCTCTGGGACTCTCCGTAGTAATCTTGGCCAAAGTGTTAGCGGCGTACGATCCCGACTATAAAGAGACCTTTTCCTTTATGTGGATCGATATCGGCGACTTCAGAGTTGAAGGGGGCATCCTCTTGGACAACGTCACAGCCCTGATGTTAATGGTCGTCACCTTAGTCAGCGCGCTTGTGCACCTCTACTCTATAGGCTACATGCACGATGATCCGCTGTACCCGCGCTTTTTCGCATATTTGGCTCTATTCTCTTTTTCGATGTTAGGGCTTGTGCTCTCTGATAATTTTCTTTTCTTATACTGCTTCTGGGAGCTTGTGGGGCTTACCTCATATCTCTTGATCGGCTTCTGGTTCGAACGCCCTGCCGCCGCCGCCGCCGGCAAGAAAGCCTTTATCGTTACAAGGATAGGCGACGTGGGGATGTTCATAGGGATAATGATAATCTTCAGTCAGATCGGTAAATTCGGCTATCAGGGCGTATTCGACAGCGTGGCGCAGGGAGAACTCAGCGGAACGCTTTTGACCGTTGCTGGTATTTGCATCTTCTTCGGAGCAGTCGGAAAATCCGCGCAGTTTCCTCTCCATGTGTGGTTGCCCGATGCAATGGAAGGCCCCACTCCCGTTAGTGCGCTTATACACGCCGCAACGATGGTCGCAGCAGGCGTCTATCTTGTGGTCAGGGTCTTTCCTTTCCTCTCACCCGATGCACTCACGTTCATCGCATATACAGGAGTCATAACAGCCTTCCTCGGCGCGACCATAGCAATAGCCCAAAACGACATAAAGCGCGTCCTTGCCTATTCTACCATAAGTCAACTCGGATATATGATGCTCGGACTCGGCGTCGGAGCATATGTAGCAGGCTTCTTTCACCTGGTGACACACGCGGCATTTAAGGCATGCCTCTTCCTCTGTTCAGGCTCTGTCATCCACGCCCTCGGCACGCAGGATATGAGAGAAATGGGCGGGCTAAAAGATAAGATGCCCATAACTTTTTGGACGATGCTCATCGCCACGTTAGCAATTTCCGGCGTCCCTTTGACATCGGGGTTTTTAAGCAAAGACGCCATCCTTGCGGGAAGTTTGGGATTCGGCTTCTTCGAGCAACCCCGGCACATGCTGTTGCCGCTATTAGGATTTATCACCGCCGGAATGACGGCATTCTATATGTTCAGACTGATATTTATGACCTTCTACGGTCAACCCAGAGACAGAGAAAAATATGAGCATGCACACGAATCTCCAAAGTCGATGACGATACCTTTGGTAGTCCTTTCGGTTTTGACCTTTTTCTTTTTCTACACATTTAACTTCAACCCCTTCTCCACATCTGGCTGGTTCTATGATATAATCCATAAGCCCGCATCGAGCGTCCACCAAGCTGTGGGAACAGTGGACACAGGCTATGTCCTCGCCTCATCGGAAGCCCACGACCCTGCGCACATTCCCGCCCTGATGCTCTCCCTCCTTATAGCAGCAGGGGGCATATATCTTTCGTATCTGACCTACTACAAGGGAAGAATCTCGGCGGACGCTTGGGCTGACAGATTCAGCTTCACCTATAGACTCATATATAACAAATGGTACTTCGACGAACTTTATCACTTTATAGTCATCCGACCCACACTTGCCATCAGATCGTTTTTAGGATGGTTCGACCAGAAGGTCATCGACGGCGTCGTCAACGGAGCCGCCCGCATCACCACGTTCATTTCATTCCTTGAGGGACGCTTCGACAATATAGTTATAGACGGACTCGTCAACCAGACTGCAGGAGCTGTAATAGGGGCAGGATCTATCTTCAGAAAGATACAGACAGGAAGGGTACAGACGTATATTATGTTCGCTCTTGTGGGAGCGATTATTATATTTTTGATAAGGGTTGCTATAGAAAAGTAACTGCAAACTATATACCCAAACTCAGGAGGAAAATTAGCTGATGCCGATACTTACACCTATAGTATTCATCCCGCTTCTGGGAGCTTTGATAATCCTGCTGATCCCTAAGCAAAACGAAAGGGCCATTAAGATCGTAGCCCTCATAGCCACAGCGGCATGCGTCCTCCTTGCTTTCAATCTATACAATTCGTTTGACCGAAGCACAACTGAAATGCAGTTTGTCGAGCGTCATAGCTGGATCGAATCCTTCAATATAGAATATTTTCTAGGGATAGATGGACTCTCAGTCACGATGGTCCTTCTGACCGCCCTTTTATCCTTCCTATGCATCCCCGCATCGTGGACTATAGACAGAGGTATAAAGGGCTACTTCGCGCTCTTTCTGCTCTTGGAGACCGGGATGCAGGGCGTATTCTGTTCTCTGGACTTCTTTTTGTTCTACGTATTCTGGGAGGTAATGCTCCTGCCGATGTACTTTCTCATAGGGATATGGGGCGGCCCGCGGCGCGAATATGCGGCCATCAAGTTTTTCCTCTTCACCCTTTTAGGGAGCGTCGTTCTCTTGTTGGCGATGCTGGCGTTCTACTTCACGACGGAGCCTCACACGTTCGATATGACGGCACTCATGACCCACAGATACGGCTTCACGTTCCAGATTGCGGTCTATGTCGCTATGTTTATCGGTTTTGCCATCAAGGTTCCGATATTTCCTTTCCATACGTGGCTCCCCGATGCGCACGTGGAGGCCCCGACGGCCGTAAGCGTCATTTTAGCTGGCGTCCTTTTGAAGATGGGGACTTACGGCATCCTGCGCTTTAACTTTCAGATGCTCCCAGACGCTACTAAGTACTTCGCAATTCCACTAGCTATACTCGGAGTCATAAACATAATCTATGGGGCGCTGTGTGCGATGGCACAAACGGATCTCAAGAAGTTGGTGGCATATTCGAGCATAAGCCATATGGGATTTGTACTCCTGGGTGCCGCTTCCTTGACCTCGGCCGGGATAAACGGAGCCGTCCTTCAGATGTTCAATCACGGCACTACTACGGCCATGCTCTTCTTGCTCGTCGGCGTCATCTACGACAGGGCTCATCACAGAGATATAGACGGCTTCGGGGGTCTCGGCTCCAGGATGCCCATCTACACGGGCATCACAGCTTTGACCTTCTTCGCATCGCTGGGTCTTCCGGGACTTTCCAGCTTCATAAGCGAGATTATGTGCTTCTTGGGGGCGTTTCAGACGTTTTGGACCGACCACAGATGGATAGTGATAATACCTACTCTCGGAGTAGTCCTGACGGCAGGATATTTCCTCTGGACGCTTCAGAGAATGTTTCTGGGACCTTTGAATCCTAAATATGAAGACCTCCCCGAAATAAGCAAAAGGGAGATCTTCAGCTTGGCTCCCTTAGGGGCTATAGTCATATTCCTCGGCGTCTATCCGATGCCGATTCTGAACCTTATGAGCACGTCTTTGAACAATATTATAAGTATGGTCGCACCCTGAAAAGGTAGACTTGCCACCGTCTCCGTTGCCTATAAAACAGTGAACGTATATAGAGACCAACCTGTGCGTTCACCCATTTGGGAAAAACAAAGGGCAAAGGATGCGCGTTAGCTACTGTCTACTTCGAAAGTGAGAGCTTCGTGTTAGAAGAAATTATCAGAAGTAACATAGACAGTCTCAAATATATCTATCCTGAGATCGTCGTCGTACTCACGCTTCTTGCTGTGATAATAACGGACCTGCTCCTTAAAAGGGGTAGGCAGGCCCCCGTGGCAATTGTCTCCACGATAGGGCTTACCATAGCCCTTATTTTGATCGGTCTGCTCTACTCTGAGGAGAGTCGTCCTCTCTTTGCCGGAATGATGGCACTCGATCCATTTTCCCTCTTTTTTAAGGCTGTCTTTTGCCTTGCCACCATAATAATAACGCTCTTTTCCATTACGTCTCCTGAGGTGCCAGAAGAACGCTCCGGTGAGTATTATGCTCTTTTGCTGGGGATTGTCCTCGGTGGTTTTATGATGGCCTCCGCGACCAATCTCTTGATGATGTACCTTGCGCTTGAACTTGTCAGCATTCCCTCATATGTGCTTGCTTGCTTCCTCAAAAACGACCGACGCTCCTCAGAGGCCGGGCTTAAATACTCAATCTACGGAGGCGTATCCTCGGGAGCAATGATTTACGGTATGTCTCTGCTCTACGGGGCTACGGGTTCAATTAATATTTATCAGATAAGCCAGAGCATAAGTCAGTCACAACATTACGATTTGACGCTTGTGGTATCCATCATCCTCATAATGGCCGGACTCGGATACAAGATAGCCTCAGTGCCCTTCCACTTTTGGACTCCCGACGTCTATGAAGGAGCTCCCACACCTGTAACAGCCTATTTTTCAATCGTTCCCAAGGCTGCAGGATTTGCGATGCTCTCCAGATTCTTCTACTCCGGTGTATCCACATCAGAATGGATGCCGCAGATAGACTGGCCCTATCTCCTTGCCATAATATCCGCTGCCACAATGACGCTCGGCAATCTTGTGGCTATCTGGCAGGACAACTTAAAGAGGCTTCTTGCCTACTCAAGTATAGCGCACGCAGGATATATCCTTATGGGGGTTGTAATGCTCTCCCCTGATGGGCTAAAAGCCGTTATGTTCTACATCGGAGTCTACCTGTTTATGAATCTTGGAGCCTTTCTGGTCGTCATAGCTGTTTCCCAAAGACTCAATACAGAAGACATAAAGGGCTACAGCGGTCTTGGATGGAGATCTCCCTTTGTCGCCGTCGCCATGACAATCTTCCTCTTCTCGCTTACTGGGCTTCCACCTACAGGCGGATTTGTGGGGAAATTTTACCTCTTCGCCGCAGTAATAAAGGGAAAATACTACTGGCTCGCCATCGTAGGCGTCCTCAACAGTGTCGTCTCTCTGTACTACTACGCAAGGATAGTAAAGGTTATGTTCTTGGAGGATGCCCTAACAGACGAAAAAGTGGTAATATCTACTTTGCATACAGTCCTTCTAACTCTGTTGGTTATACCTACGGTTCTGTTGGGAGTTTACTTTGTCCCTCTTGTCAAGCTGGCCGATAAATCTTTAGAGCTTTTGGGATACTAATAACCCCAAGAAAGTGGTCTGGGCACTGCGTGCGTCGATGCCAACCCTTTTTGCAAAGGGCACGAAGTGGCAAAGTGGTCGGAGAGCTTCTTGAAAAAGAAGATAATGGGTGGAGTCCGACTGTAACGAATCCTTGACATTTCTTGTGAGCTACAGCATTTTGGTTGTAGTTTATCAGAGTTACTCGGAACGATTGGCGCCCTAGCTCAGTTGGTAGAGCAACGGACTGAAAATCCGTGTGTCCGCAGTTCGATTCTGCGGGGCGCCACCAATAATTACCTTATAATCAACAAGTTATGAGGGGTTTCTTCTTGACGTTAATATTTAAAAGCCTTGTGAAATAGTTATGTCCCAGGCAGCGTCTGAAGCGCCGATTATGGGTCAAAGAGTAGCATATCGTATCGTTTTGCTGTGGAATAAGCAAAATAGTCTTATCAGAGTTCTGGTCAGCAAGGAATAGGAGCTGTTTGAAGAACAGGATGCACTGTCTTTGACAGACAGGGCACACATAGGCGCTTTCCCCCTTCTTATGAAAGATACAAGCCTCTTGAGATTCTGTACTGTTGCAACAAGATTCAACTGTTCATTCAGTGAGGCTGGTCCTCTGTAACGGGCTCGTCCCATACCGTGTTGTTGCCTGGCTTCAGCAAAGATATGTTCACTGCGTTTACGGAGTCTCCGGGAGAGTTTGTAGTCAGCTGTTAATGAGATAGACCGTGCATGATTTCTGGCTTTCGCCTCTCGCACTTTTCTATCCCGTTCGGCCTGAATATGTGCTGAATTTGTCTTGTTTTTCCACGTAGGAATCGGTTCAATCTTCTCATCGGCTCGCAGAGGAATATGGGGTATGATTCCCCGGTCAAGTACATCAGCGATAAAATTACCAGAACCGTAACCCGTATCGGCACTAAGTGTCTGAATGTCTTTGGGCATGGTCTATGTTTCAAGGTCATCTACCATCTTAAGGGCACTTTCGGGCTCTGCTGTCCCTGTCGCCTGCGTGCCCTGAGTCTCAAGGATTACTCTGCTTTTTGTGTCGATCAGATCATGGCCCATAAACGAGAGAAAAGCCCCTTTGCCCTTCGATTTGCTGTATAAGCGCGCGTCGGGGTCTGTAGTCGAACGGTGTGTTTGGTTCGTCCACTTTTCACCATGAAAGTCTTTATCCTGAGGATGCCCGGACCTACCCTTTGTCTTATCACCTTCAAAACCGATTCCCTTGAGATAATCATCAAGAGAAACAGGGGGTTCTATCGGCTCAATACTTTTCACTGAAGCATCAGCTTGTATCTGAGTGCCGTCGACACTAAGGTGTTTACCGCTCACAAGACCGACATCTATGCAACACTGGACTACCTGACGCATTATCCGTTCAAACAACCCACTGGATGCCCACTTGTGATTGCGAAGCTTGTTGATCGTGCTCCTATCCGGAACCGCATCATCAAATGTCTGATGACAAAACAACCGATATGCCGCATGCATCCCCACTTCCTGACAGAGCCGATTCTCACTCAAATTATACAGATAGCCAATAAGGATCATTCGAACAACTAATTCAGGATCAATACCGGGTCTGCCATTGTCAGGGCAATAACAATCTGATACAACGTCTCGTACAAATGAAAAATCAACTGCCTCATCAATCTGACGAAGGATATGATCCTCGGGAACTAAATCCTCCATCTGAAAATAGTGAAACATCGGATTTGTCTGTTCCTGCTTTTGTGGGGTCATTGTTTCCTCCATGTATAATATTATCAATAACATAATATAATACATCGGAACTGCTTTATCAATGCTTGTTCTATACTACTTTCTGAATCTAAGGGTTTTTCACAAGGCTTTTAAGCTAATCAGTAGAAAAGTAGCGCTTGGTACGTTGACAATTTCTTGATCTGTAGCGATATTTGGGACATGAAAAATTTCCCTCGCTGCAGAGGAAGAAAATTTTGAGTACTTAAGACTGGTCGGTTGCGTTGTCGTAAGTGTAAATTGATCCCCAATAGACTCAATTGGGGATTGACCAGGAAACTGGCCACTACCTTCTGGGAGAAGAGTCGAATTACTCCCCCCGATAGATTCAATCGGGGGTGCGATATCAGGTTCCATACACAAGGACAGGTCCCCGATTGATTCTATCGGGGATGGAACGCTGGTATAGGATCATCAGAAAGGCAATCTACCATCACACTTTCAAGGAGTTTGAACCCGTTGAAGGTGAACTTGACATGGATGAAACTCTCATCGGTGGTAGGAGACCTGGTAAAAGAGGTTGGGGTTCCGAAGGCAAACAGATGGTCTTTGGCATCTATCAGAGAAAGGGTAAGGTGTTGACCTTTGCTGTCCCCTCAAGGAGTCGTGACTCACTACTGCCTCTTATTACCCAACACACCAGACCAGGGAGCTTGTATTACACCGATAATTGAATATCCTACGCTTTGCTTTCTATCAGCGGCAACCGCGTGGTAGTGCCGAAAGAGAAGGGCATAGCTAAAGGAAAAGATCACCTCAATGGGGTGGAAGGCTTCTGGTCGTATGCCAAACACTGGCTCCATCAATATCGAGGCGTTGACAAAAGCTTCTTCCACCTGTACCTTAAAGAGGTAGAGTGGCGTTTCAACCACCGCCACGAAAATCTACTTCCTCTTATGAGAAAGCTACTCCCCGATTGAATCCATCGGGCATCAACAGGCTGTAAGTGACATGAGTTAGTGGAACTTTAGTTATGCATTACCCTAATCAAAAATTCTTTTCGGGTGATGACAATGTCCCGGCATTAAACTCGGACCACCCCCTTCGCGCCCTGCTATCGGCGTGGGCGGCCGAAATGGGGAATTCCGGTTAACATGGATAGGCCACTATGACAACACAAAAAGACTCATCCTTTGACGTTGAGAGCAAGAGTAAACAGAGCGTTCAGCTTGGGAGCCCAAGCCAACGGTCTCCACTTCGATTCACAAAAGACGGACTCACTGCTGACCAGTCCCAATAACCGGTGGATCGTCAGCCAATAAACGAGTACGCAGAGTTGAAACAGTTGGTTAGACAACGCGGACTCTTGGATACGCAACTCGCTTACTACACCTATAAACTACTCTCAACCTTAGGGCTGCTGGCCCTCAGCCTTACAATCCTTGCACTCGTAGATACCCTCTGGGTGCAGCTCATAAATGCTGGTTTTCTGGCCTTCGTCTTCGCCCAGTTAGGTTTCATCGGCCACGATGCAGGCCATAGGCAGATCTTTGGGTCGGACCGCAACAATGAAATCGCAGGCCTTGCCGTCTGCTTCTTGTTGGCTTTTGAGCGTAGCTGGTGGATCGATAAGCACAATCGCCATCACAACAATCCCAATCACCTGGCTCTGGACCCAGATGCAGACTTTCCCGTTCTGGCTTTCACGAAGGAACAGGCCCTTAAAAAGAAGGGGTTTTTCAGGTTCATCGTAAAATACCAGGCCTTCCTCTTTTACCCGATGTTGCTTCTCGAGGGACTGGGCCTGCGGCTAGCAGGGATCCAATACGTATTTGCCAACAAAATCAAATATCCTGTAGCAGAACCACTGCTCATGATGTGCCACTTCGCGGCCTACTTTGGCTTCTTATTCTTTGTCTTAAGTGCTTGGCACGCCGTGTTGTTTATCATAATTAACCAAGCAGTATTGGGTCTGATTGTGGGGTCGGTCTTTGCGCCCAATCACAAAGGTATGCTTATGGTGCGCGAAAACGAAGAGATGGACTTTCTCCGGCGTCAGGTGCTAACCGCTCGAAATGTAAAAGGCCATCCTCTTACTGATTTCTGGTATGGGTGTCTCAACTATCAGATTGAGCATCACTTGTTCCCCAACATGCCGCGCAATAATCTGAAGGAAACGCAGGAAATTGCCAAAGCGTTCTGTAAGGAACACTCCATCCCGTATCACGAGACAGGAATCGTTCAATCTGTGAAGGAAATCCTGCAGCATCTGCACCAGGAAAGCGCGCCATTACGAGAGAGAAAGGCATAACGTTCCGTCTAATGTTCTTCTAGCCAGAGAGCCTATGGAGAGATGCGATAGTACAGACAAGAGGCGGCAATCCATTCGATCATGAAATGAAAAATCCGGGTTGAAAGCGAAGGTTGAAGCGCCTTGCGTGATGCGCTTTGTGGCGGAGCAGGGGTGCACCGCTGCGGCCCCTGTTTGCTGGGGGACGAAGTGCCAGGAAACCGCGAAGTGGCCAAGTGGGCGAAGCAATCTCACGTAAGTTTGTTCTTCCTCGTTGGTGTACTATTTCGTATCTCAATGATCTGTTCCAGACTACTTTGACCCCATAATTAGCTTTTACCTAAAGAGCAGAAGATCCTGATATGAAGTTCTGTCAATCAATAAAGGGCAAACTAATTAAAATTCTTATTGGGTGATTACCAATGCCCCGGTTTACAAGAAATAGCAGTGTTCTATCAAAGCTGACAGGGTTGATTCTTCTTGCTTTGATGGTCACCGCCATCTTTTTAGATGACGCCTCTTCTGCGATTATCTTTAGAATCGGAAAGCCCTTTTCGCCTGCAGAAAGAGACAGTCTCCAGGGGATAGGGATTGAGCTCAAGGAGATCAGCTGGCTGAATTATGAGTCGGTGGCGAATCTGGATGCGGACTCCCTGAAGGCAGCGGATGCCGGTTCAATTCAACCGAAGTTTATCAGGGAGGGTGAGAGCATAGCCGCAACGGCTCTGGACAGAGGAGGTGGATGGGTAGCCGTAGGTACCCAAGGCAGTGAGAGTCTAGGCAACAATGAGGCATATGGAATCGAAGGCAACATTGGGAATAACATGATAGATGGGGATCCTACCACAGCTTTTGTCTGGCCTGCCTCAAGGAGGGCAAGAGGGGGCGCACGATGTCATGGTGCGCCTCACCGGATAGTTATATACTTAGGCGGACTATTTGTCGTTGATAAAGTAAGATTCTACACTCGTGGTGGAATATCCCCTGAGGGTGAGGAATATGAGACCCACTTCATAGAGGGCTACGAATTGGGTACCAGCCTTGGCCGCCGCCCGGAGGATTTCATCGAGACCCACTTGTGTCGAGGAACAGGTTACATCCCGAGCTTCCGACAGTTTGCCAAGTACACTCACCTGGGCCGTATAGGTCAATCTGGATTTCCATCTGGCGCCAGTGCAGATCATGAGCGCGTTGTAAATATATTTCCTGAAGTTATAATACCGCTTGATCCGCCGGAGAAAACCTCTTATGTCGCGTTGTTGATCTATACCCGATCTGTGAAGACGATAGAGATCGCCGAGTTTGAGGTCTTGGGACAGGGCTTTGTAGAAGAAGCCTCTTATATAGCTGACATAATTGAGATGGACGACATCGCCAGTTTCGGCGAGATCACCTGGTCTGGCAGTAGTGATCCCAAGGCCGAGGCTAGGATCCGAACCAGGAGTGGGACAGATCGTCATCCGGACGTCTACTGGAGAATCAACCCTGAGCAGCAAACGCCGGTAGTTTTGCCTCCCGAAAAGGGGGGAAAAGACCTCAGCTCAAAGGAGTACAAAAGTGAGTACGACTTACTCCCTAGTAGTGTTCGGGGTCCAGTGACTTACGATTCGGAAAACTGGAGCTTCTGGTCTGCACCTTACAAGTTTGAAAGTCCGGGAGAGGCTATCGCCTCTCCTGGTCCCCGCAAATTCTTTCAGATCGGCGTGGATTTTACCTCCGAAGGTAACGATGGCAGCCGGATCAAGTATTTACAGTTTAAGGCCTCTGTGCCTCCTGCGGCTCGACAGATAGTTGGTGAGATCTTCCCTGCGGAAGTAGAGATAGGGAAGGTATCACATAAGTTCACCTATTTTGTCACTGCAACGATGGCAGCTGTGGATAAAGGATTCGACAGCCTGGAGATCACTACACCTTATGGGGTTACTTCGGTGGATTCGCTTCGAGTAGATGAAATCAATCAGGACGACTTCAACACGACGATAAAGGAGGACGGCTCAGGCTTTGAGGTCACATTGCCCAGGAAGTTGGATACACGAGACAGCGGAGTCACAGTTGAAGTAGTGTTCCAAGCTCCTGTTTTGAGGGAGCGCGGGACCTTTTTTGACGGCAGGGTGTTCGACAGCGCAAACCCTCACGAAGTTCGTCAGAGGATCAATCCTGGCAACGCGGCAGATGAGATCGAAAGCGATGTCCTTACGGTAATAACGCCTTTCGCCGAATCGATATTGTCTTCACCAGAGGTCTCCCCAAATCCCTTTACACCGAATGGCGACGGTGTCAACGATGTACTGAACATATCTTATACCATTTTGAGGCTGACGGCTCCTGTTCCTGTCTCAATCGAAATATACGATCTTTCCGGTGTCTTTATATAAAGACAGTCTATTCTGGGAACGACTCCGTAGGACAATATAGCCGGCATTGGGATGGGAGAGACAATAAGGATAATCTTGTTCCACCCGGGATACATGTCTATCGCATATCGGTAGAGGCTCAGGAAGAGGAGGAGACTAAGACCGGGACTGTATCTGTTGTCTATTAGTTAGATTAATTCATAAACTTGGTGCAGTCATTGCGAGGAGCAAAGCGGTCCCCGATTGAGTCTATCGGGGAAGCAATCTCAAGGTTTTATAGTGGTCTCCTATGAGAGCCGGAGAGTATTACATCTACCACAGTAACCCCCGATTAAATCTATCGGGGGGATTGCTTCGCCTTCGGCTCGCAAGGACACCGAAGGTGGTTAAACAATACAATCCCTTAATTAATACACGGCCTTTTTTTGTGAATTATTCGGGTTTAGCTTGAAACTTTGTTGCACTAATTGAGGTCATAATCATAAAGCTATCCTTAGCCTGCGGTTGAGGAAGCGATACAGATGTAGCTGGGTTTTAGGTTTGATCAACTAAGAAAAGGAGGTAGGCGGTGAGAGATCTTAGAACTATACGTTGTGCTTGCGAAGCTGTTCTTATGATGAGTTTGGTACTTTTGCTATTTCCTGTTCGTGTGCAGGCTCAGGTTCGTGTGGAGCGTCAGGGATATTCGATCGTGGGCGGCAACAGGGTCGTCATAGATTCGAAGGAGCAATGGTTATTCTGGAAGGCTGCTGCAAAGACGATCCAGGTCACCGATGAGGGAGTAAGACCTGGGTTCATGCGCAAGAGCACAGAAATCGAGGTAGATGGTCAGATGGTGAGGGTTCCCGGCATAGACACTATCACAAATGCGTCTGAGTTTGGAGGAGGGATCTCGGCGGCAGGTTCAAACGCCTCAATCGCCGCCGACCTTATGGATGGCGAAATGGACACCTTCTGGGAGCCCGACATGGATGACCCTATAGAGAATTGGTGGGTGCGGATAGATCTGGGGCGGCTTATATCTGCCACCAAGATCGTTCTCAGGTTCGTGGGGGAGGATATTGGAGATCCATTTTTGCAGTTTAAGGTCCTAACGGCTCAGGGGGAGCCGTTCCCTGGTCGGAGTGACCTGCTTAGATTCAGAAAGGTCTTGGGTACGGACACGCCTAACCTGGATGAGAGGGTCTTTGAGGTGGATATGACTCCTCTGACGCCCACTGATTTTCCAGATGTACTCGGGGATTTCACGGGTGATGTTATCAGATATTTGGTCGTGGTAATAACAGATAGCAGATACGGTAGGGGGCAGCGGGTCACCGAATCTGGATATGAGAGTCTGGAGCCTGACGAACAGGGAGATATAGACTACTTCAGACGAACGTCAACAGGCAGGTTGAGATTGGTTGAAGGCTTAGAGTATTGGGAGGCTATAGAGGATACGAGCAAACGAGGGCCTGCAGTCCACTACCGTCGGGAGTTGCCGAGGTTGGCGGAGGTTGAGGTGTGGTCAATTGGCGATAACATCGCTTTGGGCATAATAGATCGCGGCGGCACTTTAGAGAGCACTGAAGCCCCAAATGAAGCGAATGTAGTGGATGGTAAAGTCAACCCGGCGTACAACATTGCGAATCAATATAAGAACGACCCAGCGCCGGATAATTTGCAAGTTGAGCGCGAGTTACTTATGGATCTTGGAGGTACCTTCTTTTTAGATAACGTTCGGATGATTACGGATTTAGGGGGGGTGTTCGGTCAGGGCACGCTTGACAGAAATTACGCGATGAGGGTGTCGGACGGTTCCAGGACTCCTGACGGGAGCCTAGCCTGGAAGATTGTGGCGGAAGTGAGTTCCACCGAAACCCCGTTAGTTGCAACAAAATATCACGACCTCAAATTTGAGGCTTCCAAAGCTAAATTCTTCTCCCTTATCTGGAATCTGGTTGGGGTAAGTGGAGGGGGAGGACGTGCCGGAATAAAGGAGATTCAATTATTCGGAGAGGGCTATCTGCCGGAGACCCAGATCGTATCTATCTTTGAAGGGAGATCCCCCTTCTTTGAGCTGCCGGGGATAAAGAATCTGACGTCGATAGAGTGGGATGCAGATACGCCTGAAGGCACAGATGTGCTTATTCAGACAAAGACAGGTGATACGGTCGAGCAGATAAAACACTACTTCAAGAAGGTAGGGGGCAATCCCAGAGGCAGAGAATTGCACCCGGGGAACGAGGAACAAGCAGAAAAAGCATATAACCAGCTTTTCAGTTTTGATGAGGGGGATATAGTTGAAGAGACACTCGCAGGAAGTGATTGGAGCGGCTGGAGTGAGCCCTATGTGCGTTCGGGGGACAGGTTCAGATCTCCCAGTCCCAGAAAATACGCAATGATCCGAGCTACCTTTCTGACGGACGATCCTTTTCGATTTGCTACTTTGCGTTCAGTGAGGCTCAATTTCTTGGCAGGTGACCCCGTTGCCAGAGCTGTGATCGGAGAGGTAACACCTTCCCGTCTGGATTCGATAGGCATTAAGCAGGAACTGTCCTTTTTCATCCGCCCCACGTTTGATTTTAGGAGCAAAGGGTTGGATGAGATCCTTATCGAGGCGCCTTCTGGAGTCAGGATGAACTTTAAGCAGGTCAATAAGTGGGAGGATGAAAGCATTGAAGACATGATCATAGATGGCGATCTGAGGGAACCTGATGAAAGTTATACAGATGAAAGCGAAGGTTTTGAGGTTTTATCCAGACCTGAGTCCGATTCACTGTGGGTTCGGCTGCCGGGTCGTATAAAGACGACTACAGGTAATGTTCTATTGGAGGTCAAGTTTGAAGCGCAGTTATTCGGATTCAGCACATTTTTCGATGGTTCTATAGGCAATTCATCCGTAGAGGGTTCCTGGCAGAGGACGGACGATGGTGATGCTAATGGCGTTACAGACAGCGAAAAGACAGTAGTATTAGCCCTTGAGGGGAATAAGATATTAGATGCTATTGAGGTAGATCCTAAGATAATTACACCCAATGGAGACGGGATCAACGATAAGACGTCGATAAGCTTTTTACTGTTGCGTGTGGGGTTATCAACTCCTGTGCAGGTGCAGATATACGATCTTAGCGGCAATATAGTTGTTGAGTTGCTGAATGACTCTCTTTCTTCGGGGGCATATAAAAAAGACGATGCAGTGATCTGGGATGGCGTTGATAAGTCAGGAGGGTTAGTCACTCCTGGTATATATGTTATAAGGATTAATGTTGACACCGATTCAGATTCTGCTGAAGATACTTCAGTCAGCCGGTTAGTGCAGGTTGCATATTAAACAAGTAGCCCCCGCTCCCCAATAGGCTCAATCGGGGATGCAATCGGGCATTCGCGGCGTGGGCATCTCTTACACTGCTGCGACCCCTTTTTGCTGGGGGACGAAGTGCCAGCAAACCGCGAAGTGGGCGAAGCAATCTGACTTAGGTTGCCTCTCCCTGTGTATTGCCTGCTATTTAGGATCCCTATAAACTTGTGCATACTATTTTGATGCGATACTGGGCTTTTACCTGAAGGGAGGGAACCCTGGTGTCAAACTCCGTTAATCACGGGAAGTCAGACCGATTAATCTCCAATGGGGTGATAAAAATGTCTTGGTGCGCAAGAATGGGTAGTATTTTATGTAGGCTGGCAGGATTGATTCCGCTTGCTTTGATGGTCAGCGCCATCTTTTTAGATGACGCCTCTTCTGCGATTATCTATAGAATCGGGAAGCCCTTTTCGCCTGCAGAAAGGGACAGTCTCCAGGAGATAGGGCTCGCTTTCAAGGAGATCAGCTGGCTGAATTATGAGTCGGTGGCGAATCTGGATGTGAACTCCCTGAAGGCGGCGGATGCCGGTTCAATTCAACCCAAGTTTATCAGGGAGGGTGAGAGCATAGCCGCAACGGCTCTGGACAGAGGTGGATGGATAGCCAACGGTACCCAAGGCAGTGAGAGTCTAGGCAACAATGAGGCATATGGAATCGAAGGCAACATTGGGAATAACATGATAGATGGGGATCCTACCACGGCTTTTGTCTGGCCTTGGCCGCCGCGCCCTGGGGAGCTAAGAACTGGCGCAAGATGTCATAATGCGCCTTACCGGATAGTTATTAACTTAGGCGGACTATTTGTCGTCAATAAAGTAAGATTCCACACTCGTGAAGGAATATCCCCTGAGGGTGAGGAATATGAGACTCACTTCATAGAGGACTACGAATTGGGCACCAGCCTTGGCCGCCCGGAGGATTTCCTCGAGTCCCACTTGTGTCGAGGAACAGGTTACATCCCGAGCTTCCGACAGTTTGCCAAGTACAAACACCCAGGCACTCGTGGTCAAACTGAACGTGTATCTGGCCCCTCTGCAGCTCATGAGCCAGTTGAAAATCTATTTCCTGAAGTTATAATACCGCTTGATCCGCCGGAGAAAATCTCTTATGTCGCGTTGTTGATCTATACCCTTGGGAAGACGATAGAGATCGCCGAGTTTGAGGTCTTGGGAGAGGGCTTTGTAGATGAAGCCTTTTTTATAGCTGAGATAATTGAGTTGGACGACATCGCCAGTTTCGGCGAGATCACCTGGTCTGGCAGTAGTGATCCCAAGGCCGAGGCTAGGATCCGAACCAGGAGCGGGACAGATCGTCATCCGGACGTCTACTGGAGAATCAACCCTGAGCAGCAAACGCCGGTAGTTTTGCCTCCCGAAAAGGGGGGAAAAGACCTCAGCTCAAAGGAGTACAAAAGTGAGTACGACAAACTCCCTGGTAGTGTTAAGGGTCCAGTGACTTACGATACGGAAAACTGGAGCTTCTGGTCTGCTCCTTACAAGTTTGAAAGTCCGGGAGAAGCTATCGCCTCTCCTGGTCCCCGCAAATTCTTTCAGATCGGCGTGGATTTTACCTCCGAAGGTAACGATGGCAGCCGGATCGAGTATTTACAGTTTAAGGCCTCTGTGCCTCCTGCGGCTCGAGAGATAGTAGGTGAGATCTTCCCTGCAGAAGTCGAGATAGGCAAGGTATCACATAAGTTTACCTATTTTGTCACTGCAACGATGGCAGCTGTGGATAAAGGATTCGACAGCGTGGAGATCACCACACCTTATGGGGTTACTTCGGTGGATTCGCTTCGAGTAGATGAAATCAATCAGGACGCCTTCAACACGACGATAAAGGAGGACGGCTCAGGCTTTGAGGTCACATTACCCAGAAAGTTGGATACACGGGACAGCGGAGTCACAGTTGAAGTAGTCTTCCAAGCTCCTGTTTTGAGGGAGCGCGGGACCTTTTTTGACGGCAGGGTGTTCGACAGCGCAAACCCTCACGAAGTTCGTCAGAGGATCAAGCCTGGCAACGTGGCCGATGAGATCGAAAGCGATGTCCTTACGGTGATAACGTCTTTGGCCGAATCGATATTGTCCTCACCAGAGGTCTCTCCAAATCCCTTTACACCCAATGGCGACGGTGTCAATGATGTACTGAACATATCTTATACCATTGTGAGGCTGACTGCCTCTGTTCCTGTCTCAATCGATATATACGATCTTTCCGGTGTCTTTATAAAGACAGTCTATTCTGGGAACGACTCCGTAGGACAATATACCCGGCATTGGGATGGGGGAGACGACAAGGATAATCTTGTTCCGCCGGGGATATATGTCTATCGCATATCGGTAGAGGCTCAGGAAGAGGAGGAGACGGCGACAGGGACTGTCTCTGTCGTCTATTAATTACATTAGTGCAGGTGGTCAAGCAAGAATTGCCCCCTTCAAAGTGGTAGGGAATCGTTATATCCACATAAATTAGATAGATAGCAGTATCCAAATCAGGTGTATGTTAGTGAAAGTTTGCATAAGGGATTCATGGCAGCCAGCTCTTATGGATGAATATTCCTCCTTTAAAGAGATCGTAGTCCATCCTATACTCCCCAACGGATGAGGAGGTGGAGCAAAGTATCGGGGATTAGTGGTTATTCCACAACAGTTAATATCAATCCCAAAAGGGAATTCTGAAAATGAGATTTGTAGTCTCGTGTACTATTCTGATTATGTCGGTTGCTCTGAACTCTTCTGCATATACTCCAGATAACTTGTTGGTAAACAGCGACTTGCGCCAGGGCGAGCCCGGCGAGAAGAATTTCGGCTGGCTGATGGATTTGGCCGAGGACCAGAAGAGTGAATGCACCGTTGTCAAGGGTCGCAGGCCCGAAAGTCGGGCTATACGCATCTACAACGACGAACTGGGCGAATCTTACATCATCCAGGAGATCCCCGTTCGACCCTGGCGCTGGTACGTAGCGGAGGTGTGGGTCAACAGCGCGGGGATGCGTAACCTCGGTTTTGCCCCGTATCTTATGCTGCAGGGAGGCCGCGGTGTAAGTGGGAGAAATAATTTTGATGACGCATGGGAATTGCCGAAGGCGGAGTGGCACCAGCTGCGATTGATCGAACACGCAACTGATTCAGATCGTCTGACATTGAAGTTGGGAGGCCGAGGCTGGAGCGGTGAGATGCTATTCACTGAACCTGTGGTCCGCGAATGTAGCATGCTTGAGGCCACCCGGGCGCTCTGGCAGACTCATCATCCGGCATCTACCCCTTACGAGCACCACCTTATCCCTTGGGAGCCTAAAGGCGATCAAGGTCCGCGTGGGTACGCCTTCCATAAACGCAACTTCGCCAGGGTGGCTCGCAACTATCCTAACTCTTTCGAAATCTGGGGTCGCTTTAACCCAACCCCAGACCCGGAGGGACGGATCTCGTTGTGGCTGCCGCCCGGCATTCGCTTCCGCAAAGTGCAGTGGAGGGCAATAACCCCCAAAGTGACCGATCTTTCCGACGGGAGCATGCACGTTGAGCTGCCGCCTGGCAAGTGCGAGATGGTGATCGACAGCGACCTGGAAGCGGGCGAGTTGGCAGTCGGATACGTCCAGTACGAATGGCACGGTGGCTCTCAGCTCCCGATGCCGATCTACTTCCAGGGGGTCGAGCCGCCGCAGGTAACCCCGCCGAAAAGAGCGGTCACGATGATCACCGTGGCTCCGGAGACTTTCAACAACTGGGAAGGTGGACGAGGGGCCATGGTGCGCGACCTAAAACGCTTCGGCTTCACCCGTATGGAAGTATGGGGACGCAGTGATGTTCGACCGTATTACGCCGAGGGGATATCCAGCGCCAACCAATGGTCACCGAACTGGGACTTCGATGCCGAAAAGTACCCTGATGCCCGCGCGGTTAGGCTAAATGGAAAACACGCTAAACTTATGTGCCCATCCTACCGAGGTGCAGCTTTCACCCTTCAGCTCGCCAACGCGAAAGAATCTGCCCGATACGCCTCCGCCCTGTCCCTGGACGACGAGTGGTACGCCATGAGAGGCAACGAAAGTCCAATCATCTGCTTTGATGACCGTTGCATGAAACGTTGGGAACAGTGGCTCGCTGAGCATGAACCCAATTTGGAGAAGGTCAGTCCGAAGACCTTCGCCAGGCAGCCGCACAAATATCACGGGCACTACGATGCGTGGCTTCTTTTCCGCGGTTACCTGGTCGCCGAGAAATATTCCCTGATCCGGCAAGCGTTCTTTGAAGCCCTCAAGGAGACCCGGGTGAAAACGACTCCGTATCCGTGGGTGCAGGCTTACATAGGCGGCGGGCCAGTCATCGGCCTGCATTCAAACAAGGCTCTGGCAGAGGCTCTGGATTATGTAGCTAACATGGACTACTCAAGCGCGCGCGTATTGCGGGAGAACGTGGCCAGATTGGCGCCCCAGGCCGGCGTGAAACTCTTATTCACTATCTCTCCGGGATACCTGGGAAGCCCACCTGGTGACGCGCGCTCCCAGGTACTCGAAGTAGTCATGGGCGGTTCGCAAGGGGTCCACGTCTGGTGCTATCACATAGGGACTGACACCGGTCACATGGTAGATATGGCCGAGGCCATCAAGATGTTCTCCCCCGTGGAAGACATAATCCTGGACGGCGCGGTTCAGGACGGCTACACGAGCGACACGGACTCGGTGAACCTGTTGGCCAGAGTGAAAGACGACGAAAGCGTCTTGCTCGTGTCGGACTACTCACCGAACCCCGGCCGCGTGAAGGTGTCGGTGCCCGGCGAGGCAGTGTTGGAAGTCACCGACCTGTTCACCGAGCAAGTCGTCGCACGCCTGGACGCAAAGGAACGATCGTTCGGGGCAACCCTGAAGCGGACCTTCACAGCACGGCTGTACCACTTGCAGTCCACAAAGTGAGCTCTAGAAAATCTGGGAGATCTTTAGGTGAATGGCGCTGCTAACTGTGACCCAAGCGCTCGCAGGCAATTTAGGTATGAATAGCGTCGTTGAGGAGATCTATATTGCCCCCAATGGCGGCGACCCTATGGAAAGGGTGGAGCAGGTTGAAGCCGTGGTCGACTGTGGCCTCTATGGGGATCGCTATATGAGACGGACGGGATACTGGTCTGGGGTCGATGAATGCCAGGTTACTTTGATCGAAAAGGAAGATATCGAATCGATTAGGAAGGAGAGCGATATTCAGATTGCCAACGGTCAACACCGACGCAACATTGTCACGCAGTGTGTTCGCCTTGAGAAGCTCAGGGGTAAGCAATTTGCCGTCGGAGAGGCCGTACTGGAATATGATTGTCCCCGCCCACCGTGCAGCTACATTCAGGGGATTACCCAGAAAGGTATGACGAAAGCCCTGGGACGGACGCGAGGCGGTATCTGTGCCCGTGTAGTGAAGTCCGGAGTCATACGTGTAGGGGACTCCATTCAAGTACTTTAAGAGATCTTGTGCAAGGATTCACTGCAAGCCTGCACAAAAAATGAAATCGTGTCCAGATCGAAGGCCCGCCTGGTGATAGAACCCTCAGTAGTAAGCCTGACCTCCCAATTCGTAGCATCCTCTTATCTGGCCCGCAGTCCTCCGTGCACACAGAGTCGTTATCAGGGCCGACGACCAGAATCGTCTTGAGACACCAATATTGAGTTGCCGGCCTCGTCTCTGTCAGGTACAGGGGCGACCTTTCTGCCGGAACGATATAACGCCTTCGCCCTGAGATACTGGCATATTGCTTGCACCATTGCTACTTCCTTTCGGCACTATCAAGCTTTCAAAGCAGACAAGATAGCATGTCTGAGCAACGTCTTGGCCAAGTTCACCTTGTTGGCGTGGTCCTCGCCGTTCTGGGTGGACGCGGGGTAGGAGTATGCCCTCACAGGAAATAACATGACTGAACTGGAAATCTACCTCGTTGATGTTCAGGGCTTTCTGATTCTCGACGACATGCATGACCACGATCAGCCGCTGGAGGTGCGTGTCAACGGCATCCCCTGCTCATGGTCGGGACTAGCCGAAGCCGAACACGTTAAAGCGTCAGGATGGAAAGAGCCTCAGCCGCGCCGACACGTCTATGACGGATCCCTGGAGGCCCGGAGCAAAAGGCACAGGCAGGACCGCTATACAAAGATTTCACACAATGGTGCGAAGAAAACGGACACAGGCCGGCAAACAGTACAAGGTTTGGAAGACGTATGGAAGAAAGGTTTGTCAAAAAAAGGGTCGGTGGGAACATCTACTACATAGGGCTGGGTCTTTTGCAGGATAGTTAGGAGGGTTTACCCATAACTTTCTAAAAAAATATTTTTTTCTAATATAGAAAACTTTACTGCAAACTATCCTAACTATCCTGATAGACAAACCTCTGCACTGTTACGATTGACATCGGACAGCCTTGTTGTGTCTTTTCTTTGTAATGTCACCTATGTCACAACTTACTCGGCAAAAAAACGATAAAGTTATAACCGATGACGAAAGAGAAACTCGCGTATTCAAAAGGAGGAAAAGATGGATAACCAGGACATGCTTACAGTCAAAGAGGCAGCCAAGTTCTTAAGGTGCTCAGAAAGGCTACCTGCGTCAATTGATACACTACGGATTGGTAACAGCCTACAGGCCAGGGAAACAGTACCTCGTGCCCAGAAGAAGTCTCCTCGGCTACTTTAGGAGATCCAAATATGCCCCTTTGAGTAGGGGGTTACCCTGCGCACCTTCCTGCAATAGAGGCGATATTGCAGGATTATCACCGTAAAATGTAGGGGCGAGGTTCACTCGCCCGAGGACTCTAACCCAGCCCCTACAAACGGTCTGCTATAACCGAGATTTGTCCTCGAATGAGTTTATCGGGGATTGCCTCCGCAGGGAAGCGTTGATGGGGCAGGTGATTTCTGCTAGAATTTCAATTCTTGGCAATGGGCTTGCCGACAGGATAGATTTTCAAACGTAATCGTCATTAAAAGCCTTGTGGATTCAGAAAATAGTATAAAACAAGCATTGATAAAGCAGCTCCGATGTATTATATTATGTTATTGATAGGAGGAAACAATGACCCCACGAAAGCAGGAACAGACAAATCCGATGTTTCACTATTTTCAAAGGATTTAGTTCCCGAGGATCATATCCTTCGTCAGATTGATGAGGCAGTTGATTTTTCATTTGTACGAGACGTTGTATCAGATTGTTATTGCCCTGACAATGGCAGACCCGGTATTGATCCTGAATTAGTTGTTCGAATGATCCTTGTTGGCTATCTGTATAATTTGAGTGAGAATAGTCTTTGTCAGGAAGTTAAAATGCATGCGGCATATCGGTTGATCAGGCATTTGAGGATGCGGTTCCGGATCGGAGCACGATCAACAAGCTTCGCAATCCAAGTGGGCATCCAGTGGGTTGTTTGAACGGATAATGCATCAGGTAGTCCAGTGTTGCATAGATGTTGGTCTTGTGAGCGGTAAACACCTTAGTGTCGACGGCACTCAGATACAAGCTGATGCTTCAGTGAAAAGTATTGAGCCGATAGAACCCCCTGTTTCTCTTGATGATTATCTCAAGGGAATCGGTTTTGAAGGTGATTAGGTCCATCCTCAGGATAAAGGAAAAGTGGACGAACCAAACACACCGTTCGACTACAGACCCCGACGCGCGCTTATACAGCAAATCGATGTTTATGGGCCATGATCTGATCGACTAACCCTTGCCCGAGGCGACAGGGACAGCAGAGCCCGAAAGTGCCCTTAAGATCTAAACATACCCATGCCCAAAGACATGACACTTAGTGCATACCGGTTACTTCTATTTTATCGCTGATGTACTTGACCGGGGAATCATACCCCATATTCCTCTGCGAGCCGATGAGAAGATTGAACCGATTCCTACATGGAAAAACAAGACAAATCCAGCAGGCCGAACGGGATCGAGAGGCGAAAGCCAGAAATTGCACGGTCTATCTCATTAACAGCTGACACAAACTCTCCCGGAGACTCCGTAAACGCAGTGAACATATCTTTGCTGGCCAGGCAACAACACGGTATGGGACGAGCCCGATAGAGGACCAGCCTCACTTCAGTTGAATCTTGTTGCAACAGTACAGAATCTCAAGAGGCTTGTAATAAGAAGGGGGAAAGCGTCTATGTGTGCCCTGTCTGTCAAAGACAGTGCATCCTGTTCTTCAAACAGCTCCTATTCCTTGCTGATGATAAGACTATTTTGCTTATTCCACAGGATACGATATGCTACTCTTTGACCCATTCGGCGCTTCACGCTGCCTGGGACATAACTATTTCACAAGGCTTCTAATACAGGAAGAAAGAGGAGTTGGCCATGAAGAGTGTAGTGGATGGGGATGTTGATTCTGGGCCTGTCCCCGAATGACTCTATCGGGGATCTGGCCGGTGTTGCCGCCTCCGACAATGACGGCAACCTGCTTGCAAACAGTGATTCCACAGGAGAAGCCGAGATGAATGATGCTAATGCTGCCCGAGGGAAGGTCATCTACAACCTGGACTGCACTCAGTTCTTTATGGGGACGTTCGGTCCCATTGTCCCCGATACGATCGACAAGTTCGTGGACACGCACGCTGCACTCGGAATCACCGATCTCTTCGTCAACGTCAACGCAAAGCGCACCAACTACCGGAGCGATGTGTGGGAATCATATTGGGACGGCTACGACCCGAATCTCGGTGACGACCAGGCGTTCTTCGCGGGACTTGACCCGAAACGCAGGTTCGAGACGGGGTGGTTCAAGAACATGCTGGCGCTTCACGAGCAGGGATGCGACTACCCGAAGAGAATGATCGACCGTGCGCGACGAAACCAAGTAAAGGCGTGGATCTCGCTGCGAATGAACGACGACCACAACCCCCATCTCGCGGATCATCCGGCCCACAGCACGATCTGGAAGTCACATCCGGAATGGCGCCTTGCATATGGCCTGGACTACGAACAGCCCGAGGTGCGTGAGCACTATATGAAACTCGTCCGGGAGGTGTGTTCCCGCTACGATCTGGACGGTCTGGAACTGGATTTTCTGCGTTTCTGGCTCTACTTTCGCGCCGGCAGCGAGCACGAAGGTGCGAAGCTGATGACAGCTTTTGTGGAGCAGGCGCGGCAGGCGACAGAAGGGGCCGCGAAGCGATTGGGGCATCCCGTCGAACTCGCCGTGCGCGTACCTACAACTCCGTGGATCGCCCGCAGGCACGGATTGGATGCGATCCCTGGGCCAAGAGAGGGCTCGTGGACCTGATCGTGTCCGGATCGTTTTGGTTCTCCGTCGATAGTGACATGCCTATCGAGACCTGGAAAGGTCTGCTCATCGGTACGGACGTCGCCGTCGCGGTGCATCTGGAGGACGGGATCAATTCGGGCGACAGCGGGCGTCGTACGATGACGCATGAGGAGATGCGCGGGGTATTGGTGAGCGCTCTGCACCGCGGGGCCGACGCGGTATACTTCTTCAATCTCTTTACGGGACCGTATGGCTGGCCGCGCGAGGACCACGACGAGCTGCTGAGGGACGCAGGGTCCTATGCAGAGCTTCGCGCTGGGCCGCGGCGGCATGCGATCACCATCATGAACCCCTGGGCGGAGGGTGAGCCGGGTGAAGCCAGGTCGCTCCCTTACGCCGGCACGCACGGTGTCTTCCGCCTTCACATCGGACCGAAACCACTCTCACAACAGAACGCCCGGATTGAGCTGGTGGTGCCGGAACAGGATCAGCCGCTGGACGTACGTCTCAACGGCATCCCCTGTCCATGGTCGGGACTTGTCGAAGCCGAACACGTCAAAGCGTCCGGATGGAAAGAGCCTGAGCCGCGCCGCCACGTATATGACGTGCCCCCGGAGTCCCTCAGCGACGGCTACAATCTGATCGAAGTGAACCCCGAGGAAGATGTCAAGATCACGTGGGTAGAGATCTCGGTGCGATAGGTTTCATGCAACGCGGGGAAGCTTCCATAGGCGGGCGATCTACCCTAGAGTTTCAGTTGTTGGGATGGGTTTGGGGAAAGTCCTGTCCCCGAATGATTCTATCGGGGGATGGATTTTCAAACGTAACCGGCATTCATACAGGAAGAAAAAGGAGATGGCTATGGAGATTCTCTTGATGGTGATGGTGATTCTGGGTCTGGCCCGAATTTCTGCCGCCGATTTTAACGGGAACTTGCTTGTGAACAGCGATTTCAGCCAGGGCAATCCGAGCGAGGAGAGTTTCGGCTGGACGGTGGAGCTGGCTGAGGGAGAGAAGAACGAGTGCACCGTGGTAGAAGGGCACCAGCCTGGAAACTTAGCGCAGTACGTATTTACAATGACGAAAGGAGTTCATCGGGCATCAGTCAGGAATGTGGCTGTTAGACCCTGGCGGTGGTATGTCGCCGAGGTGTGGGTTAAGAGCGACGGGATGTATCCTTCCGTAGTTGGCTTCTCTTTAAAAGGTGGCCGTAAGGCGTGGCGGGTGGCGGTACTACATGGATCTTTATCACAGGCCGAAATCAGGATGGCGCATGATACGGGTGTACGATCACTCGGGGGACAGTGAGCGGCTGACACTATGGATAGGCGGTGATGCGGCTGGAGCGGCGAGCTGCTCTTAAGCGAACCGGTCGTCCGTGAGTGCAGCCAGGTGGAAGCGCTCTCGTACCACCCCAAACCAGCCGACCGCCATCCAGCATATGGTCCGGTCCTCCCATCGATCCTGAGAAGGGACTGCCCGGGTATGCCTTCCTGCGAAGGGACGTCAGCCGATTAGCTCGGGACTTCCCGAATGCGTTGCGGATCTCGATGGACATACCGGACCCTGAAGACCCTGAGGGAAGGGTCTCATTGTGGCTGCCGGCGGGCATTCGCTTCCTTAAACTGCGACCTCATGGCGGAGGTAAGAGGCCCCCAAAAGTGACAGATCTATCGGGCGGTGTGGATGCCCGGGGCGGCATGTACCTCGAGCTGCATACTGGCCCTGGCGAGACCAACCTGCTGGTCGAGTCCGACCTGGAGCCGGGCGAGCGGGCGACGGGGTACGTCTATTACGAGTGGAACGGCGGCTATCAGCTTCCGAGGCCGGTTGCATTTGAAGGGGTAGAACTGCCGAAGGTCACTGCGCCGAGGCGAATCGTCACTGCACTTGATGTCTACGGGGCTGCTTACCTGAATTGGGAGAACTTCACACCTGGCCTGGACGGGCGGGAGGCTATGGTCCGGGACATGAAACGTTTGGGCTTCAACCGGTTACAGCTATGGGGTGGGGATGCTCGACCCTATGCCAGAATGGGTGTAGAGGGTGCCGTCTCCTACGGAGGGAGCTTTTCCGTGGATGCGGAAAAATACCCTGAGTCAGTCGCTGTCGCATTGAACGGAGAACGTACGAAGGTGATGTGCCCGTCATATCGGGGTCCGGGTTTCAAGACGAACCCATGGATGGAGCGCCTGAGAGAAACTGCTAGCAGAACTTCCGCGGTGAATCTGGACGACGAGGTTTACCTGATGTCTGGCGTTGGCCCGGTCATCTGTTTCGACGACCGTTGTATGAAACGTTGGAAAGAGTGGGTGGGCGAGCACAGGCCTGGCCTGGCCGGTATTTCCCCTAAGGAGTTCTTCAAGCGGGCGCACAACTATCCGGAGCACTACGAGGCATGGTTGAGATTTCGCTGTGATCTGGTGGCCGAGCGGTTTGGCATACTGCGGCAGGTGTTCCATGAAGCAGTGGAGGAATCCGGTGTGAAGACGACGCGCGAGCCGGAGTTGGGGGCGTTCACAGGCGAGGAGATGTTGGTGGGTCTGTCTTCAATTGAGGCCTTGAGCGGGGCTCTGGATTTTATTTCACCCATGATCTATCTGGATGGGGACGGCGTCCGCCAAGAAGTTGCTGAGATAGCGCCAGTTAGTGGCGGGAAGCTGGTGGTCTGCCTGGCGCCGGGATATGACAATAGTCCGCCCGGTGACGCCAGGTCGCAGGTACTTGAAACCGTGATGGGTGGTGCAAGGGGCTTCGTCGCCTGGAACTATGACATCGGTCCGATGACTACGGGTCACCTGGCGGATATGTCCGAGGCCATCAAGATGTTTTCCCCCGTTGAGGACATCATTCTAGACGGCGAGCTTCAGCCTGGATACGCCGCTGACGCTGAATCGGCGAATCTGCTTGCAAGGAAACAGGGTGACGAAACTGTCTTACTTGTCTCGGACTACTCACCTGGAGGTGCGCGGACTAAGGTAACGGTACCGGGGCAGGCCAGTCTGGAGGTGGTTGATCTTTTCACCGATGAGGTGGTGGCTCGTTTGGATGCGAGAAAACGGACTTTTGAAGTCAAACTCAGACGTGACTTTCAAGCACGTCTCTACCACCTTCGGCCAGCAGATAACTCATAGCACTTATTTTGGAGGTTAGCCCATGGCCAAACCTTTCCGAAGCCGAACACGTCAGAGCATCCGGATGGGAAGAGCCTCAGCCGTGACGGGGGAGTTTATGACGTGCCCCCGGACGCCATCAGCCTCGGCTAGAATCTGATCGAAGTAAGCGTCAAGCACGATGTTAAGATCACGTAGGCAGGGATCTCGGCGCGACAGTTGTGCCTGTCCCCGAATGACTCTATCGGGGATTGCTTCCGCCGGGAAGCGTCGATTGGCGGCTGATCTCTGCTATGGTCTCAGTTGTTGGTAATCGGCTTGCCGAAAGTCCTGTCCCCGAATGATTCTATCGGGGGATGGATTTTCAAATGTAACCGGCATTCACACAGGAAGAAAGAGGAGATGGCTATGAAGATTCTCTGGATGGTGATGTTGATTCTGGGTCTGGCCCCGGTTGCTGCCGCCGACAATGACGGGAACCTGCTTGTAAACAGCGATTTCAGCCAGGGCAAACCGGGCCAGGAGAGTTTCGTCTGGAGAGTGGAGCTGGCTGAGGGAGAGATGAACGAGTGCACCGTTGTAGAAGGGCCTCTCCCGGGAACTAGCGCCGTACGCATTTACAATGACGAACGGAGTTCATCGGGCATCGACCAAAAGTTCGCTGTTCGGCCCTGGCGGTGGTATGTGGCCGAGGTGTGGGTTAAGAGCGACGGAATGTATCCGTCCGTTGTTGGCATGTCTTTGAAAGGTGGCCGTAAGAGTGGCGGGTGGCGGTACTTCATGGATTTGTATCACAGGCCGAAATCCGGATGGCGCATGATACGAGCGTATGATCACTCGGGGGACAGTGAGCGGCTGACATTATCGATAGGCGGTGGTGCTTGGAGCGGCGAGCTGCTCTTAAGCGAGCCGGTTGTGCATGAAATAAGCCTAGTAGAAGCTGTTGGCTACCACCGGTTGCCGGGATACCATCGTAACCCGGCACGGTACGGTCCTTCCTCGGACCCTGCGAAGGGACAGTATGGGTACGCCAACCAGAATGATGACGTCAGCAGGGTAGCCCGCAACTTCCCGAACCCGTTCTATATCAGTGGCCGTATGGACGCCAATGCGCCTGAGGGGAGGATCTCGTTGTGGCTGCCGGCGGGCATTCGCTTCCTTAAGCTGCGACCTCATGGCGGAGGGAAGAGGCCCCCAGAGGTGACAGATCTATCGGGCGGTGTGGATGCCCGGGGCGGCATGTACCTCGAGCTGCATACGGGGCCTGGCGAGGGCCAGTTGCTGATCGAGTCCGACCTGGAGCCGGGCGAGCGGGCAATCGGTTACGTCTACTACGAGTGGAAGGGAGGCTATCAACTTCCGAGGCCAGTCGTGTTCGAAGGAGTGGTACTACCGAAGGTCACCGCGCCGAGACGAATCGTCACTGCACTTGATGTCTACGGGGCTGCTTACCTGAATTGGGAGAACTTCAAACCTGGCCTCGACGGGCGGGAGGCTATGGTCCGGGACATGAAGCACTTGGGCTTCAACCGCTTACAGCTATGGGGCGGGGATCCTCGACCCTATGCCACAATGGGCGTGGAGGGAGCCTCCTCCTACGGAGGCAGCTTTTCCGTGGATGCGGAAAAATACCCTGAGTCAGTCGCTGTCGCATTGAATGGAGAACGTACAAAGGTGATGTGTCCGTCATATCGGGGTCCGGGTTTCAAGACGAACCCATGGCTGGAACGCCTGAGAGAAACTGCTAGCAGAACTTCCGCGGTGAATCTGGACGACGAGCTTTACCTGATGTCTGGCGTTGGCCCGGTCATCTGTTTCGACGACCGTTGTATGAAACGTTGGAAAGAGTGGGTGGACCAGCACAAGCCCCCCTTGGCCGGTATTCCCCCTAAGGAGTTCTTCAAGCGGGCGCACAAGTATCCGGAGCACTACGAGGCATGGTTGAGATTTCGCTGTGATCTGGTGGCCGAGCGGTTTGGCATACTGCGGCAGGTGTTCCATAAAGCAGTGGAGGAATCCGGTGTGAAGACGACGCCTGAGCCCGAGTTGGGGGCGTTCACAGGGGAGGAGATGTTGGTGGGTCTGTCTTCAATTGAGGCCTTGAGCGGGGCTCTGGATTTTATTTCACCCATGATCTATCTGGATGGGGACGGCGTCCGCCAAGAAGTTGCCAAGATTGCACCAATTAGTGGCGGGAAGCTGGTGGTCTGCCTGGCGCCGGGATATCTAGGCAGTCTGCCTGGCGATGTACGTTCCCAGGTACTTGAAACCGTGATGGGTGGTGCAAGGGGCTTTGTCGCCTGGAATTATGACATCGGGATGACTACCGGTCATCTGGTGGATATGGCTGAGGCGATCAGAATGCTTGCCCCCGTTGAGGACATCATTCTAGACGGAGAGCTTCAGACTGGATACGCCGCCGATACTGAATCAGCGAATCTGCTTGCAAGGAAACAGGGTGACGAAAGTGTGTTACTTGTCTCGGACTACTCACCTGGAGGCGCGCGGGTGAAGGTAACGGTACCGGGCCGGGCCAGTCTGGAGGTGGTTGATCTTTTCAGCGACCAGATCGTGTCTCGTTTGGATGCGGAAAAACGGACTTTTGAAGTCAAACTCAGACGTGACTTTCAAGCGCGTCTCTACCACCTTCGGCAGGCAGGCAAGTCATAGCACTTGTTTTGGAGGTTAGCCCATGGCCGGGCCTTGCCGAAGTCGAATACGTCAGAGCATCCGGATGCCTTCCTGATATGCACCTGGTAGTATAATGAATTTGTGGGGAGAAAGTGGAGAGAAAAGACACAGCGTAGGGGGCCTCCCCGATTGAAGCTATATGAATGAATGTCATTCCCGTGAAAACGGGAATCCAGGAAGCGCGACAATTTCACGTCTGGGGCCTATCCCCGAATGATTCTATCGGGGGATGGAGTTTCAGACGTAAGCGATATTCATGAAAGGAGAAAAAGGAGATGACTATGAAGAGTGTCTGGATGGGGATGTTGATTCTGGGCCTGTCCCCGAATGACTTTATCGGGGATCTGGCCTGTGCTGCCGCCGCCGACAATGACGGGAACCTGCTTGTAAACAGCGATTTCAGCCAGGGCAAGCCCGGCGACAGCGACTTCGGATGGAAGCTGGAGATAGCCAAGGACCAGAAGAGCGAGTGCACGGTGGAGACTGTCAGTCAGCCGGCAGAAGTTGTAGGCACCTCCTACAGACCGGTGCTGCCAGGCCAGCGGCCGGGCGCTACAGCCATTCGCATCTACCACGACGAGTTAGGCGCCTCCCACATCACTCAGGAGATCGAGGTCCAGCCCTGGCGCTGGTACGTTGCCGAGATCTGGGTGAACACGGAGGGTATGGCTACCTTCGACTTCTCCCCCACCATCTCCCTGAAGGGCGGCCGCAGCATTGCCGGCGAGAGCTTTATCTACGATTCCTTCGACTGGCCCCAGAAAGGGTGGCGCCCTCTTCACGTGATCGCCCATTCGGCGGATCAGGATCGCATGACCCTGACGATGGGTGGTGGGCATCACACCGTACGAGTCGGCGGCGGATGGAGTGGGGAGTTGCTCTTTTCGGCGCCGTCCGTTCGTGAGGTCAGCCTCGTCGAGGCCGCTGGGTACTACTCCTCGGTTAGTAATCGCCACCCCTCCGCGTATGGTCCGCCCATCGACCCCGAACGCAACGAGCACGGCTATGCACTCCAGAAAGGAGATGTCTGCCGCGTGGCCAAAGGGTTCCCGAATCCCCTGTACATCACCGACGGGATGAATGCGGAGGCGCCGGAGGGGCGAGTTTCGTTAGCCCTTCCGCCCGGCGTGCGCTTCCGAAAGCACCAGAACAGAAAAATCACCCCGAGCGTCAGCCAGATGTCAAATGGATTTCAGCGCGTCGAGCTGCCGGCGGGCGGCAACTATTTGGTGGTCGACAGCGAACTCGCCCCCGGCGAGGACGCGGTGGGATACGTCCAGTTTGAGTGGAAGGGCGGGTATCAGCTTCCGACTCCCGTGCGGTTCAAGGGCATCGCGCTGCCGGATGTCGCCGCGCCCAACCGCGCCATGATGACTCTCGGCATTGGCGGTGGGACGGTCTATAACTGGGACGACAATCAACCGGCCATGGTCCGCGACCTCAAGCATTTCGGGTTCAACCACCTTGAGGTGTGGGGCGGTGACCCTCGCGGGTACTACAAGAACGGCATTTACGGTGTCACTGCCTGGGGGGGTGGCCCTCGCGTCATGGAGAAGAACCCCGAGGCCCTGGCAGTGACGTTGGACGGAAATCCCACCAAGGAGGACCTGATATCCCCTTCATACCGGGGCCCCGCATTGCAGCCTTTTATCGACCGTATCAAGCAAACGGCCACGATGTCGTCCGCCCTGACGCTCAACGACGAGAACTATCTCGCCTCGGCCAAGAGCGCCGCCATCGGTTTTCACCCCCGCACCATCCAGCGCTGGAAGGAGTGGGTAGCCGGGCACGAGCCGGAGCTAACGGGCGTTGAGCCCAATGTGTTCGCCAGACGGCCGCATAAGTACCGCAAGCATTACGATGCATGGCTGCGATTCCGCTGCGACCTGGTGGCCGAAGCGTACGGGATCATGCGGGATGCATTCCACAAGGCCGTCGAAGAGAACGGCGTGAAGACGACGGAGCGGACGATGCTCGGGGCCTACATCGGGGGCGGGCCGCTCCACGGCCTGCACTGCAACGAATCACTAGCGCCCGTGCTCGACTATGTCGCGAACATGGTCTATGAGGACGCCTACGGCGTGCGCAAGCAAGTCGCCCGGCTTGCACCGCTGACGGGTAAGAAGCTCGTGATCGCGATTTCCCCCGGGTACCAGTGGAGCCCGCCGGGCGACGCCCGGTCTCAGGTGCTCGAAGCCCTCATGGGCGGCTCGCAGGGCGTGATTGCCTGGGGATACTACATGGGAGCGACCACCGGTCACCTGGTGGATATGTCCGAGGCGATCAAGATGTTTTCCCCCGTTGAGGACATCATTCTGGACGGCAGGATTCAGGCTGGATACGCCGCTGACACTGAATCGGCGAATCTGCTTGCAAGGAAACAGGGCGACGAAACTGTCTTACTTATCTCGGACTACTCACCTGGAGGTGCGCGGGTGAAGGTAACGGTACCGGGGCAGGCCAGCCTGGAGGTGGTCGATCTTTTCACCGATGAGGTGGTGGCTCGTTTGAATGCGAGAAAACGGACTTTTGAAGTCAAACTCAGACGTGACTTTCAAGCACGTCTCTACCACCTTCGGCCAGCAGATAACTCATAGCACTTATTTTGGAGGTTAGCCCATGGCCAAACCTTTCCGAAGCCGAACACGTCAGAGCATCCGGATGGAAAGAACCTCAGCCGAGGCCGATGTGCGCCCGGACGCCCCGACTACTGGGCTAACCCGCGTGTTCGCCCCTACATTCAACCCCTCTGTATCCCCCCTTAACAAGGGGGGACTAAAAGGGGGGTCAGCAGACCCGTGTGTCTGCCCTTGCGGGCGAGTGGACCCCGATAGATTCAATCGGGGTTCGCCCCTACAAAGTGAACTCCGAGGAAGGTATCCAGATCACGTGGGCAGGGATCTCGGCGCGACAGGTGTGCCTGTCCCCGAATGACTCTATCGGGGGCCTGTCCCCGAATGACTCTATCGGGGAATGCATTCAGACGTAAGCGACATTCATGAAAGGAGAAAAAGGAGATGACTATGAAGAGTGTCTGGATGGGGATGTTGATTCTGGGCCTGTCCCCGAATGACTTTATCGGGGATCTGGCCTGTGCTGCTGCCGCCGACAATCACGGGAACCTGCTTGTAAACAGCGGTTTCAGCCAGGGCAAACCCGGCGACAGCGACTTCGGATGGAAGCTGGAGATAGCCAAGGACCAGAAGAGCGAGTGCACGGTGGAGGCTGTCAGGCAGCCGGCAGAAGTCGTAGGCACCTCCAACAGACCCCTGCTGCCAGGCCAGCAGCCGGGCGCTGCAGCCATTCGCATCTACCACGACGAGTTGGGCGCCTCCCGCATCAGTCAGGAGATCCAGGTCCAGCCCTGGCGCTGGTACGTTGCCGAGATCTGGGTGAACACGGAGGGTATGGCTTCCTTCGACTTCTCCCCCAGCATCACCCTGAAGGGCGGCCGCAGCAGCTACGCCGGCCAGACCTTTATCTACGATTCCTTCGAGTGGCCCCAGAAAGGTTGGCGCCCTCTTCACGCGTTTGCCAATTCGGCGGATCAGGATCGCATGACCCTGACGATGGGTGGTGGGGGGCGCACCGTGGGAGTCGGCGGCGGATGGAGCGGGGAGCTGCTCTTTTCGGCGCCGTCGGTTCGTGAGGTCGGCCAAGTCGAGGCCGCTTGGTACTACTCCTCGGTTAATAATCGCCACCCCTGGCAGTATGGTCCGCCCGTCGACCCCGAACGCAACAAGCACGGCTATGCCTTGCCGAAAGGAGCTGTCTGCCGCGTGGCCAAAGGGTTCCCGAATCCCCTGTACATCATCGGCGGGATGAATGCGGAGGCGCCGGAGGGGCGAGTTTCGTTAGCCCTTCCGCCCGGTGTGCGCTTCCGAAAGCATCAGAACAGAAAAATCACCCCGAGCGTCAGCCAGATGTCAAATGGATTTCAGCGCGTCGAGCTGCCGGCGGGCGGCAACTATTTGGTGGTCGACAGCGAACTCGCCCCCGGCGAGGACGCGGTGGGATACGTCCAGTTCGAGTGGAAGGGCGGGTATCAGCTTCCGACTCCCGTGCGGTTCAAGGGCATCGCGCTGCCGGATGTCGCCGCGCCCAACCGCGCCATGATGACCCTCGGCATTAACACTTTAACGGCCTATATTTGGGACGACAGCGAACCGGCCATGGTCCGTGACATCAAGCGTTTCGGGTTCAACCACCTTGAGGTGTGGGGCTGGGGTGACCCTCGCGGGTTCTACAAGAACGGCATATACGGCGCTGCCGGCTTGTCCGGCGGCCCTCGCGTCTTGGGGGAAGTGGGGAATGAGAAGAACCCCGAGGCCCTGGCAGTCACGTTGGACGGGAATCCCTCCAAGGAGAGACTGTTATCCCCTTCATACCGGGGCCCCGCCTTGCAGCCCTTTATCGACCTTATCAAGGCCAGAGGCACGGTGTCGTCGGCCCTGACGCTCGACGACGAGGGCTACCTCGGCTCAGCCAACAGCGCCGCCATCGGTTTTCACCCCCGCACCATCCAGCGCTGGAAGGAGTGGGTGGCCGGGCACGAGCCGGAGCTAGCGGGCGTTGAGCCCAACGTGTTCGCCAGGCGGCCGCACAAGTACCGCAAGCATTACGATGCATGGCTGCGATTCCGCTGCGACCTGGTGGCCGAAAGGTACGGGATCATGCGGGATGCATTCCACAAGGCCGTCGAAGAGAACGGCGTGAAGACGACGGAGCGGACGATGCTCGGGGCCTACATCGGGGGCGGGCCGCTCCACGGCCTGCACTGCAACGAATCACTAGCGACCGTGCTGGACTACGTCGCGAACATGGTCTATGAGGACGCCTACGGCGTGCGCAAGACAGTCGCCCGGCTTGCACCGCTGACGGGTAAGAAGCTCGTGATCGCGATTTGCCCCGGGTACCAGTGGAGCCCGCCGGGCGACGCCCGGTCTCAGGTGCTCGAAGCCCTCATGGGCGGCTCGCAGGGCGTGATTGCCTGGGGATACTTCCTGGGAGCGACCACCGGTCATCTGGCGGATATGTCCGAGGCGATCAAGATGTTTTCTCCCGTTGAGGACATCATTCTGGACGGCGGGATTCAGGCTGGATACACCGCTGACACTGAATCGGCGAATCTGCTGGCAAGGAAACAGGGAGACGAAACTGTCTTACTTACTTGTCTCGGACTACTCACCTGGAGCTGCGCGGGCTAAGGTAACGGTACCGGGGCAGGCCAGTCTGGAGGTGGTTGATCTTTTCACCGATGAGGTGGTGGCTCGTTTGAATGCGAGAAAACGGACTTTTGAAGTCAAACTCAGACGTGACTTTCAAGCACGTCTCTACCACCTTCGGCCAGCAGATAACTCATAGCACTTATTTTGGAGGAGAGCTCGTGGCCAAACCTTTCCGAAGCCGAACACGTCAGAGCATCCGGATGGAAAGAACCTCAGCCGAGGCCGATGTGCGCCCGGACGCCATCGGCCTCGGCTACAATCTGATCGAAGTAAGCGTCAAGCACGATGTTAAGATCACGTAGGCAGGGATCTCGGCGCGACAGGTGTGCCTGTCCCGAATGACTCTATCGGGGATTGCTTCCGCCGGGAAGCGTCGATTGGCGGCTGATCTCTGCTATGGTCTCAGTTGTTGGTAATGGGCTTGTCCAAAGTCCTGTCCCCGAACCGTGACTCTATCGGGGATTGCTTCCGCCGGGAAGCGTCGATTGGCGGCTGATCTCTGCTATGGTCTCAGTTGTTGGTAATGGGCTTGTCCAAAGTCCTGTCCCCGAATGACTCTATCGGGGGCCTGTCCCCGAATGACTCTATCGGGGAATGCATTTTCAGACGTAAGCGACATTCATGAAAGGAGAAAAAGGAGATGACTATGAAGTAGTGTCTGGATGGGGATGTTGATTCTGGGCCTGTCCCCGAATGACTCTATCGGGGAATGCATTTTCAGACGTAAGCGACATTCATGAAAGGAGAAAAAGGAGATGACTATGAAGAGTGTCTGGATGGGGATGTTGATTCTGGGCCTGTCCCCGAATGACTTTATCGGGGATCTGGCCTGTGCTGCTGCCGCCGACAATCACGGGAACCTGCTTGTAAACAGCGGTTTCAGCCAGGGCAAACCCGGCGACAGCGACTTCGGATGGAAGCTGGAGATAGCCAAGGACCAGAAGAGCGAGTGCACGGTGGAGGCTGTCAGGCAGCCGGCAGAAGTCGTAGGCACCTCCAACAGACCCCTGCTGCCAGGCCAGCAGCCGGGCGCTGCAGCCATTCGCATCTACCACGACGAGTTGGGCGCCTCCCGCATCAGTCAGGAGATCCAGGTCCAGCCCTGGCGCTGGTACGTTGCCGAGATCTGGGTGAACACGGAGGGTATGGCTTCCTTCGACTTCTCCCCCAGCATCACCCTGAAGGGCGGCCGCAGCAGCTACGCCGGCCAGACCTTTATCTACGATTCCTTCGAGTGGCCCCAGAAAGGTTGGCGCCCTCTTCACGCGTTTGCCAATTCGGCGGATCAGGATCGCATGACCCTGACGATGGGTGGTGGGGGGCGCACCGTGGGAGTCGGCGGCGGATGGAGCGGGGAGCTGCTCTTTTCGGCGCCGTCGGTTCGTGAGGTCGGCCAAGTCGAGGCCGCTTGGTACTACTCCTCGGTTAATAATCGCCACCCCTGGCAGTATGGTCCGCCCGTCGACCCCGAACGCAACAAGCACGGCTATGCCTTGCCGAAAGGAGCTGTCTGCCGCGTGGCCAAAGGGTTCCCGAATCCCCTGTACATCATCGGCGGGATGAATGCGGAGGCGCCGGAGGGGCGAGTTTCGTTAGCCCTTCCGCCCGGTGTGCGCTTCCGAAAGCATCAGAACAGAAAAATCACCCCGAGCGTCAGCCAGATGTCAAATGGATTTCAGCGCGTCGAGCTGCCGGCGGGCGGCAACTATTTGGTGGTCGACAGCGAACTCGCCCCCGGCGAGGACGCGGTGGGATACGTCCAGTTCGAGTGGAAGGGCGGGTATCAGCTTCCGACTCCCGTGCGGTTCAAGGGCATCGCGCTGCCGGATGTCGCCGCGCCCAACCGCGCCATGATGACCCTCGGCATTGACACTTATACGCCCTATATTTGGGACGACAGCGAACCGGCCATGGTCCGTGACCTCAAGCGTTTCGGGTTCAACCACCTTGAGACGTGGGGCAAAGGTGACGCTCGCGGGTTCTACAAGAACGGCATGTACGGCGCTGCCGGCTTGTCCGGCGGCCCTACCGTCGATGAGAAGTACCCCGAGGCCCTGGCAGTGACGTTGGACGGAAATCCTACCAAGGAGGGACTGATATCCCCTTCATACCGGGGCCCCGCCTTGCAGCACTATATCGACCGTATCAAGAACAGAGCCACGGTGTCGTCGGCCCTGACGCTCGACGACGAGTACTACATGGGCTCAGCCAACAGCGCCGCCATCGGTTTTCACCCCCGCACCATCCAGCGATGGAAGGAGTGGGTGGCCGGGCACGAGCCGGAGCTAGCGGGCGTTGAGCCCAACGTGTTCGCCAGGCGGCCGCATAAGTACCGCAAGCATTACGATGCATGGCTGCGATTCCGCTGCGACCTGGTGGCCGAAGCGTACGGGATCATGCGGGATGCATTCCACAAGGCCGTCGAAGAGAACGGCGTGAAGACGACGGAGCGGACGATGCTCGGGGCCTACATCGGGGGCGGGCCGCTCCACGGCCTGCACTGCAACGAATCACTAGCGACCGTGCTGGACTACGTCGCGAACATGGTCTATGAGGACGCCTACGGCGTGCGCAAGACAGTCGCCCGGCTTGCACCGCTGACGGGTAAGAAGCTCGTGATCGCGATTTGCCCCGGGTACCAGTGGAGCCCGCCGGGCGACGCCCGGTCTCAGGTGCTCGAAGCCCTCATGGGCGGCTCGCAGGGCGTGATTGCCTGGGGATACTTCCTGGGAGCGACCACCGGTCATCTGGCGGATATGTCCGAGGCGATCAAGATGTTTTCTCCCGTTGAGGACATCATTCTGGACGGCGGGATTCAGGCTGGATACACCGCTGACACTGAATCGGCGAATCTGCTGGCAAGGAAACAGGGAGACGAAACTGTCTTACTTGTCTCGGACTACTCACCTGGAGCTGCGCGGGCTAAGGTAACGGTACCGGGGCAGGCCAGTCTGGAGGTGGTTGATCTTTTCACCGATGAGGTGGTGGCTCGTTTGAATGCGAGAAAACGGACTTTTGAAGTCAAACTCAGACGTGACTTTCAAGCACGTCTCTACCACCTTCGGCCAGCAGGCTTATAGTTTTGGCCATGAAATCTAGCGTACCATGCGTGTATTTTCGTGCCGGACTGTCCTGAGTCCGGAATTTTGGGCTAATTGAAGGGAGGTCTCTATGAACATCGACGGCGCCGCGACGCTCGGGTTTTCGGCCTTCGACTTCGAAACGGCGGTGAGCTGCCTGGCCGGGTTGGGCTTTTCGCGTATCGAACTGAGCCAGATGGGCGAGTTTTGCACGCATCTGGTCTACCAGCAGACGAGCGTGCGCGAAGTCGCGGACGTCACTGCGAGATATGACATGCAGGTGCTTTCCATGAACCTGGCGCCCTGCTGGCTGCGCGGCGGCAAGGCGATATGGTTCGACTATACGCAGAAGAGCGATCGTGACGAGTGCATCGCGCAGGGTCGATGGTATCTCGAGACAGCGCGTGAACTGGACGTGCCGGTCGTCACGTGGCCCACGGCACGCCGCGCATTTGGCGATAAGTGGGCACGACAAATGCACCCGGCGTGCGAGACATACCGCGCCATCGCCGACATTGCGCAGCAGTTCGACATCAGCTTGCATCTGGAGGTGCCGCACCTCTTTCAGATAACTGACACGGTCGAACACGTGGCGGAAATCTTCGACCGGATCGATCACCCGGCGGTGGGCGCGACTGTGGATTCCAGCCATTGGGGCATCATCGGCTACGACCTGGATGCGTTTTCCCAAATGCTGGGCCCCGTCTGCGTCACGTGCACCTGCGTGACAGCGCCGGCCCGGATACCAAGGATGGCAAACAACAGCTTGAGATGACGCCAGGCCAGGGCGTCGTTAACTTCACGCATTTTCGAGAAGCGCTCCAACGAGCCGGCTACAATGGGAACGTCACGCTCGACTTCGAATACCGCGGCGCCGATCTGGAACAGATAAGAAACGAATACCGGGAAGGCTTGAGCGTGTTGAGTGAACACGGTTGGGATTTCGATCCGCACGGACATTAACCAATACAGCAAGATAGCCGCTGATTCTCGCCGAGTCGGTGGCCACACTGGGGCTCGTGGGGATTCACGAGTCCGAGGAGAGAACCTCGGGAGGGACGACACATGAGCTGCCTGGACAGCGTCGTACTTGGGATTGGGAACTTCACGCAGCTGTTTCTGGATAACGCGATCGTGGAGGCTTCGCAGGAGTTGACCAAGACCTTCCATGAGCCGCGCAAGGAATCGCGGAACCCGCTCCTGAAGAAGGACAGGCCGTGGGAGCGTGTTCCTTACTTTACGTGCAGCAACCACGTGGTGAGGAGGGACTCCCGCAGCGGCCTCTTCAAGTGCTGGTACGAGGATCTGATTGACCACAGCCATGAGCACCCGAAGTGGCTGATCGCGGCGCGGCAGTGCTACGCCGAAAGTGAGGACGGCCTGGAGTGGACGAAGCCGCAACTGGACGTCGTCGAGGAGGGCGGCCGCCGGACGAACATCGTTTTGGGGGGGAGCAATGGGCTCGAGCAAGTCCATTCGTGCAACGTGATCGAGGACCCCAATCCTATGGATGATTCGCAGCGATACCGGGCCCTCTTCTCACACTACCCCCCGTACTGGGGGGAGATGCGGGCGGCGCACTCGCCGGATGGGATCCACTGGGATGTCGAGGAAGACCTCCCGGTGTTCGGCAGCCTCGGCCCGAGGCTGGGAGATGTCTGCACTCTGCACTACGACCGGTTCAGCCGCAACTTCGTGGTCGTCACCCGTCACTGGTTACAATGTGCTCCCCCTCTGAATCCGCGGAACCCGGTGGGCACGACGAATCCCGGGCCGCGGTACCCGCACGATTTCTCGAAGCAGAACCGACGGCGTATCTGGCAGTCCGAGAGCTCGGACATGCTCCACTGGGGCGAGCCGTACCTGCTGCTGCGGCCGGATGATGAGGAGGACAATATCGATGACGGGTTCTACGGAATGACACAGTATGAGCTGGGAAACCTGTACGTGGGTTTCCTGAATGTCCTTCATAGGGTCGCCAACAAGATGGACGTGCAGCTCGTTTTCAGCCGGGACCGCAAGAGATGGCAGCGGCTCAACAAACGACAGCCCTGGCTGACCTTCGGCCAGCCGGACGCCTGGGACCAGGGGATGGTGACGATCTGCTCGCCGCCGATCGATGTGGGCGACGAACTGCTCATCTACTACGGGGGATGCTTCTGCCATCACGACTACTGGATGTGGGGACCGCGTGAGGGAATGAACCACCCCGAGATCGAGGATCCCGGGCTGGTTCGGTTCGGTCTCGGGCTGGCGCGCCTCCGGAAGGACGGGTTTGTCTCGTTCGACGCCGGGCCGATGCGCGAAGGGCTTCTCGTGACGAGGCCGTTACTGTCCGATGGGGAGGCGCTTGACATCAACGCTCGTTGCCGCAAGGACGGCTACATCAAGGTGGAGGTAGTCGACCACGGGGACAACCAACTGCCGGGGCGCGGCCGAGAGGATTGCGACGTCTTCACCGGTGACAGCACGTGTCACCGGGTTACCTGGGAGGGAGACGGCACGATTCCTGTCGCTCGTCCGGACTTCGGCGGGGACACAGTGTTCCCTTGGAAGAAGCAGAAGCCCTTTCGCAAACTCCGCTTCTTCATGAAGAACGCCGAGCTCTACTCGTTCCGGATGGTGTAGTCACGGTATTCGTCCACCACAGGGCAGCGGAATCAGGCTGATGATCGATGGGCGACAGATCCAGTTTCCAGTGAGTTGAAGGTGATCAGCCGGATGTAGGAGACCTGAGATGAGAAGTCATGGAATTCCGGCGGCTACACTGATCGCGGGTGTGTTGCTGGGGACGTCGCTCGAAGACGAAGCGCGCGTCGAGGTCCCGGCGGCACCGAGAGTCTAGTCGCTTTGTCGCATCCCGATGCTTACGTGCGTCTGGGCGCAACGTTTGCCCTCACCTGCATGAAGCATCCGCCAAGATGACGATGCAAACGGCTACATGCCCGATAATCGGGTGGACATTGGAATAAAGGGCTCTCATCTGGAAAAGAGAATTGTCCGGTCGCAGCATGTGGACAACTCGGATCTCAACTCTCTGGAAGGAGATGGAACATGAGAAAACGGAGCATGGTTGCCTGTACATTGCTGGCTGTTGGATTAAGGGTTCTCAATGTAAGCGGAGAGGAGGAAGCTAACATGCAGGATAATTCAGGTGCACCCATGGAGTGGACGAAACTGGATCGAGACAAGGGCTACGTAGTCTTTAGTTTCAGCACGCTGAAGAACCTGCCGCCTTCGCACGTACCCACGCCCAGCGACGTTGCCAAGAAGATTTCATGCGCCTTAGCCAGGGATGAGTACGAGTCCATTCAGTTCGGCGTGCACGCGATCTCAGACGGCGTCAAGGACGTCCGGATCGAGGTGGAATCGGACCTCGAGGTAACCGTTTACCATCGCATCGACCCTGGCGTCAAAGAGAAGCTAATCGAAACGGACATGTCGTGGCTGAGCTGGGTGCCCGCTGAAATATATCTGCAACGAGGTGAGGTGGTAGCGGATCTTCCCAGGGGAAGGAGCGTCAATTTCTGGCTGACGTTTCGTGCGGATCGCGAGACGTCCGAGGGGTTGCACAAGGGCCAGGTACGGATCCAGCCCACGAACAAGCCAGCTACTATCCTGGAACTGGAGCTTGAAGTCAGGCCTTTCGAACTGGCTCCGGCGCGAATCCCCTTCGGCATGTACTATCGGGAGGACATGCTGCTGGAGCGCTTTGGCGGCTGGGCAGTGAGCGAGCAACTGGAGCTGGAGCTCTACGGGGACATGGCGGCGCACAGCCAGAATTCGGTGCACTTCTACATGGCTGGGGATTTCGCGGAGTTGCCGCCTCGAGCCTATCCGGACACGGTGCCGCTGGAGAAACGCGTCGCGCTGGCGGCTGAGGCGGGGCTCGTCCACCGGGACATCCCCTGCGTCATCGCCCAACACAATATCACGGCACATGATCTTTCCGAGGCGCAACGGGAAGCAGTAGCAGACTGGCTGCAAAGACAACACAGGGAGCACGGGTGGCCGGAGATTCTGATCTACGGCTGGGATGAGCCGCCTTATCCGGCGCCCGGGCTGCGTGAGAGTTACGCTCGCCTTCGCACGCTGCCCATCCGCCTGACGACGGCTATGGGCTCCGAGGCGGCGTACGCGTATGGCGACGTTCACGACGCGTGGATCGTCCTCGGGGGGGAAGTAACGCCAGAGATGAGGGCCGAGGCGTCGCGTCGCGGGGCGCAGGTGTGGACGTATTCGTTTCGCATACTGAGAGAAGGCTTCAAGCAGCTCCGTCAGCGTTACTATGCTGGGCTATACACCTGGGCTCACCGGCTCGGGGGTAATTACGTCTGGGCTTACTCGCACGGACATCACGGTCACGTCTGGTGGGAACCCGAAAGCACCGAGCCCCTGCCTATCACCGGTTGGGAGGCGCGTCGCGAGGGAGTTGACGATTTCTGCTACCTTCAGATGGTGGAGGACGCCGTGGAGGCGATGCCCGCCGAGGTGACCGCCATCGAGGCGGCGGCGTGGTTGGAGTCTCTCCGCGCTCGCCTGCTTGGCTTTGATCCGCACGATGCGGAGCCCGGCAAGCCTCTGGAGATCGAAGAATATGAGGAGATTCGTGCCAGGGCTTCCGACTATATCCATAGGCTGGGTCCTGTGCCGGCGGACGCGGTACAGCCTGCCCCCGTTACCTACGTACGGGACGAGGCAGCCCCCTTCCGCAACAGGTCGGTAAAGGAGTGCATTGCGGGGTTGCGTAGCTCCCAGGCCTCCGAGCGTCGAAGCGCTGCGTGGGCGCTCTTTGAGATGGGGCCGGAGGCAGCCCCGGCCGTGGATGCCCTGGCAGAGGCGCTTGAGGATCCGGAAGTTCGCATTCCCGCTCTGCGAGCTCTTGAAGGAATCGGCCCGGATGCGTACTCAGCAGCGCCGAGAGTTTCGTCGCTTCTGTCGCATGCCGATGCCTACGTGCGTCTGGGCGCAACCTTCACCCTCAGCAACATGGCGCGACCGCCAAGCTGGAATGAAGAAGTCAAAGGCTACCTGCCGGATGACGGGGCGCTCTCGGCTCGCGCGCTCGTGGCACCGCTTCGCCAGGCACTGCGCGACAGGGACGAGTCGGTCGTGAGGTTGGCCGCACTCGGGCTGTTCCTCTGCGGCGAGGCCGCTGCACCCGCGCTGCCTGACGCGATGGCTCTGTTAGGAACCCACAAGGCGTTCGGTTTACAGGTGCTATCGGGGATGGGTCCGGGGGCTGTGAGTGCTGTTCCCGCCCTCGTGAAGGCGTACGAAGAATCCGAAGGCAAAGAAAATCTGATAGCCCGCACGCTGGCGGCGATAGGGCCCGCGGCCTCTGAAGCCGTTCCGGTCCTTGAGAAGTATCGAACGCCGGAAAACCGGTTCCTGGCCGACGCCTGCTACGCCCTCTACTGCATTCGTGGGGGCGAGTCGGAGCTCGTGACCCTGGGGGAGCTCGTGGGAGATGATACACGGCCAAGGGGCTACGCGGGGAGGAGTGGGGAGTGGCAGGATGCAGCCAGATTCCTCTCGGCCCTGGGTGGGGAGGCCGCGTCGGTCGTCCCCCTGGTCAGGGAACGCCTCCCACTTCTGGATTCCGAGCCTTCGCTAAGGCGCTACATCGAGCAGGTTTTCTTCAAGAGAGTGGAGGAAGGGGCGCCGCCTCTCAGATTGCTGTTGCGGTGAAGCAAGAGAACTTCCATGCGGCAGTCGAAGCGTCCTGAGTGTGGTGATGGGCATCTGGCAGGCCTGCGCCTTTGAGGTAGCGGCGCATGCAGGCCGGGAAGACAGCATGCACGTTGATGGCGAGGAAGTGTCTTTGAAAACGTGGCTGATGCAGCATATTGACGAGAATCCGGCTGCCGACTTCGCGAACTCCGACTCTACCTTCCGTAGATCTCTAAACACACTTGCTTTAACACCACCGGTCTGAAGTTGAGTGCGTCCCCCTTGATGAGGCGAACGGTTAGCACATTTAGTGCCTCTGCAAGGGTGGGCCAGATATTTCCAACTGAACGAATGCCCGACACGGCCTCGGCCGATATCGTATTGTGATACACCTTTTTGTCGAAGACCTGATAGCCCCAACCGTCCCTGAATATGCGATGGGACTCTAAACGGACCGCTTGCCAGTTCAACTGACATCTGCCGCACCCTCGTCCCCAAGGTTCTCGAAGCCCAAGCTGAGGATGCACCGTTCGAGGAATCCCTCCCCCCTTTCCACCTCTACCTTATCGGTGATGTCCAGAGCTAAGACCGAACCGGCGCGGGATGACGTCTCCTCCATGAACACCGGAAGGGAAACGCATACCTGAACACCCATCATGAGCGTGCTTGACCTAACCCGGTCGGTGTGGTCTGGGTCGTAACGAATGTTTAGGAGGGAAAAACCTATCCCGCTCGACGAACTCGCCCCGCACCCGCGGCTTCTACTAATTGAGGGCGTTGAAGTAGTTGAACAGATAGAAGCCGTCCACACCTGCATCCCAGATATTCCTCGTCAATCGCCGAAAGCTCACTGGTTCAAATCAAGTACTACCCCACCCCAAAAAAACAACGGGTTACGATGATTGAGTCGTATCGCATTTATTGCCTCGCGCCCAAGCTGTACGCAAAAATCGGGACTTTGACTTCAGCTACAAACTCAGTGACTTAATTCAGTGACTTAATTATGAACAAAGCCTATTCGAAATCATAGATACAAAGTTTTACTTGACATGAGGACAACATTGTTGTAACTTAAAGGCCTTGTGAAATAGTTATGTCCCAGGCAGCGTCTGAAGCGCCGATTATGGGTCAAAGGGTAGCATATCGTATCGTTTTGCTGTGGAATAAGCAAAATAGTCTTATCAGAGTTCTGGTCAGCAAGGAATAGGAGCTGTTTGAAGAACAGGATGCACTGTCTTTGACAGACAGGGCACACATAGACGCTTTCCCCCTTCTTATGAAAGATACAAGCCTCTTGAGATTCTGTACTGTTGCAACAAGATTCAACTGTTCATTCAGTGAGGCTGGTCCTCTATAACGGGCTCGTCCCATACCGTGTTGTTGCCTGGCTTCAGCAAAGATATGTTCACTGCGTTTACGGAGTCTCTGGGAGAGTTTGTAGTCAGCTGTTAATGAGATAGACCGTGCATGATTTCTGGCTTTCGCCTCTCGCACTTTTCTATCCCGTTCGGCCTGAATATGTGCTGAATTTGTCTTGTTTTTCCATGTAGGAATCGGTTCAATCTTCTCATCGGCTCGCAGAGGAATATGGGGTATGATTCCCCGGTCAAGTACATCAGCGATAAAATTACCAGAACCGTAACCGGTATCGGCACTAAGTGTCTGAATGTCTTTGGGCATGGTGTATGTTTCAAGGTCATCTACCATCTTAAGGGCACTTTCGGGCTCTGCTGTCCCTGTCGCCTGCGTGCCCTGAGTCTCAAGGATTACTCTGCTTTTTGTGTCGATCAGATCATGGCCCATAAACGAGAGAAAAGCCCCTTTGCCCTTCGATTTGCTGTATAAGCGCGCGTCGGGGTCTGTAGTCGAACGGTGTGTTTGGTTCGTCCACTTTTCACCATGAAAGTCTTTATCCTGAGGATGCCCGGACCTACCCTTTGTCTTATCACCTTCAAAACCGATTCCCTTGAGATAATCATCAAGAGAAACAGGGGGTTCTATCGGCTCAATACTTTTCACTGAAGCATCAGCTTGTATCTGAGTGCCGTCGACACTAAGGTGTTTACCGCTCACAAGACCGACATCTATGCAACACTGGACTACCTGACGCATTATCCGTTCAAACAACCCACTGGATGCCCACTTGTGATTGCGAAGCTTGTTGATCGTGCTCCTATCCGGAACCGCATCATCAAATGTCTGATGACAAAACAACCGATATGCCGCATGCATCCCCACTTCCTGACAGAGCCGATTCTCACTCAAATTATACAGATAGCCAATAAGGATCATTCGAACAACTAATTCAGGATCAATACCGGGTCTGCCATTGTCAGGGCAATAACAATCTGATACAACGTCTCGTACAAATGAAAAATCAACTGCCTCATCAATCTGACGAAGGATATGATCCTCGGGAACTAAATCCTCCATCTGAAAATAGTGAAACATCGGATTTGTCTGTTCCTGCTTTTGTGGGGTCATTGTTTCCTCCATGTATAATATTATCAATAACATAATATAATACATCGGAGCTGCTTTATCAATGCTTGTTTTATACTACTTTCTGAATCTAAGGGTTTTTCACAAGGCTTTTAAACCCTAAGTTACAATAATGTTTGGCTGGAATTTGATAGCGTCGATGACTTATAGGAGGCGATTTGGATGGGAATTAAAAGAGAAATGCTACTACTTCCTCTGGCTGGTTTGATCTATCTTTCTTTGTTAATCGGCGATGTCCAAGCAAAGGAAATAATCATCCTCGGCGGAGATGAGGGAAAATCGTGGGAAGAAGGTGGCGGAGGCATCACACCCGTCTTTATAGTGGGTCCCAAGGAAGTTGAACTCGGAAACACGCCGGGCGGAGTCATTGATTTTAATTTCGAGGACAGAATAGCCTGGGTATTTCCCGAAAAAGCGGAACCGACGAAAAATATCGCCTTAGGGCTCATCGACAGGGGAGGTTCGATAGAAGACAACCTGTTTGACACCACCGAGGGCGATTTGATACAAATGATAGACAACAACGCCGAAACCGCCTTTGAAAGGAAAAGTACTGAGCTAAAGACGGTCTTCACTTTTGGGGTAATAGTGACGTTCGATTTAGGATCGCGGTTCGGTGTGGGTAGGCTGAAGTTTTTCCCCAGAAACGCCGATCCTGACTTTGCTGCATCCGACTTTCCGTTTCAGGACGATTTTATAAGAGCATATGAGATCTTTTTCAACGATGGCAGCGAAGAAACCCAGAGCGGTGGCAGACCGACATTTACGAGCTTCCTGCTTGAGCAGCAAAACGATCAAGCTGTGGTGGATCTGTCGATAGTCCCTCAGTATATTCGCTTTATCAGGATCAGGTCGCAGACGACCGTCGGTTTTGAAATATCGGAGTTCCAGGTCTTCGGAGTGGGGTTCGTGCCTGTTGCGGAGTATCAATCTGACATATTCGATTTAGGGGAGGGGTTAGCCCTCTGGGGCAACATACGCTGGGAGGAGGATATAATAGGCGATGCTGTCTTCTCCGGCGCTGCGATAAGGACAAGGAGCGGAATAGACGACACCCCTGTGGTGTTCAATCGAATCAGAGACGACCTTGCAGAAGTGCCGTGGAAAAGGGAAGGAGACCTCGAGGGTTCAAGGGAAAGGGAGATAGTAGCAGAGCTCGACAGCCCCGATCTGAGTGTGAGGGAGGCTATGCTTACGTTCAGCGGATTGACTCCGGAGGAGAGGAACAGTATATCACTTGCCCGGTCTGACCACAAGAGCCTACCATCAACCAAGAAGGGTTCGGTAAGGGACGACATAGAAAACTGGAGTCTTTGGACGCCGCCCTATTCTTCCGCTGGGATAGTGACATCGGTGGAGGTGGCAGCAGGGGAAGGGGGCGTCAGGATTCTCTCTCCGGGGTCACGTCGGTTCTTCCAGGTTAAGATAGACTTTTCAAACGACGAACTCTTTGCGTCAAGGGGCATCGGCACACTATCCTTTGACTTTTCCAGCCCGCCCCTGGCAGAGGAGATATTAGCTGAAATATCCCCCCGACAGGTAGATTTAGGTGAAATCACAGAGTTTTCATATTGGATCTTGCCCAATATACGGCCGGGATTTGACAAAGGGTTCAACTCCTTTGAGATCACGACCCCTGTCAGGGTGACATCTATTGACAAGATAGAGATGACCTTTCCGGATAGAACAAGGGTCTCTGAGGAATTTTCCGATGCAGACCTTATCAATTTGCCCGTAAGGCGTGGAAATTTTAGCATAGACTTTGTGGAGGAAGATCGCTTCAGGATCAGCTTCCCCAAGGTTGAAAACAGCAATGTAGAGACACGGGAGATGACAACCGTAAATGTGACCTTCAAGGGCGTCGTGCTGAGAATCGGGACGGCGTTCACAGGCAAGGCGTTAAACAGCCTCACTGGAGACCTCGAACTCCCTCAGGAGGTGATAGGGGCAAACGTGGTCGACCTGAGCAAGGAAGAACTTGATGTAGCCCTTCTGAGGAACCAGGCAAACCTTGTGGTGCAGGTCGCGATAGAAGATGATCTTCTGATTAACGTCCAGGCAGTTCCGAATCCTTTCACGCCAAACGGGGATGGTATCAACGACTTTACAGACGTAAACTACGATATTACAAGCTTAACTAGCAAGGGGAAGGTTACGGTAGGTGTCTACGACCTTTCGGGGAGGCTCCTCAAAGAGTTATACTCAGGTAGTGACGCGAGCGGAAGTTACTCCAGTCTGAATCGTGAACAATTGAGATGGGATGGGAGAGATAAAGATGGGAATCTACTGCCGCCGGGGATATATATCTTCAGGGTAGAGATAGATGCCGACGCAGATAACGAAGGAGCAAGCGGAACTGTAGCGATAGTATATTAGTAGATAGGAAGGGGCAAAGACGATCTGTCTACTACCTACCGTCTACCACTTTGGAAGGGGGGTAACCTAATGTTAAAAAACTATAAGATCTTAGTGATTTTTCTCCTTTTAGCTGTGATTTTTAGCGATCGCGCCTACGCTCAGCAGTACGGTGTCCGTACAGGAGAAAGACGGGGCGGCGCAGTCACATTCGAACCCAGAGGCCCAGGGGTGCTCTTCGGACCGCTAGATCCTGTGGTTAAAAAATGGTACGTCCCTCAGGAGCTCTACCAGGAGTACCAGTGGAAATCGTGGGAGTACTCCAATTATGCCAGGGACCCCTACGAGCGCTACGTGGACATCGCACTTGAGGGCGACTACTTTTACGATCTCTATGGGAACTATGTGACAAAGGGCTGGCTCATCTATGACTGGAGGCAGGAGGCGCCAGCTCCCCTTGGAAGTTCCCTTTTCAAGGATACAAGGTACAATACATGGTTCAGCAGCGTCCTGGTCTCCTCCGACTCGAAAGGGTCCCACTACTACTCTATAACCGTAGGCGACCGGATCAGGACTACTTTAACCCCTCTGACCTTTTCAAAGCCCCGCTACAACGGGATACAGTTGGACCTTGCGTCGGATAGGTATGAGGCTACCGTTTTACTTTCACGGATCAGCAGCCCTGTAGTCGGCTCAAGCGGTACGACACCAAGAACGCGGACTAATAGTACAAATTTGATCGGAGGCAGGGCGACAGCTCAGGTGGGAGATTTTGTCAAAGTCGGAGCGACCTTTATCAACGCTCACAACGCGCGGAGCACCGTGGACGCCTTCAGCGGCAACAGCTTTAAGGGCACCCTCGGCGAAGACCAGGCTGCCCAGCCGGGGATTACGGCTATCGCTGTTGTCTTGAGCGACGATTCTCCCGAAGACGGCGTGGGAGGGTCGGCCCTCTTTGATCACGATATAACCATAGTCCGCCAAGATTTCCAAACCGGAAGACGCCACACTTTAAGGCTGGAAGATCTCACAAATGACCCTACCAGATGGCCGATTATATTGGGCGGCTTTCCAGAGGAGGGCTTTTTGGCTGCGGACGGATTAGAAAGGATAGTGATCAACTACGATTTCACAGACCCGTCATATACCGGACCGAGTCCGACTGAGATAGTAAAGGTGACATTTGACATGGTCTTAGCCAACGACTTTAAAGTCCAGGTATGGTCAAACAGGCAGACAGGAGGAAGTAGAGCGCCGATTCCTCCCTTAAGTGGAGAGATCATAGATGAAACAAACCCCGCACTCTTAGATATTATGAGGGCAGAGGACAACATAAAGGACAGCTCTAACCGGCAGAGGGTCGTCTTCGACTACGGACTGCCGACGGCCAATCAAATATACGGCTTCACCCTGGAGGTAAAGGATGTTAAGGACTTCGACCTCTATGCGGAGTTCGACATCAACCACAGATTCAGACAGTACCCCAACTTTGCCCTCTTTACCGAGGAAGAGAACTTTGAGGTCACCTCCTCAAGATCGGAGGCGGGGATGGTAAATCTCTCATACCGCTCCTATCCGTGGTTCTTCCTTGGGGAGGCATTTACTATGGATCCCGACTATTCTACCAGCCCTTTCATAGTTAATTCACAAGGGGGAATCACCTACGATAACCCGGGAAACTCTCTGTACGAGTTTGTGGACGATAACGACGACCAGGATAGGACCCCCGACTGGATCCGCGCCAACCACGGGGGCCCTGATCCGTCCGTCTTCCCCGGCTGGGATGAAAACAACGACTTTATATCCGACTTCAATCAAAACGACAACAGAGCGGTCACCAACCGCATACCCGACTACGAGGAGCCGTTCCTAAGATACGGGGTAGACCGTCCGGAGTTCCTCTTTGGCATTGATCTGGACAACAACACCACGATTGACAGGTTCGAAAACGATGCTGAGCCCGATTTCCCCTATCAAAGGGACCACCGCGGATATAACGCCTACATCGGAGCGCATATAGTCCCCGATGTAAGGCTTTCCGTGGGTCAGCTTCGCGAAGAGCTCATATCGTCCGAAAAGAAGAATATAACCACTTACGGGCTCTTTACATTAGAAAAGAACTACCCGCGCTTGGGGAGGCTCAGAATCTTCGAAATGTTAAAGAGAACCAAAGATAGCATCCCCGGTAACCGCTTCGGGCCACAGCTATTCTTGCAGGCTGAGACCCCGGGCATAGTCGCGGACATCTTACCGGCTCAAGACACCTGGATAAACACGTTCTGGACCGGGTTAGACTACACCAGGATCCCTAATGTGAACATAATCAACAAGATCAAATATGAGAGCTTCACCCAGCGATCTGACGATCCGAGGGCTGTGGACAGGAGCCCCTTAAACGACGATTCGTCCTTCTTCGGGCTCATAAACAAAGCGGATTATACCTACCGAATTGGCGATCTTGTTATCCGGCCCAGATTCAAGAGCGAATTCTTGAGACAGACGCCATTTTTAGAACGTGACGACAGAAGGCGAGAGTGGGCAAAGATGCCCTCCTTGATCTTGAAGTTCCCTATGCTTAGGGAGACGTCAATAGAGCTGGGCGCGGAATTTCTGCACTTTACCGAATTGAGGGCAGATGAAGACGACCTGCTAGAAAAGGCGATTTTAGGTCCCACTGGCGACTTTACCGAGTCCGTCTTTGCGATACAGTGGGAAACGTTAACAGATTATTTAGGATATAATCTTATCCTGCAGACAGGTTTCAAATTCTCAAGGACATCCATCGAGACGATCAAAGCGACCGATTTGGAGATCGAAAAGAAAAACGAGGTGGAAACGAGCAGCACCACTTTTATGATCTTCTACGCTGGAGTGCAGCAGTGAACATGGGGCTTTGTGGCTTTTTGTGTTAAGACTATGGCTACACCACAGAGATAGAAAGAGGAGGAGATCGATGTTAAAGAATCGCACTATATTACCGAGTGCAATAATTTTTCTCCTTTTGCTTGCCCTCTCCTGGGAGAGCGCCCTTCCCCAGGAGGACTACGGAAGCCGCTTGGGACAAAGAGAGGGAGACAAGGTGGCCTTTCGACCTCAAGGGCCGGGGACACTTTTAGGCACTATAGACCCTGTGGTCAAAAAATGGTACCTTCCGCAGGAGCTATATCAGGAGTATCAGTGGCAGACGTGGGATTACACCAACTACGGCAGGGATCGCTACAAACGTTATAATGATCCTATAAATGAGGGAGACTACTTTTACGACCTCTACGGTAACTTCATAACCAAGGGATGGCTGATCTATAATTGGAAGGAGGAGCGCCCCAGGTCATCTGAGGGCAGCAGTATCCTCAAAACGGGACAGTACGGCAGCTTCTTCAGTTCACTTGTAATAGCCGCAGACCAGAAGGGACAATATTCCTACTCTATCACCGTAGGGGACGAGATACGTACGACCCTAACGCCGATGACGTTTAGAAAGTCCACCTTCAACGGCGCTCAGGCCGATTTTATGTCAGATAATTACTCGGCGACCGTCCTGCTGTCCAGAATCAGCGCTCCGGGCATCCCAATAGCAGGCGCGGTTAGCTCCGTCACCAATGACTACACCAATCTGATAGGGGGCAGGGCAAAGGTCAATATCGGGGATTTCGTGACGGTGGGAGGCACAATCGTTAATGCCCACACCGGGAGAGGCAACCTGGAAAGCTTTACGGGAAATCCGTATAAGGGGGCCCTTACCACAGGCCAGTTGCAGGACAAGATCAACACCATAACCATCCGGCTGAGCGACGCCTCTCCAGCGGACAACACAGGAGGTGCCGTCCTCCTTTCAGACGACGTGGAGATAACGACCAAGATCGGAGAGAGGGACACAGTTCTATCTGGAAACGCTGTAGGCTTCAGGCCCAACATGGAAGGCGGCATCCTGAAAGAAGGAGCTATAGTGGCAGATGGAACCGAAACGATAACACTCAGGTACGACCTGTCCGATTTGGTGGAAATAGTAGGCGATATAGACGTCGTAAACAGCATCGAAAAGGTCAGATTCAGATTCACTCTGGCAAATGACTACAAAGTTGAGATGACATCAGACAGACAGACAAATAGGGAGGGACAGCCGATCTTCGTTCTGGTCACGCAGGCCAAGGGAAACGTAAAGGACGCCTCAAACAAGAAGGAGGTCGGCTTCGACTACGGTCTTCCCACAGCCAACCAGGTCTATGGCTTCACCCTGGAAGTAAAGGACCTTATGGGATTTAATCTCTACACCGAGTTCGACATAAACCACCGTTTCAGGCAATATCCCAACCTCCGTCTGGAGACGCACGATGCCTCCTCAGGCATCGTCGGCGATGAGGCATCCGAAGCGTGGATGATGAACCTGTCGAAGATCTCCTATCCGTGGCACTTCTTCGCAGAGGGCTTCTATATGGATGACAGCTATAACACGAGCCCCTTCATGGTGGATCAGTTTGGCAGAATAGACTACGAGGACGAAACCAGGAGCATCTACGACTTTGTGGACGACAACGATGACCAGGACCAGAAGCCCGACCAAGAAAGAAGGTTCCAGGACTACAGGACCTCGTCTGAAAGAGGGACTGAAGGAAGTACTTTCGATGGGGCTGCTGATGACGCGGTCTTCCCCGGATGGGACGAAAACAACGACTTTATATCCGACTTCAATCAAAACAGCACCCCATTCCGGGAAAATACGATTCCCGACTACGATGAGCCGTTCCTGAGATACGGCGTAGACCGCCCTGAATTCCTCTTTGGGATGGACCTGAATAATAACGGATGGATAGACAGATTTGAAAACGACAACGAACCCGACTATCCCTACAAAAAGGATCGAAAGGGATACAACGTCTACCTTGGAAGCCACATAACGCCAGAGATGAGTCTGACGGTGGGACAGGAGCGCGAATTTCTCATATCTGACGACAGAAAAAACCTGACCACGTACGCGTTTTTCACATTCGAAAGGGAATACGCAAAGATCGGTAGATTACGGTTTTTCGATATGGTCAAGAAGGTCAAAGACAACATCCAAGACGATCTCTTCCAGTGGATACAGCCCGCTGGATCGGTCGGGGTGAATCAATTCGTACCTGACCCGCTGTCGGCTCAGGATACCTGGATAAATACGGCTTGGTTCGGCTTTGACCGTTCGACCGACTGGGGAATAAACCTTGTCAACAAGTTCAAATACGACATATTAGACCAGCGCCAAGACGAAAGCATCACGGGGTTCAAGGAGAACACACGACTTTTGGGCATCGTCAACAAGGTCGATTATGTCCATAAGATCGGTAACGTGAGGATCCGTCCGAAGTTCAAAAGCGCACTTTTAAAGGATAACACTCCTTACTCCCTCGATAGGGCAGAGCGAGACGAATGGTCGGGCATATTCTCCCTGGTTTTCGAGTTTCCGGCCCTCAGGAAAACTAACATCGAAATAGGACTCGAACAGCTCTTTTCCCAGGATATGCTCCTCGATGAGACGTTAAAAGTCGTGGATGATGAAGGGAATGTTATTAAAGGTAATTTCGAGGTAGGTGAGCCCACGGGAGATTTCTTCGATACTGTATTGGCGGCGCAGTTGACCAATATCGGGGACTATCTAGGCTACCGGCTGATCACCCAGCTCGGTATTAGAGTTGACAGAAAATCCCTTGAAAGATTTGAAGAGGACAGAAAATCACAGACCGATAGTTTCGTCTTTGTGACAATGTACGCTGGTGTTCAAGAATAGGTGAATCCCTAAAGAGCACTTGTAAGGTTATAGGATAAGAGCGATAATAGTACGATGTCCGTCTCAAATTAGCGGTTCTTTATAAGGAGATGGACGTTGTCGCAAACAAGAACGCTGTCAGCAGATGAGTTGTAGGGGCACATGCGTGTGTGCGCTCTGGTAATTTACCAGGAAAAAGGAGATCTTTAATAAGGTGAACAATATCGCTGCTGGTGTAAAAAAAGCTACAAGAATTCGTGTGTTCCCGATCGCCTTTTTGGTTATCTGTATGAGTTGCGCGAAGCAAAAGGGGGATTTAGTAGTCGCCCAGGTTGGAGATAAGACGATAACTTTAAAGCAGTTTCAGGAATTTTATGATAAACTCCCCGAATATTTCCATAGCAAAAAAACAGGAATGGAGGGAGAAAGGAATCATCTGCAAACTATGATTGATATGGAGCTCTTGACGATGGAGTCCCCAAAGGTGGGCATCGATAAGAGCCTCACCTTTCTAAGGAAGATGAATAAGGTCAAGAAGGAAAAGCTCGTAGGTATCTTTCAACGAAGGGAGATAAAGATAGATGTAAAAGAAGAGGAGATACAGGAGTTCTTTGAAAAGCATGGATTCTCCAGGGGGATCAGGTTCAGCGATATAACGGTTGACAGTGAGGACAAAGTAAAGCTCGCTTTTGAGGAGATCAAAAAGGGGAAAAGCTTTGAGGAGGTTGCCAGAAAGTGGTCTACAAATAAAGAGACTGCTCCCAGAGGGGACGATACAGAAAGGTACAGCGTCAAAGAAAGTATAACCCTGATTCAGGACAGGCTATATTCTCTCAAGGTGGGCGAAGTATCAGAGCCCATAAAGATCGGCAGCCGATATTCGATCTTCAAGGTTGTTGCTGATACTACAATGGCCCTTGGCCCGGAGCTGAGAGCAAAGATTTCCAGATCACTCTATGTAAAGAAGTTTAGTCTCGAAAGAGCCACCTTAGTAGACAAGCTCAAGAATAAATATCGCCTCGAACTGGATCAGGGTGGTTTGAACGCCTTTGTTGACAGCTTGCGCAACGGTGCATCTTTTGAAACGGAGGATGAGCGGAATATCGTCGTTTACAGATACGACAGGGGAAAGATAACTGCAGGAGACTTTATCTACGTGATCAGCGATCTAAAAAGTAAAGGTGGCCCCACTAATTTTACAGATAGCCGACAGGCGGTCTCCTTTGCAGAGCGTGCCGTAATTCCCTACATAATGATTATGGAAGCGGCTATTCGCGGTGGAATAGATAAGGAGGAAGATATAGCAAAATGGCTTGAGAAAAAAAGAAGGAAGTTTTTAATATGGGGACTCAGGAAAAAAGCGCTGGAAGGGAAGGTAAACATAACTGAGGAAGAGATACGACGGGAGTACGACAGCAATCCGGATAATTATATGCTCCCTGAGGACATACATGTACAGGAGATACTTGTAGAGACAGAGGCAGAGGCTCTGCGCCTTAAGGAGCAGATCCGAGAGGGCGCCCTATTGGGCGAACTTGCAGGGATTCATTCTATACGGCCTATGAAAGAACGAGATGAAGAAGGAAGATTACTTTTTCATCCCGATCCCATCGGCCGCTATAAATACGGCGCATTAGTGGAAGCTGCACAGGAAGCCCAGATAGAGGTGCTCAAAGGTCCTGTTAAGGTAAAAGATGGCTATTCTATATTCAAGGTGCTATCCAGAAAGCACGAGAGACGGCCCTTTTCAGATGCCAAGAGGCTTGTTAGAAAGCATATAAAGAAAGTGAGGGAGGCGGAGATATTTGAGCAGTTTCTGAAAGAACTGCGAAATAGATACGCATCACAGGTGAATATCCTAGAAGATAACCTTAAGGTAGCCTTCAAAACCGAGTAGCGCACACTCGGATAAGTCCACAAGTGATGGTTACCTTTTGCAACATAGTAATAGGTTTGATGCACCCTGCGGGTCAGACCAACATTACTGCTGCCTGTACCCAGCCCTGATCGGTTTTAGTCCTCTTTGACATCGAAATGGAAAACTGAATAGCCCTGGATAGATCCTAATCTTTTTTTCCCTTTTGCAAGGTGCAAATATTTTTTACGTTTTGCCCAAAAAAAGTCTTGACATTTGACAGAACTTTATGTATTATGTAGGCGATTGAATATGAAACCTTACGATATAACCTCTGTCATATGAGCTGTACACTTAGCCTAAACTTACATATAGGTGCCGCGTCGGCTTTCCGAACGTAATTTGGGAGGCTGCAGTATGCCCGAGAAATGGAAAGGAGGTGGACTTGGGTTAGATAGATGAAGGAAAGGTGAAGAGGAGTTTTAGAACTGCTTTCTCCCGCTCGTTTGGAGCCGGAGATGTGCAGTAAACATGTAAACATTAGGAGGTAGCAGTAATGAAGACATTAATCAGAAGCTCCCTGGCGCTCAGCTTGGTATTCGCCGTGGCCGCTTTCGTCTCAGCGCATGAGCCGCCGGGAGTGGAGTTTTTCGCTTATGGGTTCCATCTTTCAGACGTGCCTGATATAGATGGCGACCGTTCAGACTGGGATGCAATCCCTGATATCCTCGACCTTTCGCTAAATCAAGTAGAGGGTGAATTCTGGGAGGCCGTAAGGAATCCAGGGTTTGATCTTGCCGATTATAACATCCAGGGCATTATAGGGTGGAACGATGAGCTCAACCGCGTCTACATGATGGTGGACGTAGTGGATGACATTCTATCGGGGGGCACCTACCGTGGAGTGTCCTCAGGCTTCAACGGAGACGACGACATTAACTTCATCCTGGATGCCGACCACAGCGGCGGAAATCTGTTCGACGACGCGTGGCTAGATGAAGACGTTACCCGAGAAGAACAGGAGCAGTTGTTCTACACGACCGGCCAGCTTTACACAATGCTTGTGCCGCCCAGAGACGGCTTTTACAGCTTTATGTACTTCCTGGATAACGGCAAGGCGATCAGTTGGCTGACAGACGGAACGCAGGACGTTTCGCCTGACTATCTTGAGACCGGATGGAGCTTCAGGGGCGAAGTGGGAGGAGCTGGCGAAGTCACCTATGAGTATAAGGTGACTCCCTTTGAGATCCTGAGCTACTCTGGCGCTTCGGCCAGCACAATTGTAGATCTTGAGCCAGACAGAATCATACACGTCGGGTTCGTCATGAAGGACTACGATGATAAGCTCTCGGGCTACGAGGGGTCCTATGACTTCCCGGGCCTCCACAATACCTGGCGCAACGCCAGTCTCCACGGCGACTTTGTGCTGTTGGAAGCGCCTAGTGCTCCCGTGGGTATGGATATGGATAGTGCGGTAGAGTCCGACACATGGGGCAGGATCAAGGCTTCGTACCTATTGGAGTAGTGAAGCATTAATCTCGACGCGGCACCCTGGGGGGGATAATTCTTATCCCCCCCTACTTTTTCTAACGAGCGACCGCCGCGCCGAATCTTGCACATTGACTGGAACGGTATCAAGGCTCAAGAGTCTCAGTAGTTAAGTCGGAGTGCAGCAGCCGAGAGAACCAAAACTAAGCTACTTTCAAAATAGCAGGTAAGATTCACTTTTGACGGTTATATTAAATTTATAAAAATCTTGAAAAGCCCGCATACAAAAACTCTAATGGTAGAAAGGAGGCAGGGCGTTTCTTCCGCTGACTATAGGAGACGGTTTTGACGCCCGGATTCTTATGAAAGGTCTTAGAATCATACGGATTTGGGGGATTTGGGGGACTTGGGTGACTTGCGCAGTGGTTCGTGTCGCAGTCTCAGTAATTTTGTTTTTCCCTTTTTATGTCGAGGCTCAAAAAGGGCATAGAATCATCGGCAACAGGATTCTAATCAACCAGAGATCTCAATGGGAGGTGTGGGATATTGAAGGAGGCAACACAGATATTTCGCAGGATGGCTCGGTAAGTCCCACCTTTATACATAGAAACATCAACGCCGCCTTGGATGCAGAGGAGTTCTCCTTAACTGATGAAGGGGGCATAACTGCCGGTTCGAACCAGCAGGATGCGCGTAATTTGATGGATGGAGATATGAGCACAACCTGGGGTCCCGAGAGGAACAGCCCCTTTGAGGATTGGTGGGTGACTTTAAGTTTAGGACGGTTAGTTGTCGCTTCAAAGATAGTGTTGCGCTTTGCCGAGGAAGGCGAGGGGGATCCCTTTTTGCAGTTTAAGGTTTTAGTCTGGAGACACCCCCCTGCAACGGTCAAAGCTGACTACCACCCGTTTTATCAAAGCTATCTGCTTCCGCTAACCAATACGCCGAAATTCTGGGAGATCGGCAGGAGTATCAAACCCAACAAGACTCAGAGGGTCTTTGAGTTTGTCCCTCCATCAACGCAATCTACAGATGACGTTTTTACAGGAGATCCTATTGAGTATGTTCAGATAATCGCTACAGACAGCGATTTTGACAAGGCACAGGAGGTATCGAAAGAGGATTACGATGTCCTGCCGGACGATAAGAAAGGGGCTGTGGAATACTTTAGAAGGAGCATATCTGGCAGGGAGACCCTGATCTCGGAAGAAGAATACGAGGCGATCCATCCCAGCCGGCAGGGGCCCATAAGGTACTACAGGAGGGAGATACCCAGATTAGCCGAAATCGAGGTCTGGACCCCCGGAGATAATATCAACCTCGGCATAACAGATCGCGGCGGGAAGTTGACTATTGAGATCAAGGGCGGCGTTAGGGATGCCGGCTCCGCTGTTACAGACGGCGATTATGGAACGTCGCTTAACGGGACGATAAGTTCGTTTTACACCTATACTTTCCTTGAGGATTTGGGGGCGCTCTTTTGGATCGAGACAATGCAGGTTCTAAACGACGGATCATCCAGCATAGATAAGATCTTTCTGGATATATCTGACGGGACGAGGGCGCCCGACGGCACCATCAAGTGGACGAGGGTGGGAGAAAGTACACAGAAATCAGCATACGCCGAGATGAGGTTTGAACCTGCTAAAGCCAGATATATCAGGGTACCGTACGAGCATGAACGTCATGTCGGGGGGCTGGCTTACATATCCTGGACAGACGTGATGCTTTACGGTGAAGGATACGTTCCTGAGGTGGTGATGACTTCGGACCTTATAAAGTTGGGCGGCAGGAAGAATCTCATCTCCATAGAATGGGAGGCGGACACCCCCCCTGGAACTAACGTCAGGTTGCAGACGAGGACGGGCAACGAATTGGAGGAGGAGAAGGTATTTCACGACAAAAAGGGAAACGTTATTACAGAGAAGAGATACAACAAACTCCCCAAAGTGAGGCGGGGTGAAATAACGAGCATATTTAAGCCGGGCGGAGATTGGAGCACCTGGAGCGCTCCCTACCGTTTTCAAGGTGAGGACATAAAGTCTCCGAGTCCGAGAGAGTTTATGCTTATAAGGGCAAGGATTCTGTCGGATAGTCCCGATGTTGCCGCATCTTTGCGCTCCATCGAGGTGAGTATGTCCGATCCGATCGCGGACAGGATGATCGGGGAGGTGTGGCCCAACAGGATCGTGACGTTAGGCAGACCTGAGGATTTCTCATTTTTCATTCGTCCTTCTTTTAGCACGGCAGTACAGAGATTTGATGAGATTATGATAGAAGCCATCGCCGGAAGCCAGATGGAACTCCTCCGGGTGCGTACAGGCAGCGATGAGGATTTTCAAAATGGTGAGATTAGAGGTTTTTCACCCTCAGAGTTGACAACGATCGATTCACAGCCCGACACACTCTGGTTTCGCCTGCCTGATCCTGTCAGGAGAGGAGTGGACCTTGTTGAGGTTCAGTTCCGTTCGAGGGTCTTTTCAAACAGCGAATCGCTCAAGGCATCGGGGCAAAGCTCTAACTCCCCCGGTTTTTGGCAGAGGGTAGATGCGGGAGATGCTACGGATTTGGTAAACAGCCAGAGGACAATTGTCCTTGCGATGGGGGAAAATGAGATTATACAAGATTTGATTATTGATCCTGAGACGATTACTCCCAACGGAGATGGGGTAAACGATGAGATGACGTTTAGCTTCAGCGTTACAGGCGTAATAACAGCTAAGGAAGTGAAAGTTACGATATACGATCTCGGCGGTGTTGTAGTCAAGGTGTTGTCAGAGCACAGATCTGATCCGAGGGGGGCCTATTCAATTGTGTGGTCTGGGGATGACCGATCGGGGAATTTAGTTCCTCCCGGGATATATCTTTCCAGGGTCGAAGTAGATGTCGATTCCGGTTCTGCAGAGGATACTTCTGCCGATCGGTTGGTCTCTGTGGCCTATTGATTGTTCTGTCACGCGGTATTTATTTTGAAAAGTCCACATAGGAAGTCTGAAGGTAGAAAGGAGGCAGGGAGTTTCTTCCGCTGACTAAAGGAGGCGGTTTCCACACACGGGTTGTGTATGAAAGGTCTTAGAATCATACATTGGACTTGGGGGACTTGGGGGACTTACGCAGCGGTTCTTGTGGCAGTTTCGGTAATTTTGTTTTTCCCTTTTCGTGTCGAGGCTCAAAAAGGGCATAGAATCATCGGCAACAGGATCCTAATCAACCGAAGGTCCCACTGGGAGGCGTGGGATATTGCGGGAGGCATCACAGATATTTCGCAGGATGGCTCAGTAAGTCCCTGCTTTATACATAGGAACATCAACGCTGCTCTGGATGCAGAGAGGTTCTCCATTACTGATGAAGGGAGGGTAACTGCCGGTTCGAACCAGCAGGATGCGGGCAATTTGATAGATGGAGATATGAGCACAACCTGGGGTCCCAATAGGAACAGCCCCTTTGAGGATTGGTGGGTTACTTTAAGTTTAGGACGGGTAGTTACCGCTTCAAAGATAGTGCTGCGCTTTGCCGAGGAAGGCGAGGGGGATCCCTTTTTGCAGTTTAAGGTTTTAGTCTGGAGACACGGCCCTTCAACCCATTCGGACAGGGTATATCTGATTCCGTTAACCGATGTGCCGAATTTCTGGGAGATCGGCAGGACTATCAAACCCAACAAGACTCAGAGGGTCTTTGAGTTTGTCCCTCCCTCAACGGAACCTACAGATGACGTTTTTGCAGGAGACCCTGTTGAGTATGTTCAGATAATCGCTACAGACAGCGATTTTGACAAGGCACAGGAGGTTTCAAAAGATGATTACGATGTCCTGCCGGACGATAAGAAAGGGGCTGTGGAGTACTTTAGAAAGAGCATAACTGGCAGGGAGACCCTGATCTCGGAAGAAGAATACGAGGAGATCCATCCCGACCGGCAGGGACCCATAAGGTACTACAGGAGGGAGATACCCAGATTAGCCGAAATCGAGGTCTGGGCCCCCGGGGATAATATCAACCTCGGCATAACAGATCGCGGGGGGAAGTTGACTGTTGAGACCAAGGCCGGCGTTAGGGATGCCGGCTCCAATGTTTCAGACGGCGATTATGGAACGGGGGTTAACGGAACGATAAGTGGGGAGGGTAACACCTATATTTTCCTTGAGGATTTGGGGGCGCTCTTTTGGATCGACACAATCCAGTTTATACTCGACGGAGACCATGCCATACATGACATCTTTGTGGACATATCTGACGGGACAAGGGCGCCCGACGGCACCATCAAGTGGATGAGGGTGGGAAGCACTAGAGAGAAAGCAATATACGCCGAGGTCAGGATGGATCCCGCTAAAGTCAGATTTATCAGAACACCGTACCACGGGGTCGGTTACATATCCTGGACAGAGGTGATGCTTTACGGTGAAGGATACGTTCCTGAGGTGGTGATGACTTCGGACCTTATAAAGTTGGGTAGCAGGAAGAATCTCATCTCCATAGAATGGGAGGCGGACACCCCCCCTGGAACTAACGTCAGGTTGCAGACGAGGACGGGCAACGAATTGGAGGAGGAGAAGGTATTTCACGACAAAAAGGGAAACGTTATTACAGAGAAGAGATACAACAAACTCCCCAAAGTGAGGCGGGGTGAAATAACGAGCATATTTAAGCCGGGCGGAGATTGGAGCACCTGGAGCGCTCCCTACCGTTTTCAAGGTGAGGACATAAAGTCTCCGAGTCCGAGAGAGTTTATGCTTATAAGGGCAAGGATTCTGTCGGATAGTCCCGATGTTGCCGCATCTTTGCGCTCCATCGAGGTGAGTATGTCCGATCCGATCGCGGACAGGATGATCGGGGAGGTGTGGCCCAACAGGATCGTGACGTTAGGCAGACCTGAGGATTTCTCATTTTTCATTCGTCCTTCTTTTAGCACGGCAGTACAGAGATTTGATGAGATTATGATAGAAGCCATCGCCGGAAGCCAGATGGAACTCCTCCGGGTGCGTACAGGCAGCGATGAGGATTTTCAAAATGGTGAGATTAGAGGTTTTTCACCCTCAGAGTTGACAACGATCGATTCACAGCCCGACACACTCTGGTTTCGCCTGCCTGATCCTGTCAGGAGAGGAGTGGACCTTGTTGAGGTTCAGTTCCGTTCGAGGGTCTTTTCAAACAGCGAATCGCTCAAGGCATCGGGGCAAAGCTCTAACTCCCCCGGTTTTTGGCAGAGGGTAGATGCGGGAGATGCTACGGATTTGGTAAACAGCCAGAGGACAATTGTCCTTGCGATGGGGGAAAATGAGATTATACAAGATTTGATTATTGATCCTGAGACGATTACTCCCAACGGAGATGGGGTAAACGATGAGATGACGTTTAGCTTCAGCGTTACAGGCGTAATAACAGCTAAGGAAGTGAAAGTTACGATATACGATCTCGGCGGTGTTGTAGTCAAGGTGTTGTCAGAGCACAGATCTGATCCGAGGGGGGCCTATTCAATTGTGTGGTCTGGGGATGACCGATCGGGGAATTTAGTTCCTCCCGGGATATATCTTTCCAGGGTCGAAGTAGATGTCGATTCCGGTTCTGCAGAGGATACTTCTGCCGATCGGTTGGTCTCTGTGGCCTATTGATTGTTCTGTCACGCGGTATTAAGGAGGAGGTTGAAAATGAGAAATGTTAGATTGGGGTTATGCTTGTGGGTCCTTATCCTGGCGGTTGTGCTGACATATAAGGATTCATCAGGACTTATCATCTACAGATTCGGCGGCCAGGCACTCCCTCCTCCTTCTGAGGCGGAAAGTGAGGGTGTAGAATTTATTCAGAAAAGCTGGTCGGATTTGAACAGTTCACAGGGAGGAGGGACCTTTCAGCTGGATATGGAGGACAATTCGATTAAGGCTTTTGAGTTAGATCCTCAGGAGAATATAGCCCCAACGATTGAAGAAAGAGGAGGACGTAGAGAGTATGGAGCAGTTGACTACGTTGATGTGTTTGACGGGGATTTGACCACAGTGCACACTCTTCCCAGATACCTCTGTGCGGAGAAAGCCCTTAAAACCCGGCAGCTCTGCATCTTACCTCCGTATGACACGGAAGGTCTAATCCAGATATCTCTCAACGGTCTATTTCTCATTGACAGGATCAGGATAGTATCAGGACTCCTTGATCCGGACAAAGTTGTGCAGAGGGTTCGCGTCTACACTACCAACCTTCTCGTCGGACATAGAGGTGTCTATCATGAAATGGAAGATTGGATACAACCGAGTGAGGGGAGCTATGGTTCGGATCACATTGACAATTCTATATGGTCCGTGCTTGAGGTTAAGGACAACAGGAAGCAGTACCTGGAGATAGAGCCGGCCCCTATAAGGACTACCTTCATCCAGTTGACGGTGGCTGAACACGATGTAGAGTGGGAAATTGCAGAAGTAGAGGTCTATGCGAAGGGTTTTCTTGAAGAATCTTCATATGTATCCGACAGGATAGACTTTGGGAGCCCAGCAGCCTGGGGCGATATTAGATGGTCCGGAAGTAGAGACCCGGGCGCAAAAGTCTTTATACAGACAAGGAGCGGAGCGGACGACGATCCCAGTGTCTACTGGGAGAACACAGGGCGCGGGGGTGAGAAGAAGGAAGTGACCAGGTCTCGATATAACAGGCTCAAGTTCAGCGAGAAGGCAGGAACGACCGATGACAGGGACAACTGGACGTTCTGGTCTCAACCTTACGATTTTGCCGACAGTTTAGGCACATCCGTTGTCTCTTTGAGTCCCCGTCGCTTCGTTCAGTTTAAGGTCGACTTCTTTCCACAGGGAGAGTCGGGAGGAAGCGTCGACTTTCTGGAGTTTCGCGCCTCTGTCCCTCCTTCGGCCTCCAAGTTGGTGGGTGAGATTTCTCCTGTCCTGGTGAAAGTGGGGAAGGTATCACGTTTCACCTACGCTGTGAAGCCGACCATAGAGGGGGACGATAGAGGATTCGACAGTTTGGAGATGAGCACATCTTCTACGATTATGTCTGTCAATTCGGTGAGGATAGACGATATTGATGTTCCGTTTGAGCGGGAGGCTTTAGAGGAGAATCGGTTCGAGGTCAGTTTCCCAAGAATAGAGAGGGAGGATTCAGGGGCGTTGATTGAGGTGGTATTCGATGCTAGGGTTTTAAGATATGGTTCTTCCTTCAACGCTCGTGTCTTCGACAGCAGCAGGACGTTGGAGGTCCATCAGGGGGTCAGCGCTGGAGATGCAAAGGCCGAGTTTGAGGAGAACAGCGTATCTGTGATAACATCGGTTGAAGATAAGTCAGTACTTGAGGTGAGCGTGTCGCCTGAGACGTTCACACCGAATGGAGATGGGATAAACGACGTTTCCATCATATCTTATGATATCTTTGAGATTACAGGTTCGGTCTTTGTGACAGTTGAGATACGAGATTTGTCAGGTAATTCTCTTCGGAAGGTATATTCAGGGGATGATCCGATCGGTCATCACGAGCGGGAGTGGGATGGGAGGGACGATTCAGGGGAGATAGTCCCTCCTGGTGTCTACGTATATCAAGTTTCTATGGAGGCTGATAAAGGAAACGACGATAAAGCCGGAACTGTCGACGTAGCTTATTAAGTAAACAGCAGTCAGGGAAGGAGGAGGATCCGTATCTACCATTTCAAAGTGGGGGGATTTGGAAACTACGATATGTAGAAGAACTTCATCCGACGCAGTAGAAACTAAAACTTCAGGTATTACGTTCAGGTCCATTTTTATCGGAGCGCTCTTATCACTATTTATAGGCATCGCTGTTCCCTATTCCAGTATGATCACTAAGGGGACGCGCGTTGCCCATAATTTCAGCGCTCCTGCCGCCCTGTTTGTCTTCTTCATCTTCGTTGCGATCATCAACGTGATTTTAGGCGCCCTGAGAAGGAGCTTCGCCCTCAGTCGCGCAGAGGTAGCTACAGTCTATATTATTTGGTAATAGACTTGTTCACAGGCATGACGGGAAATGGTGTCGGATATTTTTAAGGGGCTGGTCTGGATACGATGGGCCGTGGGGGACGACCGATCCGGGAATTTAGTTCCTCCCGGGATATATCTTTCCAGGGTCGAAGTAGATGTGGATTCTGATTCTGCCGATCGCTTGCTCTCTGTGGCGTACTGATCCTTCGGTCATTCGGTACTTAGGAGGAGGTTGAAAATGAGAAATAGCAGATTGGGGTTATGCTTGTGGGTCCTAATGCTAGCGGTTGTGCTGACATATCAGGATTCATCAGGACTTATCATCTACAGATTCGGCGGCCAGGCACTCCCTCCTCCTTCTGAGGCGGAAAGTGAGGGTGTAGAATTTATTCAGAAAAGCTGGTCGGATTTGAACAGTTCACAGGGAGGAGGGACCTTTCAGCTGGATATGGAGGACAATTCGATTAAGGCTTTTGAGTTAGATCCTCAGGAGAATATAGCTCCAACAGCTGAAGAAAGAGGAGGACGTAGAGAGTATGGAGCAGTTGACTACGTTGATGTGTTTGACGGGGATACGAGCACAGTGTACTATGCTCCCACATATAGCTGTGCGGAGGTTTTCCATACTAGACGAGGGCAGACGTGCGAACACGATCATTATACCGAGCTTGGTTTGGTCCAGATATCTCTCGGCGGTCTATTTCTCATTGACAGGATCAGGATAGTATCAGGACTCCTTAATCCGGACGGCGTTGTGCAGAGGCTTCGCGTCTACATCACCAACCTTCTCCCCGGACATAGAGGTGTCTGGGTTGAAGGGGAAGATTGGATACAACCGGCCAATAGACCGGATCAGGTGGACAATTCTATATTCTCCGTGCTTGAGATTAAGGACAACAGGGAGCAGTTCCTGGAGATAGAGGTGGCGCCTATAAGGACTACCTTCATCCAGTTTGTGGTGGCAGAACACGATGTAGTGTGGGAAATTGCAGATATAGAGGTCTATGCGAAGGGTTTTCTTGAAGAATCTTCATATGTATCCGACAGGATAGACTTTGGGAGCCCAGCAGCCTGGGGCGATATTAGATGGTCCGGAAGTAGAGACCCGGGCGCAAAAGTCTTTATACAGACAAGGAGCGGAGCGGACGACGATCCCAATATCTACTGGGAGGAGACAGGGCGCGGGGGTGAGAAGAAGGAAGTGACCAGGTCTCGATATAACAGGCTCAAGTTCAGCGAGAAGGCGGGAACAACCGATGACAGGGACAACTGGACGTTCTGGTCTCAACCTTACGATTTTGCCGACAGTTTAGGCACATCCGTTGTCTCTTTGAGTCCCCGTCGCTTCGTTCAGTTTAAGGTCGACTTCTTTCCACAGGGAGAGTCGGGAGGAAGCGTCGACTTTCTGGAGTTTCGCGCCTCTGTCCCTCCTTCGGCCTCCAAGTTGGTGGGTGAGATTTCTCCTGTCCTGGTGAAAGTGGGGAAGGTATCACGTTTCACCTACGCTGTGAAGCCGACCATAGAGGGGGACGATAGAGGATTCGACAGTTTGGAGATGAGCACATCTTCTACGATTATGTCTGTCAATTCGGTGAGGATAGACGATATTGATGTTCCGTTTGAGCGGGAGGCTTTAGAGGAGAATCGGTTCGAGGTCAGTTTCCCAAGAATAGAGAGGGAGGATTCAGGGGCGTTGATTGAGGTGGTATTCGATGCTAGGGTTTTAAGATATGGTTCTTCCTTCAACGCTCGTGTCTTCGACAGCAGCAGGACGTTGGAGGTCCATCAGGGGGTCAGCGCTGGAGATGCAAAGGCCGAGTTTGAGGAGAACAGCGTATCTGTGATAACATCGGTTGAAGATAAGTCAGTACTTGAGGTGAGCGTGTCGCCTGAGACGTTCACACCGAATGGAGATGGGATAAACGACGTTTCCATCATATCTTATGATATCTTTGAGATTACAGGTTCGGTCTTTGTGACAGTTGAGATACGAGATTTGTCAGGTAATTCTCTTCGGAAGGTATATTCAGGGGATGATCCGATCGGTCATCACGAGCGGGAGTGGGATGGGAGGGACGATTCAGGGGAGATAGTCCCTCCTGGTGTCTACGTATATCAAGTTTCTATGGAGGCTGATAAAGGAAACGACGATAAAGCCGGAACTGTTCACATAGCTTATTAAGTGAACAGCAGACAGGGAAGGAGGAGGATCCGCATCTACTATTCCAAAGTGGGGGGATTTGGAAACTTCGACATATAGAAGAACTTCATCCGACGCAGTAGAAACTAAAGCTTCAGGTATTACGTTCAGGTCCGTTTTTATCGGAGCGCTCTTATCACTATTTATAGGCATCGCTGTTCCCTATTCCAGTATGATCATTAAGGGGACGCGCCTTGCTCATAATTTCAGCACTCCCGCCGCCCTGTTTGTCTTCTTCATCTTCGTTGCGATCATCAACGTGATTTTAGGCGCCCTCAGAAGGAGCTTTGCCCTCAGCCGTCCAGAGTTAGCCACAGTCTATATTATGGCGATGATCGCAACAGCAATACCCACCATCGGATTTTCCGAATACGTCCTGCCTATCATCATTGGCGTTTACTATTTTGCCACACCTGAGAACGACTGGGCAAACCTCATTCATCCCAACGTGCCAGAGTGGATAACACCCAAGGATCCCGATGCAATAAGGTATTTCTATGAGGGTCTTCCTGAAGGCCGGTCTGTGCCCTGGAACGAGTGGTTTGAGCCAATATTTTACTGGTGTCTGTTCATAGTCACCCTCTATTTTGTGATGATATGCATGATGATAATTCTGAGGAAGCAGTGGATGGAGAGAGAGAGGTTGCTCTATCCGTTGGTTCAGGTCCCCCTGGAGATGATACGGGACGATGAGAGGGGCTCCCTTATCAAGCCTCTCTTCAAGAATCCGGTTATGTGGATAGGTTTTGCCATTCCCTTTTTAATAGGAAATGTCAATGCCTTTCACAATTACTTCCCTTTCATCCCGAGTATTGAAATAGGCACTAGTCTGGCACTGTTCAGGAATACTACATGGCTCTCCTTCAATGTGAACATACCACTGATCGGTTTTGCGTATCTTTTAAATCGCGACATTGCATTAGGATTTTGGCTCTTTTTTCTTCTGTCGATAGTAGAAAGGGGTACATTCAGCATTATAGGCTTTCAGAGCACGGAGAATTTAAGCAGGTTTGCGAATCTCGCTGGCCCTTACCTTGCGCATCAGGCGATGGGAGCTATGATAGTATTGGCGTTGTCAGGGCTATGGGTAGCAAGAGGACACCTTAGGGATGTATTTAGTAAGGCATTCAGGGGAGACCCGGATGTAGATGATTCAGGGGAGGTACTATCTTATCGAACAGCCGTTTTGGGGCTGTTAATCGGGCTTTTTCTTATGAGCATCTGGCTTTGGAAGTCGGGTTTTCCCCTCTGGATCGTCCCTATATTCTTATTTGCAGTCTTTGTTGTATTTACAGCCCTAACCAGAGCGGTGATAGAGGGAGGTGCATCCATCCTGAGGACGCCTATAACGCCTTCAGACTTCGTCGTTTCTGGAATGGGGAGCAGTGTACTGGGGTCATCCGGACTGGTAGCTTTAGCATTTACGTATGTTTGGAGCGCTAATATTCGCATCTTCTTTATGCCCTGTTTTGCCAATGCGCTGAAATTAGCAGAGGAGATAAAGGGGAGTAAGAGACCTTTAATTTGGGCGGTGGCAGTAGCTATAGCGGTCACCATAGCAGGGTCTGTATGGGAGATTATGACTATGTCCTATAAGCACGGCGGGATCAACCTTGACGAATTCTTTTTCATCGCTGTTCCCCAAAATGCTTTTAGGTATATAGCCCCTAAATTGGCCAATCCTGTTGCGGTGAATATGGAAGGATGGATATTTACGGCTATAGGTGCGCTTCTAATGGGTCTTTTGACGTTTGCCAGGTATCGGTTTTTGTGGTGGCCTGTACACCCTCTGGGATTTGCCACCAGCACGTTCTATATTATGAATGTGGCCTGGTTTCCTGTGTTTTTAGCTTGGCTATTTAAGACGATAATTCTCAAATATGGTGGATCGCTGTTGTATAGAAGGACGAGGCCATTTTTCCTGGGATTGATTTTGGGGGCGGTATTTGTTGCGGGGATGTGGTTGGTAATAGACTTTTTCACAGGGATGACCGAAAATGGTGTCGGATATTTTTAAGGGGCTAGTCTGTATACGATAGGCGGGGGGCGTGCTCCAAATCTACAAAGGCCCGCATAGGTATAAATCTTTCTCAAAACCGTGGGTTTTGAACACCGCATTGTCTGAAGTATTGTCATCTCAACTCCTGCTGACGAAAGGCTACACCAACCATCAATTACAAAACGGCCTGTTTGTCGATCTTCCCCACCAGATCAATCTCTTCCTGCTGGCACACAGAGCGAGCTATTTCCCCGAACAACAAGCCACAGCCGTGATGACTCTGTCTGGTAAATCCGGGAGCTTTCCGCCTCGCATTTTTGTATGATACGATTCACCCTACTTCAGGATCCATCTTTTTTGAAATGCTCTCAACACAAAGACATACTCTATCCGACCCAGTAAAAGATGAGTCATCAAGTATTACGTTCAGGTGTATTTTTATCGGAGCGCTCTTATCACTGTTTATAGGCATCGCTGTTCCCTATTCCAGTATGATCACTAAGGGGACGCGGGTTGCTCATAATTTCAGCGCTCCTGCCGCTCTTTTTATCTTCTTCATCTTGGTTGCGATCATCAACGTGATTTTAGGCGCCCTGAGAAGGAGCTTTGCCCTCAGCCGCGCAGAGTTAGCTACAGTCTATATTATGGTGATGATCGCAACAGCTATACCCACCGTTGGATTTTCCCAATACGTCCTGCCTATCATCATTGGCCTTTACTATTTTGCCACACCTGAGAACGACTGGGCAAACCTTATTCATCCCAGCGTGCCAGAGTGGATAACACCCAAGGATCCGGACGCAATAAGGTATTTCTATGAGGGTCTCCCCCAAGGCCAGTCTGTGCCCTGGGACGAATGGTTTGAGCCGATATTTTACTGGTGTCTGTTCATTGTCACCCTCTATTTTGTGATGATATGTACGATGATAATCTTGAGGAAGCAGTGGATGGAGAGAGAAAGGTTGCTCTATCCTTTGGTTCAGGTCCCCCTGGAGATGATGCAGGACGATGAGAGGCGCTCCCTTATCAAACCTTTCTTTAGGAATCCGGTTATGTGGATAGGTTTTGCCATTCCCTTCTTAATAGGAAATGTCAATGCCTTTCACAATTACTTCCCTTTCATCCCGCATATCGAAATAGGCACTGGTCTGTCGCTGTTCAGGAATACTATATCGATAGCGTTATATGTGAACTTTCAGCTGCTCGGTTTTGCGTATCTTTTAAACCGGGACATTGCACTGGGATTCTGGCTCTTTTTTCTTCTGACGCTGGTAGAAAGGGGCATATTCGGAATTATCGGCTTTCAGAGCACAGAGAAGTTGAGCAGATTTGTAGATCTGGTAGGTCCCTACCTTGCACATCAGACGATGGGAGCTATGATAGTGTTGGTGTTGTCGGGGCTGTGGGTAGCCAGAGGACATCTTGGAGATGTGTTCAGGAAGACCTTCAGGGGAGACCCGGATGTAGATGATTCAGGGGAGGTGCTATCTTATCGAAGAGCAGTATATGGGCTTTTGATCGGGCTTTTTCTTATGAGCATCTGGCTCTGGAAGTCTGGTTTCCCCCTCTGGATCGTGCCCATATTCTTATTTGCAGTCTTTATTATATTTACAGCCATAACCAGAGCGGTGATAGAGGGAGGTGCATCGTTCATCAGGACACCTATAATTCCTTCAGACTTCGTCGTTTCTGGATTGGGGACCAGTGTCCTGGGATCGTCCGGGCTGGTAGCTTTAGCATTTACGTATGTTTGGAGCTCCAATATTCGCCTGTTCTTTATGCCCTGTTTTGCCAATGCGCTGAAATTAGCAGAGGAGATAAAGGGGAGTAAAAGACCTTTAATTTGGGCGGTGGCAATAGCAGTGGTGGTCACCATAGCTGGGTCTATATGGGAGATTATGAGAATATCTTACGAGCACGGAGGGATCAATCTCGACCACTTCTTTTTCATTTTTGTCCCCCAGATGGCTTTTACATACATAGCCCCTAAATTTGCCGATCCTGTCGCGGCGAATATTGGGGGATGGATATTTACGGCTATAGGTGCTCTTCTCATGGGTCTTTTGACGTTTGCCAGGTATCGGTTTTTGTGGTGGCCTGTACACCCTCTGGGATTTGCCACCAGCACGTTCTATACTATGAATGCGGTCTGGTTTTCCGTATTTTTAGCATGGCTCTTTAAGACGATAATTCTCAAATATGGTGGATCGCTGTTGTATAGAAGGACGAGGCCATTTTTCCTGGGATTGATTTTGGGGGCGGTATTTGCTTCTGGGATGTGGTTGGTAATAGACTTTTTCACAGGGATGACCGAAAATAGCCTCGGATATTTCTAAGGGGCTGGTCCGGATACGATGGGCGGGGGGCACGTTCTCCGCGCTGCAACGAGCCGCATAAGTACAAATCTATATCGAGACTATGTGTCTTAAACATCGCATTGTCTGAAGCATTTAAACGCTCTACTTCAATGGAGACGAAATTGATCTCTCACGACGCGTCTGCTCCACGGCTGGATGGATTAGAAATTTCAGAGCGTCTTCCGCAGAGCGTGCCGAAGGGCATAAACGATGCTCAACTTAAGTCTGAACTCCCAATACGAAGCATACCCTGTCTGGCTTGCAGTCCTCCGGGCACACAAAGTCGTTGTCAGGACCGACGACCATCATTGTCTTAAGACACCAATACTGAGCCGTAGGGCTCGTCTTTGTCAGATAAAGGGGAGACCTTTCTGCCGGAACGTATGACGCCTTCGTCCTGAGATGCTGACATATTTCTGGCACGATTGCTACCTCCTTTGGCACTATCAAGCTTTCAAAGCCGACAATATAGCCTTTCTAAGCGCTGCCTTGGCCAAGTCCACCTTGTAGCCGTTGTCTCGCAAGGGCTCTGCGGACTTGGTGGCGGCCTCTGCCGCCTTAAGGGCAAGTGGCTCATCTATCGTCTTCCCCCTTAAGGCATTCTCGGCCTCTTCGGACCTGAAGGGCCTTTCCGCCACTCCGCCGAAGACGATGCGGACATCCCGACAGACTTTCCCTTCAAGAGTAAGGACGACTGCTACGCTCACAAGAGCAAAATCCATCGAGCCCTTTTCCTGGAGCTTAAGGTAGAGGCTTCTGGTGTTCGGCTTCGGATTCGGGACTCCGATCTCGGTGAGAATCTCCCCGGGCTTAAGCACGTTCTCCCGGAATATTTCGCCATCGGGCATCGTGAAGAAATCTTCCAAAGAGATTATCCTGGAACCTTGCCTCCCTTCGATCTTGGCGCTTGCCCCTAAAGCCACAAGGGCAGGAGCCATATCCGAGGGATGAACGATGTGACATGTATAGACGTCCGGCTCCACACCTAAGATGGCGTGATACTTGTTCTCTCCCTCTATGGCGTAACAGATATCGCCTCCCTTTTTCAGACAGGGAAAGTCAGTACTGCGGTAGTACCAGCACCTGGGCCTTTGACACAGATTACCGCCTAAAGTCGCAACATTACGAATCTGCAAGGTGGCTATAGACCCGGCAGCGTTAGATAGTACGGCGAATCTGTCCTGAATTGTCGGATCAGCTTCGATCTGGCTGATGGTGGTTAAAGCTCCTATCTTAAGTCCCCCACCATAGTGCTCTATATACTTTAGACCAGCGGCCGATTTGAGATTTACCAGACGCTTCGGGCTGATGACGCGTTCCTTCATCTCACCTATAAGATCGGTTCCTCCTGCGATCAACATCGCCCCCTCCCATCCTTCATCCAGCGCAGAGATAGCTTCCTTTAGATTCGACGGACTTGCATATTCGAATGGTCTCATCGTCTATCCCTCCTCCGCTTAGGAAAGCGCCGCAAGCACCTTGTCAGGCGTGATGGGAAGCTCCCGGATGCGCACGCCGATGGCGTTGGCGACGGCGTTGGCGATGGCTCCTGCAGTCGGGATTACGGGCGGCTCACCCAATCCTATTACGCCCCGTTCCGACTCGTCGAATATGATCGGCTCAATTTCAGGCATCTCCATCGAGCCTGCAATTTTATAAGCTTCAAGATTAGGATTGACCATAAGTCCTGTAGGACCATCCAAAATGCGATCCTCCAAGAGGGCGTAGCTCAAGCCCTGAACCACACCGCCATTTATCTGACTCTCAGCCGCAAGACGATTGACGACAAGGCCGAAGTCCTGGACGGCCACTACTTTTATGACCTTTACCTGTCCCGTCTCTGTATCCACCTCCACCTCAGCGAACTGAGTGCCTGCAACTCCGCTGCTTGAAAGTCCGCTCGTCCAACCTCCCTGAACTGAGATCACATCCGTTCCCAACTGCGCTGTCGCCCGCTTCCAGGAGATGCTTTGGGACGGATCGCTTTTGATATAGATATTCCCATCTCTGGCTTCTAATTCCTCAGGTTGAGCTCCCAAAAGCGGTGCAGCTATCTGGAACAGTTCCCCTTTTGCACTGGCCGCTGCAGTTTTGACTGCAGGGGCGACCGACGCTGCGGTGGTGCTTCCGCCGCTTCCTCCTGAGGGGAGTTGGTAGACTGTGTCACCGATATACACCTTGATGTCTTCGATCTGAAGCCCCAACTCCTCGGCGGCGACCGCGGCTACCACAGTCCACGTTCCTGTGCCTAAATCCTGACTTCCGGTAGTCACATCCGTGCTGCCGTCCGGATGGATCGTTACCCTCGCCTGAGTGCCAGCGCCTCCTCCTCCTCCCCACGTCCCGCTGCCCATGCCGACCCCGCGCCTTTTCCGGCCCATCTCCGAGCCGGATTTTTTGCGCCTCACCCAACCTATCTTCTCCGCTCCTACTGTATACTCCTTCTGCCTCGTCCCACTAGGGTCATTCTTTCTTCTGAACTCCAGGGGGTCCATCTCTATCTTTTGGGCGAGCTCATCCATCACCGATTCCATACCGAAGGAGGCCTGCGGGTGTCCGGGCGCCCGCATCGCCGCAGACGGACCGGCGTTGATGAAGACATCGGACTGCTCTACTTTGAAATTGGGCACGCTATAGATGTAGGGAGCCGGAAATCCTGCTCCTCCTCCGATCCCACCGGTGCCGTATGACCTGAGCTGGAAAGCGGTAAGAGTACCGTCTCTTTTTGCCCCGGCCTTAATATACTGCACCGATGAGGGACGGTTACCCGTATACAGGAAATCCTCCTTCCGGCTGAGCATAAGCTTGACAGGCGCTTTGGACTCTTTGGCTAGTCTCACAGCGACAATACTCCAGCTTCCTGCGCCAAGCTTACTTCCGAAGCCGCCCCCCATGTGCTCTGTTATCACCCTTACCTTACTCGCGGGAATCCCAAAATGGCTGGCTATTTGATTCCTGACGCCGAACAGGGCCTGGGTCGACGCCCACACCGTCAACTCATCTTCCTCCCATTTTGCCACCACGCCGTGAGTCTCCAAGCAAGTATGCGTCTGAACCTGCGTTTTATAGGTCCCTTCCACGATGACGTCGGCCTCCCCAAATCCCCTGTCCAGGTCCCCCCGCTCATTGACGCGCCCCTTTCTGACGTTGCCACTTTCATAAACCTTCGGGGAATCCGGCTGCATAGCCTCCTCTACGTTTACGACAAAGGGCAATTCCTCGTATTCCACCTGGATAAGTTCCAAGGCGTCCTCAGCTACATCCTCGCTTATTGCTGCGACTGCTGCTACTTCTTCTCCTCCAAACCGGAGCGTCCGGTCGGAAGCTAAATCGGTTAAGACGGCTTGGACTCCGGGGTGACGCTTCGCCCTGCTTGCATCTATCCTCAGAAGGCGGGCTTGAGGGTAGGGACACCGCAAGATCTTTCCGTAGAGCATGCCCGGAAGGCTGATGTCGTAGGTATATTTTGCACGTCCCGTCACCTTATCCGCGCCATCTACGCGCTGAAGCCTGCGACCAATTACGCTCAGTCCTCCGTCCTTTTCCCAGCCTGCCATAGCTTCAGCCCCCCTTTTTCATGTTGTCTGACGCCGTCAGCGCAGCCTCAAAGACCTTCGGATAGGTTCCACAGCGACACAGATTGCCAGATACCGATCTTTTTACCTCCTCCAACGTCGGATTTGGATTCTGGTCTAAAAGCGCCTTGACGGACATAATAAACCCCGGAGTGCAAAAGCCGCACATCAGGGCGTCCTTCTCGATGAAAGCCTGCTGTACCGGATGCAGTTGATCTCCCTTGTAGAGACCTTCAACGGTTAGGATCTGTCTGTCTTGAGATTCGATAGCAAGCATCATACAGGAATAGACTGGCATTCCATCCATCAGAACCGTACATCCGCCGCACTCGCCGCGATCGCAGATAATCTTGGTACCTGTGAGTCCAAGCTCGTCCCTTATAGCGTCTGCTAAGGTCAGGCGCGGCTCGGCGCTGATCCTATGCTCTACTCCGTTTACACTCAGCCGTACGGGCACTTTCCCCGGGCCCTCGACCTTAAGCCCATGGGTCCGGGCCGCGGCTCTCTCAGAGACAAAAGTGCCCACAGAGACGGCTGCAGTAGTGGCAACGCTGCCCTTAAGGAACTTCCGCCTCGATATGTTTGTCGGGGATGCCGCTGATCCTTCATCGTTATGATCTTCCAAAGTCCTTCGAACCTCCTTTTCGGATTTCCTTCATACACGGACATTTACTTAGAGTACATCGGATAATATACTCATCTAACATGTAGGAATCAAGTAAAATCACGACCCGCGCGGCAATACTCACAGCACGCAGCAGGAGCCTGACGCTCAGGTTGCGTAGGAGTTAAGGGTGATCTAGAACCTATCCGCGTGCAAGCACGCCTAGGGCCAGTTGGAAGCGTTTAGGAAACAGAATCCGGCGGGATGAGACAAGCCACAGCCCACTTCTTTTCCTGCCGGACCAAGCAAACTAACCCGCCCATGTAAAAGCGGATGAGTGCGCGATCGGGATCGTTGACGAGCAGACTACCGGCCAGCCGGTTCAAAAAGGGCAGGTGTCCGACGAGCATCACTGAGCCAGTTTCCCGCTCCAGGGCTTCTGCCACCGGATGGACATCATCATTTGGAGCCAAACCCGAGACCGCCTTTGCGCCTTGTGGCACCTCAAGATGCTCAGCAAAGATGAAGGCTGTCTCTTCGGCGCGGCGTTTCCCGCTATGACGGATCTGGTCCACTTTCAGACCGGTACTAGCCGCCCACGCCGCCACCTGCTCCGCCGTCTCTTTTCCCCGCTCCGTAAGAGGACGCTCCGGATCTTCCTCCCCGGTCTTCGCCTCGCCGTGCTGAACCAGATAGAGAAACCTTTCCTTGGATCCCTTATCCTCCATTATCTTACCTCCCCGGTCTTATGATCCTTTTTATCTTCCGAAAAGAAGCTCATTTTCGTTCCATGTTGGTGCTCCAGTTCATCAGTGGGAAGTTATAGCTATACTGGTAGAAGGAGTATTACCAGCAGTATCCTCATGCCGGCACGGCGCTCTGTAGCAGCGGTACCCCGCGCCACAACGTCCCCGGAAGATGTCCTGACAGATGTGCTCGATCCACTTTGCATCCTTTCCTATAAGTAAAGGCTTCAGGTGATTGCGCAGTGTATCCACAACTGCCATATTCTGTCCGCCAAGCGACGCCTCGCCGATTCGGTAACTCCCATCTGATGTCTCGATCTGAACAGACACGCAGTTGCGCACCGGGAATACTTTCAGATCGGAGAATCTCCTAACTGTGTCGCCCCTTATCGTATCGTTTTGAAGGCTATGGAAGGGAGAATTCCTTACGTCTGGTGCTGCAATTTGACGGAGCGCTTCTCTAAAAAGTACGTTTCCCTTGTTGACATACCAATGACAATAGATTATTTTAAGTAGAACTACACAGGGATGAGAGAAATGCCCGTGCCCCCGATTGAAGCTATCGGGGATCTGTCTACCATACTTGTGGTCTATAATAATAATTTCTGAAGAATTAGTCAATACAATTTAACGCAGGAAAGCCGGAAGAAGGCCATACATAAAGGATAGTCAATTCTTACTATGAGAAGAGCAAAGATAATATGCACTATGGGGCCGTCCACTTGCTCACAGGACACGTTAGAGCGCATGATAGAAGAGGGGATGGATGTAGCGCGGATCAACTTGTCCCACGGAGAAAGGAACGACCACAAGGAGTCTATCCGCAAGATCAGGAGGGCCTCAAAAACCCTTGGGAAGCACATTGCTATCCTCCAGGACCTTCAGGGCCCTAAGATCAGGGCGGGCAAGATCAGAGGAGGCCAGGCAACCCTGAAGGCAAAAGATAAATTTGTAATTACGAGCCGTCCCGTAGCCGGAACATCCAAAATCGTCTCCACAAGTTACAAAAGCATGCCAGAAGATGTCAAGGATGGCGATACAATACTTATAGACGACGGGATGATAGAGCTTGAGGTAAAGTATGTGGACGGTCAGGACATAATCTGCCAAGTAGTCAATGGCGGAATATTGAAGGATCACAAGGGGATAAATCTGCCGGGAGTTGACCTGGACATACCATCGATCACAGAGAAGGACAGGGAAGATCTCCTCTTTGGAATAGATCAGGGAGTTGACTATGTTGGCATTTCGTTCGTAAGGAGAGCCCAGGACGTATCCGACGTAAAGAAGATATTGGATGAAAGGGGTGCAGATATCCCGGCCATAGCCAAGTTAGAAAAACCGGAGGCTATAGAGAACCTGGACGAGATATTAGAAGTTGCAGACGGCGTGATGATAGCAAGGGGCGACCTCGGTGTGGAGATGTCGCCAGAACAGGTGCCTGTAGTGCAGAAGGAGGTTATATCTAAAGCCAACTTGTGCGGCGTTGTCGTGATCACAGCGACGCAGATGCTCGAATCTATGACTGCAAATCCCCGTCCCACAAGGGCAGAGGCTTCAGACGTGGCTAACGCCATCTTCGACGGGACGGATGCCCTTATGCTCTCGGGCGAAACGGCGGTCGGTTCCTATCCCGTGGAGTCTCTGAAGATGATGTCCAGGATAATTGCAAAGGCAGAAGAGAGCCTCCTCGCTCAGCCTATATTCAGACGCAGACGAAGGTCCACGGATACAGACGTAACCTTTGAAGAGGCGGTAAGCGAGGCAGCGTCCATCGCGGCTGAAGAGCTAAAAGCCAGGGCTATTGTGGCTTTCACTCAGTCCGGGTCCACGGCAAGATCGATCTCCAAAGAACGTCCGCACACCCCGATAATAGCCTTTACGCCCCACGAAACTGTGCAAAGGAGGCTCTCCCTATATTGGGGTGTGATCCCCAGGACTATGGGCGTGGCTATAGAGACTGACTCTATGGTCCAAGAAGTAGAATCGATACTCCTTAAGGACGGGTCGGTCGCAAGGGGAGACGTAATAGTTATCATCGCTGGCTCTCCTATCACGTCCCGCGGAGGAACGAACATGCTCAAACTACACAAAGTGCAGTAGACAAGATATTATCCCGCACTGTCTACTATGTATTCTATCCAGGAGGTGTGACTTATGTTGTTCCGATGCGGTAACAAAAACAGCAAGAGAAGCAACTATTTCTATTGTGGCTTTGTAATAGGATCCCTCTTCGGGGCAGGAGTAAGCCTCTTTTTGGTCTCCAATAGGGCCAAAAACACGGCTTTAAGGGCAAAGGAAACTGTTGCCGGCTTAAAAGATAGGGTGATAAAGCGCACGCCCCCAAAGGCCGAAGTCGAATCAAGCGAAGGAGGCAACGGAAAGACAGAGGGTAAAGGGGGATAAAGCAAAAAAATAGATGGAAATTCCCTCAATATTGGTTATATTTTGATTGTGGAGGATAGCTGTATAGACAGCAGTGGGGAAGAAAGAATGCACTGTCTACCCCCGATTGAACCTATCGGGGACTATCGGAGATCGGGGGCTACTGTCTGACGGATTTGAACGGCGTAAAAGAGGCGTAAATGGTAAGCATCTGTCTTCGTGGTGTTACAAAACGATTCGCTGATACCGTAGCAGTGGACAACGTAGATCTGACGATAGAAGAAGGAGAGCTCTTTTTCCTTTTGGGACCTTCAGGTTGTGGCAAGACGACCATACTCAGGATAATTGCGGGATTTTACAGCCCTGACGAGGGAGGCATTCTGTTTGACAACAGGGATATAAGCGCTGTTCCGCCGCATAAGCGAAATACAGGAATGGTTTTTCAAAACTACGCTTTGTGGCCCCATATGACAGTTTACAAGAATGTAGAGTACGGGCTCAATATGAGGGATGTGTCCAAGGCGAATAAGGAAACGAGGGTTCAAAGGGCGCTTGAGATAGTCGAAATGGAGCGTTACAGAGAACGCTCCCCGAATCAACTTTCCGGAGGACAACAACAAAGGGTAGCCCTGGCAAGAGCGCTGGTGGTAGAACCTGACGCTGTGCTTATGGACGAGCCGCTTTCCAATCTGGACGCAAAACTGAGGATAGAGATGAGGGAGAGGATAAAGCGCATCCATCAGGAATTAGGTGTTACCATGGTCTATGTCACACACGATCAGACTGAGGCGCTGTGTATGGCAGATAGGATGGCTGTGATGGATATGGGGAAGGTGGTTCAGGTGGCGCCTCCCAGAGAGATCTATGCAAGACCAAAGAGCGTCTTTGTAGCTGGATTCATAGGTGAGACGAACTTTATAAAGGGAAAGGTCTCGCAGAGAACGTCTGCTCCCGGACCACAGCAGGGAATCTTTGTGGATACCACTGTCGGTAAAATAGTTTCTTCTATACACAATGAAATTTGCTCGGAGATAGGAGAGGAAGTGACCTGTTCCATCCGACCGGAACTCATCGTGGTATCGGGAGACAGAGCAGAATCAGACGTAAATGGATCTGCCACCCCGAACAAGCTTTCGGGCAAGGTGGAAAGCGTTTTGTACATGGGCGACAACGAGCAGTATTTTGTGAGGCTCAATGACGGAACTTTGTTGAAGGCTGTAGAGCACAAGCCCGCCGAACAAAAAGCTCTATCAGGTCAAAACGCGAACTTATCTTTCGATCCGAAGGATGTAATAATATTGAAGGAATAGTATGAAAAGATACGATTTAGATATAAAGACCGTCAGTTTCCTTGTTATCCTGACGATCTTTTTTGTTTTATTTCTGCTTTATCCCCTGTCGTACGTCTTCAAAAATACCTTCTATTCAGACGGTAGCTTCACTTTAGCGTTCATCAAACTTATATTTGTCAACCCGATTTTTAGAGAAGCTATAATAAATAGTGTAAATCTGGGAATAGCAGTCACCATCGCTACGACTTTACTTAGCCTGCCTATGGCGTTTATACTGGTAAAGTACCATTTCAAAGGCAAAGACCTTTTAAATGGACTTATTTTAGTTCCTTTAGTTTTGCCCCCTTTTGTGGGAGCTATAGGAATGAAACAGATGTTTTCCCGATTCGGATCTATCAATCTTTTGCTGTTCAAGACAGGACTTATAGATTCTCCGATAGACTGGTTCGGCGGCGGCGGATTTTCGGGAGTTGTGATCATAGAGGTACTGCATCTTTATCCTATTATGTATCTGAATGTGGCAGCGGCTTTAGCCAATATAGATCCGAGTCTGGAGGAGGCAGCAAGGAACGTAGGCGCTTCCGGGTTTAAGCTCTTTCGATCCATCACATTTCCATTGATGCTCCCTGGGTACTTTGCCGGAGCGATAATAGTCTTTATCTGGGCCTTTACAGACCTTGGAACGCCACTTATATTTGAGTATCAAAGAGTCATCCCCGTCCAGATATTCAATATGGTCTCGGACATACACGAAAATCCGATGGGGTACGCTATGGTGGTCATCGTCATAGCAGTGACGGTGATATTCTTCCTTTTGTCCAAGGTGTTTCTTGGGAGCGGGCGCTACGAGATGGTAGCTAGAGGGCATGTAGTCTCCGGAGCAAAAAGGGCGTCCATTTCGACGACACTCTTTATATATGCAGTGATGCTGATGATAACCTTTGTGGCTCTTATTCCTCACATAAGCATCTTTTTGACCTCTATTTCCGACAGATGGTTTATGACCATCCTGCCTGAGGAGACGACCTTAATGCATTACAAGAGCGTGTTCACACACAAATTGGCTTTGCTTAGTGTGAAGAACAGCTTCCTTTTGAGCATCATGAGCACAGTTGTGGATATAGTGCTTGGCATAAGCATAGCTTATCTTCTGTCGCGAAAGAATATTCCCTTCAAGAACGTCTTGGATTCCGTATCCATGCTGCCACTGGCACTTCCGGGCCTGGTTTTAGCTTTCGGATACTTAGCATCGTTTTCAGGCACATTCTTGGACGCAAGGCAAAATCCTATGCCCCTTTTGGTTATAAGCTATGCTGTAAGGAGACTTCCATTCATGGTTAGGTCCGCCTATGCGGGATTTCAGCAGACGAGCATAACTCTCGAGGAGGCATCGCTGAATATGGGAGCAGGTCCTTTTAGAACTTTTATAAAGATAACCTTCCCACTGATCTTGGCAAATTTAGTTGCGGGAATGGTATTGTGCTTTTCATTTGCGATGTTGGAGGTCAGCGACAGCCTTATTCTGGCGTTTAAGGAGCAGTACTATCCCATTACCAAAGCAATCTACCATCTACTGGCGCGCATCTCAGACGGGCAGTATATAGCCAGCGCTATGGGGATGTTGGGGATGATCCTTTTGTCTTTGAGCCTATTTTTAGCGGGGAGATTTCTAGGTCGAAGGATGGGAGAACTGTTTAGGGCTTAGTAGGGGGGAAAATGAAAATAGTAGTGGTCGGGGCAGGAACAGTCGGGCGCCGTGTCGCAGAGCATCTATCTAAGGAAGAACACGATATAATCGTCGTTGATAAGGACGAAGACCGAAGACGCCGTGTCGCGGAGCAGATGGACGTTCTGACGGTGAGGGGGAGCGGAACGAGCACAAAGGTGCTGAAAGATGTCGGGGCAGATGACGCCGACATCTTCTTGGCTGTTACCGACTCCGACGAGGTGAATATCGTCTCCTGTTTGATCGCCTCAGAGTTCAGCGTAAAGACGAAAGTCGCCAGAGTTCGAAATCCTGAATACTTTACAGGGTCATCCGCTTTGAGTCCCCAAAAGCTGAATATAGACCTGATGATAAACCCTGAGGAGGAGGCGGCAGAGGAGGCCGTAAGGCTTTTAAAGATGTCGGCGGCAACAGACATAGTGGAGTTCGAGGATGGCAAAATACAGCTTATAGGCCTGAAGTTAGACAGGAACTCTCCGATAGTCAACCGCACGCTGAAAGATGTAGGTTCCAGCGTTCCCGGTCTCTATTTTTGGGTAGTCGCCATAAACAGGGCAGAAAGGACGATCATCCCATCTGCCGATGACTATCTAAGGATAAACGATCAGGTATTTGTGATGGCCGAATCTGAGTCGATAGAGGATGTGGTGAAGCTCACGGGCGAAAGGAGCCACAAACTTCAAAGGGTTATGATACTCGGCGGCTCTCGAGTGGCAAAAAACGCCGCAAGGCTATTAGCAGACGAAGAGCTCCAGGTCAAGATGGTCGAATCGGACAGAGAAAGGTCCCAGTCCCTTGCCGATGAGATGGACAAAGTCCTGGTCCTGCACGGAGACGGGACGGACATAGACCTTTTGGCGAGGGAGGGGATATTGGACATGGACGGCCTGGTGGCAGCGACCGACGACCAAGAGACTAATATCCTTGCGTGCCTTTTGGCCAAGCATATAGGCGTAAAGAAAGTCATCACTATTGTGACCCAGCCGCACTATCTACCCCTGATGCCGAGCATAGGGATAGATGCAGCAGTTGACCCGAACTCCTCGACTGTAAACACAATCTTAAGGTTTGTGCGGCGCGGTAGGATAGTCTCAGTGGTGGGGATAAAGGGTATGGACGCTGAGGTGATAGAACTGATAGCCAACAGGGACTCCAAGATAGTGGGCAAAGCCTTAATAGATGTAAAGTTTCCCAAGGGCGCGACCTTAGGCATGCTTGTCAAAGATGGGAAGGTGACCTCCCCCAGACCTGATAGCGTAATTGAACCCGATGACAGGGCCGTAATCTTCTCCTTGCCCTCGGCTATATCCGATGTGGAGAAGATGTTTGCTTAGCGCAAAACTATTTGACAAGTTCGCGCTATAGTGTTATATTTTTCTGTGTTGCAAAGCGAGCCGAATAGCGAAAGTGGCGGAATTTGGTAGACGCGCCAGACTTAGGATCTGGTGCCTACAAAGGCGTGGGGGTTCGAGTCCCCCCTTTCGCACCAGCAGATTAGTAGGATGCCTTTACGTAGCGATAACTTATGACTATGACTGATAAGAAGCAATTCCGTTTTGATCGAACAGGATTCTTAGTGCAGCCTGAGGCTTTGAGGTGTAATGAAAGGCCGCCATTCTCGAACAGACATGTCGGTGACATTCCTGCTATGACAGCTACTGATATGATTTACTGCTTTTGAACAAATGATACTATTCTTACACTTACTGGCTGCGAGTTCAAAGTAAGAGATGGGTCGGAAAGCTTGAGATGATTCACGATGAAATACGATAGCCTTAATCGAACATTTGACTGCGATCCCAGCCTGAGCAACTCACAGGTTCTGGAATTTTGCAGAAATGGTTTCCTACTTCTTCAAGGCGTTGTCCCTGAAAATATTAATCAACGAACATGTGACTATTTGAACGGAAAGATATCTGCTGAACCCAGTTTCATTCCTGAGGGACTCACACGTGAGGATTTGGAGAGAATTCGCAACTCGCGTGGACCAAGCACAATCCTTCTGGAGGATTGGTTTATTGAGCATGTCCTTCTGAATCCACAAGTAGCAGGTGTATTACGCTCGTTACTTGGTAGGAACGTGGGTCTGCCAGTTCTGGTGAGTAGTCACCGTTGTGAATGTCCGGGTACAGCCCAGGCATGGCATCGTGATGCGGACCACATATTTGGTCCTGAAATCAATTTTATCGAAGTCTTTTACTTTCCCCAGGACACCCCACTTGAGATGGGACCAACTGAGTTGGTGCCAGGGTCGCATATCGGCCCCGCCCGTCCTGATGCGGGCGAAAAAGGCGTTCCAACTGAGGGACCCCGCCGGGACCATAGGCATACATTCTCAAAGTATTCTACATCGAAGGGGAGAATCCACGGCAGACGGGGTCCGTCACATGCTGAAATACAATTACTGGCGAACGGTACCTCCCGAAAGAGATTGGATTATTGAACCGAACTTTGACTTTCGCACTGCCTATTATGGTGGTCATGGCGTGGCCAGATACTTTGCTCATATGTTCTATTGGTTGTGCGGAAAGGGAGATGAATATCGGATCATAGGTGGACAAGCGTGGCCTTGCTCAACTGAAATCCAAATCGGTCCGTCTTATGGATTTGGGAAAAGGGAAGGCTACCTTCCGAACTGGCGAAAGAATAACCCTGACGATTACGCAACTTGAAATTCGTCCTGTACCATTCATGGCCGGTCCTAGGTTTACTTACGTCAAGTTGCATACCGATGAAAGCATTGGTGGTATCCGTGAGTTCGCCTGTTCAAGCGAAGAACAGGAGGCATGGGCAGATTGAGACCTTTCTGTCTAAACACGGCCATCGGGCGAAAGACCCCACTTTTTGCTGGTCAAGCTATAGCTGGGAAGCATCCATACTTTTCCGTGTTATAGCTAGCAACGGACGCATCAGGAAACAGCTTTGGGCCCACGGCGCTCCTGCGGGCTCAGATTGAGTAGTAAATAGGCAAGGGAGAGGTTCCCTTGGCTACTCTAAAAGAAAGGATGTAGATGCTTAAAGTAACGGTCAAAGAGACCAACTCTGTCAAAAGGGAACTGGAGATTGAAGCTCCGCCCGAGAGAGTACAGAGGGAACTGGACAAAGTCTACAAAAAGTACAGAAGGACAATGCAGATTCCGGGCTTTAGAAAGGGAAAGGTACCTGTAGATATAATTAAGATCCGCATCGGGAGCTCCATCGAGGCGGAAGTCTTAAATGACCTTCTGCCCATTTTATACAATGAGGCGATACACTCCCAGGATATAGAACCGGTCAGTCAGGCCTCCATAGATCAGATCGAGTACGAAGAAGGACAACCGCTCAAGTTCACAGCTTCCGTGGAGGTGAAGCCCGATATAGACCCCCAAGGATATGAAGATATAAGGGTGATTAAGGAGATATACGAGGTCGCCGACAAAGATGTTGAGGAGAGGCTGAAATATATTCAGGAAGGACACTCTTTAGAACAGGGCGTAGAACGCCAGGCAAAGGTGGGAGATCTTCTGCTTATGGATTTACAGGAACTTTCTCCTGATGGTGTCCCCCTTGTCGGGGAAAAATCTGAAGACCAGCTCATACAAATAGGGGGAGAGAACTCCACCAGCCGGGATTTCGATAATCAATTAGTTGGAATTAAGAAGGGAGAACAGAGGAAGATAAGGTTCAAGTACAACGAAGACCTGGAAGATAGAAGCCTTGCTGGCAGAGAGTACCACGTTCAGGTCGCAGTTAAGGACGTAAAAGAAAGGATAGTCCCCGATTTAGACGAGGAGTTTGCCAAAGATGTGGGTGATTACGCGTCACTTGAGGATTTAAGAGCTGCTGTTAGGAAGAAATTAGAAAGAGAAGTCAGCTATATCTCAACCGAGAAGATGCAAAACAGTCTAAAAGATCAAATAGTGGAAGCCAACGACTTTGAAGTCCCCCAGGCGATGGTCGAAAGCTATATTGAAGCTTACTTGAGTAACATAAGAGAAAAATACAAGGACGTTGATGAGGAGAAGATAAGGAAGCAAGGCCGTGATGAGGCTTTGAAAAGGACCAAGTGGCGTGTGCTCTTGGATGCTATCGCCGAAAAAGAAGGCCTTGAGGTTACAGATGAAGAGGTCGAAAGCAGAGTAAAGGAACTTGCTCAAATTAATAATATGTCACCGTTGGAGATGAGGAGGAAATTGGAAAGGGACAATAGCATAGACAACATAAAGTTTGACATGTTGGAAGAAAAGGTTATGTCCGTTTTGATCGAAAATGCGGACGTAAAGGAAGAAAAAGTCATAAAGGAAAAGAAGATAATCAAGGCTTGAAAAGTAGAGGAGAACTATGGCTTTAGTTCCGATGGTAATAGAACAGACGGGCCGGGGCGAAAGGGCAATGGACATCTTCTCCCGTCTTTTGAAGGAGAGGATTATATTTATAGGGATGCCTATAGACGATACGATAGCCAATTTGGTGATCGCCCAGCTTTTGCTCTGGCGTCCGAGGACCCCGAAAAGGAAATATCAGTCTATATCAACACCCCCGGTGGGTTCGTATCATCTGGGTTAGCTGTATATGATACTATGCAATTTATAAAACCCGACATTTCCACTATATGCATGGGAGAAGCCGCAAGTATGGGCGCGGTCCTTTTGGCTGCGGGGACCAACGGCAAAAGATTTGCGCTTCCGCACGCAAGGATTATGATGCACCAGCCCTGGGGGCAGGTCGGAGGTCAGGCCTCAGATATAGATATCCACGCCCAGGAGATAGTCAGAATGCGGCAGAGTCTCAACAAGATCCTATCCGAACACACGGGTCAGCCGATAGAAAAGATCGAAAAGGACACCGACAGGAACTTCTTTATGTCTCCCCAAGAGTCAGTAGAATACGGCCTTATAGATGAAGTCATCTCCACACAGAAGGAAGATGAAGACGAAATTGAGGACGAAGACTAAAAAAGTAGTGAGTAGTCAGAGCCCCTCTCCCTTACCAGTAAATTGTTTACTGTTTGCTTTCTACTAAACTTGGAGTGCCTGCAAATTTTCACGGTAGAGAAAGGACAGCTATGAGAAAAAGATCTTCAAGGTCGGATGTAAGGTGCTCTTTTTGCGACAAGACTGCAAGTCAGGTAGATAAGATGATCAGCGGGCCTTCGGTCAGTATATGCACCGATTGCCTGAGGATCTGCAACGAGATCCTCCTGGAGGAGGATGCCAAGCAAAAGGCGATCTTCGCGGATATAACGCTTCCCAAGCCAGCCGAGATAAGAGAGCGTCTGGATGAGTACGTTGTAGGTCAAGAGATGGCGAAGAAGTCTCTGTCTGTGGCCGTCTATAATCATTACAAGCGCATCGGCAACAGTGCTTCTATGGATGATGTCGAACTTGAAAAGAGCAACATACTCCTTATTGGACCCACCGGGACAGGCAAAACACTCCTTGCACAGACCCTTGCAAAGATACTCAAGGTGCCCTTCACCATAGTGGATGCGACCACCCTTACTGAGGCGGGATATGTGGGAGAGGACGTGGAAAACGTACTCGTGAGACTCCTTCAGTCTGCCGATTACAATATTACCAGCGCCGAAAAAGGAATAGCGTATATTGACGAGATAGATAAAATCTCCCGGAAATCAGTTAATCCCTCTATCACAAGGGACGTTTCGGGAGAGGGTGTCCAACAGGCCCTCTTGAAGATATTAGAGGGAGCGATAGTCAGCGTTCCGCCCAAAGGTGGGAGGAAGCACCCGGAACAACCGTTAATACAGATGAACACAAAAAACATACTCTTCATCTGCGGCGGCGCTTTCGACGGACTTGAGGACGTCATCTCCCACAGGATAGGGAAAAAGACAATAGGCTTCAGGGCAAAGGTGAAAGATAACAGCAAGCAGAGCATAGGAGAGACACTTGCCCAGGTCGAGCCTGACGACCTTTTGAAATACGGATTTATACCTGAACTTATAGGGAGGATCCCTATTGTAAGCACACTTGACGATCTGGGCGAAGATGCCCTTCTGGATATACTCATAAGGCCCAAAAACGCCATCACCAAACAGTACCGAAAGCTCTTCGACATGGACGGCATAAGGCTTTCGTTTGAGGATAACGCCTTAAAGAAAGTTGTTGAAATAGCCACGAAGAAGGGCACCGGTGCAAGGGGATTGAGAGCGGTCTTTGAGGATGTGATACTGGACATTATGTACGAGATCCCATCTATGCACGACGTCGAAGACGTCGTAATTACTGAGGATGTCATAGAAAAGGGGTCACAGCCAGATTACAGGATAAAGAAGAGGCGAGCTTAGTACAAGCATGAAGCAGAAAGTAGTTAGGAGCAAAGAGAGGCCCTGTCTACTATTAGTATCCGGGGTTGTCATACGGAGTCAACGCTTGATCCCGGATATTTTTATAAGGTTATGAAAATAGTATCTGCGGAGTTTGTAAGATCGTTTTACACAGTTGATGACCTTCCCTGCGGATATCTCCCGGAAGTCGCCTTTTCAGGCAGGTCGAACGTCGGGAAATCGTCCATGATAAATGTCCTGTTAAGGCGCAAGAATCTTGCCAAAACGAGTTCTACACCCGGCAAGACAAGATCCTTAAACTACTACAGAATCGATAATAAATTACACTTTGTCGATCTTCCAGGATATGGATTTTCAAAGGCTCCCAAATTTGAAAGGGCACAGTGGGGCGATCTAGTTGAGCCCTATCTGCTCAAAAGGAAAAACCTCAAGGGTATAATCCAACTGATAGATGCAAGACACGATCCGCAGAAGAACGACCTGAAGATGATGGAATGGCTCCTTTACTACAAGAAGCCATTCCTTTTAGTTTTGACAAAATCTGACAAAGTCTCAAAAAATGACCTGCAACTGCAGACGGACACCTTTGGAGAACTGTTACACGAACTCGAGACTTCTCCTGTTGTACCCTTTTCAGCCAGGACGAAAGACGGAAAAGACTTTGTGTGGGATTGGATCAGAAATGTCGTAAAATAGGGGACAGTAGCCAGTAGACGGGACAACCCTGTCCTACTCCCAACGGAAGGATATTAAGATGATAGAGAATAAGGTAAAGTGGGACCTCAAGGATGGGAAGACTTCGATAGGTACATTTCTTAACCTTATGAAAGACCCCGAGGCTGTAAGGATTTTAGGCGATGCAGGCTTTGACTTTTTCGTTGTGGACGCAGAGCATTCTCCGTATAATGAGGACACAGCCAGGCTGCTGATGAAGGAGGGAAGAGCTATAGGGATTATGCCCTTTATGAGAGTCCCCGATCCCATCTATCACTTTTTGGCAAGGGCATTAGATTCAGGGGCTATGGGGCTTATTATTCCGAGAGTTGAGACGAAGGAGCAGGTCGAAAGAATAATCGAATCTACCAAGTTTCCGCCTTGGGGGAGGAGGGGCTCGGCGCTCAGACCCGTGGCTTTGGACTACGAGAGCACGCCCATGCAAGATTATATAGTGGAGGCCAATCGTGAGACGATGATCGCAATTCAGATAGAAAGCTCCACTGCGATTGAAAGGATAGACGATCTTCTGTCTGTGGAGGGTGTGGACGCCGCATTTATCGGACCCAACGATCTTTCGATCAACCTCGGGATTCCCGGAAAGCAGGGAGACCCCAAAATGTTCGAGTGCGTCAAAGAGGTTATAGAGGCCTGTAAAAGGCATGACGCAGCACCCGGCTGTCAGCAGAACGACGTGGAATTGCTTATAGAGTGGATGAAGATGGGCATAACGATGGCAAGCTATGGTAATGAGGTCATTCATCTTAAGACAGGGGCCGAAATGAAGGCTCAAAAGATGCGTCAAGCAGCCGTAGGGGCGCACTCCTGAACAAGGCTACAGCATATCAATATCCTTCCCTTCAGAGTGTCTACTTGTAGAGGCAAGTGATAATATGACAGGTCATGCATTCCCCCTGATCGAGGTGCAGGGAAGTTCCTATGAGATGGGCTACCAGCATGGTGTCCAGGCTGCCGAGCTGGTGAGGCGATACATTTCATGGATAGAGAAGCTAACGCACACACCAGTGAGTGTACTACGCAAAAACGCTATGGCCTTTAGGCACGAAATGGAAATACTAAGTCCCCCTTTCCTGGAGGAGGTACGCGGCCTTGCTGACGGGGCAGCTATAAGCTTTGAAGAGGCGATGCTCTGCCAAGTCCGCGCTGAGTCCGCCCAAGTCAGTTCGGGGACGATGGAGGGGTGCTCCGCCTTTGCCTGGGCAGGAACGGCCACAGCAGCCGACGGCCAGCCCCTTGCCGGCCAGAACCAGGACCTGGAGCCAGAATACGCAGACGTGGCAATATTGCTTCGGGTAAAGCCTGCCGATGGTCGTCCAAGAGCGCTCATGTTCACCTTTGCCGGACAACTCGGCTACTCGGGAATGAACGAACACGGTCTGACTCACTTTGCCAATGCTCTGTACGACTATCAGTGGCGTCACGGTCTGCCCCACTATCCCCTAAAGCGGGTAATGCTGGAAAAAGAGACCGTAGAGGAGTGCGTGGAACTCTTGGAGCGGCACCGGACGTGCTCAGCACACAACGTGGTTCTATGCGACAGCCTGGGTAAAATCGCCGACGTCGAGGTTCGTCCTGAGGGAATCGCCCTCTTTGAGGATGAACATCCGCACCTCTGCGTACACACCAACCATTACTTGACGCCCCAGTTTTCCCCCTTTGAGACCAATTCCCTTCCCGATTCCTGCCCCCGACTTGCCCGTATGCGTGTCCTGATCGTGGAAAACTGGGGAAAGATAACTGTAGAGACCTTAAAGACTATCCTAGCAGACCACCAAAATGAGGCAAGCGGCATATGCAGGCACGGAGAAAAGGGGATGCACTCCATATCAGGATACATCGCCGAGCCGGCTAAAGGCGTCCTACACGTTCGCCGGGGCCACGGCTGTCTGGGCACGTGGCAGACCTACCAGGTATAATGACGACAGGTTGAAGTATCACCTCGAGTATCTAGTGTTGTTGAATCTCTCTATTCTGACCTAAGAAAGTGATTTATTATGATCTTCGTGTTCAAACCTAAATCAACATATCCGTGTATAATATGTTAGGACATAAGGTTCCGAATTCGATGGATGGAGAGATGAATGCGGGCAATCGCTCTGTAGTCTGGGATAGCAAAGATAATAATAGAGAGGGCATTGCCAGTGGGGTCTCTCTCTATCGGACGGAACCGTATGGTACTGGAAAATTAGTGCGGACAAGGATACTGTTACTAATGAGATGGACTCATTCCCAGAAGAGCCATAACTTTGGCCAGATAGGAATGTCTGACCCACCTTTTTGTATGTCGGTAGGATAGACATTCTTGTCTGTTCTTATTTAAGGAGCCAGCAGTACCTAACCTGCTGTATAACGCAAGTTTAAATATAGTAATCGTCAATTCTATCTATTCTTATAGAAGGGAGCAAAGGGATGCTAAAAAAGACAGTTCAAGACGCGATCAACGAACAGATCAAAGATGAGCTCTACTCCTCTTATCTGTACCTTTCGATGTCCACATATTGCGAAACGATCAATCTTCTGGGGTCTGCCCGCTGGATGCGACTGCAAAGCCAGGAGGAGTATTCACACGCTATGAGGCTCTTCGACTATATTTACGATCGAGGCGGCCGCGTGGTTCTTCAGGCTATCGATCAGCCGCCTTCGGAGTTCAAATCGCCGCTGGCCATCTTCAAGCAGGTCCTGGAACACGAGCAGGAGGTGACAGGGAAGATCCACCGACTCTACGAGCTCTCGGTTGAGGAGAACGACTACGCAACCCAGGTGGAGTTGCAGTGGTTCATCACAGAACAGGTCGAAGAGGAAAAAGTAACCACCCAGATCATAGAGCAGTTGAAGATGATAGGAGACCAGGACACCGCTTTACTGATGCTGGACAGACACTTGGGCGAGCGAGGAGTCACTAACTGATTTCTCCTCAAGAAGTTCTTCGATACCTCAGTTCGAGCCGCGGAAACAATGAAGAATTTCGGTTCAGGGTGGAAGTTTTTGCAGATGGCGGGCTGACCGAGACGATATTTTAAGTAAGGAGCATACAGGGGAGCGAAGATTCGTCCCTGCCCCCGACTGAATCTATCGAGGGCCTATCTACTGACTGGGGGCAGACCCGCGGGTCTGCCCTTACCGTTTACTGATAGGGATAATTTAGGCACAAGAATATTGACAAGTAGCTGATATTATGTATCTTTATCGAGTACAAATTTTCCGCTTTGAAACCACGCAGATGTTAAAGTAGAAGGAAGGGGAAAGATCGCCCATCATTTGAGGAAGTCTGCGACGGCTTTGTTGAGCACGGTTTTGTTATCGTCCCCGATCTATTTGATCAAGATGAGATGAAAGTGTTCAAAGAGGAGATCGGTTATATCCTGGATGAAGTGCGGCGTGAGGCCGCCCGAGCTGGGAAGGATCCTGGGTAGGTCTTGCATAATAGGGTGTACGTGGGTCTGGCAGTGAAGAGCCAACTGTATCGCCGTGCGGTGAGTGATGAGCGACTGCTTGACATCCTCGAAGCGGTCATCAGTCCCAACATCTCTTTTTTAAGTGACAAGGTAGTCTTCAAGAACGAATCAACAGATTTCGGCAGCCCTTGGCACCAGGATTGGCCGTACTGGAAGGGGAGTCAAAAGATTTCTGTGTGGGTCGCGCTGAACGATGCCACAGTGGAGAACGGCTGCCTGAAATTACTGCCCCGCTCCCACAAGGCTTTCGTTGTTCACGATGGGGATACAAATGATGGTTTCGGATTCGAACATCGGCTTCGTCCTGACGCGGTAGATGAAAGTGCGGCTGTAACGGCAGAACTTGGTGCCGGTGGAGCGGTGTTCTTTCACGATCTGATGCTACATGCAAGTCATCCAAACAGATCACGGGCAGATCGGTGGGTGTGGCTCCCAACTTATCGCGATGCACAGGCCGATGATCCGGACTACCCCTGGGCCAAAGCTGCAGAAGTGGTGCGCGACAGGGGATAGTGCATACAAGACTGACAAAATCGCTATCAAGGAGGTCAATGATGGTCTATCGTGATCGGCAAGAGATTAAAAAGAAATGAGAAACTTGCTGTTATTAAGTATCCTACTTTTTACTGCCCAATCGGATGCATTCCAGATTAGAAATAGCGATGGTATTTTAATGCAATTCGGCGGTGTGGTGGAGATGGAATTCGTAGATGTTGAAGGCAGCGGCGGTTTTGCTCATCGAGATCTGACCTTTCAAAAGGTTAAAACACGTAGCCCACACGCGCGAATAGATAAAGCTGTACTGTCGACCAAAATTATTTATAACGAAAATCTATACTATAAAGCATAGCTCCGCTTTGATGATAATAAAGCGCGCGTAGATAAACATTATGCTCACCTTAATGCACCATTGATCCGCACTCTATTTGAAATTGGGAAAAACCGTCCCTATATTCACACCGGTCGCCGGACGGAGGGCTATCCGCTGATCGGTACTGCCTATTGGAGAGGCCGGGAATATCACATTACCTCACAGACCGAATTCCCGATAGCCGAAGATATCAGTTTAGTCGGCGCTCTTTCTACTGCCCAGAAACGTCCGCTGGGAACCGGCGACGCCGCTGAGGACAAATCTTTCAAACTGATTGTTTACGATGATTCTGCGACAAAAGATGGCCAGACCTTTGAGTATGGCGCTATTCTAGGATTAAAAGCACTTGACTTATCTATTTTGAGTTGGTATTATAACGGCAAACTGATAGACGACTTTGACTGGAAGACACAGCTTTCCCAGAGTTTAGCCGAATACGATAAATTAGGCGATCGCACCGATAGGACTCATTGGTGGTATGGCGGAAGGATTAGCTTTGATCGGCATAAAGTCCATGCTCGAGCTGAATTTATCAATTCGCAGGACGGGTTATTACCCCGCGATGGTTATTACATCGAAGGGTCTTATCGAATCGAGCTTTTGCCGCTAAAAGATATCGAACCTCTAATTCGTTATGGTGTTTTAAATGTCAGAGACCATCCGCCCCTGCTAGGCAATCCTATGACCTGGGATCGTAAGATGACTGCTTTCGCTCTATTGACTCGGATCAATAAAAATCTTATCATAAAGGTGGAGTATTACCTCCTTGACGAAACAACAGGCGGCGATCCTCCGGAAGATAGTGTGAGGGACAATCAGCTTTTGATCCAATCCAATTTCAAGTTTTAAGCTTTGATAAAATGAATAAGGTCTCTTATGAGAAATCTGTCGATCTTATCGTCAATGGCTTTATTGATAGTTGTCTCCTGCGGGAAGGACGGAGGAGGACCCGTTGGACCGTCAACCACAGATTCTTTTCAAATTAAGACCGTCATTTCCCGTGCCATAGAACAGGACGCCAATCCGGAGATCGTTCGCATTGTTCCAGGGACAGATAACCGAGCTGTCTTCGTGTCTTCAGCCGTAAACAGACTCACCCTGATCGACTATATGGCGACAGACTTTAATTTTAGCTCCGTTTACGCTCTGGATCCGGGCTCTGCAACCTCCGAGATGACAGCAATAGATGTTTCACCGGACGGTCAATACATTGCAGTTACAGTGGCCGAAGTTGACTGCGCAAAAGGCTGGATCCTTTTGGTCAAAATTTCCGATGGGACAATCGAAAAACGCATCGAAGTCGGCTATAATCCCGATTCTGCCGCCTTTTCCAATGATGGTAAATGGATTGTTGTTTCCAACGAAGACGATCGTGAAGATAGACCTTGTAAGCCCGCTGAACGCTTTGGCGGCAGCGTTTCTGTTATCGATTTGAGCGTTGGCGTTGCCGATGCAGAAGTGACACAGGAGATAAGAGTTGACCATGCCGAAGATTCGGAGCCTGAGGGCGTTGAAATATCGCCCGACAACAACACGGTTATCGTCTCTGTGCAGGAGACAAGCGAAATCGGCATATTTGAACTGTCCGATGTCCCTGATGCAACTATGACCTTTGTCGCTCTACCGGATGTTGAAGGGGTACCCGCCGAGCCCGATGGTCTTGCAATTTCACCGGACGGCGCCTACGCCTTGATTTCAAATGAGAAGAACGGCTCATTCAGTATGATGAGCCTGCCGGATGGGACTCTATTGAGCACCCACTTCATTGAGGACGATGTTCCTGCGCCTCCCTATAATATCGATCAGCGCAAGTCGACGAAAAGGACCGAACCGGAAGAGTGTGTCCTAATCGAAAAAGATGGCAAGCTGTATGCGCTAATTTCCTTACAGGAATCCCATGCGGTGGTAGTTTACGATGTTACCGATCCGACGGATCCCAAATTCGATTCCATTGCTCCGACCGGTGTTGACTATGAAAATGATATTAGTATGGAAAAGAGCATTATAGGTACAGAGGGATTATCAGCCCATCCTGAAAATGGAATTGTATTTACTGCAAATGAGAGAGAAGGTTCTATTACTATGCTCTCTGCCCTGTGGGCTCGGGAGACGGCGCTACCATAGGGAGAAGGTTATGCCTTAGGACAATTGTGGTGGGTTTGATTTTGACTTTGGGGCTTCTGTTGGAAAACGTCGCTTATAGCCGAGAAAAGCCTAAACAACGTGTCCTTACTCTAGGGAAGGCCACTGACAAAGTATCGGAAAAACAGAGGGAGTTCGAGCCTATTATAGACTATTTGGCATCAAAGCTTAAGGATGTGGGCATTGAAAAAGGTGAGGTGATACTTGCGGGTAATAATAACAACGCTACTATAATTAAGTCTCTGAAAGAGGGAAGGGTCGACATCATTTTAGATACTCCGTTTGCGGCTTTCCTGTACAAAGCTGAGGTAAGTGCTACTCCAATTCTTTTAGCTTGGAGAAACAGAATGTCTGAGTATAGTAGCTTTGTGTTTGTTCGAAGGGACAGCGGAATACGTCGAATGGAAGATTTGAAGGGGAAGATAATCGCCTTCGAGGATCCGGTGTCAACCTCAGCTTACCTCCTTCCCAAGTGCTCAATGAAGATAAAGGGCCTGGATCTGGTTGAATTGGATCACTTTGATTCCTCTGTTCCGCCGGGTAAGATAGGCTATATTTTTTCCGGCTCAGAGTTGAATATCTCCAGCTGGGTGTACTATAACAAGGTCGCTGCTGGAGCTTTGAGCAACTTGGATTGGGTTAATTCAAGGGAGAACCCAGAGGCTTATAGAGAGGAGTTTGAGATTATTTATGAGACCCAGAAGGTTCCAGGAATGTTCGTGATAGTCCGAGCGGGGCTGGAAAAGAAACTGGTGGATAGGATTAAAGAAGAACTGCTCAAGATGGATAAGAGCAAAGAAGGTAGAGAAGCCCTTAAACCGCGCCAGATAAATAGATTCGTTGAAATTACAAAAGAGGTCTTAAAGCCCATTGAGGACGTGTTAAAGACTTGTGGAGAGGAGGTTCGCTAAGAATGTTCCGATTCAGAAGCATCCGGACAAAGTTAATGTTATTTACCGCGCTTGTGATCCTACTGACGGTAGTGGTTTTTATTGCCGTTGTAATAGATCTTCACCGGCGGAGTTTCTCTGATGTAGAACGCATTAACATAGTCCTTATGGAGAATGCTCTTCAGCAAGAATGGGATCAGAAAATAAGTGATCTAACAACCCTACTGGCCAAAAAGCTTGTGGAGCCTATGCATGAATTTGACATTTTCGAAATGGACTATCTTGCCAGGTTGGCCATGAAGGGAAAGGGCATCCTTTATGTTTACGTCCATGATGAAGAAGGGAGGGTTCAGGTTGATGGGACTGAAGAGTCTAAATTGACCGGGAGCATGCTTACCGATCAGCTTACTAAAGGGGCGATCGCTTCCAAAGATTTGTTAATACAAAGGCAGGCAAATATCTTTGATATATCGGCGCCTATTATGCTTGGGGGAAAGAGGCTGGGTATTGTCCGTATCGGTTTCTCTCCCGAAGGGATTCAAGAGACCATCAGTCAGATGATCAAAGAGGTCGCTGATAGCAAAGATCAAGGGATTAGGATAGCCGTAAGAAATACGCTCTTGGGGGCGTTAGTGATTGTGATTATAGCAATAGTTGTAGGCGCGTTTTATGTTCGCAGGTTACTTTCGCCTATTAATATGCTGGTGAGGGGAACGAAGAGGATAGCGACAGGAGATCTCACCTACAGAATAGAGACAGAGTCAGAGGATGAGATCGGCCACTTAGCTGATTCATTCAACCTGATGGTTGATAAATTGGAATATGTAAACAAAAACCTGGAAAGACGGGTAGAAATACGAACGAAAGAATTGCAAGGGGAAATATATGAGCGCATTCAGGCGGAGGAGGCATTAAGAGAAACCGAGGAAAGGTATAGGAGTATATTTGAAAAAGCCCCTGTATCGATTGTCTTATTGGACAAGGATGGTAAAGTAGTCGACATTAATCCTTATCACATAGATCACATAGGCAAGGGGAAAACTTCTAAAAAAGAATACCTTGGGGAAGATTTTGCAACTCGCCCAAGTATTGTAAATACAGGTATTGTGGAGAGTTACACAAGAGTGATCAAAGGAGAGTCTTTGGATTTAAAGGATGTGTATTTCCCCACGACAACTGGGGGTACTGATGCTTATTTCAATGTGAAAGGAGTTCCTTTTTTCAAAAATGGTAAGGTGATTGGTGCTATTATTATACATGAAAACATCACCGAGCGCAAGCGGATAGAGGAAGAACTGCGATTTAGGAACATTATCCTATCGACTCAGCAGGAAACTTCGATCGACGGGATCCTTGTGGTCGATAATAAAGGGAAGTGGCTCTCTTTCAACCAGCGATTTATTCACATGTGGGGTATCACTCCTGAGGTTGAAGAGGCAAGGTCCAGCGAGCGTGCCTTACCGTCGGTGTTGAACAAGTTAGTCGATCCAGAGCAGTTCGTTGCACGGGTGAATTATCTCTATGAACACCGCAGCGAGAAGAGCTATGATGAGATTGCATTGGTCAACGGCGTAACGTTCGAACGCTACTCCGCTCCGATGTTCGGTCCGGATGGAGAGTACTATGGTCGGGTCTGGTATTATCACGAAATCACCGTGCACAAGCGGATGGAAGAGACGCTGCGGGAAAGCGAAGCAAAATACAGGATGCTCATTGAGCGTTTACCGTTAGGGATTACTATAACGAAACAGGACGAGACTACCTATTATAATCCGAAAGGTTTGGAGATGTTGGGGCTGGAACCGAGCGACAACGGTAGCATAAAGCCTTCTGATGTCTATGTAGACCCCAAAGACCGAGAAGAGCTACTGAAACACCTTAATAATTATGGCCACCACGAGTACGAGTACTGGCTCCGACGGAAGGATAGAAAGAAAATCCTGGTGCGAGGCCACAGTGTGGCTATTCGGGACGAAAATGGTCAGCTTGACCGATTTGAAAGCTATATGGAGGACATCACCGAGCGCATTAAAATGGAAGCGGAGCTTCTAAGAATCAGCAAACTTGAATCGATAGGTATCCTTTCTGCTGGAATTGCTCACGACTTTAATAATATTCTAGCTACAATTTTGGTTAATACCTCCCTTGCAAAGATATATGCAGAATCGGAAGATAAGATCTCTGAAGTATTGACAAATGTGGAAAAAGCGTCCATGAGGGCAAAAGACCTGACCCAGCAATTGCTTACCTTTTCCAAAGGCGGAGCACCGATTAAGAAAACAGTCGCTATCCCAGAGCTCATAAAAGATTCAATTGACTTTGCCTTGAGAGGCTCCAATGTTAAATGCGAATTTTCCACACCAGACGATGTTTGGCCAATTAATGCTGATGAAGGACAGATAAGTCAGGTCATCAACAATTTGATTATCAATGCTTACCAGGCAATGCCCCAAGGTGGGACAATTAAGGTGCGTGCTGAAAATGTTACTGTGGGAGCAAAACACTTTCTCCCTTTGCAGGAGGGAAAATATATAAAAATATGTGTTGAAGATCAGGGGATCGGTATACCCCAGGAGCAACTTGATAAGGTATTCGATCCCTTTTTCACAACCAAGAAGAAAGGGAGCGGACTTGGTCTTACCACCTCCTATTCCATAATTTCAAACCACGATGGGTACATAAGTGTAGAATCCGAGTTGGGAGTTGGAACTACCTTCCATATCTATCTCCCCGCTACCTCAAAAGCAATCCAGATAAAGGAAGATTTAGAGGAAAAACCCCTTGCCGGCAAAGGCAAGATTTTGATAATGGACGATGAGGAAGACATCAGGAGGCTGCTTGAAATAGACCCTGAGGTTAAGGCAATTGTATCGAGCGGTTATTCTAACGATCCGGTATTAGCCAATTTCAGGCAATATGGTTTCAGCAGTTTTGTTGCCAAACCATATAAGGTCGAAGAACTGAGCAAGACGTTGCACGAGGTGATAATGGTAACGAGTGAATGATCCTATGTGTAAAGATGCTCTAAATGTAGAACGGTCGGAGATACTCGAACACAGAGTCTGTCAGAAATGGCGGGCTTTCTTTTTATATAGTATTTATGGAATAGTTTATGAATACTAACTTATTGTAAAATAAATATGTTAAGATAAAAAAGGTTGACAAAGCGTTGGAATCGTCGTATATTATCTCCAGTTTGGATGTTTGGGGGTTGACGTCACTGTTTTAGGGGAAGAGCCATCCGTTACGTGAAAGAGAATAAGACATGGCAACCGACTTCAAGATGCTGAACATGATAAGAAAGATCCCCATGTTTGGGTAACTTTCTGTGGATGAGGCAAAACTCGTGCTGAGCGCATGCCAGCAGAAGGACTATGAGCCCAATGAGGTGATATTCAAATACGGGGGAGGCAGCAGTGAGATGTTGATCCTCATGTCGGGCAAACTGGACGTAAGGGGGCCTAGCGGCGACCTTAACATAGCTGAAATTAACCTTGGACAACTGGTAGGGGAAATGGGCATCCTCACGGGAACGATCAGGTCAGCGACGGTAGTTTCTTCAAAAAAGTCAATAGCACTGAGCTTGAACACCGCGGAGTTCGACAGACTGCTCAGAAAATACCACAATATAGGTCTCAAGATGTTAAGAAATGTTATAAACGATCTCTCTGTAAAGATCAGAATAAGCAATTCCCGATTTTTTACGTAACCCTGTGGGTTTAGCGATGAATAGGAGCACCGGAGATCGATCCTAAGGCACTCTAATCACTCCAACGGGAGGGAATATTTGGGAGTATAACGGAGGCACAACGTTGACCGAGCCGACCACTTGGGGAGAGGTAAAAGTTACCTATTCGGTTTCTGAGGTTTGGGGGATTTCCGATTCTACAGCTCCCCCTGTCTGAGCTGGAGACCCTGGCTCTTGGCCCTCTGTCACATCAGGAAGAGCAGCGGGAGGGAAAAATCTGCCTCCTCCTCCCTGCACCCTTTCTGTTACGGTTTGAACTTGGCTGCCTTGAGAATAGAAGTAGCCAAGGACGAAACAGTTAAGAGCAAAGACAATTGCCAAGACTACGGTAGCTTTGTTAAGAAAGGTAGCGGTCCCTCTCCCACCTAATATTGCCCCCGCTTCACCCAATCCACCGAATGCCCCCGACAGTCCTCCACCCTTTCCGGACTGAAGGAGGATAGAGATAACTAAGGCTGCACTTACCAAAAGATGAACAATTATGAAAAAAGTGACCATTTGGTTTCAAGTCTCCTCTACCAGAATTTTCCCCCTCTACTATAGCGTGCTTGTCAAATATAATAACAATCCCCGCAATCTGCAAGCCATTTTTCAGAAGGGAGCCTGCTAACGTAGCAGAGAGCATACAGGGTTGGGGGCCAGCGCCCTGCCCCGATTGAAGTATCGGGGCTTTCTAAAGATTGCTAGTTTACTAATCGGCCATCAATTTTATGAGCTCACTGCATCTGTTGGCATAGCCCCACTCATTGTCATACCATCCTATTACCTTAACCAGGTTGTCCTCTACAACACAGGTCGAAGGCGCATCAAAGATGCAGGAAGCTGGATCGCCTATAATATCAGCTAAGACTATCGGCTCCTCGCTGTAGAAAAGATACCCCCTCAGGCTGCCTCCTTGGGAGGCCGCCTTGAACGCCTCATTGACCTCATCTTCGGTGGCGCTCCTTTTCAACTCCGCTACAAAATCTGTCAGAGATCCGTTAGGAGTAGGGACCCTCACAGACATTCCGTTCAATTTTCCGTTCAGCTCGGGTATGACCTTACCGACAGCAACCGCGGCACCTGTCGTAGTAGGAATCATCGAGACTGCGGATGCTCTGGCTCTCCTTAAATCCTTATGTGGTTGATCCACAACTGCCTGATCGTTTGTGTAGGAATGAATCGTGGTCATCAATCCTTTCCGAACCCCGAAGTTATCGTTTAGGACCTTCACCATAGGAGCAAGGCAGTTGGTGGTGCAAGAGGCGTTGGATACTATCGTATATTCGGGTTTGAGCGCAGAGTCGTTCACGCCCAGAACTACGGTAACGTCTTCACCCTTGGCCGGAGCCGATATGAGGACTTTCTTTGCGCCTGCTTTCAGATGCCCTGATGTCTTTTCTCTTTCTGTGAAGAGGCCAGTGGATTCAAGGACTACATCCACGCCCAGGTCTCCCCAGGGGAGGTTGGCCGGATCCCTTTCGGATAAGACCTTGATCTCAGCCCTATCCACAACGATAGCGCCGTCCTTGGGTTCGACCGAACCTGGGTATTTGCCGTGCACTGAATCGTATTTCAGAAGATGAGCCAAAGTATGGGGATCAGTTATGTCGTTCACAGCAAGGACATAGCACCCCCCCTGTTCCATCGCTGCCCTGAAGACCAATCTTCCGATCCTTCCGAATCCGTTAATTCCCACCCTCACTGCCATTTTCGTTCTCCTTCTGACTTTCATTCTCCTTCTCACTGAAGGACCAATCTTCCACTTTAATGTCCTTAACCTGACTGAAGCTGTCCACCTTTTGTGTGACCAGAACAAAATCCATAGATAAGGCTATGCTGATCACCCTTAAATCTCTCTCAGGCAGTGTTGCTCCCGCGAATTTTAAGGACGCCCATATCTTCCCGTACTGACCCGCTGCAGAAAGGTCAAAAGGCAAAACACCGACATCCTCCAAAAAGTTTTCTACCTGACTCAGACGCTGTTCTTTGTTGGTACTTGCCCCATTGGCAACAGACAAAAGCTCTACCGCTGCTATAGCCGACGTGGTGATCCTATCGTCTTTTTCCAGGGCCTTAATCTTTGAGATAACGTCTTCGTTTTTCCTCAAAATTTCCACACATATGTCTGTATCCAGCAGATAGCTCACTCCTCGTGACTCCTCCTTTGGCTTCTCCTTGTAGTCTGGATATCTGACTCAGCAGGCTCCCCACATACTTCCTTCAAAACCGCATCCAGGTCCTGACTCTCCTCCCAGATGCCGGCGTGCTCCAACAACAGAGCACTAGAGCACCCCATAGTGCTCGAGTCTACGATGTTGCTCAACTGCTCCATCTTTTTGGTGCTTCCCTCTAAATTGACATTGCCTGTTTTGATCTTGTCAGACAGATCGTCCACAATATTCTTGAATATCTTCAGACCTATTTTCTGAAATTTTCTAAGCAACCTGTCGAACTCGGCGGTGTTCAAGCTCAACGCCATTGACTTTTCTGAAGAAACTACCGTAGCTGACCTGATCTTTCCTGTGAGGACACCCATTTCCCCTACCAGTTGTCCAGGTTTGATCTGAGCTACGCTGACACCGCCGAGGGACTTTACGTCCAGTTCACCAGACATCAGAATCAACATCTCCCTGCTGCCTCCCCCGTACTTGAATATCACCTCATTGGGCTCATACTCCTTCTGCTGGCATGCGCTCAGCACCAGCTTTGCCTCATCCACTGAGAGTTCCCCGAACATGGGGATCTTCCTCAGTATGTTCAGCATCTTGAAGTCGCTTGCCATGTCTTATCCTCCTTCACGTAATGGATGACTCTTTTGCTGAGACACCCAAGCCGAATATGGCAAAGTCGTACTTTACAGGATCGTCCTTATCGAACTTCCTCAGGCTATCTGTGATGTCCTCGGCGGTTTTCCAGTCGTTTGATTTGCGCTCAGTCAATTTGAATGTTCTGGAGAGTCTGGACACGTGCACGTCCATCGGGATGACCAGCATCCTTGTCGGAACTTCTCCCCAAAGCCCAATATCAACACAGTCCGATCTGACCATCCACCTCAGATACATGTTCAGCCTTTTACATGCGCTGCCCCCGGCCGGAGAAGGGATCAATGCTTTGACCCTTTGGGGAATCGCATCCGTCCCTGGGAGTGGATCCAGATTATAGATGTTCTGGACAAACCTCGTTAAAGCCGGCCTGATCGTCTCATCTGAGAGATCGAGCCCCCTTATAAAGAGTTCTTGTATGGACCCGTATTTTTCTATGACCTGTTTCAAAAGATAGATCACACACGCTACGTCGTCGCCCAATATCAATCGATACGCAAAATGAGAAAAGCCTTCAAAACGCTCGATATCTCTTTTTGGATCAAAATTGGCTACGAACTTGTAAGGTCTATCTTCCATTTGTCTGAATATCTTCTCCAAGCTTGAAAGTATGTTAGTCCTCCTGCCCTGAGACATAATAGAGGCAATCATCCCGGCGACTTCGCGATCTCTATCGTCTGAGTATCTGTGCACGAATTTGACCGGATCGTTCGGTATGAAATCCGGCGTGTTGTACTTTTCAAAGAGCAAATCTAAGGACTTCTTCAGTTCTATGTCGGAGTTCGAAAGGTCAAACGTAGACTCCGTTACGGTTTTTTCATCTTCGCTCTCAAATAGATCTATCTGATCAAGAGTCATACTCGCCTATTCCCCATTTCAATTCATCAGGCTCTTAACCCTTAGTATAGCCCATTTAGCTTCAGGGTAGTCATAATTTGCAGTTAGAGCTTCCTCGTAAGCTTTCTTGTACTCCTCAATGGCCTCAAGCCAGGCTCCCTGAAGTTCCAGAATCCTTGCCAAATTGAAGTGAGGATAGTGATAGCACTCGTATCTTCTGGCTACCATGGCTTTCTTGAGGTAGGGTACAGCTTCATCGAACCTTCCCAACTCGATCAGATAAGCTCCTATATCGTTGTAGGGATTACCAAAGTCGGGATCTACTTCTATTGCCTTTTTACACTCCCCTATCGCTTCGTGTAGACTTCCCATAAAACTGTAATTCCACCCCAGGAACGTATGCGCTTCTCCGGTGGGATAAAAGTCTATGGATTGCTCGTAGTACTTGATCGCTTCCTCAAAATATATAAGCGCCTCCTCCTCCCTGCCCTCACTTTGAGCCTGATGAGCCTGCATCTGAATCTGGTATGCCTTCCTCCAACAATCCTCAGCTTCCTTTTGGACTCCGCTTTTATCCATAGACAGTCGGCACCTCCTACATCTGCTTTTTCAGATATTGAGCGGATTTAGGGATCTCTATTTCAGGATCGCCCGGGATACGACATTCCATAGCCATGTACTTATCGTAACCGATCTCTTTGAGAGCCGCAAAACCAGCCTTGAAATCTATATCCCCGTAACCCGGAAGGAGTCTGGGGTTGTCTGCAAGATGCCATGATGGATGTACCTACCGGCCTGCCTTATGGCTTGGGGCGTGTCTCCTTCCTCTGTGTGCATGTGGAAAAATCAGCCGTTATCTTTACGCCAGGGCTATTTATCTCTTTGGCGTAATAGACTGCGTCCTCCAACGTATTCAAGAGGTGGGACTCGTACCTGTTTAAGGGCTTTAAAAGAAGGGCTGATCCTAACCTATCTTCGCACTCGCCTCCAAAAGGCGCTTTATGTCTTTTACCGCAAGGTCCCTCTGTTCCTTATCCGGACCGAGCGCACAACCTGTCTATCCTGTACAGATAGAGTATAGAGGATGCAAGCGATTTCATCCTCTCTCTCCGCAACATTGCTGCCGCGAAACTGCACCCCCTCATACCCGTATCGGTGCAGCTTCTCAAGCCTCTCCTTTAGATCATCTCCCGGAATCTTCTTCTCCTGGCAGGCTAATTTTATCGCTTTCCATCGCATCCCAAATAACGGGCGATTATGATCCCCATATTTAACACTGCAAAAATGTCCTGTAGGTCAGGTGATTGTCCTTAACTCGTCCTTTGTGACCGCACTTTGGCGCGTAGTGAGGACCTCATCCTTTGAAAAACTAACATCTTGTTCTATCGCGCTTACCTTCTCCTCCATTCTTATAAAGATCCCCATGGGAGAACTCCTTATTTCCTCCACATCCTGCGTGCCTTGGGAGGAATTCCCCCAAGAATCTTCTATCAATTCCTTTACGATATCCTCTTTCAACTGCCTTGACATACGCTCTTGATCTCCTGATAACCTCAAATCACCAAAGCCGATTGTAACTCAAATATAAAAATACTACATGCCGATGTCAACTATATTTTCGATAAAGAGATCTCAAACATAGACGGACCCCGAAAGAGCAACTACAAACCAATCCGATGCCGAACGCGTCACGGCCTGATCGAATGCGAATTCTACAATACTCTCCAGACCACTGACCGATCGAACCTTTGCCTGAAACTCCAAGCCTATCAATGGATGTTCAATTCCCAAAGAAAGAATAGCTACGAAGAATTCGAACCCCTTCTACAAATAGCCATTCAACACCAAACCACAGAAAATCTTGATCCTCGACTCTCTTCTCTCCAACTTTGAGAAGAGTGCATCTCATGTGCCTTCAGCAGACAAATTGTCATTCTCTTAACCGTGATTCGGATCGGCGAGAAAATTAGGCAGATTTGCCCCACAGATTGACATCGGAGCGCCGAGATGTCTCCTGCGACAAAGGTGGGATAAGATTGGGAAGATGGACGTTTCCTCCGCCCGGCGCGAGAAGGCAGTCTACACACCCAGTTTTTATGAAACTTGAGTCTCTCAGTTCTCCCTTACTTCTTCCGTCCTTACTGTCCCGAACTTGGACGTGAGCACAGCTCCGAAGCCGAGAACAAGAGCCACCGATAAGGTGAACCAGCCGAAATACGGTATCTGGTTTACGAGGGTCAGCATTATGAGTCCAATCGCAAGCTCCAGTATGGGGGACTTCTCTTTTATTTTAAGCGGTATCTCTTTTCCGATGACGAGTGTTATAGCTATGTATCCGAGGAACATCGCGACAGAAGCGGCAAGTCCGATAAGCGGTAAAAGGGGTATCCCTATTATGGTTATGCCTATGAGCACCATAAGAGGAACTATGCAAATCAGCCCGCACAGACCTATAAGTACAGACTGCCATAAACTGTTTCGTAAGGTGTAGGATACGTTCTCGACGTGTCGAGGAAGGAAGGTTATAAGGAGCGCTCCCAGGGCTATAAGACCCAGGAAAAGTATGAAGTTCATCTTTCTCCTCCTTTGTGCGGTAGCTGTTCCCGAAAGGCTAATGCGTGTTGTGGATTTTGAAAAATGAGTCTATGAAGCCTGGGCCTCTCCGTTCTCCCTTACTGTCTCTATCCTTACTGTCCCGAATTTGGATGTAAGAACAGCTCCGAATCCAAGGGCAATAGCCGCTGACAGGGTGAGCCAACCGAGATACGGTATCTGGTTCACAAGCGCCAGGATTATGGCTCCAATTGCAAGCTCCAGTATGGGGGACTTCCCTTTTATTTTAAGAGGTATCTCCTTGCCGATTACGAGTGTGACAGCTATGTATCCGAGGAACATAGCGACAAAAGCGGCAAGTCCAACAAGCGGCACGAGGGGTATTCCGATTATGGTTATGCCAATGAGCACCATAAGAGGACCTACGCATATCAATCCGAAAAGACCAATAAGTACAGACTGCCATATACTGTTTCTTGCGTTATGGGATATGCTCTCGATATGTCTGGGAAAGAAGATCATAAGGAGTGCACCCAGGGCTATGACAACCAGGGCGACCGTGATCTTGTAAATGATTTTGGCGAAGAAAAGGAAACCGGAAATCTTATCCCTGCCTTCAGGCGTAAATGCGCGGCGTGCTATAGGGGGGAGTATTGCCTTTAAGCCTTGAATATTCCCCACTTCCATCACGTCTCCGCTTATTATTGCCGTGCTGTCAGTTACTATATGTCCTCCTATTGAGAGTACGTCTTTGACCTCGGCTCCCGCTTCTAAATAGACATTTCCTCCTATAGCTGCTACATCTCTGGTCTTTCCTGAGACTCTCGCGCTCCCTCCGATGGCCACAGCGTTTCTGATCTGGCCCTGGACATCAATTCTTCCTCCGATAGCCACAACATCTTTGGCATTTCCTTTCACTTTGACGGAGCCGCCTATAACGACTACGTTTTTTACTGTTTCACCTTCCTCAACTACTATATTCTGGCCCGACCTTACCATATCGTTGGCGGCGAAGGCCTGAGATGCCATAAGGAATAGAGCTGTGGCTAACGTTGTGACGATGAAGATCCTATTCATCTCCTTCTCCTTTGTTTATAGGTTTCTGATTTTAACACGTCCATTTACAAGATTTATAAATCTCATCAAAATCCCTCCGAAAAGAAAGAGGGCAATTCCCATCGCTATGGTAAGTTCCTTGGAGAACAGGCCTGAGATCTCTGCGGTGATCCTTATATATGGCAACAGCGCTTCTGCGGTGTTGCGGATGCCAAGGAGCGCTGAGACTATCTCCGATGCGAGATTTAAAGGACCGATCACATAGACGTATGAGATCAGAGTCAATCCGAGCAGCAATAATAACGAGGCCAAGGCCACAGCGGGTTTCAAGACGACTTCGAGGATGCGCTGGAGGAGGGGGACTTTCTCCTGTCCATATATGTAGGGCAACCTGTCCATAACGCTTTGGACGAAATCTTCAGGCGGAGCTATCTGGGGCGTCGTCTCTGTGAGTGTTATTACTTTGCTCAACGATTCTAATTCCTTTCTGCAAGATGGACAGTCTTCTATGTGTCTTTCGATTTCTTTTCGCTGAGGCTCTATAAGCCTCCCGTCTATGTAGGCTTGAAGATGGTTCCCCATGGCCTTGTGCATTTTTACATGCTCCGTTTATATCAGATCTTTCAATGTACTCTGCAGTATCTTTCTTGCTCTGAACAGTCTCCCCATCACCGTTCCTGTCGGTATGTCAAGTATTTCCGCTATCTCCTCGTACGCACAGTCCTGTAAATGTCTGAGAATTACGACCGACCTGTAATGTTCTGGAAGCGAGTTTATAGCTCTTTGTACCTCCATTCTTATATCTTTGGATTCTAACTCCACATCAGGGGCGTCTTTGTCGTCTGGAATTTGAGGTGCATCCTCCTCGTCTGTGGAGACCGTACGATTTGTTCCGCTTCTGAGTCTATCGACACACAGGTTGGTAGTTATTTTAAAGAGCCACACTCTGAATTTGAGATTTCTCTTAAATGTCCGTAGTGACCTGTAGGATCTAAGCCAGGCTTCCTGAGCGATGTCCTGTGCCTCTTCTTTGTTTTGAAGCATTCGATAGGCGATGTTGTAGACGGGAACTTGATAGCGCACAACTAAGCTTTCAAAGGATCTTTTATCTCCCTTTAGCGTCCTTTTAACAAGCGTTATATCGTTCTGCTCAGGCATAGGCGTTTCTCTCTTTATGTACTACGAGGGAATGACCTGAAATATTTCACTTTTTTCTGAAGGAGGCAAAAAATAACCTCCGGTCTTTTTTGACCGAAGGTATTGGATGTCCATCAGCATGTGAACTACCACACGCTAAGCTTCGTAACCTCATGCTAACAGGTTTTCCCCCAAACTATAGCTTTTTGGCCCATAGAAGATCATAATGAAAATGACCGGGTCACATTCGATCCGGTCATTTTTCATAGCTTCTGCGAAAGACGAAATTGAGCCTACGGACTGCAACTTCGTTGAGGCTTGTCAGAACCAAAGTTGTGTACTATCCAAAGCTTTAGCACACAACTTATAGCTTCCTTTGCAGTGAAACGTCCACCGCGGGGAGTTACAATAGGTTAGTTCACGAAAGGCCTATTCAAAAGGCGCCCCAGAAGTACCGAGAAACCTCTGCCAGGAAAGAAATAGCTTATAGCATCTGGCATCCCAGTAATCTTACCTTGTGCTCTTTCCTATCATTAGGATGAGCTGAATCTTAACTTCCTCCGCTTTGCTGAATTAATCTTGCGTTTCCGTCTTTCACTTGGCTTTTCAAAGTGCTGGTGCTTTTTTATATCGGACATTATACCAGCCTTCTCACAGGTCTTTTTGAACCTTCTAAGTGCTTTTTCAAATGGCTCTTTTTCTCTAACAGTAACGCCAGCCATGCAAAAATTCTCCCTCCTTTCCTTAGCAATTTGAAGCTCTATATTTAGTAACTACAGATAATATAAACAATTTGCATTCATTTTGCAAATACTTTTTGAATTCTGAAGACCTCGATGTTCATCTTTTCAATCTAATTCTGTCGAAAGTGGATACTGTGTGTCTTTATCCGGTACCTTCAGGATACAAGCTAAGAGGCGACTTTCCCCTTGACAAGTTGTTGATTTCTTGGTACCTTGATGGAAGCTAATAAGCTTGTGTCTTCGGTGTGATCTGCTTCCTAAGAGATTCACCCGGATGCTCCTGGCCACAACGTGAAGAAAGAGGGATTGAAATATCTCTTATCTCTAGGGAGGAAAGATGAAAGTTGAAAGATTGCCCCGACCGTTATTTGCCCTTTTCTGTCTTTTGATCTTCGGATTTCTAAGCTGCGGAGGGGATGATAGCCCAACAGGGCCTGTCAACAACCCGCCTCAGATAAACTCGATCCGACCCGAGCGCGCCAAAGTAAAACCTGAAGAGACAATCGTCATCGTCGCAGAGGTCGTTGATGCAGAAAATGATCTCCTTAACTACAGTTGGACCAGCGACGGCGGGACATTTCCTGAAGGATCCATGTCTCCTGAAGTAAAATGGCAAGCTCCTTTGCAACCGGGAATATACACGATCACCCTTACAGTCAGCGACGGGAAAGATCAGTCGACAGGTAGCAAAACCATAGAAGTAGTCTCAGGCGTCACAGTGCTTTCGATCCCCACGATAGACGCAAATCCGGGGGACAGTATTCAAATCCCCCTCATATTGGATAATGCTGAACCTGTTCGCGGACTCCAGATGGACATAACTGCTGACATGAGCAAGATAACCTTTGGGGACCCTGAAACGACCGAAAGGGTTCCGGATGAATTCTTTATAGATTCTAATCTCATAGGATCTAAAAGCCTTGTGAAAAACCCTTAGATTCAGAAAGTAGTATAGAACAAGCATTGATAAAGCAGCTCCGATGTATTATATTATGTTATTGATAATATTATACATGGAGGAAACAATGACCCCACAAAAGCAGGAACAGACAAATCCGATGTTTCACTATTTTCAGATGGAGGATTTAGTTCCCGAGGATCATATCCTTCGTCAGATTGATGAGGCAGTTGATTTTTCATTTGTACGAGACGTTGTATCAGATTGTTATTGCCCTGACAATGGCAGACCCGGTATTGATCCTGAATTAGTTGTTCGAATGATCCTTATTGGCTATCTGTATAATTTGAGTGAGAATCGGCTCTGTCAGGAAGTGGGGATGCATGCGGCATATCGGTTGTTTTGTCATCAGACATTTGATGATGCGGTTCCGGATAGGAGCACGATCAACAAGCTTCGCAATCACAAGTGGGCATCCAGTGGGTTGTTTGAACGGATAATGCGTCAGGTAGTCCAGTGTTGCATAGATGTCGGTGTTGTGAGCGGTAAACACCTTAGTGTCGACGGCACTCAGATACAAGCTGATGCTTCAGTGAAAAGTATTGAGCCGATAGAACCCCCTGTTTCTCTTGATGATTATCTCAAGGGAATCGGTTTTGAAGGTGATAAGACAAAGGGTAGGTCCGGGCATCCTCAGGATAAAGACTTTCATGGTGAAAAGTGGACGAACCAAACACACCGTTCGACTACAGACCCCGACGCGCGCTTATACAGCAAATCGAAGGGCAAAGGGGCTTTTCTCTCGTTTATGGGCCATGATCTGATCGACACAAAAAGCAGAGTAATCCTTGAGACTCAGGGCACGCAGGCGACAGGGACAGCAGAGCCCGAAAGTGCCCTTAAGATGGTAGATGACCTTGAAACATACACCATGCCCAAAGACATTCAGACACTTAGTGCCGATACCGGTTACGGTTCTGGTAATTTTATCGCTGATGTACTTGACCGGGGAATCATACCCCATATTCCTCTGCGAGCCGATGAGAAGATTGAACCGATTCCTACATGGAAAAACAAGACAAATCCAGCACATATTCAGGCCGAACGGGATAGAAAAGTGCGAGAGGCGAAAGCCAGAAATCATGCACGGTCTATCTCATTAACAGCTGACTACAAACTCTCCCGGAGACTCCGTAAACGCAGTGAACATATCTTTGCTGAAGCCAGGCAACAACACGGTATGGGACGAGCCCGTTATAGAGGACCAGCCTCACTGAATGAACAGTTGAATCTTGTTGCAACAGTACAGAATCTCAAGAGGCTTGTATCTTTCATAAGAAGGGGGAAAGCGTCTATGTGTGCCCTGCCTGTCAAAGACAGTGCATCCTGTTCTTCAAACAGCTCCTGTTCCTTGCTGACCAGAACTCTGATAAGACTATTTTGCTTATTCCACAGCAAAACGATACGATATGCTTCTCTTTGACCCATAATCGGCGCTTCAGACGCTGCCTGGGACATAACTATTTCACAAGGCTTCTAATACGCTCAGGATAATAGTCTTTTCAACCACCGACGACCGGGAGGTGATAATATCGCCGGCCAGAGGCCCTATAATAAATATCCCCGCTGACGTAGTAGATGTTCCTGTGGATATATCCTTTGTCCCTGAGGAGACGTCTGCAAGAGATGCATCAGAGCCCCCCCTTTCCATACCGCTGAACCTGACTAACGGCAGAATCGAATAACCCGAACGCGGGATAAACGGAGTTTTTCCCAGACTTGCTACCAGGTAGTCATGTCGATATGTAAATTAAATGAAACGGACTCTCTCTCCGATCAGATGACTTTCGAGTTTCCGGGTGCGGATGTGACGAAGGATCAGATGTTAGATGTCCCTTGTAGCTATTGTTCAAAGCTTGTCCAGATGCCCGAATGGTACGTCAAGCATGGACTGAAGCTCCATTTTTGTGACAGCGAGTGTTTCGAGAAATGGAAAAGGGAGGCGGATAAGGAGCCCCTTATCCGTTTAGACGGGCACCCTGACAAAAGAGGGGGGAACTGGGAATCTCAGGCTCAACAGGCAAGAGAAAGGGACCTTTACACTTGCCAAACATGCGGTGCCACGGAGAAAGAATTGGGAAAGCAGTTGGACGTGCATCACATTCTGCCATACCGGATGTTCAAGTCGAACGTGGAAGCGAACAGGCTGGAGAACCTGATCTGTGTGTGTCACTCCTGCCACCGGAAAATAGAGGCCGAGACGGACCGTTCGCTTCCGCTCTTTGCAAAACCTAAAGGCGAAAGAAAGTGAGATTGCTTCGTCAGACAGGAGGTCTGACCCACTGTGCTTGGTAGTAGGATAGACATTTTCGTCTGTCCTGTTGAAGCCCAAAGCCAGTCACATTATTACGAACGCCCTAAACTGTCATTGCGAGCCAAGCCACCCCGAAGGAGACGCGAAGCGGAACCAATCTCGTAGAAAGGTCCAGGTGATAAGAGTTGATCGGGAGAATTATAGGCGCGCTGGCATTTGCAGGTCTTATGGTAGGGAGTCAATACTATATCTATCGCAAGGTGGTGGCTTTTGCAGAGGAATACGGCAACTTTAAAAGCCTGACCGCTACGTTTTTTGTCTATATGAATCTGCCCTGGTTATTTCTGTTCTTCTGGAGAAATTCTCAGAATCTATTTCCCGAATGGACAATCTGGGCTGTGATATTTCCCTTTGCGGTGTGGACCACAGGATCTTTAATTCTTCTGCCCTTTCTGCTTCTAAACGATTGGGCTCTTTTAATCAAGGATGGTATCTTGAAGATAATTCGTAGGGGCAGTGCCAGCTTGTCCCTGCATTCAAGCGAGAGGAAATTTTCGCCTATAAATTCGGTAAGCAGACGAAACTTCATCAAGAAACTCTCCTTCGGTGTGGCGTCTTCTCCTTTTATTTCTTCCACTTACGGAGCCTTGCACCAATCTAAGAAGTACGATGTCACAAACGTTGAGGTAGAGCTTGAGAACCTGCCTGACGCTCTTAACGGGCTTAAAATCGCTCACGTAACCGACTTTCATTCGGGCATATTTGTGGACAAGGAAAACTTAGATGAGGTGGTCGCTATAACGAACGGGCTTGAGGCAGACATTGTAACTCTGACAGGAGATTTTGTATCTCATTCGACAAGGTATATCCCCCCGTGCGAGGAAGCCCTGTCCCGATTGAGGTCAAAATACGGCATCTACGGGTGCCTTGGCAATCACGATCATTGGGTTGACCCCGAGGAGATAGCAGCGAGTTTGGAAAGATCAGGTGTCCGTATTCTGAGGAATGAAGCGGAGGTCTTGGATGTTAAGGGGAATAGGATCAATATAATAGGCGTGGACAACAGGACGAGAAGAGTGGACGATGAGATGGATATAGCTCTGAGGAGGGCTTCTCACGAAGATCCCAAGATCTTGCTCTGCCACAAGCCCTGGTATTTTCCTTATGCGGTCCAAAGGGGGATCGACCTGACCTTATCGGGGCACGTACACGGCGGTCAGGTCGTGCTTGAGTTTCTGGGTCTGAAGTGGTGTCCTGCGATGCTCGTCACAGAATATATAGAAGGGCTATACAGGAAGGGAAAGAGTCATCTTTATCTTTCAAGAGGAGTGGGCGTGACGGGCACTCCGGTCAGGCTGAACTGCCCGCCTGAGATTGCGCTTATACGGTTAGTATAGTGCTAAATGAAAAGATTTGCGTTTTTCGTAGTAGCGCAGTTGTGGGTAGCAAATATGACGTGGGGACAAGACTATAACCCTGAGGATTTCCTGCCCTTGGCGGTGGGGAATTAGTTGGACCTACAGTCACAGCTACTTCAATGATCTCGATTTGATCAAGCCTGAGATCGATCCCATACCGGACTCACTGAGGGTTGCACTTACTGAGGTAACGATCACAATTACACATACCGAAGAGATTGACAGGCACACCTATTATGTGTTCAGTGACCTGGGGTATGACTTTCCGCGGGCGCCCTATTTCTTTCTAGCAGGCAAGAAGGTTCGGTTTGCTGAGGATGGTCGTCTGATGGAGCGCTCGCAGGATACCGAGCTCTCTCTATAATTTTAGCCCTTACATCGAGGGGCTCTATGCTATTCCAGAACATAACGGCGACACTATGGTAAGAAGAGCGATTGTAAATCTTCCTATCCTTCAATTCAATTTTATTTTTTTAGGCCACGAACAAGCATACGACCAAAGGGATGCAAATTTTATCCAATTCTTTGGCCTGAGACGATCCACTATAGCATTTATTCTTTCAGACTTCCCTTCTTTTCAGAACAAGCTGAGAGTATTGTACGCAATAATTGACGGTAAACGTGTCGAAAAACAGGATGCAATTCGCCCCTCGGCTGTGTCATCCCACACCTGGGGTCATATAAAGCAACAAGTTTTCCTTAATTTAGCAATCCAAGGGAGAATACCATAAACGACACTATATCCCCTTACAGGTAGTATCCCATATCTCTTCAGCCGCCTTTTAACCTTCCAAAGGCGGTTTCTTGTTGTCTTTTTTAGATTTGACATATGTCCTTGATTTCACTAATATAACTAATATAATAGAGATTCAACAGGGTGTCTTGAAGATAGGAGCAATATGAGGGATATAGCGATAAGGATCGTACTGTTAGCTCTTACAGCGCAGGCGCTCGTCTGTGGATTCATATCGTTAGCACTATCCGATGAAGTCTCGGAGGCTATAGCAGAGGGGTACGCTCCGGGTGAACTGATTGTGAAGCTCAAGGCGGGAAGTGCCAAGATGTCGTCCCAGGCGGCAGCGGAGTGGGACAGCATGTCTGAGAAATTCAAAGTGTTCTCAGAGGAGGAACTTTTCCCGCGCTATGGAAGCGGGAAAGGGATCGGCAAACCTGTAGTGGGAGGATTGGACTATATATATAAGCTGAGGATGGATGTGTCATCTGATGTTGAAGATGCCATAGAGGAATATGAGAGTGAAAGCTATGTCGAATACGCTCAGCCCAACTATCTGAATCGCTATCACACAGCTCCGAAAGATCCAAAATATAAGGATCAGTGGGGCTTGAGAGCTATCGGCTGGGAGAAAGCGAGGGGGAAATTCTCAAGAGGCGGAGGCGTGATCATAGCAATAGTAGACTCAGGCGTGGATTACAATCACGAGGACCTGAAAGATAATATATGGATTAACCTAAAAGAGGCATCAGGAAGTGAGGGCGTTGACGACGACGGGAACGGATATGTAGATGACATAAGGGGATGGGACTTCACTGACGCCCCTACACTTCCGGGAGTAGGCGACTACCTGGAGCCAGACAACGATCCGATGGACGAGTCGGGCCACGGGACGCACGTGGCCGGGATAGCTGGAGCTGTGGTGGACAATAACCTGGGGATAGCGGGGGTCTGTCCAGATTGCAGAATTATGGCCTTGCGAGCAGGACTGAACCTGAGCCTGGGAGCCTTCCTTGAGGACGACGATGTAGCCTCAGCCATAGTCTATGCCGCAGATAATGGAGCAGATGTGATAAACATGAGCTGGGGAGACCCCAGGCCCTCTCCTCTTATGAGGGACGTTATAGAGTACGCATATCAATTGGGCGTCGTTTTAGTAGCATCTTCCGGGAATGAAGCTGAGGAGAGTCTCTTCTATCCGGCGGGTTTCGACAAAACTATAGCTGTAGGGGCGATCGATGTGAGGAGCCAAGTGGCTTCCTTTTCCAATTTCGGATGGAACTTGGATGTAGTCGCCCCGGGGGTTGCGATCATCAGCGCTGGCCTGGGAGGAGGATACGTTCTGCTTTCCGGAACATCTATGGCGGCTCCTTTTGTATCGGGCCTGGCGGGACTTTTGCTTAGCCAGGATCCCGGGCTTTCGCCGGAGGAGCTGCGGATGGCCGTAGCTTCGTCTGCGCTCGATATTCGGTCCCCGATAGATTCAAGCGGGGAGGGATGGGACGCCCGCTCAGGATCGGGGGCAATAGATGTCGAAAAGGCGCTTTCCCAGAATTCTCCATTTACAGTTCGAATATCCAAGCCAGAGACTGGAGGAGGAGCGGACTTGGGCGCGGCCATAGTGGGGACCGTACTGGGAGAAGGCATCACTTCTTACGAGGTAAGCTGGGGCAGGGGAAGCGATCCGAAAAGCTGGAATAAATTGTTCGAAGCGGTAGGAACAACAGCTTTGGAAGATACCCTGACTTTCTGGGATACGTCGAGGCTTGAAGCTTCACTCTATGTGGTGAGATTGAGAGCGTTCCTTATAGATGGATCGGCAGTGGAGGACAGGGTAGTCGTCAGGGTGGATCACAGTGCCCCGCAGATAAGGGATATCTCCATAGCCAAAAGGTTGGACGGGAACAAAGTTGCCTACTTTGTGGAGTGGAGGACGGACGATCCGACGACTGGAACGCTGACATTAACTCGTAACGGACAATCGGGAGATCCAGAAATTCTGGGAGCGCCCAATCAGACCGATTTTCATTCCGTAAGGATACCCGATGAGATAGAACCTGGGGATTATTCCTTTTTTGTGTCTGCTCAGAACCCAGGAGGGCTTTTGTCCTCAAGTTCGAGGGGAACTGTGACCTTGGAAGGAGAAAATATCAGGCAGGGGGGATATTCACAGGCGTGGTCTCTGCCCGACGGATATCTGTCTAACAGGACGTCGGACTTCGACAACGACGGGAATATGGAGATAGCTCTGATGCCCTATACGGACAGCACGTACGACATTACAACAATCTATGAGGTGCAGCCAGATGGGGGCATCGCCAAAGAATTTTCAAGCAGGAACCTCTTTCTTCCCTGGAACATAGGGGATATAGACAAAGACGGTAAGCTTGAGCTGATGGGCGTCGACTCTGCAAGGCTCAGGATATTTGAAGGAGATCGTACAAACTCCTTTCCGACGAGGAAGATATGGGAGGCAAAGGATATGTGGGGCGGAGAATTGGGCGATATAGACGGTGACGGACAGTATGAGATCATAGCTCGTTCCAACATAGACAAAGCCGTAGTCGTCTTTGAAAGCGATGGGGACAATTCGTTCAAGACTGTGGGATCAATGACGAACTTCACGAGCGGCGAAAACCAGATCGGGCCGCGCTTTGTACTGGGAGACTTCGATGGCGACGGAAAGGGAGAGATCTTAGCGGGCGATTCGGACGGAGACGTGTACATATACGAAAGCAGAGGGGACGATCTGTTCAGAAAGACGTGGTCTGAGAGTGTCCCTCATTCTGACGCCAGGATCGTCGGGGGAGGAAGCGATATAGATAAAGATGGGAAGATAGAGTTTATAGTCGGCAGGAGGTTCACAGATCCTTTCGATCCAAGAGGGAGCAGGTGGAGGATCTCCGTCTACCAATCTACCAAAGAGGACAGCTACGAGGTCGAATGGCAGCAGGAGATATTGGGGGTTCAGTCTCCGGGAAATGGAATATCTACCGGAGATTTTGACGGGGACGGAGAGGACGAGTTTGCAGTATGCGCACTCCCGAACCTCTATCTATTCGATAGCAAGGCCCCTGACAGCTACAGTCCTGTATGGTACATAGATGTGGATCTGACGTTCCTCCCCGTTATCGGCGACCTCGACAGAGACGGTCTTCCAGAGGTGATGTTCAACAGGGACGGGGCTGTAAGGATATACGAGATGGACGCTCCAAGAGGCGGAATCTCTCCGCCGGGTGGATTGACTGTCTCTGTGGTGGATTCGACAAGGGTTAGACTATCGTGGGAGGGAGGAAGCGGATCGTATAGAGTCTACAGAGGTAGTAACAGAGATGATCTGACTCTGATAGCGGACGGAGTCTCGGATCCCTTCTACATAGACGCTGGGCTTGTGACCGATATCACATACTTTTACGCTATCTCGTCTTTAGATTCTAATGCGCCTCCCTCTGAGGGGCGATTGTCGGACATCGTAGCTGGAGTGGCCAGTGCTGCGCCGAGGCTGATTTCGGCTAACGCTATAACCAAAAACCATATCGAGGCGATCTTCAATGAACCTTTGGGACCTTCGGCCAAGTCACCCGGACATTACAACGTATCAGATAAGATAGGATCTCCGAGTTCCACTGTCTTAGATAGAGAGGGGATGAGGGTCGTCCTGGGATTTGAGAATCCAATTCCTCCAGATTCGGGCTACGTTTTGGAAGTCACGGGTGTAAGGGATCTGTTCGGCTCAGAGATAAAAGATCACAACAAAGTCTCCTTCTCCGTCCTGAAAAGAGAGAATTCAGCCGTAAAGATCGCCTCTTTACAGACTCTCTCGCGCACGAAAATAGAAATAACTTTCAGCGACAAGATAGATCCCCTTTCCAATAAAGTCTCTCTCTATTCGATACGGAGCGGTCGCAGCACATCAGATGGGATACTGATAGAGTCAGCGAAGGTGGATTCTTCGGATAGAAGGAAAGTGATACTGACTCTAAGCCAGGATACGCCCCTTCTATCTTACGGCCAGACATATGTGCTCTCGGTCGATAATCTAAAGGATGAATCGGACAGGATCGTATCCGACGCTGAAACTATCAGGATCGCAGCGGGTGATATTAATAATGTAGTTGTTTTCCCAAATCCCTTCAGATTGCCGAGCGTCGGACGGTCCGAGCTCATATTCGGGAACTTAGCGCTGAGTGCGACGGTCAACATATATACCTCGGACGGTTCCCTATTACGGACACTAATCGATCAGGAAGGAGACGGCGGAGTCGAATGGGATGGCAGAAATGAGAACGGAGAGACCGTAGGATCGGGTATATATCTATATATAGTAGAAGACAATGGGGACATAAGACGAGGTAAATTTGCAGTTGTCGGAGAATAACCGTCAAAAAGTAGAATTAGACAATGAGCTAGCCTAGCGGTTTGACACCTCGCAAGGAGTAAAGGTCAAAGCCAAACAATCTGGTAGACATTAGACAGAGTAGACCTTCTCCTCCATGTCTACAGAGAACAGGAGAAAGACTGTGCAGACAGAAGGAACGATAGTCCACAGAGGCAGTTCGGCTTCTCTGCGTCAGTGGTAGAACATCGAAGAGATTTGAAGATCGAACGAAGACGCAAGGATAAAAGGGTGACAGAGGAAAAAAGATGTTCTTGGACAGGTAGTGATCCGTTAATGATCGAATATCACGATCTGGAGTGGGGGGTGCCTGTGCACGATGATAGGATGTTGTTTGAGATGATGACTTTAGAAGGGGCCCAAGCAGGCTTGACGTGGTCAACTATTCTTAAGAGAAGAGAAACTTATCGTAAAGCATTTGATAATTTTGATCCTGCTCTTGTTTCACAGTATACCGAGAACGATGTTACACGATTACTACATGATAAAGGAATTATTCGCAACAGGTTAAAAGTTGGCTCTACAGTTCGTAATGCTCAACTTTTCCTGGATATTCAAAAGGAATTTGGTGCTTTTGACAAATATCTTTGGAAATTTGTCAACTATCAACCCATAAGAAATGAGTTCAAATCACTTTCGGACATACCTGATAAGACCGTGGAATCTGATGCCATGAGCAAAGACCTGAAAATACGAGGTTTTAAATTCGTTGGGGCCACAATATGCTATGCGTTTATGCAATCAGTAGGCATGGTAAATGATCATGCTGTTGATTGCTTCAGGCATGATGAGATAAATGAACTGGTAGAGAATTCAAGAAACTGTAAGAAGTAATGATAAAATAGGAACTTACCTACAAAAGACACAGGAGAAAAGGTATGGCAATAGAGGGAAAGATAGCCAAAATAATCGACAGCAGGACGCTAATATTGAGCGTAGGATCCGAAGACGGGGTCAAAGACGGCACGGTCTTTGCCGTCCTGGACGAGGGAGATGAAGTAAAAGATCCCGATACTGGAGAGTCCCTGGGAAAGTGGGAGATCATCAAGGGGCAGGTAATGGTTACAAACACGCAGGAGAAGATGTGTACGGCGAATCCTCCTCCTAGGGAAGCTTCCGAGGAAAGTTCAGGCAGCTCGGGATGGCGTCCCTTGAGTTCTGTGATGATGGAGATCTCAAAAGGACCCCACGGTGGAGGAGAGGGCGTAGAAGAACTTAGCGTTAATGCGCAGGACATGTCAGGAAGGCCCAAACTCAAGCCTGTGGCTGTAGGTGATAGAGTCAAGAGCATGGGACAGGAGGCTTAAACCCCGTGCGAAAGTTTACCCCAAAACTTTTACTGGGTAGGGATGTCCTGTCTTTTGGGCGAGGTAACTTCGCCTCTACATGCTATTTACTGTCTACTGCTCCTAAAACAGGGATGGGTAGGATTGCCCTGTCTACTGTCTACTGGTTGAATATCAAATGAAATCGGTGCACCTAATTTGATCTTTGTTTAGAGTATTAGTAGATTAAGTTGAGTTGATTGTCTTAACTTTAATCTACGGAGTCCTATGGACAAAGAGAGATTGGCCGTATTAAGACAAGAAGTCAACGAGATGTATTTTAAGAAAGAAATGTCAAAGCGAGAAGTTATCAAACAAGCGAGAGTTTCCAATGATTTCGTTACGGCTTGGACTAAATCTCTGGATCAGGATTTTGCCATAGATAATCGGGGTTGGCCAAAAGGAAAAAGGCGAAAATTGGCTAAAGTTGACGAACAGAGAATCAAAGAGATTTACCATAGCTTAGAGGACGATCCTTATCAGTTCTATTCAGGAGCCACTGTTATTGAACAAGAATGGAGGAATCGATATTCTAGCACCCCTCCTCCGTCGTTGCCGACTATCGGCAGAATGCTTTCAGATTTAGGACTTTCCCAGAGAAGGAAGAAAGGTAAAAACAAGGGTGCATCTCGTTATCTTTGTTATCCAGAGTATACCATTTACTATCTTTCAGGAGGCAGAGTCCTAGAATCAGACTTTATTGGTAAAAAGTATCTTACCGGCAGAACTGAGCCGGTCAACTTCGTTGGATTTTCCTTTAAGAAAGAGCCTAAGTTAAGGTATTTTCGGCGGGTTGACGGTCAAACAGCAACTAACTTTATCGAGAAGTGTCAGTCTTTCTTTGACAGGTTTGAAAAACCAGATTTCGTTAAGGTGGACAATTGCTCGGCGACTATTGGCAGTGTTTCAGGTAAAAGGAATGTCAGCAAAGCAATGCAGTTTCTCTTGAAAAATCAAGTGATTCCGATATTTGCCGTTCCCAGAAGGCCCTTTTCTCAAGCATCTATAGAAGGCAACAATTCTGTATTTTCAAGGAAGTTCTGGAACAGAATTCAGTTCAAAAGCTTACAAGAAGTTGATCAGAAGTTAGAATGGTTTAATCTTTCATCACAGAGATACACCGGCTACCGTCCACCTAAGCAAGAGAAGTCAAACGAGAAAGATTTCATTCCCAAGACCTATTTTATCAGACAAGTCAAACAGGACACAGAACAGACAGATAAAGCCTTTATCGATGTCCTAAATGAGAAAGTATCTCTTCCCTCCTCTTACACCAACTACTTTGTCCTGGCTGAATGGAACCTAAAAGAAGAACAATTATACATCCATTTTGAAAAAGAACAGAAACCAAAGATTGTCGAAAACCTATCATTCAAGATCAATCAAAGATCGAAAGAGAAGTGCACCGATTTCATTTGATAAATAACCTCTACTGTCTACTGTCTACTGTCCTTTGTGTCCTTTCAGCGTGCGGAATCTATTCGATGTCCAGTTCTTCCTACGCTCACATCAAGACGGTGGCGGTGCCGCTCTTTGAGATCTCAGATGACCAGAGCGTTGAGTACGGTGTAATAGAACAGTTGACAGATGTGGTGATTGACGGTCTGGTGGATGATGGCAGTCTTAGGGTCGTAGACGAAGATAGAGCCGATTCGATAATACGGGGGGTAGTGCTGAGGATAAAAGATGAGCCGTTTACCTACAGCGCAAAGGAAGAGGCTCAAAGTTTCAGGATTCGCATCTTTGCCCAGATCTCCTATTTCGACGAGAAGAAGGACAAAGTGCTCTGGGAGGAAGAGGTCCTGGAGGGATGGGGGACGTACAGCGCCGAGTCGGGTGATAGCGAAGATGAAAGGGAAGAGGGGAAATTGGCTGCTATGGAGATGTTAGCCAAGGATATCATAGACCGCACTGCCTCAGGCTGGTAATTTGAAGAAATAACTTACGGCACAGGATTATGAGGAAAGCTATAGAAAAAGCTGCTGACTTTATAACCAGAACTCCCTATCTGGAAAGAGAGGTGGTGCGACGTACACTCCGCGTGCGACCACTCCGTGACGGAGATTTGTTGGAAATAGAGATTTCCCTGGAGGAGATGCTCACCTTCTCTCAGGCCAGAAAGGACGATTACGCCAGGTTCATCGACCTTGTGGTTAAGATTCTGGATGAGGATCTCGGAGAGCTGAGCTTGAAATGGGGAGAGGAATTTAAGAGACATCTGTCTCTCCTCCACTTCAGGAATCGCCTGGAGTCACTGCTGAGGCTGGATAGGAACTATGCCGAAGGCTCTATTCCTCTATATATGTGCAAGTCCAACGTGCACGATATAGGGGACAATCTAAGGCGCGAGGCGTATATAAAGCTCAGCAAGATAGAGGAGAGCTACAGGAGACTCGAAGACGACTCTTTCAAGAGAACGCTCGTCAACGAGTCGTTCGTTATGCTCAAGAATCTGATTTCAGAGCGGAACGATTCTGCTTCTGATGAGTTCTTAGAGTTCAAAAGTCTTGTGGAGGACTTCCCGTTTGACAGAGATTATAAGATAACCTCTCGGGGGTCCTGGAGGAGAACTGCTGAAATATTGCGGGAATACGTAAGCAGGAGTTTCTCAAGATTAGAGGCGGTATTTGAACGATTGGATCTGCACTACAAGCAGAAGATAGATCAAATACGAGTGCCTGAGGTTGTAGCTTACATAGATTCTCAGACTTTTTCCTTTGATATGGATTTGAAGGAGGAACTTAAGGAGCTTTCCTGGCTGGACGATTCTGTGAACTTGCTCTATCCCGAGGGAGAAGGTGAGGATAAGTTGAAAAGGAAAGTTCAGTTGGTCTATAGCCTCATCCATTTCAACCGGCTGTCGTTTGAGGAGATAGATTTCTCCTCAGGAGAAATATCGTCCAACACGAAGGATTCGATAAAGTATCAATTTCCTCTACACATAAGGTACTTGGCCGAAGAGGGACAGAACAGTTTAGATCACAAGTCGTCTAAAGTAGTCTTCAAATTTTGCTACAACGGCTGCTCAATAGAAGACGATGGGCTGGCTATGGAGCCGCAGTTTCTGTTCGGGACGTATCCGCTCTTTAACGAGTCGAAAAAACTGAACGAAAAAGGAGTGGTAACCAGCAGAGGACGTCTGGGGATAGGCAGCAAAGCCAAGCTCGTTGAGGTGTTGGAGGGAAGAGGAGAGGTGATAGTCATTTCAAAATCGGAATCTCCACTGCAAAGAGATAAGACATACCGAAACAGATATTCTCTGAAGGATGGGGAGCTGTTTATAGGGTTTTCCAAGGCTTCAAGGAAAAAAAGAGGCGTAACGGTGAACATGTTCTACGGCGATAGGAGCGAATACGGAGCTGTGAAAGGACTTGTATTCAAGGGGAACCGCCTCCGAGAATTAAACAGGAAAAGGGAGACCGTAGTTAAACTCTACCTTGAGAACATATCCAAATCCGAGATGCAGGTCTACATCGGAAGGAAAAGGATCAACAAACAGAATCCTTACAGGTTCACAAGACTTACAAAGGTGTATCAAATAGGGACAGAAAGAGGTACAATTCAGGCGGGGATAGATTACCGGACGCAAGGAGACATGGGAGAATTCAGGGTTCTTTCGGGGGACATATTCTTTCATTCCGAGTCGAGACCCTTCAACCTTGTGGTAAACTATCCTGTTGTCCTGGACCCTGTGGAGGGAAGGGATCACTTCGTAAAGAGCCAAGCGGTGTCTTACTATAATTACAACCTTGTCAAAGGAGGAGTGATCCCTTATCTTGAGTATATAAGGGAGGAATTTTCCAAGAAGGAACAGCTCCGAAAGTTCGAATCGGTACTTTATAACTTCCTTCAGGATAGAGGTCTTTTTGAGGACTTCTACAGACGGGCGTCGAAGGAGGAGATAACAGGACTGTTGCGCCTGCACAAAAGCTACAGCCAGCTTGATCAAGGGGGAGACATAGTATCCTTCGACGCGGAGTTAGACAAGAATATATTGCTCTTTTTGAAGGGGTGTTACCTTATAGATGTGAGCCGTTTCCCAGGGATTGAGGTAAGCCCTCACCTTTTAGATATCGGTAGCTTCCTATATCAAAACGGGATAGATAGTGGATCGTCCACAACAGGCGGGTCAAAGAGTTCCCGTTGGCACGGTTCGTTCAGCAAATTCTTCAAAGAGGTGGAAGCTGGAGGCATTGAGGTCTTTCCAATAAATCATCTAAATGGAGATGCTCCACTGCCCTTTGTGCTGTGGACGATGAAGGGGAAAAAACATCTGATAGTAAACTTAAATCACAGGGTCTTCCGGACTACTGATGACGGAATTTCGCTGGCGTATCTAAGAGGGACATACAAGATATTAAACACAAGTAAGTCACAATGGATTTTATAGAGTTTGAATACGCTCTTTTGGAAGCGGTCAGGTGCGATCCGAAGCTTGTCGAGGCATTTTCCAGGGAGATAGCAGTGGGAAATTTGGACCTGGACCGGATCGGATGGATATTGAAAAGGGCCGGGCAAAGAGCAAATTTAGAGAACATCAGAAAGAGAATTGACCACATTGTCAGGCATCAGCTCTTGGATGGGGAGAGGGTTCTAAGAGAGATAGGATGTCAGAACGTGACGGACGCGTACGACGATCTGACCACTCATCTTTTAGAGAGCGGAGGTCATATAGAGTATCCGTTAAGAATAGAGGTAAGCTGGGAGCAGAATGGCCCCAACCTATTCGACGTGTCAATAAGGGATTGGGCTCTGGGGATGATCCTCCACGACGTTCTTTTCAAGCTTCTTTCCATAGGCGATACCACAAAGATGGGAAAGGAGAATCAATATGGAGGTCACGGCATCGGCTTCAAGCCCGCCCTGGAGTACAGCCACGAAGTGACGATAGAATCACATGGAGGTCTGACGCGCGCATGGAAAGATGGGGAATATTCCAATCGACCATCGTCGCCTGCAAGCCCGAATAGATATACGCTGAGGATCGGCGAAAAGAGCGACATATTTGAGGGAACCAAGATCACACTTAAAGGGCTGGTTTTAAATTCAGCCAACCCTACCGATTTCTTCTCCAAGGTGGGGACATATCAGACTGAAGGTAAATATCTTTTGACCGTCAATGGAGAGCCCGTCTCAGGCAATTCTGAGACAAAGGGCGGAAGGATTAAGACGTACAGAACCAAAGAGGAATACGACTATGAAGATAGAAAGATCTCCGTCGACGTCTCTTTACGGGCTGTGGACCGCTCCTCTGCCGAAGAGGTATTCCTTCAGGGAGGCTGGGTCGGATTTAAAAGACCGAGCCGCGATGGGATGACTCAGAGCACGTTCGCACTCCCTTCAAACGTTTTGCTCCCAAGGACAAGGGAGAACATCCCCGGGGATCTGGAGGAGTCGATAACCGGAAAGATGGACGGCATAAAGACGGGCTTTTACTATTATTTGAAGGAGAATATCTCCTCTGTCAACGCTTACGAGTGGAGATTTTTGAAAAGATACAGACCCTCCTTTGGAAGGGTGATAAGGGATATATTACAGAACAGGAACGTCAGGACGTTTAACTCCTTTTTCTTTTTTCCCTTTATATTGATAACTATTTTGACGCTGGGATTGTATCCGATTGCTCACTCAATCCAGATGAAACTTGGGTCGTCCAGGAGCAAGGTGGCAGAATCGGAGTTAGACGGAAATGCATCGAGCACCATTCACAAGCCCCGCATTTCTTGGGCTGTGGACGGCGCGCCTCCATTTCTTCATTTTACACCGAAAAAAGTTCTCTATCTCAAGTCCGGGGTATATGATATTCTGCTGCCGGACGGAACTTGGGCCAAAAGCAGAGAAAGGTTCCATCGTATAAGTAGCACAGACTCGCCCCTTTTGGAAATGCCACAAAGGCCGAATGTGGAGAATCGGGGGAGGAATTTCGAGTTCGAATGGAAAGTTCAGTCCAGAAAAGGAAAAATCGTCGTCCTGATGCCCTTTAATTCCACCGCCTTATGGTTTGGTCTTAACGACAGCCAAATAGATGAAATTTACGTAAACAAACTAGGCGAGATGACTGTAGAGGTGGGGAGAAAATTCGACGGGCAGGTTAGATACAATGTCCTCACGCAGGACGGGAATGGGGACAGGATCTATGAGCCCGAGGAGTTGACCGAGGCCCAATTTCACAAATATACGCAGGTGCCCTTTGACATCGCTTATCCTGCAGAGATATTCAACGGTCTTAATTCCCTTTACGGCCTGGATTCTGAAACGCAGGTGGAGGCGGTGGAAGATTATCTCAAAAATACCATGTTGTACAGCACCAGCAGGAGAACATCCAGGGTCTTCAAAAACAGCCAGATGAATATCGTAGATACGGCACTGAAGTACATGGTGGGAGACTGCGATGTCGCCAACACTGTTTTAGCAGCGATAGTGCGGGATCAATTTGAGATTCCGACCCGTCTGGTGGTGGGGTATAGGACAAAACCCGGCACTGCGTCTCCTCCGGGACACGGATGGATAGAGGCTTACATACCGGGGATGGGATGGAGGATATTTGACGCTTCGGGTATCCGCACAAAGGAAGGGCCGTGGATGATCCTGTTTAATCGCATTAGAGCGGTCTACAACGACTTTATCAGAGATAAGCTGAACTATATATTGTCTCATTCCATAGGGTATGCCAGAGAGAATCTATATGTATCTATCTCTGTTTTGCTCTTGCTGTGGATATTGGGGCTTTACGTTCTGAAAAGATGGGACGAAGAGAACAAGAAAAAGGGCAAAGATAGCATCCCCATAAGCGATTTCATGCGAAAAATATCCGATTTGCACAGGTCCTTCACAGAGATATTTTCCCCTCTGGACAATCAGGAGATCATAGAGGCGGTCATTATAGATCGCAAAGGTATAAAGGATAAGGCTATCAGTGTGAATAGTGCTAAAAAGTATTATAGCAAGGGATGTCTTTTCTTCGGAGAGCACAAGAGCAGAGATCCTGAGTACGGCTGCTACATCGTGGATTTCGGGTTTTACTCCATGATCACACGGGATGCTGAGATTAAGGGTCCTTCTGGTATGGACAAGAGAGATGGGAAAAGGGACAAGAAAGCGCTCTTAAAGGCGACAATTTTGGGTGATTTTGTCCCCAGTGGAGTCAAGCAAGTGGCGATTTCAGAGTCGGATGATAGCACAAGAGGCAGATTCGAAAGGAGGGTCACAAGCTTTGTGGATATAAGTTTAAGTGCGAGCGGACTTTCCGGGATCGATCTGGATTTTGAGCGCGGCTTTACGCCCAAAGAGCAGCTTACAGGCATAAGAAAGAATTTCTGGCGCCTGGGCGCAGGCGACGTATCCTCATAAATATGTGGAACGAGGTGGTGGTAGACTTAATGAAGGCGGAGCGTCCACTGCAGCAGGGAGAGGACGGGGAAGATTACGAACCGCTATCGGAGTTGATAGATTCGGTCAACTGGAGAATCGCTTCGATACGAAGGGCTCACTTATCAGATAGAGCAGAAAGAGACCTGGATGTCGAGGAGGCGTACAGCATAGTGACAAGAAACTACCTCAACGCCCTGTTGGATATGTCTATTAAAGAGGAAACAGGAGAAGGAGAATGGATAGAAAAAAGCTATTAGAGGATCTCCTTCAGACTTCAGGTGCAGAGGGGCTAAGGGAATATGAAGTACAGCAGGAGGAGCTTCTAAAAGATGCGCTGTCGCATTTCATAGATTCCCTCCACTACAGGTATGTGCTGATAGCGGAAAAGTACTTCTCCACTTTTTTGGAGGTCATAAGGCAGAAGCTGGGTCTGTCTGGGGTTATCACCGGACGGAATAAGGTAGATGTCGTATTGGACATGGCTCTAAAGTCGGAGTCGTTTTCGTCTCTGGCGTCCCTTATAAAGAGCACGTCAGAGTACCAGATAGACGGCCTCCATATAGATTGCCTCGATTGGTCTGAGCGCAGGCATCGGGAGGACGATGTAAAGCTCTGCTCCTTAGATGCGAAGCTCAGACTCTTTTTGGATCTCTTTAAGCAAGAAGGCGCTTGGGACTTGGAGGAACTTGGGGAGCGCATAGAGCGAATTGAGGAGATATTCTTCTCCTTGGACGCTTGCTGTCAGGACTTTCTGTCGGATAGAAAGAGGCTAAGATCAGTTTCAAAGATGAACAGGGCTTCGCAGTTGGGATACATCATAAATTTGGTGAAAGGAACGGCCATAGAGGAGATAGAAAAAAGTGGGCTGTTCCTTGATGATTACGTAGAATACTTCAGGATGAATCACAGGTGTGGTTGGCTGAGAGACTATCTGGAGAGGTTCTACAGGGAAAACCACGGCAAGATACGCAAGATCAAAAGGAGGGTGCGACTTGTGGGGTGGACGAGCATGGTAGCGGGCATAGCGGGGGTCTTATATTTACAGGATTTCCTGAAGATGGTCGGAAATAGCGGAGATATATCGCTTGGACTCTTAGATCCACTTGCTGATTTCTATGCTGAATACGGGAATGTCCGCTTTTTGCACTCTTTCCAGGACTTTTTCTTAGGGTTTTTTGCAATTCTCTATCCGATCTATCTGGTGGGCATGCTCCCGTATCCTTATATGAAGAGGCAGGAGACAAACATTAACGCGCTGTATAAGGGGGAAAATATTCTGACGGAGGACTATAAGATAAAGTTGGACAGGGAGTACGAGAGGTAGCGGCTATGAATATAACAGATTTGGGAGAGTTTGGCCTTATAGACAGAATAAAAAAATGCGTGACAACACCCCAAAAATTCGTTATAATTGGCATTGGAGATGATACTGCTGTTTTAGAGGCAGAGGATGGAAATCTCTTGCTATTTGCGTCCGACACTTTAGTAGAAGGAGTGCACTTCAAAAGGGAGCACATGCCCTTTTGCGATGTCGGATGGAGGGCGATGGCCGCTAACGTGAGCGACATAGCGGCCATGGGAGGTGAGCCGGTCTGCGCCTTGGTCTCCCTTTGCCTTTCAAAGAAGATGGACGTCGGGGACGTTGAGGCTCTCTACAGTGGGATGGACCGGGTCGGATCGGAGTTCGGATGTCCCATAATCGGCGGAGATACTACATCGTCTCCAGATTCGGCTGTAATTTCGATTTCAGTCTTGGGGAGGACGAATAAAGAAAGGTTGACTCTTCGAAGCGTCGCTCAGATCGGTGACGCAATCTGCCTGACGGGTGCATTAGGGGGTTCCAAAGCCGGATTGGAACTTCTATCTGGAACCGCAAATTTTAATCTTGACTCTGCAGATTTAGATTATTTAAAAGAAAGATATCGCCGACCTTATCCCAGAATTTCAGAAGCTTTTGCTATGGGAGATGTCGCTCCGATCCATGCTGCGATAGACATAAGCGACGGGCTGTCGTCGGAGATGAATCATATATGCAGAGAGAGCAACAAAGGGGCGCAGATATTCTCCGATAAAGTTCCGATACATAGCGCCACCCGTCAAGTGGCGGCCCAAGATTCTTCTACTGGTATGGAATACGCCCTGTCGGGTGGCGAGGACTTTGAGCTCCTCTTTACGCTCGGGGAATCGGATGTCCAGAAAGTAAAATATTCTCTCCAGGAGAGGACAGGAACTCCCATGTCAGTTATAGGCAATATCACAGATCCAAAAGAGGGGATCCATATTGTCTACGGCGATGGAAAAAAAGAGAAATTGGAGAGCTCAGGATACCGGCATTTCGCGGATTAAACGGATCTAAGTAGACAGATGAGATTGGTTCCGCTTCGCGTCTCCTTCGGGGTCGGGGTTCCACCCCTTGCAACGACTGAGGGTCAAGTCAAAGGGTGTCATTGCGAGTCCCCGATTGACTCTATCGGTGGTCAGGGGAAGCCCAGAGCGAAGCGAAGGGTCAGCGAAGAAATCTTAAGGGATGGGAGATGTCCTGTCGGCTTAACTTAGAATTGGCGGAGCCCTAAGTGGAGCCCTCATGCGGAGCCCTAATATGGAAGAAAAGGCACTAGGACTTATAGAGACTAAGGGATTTGTGGGTGTTGTGGAGGCTGCCGATGCGGCTGCTAAGGCCGCGAACGTAGAAGTAGTCTCTTACAAACTGACCACAGGGGGACTGGTTATGATAAGTATCATAGGCGATGTGGGTTCTGTGCAGGCTGCGGTGAGTGCAGGCGGAGAGGCCGTCAAAGAAGTGGGCGAGCTTGTAAGCATGCACGTTATACCCAGACCCTATGGCGATCTCATAAATGTGCTTGGTCTGAGGGACATTTCAAGGGAAAGGGCTGAGGCAGGAGTAGAGGATCCCTCCAAAGTCGGTGACGTCCCTTCTAACGATCTGGATTCTATGACGGTTGTGCAACTCAGAAGATTGGCCCGCGGCATCCAAGGATTGAGTATAAAGGGGAGGCAGATTTCATCAGCCAACAAAGAGAAGTTAACTGGGGAGATCAGAAAAGCCAGAGAAAAGAGGTGAACCAAAAATGGCAGGAGTTTGGGATAAGGTAAAAAAGACCGTCAGCGAGGGGGTTTCTACAATCGTGGAGACCACCGAGGATCTGACAAGAGTGAGCAAGGCCAGACTCAACGTGGCTAACGTCAAAAACAGGATAAAAGGGACGCAAACCGAGTTAGGGATCACCGTATATCGGCTCATCCAAGAGGGAAAGTCGAACATCGAGAAGGACGAAGAGGTAACCAGGCTCATAGAGACTATCAAGGAGCTCGAGACGGAGTTAAAGGAAAAGGAGGAGCATCTGTCAGCAGTCAGACAGGAGAAGATGGAAAAGGAGATGAAGGAACAGGGGGAATAGCTGCTGAAGGCAGACATAGCACACAGGGAAAGGCCTTCTAATGGAGATTGCCTCTTATTCAGCTTCGCGTCTTCTTCGAGGTCACAGCTCCTGACGGGGTCGGGGCATTGACACCTCGGAATGACCAAAGTTCTCAGCAGATGTCATTTCCAGCCAAGCCAAGCAAGGTCGTAGATAGTTGACGAAGCGCACCGGGGAGAGTCCCTGTACGCTGTCTACTGTTTGCTGTCTGCTAAATTTGTCTCCTCCAAGATCTTCAACGTCTCCTTGCAGATTATGTCTTTGCCCGCCAAGACCAGCCCTGTTAAATGTGTCTTTAAGAACTCCAATTCATCAGGCGTGTCCACGTCATACCATGGCGGCAGAAGATGGAGGCTTTTCCCCTCTGTCCGGATTGTCGTCAGCGTTTCATTTAGAACTTTATCCGTTCCCAACTCTATGTCCGTAAACATTTTCGGGAACTCCTCTTTTAGCCCGACAAGATAGTATCCGCCATCTGTGCAGGGACCTAACACAACGGAGTTATCATCAAGCGCTTCAAAGGATAAATTTATATAATCGGCAGGAAGATCTGGGCTGTCTGACCCGATTATGACGGCCTTGGATCCTCCCTTTTCAAATACCCATTTGAACGCTTCGATCAGTCTTTCGCCTAAACTCTTCCCATATTGAGGCCGAAAGCTGAATGCGCCTTTTATGATAGATTTTATCGTCGCCTGGGCATGCGCGGGGGAATAAGCTATCACCTTATGGTCACATCTTGTGGACTCAAAAAGATTCGGTAGATCGAGAAGGAAAGCTCTGTACAGCTTTGCGGCGTTGTGAGGGTCCAAAAGCGGGGTAAGTCGGGTCTTGACCTGCCCGGGAACAGGTTCTTTGACAAAGGCGATAAGAGTTGAACTTATAGCTTTTCACCTCTTTTCGTCTGTAGGATCTTTCTTATGCTTATGCTATCCCCTCTTTTGACCCCGATCTTTTGGGCCAAATTCCCCATGTTGATCGCCACCTCAAAGGCGCCTGTACTTCCGATCAGACAAAGATATTCTCCTGTAGGGACATCTGCGTAAGCCTTCACGTATTTGGCTCTCATTTCTACATCTTTGATCTTAAGTATTACAAGGTCACCTCTTCCAATTTCGATCTTTCTTAGCAGTTCCTCCTGCACGTTTGTAATCACGTTTCCGTATTTGTCTATCGTTACTACGTTGCCTATGATCGTATCCTTCTGCACTACAGGAGAACGAGCTTTCAGTCTGACATAATCTTTAAGCACAGGCCCCACAAGCTCTATAGGGAATCCCGAAGCCAGATGAGCGGCGCAGGGGCCGAAGATGTCTTTCCCGTGAAATGTGCTGGATAGTCTGCCTTTACGCATTACGTGGGGGTTGGAGATTTCGTATATGACATCGATTCCCAAGCTATCCATCACCACACTGAAGAGACCGTTGTCAGGCCCTACAAAGAACTTTCCGTCTTTGGTCTTTAAGGCCACAGGCTTCCTTTCGGTTCCCACACCCGGATCCACTACGGCGACGAAGACTGTTCCCTTTGGGAACTCGGCTGCGGCTTTCTGGAGGGTGTAAGCTCCTTCGGCGACCTCGAAGGAGGAGACGTTGTGCGAGATATCGTCTATCCTCACCTCGGGGTAGATCGAGTATATGACTCCCTTGACGGCTCCGACGTAGAAATCTTTCGTCCCGAAGTCTGTTATCAAAATGACGAGTCCGTTTGTCTCTTTGCTATGGAGAATATCGGCGTATAGGATGAACGTCAAGGCTGTTATCACAAATGTCTTGGCCAACTTTTTCATCAGTTCAATCTGTGGGTTATCTTACTTTTACAGCCCTTTGGACTTTCTTTTCAAAGTGTTTGTAGGAGGAGTAGGTAGAGCGAGCTCCGATCTCCACGGTGTATTCTCCCGGAGGTGCGGGCTTTCCACCCTCGTCTTTTAGATCCCAGATAAAGGTGCGTCCAAGAATTTCCACTATGCTTTTGGCTGCGAGCCCTCTTACTTGATCCTCGCCCCTAAATATATTCACATTTACAAATGATCTCTCTGTGGGAACGAGGGATATCTTGACTTCGCCCCGAGCTTCGGTTTCCAAAAAGCTCACATCAATACTCTTGAAGTCTGTGCCGATCCAGTAGTAGCTGACTCCATCTGGGTCCACGACGAAGACTTGTCCCAACTGGCGAGAGATAGCAATTCCCCTGGGCGAGATGAGTTTTCCGTCGCTTGTCCTCCTGCTGAAGGAGGTTATATAGTTCAAGTCTCTATCGAATTTGTGGACGCAACTGCTTGTCTGGTCTGTTGCATATACGTTGTCGTAGTAGTCCAGCGCCAGATAGAGAAGTTTTCCGTCTTGGAAACCTGTATTCTCTATATCGACCTGGGACAGGAGGTTTCCGCAGAAGTCCAATTTCATAATGCCCTTCCCATGTTCGACTATAACGTATATTGCTTTTTGTTTTCTGTAAGACCATTTTTCTTTTGGGCCGTTGGCCGCTATTCCCAGAGGGAGGGGGATATTTTCTATCGTTCTTTTAAGTTTATGGTCCGCATCGAATACTTGAATTACGCTCTTTTTGTAGTCTGTGACGAATATTTCGCCGTCTCCCAATGCGACGTCTTTGGGGCTGTCGAATCCCCCCGCAGCAGACGTTCCGCCTGGATCTATGTTCGCTATGAACTTTAATTTCCCCCCTGAATTTAAAAGGTGGACGACCCTGTGGTTGCCTGTATCGGCTACATATACGTTGCCCACTCTATCGGCTGCGATTCCGGAGGGATTCAGAAACTGTCCGTCTGCCCTTCCTTTTTCTCCAAATACGTCTAAAGTCCATATGGATGTGCTGTAGATAATATTTCCTTTGCCAGAGTTCACTCCATAGACCGTAACTTCGTCGTCGTCCTTCTCTGTGGAAGGATCGTCAAAGGCGGAAAGTTTCACAGCGGCTATGCCCTCCGGGTTGTCAATCGCCGCCTCGCTTCCCGCCAGAAGGATAAGCATGGCTTGGTTGACTCTGTTGATGCCCAGGGTATGTTTGAAGGGAGGATTAACCAATGTGGTGGAGCTGTCCATCTTTTCCGATTCGGGGTAGCATAGCCCCCAGGAGACCAGTACAAGCACCATAGACCCTAACAAGCTCATAGATTCTCCCTTATCACCGCCAGCTTACGTCTTTCTATTATGCCCTCTCCGTCCAGTTGATATATGTAAAATCCAGATCCCACAAGTTCATTGTTTTGGTTTCTTCCGTCCCAGCAGAATTTGTCCGGAGAGTCGGGATTTTCCAGCGTCAGCCTTTTGACCAGTTCCCCTGAAAATGTGAATATGGATATTTGAGCGCTTAGTCTCTGGGATTCGTTGAGGTTCACGGGCATGGTAACTTTCTTGGTCCCGTCAGAAAGGAAAGGAGAAGGGTAGCTCTGCCCTAAAATGGGGCCGGAGATTTCTACTGCCATAGAATCCAAAAGAACTTCATAGGAGTAAGAAAAAGGTCCGCCCGTTGTAGCTGTGGCTGTGGATACCAGAGCGACCTGTTCGTAAGATCCCCATCCTGTCACTGTCCCCACTCTCTCGGTGAGGTCTAATACCTGGACTTCAGTTTGTTCGTTAAGCAGGATTACCTTATGTTTCCATTTTGCGCTCTGATCCCCCTGGAAGGAGATTGATGCAGAACCAGATCCCCTTCTGGGTAGAACAATGACGTAATCGGATCCGAGTCTTTGGCAGGATCTGGAATCTGCCGCCACTTTTTTGCTCAATTCTATTACTATATCGTCCGCAGACACCTCCGGATAGAATGCTCCTTCGGAATAGAACAGGCCGGGCTTTGCCCTTGAGCCGGTAAAGAAGTTCCACACGGCAAATTCTGACAGGGCATCCGCCAGTCCTCCAGGGATTGACCTCTCAAAAGCTGAAAAGGTCATCCTACGGGCTTCAGCGAGCTCCTCCCAGGTCCTCCTGATAGAGTCTTCGCCGCCTTCTTCCCTTTCGGACAGATAGTGGCAGAATAACGATGCTCCGTTGGGATGTATATCTGCAGGGCCTCTTGCTCTGTCGAGAGGATCGTTGGGAGAATTCAAGAAGGAGTTGAGATACTGAAAGTAGTCGTTTATCTCGTCGTAGACAAAGTCCTCCATCCACGTGGCAGTCGCCTCCTGCCACCAGGCAGCGTCCCTGCCGTCGTAGTAAGCAAATTGAATTGCGTGAAAGAATTCGTGGGCGGCTGTCACCTTGAGTGCATCAATACCCCTTGTCTGTCTGTAGATGCTGTCCGTATAGTTGTTATCTATTTCCATATAGCTGGTAGACGTATTGCCGCGAGAACTCTCGGGATAGGTAAAGCCGTAGAAAGCTCCTCTTGAGGTCATCTCGATGATATATACATCGTATTGATCTCCTCCGCCTTCTCCACCGTCGGAAAGCGGCTCCCTGTAGCCCAGACGGTTTATCTGTGCCGACCATGCGCTGTCGAAAGCCGCTGCCGTCTCCTCTACGAAGTCGGGTACGCGGTTTATGTTCCTGTCTCTTGGGTCTACAGCTCCTGTCCCTGTGGTGTTGTAATGGATGCGAAAATGTCCCGTTGGGCTGTCGTAGGATTTTTCAAGAAGGGGCCTTTGAAAATAAGAAGTGACCTCTATTTGGAGGGGTTTGCTCAATCTCCACAGTTCGGAATGGATCTCCAGGATATCAGGAGTTCCGCAGATGGGCAGGTTGCCTCCTTGCTGGTAATCGGGAGGGAGTTTCGACCTGTCGAATATAAAGTAGGCTTTATATTCCAGCGCGGCTTCGTAATCTATGTCTCCCTTTTGAAAGTCCTCTTCTATCCTGAGGTATCCGCTCGTACCGGCCAGAGCTGAGCTTTCTCCCAGGAGAATAAGAACGGTCAATAGGCTGAAGATCTGCGTATTTATCTTGAGATTCAAGCTATTCTCCTCTGCCCGGATCCACTGCCACGTCGATAAGGTTGAAAAACTGTCCCCCAAGCGAGCTTAGAATTTCTCCGTCGGAAGAGATCTTCCAAAGTCTGATTCTGGATATGACCCAGCAACTGCCATCTGTATCGTTTACAGCAAGTGCTGAGGCACTTGAAAAGCCCTCAACAGCGATATTTAATTCCCCGTCTCCATCAAATTTATAGATTGCCGTCCCTCCGATTGCCCAGATTTCTCCTGTGGATGCGACGACATCTATGGCTTTTACTGCATCCAGAGTATCTGTGACGGCTAAAACGGAATCCCCTTCTGAACTGAGTCTGTCTATCCGAAAGCCGTTGACAACGACCCAGCAGTCGCCCGAACGCTCATCGGAGGCGACATCTGATGGGGAATCGATGTCCGGGAAGATAACTGGATTTGCGCCAGACACAGGGTATTTGATGACGCGACCGGCTGCCCGATCTGAGATCCAGCACAATCCTTCCAAAGGGGAAAGATCTGTTGGATCGTCGAAGTTGGCGTCCACGACGTTAAAGATTATATTATCCAAAGGGCTACCCTGTCGGAACTGGTGAAGTTCCACCCAGATCACCTTTCTCTCCCCCGAGCTTATGACCCAGCACAGGCCGCCCTGGGAGTCTATCCGGATGTCTGATGGGAGTCTCACGCCTTCAAAGCGTGCCCCAAAGTTGCCCTGGGACGTGATCTGACGGATTTCACCAGAGAATCTATCCGCCACCCAGCAGCTATGGTCGGTGCGGTCTACAGAAAGAGAGACGGGCTCCCTCAAGTCCGATACCTCAAGGATTATGTCCCTTCCATCGGGGCTTATCTTATAGACCCGCCCGGCGGATCTGTCGGCTATCCAGCCGACCTCGGGCCCGGGAGTGGCCTGCTCTTCGACAGATATCGAACTTTCTCCAGACCCTTCTACTAAGACGCTTATACTGTATAGATAAGTCTCACCATTTACAACATCTTCGTCAGTAAAGGAGACAGACTCTCTTGAAAACGGCTTCGGAGTAATCTTTTGCGAATTGCCTTCGCCTTCTTTTCTGCGGTATATGTTGTAGCCAGTTATATCAAAAAAAGAGGAAAAGTCCCAGCTTAAATCCACCTTCCTATCCCCGGCAACGACTCTGAGTCCAGTAGGACGACCCTCAGTAGTCGGGTTTTGGGGATCAAATGGATTGGACCTATCTCTATCAGAGCAGTATAAAAGAGGAAGGACAAGAAAGACATATAAGAGTTTGGGAGTACGAGCGCGGGTCACTTTGTAGATACGGGGACAGTTTATTCGGATTGTAACATCCGGACTATCTTATCATCTGTTTCTTCGTACGGCTTGTAGATAAAAAGGCGACCCAACCTACCAGGTATCGAGGATTTACTATTGTCGAAGTTCCATAATCGCAATCATGGAAGACTTCAATTACAATTATGGAGAACTTCCATTTTGGATACCCTTTGTAGATTCAGGGTCGCCATCAAAAGCAAATATACTCATATCACTGTTTACAGGCAAGCAAAATCTACGCTTGGATTGCAATTAAAGCTGCTTTTGTGTGGAACACAGAACTTTTGAAGTGGAGTATGCTGTATCGCAGAGGGAAAGTCTCTACGACTCCAAATTTTACTTGACAACTCTATGTATATTATATATATTTCAGTTGTGAAAGGATCCCCCAAATAATAGCAACTTCTACAAATTACGGGTAACGGGTAATGTTTACCGACAATACTGCTTCTAACTCTGAATCTGTCTCTTTCAACGTAGCCTCTGCCGGAGGTGCAGGCATGTTATTGTCTATTACAAACATCGTACTTCCCATGGTCGCTGTACGTATCCTTCCTGTATCGATAGGCCTCGTAATTGTACTTCTACTAATTGGCAAAAAAGAGGCCCTTCCCTAAGTCTTAATTCCCCCTTTGAAAACAAAATACTGACTTAAGGACTTGAGCCTCTGAAAGGAATTCAAAGGTAAGTGGCATTCTTATATTTATTTCTGGAAAAAAGACCTTTAAGAAACTTGATTAAAGAACCCAATAAACAACAAAGAGGTGATGAATTATGGAGATGACAGGCTCTCAGATACTCATAGAATCCCTCAAAAGAGAGGGTGTGGAGGTTATATTCGGTATTCCCGGCGGTGTGGTCATTCCCGTCTTCGACGACCTTTACAAACAGGATGATATTAAGGTCGTACTGACAAGGCACGAGCAGGGCGCGGCTCACGCGGCAGATGGCTACGGAAGGGCTACTGGCAAGCCGGGAGTCTGTTTGGTAACTTCGGGGCCTGCTGCTACAAATACCGTGACGGGACTGGCTACGTCCCAGATGGACTCTTCACCTATGGTGGTCATTACGGGTCAGGTACCCACCTTTGCGATAGGCAGCGATGCGTTTCAGGAGGCTGACACGACGGGGGTGGCCAGACCTGTTTCAAAACACGTCTTTCTTGTTAAAGGTTTTAAAGATGTAGCAAGAGTAGTGAGGGAGGCTTTCCATATCGCTGCGACAGGCAGACCCGGTCCTGTCTTGATAGATATTCCCAAAGACGTAATAATGGCAAAGACGGAGTTTGTGTGGCCAGAAAAGATAAACATAAGGGGCTACAAGCCCACCACACAGGGGCATTCCAGACAGATAGAAAAAGCGGCCCAGATGATAATGGAGGCAAACGCCTGTTACCTTTACGTGGGCGGCGGGATAATCGCCTCGGATGCGGCAGATGAAGTGCGCCAATTAGCAGAGAAGATAAAGGCTCCTGTAACCACTACTCTTATGGGACTAGGCGCTTTCCCGGGAGATCATTCTCTTTTTGTGGGGATGCCCGGGATGCACGGGACAAGGTGTGCCAATATGTCCTTCCAGGAGTGCGAGCTTATCATATCTGTGGGAGTCAGGTTCGACGACAGGGTTACGGGCAAGTTGGACGCCTTTGCCCCGCAGGCTAAGGTCATACACATAGACATAGACCCTGCCGCGATAAGTAAGAACGTTAAGGTGGATATACCTGTTGTCGGGGACGCCAAGAAGATATTGAGGGAACTTAATAAGCTATTGAAGCCCAAGGAAAGAAACGGGTGGAACGATAAGATAGATGCCTGGAAGTCGGAGTTCCCGCTGATATATGATCAAAGCGACGAGGTCATAAAGCCGCAATACGTCATAGACCAGATGGATGACCTCTGCGATAAAGATAAAACCATAGTAATCACCGATGTGGGACAGCATCAAATGTGGACGGCTCAGTATTATAAGTTCACAAAGTGCAGGACGCACATAACTTCTGGGGGTCTGGGGACAATGGGCTTCGGACTTCCAGCCTGTATGGGGGCATACTACGCAAAGCCCGACCATACTATTATTAATCTTTCGGGCGACGGTAGTTTCGTTATGAACTCGCAGGAACTTGCAACTATATCCGAAAACAGGATGCCGATTAAGGCATTCATCATCAATAACCTGTATTTGGGCATGGTCAGACAGTGGCAGGAGTTGTTCTTCGAGAACAGGTATTCGGCCACGTATTTAGGAGTGTCTCCCGACTTTGTGAAGCTGGCAGAAGCCTACGGCATACCGGGTATAAGAGCCACAAAGCCGAGTGAGGTTAGACCCCTAATCCAACAGGCCCTCTCTATGGACGGTCCCGTGGTCGTTGACTTCATCGTGGATCAGATGGAAAATGTCTATCCCATGGTCCCTGCGGGAAAGGCGATACATGAGATGGTCGGCGGATTGGTCACAAAGGACAAGTTAGATCACATGGTGGACGGAATGGCGTGAAAGCTGTAGACAGCAAACAGTAGACAGGGGGGACCGCCTCTCCTCCCTAAACCGTCATTGCGAGTCTCCGATTGAAGCCCCGATTGACTCTATCGGGGGGTGGGGGGAAGCAATCTCGCTTAGACTGCGTCGCCTACTTGTTGTCATGTACTATTTTAAGTGAGAGTTATCCATGAAGAATCATACTATCTCGGTTCTGGTAGAGAATAAGGCAGGTGTTTTAAGTCACATCTCCGGGCTCTTTGCCGGAAGGGGCTTCAACATTGACAGTCTCTCTGTGGGGGAGACAGACGATCCCACCGTCTCAAGGATGACTATCGTCGTCAACGGAGACGATAGGACATTGGAACAGGTCACCAAACAGCTTAATAGATTAATTGATGTCATTAAAGTTGTGGACCTTACCAACGAGAACTTTGTAGAACGCGAGCTGGCTCTGGTGAAATTGAAGGCTGGTAGGAGTTCCAGATCTGAGATTATGGAGATTGTGGATGTATTTCGCGCCAAAATAATAGATATAAGTCCGAGTACTCTTACGGTGGAGGCCACCGGCTCGGTGGATAAGGTCGACGCCATAATTAGCATGCTTAAGCCCTTCGGCGTAAAAGAGATAGCCCGCACAGGTAAAGTCGCTCTTGCCAGAGAGTACAGGGGCAAAACCTGAATAATTTATTCAATCGCAGCCAATCCACGGGGGATTTACGATGCAAATTTACTACGACAAGGATGCAGATTTAGGCGTGTTGGAAGGCAGGACTGTGGCGGTTTTAGGCTTCGGGAGTCAGGGGCATGCCCACGCTTTGAGTCTTAAGGACAGCGGCGTCAACGTTGTCGTGGGTCTGAGGGAGACGAGCCCATCGGTCAAGACAGCCAAAGACGACGGATTAGAGGTTATGTCGGTCTCCGAGGCTTCAGCGACAGCCGATATAATCATGGTACTTCTTCCGGACGAGTTACACGGGGCGGTCTACGAGAGCCAGATAAAGCCCGGACTTTTAGAAGGAAATGCATTAGCCTTCGCGCACGGATTCAGCATCCACTACGGTCAGGTAGTGCCTTCTTCAGATATAGACGTATTTATGATAGCCCCCAAGGGGCCAGGGCATCTAGTGCGCAGAATCTTCACAGAGGGCGGAGGAGTTCCGGCCCTTTTGGCTATATATCAGGATCCAACGGGAAATGCCAAGGACATAGCTTTGGCCTATGCCAAGGGCCTGGGTTCAGCCAGAGCAGGCGTAATAGAGACCACGTTCAAGGAGGAGACGGAGACAGACCTTTTCGGCGAACAGTCCGTGCTCTGCGGGGGATGCACGGCTTTGATACAGACGAGCTTCGAGACGCTCGTAGAGGCCGGATACCAGCCGGAGATCGCCTATTTTGAGTGCCTCCATGAACTAAAATTGATCGTTGATCTGATCTACGAAGGCGGCATATCCAATATGAGATGGTCTATCTCCAACACGGCGGAGTACGGCGACCTGAGCAGAGGCAGAAGGGTCATAAATGAAGAAGTAAAAAATACTATGAAGAAGATATTATCGGATGTTCAGGATGGGACGTTCGCAAGGGAGTGGATATTAGAAAACCAGGCCGGAAGACCTGTCTACAACGCCCGCAAGAGACAGGAACGAAATAATGGTCAGGAGAGGAAAGACTGAGGAACATCAGATAGAGGTGGTAGGAAAGAAATTGAGGGGTATGATGAGCTGGCTGGAGAAGTAGAGGGTATGGAAGATAGGGCGGTGCTTTTGTACTGCCCAAACGGCTAGTACAACTGCCGTTTTAGGAGATATCAGTCAAAACGAAAAATGAAAATACCTGACAACCTTAAATGGGAATTCAGAGGAATAACTCTCGGTGAAGGTGGGCAAGGAAAGGTTCTTGAGGTGGAAGACAAAACGGAAAAAGACAAGAGGAAGTATGCGATGAAGGTTTTGTCGAAGAACAAACCTCAGAAGGCATTTGAGAGATTCCACAGAGAAATACATGCAATTAAGAACCTAGATCATCCCTTCATAGCTAAGATATTAGATCACTCCGAAATCGACGATGATTTCAATTATTACGTAATGGAACTCGTTGAAGGGGCTAGGTCCTTGAAAAAACTGATGGAGATAGATGAAAATCCTTATTATGGAAATGTATTGAAATCTTTAGATTTGTTTACTCAGATTGTTGAAGTTATTCGTGAGTGTGAAGCTATAGGGATTGTACATCGTGATCTAAGTCCAGCTAATATTCTGATAGTGCCAGATGAATCAATCAAAGTGATAGATTTCGGAATATGTCAAATTGAAGAAGCCACACGAATAACGTTGACCGACGAAGGTGTAGGAACCCCTTATTACTTGGCACCTGAATGCGAGCCAGGCGCAGAAGGTGAAATATCAAGTTCTTCAGATCTTTATTCTGCTGGGAAGATCCTTTGGTCGGCAATCACGAACTTAATGGCTCTCGCTAGGGAATCACCAGTGTTCAACGCAAAATCTATGGAATCAATTTTTCCAGACCACCCACAGACCTGGCACCTGCATCATATCTTTGAGAAAACAATTCGCCACAAACCCGTTGATCGTTGGAAAGACGCTAAAGAAGCACTCGGTGATTGCACCATAATTCGCCTCGTGATTGCTCGGGGATATCCTCCACTAGAACTGACAACGGAATTCTGCCCAGTTTGTGGAATGGGGACACTCGATTTCGCTGAGGGCCGCACGGTTTTTGCAAATCCATTGCCCTCAGGAATAAGCGCCATGCAATGTAGTGATTGTGGGTACTGCTTTGCAGTGAACCGTGGAAAAGGGCGTGAGAAAATAGAAGCCAGGAAAAAACTTGAATGATCAAACTGATAAGATTGTGGCGTTTTTGATCCTTTAATGGAACAGGTCGCAAAGAAATTGAGAGGTATGATGAGTTGGCTGGAGAAGCAGAAAGCATAGAGGATGATCATTAATCTGCCATTGCGAACGGAGCGTCTTATACTTCGAGACTTTGAGGAAGCCGATTGGGAATCGGTACATACCTACGCCTCTGATCCTGAGGTGGTTCGCTACATGGAATGGGGACCCGACAGCGAAGAGGATACGAGTGATTTCATCCAGAGGGTGATCACACATCAACGGGCTGAACCCCGGAGGCACTTTGAGTTGGCAGTTGTCCTGAAGGAAGAGGATCGGCTTATAGGTGGATGTGGTATTTCTGTGGAAGGCCATCTGGAAGGATCGATCGGATACTGCTATAGTCGGCACTTCTGGGGACGGGAATACGCAACTGAGGCTGGGGAGACGATTCTTGCTTTCGGTTTCGAGCAGTTGGGCTTACATAGGATCTTTGCCACGTGCGACACAGAAAGCGTTGCGTCGGCGAAAGTCTTAGAGAAAATTGGAATGCGGCAGGAGGGGCATCTCCGAGAGGACAGTTACGAAAAGGGAAGATGGCGCGACTCCTTTCTATATGCTATGCTTGAGCATGAATGGAATCAGGTGGAAAGAAGTGGCTAATCGAAAAATCGATATAGAAAATATCTTGTCAGCATCCGAAGGAGGTGAAAGAGATGGAATCCAACCTTAGCGGTTTGAAAGACGAAGATGAACTATGTCTACTTGAGCAGATGAAGCCAGATCGCCGGAGGGTTCCATCTGCTTTTGAAACCTCCACTCCGGCGGATGCAGGGGAGTAAAAAGGATGGATAAAGATAAGGTATTAATATTTGACACCACCTTGAGAGACGGTGAGCAATCGCCCGGCGCCAGTCTGGACATACACGAAAAAGTAGAGATCGCTCATCAATTGGCCAGGCTCAACATTGACATCATCGAGGCGGGCTTCCCCGTATCGTCTCCGGTTCAGTTTGAGGCTGTGGAGATAATAGCAAGGGAGGTAGAAGGTCCTATAATTGCAGGACTGGCAAGGGCCGTAAAGCTGGATATTGACAGGGTCTGGGAGGCTATAAAGGACGCCCCAAAGCCCCGGATACATACCTTTATCGGCACGTCTGACATCCACATCAAGGGGAAATTCGGCTCCGACAAGTACGGAGAAACGCTGGAGGAGAAGAGGGATACGATCCTCCAGATGGCTGTGGACTCCGTAAAGCTTGCGAAGAGCTATACAAAGGACGTGGAGTTTTCCCCCGAAGACGCGGGAAGGACAGATCCCGATTATCTCTGCCGCGTTGCCGAGGCTACGATAGACGCCGGAGCCACGACAGTAAATATACCTGATACTACAGGATACTGCATGCCTGCGGAATTTGGGGCTATGATAAAGGTGCTCTTTGACAGGGTGCCCAACATCGACAACGCCATAATAAGCGTGCATTGCCACAACGACTTGGGCCTCGCCGTAGCCAACTCACTTGCGGCAGTCAACAACGGGGCAAGACAGGTCGAATGTACGGTAAATGGCTTGGGAGAACGCGCTGGCAACGCCTCGTTGGAAGAGATCGTAATGGCGATCAAGACGCGCCGGGACATAACGGCCGTGCACACCGGCATCAAGACGGAGGAGATATACAGGACCAGCAGGCTTGTGTCCAATCTGACCGGGATACACGTTCAACCCACTAAAGCCATCGTAGGAGCGAACGCGTTCGCTCACGAGTCCGGCATACACGTGGATGGCGTCCTCAAAAAGAGAGAGACCTATGAGATCATGACCCCGGAGTCTATAGGTCTCGAATCCAGCAAGATAGTGCTCGGCCGACATTCGGGCAGGCACGGGTTTAAGGTCAGAATAGAGGCCCTGGGATATAAGCTCTCAGATGAGGAGCTTGAACGGGCGTATGAGAGATTCCTAGAGGTGGCTGACAAAAAGAAGGAGGTCTTCGACGAGGACCTGGAGGCCATAGTCGAAGATGAGATAAGGGACGTCCCGGAGAAGTATCAGCTTCAGTATCTGCATACCTTGAGCGGGACGGATGCTATTCCGACAGCCACGATCCGGATGAGGATAGATGGGCAGGAGGTCGTTCAAGAGGCGGCCTGCGGAGATGGCCCTGTAGATGCTGCCTACAAGGCAATCGGGAAGGTTACAGGTCTGGACGTGGAGCTTGAGCAATACTCCATTAGAGCCATCACCAGCGGGACAGAAGCTATGGGCGAGGCTATAGTCAGGCTTAAGGACGACGGCACAATCATTATTGGCAAGGGCGTCTCCACTGACGTGATCCTTGCCAGCGCAAAGGCATACGTTGACGGCCTGAACAAGTTAGTGGCAAAGAGGGAACAGAAGGAAGATAGGATAGAGCCAACAGTCTGAAAACAAATAGACAGTAGACTGCAAACAGTAGACAGGGCACCTAACCCAGCCCTGTGTAATGTAGGGCGATTCCCGATAGATTCAATCGGGGACCACTCGTCCCAGTCAGTGAGAAACTCTATGAACGGCAGGACGATGTTTCAGAAGGTATGGGACGCTCATGTTGTGCGAGAGCACGGTGGAGAGCCGACCATCTTATATATAGATGTCCATCTGGTTCACGAGATCACTTCAGCTCAGGCGTTCGATGGATTGAGACAGGCGGGCAGAATCCTCCGGCGCCCCGATTTGACCTTTGCCACGATGGATCACAACGTCCCGACCACGGACAGATCGCTGCCTATCCTCGACGAAATTGCAAACAGACAGATGGAAACGCTGGCCCAAAACTGCAAGGAGTATGGAGTTACTCTTTACGATCTTAACAGCCCGAACCAGGGGATCGTTCATATTATCGGCCCCGAGTTGGGGATTACACAGCCGGGCAAGACTATTGTTTGCGGCGACAGTCATACATCTACTCATGGGGCTTTCGGAGCGCTTGCCTTCGGCATAGGAACCAGCGAGATCGAACACGTTCTAGCTTCTCAATGTCTCTTGCAGAATCGCCCAAAGACGTTTGAGATAAGAGTTGACGGCCAACTCTCAAAGGGCGTGACCGCCAAAGATGTCATATTGACGATTATCGGGAAGATCGGTATAAATGGCGGGACAGGAAAGGTGATAGAGTACACGGGCTCTGCGGTTAGATCTATGAGTATGGAGGAGCGGATGACCGTGTGCAATATGTCCATTGAAGCAGGGGCAAAGGCAGGGATGGTCGCTCCAGACGATACTACGTTTGAATATCTTGCAGAACGTGCATTCTGTCCCAAAGGCGAAGATTTTGACCGCGTTGTAGAGGAATGGAAGAGACTTGCGACAGATGAAGACGCAATCTACGACGCGACGCTCCAGCTCAACGCAAATAGCGTTGTACCACAGGTGACATGGGGGACAAATCCAGGGATGGTGGTAGATGTTACCGACGTTGTTCCTGATCCGGATAAGATGCCGAGTTCGGACGATCGAAAGGCCGCCCTTCGAACACTTGACTATATGAATCTGAAGCCGAACACGAGGATAACCGACATCAAGATTGATAAGGTCTTCATCGGAAGTTGCACCAACTCCCGGATCAGTGACCTGAGAGCGGCCGCCTCCGTTATCAACGGGCGTAAAGTGGCGGATCACGTCCAAGTACTTGTCGTCCCCGGCTCGCAGTCTGTCAAGAGAGAGGCCGAATGCGAGGGACTGGGTACGGTATTCAAGGAAGCAGGGTTTGAATGGCGGGAGTCTGGGTGCAGTATGTGTCTCGGGATGAATCCAGATGTCCTTGGTGCCGGAGAGAGATGTGCCAGCACGTCCAACAGGAATTTCGAAGGCAGACAGGGCAAAGGCGGCAGGACACATTTAGTTAGCCCACAGATGGCAGCAGCCGCAGCTATAGCAGGTCACTTTGTGGATATTCGAAAGTGGGTATAAAAGGAGTCATAATGCGGAATTTTATCAAATCCCCGATAGGTTCAATCGGGGACGGACACGTCGGGCTCTGTGTCCCGTTAGATCGCGTCGATGTAGATACGGATCAGATAATCCCCAAGCAGTTCCTCAAGAGGATCGAGCGAACGGGATTTGGAGAATACCTTTTCCACGATTGGCGCTATCTGGAGGATGGGACGCTGAATCCCGATTTCCCGCTCAATCAGGAAAGATACAACGGTGCCAGTATCTTAATCGCAAGAAGGAACTTCGGATGCGGCAGTTCCCGCGAGCATGCCCCCTGGGCGCTTGGGGATTTCGGAATCCCGGTGATTATCGCGCCCTCATTTGCGGATATTTTTCGCGGAAACTGCTATAAGAACGGGATGCTACCTATAGTGCTTCCAGATTCTCTCGTTGACAGGATATTTGCGGACGTTCTGCGACAGGTCGGCTATAAGATTACTGTCGATCTAGAAAATCAAGAGGTAGTACTTATGGATGGTAGAACATATTCATTCGATATTGACGCCTTTGAGAAATACTGTCTGTTGGAAGGACTCGACGAGATCGGCTGGACACTGCAGTACAGAAAGGAAATAGAGGCTTTTGAAGGAAAAATGTAGGGGCGCCGTGGCGCTCTGTTAGGGAGCATGAAGTGGAGGCAGCAAAGCGCCAAGTGATGTACGCGCATGAATTGGACGACCAATTTAAGATGGAGACTAAATTGTACAAAATAGCCGTAATACCAGGCGATGGGACGGGTCCTGAAGTAGTGGTTGAAGGGCTTAAGACTCTGCAAGCTGTAGCAGATAAGGCCGCCCTTAAATATGAAGTTACAACTTTCGATTTCGGAGGGGAAAGGTATAAAAGGACCGGGGAGGTCATTCCCGATTCTGCAGTCGAAGAGTTGAGAAAGTTCGACGCCATATACTTAGGTGCTATCGGTCATCCCGACGTCGCACCCGGCATCCTGGAAAAGGGCATCCTTTTAAGACTCAGATTCGAACTGGATCAGTACATCAATCTGCGTCCGGTTAAGCTCTACCCAGGGGTTGAGACTCCCATAAAGGATAAGGGTCCAGAGGATATAGATTTTGTGGTAGTTAGAGAGAATACGGAGGGGATCTACACTGGTACAGGTGGCTTTGTAAAGAAGGGCACACCAGATGAGATCGCCGTTCAGGAGTCGATTAATACGCGGAAAGGCGTCGAAAGGTGCATTCGATACGCCTTCCAACTGTGTGGTAGGCGCGAAAAGGAAAAGACCGTAACTCTCTGCGGCAAGACCAATGTGCTCACGTACGCCTTTGATCTTTGGGAACGCGTCTTTCACGAAGTGGGAGCAAAGGACTATCCCGAGGTAAAGCGGGAATACGCCCACGTGGACGCCACCTGCATGTGGATGGTCAAGAATCCTGAATGGTTTGACGTGATAGTCACTGACAATATGTTCGGCGACATCATAACCGATCTTGGAGCCATGATACAGGGCGGTATGGGTATAGCGGCAGGTGGGAATATCAACCCTGAGGGCGTCTCCATGTTTGAGCCTATAGGGGGATCGGCCCCCAAGTACACGGGACAGGGCATCATCAATCCTATGGCTGCGATCTCAGCGTGCCAGATGATGCTGGACGTTTTAGGGGAATCAAAGGCATCCCGGATACTCGAAAATGCTATAGTGGAGGTGTTGAGTACGAAACTCAAGAGCCTGTCGGCTGGGGAAATGGGCTATTCCACAAGTCAAGTCGGCGACCTTGTGGCCGAGGCAGTAGCCAAGGCGTAGAATATCTAAGAAAGGTCCCGAGGGGCAAATTGATCGAAAGGTGCAGGAGGTATTGCGTTGGAAGCAGAAGTAGAAGTTTTCGACTCGACTTTGAGAGATGGGGCTCAGGGCGAGGGAATCAATTTCTCTTGGGAGGATAAGATCTCTATCGCCCGAAGGCTGGACTCTTTAGGAGTCCACTATATCGAGGGTGGCTGGCCCAATCCCACCAATCCGAAGGATCTGGCCTTCTTTGAAAGATCAAAGGATTACAAGTTCAAAAACGCCAGGATCACTGCATTCGGCTCTACCAGGAGGACGGCAAATAAGCCCGAAGACGATGCGATATTGAACACTCTCTTAAACGCCCAAACCGAGGCCATAGCCATCTTCGGAAAGAGTTGGGACCTTCACGTGACAGAGGTGTTAAGGACGACTTTGGATGAGAATCTGATATTGATTGAGGACTCGGTGCGTTATCTTAAAGACAAGGGCAAAGAGGTCATCTATGACGCTGAGCACTATTTCGACGGCTATAGAGCAGATCCTCGTTATGCAATTAAGACTCTGATCGCAGCAGAGGCGGGAGGAGCGGATATTCTGATCTTGTGCGATACCAACGGGGGAATGCTCACTTCAGATATCGAGATGATAATAAAAGAGACCGTAAAGCACACTTCGATTTCCTTCGGGATACATACTCACAACGACGCTGGATCTGCAGAATCCAACACGATAGCCGCTGTGCAGTTGGGCGCCCTTCAGGTTCAGGGAACCATAAACGGCTACGGTGAACGCTGCGGGAACGCGAATCTTTGCACGGTAATTCCAAGTATCGAGCTCAAGCTGAATCTGGCATGTATCGGGAGAGAGAAACTGTTTGAGCTGATGGAGGTATCCCGCTATGTAAGCGAAGTGGCAAACGTCTTTCACGATCACAGACAGCCCTACGTGGGGAAGAGCGCCTTTGCCCACAAGGGAGGAGCGCACGTGGATGGGGTTATGAAGGTGAGGCGGTCTTTCGAGCATGTCGATCCCCAATCTGTGGGCAATGAGCGGCGATTCCTAGTCTCCGATCAGTCGGGCGGCTCTACTGTGGTAAGTAAGTTGCAAAGGATCAAACCACAGATCAGCAAGCAGGACCCTGACGTCGGGAAGGTCCTGGCTGATGTGAAGCAACTTGAAAACCAGGGATACGCCTTTGAAGCTGCCGATGCTTCGTTCGAAATACGTGCAAGAAAGATCATGGGCAGCTATCAGGAGCCTTTCCGTACGATAAGCTATCGCACTGTGGTAAGACAGGACGAAGACGGACGGCTCTTCTCCGAAGCTATAGTTGAGGTATCTGTGAGTGGAGAAAACGAACATACGGTCGGAAAGGGAAATGGACCTGTAAATGCTCTGGATAGCGCTCTGAGAAAGGCTCTCTACAGATTCTATCCTGAGCTTGAACAGGTTCATCTTGAGGACTATAAGGTTCGCGTGCTTTCGAGCGGACACGGAACCGCAGCAAAGGTGAGGGTCCTCATCGAGTCTTCAGACGGGGAAGGACTCATGGGACACTGTCGGCGTCTCTACGAATGTGATAGAGGCAAGCTGGATAGCTTTAGTGGACAGTTTGAGCTACAAGATCTCTTTAAAGGTCTACCAAAAAAGTAGACAGCGTACAGAGATGAGAGAGGTGCTCCTGTCCACTTGCTCTCGGAGGGGCCTATCTAAATGATTAAAACTCAGCGTTTGGAAAGACTTCCACCCTATATGTTTGGTCGCATCAACGACCTCAAGCTCAAACTCCGACAGCAGGGCGTTGACATTATTGACCTGGGGATGGGATGTCCCGACAGACCTGCTCCCTCGCACATAATAGAGAAACTGTGCGAGGTGGCGCACGATCCCAAGGCGCATCGGTATTCAGCGTCAAAGGGAATACCCGCCACCAGGAAGGCCATCTGCCGTCACTATAAGCGTCGCTTTGACGTGGATCTGGATTGGGAGGAGGAGGCGATATCAGTGATAGGCTCTAAGGAGGGTTTGGCCCACATATGCCTGGCGCTGCTCGATCCGGGAGATCTGGCTCTGGTTCCCAATCCCACGTACCCGATTCACATCTACGGCGTGGCTATAGCTGGCGGAAACGTGGTCAGCATTCCGTTGAAAGAAGAAAAGGACTTCGTTCCGGACATAGAGGAGATCACAAGGGAACTGTGGCCAAAGCCCAAGATGATGATCTTCAACTTTCCCCACAATCCCACAGCGGCCACTGTAGACATTGGGTTTTTGGAGGAACTAGCCGCCTTCGGTCGAAAGCAGGGGATAGTCGTCATACACGATATGGCGTATTCGGACATCGTGTTCGACGGTTACGAGGCTCCGAGCCTTATGCAAGTTAAGGGAGCAAAGGACGTCGGCGTCGAGTTCTTCACCATGTCCAAATCCTACAACATGGCCGGCTGGAGGATCGGCTTCTGCGTGGGCAACAGGGATGTCATAGCGGCACTTGCAAAGATAAAGGGATATTACGACTACGGTATCTTTACTCCTGTGCAGGTGGCTGCAATAGCGGCCCTGGACGGACCTCAAGACTGCGTAAGAGAAGCGGCACAGATTTACAAGAACAGGAGAGACGTCCTGGTGGACGGTCTGAATCGCATAGGATGGCCTATCCAAAAGCCGAGGGCAACTATGTTCGTGTGGGCCGCCCTGCCCGAGGAATATAAGTCTATGGGATCTATCGAGTTTTCCATGAAGCTTATGAAGGAAGCGGAGGTCGCGGTGGCCCCGGGTGTGGGCTTCGGGGATAAGGGAGAAGGGTACGTCAGAATCGCCCTTGTTGAAAACGAGCATCGCATCAGACAGGCGGTCAGGAATATCAAAAAATGCCTCTTTTGAGATTGCTTGGGGGTTGCAACTCACGCAATGACCGAAGGCAAAAAACCAAGTAATGTCATTGCTTCCCATCTACCGATTTTCATCCATACAAAATGTCACAAAGATAAAAGGATACTAGAGTGAACGTCATACGAGGTTCTGTAACAACTCCCAAAGGCTTCAAAGCGGCTGGCATACGCTGCGGGATAAAGGACGATCCTGACCTTAGGGACTTGTCTTTGATATTATCAGAGAACCCTGGAAATGCGGCGGCTGTCTATACACAAAATAAAGTAAAGGCACCGCCGATTTTTCTTAATCAGAAGCATTTAGAGGACGGCAGGGCACAGGCCATAATCGCAAATAGCGGAAACGCCAACACATGTACAGGCGACAGGGGATTTGAAAACGCAGAGAGGACTGCAAAGCTGACCGCAGAAGTTCTGGGTATAAGAAGTGAGGACGTGCTTGCGACATCTACGGGTGTCATAGGAGTCCCGCTACCTATGGATAAGATTGAGGCTGGGATCAAGAGAATCGCACAAGAACTTTCTGTGGACGGGGGAGACGCAGCGGCGCTCGGAATTATGACCACAGATACTTTCCCCAAAAAGATCGCAGTCGAAATCCAGCTTTCAGACGGTCTTGTATCTGTAGGCGGAATTGCAAAGGGGTCCGGGATGATCGCTCCCAATATGGCCACCATGCATTGCTTTATTACTACTGACGCTTCCATAGAATCTGATCTATTAGGAGAACTGCTCCGCAAATCTGTTGATCGTTCGTTCAACTGCATAACGGTAGACGGAGATATGAGCACCAGCGACATTGTGATCGTGCTGGCTAACGGGATGTCGGGGACATCTTCCCTTGTACTGGAGTCTGATGATACCGCCAAGTTTGTGGAGGCATTGGACTTCGCGACGCTTGAGCTTGCCAAGATGATAGCCAAAGATGGAGAGGGCGCCACGAAATTTGTGACTGTCAAAGTGGAGGGAGCAAGGACATTTGAAGATGCGAAAAAGGCAGCAAAATCTGTAGCTGAGTCGAATCTGGTCAAGACGGCTGTGTTCGGAAGGGACCCGAACTGGGGCAGGATCCTGTGCGCCCTAGGATACTCAGGTGTAGATGTGGATGAGCGAACTATCACGGTCAAGATCGGAGGCATCTCAGTCTACCAGAACGGTCTCGGAGTCGATTTCGATCACGCAAAGGCAGTAGAGGTCTTGTCTGAGGAGAACGTCTGTATCGACATAGACCTGGGGCAAGGTTCAGAGAAGATAGAGTTCTACACCTGCGACCTTACCTACGATTATGTAAAGATAAACGCTGAGTACACAACTTGATGTCCCCTCCAAAAGTATCGGTGGGTCAGATATTCTCCCTCTGACATGGAACAGACAAAAATGTCTGTTCTACCAATTTGGGGGGAAAAAGAAGGATCAAGAATGGAAATCTCGAGGAACGTACAGAGGATGGAGCCTTCTATAACTATGGCCGTAACAGACAAGGCAAAGGCTATGAAGGCACAGGGGATCGATGTAATATCGATGAGCGCGGGAGAGCCGGACTTCGACACTCCAGAGAACATAAAGGAGGCGGCATACAGGGCTATCCAGAGCGGATTTACGAAGTACACACCAGCGGTGGGCATCCCTGAGCTGAGAGAGGCTATCTGCCAGAAATTTAAGAGGGATAATGATTTAGATTACGAGCCTTCGGAAGTGGTGGTAAGCTGTGGGGCCAAGCATTCGATATTCATAGCTGTGATGGCCATCCTAAATCCGGGTGATGAGGTGATAATCCCCGCTCCGTATTGGGTCACGTATACTGAACAGCCCAAGCTTGCAGGTGGGAATCCCGTGCTCGTGAAGGCTGAGAAGGAAACGGGCCTCAAGATCACTCCCGGACAGTTGAAGGATGCAGTTACCCCCAAGACCAGGCTGTTCATGCTGAACAGCCCATCCAATCCGAGCGGCGCGGTTTACACTAAGGAGGAACTAGAGGGGCTTGCGGATGTACTTTTAGATACAGGCGTCTGGGTCATCTCCGACGAGATGTACGAGAGCATAATCTACGACGGCGAGGTTCACTACAGCATAGCAGCCCTTCGAGATGGGATGAAGGATCAGACCATCACTGTGAACGGTGTGTCCAAGACCTACGCTATGACGGGCTGGAGGATAGGGTACGCGGCGGGACCAGGGGATGTCATAAAGGCTATGGGTAAGATCCAGAGCCAGGAGACCTCAAATCCCTCCTCCATCTCTCAGATGGCGGCTCTGGAAGCTATAACGGGTTCCAAGGACGCTTTTAATGAGATGCTCAAAGCCTTCGACGAGCGCCGGAGATATATTCTAGAGAGGCTGAATTCTATTGAGGGAGCATCGTGCATCACTCCCAAAGGTTCCTTCTACGCCTATCCCGATGTATCGTCCTACTATGGTTCTCGCTTCAACGGGAAAGCCATAGAAGGCTCGGTCGCCATGTGCACTTATCTCCTTGATGAGGCAAAAGTCGCCTGCGTGCCCGGCGCAGGCTTCGGGACGGATGAGAACATAAGGCTTTCATACGCTACGTCTATGGAGAATATAGAGAAGGCTCTGGATAGAATAGAAGAGGGGCTGAGTAAGCTGGATAGATAGGCGGAACTTAGAATAACTAGAATTGTCTACACAATAGCGAAATTAGGTAAGAATATCAGAAAGATAGCTAATCAATAAGGGATGGCAACATACTTGATAGAGGAGTTCTGCAGGAATTCCTAGCTGAAGAACTTGAAGGGGTAGAAATACCTGAGGATATTTCCAAAGAAGTGCTTGTAGCGACTTTCTGCAAATATGCTGAGGATGATTACTATGAGTGGCTTAAGGACAATTTTGAATCCTTCTTCGATCATGGGAGACCTGATTGGAACTGGATTAAAGATAGGATTGAGCACTATTCAAAAGAATGATAGAACAATAACATTTTGGGATTCCACAACCCAAACGGAATGATGAATGAATACCTTTGAATTTGATCCAAAAATATTTATTAGACCACCATATCGTAAATGCCTACGTTGTAATGCTCCAGACAGCTTTGTTGTCTTGATGGTCTGTGACCATCACTACGTTCGAAGATGTAAAGAGTGTCGGAACACGATGAGTTACCCTCTCCCTGAGTTAAACAAAAAAATTATATATATCGATCAATTTGCGATAAGCAATATGATGAAAGCAATTAACCCTAAGACGAAAGCGTATAAGAAAGGAACATTAGATGGGTTTTGGGTTAGACTACTTGAAAGGCTTCATAGCTTATGTAAATTGCAGCTTGCAATTTGTCCTGACTCTGCTTTCCACAGGGAGGAATCCCTTTTGTCACCTTATGTTAAACCTCTAAAGCGGATGTATAAATCACTGTCTTATGGAGTTAGCTTCGATGATCATACGAGAATTGAACGATTTCAAATATGTGAGCATGCTAAGAATTGGATCTCTGGTAAGCAGAAAGAAAATCTTAACTTAGATGTGCATTCTGTGGTACACGGGGAAATTAACGCGTGGCAAGAAAGATGGATACTGTCAGTAGATTCGATAATAGGTGAGGATGGGATAGAGAATTTGCGAAAGGATAGAGAAAAACTTTTTGAGGCATTAAGTAAAGTCTTTGAACGCTGGAAAGATGAGGAAGATAAAACCTTTAACGATTGGTTTGAGGAAGAAAGCATGGCTTTAGGAAGAGGAATCTTGCAAGTTCATTGGATTCATCTGAGCAGACTTGCAGAAATATCAGCAGGCTTTGCAGAAATGACAGCAAACAATCTATCCCCTCCGGTTTCAACTATCTTAATTCACTCAGTTCGTGCGGTGTTTAAGGAGGCAGGGATACAGGATTCCGATATATTCTCCAAAACGTCAGAGTATCTGAACTCTTCCTCTTTAAAGGACGTCCCATTTAATAAGATTGGGGCTTTGCTAGTTGCAGCGTTAGCTCGCAAGGCTGGTGCTGGTAAAAAGAAGCTTCCAAATCTAGGCATAAATAATGATATTGAGATGATATCAACTTTATTGCCATATTGCGATGCCATGTTCATAGACAACGAATGTCATAGTTATCTAAGGGAACATCCCTTATGCGAAGAAATAGATTATGGAACAAAGATTTTCTCACAAAACACTAGGGGTGAATTTTTCGATTATCTGGATGAAATAGAATCAGCGGCTCCAAGAGAACATTTGGAGAAAGTGATTGAAGTATATGGTGAGAGTTGGCCAGGACCATATACAACGCTTTATGAAGGCATCTAACGGGCGGAAAACATAATCGAATATCAGGTAACAAGGCCAAATACCGATTCAAAACTGGACAGCGTACGTAACTTTAACAGACATATTCCCGGGCATAAGACTAACGTCGGGAAAGATTCGCCTTTCTTCCTTTTCGGGATAGAATGCAAAGCCTGTGGCGCCCACAGCAAGGCTCGTGGCGATCCAGCCGATGAGCCTGCGCGTCGTAGCCTCATCTTCCAATTTCTCAGCTGATGCTATAAGTTTTGGGTCATCTGAACTCCTGTTGTTCTCTGCGTCTTTGTCCTTTTCGGAGGCGCTGTTGAACGCTAAGAGAGCTACGGCTCCCAATCCGACTGTGGCTCCTAAAAAGCCTATCCTAGGAAACGTGATGACCTCAACTGTCTTGGCCCCCGCCCCGAGGGAATCGAGGGTGACAATCTTATCTACCTCTTCAGGTTCAAAGGTGAATATCTCTTTTTTAGCCTTCAAAATAATCAAATCTTCGGAATGTTCGATCAATTTTCCGGTGACAATGTCTCCGTCTTTAAGATAGAGTCGAACATCGTACTCGAATTTGCCCTGGGCAAAGACAGGACCTGAGAACATAATGGTCTCAAATACCATAGCGACTGTCAGAAGAATCGAAAGATATTTCATCGCTCTATAACTCCTCTCTGCTTTAGCATTATAGATAGAACTCCTTGACGACATGAAGGTAAATTACAGAACTTTATCTGTCAGGAGATAGGATAACAAGCGGGATAACAGCTACATATGAAACTGAGACACGCCCTTGTCGTATCCATTCTATTTCTCCTTGTAGCCTGCGGGGGAGACGAATCTACATCGCCTAAAAAGACCGGAAATCTCTCTGCCACAGTTGACAGACAATTCCTGTTCCAGGACTCAGGGACAGCTACAGCTACGCTCGTGGCGAATCAGAAAGCCCAGATAAGGTTCATACATCTCCAGGCTGTGGACAACCAAGGCGATCTTATCGGCGATATAATTGACCTCTTTATAGAGACCCACTTTGATACTCAATTCCCCACCGCTTTTGGGGACCAATACAAGAACTACGGGCTCCTCAAAACCGGTGTATTTGGCGCGCAGGGCATCTTTTCATCGCAGAGCACCGAGTTTAGGACGGACACCGGAACTTCAGGACAGATCATCGTTGAGCAACTTACTCAAGATAATATCCAAGGCAACTTTGAATTTATAGGAATCAGCGATACTGGCATCCTCATAGAAGTTTTCGGTCTTTTTGATGTGCCTGTCATTGCAAAGTAGCGTCAGAAAAAGAAGTTGAGGGGACAGAGTCAAGACTACTCAAGTATCCTGACGATATCGTTGAAGGTAACATAGATCATCAAAAACAGTAGCAGAGCCACTCCTACTTGCTGAACAACCTCTTTCTGTCTTATGGAAAGCTGTCGCCGGAAAATCCCTTCAAACGTCAGAAACATCAAATGTCCGCCGTCCAGAGCCGGTATGGGAAGCATGTTCAAAATTCCCAAGTTAATACTTATAACGGCCATGAAGGTGAAAAGCTGCTCAAGTCCCGACTGGGCGCTGTCTCCCGCCATCCGGGCTATTGTAATCGGTCCTCCTAACTGCTTGAGCGAGGCCTCGCCTACTATTAGGTTCTTGATCATAGCCCCAATAATCTTCATTATAAATAGAGTACGTCCAATACTCCCATGGGCTGCCTCCAGAAGTCCTATGGGAACATAGTCTGCAGCGGATTTTATGCCTATTATCCCATATTCCTGATATAGAGTCAGCTCCGCGACCTGCCCTTGGACACTCCTTTCGATTGCCACTATTCCCTCTAATTCCCCGTCTTCCCCCCTGATTGTGTATCTATCCGTCCGACCTCCCTCAGTTTGCCCAATAACCTCAGGATAGACCCTCGATGCTTCGATCCTGAAGATCGCTAACGCCGCTTCTTTCTCATTTTGGGGGCTTTCTGTAAACTGTGTCCGAATTGTCAGTTCCCCATCCTGGGATATGAAGTTCAACGACCTTTCTACCAGGCTCGAAATTAACCCGTTTAAGTGATCTTCATCACTTCCTATCATGGGCATGTGAGCAAGAAATCTTTTGATTATCACCTTCTTTTCTTTGGTCTTCTTATCAAAAGAAGACAAAGAACTGTCCACTAATTTATTTAGGTCCACGTTCCTTTCATCCGGTTCATAAACGATTCTTGTCTTGGTCACAGCCGCTCCGGACATCTTCTCTCCGTTCCTTATCCACTCTAGGGTAATCTCTTCCATCGGCCTTTTTCTGATGCTCCTGCTCACGTCCGGCCACTCTTTTATAGCTTCCCCCTCCACCGAAGTTATCACATCTCCACTATCAAGCCCCATCTTTTGGGCGGGCCAGTCCTTTGAGACCAAACCAATCTTCGACGACATAAAAGGATCTATCCCCAAATCCTCCTCGATATTAACATTTAAGAACAGCGTCTCATTTCCTCTTAAGACCTCCACCGATGTCATTCCTTTTGCGCTCTCTTTTTGGAATGCCTCTGCTATGTCATCCCAGTTTTCCACGCTCTTGCCGCCCACAGATAGTATTTGATCTCCTGACTTCAAGCCAGCGGACTGAGCGGAGGAGTCCCAACCTATCTGGCCTATCACCGTCGTGTTATAGGTCGTCTTACCTATAAAGCAGAGTATCGCGAAGAATATCAGAACAGCTAAGAGGAAGTTCATAAGCGGTCCTGCAGCGATAACAGACATCCTCATCCAAATCGGCTTGGACATGAATTCCCACGGATCGCCGCGTACCTCCTCGTACCCTATGTCCGACATCCCTGCCAACTTGACGTATCCACCGAACGGAATCCATGAAATACAGTACTCAGTTTCACCTATCATAAAACCGAACATCTTGGGTGGAAATCCCAGGGAAAACCTCTCCACCCTGATCCCCGCTTTCTTAGCCACCAGAAAGTGTCCCAACTCGTGGAAGAAGACCAGAACTCCCAACACAAATAGGAAGGGTGTAATGACAGTGATAATGAAGGATATAACTGTAGTCACGTAGGATATAAGCATAGCCATCATTTCAAATTATGAATGGGAAAATCATGCATGGCCAGAACGTGCATCTGTATACAAATCTTCTCAGACATTATCATAGACACTCCTGCATAGATTTGGGTTCCCGATTTATGATAAATTTTCCATCATTTGTCGAGTCAGGTTCCTTGCCCGATTGTCGCTTTCAAGCACGTCCTCCAAGAGAGGCGACTCTTTCGGAGAGTGAGACTCTAAAATGATCCTGTTTATCTTTGGGATGTCCGTAAACCCTATTCTGTTGCCCAAGAAAGCGTCCACTGCGACCTCGTTGGCTGCGTTTAAGGCGGCAGGGGCTGTTCCTCCTATCCTTGCCGCTTCATAGCAGAGCTCCAGACACAGGAATTTCCGCAGATCCGGTTTTTCAAACGTCAACTTTCCAAGACTGGCAAGATCCAAAGACGGGACTTTAGCGGGGAGCCTGTCTGGATACGTCAAGGCGTACTGTATCGGGAGGCGCATATCCGCCTGGCTTAATTGAGCTATAAGGGAGCCGTCCACAAACTCCACTAATGAGTGCACAACCGATTGACGGTGGACCAACACCTCAACAGATGACGGTGACATTCCGAACAAACAGCACGCTTCTATGACCTCAAGGCCCTTGTTCATCAAAGTAGCTGAATCTATGGTTATCTTACTGCCCATCTTCCAGGTAGGATGACATAGAGCCCGCTGTGGAGTGATTTTTTCAAATTCTTCCTTGGGAAGGTCTACGAATGGCCCTCCCGAAGCGGTCAGAATTATCTTGTGAACCTGCTCAGCGGGATGATTCTCCAGACACTGCCAAATCCCGGCGGGTTCGCTGTCCACCGGAAGTATGTTGACCCCGTGCTCTTTAGCCTCTTCCATAAGTATGTCCCCCATCATTACGAGGGATTCCTTATTAGCCATCGCTACGTCTTTTCCGCTCTCTATGGCGCGTATAGTAGGGATCAGCCCAATGCTCCCCGCCAGGCCGTTGATCACAAGGTCGGCTTTATGCTCTGCGAGCTCTATCAACCCTGCCATCCCGAAGACCACTCCTATATTCAGAGGGGACAGATCACGGCTGAGATCATCAGCCAGTTCTTCGGTCTCCACCCCGACTATTGCAGGGCGATATTTGCGAGCCTGGTCACAAAGGAGCTTTATGTTCTTTCCTGCGCCGAGACCTACCACTTGAAATTTGTCCGACAGGCTATCTATTATAGAGAGACTACTCGTTCCGATAGAACCGGTCGATCCTAATAGAACAACTCTTTTCATCTAACATACCTGATGTATAAATAGACCGAAGGAAAGACAAAGAAGTAGCTGTCGAATCTGTCTAATATTCCGCCGTGTCCTGGTATGAGCGTTGAGGAGTCTTTAACTTGCGCGTCTCTTTTCATCAAAGACTCGACAAGATCGCCTACCTGTCCGACGACTCCAATTATAATTCCAATTGTCAGACCCTGGTGAAGAGACAGAAATCCCAGTTTCTGACTCCCTATCCAGCCTATTAAGAGAGCTCCCAGTAGTCCGGCTACGGAGCCTTCCACCGTCTTTTGGGGACTCACTTCTGGAAAGAGCTTGTGCCTTCCCAGAGCGACACCTGCAAGATAAGCAAGCGTATCTGAAGTCCATATTCCCACAAAGACTAACAGGACTAAATATCCCGCCGCCGAATAGTCCAACGCCCCGTTTCCTACCTCCCGAAGGAGGATCGAAAAGCTCCCCAGATATCCCACGTAGAATATGCCCATCATTGTCGCGCCGGCATTTGCCAAAGCTGATCCCTTATCTTTTCTCCACAATTCTGCTCCTAATGGGAGCAGAACCGAAGCTGTCAGGATCAGGATAAGGTAATGCTCCGCAAGGAAAAAAGATGCCCAACTTATTGATAGTGCCAACACTGTACCCAAAGTTCGATTCGGAAGGTGTCCTTTCTTCATCTGGAGTCGGAAGAACTCCCATATTCCCAGAGCGATTATAACGTCTATAAAGATCAGAAATAAGATACCGCCCTTAATCGAGACCGCTATTAAAACTCCTGTCAGAACCGCTCCATAGAGGGCCCTTGTCAAAAGTTCTTTGATAGATTCCAGCATCACGTCTTTCTGCTTTTTACCCAAAAAGTTCTTCGCCCGATTCCTGGCTTGTCCCCCATTGAATCTATCGGGGGCTTGCTGCCGCTCCAGCAAAGCAGCCCCAATCAAGGTGAGGGACGATACTACGTCGACTCCAGTCCACCGAACCGTCTTTCTCTGGATTGATAATTCCTCATTGCCTCATAGAGGTGTTCCTTCGTGAAATCTGGCCAATATACCGGGGTGACCCATATTTCAGTGTAAGCCATCTGCCATAGGAGGAAGTTGCTCAGCCTCATCTCTCCGCTTGTCCTTATGAGCAGATCTGGCTCAGGGAGTTCGGCAGTATAGAGAAATTGTGAAAAGAGCTGTTCATCTATCTGTGAACTTTTAAGCTTCCCTTTTTCCACTCTACTGGCGATCTCTCTTACCGCTTCAACAATCTCGCTCCTGCCTCCGTAGTCCACTGCTAAGTTCAACATTAGTCCCGAGTTTTTCGAGGTGTTTTTTATAACCCTTAAAAGGGCAAGGCGGCTGGCTCTGGGGAGATGATTCATTCTGCCTATACTTACCAGTTTCACGTTATTTTTGTGAAGTTCCAGGAACTCTCCCGACACGGTATCCTTTATCAGCCTCATAAGGAACAGTACTTCTTCTTTAGGACGAATCCAGTTCTCAGACGAGAAGGCGTACAGAGTTAGGACCTCTATGTGCAGCTCTCCACAGGTGCGCACTATGTCCCGTACGGATTTCACTCCTGCTCTATGGCCATCATTACGCGACAGGCCTCTTTTCTTTGCCCACCTCCCGTTCCCGTCCATTATAACGGCAATGTGCCTGGGCAGATTGCCTCCCTCTACGAGCTCCTTTTGGATTTGGGCGTCAGAGTCCAAATTATCTCCATTTTTTCTCAAAAAAGTTCTTTGCTCCCCGAAAAGTTCTTCGATAGTTTCCGGAGGATCATGCGACGGCAAACGTCGCCTGTGCACCACGGAATCGGTATCCGACTTTTTGGAGGTCCAGATTAGGTCCAATTCCACTGGAATATCGGGATTTGCTGCACCGATGGGGAACTACTTTTCATATATCCTATCCTGTGTGATAATCCTATCCACCGTTTCGTCGTGAGGATCGGCCTCTATTTTGTCTACTATCTGAAATTCGTAAGCCAACCCGACCTTCACGGCGTCGATTTCTGAAAGGAAGGGATCGTAAAATCCACCTCCAAAACCTATCCTGTTCCCGAAACGGTCGAAAGCCACGCCAGGAAGTATCACAAGGTCCACCTTGTCTAAATCCAACTCCTTCATATCTACCCTTTCCGGCTGGGGTATCCCCATTGTGCCTGGGCGCAGAGTATCTATATCTGTTATCCGGGAATGTCGCAAGACTTTTGTATTCACATCTGTCACCGGCACTATCACACTTATTTTTGATCTGATCATATCGCGGATTAATACGCGCGTATCGACCTCGTTCCTGATCGAGACGTAGCAGTGAACCGTCGCGGCCATTTTGTACTCCAGGGTCTTGTATAACCTTTCTCTTATAGCCTTGGTCTTGTGCTCAACATCCTCTTTTGCAAGGGAATCTCTCATTTTTAATATCGTCTTTCTTATCAGGGATTTGTTGTGGGACATCCTGTTTTGCCTTCAGTTACTGCTCAGCCAACTCGTGGGATTTTGAGGTTCTTTGCCTTCGAGCAGTTCAAAGTGGAGCTTTGGACCGTCTAAAGACCCCGTCCGTCCTGAATAAGCCAGTATGTCTCCTGTATCTACCATATCCCCTTTGTTCACAAACACTTCCGAAAGGTGGGCATAGACTGTAAGATATCCGTCCCCGTGATGGACTATGACAAACTTTCCGTAGCCCCTCATCCAATCTGTCATGACGACCTCGCCCGCCGCAACTGCTATCACTTCCGTCCCCTCTGCCACCTTAATGTCAATGCCCCTGTTGAAAGTAACGGTCTTTAGATTCTCATCCCTGTGCTTTCCGAAGCTACTCACAATCTTGCCTGCAACAGGCCACAGCAACTTTCCTTGCATCTTGGCAAAATCCTCAAACCCGGCCCGGCCTTTTCTACTTTGCGCTTCTCTTTGAATCACCTCATACAACTGGTTTATCTCCTCGTCCAGGAGGGCTACGGAGCGAGTGTTCTCATCTATTAACTGTTGCTTAAGTTTCATATCCTTCTGAACAGAGACAAGGAGCCTTGTGTGTTCTTCTCTGCTCACCTTGAGTCTTTTGTTCTCCCTTATCTTTTCACCTTCTATTTTCACCTTCTTTTTGTAGTCGGCCTCCAGTCTGCTTTTGGCCTCCTTTATACTGGCCTTGTGGAGTTTTATCTTTTCGTAATTATCCCTGTCCTGGGACGCTACTAAAGAAAGATACTTAGACCTCCTCAAAAGATCGGAAAAAGAACTTGACGATAGAATGATTTCCAGTCCGTCCAGTTTTCCCTTTTTGTAAATCTCCCGTAGCCTGTTCGACATCGCCTTTTGGTGTTGGGAGAGTCTCTCTATTGTCTTTTTCAACAAAGACTCTGTACTTTTTATCTCCGACTCAAGTTCCCGCTCCTGCCTCTTTAAGAGAGCTATGTATCTTTCGAGGGAGTCTATCTCTTTTTCGAGAGCATCTATCCGATCCCCTACCTGACCTTCCACTCCTTTGAGGCTTGCCACCTGTCTTCTGTTCTCCTCCACTTCCCTCCGGAGATCTTCCTGCTCAGTCTTTCTCTCTTCCACCTTTCTTTTGAGTTCATCTGTGCGCGGGGCAGATCTTACATAAGGAGCAGAGAGAAGGATCAGACAAAGGCTCAAAAGGGTAGACAGTAGACAATTGCCCCCGATAGAATTAGTCGGGGGAGACAGGGCAGCCACACCCGTGAGAGTTCTATCTCTTTTCTGGCTGTACGACCACTCGATGTCAATTTTCTTCGACAGCTTCATCATGCCAAGCCCTTCTGCCGCATGCGATGTCCCTACTCGACGCACCTCTACTCTAAGAGAGGACGTTTAAGACCCTCCTCAGGGAGGTCTGACTTCCAATTCCGCCTAAGATCGCTCCGAGAACGACCGTAGAAAGAGATACCAGAAGAGACGGATAAGACCTCAATGGGAGTTCAGGAAAATTTGAAGAAGTCCACCGGTATATTAGAAAGAGCAAAGTACCTGCTACTATGCCACCGACCAATCCCTGGATTATCCCTCCTACAAGGAAGTGTCCTCTTATAAACCTATCGGTGGCTCCAACAAGCTTCATAACCCCAATGGACTCGCGCCGGGACAACACGGCCAGTTTTGCTGTGTTGGACGTCACGAAGACGCATGCAACGAAGATGACCAATCCTATCGTTGAACCTGCTATAAAAAGGATAGTCACGATGCGATCTAACTTTCCGATCCAGTCCACTCCGTAGTGTACATCCTCTACTCCCTCTATCTTCTCTAGTTGAAAGACTACGCTGGTGGCATAATCCAATGTCCTGAATTGATCTACGAGCGTTATCCTTATGGAGGCGGGCAGAGGATTGACTCCGACCGCATCGAGTAGGTCATCTCCGAACTCGGCTCGGAACTCCTCGGAAGCCCTTTGCTTATCTATATATCTGGCTTGCTCCACGCCGTTTAGCTTCTCCACGTCGGCCTTTATCTGTATAGCTCCTTTGATGTCCACTTCATCGCTCAGGTAAGCCTCTATCTCCACCCGCTTTTTTATATCTTCTACCAAATTGTACGCGCTGATAGAGACGAGTCCAAAGATGCCCAGGACCAAAAGAGAAATAGCCATTATCCCAGAAGAGACCAGGCTCATCATCCAGGACCGCTGAAGATCTGAAAGTGCCTCCTTACATACGTAACCCAGACTCATTCTTGAAGTGGGGGAGAAGATAATTTTCTCGTCGAAGAATCTTGCAAAGAACAGGCTTAGCAGAGCCTGCCCCCCTTGATCCTTACGACTTTGCCGTTGGATTGGTCCAGAAGTCCTTCATCGTGCGTGGCGAGAAGGACAGCTGTCCCCTTATGATTGATCTTGCGCAGTATGTCCATTATATCGCGCTTTGCATCGGCATCCAGATTTCCTGTAGGTTCGTCTGCCAAAAGCGCGAACGGTTCCAGAGCCAGAGCCCTTGCTATTGCGACTTTTTGCAGTTCTCCTCCGGACAGGTGGCCAGGCAGAGAATTCCTTTTGTGTCCCAGGTCCACCATAGCCAGCGACTGAATGGCCCTCCTTTTAGCCTCCTTTGCCTTTGTTCCTGTCACTCTCAGGGCGAAAACCACGTTCTCAAATACATTCCTGTCCTTTAAGAGCTTGAAATCCTGAAAGATCACTCCCACTTTCCGCCTGACCAAAGGTATGTGCCTCTTTTTTAGAGTCGCTGAATCGTAGTCTCCGACTATGACTCTGCCCGATGTGGGACGCTCGTCGAAGTGAACCAATCTTATTATCGTGCTCTTGCCCGCTCCGACGGGACCGAATAAAAAGACTATCTGGCCTTTTTCTACGTTGAGGCTTATATCCTCTAATATAGCCGATTCCCCTATGTACTTTGAGACGCCTTCTAGTCTGATCATCTTTTCGCCTTCAGTAAATTATAAATTTCAGCTGTCCGAACAAAGATAACGAAGTCGGTCTATGCTGCTGGAACAAAGGTTGTCGTGTCTTTCATGCCATTCTAAACGTCGCTGCCTTGAATGGCTGATCACTGAGTTTCTTCTTCCCTCAGATCTTGCTGGGCCAAGCACGCACCGCTAATTTGGCGAGTTCCTTTTGACGTTTCTCAATCTCCTCTGGACCCCAATTATCAAAGTCCGCTATTGACGATGTTAGCTGGAAATCAGAGTTCGCGTAGAAGGAACGTTTTTCATGGAAACCGTCATTTCCAACATCCGAGTTTATGCGCATTTTTGTCAACGCGAGATTCCCGATTCGCTTGTAGTATATCTTTACGATTTCATCATCGATATGAGCCCATTTCTCAGAAGGATGTTCCGGTAAGACGTGTTCCAAGTTTACGATTTCCTCATTCGGATTCGGTACCAATTCAGGATCAGGTTCGTTACAGGATTCTTTCTCCAGTGCACGAAGGTAATAGCGGGCAAGATAGTTTTTTGATACCGTAGCGGTCGTGAAGGCAGATTCAAACTGACCATCTGTCGGAACCACGGGAGTCATTGCAGTGAGCAAGTCTTGTGCCGTTTTTACACTCCCCGAGCTAATGTCTTTTGCTCCATCTGAGTAGTATTTTTCCAGAGTACCCCCTCCCAGGCCACCATATATTAGAAAGCGTACTGCCCAGGAAACCATCACCGACAATGTTTTCTTTACTTCCTCCCGATCATATTCTGCAAGAATGGCAAGCAGCAATGGTCTAATTTGCACCATCCGCAACAGGTTGATCGTCACAATATGAGAGCGTGACGTTGAACCATATGAAGACCAAATCTCGTGGTCAGGATTCAGTATGGCGGCATACAGTTTGGCGTTTTCTGCCAACTCATTCGCAAAGTCAATGGCAGACTGTTTGCTTGTAATACGCTTTTTTATTCCGTCGTAAAGGTCTCTTTGCCGTGTTGAGCCGTACTTTAACGACCAAAGGTGTCTTATGTAGTCAACAACAATCTCTTCATTGTCTACTGCCTCAAGCGCAGCAAACATTGACACCCATCTTTGCTGTGCCTCGCTAATACGATCACCAGAAAGATGGAAGAGGTAATTCTTAAGAAGGTCCGAGATAGCTAGATCAAGTCCTCGATCATTGAGGGTTTCAAATATAGTGAACGCGTTGGCATCATCGGGTACCTTGACCCAAATTACCCGAACTCCCGTTTTCAGATAATCTATCCAATCAATCAAACGGTCAGCTGGCTTATTTGAAAGCTCAACAATATTTCTAAGGTGATCTGCAGCAATCTCGCTCGCTTTTGTAATCTTCTTGTGAGACTCTTTTGAAGAAGCTACCGATCGTTCGGGACTATCGGGCTTTGACAAGATAGTCTTCGAGAAAAAGTCCTGGTCGATTTCATTAAGTCGAAGTTTGGAAACCTTTTCCTGCGTTCGGAGGTCTCTGGTTATCAGGAATTCCCGTTCAATATCCTCGACCCGATCAGTATCTTCGTTTTCATAGAACCAGTCTCTGATAGCCGCTATAAGGATTGTAGTTGTCGCAAGCCGCTGTTGACCGTCAACTACTTCTGGGCGGTCTGAAGTGTTTTCTGTAATGACAATAGATCCGAGAAAGTACTCCTTTTCGCCTTCATTGATGGCGTTAGCAATATCCTGATAGAGATCTTTGACATGGCGGTCCTCCCAAGCGTATGAGCGTTGATATATTGGGACGGACAACATGTTGTCGGCAAGAGCATGACCAATACCTTCCAAAAAAATGTTCATTTCATTTAATTTTGTCATCGGTTAGCTCCCGATCGTAAATTTCTGAATTCGTCTTGTTATCTTTTTGTCACCAAAGCTGTCTAACTTCGACATATCACTCTTCACCTCAACACAAAATGTATCCGGTCGGAGTTCTTTGAGGCGGGTCTGAGGCTGAAATCGTCGAAGATACCCAAAATGTCGAATTCCGACTCCCGCACGGCCTTCTCTATTTCGTCTTTGCTGTATATCCTCTGCCTGTGCATCTCTACAAACGTTTCATCCGATCTGTCGAAGCCTATCTTGAAGTGATTGTTCTGTATCTTCGTCTCTGGGTCATAGAAGCTGTGTCTGCTGTACGAAAAACCATCGCCTTTTCCCTTACTGGTGTAGTCTCTAAAATACAGAAGCGAATTTCTCTCCATGCAGATGTCGAATATGAATATCCCGGCCGGATCCAAAATTTGTCTGATGCTCTTCAGGGCCTTTTTGACCTCTTCTATCTCCATCAGATAGTTCAAACTGTCGTACAGGCACAGCACCGCCTCAAAAGAGCGGCATTTCTTAAGGTCCCGAATATCACCGCAGGACAGATCGATTTGCACTCCTGCCTTTTGAGATTTTACCCTTGCCACCTCGACCATAGACCAAGATTCATCTATGCCTGATGTGTTGTAACCCCTGCTGTGGAGCTCCAGAGCCATAGTCCCTGTGCCACACGCAACGTCCAGAATATCTGAAGGATTAAGATCAAAGTGTGAAAAGACCGATTCTATGTAATCTGTCCATCTTTTGTAATCAAGGTGGCTCATCACAAAGTCGTATATTTCGGCTAATCGGCTGTAAGGTTCGCAATCTACCTTTTTTCTGGATTTGATGCTCACGCTGATCTATCCTTCCATATCAACACCTTCATTTCTTTTTTCATCCCTTATCACACGGTAGAAATCCCCTGCAGCCTTTCTGGTGACGTTGGATTTGGGTATATCCAGGATCTCAATCTCCATAAACCTCTTCGGAAGGCAGATCGTCATAAGCTGACCGGGCGTTATCTGGTTTGCTGGTTTGATACTGTTGCCGTCTATGAGAACCTTGCCTCTTTGGCATATAGCCTTGGCCTGGGATCGCCTTTTTACTATAGAGCATTTCTTCAAAAAGAGATCTGCCCTCATACAATCGACCTCTATTGCAGAAGAGAAATATCGTCCTCATTGAGACGTATGTCTATGTAGAGTCGCTCCCGCTCCCGCTCTAACATCTCCTCGTATGCCTTTTCTATCTTCTTGAGCCTAACTGAGTATGATATAAAATCGTCTTCATCGTTGAGTTTTATGATGTGAAATCCAAGTTCGGTCATCACAGGAGGGCTGATCTCTCCTAACCTCATTTTCCTTATCGCCGCCTTGAAGGCAGGTGATGGACTATCTCCTCTGGTTGGGAAATATCCTAAGAAGCCTCTTTCATCGGCGTTCTCGTGGTCATCTGAAAACCGCATCGCCAGTTCCCCAAAATCTTCGCCATCGAATGCCCTCTTGCGGATCTCCTTCATATGCTCTAACGCTTTCTTGTTGTCTTCTTGTGTCACCTGAGTCAAAAACAGGATATGCCTTGCCCTTATCTTGTCTTTGTCTTTTTCTTCTAACTTTACGATATGATAGCCTACTTGAGTCTCAACAATATCGCTTATCTCCCCCGGGCTAAGTGCAAACGCGGCGTCCTCGAACTCTTTAATCATCTTTCCTCTCTCGAAGAACCCCAAATCTCCGCCTCTTCGGGACGATCCCGGATCTTCAGAGTACTTTTTGGCTAATTCCTCAAAATCCTCGTCCATTCTGGCTCTCTCCAAGATCTCCTCAGCTCTTTGGCGTATCTTTTTCTTTTCCTCTAATGAACGTCCCGGCCTTATAAGGATGTGACTTATGCTGATGTTATCGGGCAGACTATCTTTGTACGTCTCTTTGAACTCCTGTATCTCCTTGCGAGATACCGATGCGTTTGCAGATAGTCTGTACATCACTTCATCTCTCAGTTTGGCGTCAACTACCAACTTTTCGATCTTATCCCTGAAATCCCTTTCTGTCATATTCTCCTGGGCCAAAGCCTCCTTGAACTGTTCGGCGGTCATATTCCTACCTCTGCTTTCAAATTCCGCCTCTACGGTCTCCGCGACCTCTTCGCTGTCCAGAACTATAGTGTCCCTTTGGGCTTTGGCTACGATTATCTTCTGGTTTACCAAGACCTCCAGCATATCCTTATACATCTTTTTGAGCTCTTCTTCGTCTATATACTCTCTTGATTCTGATATAACCAGTTGGAGTTGCACTGCGTCCTCCAAATCTGACAACAAGATGATCTCATCCTCGACTACAGCCACTATCTTGTCCGATAGAACCTGACCGAATGCGGATGTCCAAGTCAACAGCAGTAAAACTAAAGGGAAGGTTTTAGCGGTGTCCTTTAATGCCATTTTCAGTTTTTCCGAAAAGTTCTGCCCCGATTGATTCTATCGGGGATACTTTTGGGAACCCCTTGAACATTGTTACTCTATGCTTATTACCTCTGGGGTAGAATCGAGATTTCCATCTGTCTTAGTCAAAAGATCTTTTTCTATACTGTATTTTGTTTTTTGCCGCAAATTCTCTATTAGAGCCCTGAGTCTTGCGCCATGTCTTTGGGAGCGTATTTTATTTGCTATTTGTGATCTGACCTGCTCTATATCCCTTATTGTACCTTCATCTTTTTTGTCTATCACCTGTGTTATGTGGTAGCCCATATCGGTTTGAATCGGACGGAAGATCACATTCACCTTAAGTTTCAAACAGGCGTCCCACAGTTGAGGGTCGGCTTCACGCTTTGAAAAATAGCCCAGATCACCGACGTCGAGGGCTGATGAATCCAGGGACTCCTCACGGGCGACGGCTGCGAACCTTTCTCCTGTGAGCAATCCTTTGCGCACCCTTGCCGCTTCGGTTTTATCCTCTACGAGAATGTGCTGCGCCCTTATTTCAAGATTAGTTCTCGTAAAGTCCTCTTTGTTAGCCTCGTAGTAGACTTGCATGTCCTTATCAGCTACTTCGGAGATTTTCTCGAACTCTCTGTCCAGAAGTTGAGCTACCAATATCCCTTTTTTTGACCTTTCCAAGAGGTCTTTGATCTTTTCCTCGTTATCTATGCCCCGGCGCAGGGCCTCCTGGTACAACAACTCCTCATCAACCCACCTTACGACCAGATTAATCTTGTCCTCTACGGATAAACTGTCGTCTAATTGAGGCGGTAGCTTCTCCTTTAGTGCATCCAGAGTCAAAACCGCGTTTCCGGCCCGGGCCACAGCAGTATCGGTCTTCTCTTTTTTGCCGCATCCTGCAAATATGAACAAGCCTAAAAGCCTTGTGAAAAACGCTTAGATTCAGAAAGTAGTATAGAACAAGCATTGATAAAGCAGTTCCGATGTATTATATTATGTTATTGATAATATTATACATGGAGGAAACAATGACCCCACAAAAGCAGGAACAGACAAATCCGATGTTTCACTATTTTCAGATGGAGGATTTAGTTCCCGAGGATCATATCCTTCGTCAGATTGATGAGGCAGTTGATTTTTCATTTGTACGAGACGTTGTATCAGATTGTTATTGCCCTGACAATGGCAGACCCGGTATTGATCCTGAATTAGTTGTTCGAATGATCCTTATTGGCTATCTGTATAATTTGAGTGAGAATCGGCTCTGTCAGGAAGTGGGGATGCATGCGGCATATCGGTTGTTTTGTCATCAGACATTTGATGATGCGGTTCCGGATAGGAGCACGATCAACAAGCTTCGCAATCACAAGTGGGCATCCAGTGGGTTGTTTGAACGGATAATGCGTCAGGTAGTCCAGTGTTGCATAGATGTCGGTCTTGTGAGCGGTAAACACCTTAGTGTCGACGGCACTCAGATACAAGCTGATGCTTCAGTGAAAAGTATTGAGCCGATAGAACCCCCTGTTTCTCTTGATGATTATCTCAAGGGAATCGGTTTTGAAGGTGATAAGACAAAGGGTAGGTCCGGGCATCCTCAGGATAAAGACTTTCATGGTGAAAAGTGGACGAACCAAACACACCGTTCGACTACAGACCCCGACGCGCGCTTATACAGCAAATCGAAGGGCAAAGGGGCTTTTCTCTCGTTTATGGGCCATGATCTGATCGACACAAAAAGCAGAGTAATCCTTGAGACTCAGGGCACGCAGGCGACAGGGACAGCAGAGCCCGAAAGTGCCCTTAAGATGGTAGATGACCTTGAAACATACACCATGCCCAAAGACATTCAGACACTTAGTGCCGATACCGGTTACGGTTCTGGTAATTTTATCGCTGATGTACTTGACCGGGGAATCATACCCCATATTCCTCTGCGAGCCGATGAGAAGATTGAACCGATTCCTACATGGAAAAACAAGACAAATCCAGCACATATTCAGGCCGAACGGGATAGAAAAGTGCGAGAGGCGAAAGCCAGAAATCATGCACGGTCTATCTCATTAACAGCTGACTACAAACTCTCCCGGAGACTCCGTAAACGCAGTGAACATATCTTTGCTGAAGCCAGGCAACAACACGGTATGGGACGAGCCCGTTACAGAGGACCAGCCTCACTGAATGAACAGTTGAATCTTGTTGCAACAGTACAGAATCTCAAGAGGCTTGTATCTTTCATAAGAAGGGGGAAAGCGTCTATGTGTGCCCTGTCTGTCAAAGACAGTGCATCCTGTTCTTCAAACAGCTCCTGTTCCTTGCTGACCAGAACTCTGATAAGACTATTTTGCTTATTCCACAGCAAAACGATACGATATGCTACTCTTTGACCCATAATCGGCGCTTCAGACGCTGCCTGGGACATAACTATTTCACAAGGCTTCTAAGGCAATAAGAGCAATCCTTGTTAAATGATAGTGATGAATAACCTTACCCCCATAAAAACAAGCAGACAGTAGAACAGACATTCTGTCTAGTTAGACAGCATACAGGGCAACCCTGCCTAAGCCCTTGAAAAACAGCATAAAGGGATGGGGGGCGGTGCCCCTGCCTACTGTCTAATGTTTGCTGTTTACTATTTTTAAAGTAGCCCCTTGAATATAATTAATCAAATGATTTGTTGCAAGATGTTTTTTGAGCATTGGAGCCATTCGCGCTCGTCTTCACCCTCCAGACGGGCATCTATGGCTACCTGCTCAGATAGCGAAAATTCCAGGGGGACAGGAGAATGCTTCACAAATAGTTCCACATCTTTTTGGGAAAGTTTTCGCTCTTTCGGAAAGACTAACCTGAGCCTTGATGCCGACATCGTGATCGTCTCCAATCCCAACTGCTTTGCCAGGATCTTAAGATGTATCGTGTCCAAAAGAGACAGCACTGGATCGGGAAGATTTCCGTAGCGATCCTTCAACTCCTCCTCAATTGCCAGTATCTCGACGGACCTTGTAGTTTCAGCCAAGCGCTTGTATATTATCACCTTCTGATCTACGTCCGGAATATACTCCTGAGGGATGTATGCCGAGGCCATTATCTCTACATGAGGATCGGGTGTCTCGTCGCCTTCCTCTCCCTTGAGTTCTCTTATCGCCTCGTCTAAAAGCCGACAGTACAGGTCGAATCCCACAGCCGCTATGAATCCGTGCTGCTGGGGGCCCAGTATATTTCCACCGCCCCTTATCTCAAGGTCTCTCATTGCTATGTTAAATCCAGAACCCAGATCTTGGAATTCCTGTATAGCTCTTAGCCTCCTCTTTGCGTCGATATTCAAGGTTCTTTTGGGAGGAACTACCAGGTAAGCGTAAGCCTTCTGGTTCGATCTACCCACCCTCCCTTTCAACTGATAGAGTTGGGCAAGGCCGAAGCGATCTGCCCTGTTGATTATGATAGTGTTTACGTTTGGGATGTCCAGACCAGATTCGATTATCATTGTAGACACTAAACAGTCATATTTCTTATCCAAGAACTCCACCATGGTCTTTTCAAGCTCCCGCTCCGGCATCTGGCCGTGCGCCACAGCAAAGCGTACCTGCGGCAGAAGTTCCCTCAAAAACACCACTATAGAATCTATGGACTGAACTCGATTGTGTACGAAATAGACCTGTCCATTTCTGTGTATCTCTCTCAGGATCGCCTCAGCAATTCTTTCCTCATCGAACGGGACGATCTCGCTGTATATCGGCATCCTCCCTTTAGGAGGAGTGTTGATCACAGAGAGGTCACGCACTCCCATAAGGGACATGTGCAAGGTCCTCGGTATAGGCGTCGCTGTCAACGATAGCACATCTACCATCCTTCTGAAACGCTTGAGTTCCTCCTTGCTCTTTACTCCGAATCTGTGCTCTTCATCTATTATCACCAGTCCTAAATCCTTAAACTGCATGTCCTTAGATAAAAGGCGATGTGTCCCTATGACTATATCCACTTGCCCGTTCCTTACGCCCTCGACTATTCTTTTTTGTTCCTTTTTTGTCTTAAAACGGCTCAAGACCTCCACCTTCAGGGGAAAGTTTTCGAGTCTTTCAGTAAAGGTCCTATGGTGCTGTTGAGCCAGAATAGTAGTCGGAACCAGTACTGCCACCTGTTTGTGATCGCAGACGACCTTGAAGGCGGCTCGCATAGCCACCTCGGTCTTTCCGTAACCCACGTCTCCGCAGACCAGGCGATCGGTCGGCATATTTTTCTCAAGATCAGCCTTCACATGCTCTACAGCTAAAAGCTGATCCGGAGTCTCCTGGTACATAAACGATGCCTCAAGCTCCTTTTGCCATAGGGAATCTTCTGGAAATGCAAAGCCCGTCTTTACCCTCCTTAACGCCTGTAGCTCGACGAGATCCTTGGCCATCATATAGATCGCCCTTTTTGTCTTTTGCTTCATCTTTTCCCACGCCGATCCCCCTAATTTGCTTAAGGCTGGAGGAACACTTTCTTCGACCGAATAGTTCTGAACCCGGTCCAACTGGTCGATCGGTACATACAGCTTATCTCTGTCCCGATACAGGATCAATAGGAAGTCCTTCTGCACATGATCTACACATAATCTTTCCGCTTTCTGGTATTGCCCGATGCCGTAATCCACGTGAACGACAAAGTCGCCCCGTTGGAGGGCTGTATAGTTTGAAATTGGGGTCCCCTCTTTGAACTTGTGGTATCTGTGCCTCCTTTTGTAGTGCCCGAAGATCTCGTGGTCGTTCAAAAGGGCGATCTTGGCTTGCGGAGCGACAAATCCCCTGTGCAGATTTCCTATTCTCATAGAGATCAAATGCCCCACATCCTCTAGCACTTCCTCCAGACGCTCGGCCTGACCCTTGTTGTCGCACAGGATCTCTATCAGATAACCTTCCTGCGACAGCTTTTCTGTATCTTCCCTCAAGGAGCGCAGATCGCCCTCGTAGCGCCTCATATGAGAAGCCGCAAAATCGATCTTTCCGTCCGCAGCAGGGTCAAACGTCAGGTTCTCCACAACCACCAGATCCGAAAGCTTACGGTGCAAGGATTCCACATCAGGCGCAAATAGATCTTTTGGTAGAGACCTACCCTCTTCCCTTTTGCGGCTCTCAAGAGCGCGGTCTATGCGAGCCGAGAACCTGTCCGCCTGGTCATCCAATTCATCAGGATCTTGCATAAAGACCAGCCAGTCTTCCTCCAGGTAGTCCAAAATACCTGCTCTTTCTTTGTATATGACCGGCATATATCCCTCAACTCCATCATCTAAAATCCCAGATCTGATCTGATCTGACAGCTGATCTAAGGATAGACCTTCCTTTTCCTCTAAACTTTCGATGTTCTTAGAATAATCCTCTGTCAGTCCTTCAAGCAGAATTACCTCGCGCCGCGGAAGGACTCTAACCTCATCTTTCTGGAGAAGAGACCTTTGCGAATAGAGATCGAATTCCCTTATCGACTCTACCTGATCTCCAAAAAACTCTATTCTGGTCGGATTCTCGGCTCCGAACGAATATACGTCTAAAATCCCCCCGCGGATGCTCAACTGTCCTATCCCCTCGACAATGGGAACACGCTCAAACCCAATTCCCACCAGAACCGTCGCCAGATACTCTAAATCCACTTCAGATCTAACCTTTAAAGACTGCACCGCCAACCCGAATATGTAAGATGGAATCGTCCATCCCAAGAGGGCCTCCATAGTCGTTACTACTGCAACGTCCTCTTTTTCTACAAGCGAATCCAAAGCCTCCACTCTCAGCCCCGTTACGTCCCAGCTTGGGGATTTTTCCTCGTAAGGCAAGACATCACATGGTGGAAAATACCTGACTCTTTCTTGACCCAGGATGGTCTCCAGGTCATCTCTCAATTCCTCCGCCTCTTCCTCACCAACCGTCACGGCCACAAGGGGAAATTGGGTGGTAGATTTAATAGAGGAAAGGACAAAGCCTCCCAGAGATCCAGCCAATCCACAGACCTTGATCCGATTTGTGTCCGATGCTATTCTTTCCGCAAGCACATCAAAACTTAAAGAACCCTCTAACTTTGCCTTTATGGCAGAAACAGACATATGAGAACCTTCCCAACAAAGTTCATTTCAATGCAATAATAAGAGCGCAAAAGCGGGCAACAGTTATGAAAATACTTCTGACGAACCTCCAAGGGGAGTCGCTTGATTCTGGTCACAAGTAGAACGCCCAGTCATAATTGTTTGTAATAATAAAAGATAAATCTTGGATGTCCAAAGGTCAAGTTAAATTTCTGGACGCCCAACTTGCCGTGGTTACGACACCCAATACTTAACGAGACCCTGTTCTGCTGCAACCTGATGCTTGTCCAGATCAGACGTCAGCTTACCAATGTGCTTTGAATCTATTCTAGAACGCATCTTCTTCTCCGACAAAAGTATCCCAATAATATCTTAAATTGTAAGAAATCAGAGAAATTCCAAAACCAAATAAGCCCTGTAATGCAAAAACTTACAGGGCCTTAATCCTTGCGAGTTATCGCCTTAACCCTGGCGGGCTATGCGCGATCCTTGGTTCCAGAGATTCACCCAACATTTCTTCTCTTCTTACGGTTTTTATAATTTCTTGATTTACTTAGATTAACACCCCCATAATCTTGCGCAGTGTTTTTTCTTCTTCCAGCAGAACAACAGCAGAAACCGCTGCAAAAGACCAGGTCAAGATTGACTTGTATCTGCTCCGATTGTTTCATATACTTTAGTGTGTGGATAAGGGACACAAGGCGGGGCGTGAGATTTGGACTTTCCGAACCGATACCCGTTCTATCGGACTCCCCTTTATCCTGAAGGGAGGAGCTTCCAGAATCCGAAAAGCCACTCTATCTGCCAAAGCTGCAGGTGAGTTTTTGAGTTGCTTTTTTAGTTTGTGTGGTATTACGCAGCCATCCGCAAGGAGAAGATTATTCTTGATCTATTTTATGAAGATGATTCCAAAGACAAGGTCACGGTAAGGGACAGCCCAAAACTTAGCCTTTAACAGTGAACGGGGAGAATCCCGATGTGAAGGGTGAACTTGCCCAAAAACATTTAGTAACGCTAAGAAAGCCGGAAGGCTAAAACGACACGGATAATATTCTATGTTGCCCCGGCACTGTTACTCGCTCTGAATGCACCTGCCTGTACACAGGATCTTTTCGGCCCCAAAACCGACTATGCTGTTGGGGGTATTCCAGTATCAGTCTTGCTTGCTGGTTTGGACAGAGACGGAGATAATGACTTAGCTGTGGTGAAAGTAGGCAGAGGTAGTGTATCAGCATTCTTCATAAATGGAGATGGTACATTTGCATCTGAGGTGTACTATGTCAACGGACTGGTCCCCCTTGGCTATTCCGTCCAGATTTAGATGGAGATAATGACTTAGCTGTGGCTAATGAGTTCAGCAATAGTGTATCTATTGTTATTAAATCTCTCTGACACCACTGTTAGTGCCCCTGGCCTTGCAGGAGATTTTGACAGGTAAAATGAAGTAGGTCTTTCCGATTCTGTCCCTCTCCTGGTTGTGTTCCGGACAACGACCAGCTGAAGCAATTGGGATCCTACATTCGATTTGGACAACGATGAAGAGATTGGTCTTTCCGACTCTGTAACTTTTCTGGAAAACTTCGGCAGAACGAGATAGCCTGAAGAGGTAATTCAATGCAACATTCGGTGGGCTTGCCTGGTTCTTTTTGTCTGAGAGTTACTGCGCTTTAGCCTGGAGTTTGGATAACTCCATTATGCGAACTAACTTTCTTAAGCCACATTTGGACCTACTAACCCCTTTTTACATTTTTGTCTTTCTCAGTCTATGCCCTGAGGTCTAGAGTCTGCCCCTTATTCGATTCGGGGTCTTGTGAGTTCAAAGCAGTTGTATTCTGTTCTTCATCTTCTGAGTCTTGGGACTCATCTTTGTGCTGACGCTCTTCTGACAGAAGGAGCGTATCTTCTTCTTGGTGCTTATCCCTGTCTGTGGGCTTGTGCATCCGAGTACTTCGAGCCTTTGGTGACGGAGTCCACTTCTTGCGGTCTGCGTCCGGATGTTTTCTTTGCGATTCGACTACCCTTTCCACGATCTGGGTCTTGGAGAAGGTCTTCTCAGTTTCTATTGAATCAGCCATCGGACGATCACCACCTTATAAGTGAAACAGGACAAAGAACAGGAGCCAGGCCCATCTGTACTTACACGTAACATCTGAAGATCTTTAGCAGGATGGAGATAAGACAGTTCAAGACATCTTGTTCTACCTTTATGATCGGACAAATCGGTCTCATTCTTTAATCTGTGTCTTCCAGGCAAAAGGAGCGGGAACCTTGATGGCTACCATTTGGCACTTGTAGTGACCAAAGAGAAGGTCCGCCATTTCTGAAACGCTATTTAATTGACGTTTCTGCCCAACATCTATTCCGCTGTTATCACATTGTAATTGACAACACAACATTTGGAGAAAAATTATGGATCGAAAGAGGAGGAGCTCAGAAATGCTAATTGCAACAATAAGTAATAGGGATACTTGCAATTATCCTTCTTGCACAGGGTACCACAACGTACGAGGAGAACACATCAGCGGTATGAAATTGGCCATGAACATGACAGTTGGAATCCTACCATTGTTGTTTTTCTCTTTTATCGTGGCCGGTATGATTCAGGTTCTTATCCCCCGCGAATTCTTATCAACTTGGGTGGGTGAAGAATCTGGTATTCGAGGGATATGCATCGGTACAATAGCTGGTGGTTTGGCCCCTGGCGGTTCTTATGTCGGTTTAACTATCGCTGCTGGACTCTTGCGCTCTGGAGCAAGCGCGGGGACTACGGTTGCGTTTTTGACAGGATGGTCATTATGGACAGCTGGAAGATTACCGATAGAAATAGTGATATTAGGTTGGAGATTTACTCTGATTTGTATTGCAAGTACATTTTTCTTTCCACCTGTGGCCGGATTGATAGCTCAGAAGTTCTTTGCAGGTGTTAAATGGGTATAGGTGATACCAAAACGCGCAAATTAGGGAGACAATGCCTTTTCTGTACTGCCCCCCTGGAAAGCGACATCAATTAAGCAACCTGGGGTAGTAGATAGAATTGTTTTCTCCACTCTTCCGGGGTCTTATATCCCAGAGATGAATGAAGCCTGTTGTTGTTGTAATTATCGATCCACTGAGATATGATCTTCTCAGCCTGTTCAAAGGATTCAAAATTGTGAAGCCAAACACACTCTTGCTTGAGGGTCCTGAAAAAACGCTCTACAACACCGTTCCAATCGGGATTACCACTTGGTATGTATTCCTGACGAATTCCCCAATATTCGGTACTTGCCAAATAGGTCCGAGACAAAAAGATGGAGCCGTTGTCAGAGCGAAAAGTGAGACCCTGGGGGACAGCCTCCTTGGAAGTGTATCGAGAGATCACGGCCCGATCCAGGGCATCTGTGGCCTCCAGTGCCCTCCCTTTTCGACTAAAACGATACCCGGGAACCTCCCGACTCCCGTTGTCCACCACCGCAATAAGAGGACACCAACCGTCTTCCCCACAATAGATCTTGGTCAAGTCAGCCGACCAGAGACTGTCAGGACGATCCATCACAGAACGCTTCTGGGAAACCTGTGGCCCCTTTCTCCCGGGGTCCCCGATTGATTCTATCGGGGATTCCACAGCTTACACTGCCACCCCTTAAGCTTCATTATCCTATGAACCTTCTTGATGTTAACATATGCCCCTTCCTTGAAACGAAGATGCGCCCAAACCCGCCTGTGACCAAATGCCTCTTCTTGGTCGAGTATCCCTCGAACACGAAAAGCAAGCTGTCCATCTATCATAGACTCTTCGACAGAAGAACTGACACCTCTATACCTAAGCCTATACAGAGTCGAACGATGCAAACCCAAAGCCAAAGCTACCACCTTACGGGAATAGCCTCGACCCAAAAACCGCCCACTCAAGGCAACCGCTTCGTTTTTTTTAGACGGGCTACCTCCTCGAGTATCTCCAACTGGAGGGTTAACTGCCCTACCTTACGCTCCAACCGGCTGACCTCCCACTCCTTCGGATCCTTGCGACCACGCCGAGACTTCAGACTCTCCTGCCCTCCTTCCAGGAAACTATCACGCCAGGCATACGCCTGTGACTGGCTAATTCCATTCTTCCGACACACCTCTGATACATTCGCTCCTTTCAAAACAGCCAACACCACCTCTACCTTACGGGTCGCCGTCCAGCGCTTACCATCTTTCACTTCGGGGCTTGACAATTTGACCTCCCTTCTCAAACCCCAATTTGCGAAATATTTTCGCTCTGTCAAGGGGAGCGGTATGTTTGCCTCCTTTTTAGCCCGAATAATTCACACAAAAAGACCGTGTATTAATTAAGGGATTGTATTATATTATAGTTATGCCGTTTAACCACGTTCGGTGTCATTGCGAGCCGAAGGCGAAGCAATATCGATTCTGTGGTAGACGTAATACTCTCCGGCTCTCATAGGAGACCACTATAAAACCTTGAGATTGCTGCGTCGCTTTGTTCCTCGCAATGACTCCACTAAGTTTATGAATTAATCGGGTTAGGGAGCATTCTGTTTCAGAATCCAGGGCAAAAATAGATCGAGGTCACGGTTCAGATCCTGGGAAACCGACAAGGCAACCCTGTGTGAGTTTGTCGGGCAAAGGAACTGGTAAAAGTTGCTTGACAAACCGGTCAGATAGAAGTATCATCTATGGATTAGGAGGCAAACACAAATATGGGAGGAAAAAGAGCGGCCAATTCGACCCCTTGGACGAATTGAAAGACTCCTGAAAGAGTAAAAACTCGATGTAATTGGGATCTCAAGCTCCATTGGAGGTTTTACATAAGGTAATACTACAACATTATACACCTTATGATCTTGCGAAGAGTCGATTATTACTGCATATTGAGCTATGCGAAAATGTAGCTACTGTAGGTGCACCAAATTTTGGAAATTATCGGGTGGTAGATATCGTTGTCAAGGGTGTCTCAGGGACTACCATTTTCGAACCAATAGCTACTGGTCCAAGAGCAAGATTTCTCCCTACTGGAAGGGGAGGCTCATTAAGTTTTTTGGTCTTGCGGTTCTAGCTTACCGGTTAAGGTTTCGAGTTCCAATACACCTACATACTATTGAACGTTTCTACCGTATAGTTCGCCTTGCTATCTACCAGGATTCTCTGGAGGAGTTGAGGCTCCTATCTGGAGAGATAGAGATGGATGAAGCTATGTTCGGTGGCAAAAGACCAGGTAAGCGAGGTTGGGGTGCTGAAGGTAAAGTTATTGTCTTTGGAATGTATCAGAGGAATGGGAAAGTATCGACTTTTCCTGTGCCGTCTAGAAGCAGACAAGTAATTCTTCCTCTCATTACCCAATATACCAAGCCAGGTAGTCTCTACTATACCGATGACTGGCACGCCTACGCTTCTCTATCTATCCGTGGTAACCACGTCGTCGTCGACAAAGACAAAGGAAAGCCCAAAGGTAGAAACCATCTAAATGGAATCGAAGGCTTTTGGTCATACGCCAAACACTTCTTATATCCTTATCGTGGTGTACCCAAGCAATATTTCCATCTCTACCTCAAAGAGACAGAATGGCGATTCAACAACCAAGATCAAGACCTAGTACAGATAGCCAGACAGATTATGAATCAACCCTCTCAAGGTGTATAATGTTGTGGCATTACCTTACATAATGAGGATTATGCAGATAGATAGTCTTCCTCCAGGCTCCATAGTAGAAAGGAATATATACTCCGCGGACGGTGTGGTTCTTGTAGGACACGGAGTGGAACTTACTCCAACGTATATAGAGCGACTCAAGAGCCTGGGGGTACAGTCAATGTATATATACGACAAAAGGTTTGAGGACGTGGATGTTCACGACGTGGTATCGGAAAGAACCAGATCCTCCGTTTCCTCAGCCGTAAAGAAGATATTTTCGAAGGTTGAACAGTCACTCCAGTCCGAGTCGGATACGGCTGTAGACAAAGGTGAAGTAAGGTCAGTCGCAAGCAAGCTCGTAGATGACCTGATAGTAAGCAGTACCGATATAGTTAATCTGGCAGATCTAAAGACCTACGATGACTACACGTATCAGCGTTCTGTGCAGGTGTGTATTCTGAGCATTCTGGTGGCAATGGGAATGGGGTACGACGAAAATCGGCTCAAGACGCTTGCAATGGGCGTGCTCTTGCGCGATATCGGGGAGGTTATGATTCCACCTGAGATCAAAAACAAGCCCGGAAAACTGACAGACGAAGAATCTGTGGAGATGCAGAAGCATCCATCAAACGGATTCCAGATACTCCAGGACAGAGCGGATCTGGATCCTGTGGTTACATATGTGGCGCTTCAGCACCACGAGAAACTGAACGGGAGAGGCTACCCACAGGGCCTCAAAGGAGATGAGATCCATGAGTTTTCAAAGATCACAATAGTGGCGGACATCCACGATGCTGTGACTTCAAACAGAATCTACAAAGCAAGAGTAGCTCCTCATAAGGTCTTAAACCTGTTAGCAGCAAAGTCAGGTGAGGAGTTCGACCCCAAGGTAGTGGAAATCTTTCTTTCAAAGGTCGCCAGGTACCCCGAGGGGAGCATAGTAGCACTGAAGACTGGAGAAAGGGCAGTGGTGCTGAAGAATGTTCAGGGGGAATTGGACAAACCCCAAATTCGAATCATAGCTGACAGAGACGGCGTTGAAATAGATGAACCATACACAATAGATCTTTCCAAAAATGATGCTCCACCGATCGTAGGAATAGTAGAGTGGTAGAGATTGAAGAAAGTAGATGAAGGTTACGGGTTATGCGTGATTCGACAGCGCAAGCTTTGGTTTTAGAGATTCACCTATCCAGTTCTTCTTGTTCCATAGTTTTTCATAATCTTTTGTTTTGTTTAGGTTAACAGGGCTTCACCTCCCAGCATATTTCTTGGTTTTTCACGGCCTTCCGGCCTACTCCAGTAGAAATCGACTACAAATTGGTGGAAAAGTCAAGGTCAGTTCGATCCGAAGCGCAACCGAAGTGTATCAAGTCTTGAATAAGGATAGCTTATTTTGTATATTTGGTTTAATAAGCATTACTGAAGTTGACTAAGCTGTGACCGGTCAGACTAAAGGTGTGAAAATAGAGGTGTCACTAACGTAGGAAAACCAATAGAAAACAAGAAGCATAATCGTTCTGGGAAGATTCCCCGGAGTGCAGACGTTAAGCAAAAACTCTTCATTCTGCAATGTCTTGGAGCATTCTATTCCCCCAAGGAAGCCGTAGACTAACACTGGCACAGATTTGACTTACATGAAACAGAGGAAAAGGGTTTGATTCGTGGGAGAGTTGATTATTACAGGAACCATCCCAGTCTGTATCCTGAATTAAGAGAGTTCTTTAATCAACAGCGTCAGAAGTATGTAGCGTCCCTTGACGAACTGCGGTAGTGCTTGTGAAGCGGCTGCTGGAATACCGCATAAATCCTGCGAAGTTTGCGGAGAACCGCAAAGACTACAAAACGGCCAACGAAATCATAGGGGATGCTACTCGAGTTCTCGTGAACGCCGAGGTTGAAGACACTCGTCAGGATACAAAACATGGTGGTGAAGTTCCGAGTCGATCTCGTACAACAAAAGGGATGCTTGAGCCAAATCAAGGCCACAAAAAATACGGTCTGAGCCAGAGCCCGCCGCCTGTTGTTAGCCTGATCGCTCCACCGCCTTCTGGAGCATAGACCCCCACCTTGGCCAAGTCTTCGTTGAGGGAGATTCACTACTTATCGTACGGTGGTTCGGTAAACATCAGATCCGCAGATTCCGGTTCCAGGTGCTCTGTATATAACTCCCGAAATTTACCGTGTATAAGACCGCTGTTGTCGGGAAGATCCGTTTCCTCGGTTATCTCTTCTGCCTACTCCCGCTCGGAGGTTCTTTCTTCCTCCTTCACCTTAAGCAGCACATCCTTCGTACAGGGATGTTCTGCTTTGACCGCTCTTCTTCCACTACTTCTTCGATGACATCGCGGGGTTGTCAGTGAGGTATGTCGAGTGGTGAGATTCCTTTTACGTGATACCTATCTCAACAAGAAAGATACCTGATTCAGAAAGGTCCTACTGGGGAAACCTTATGCGGGGAGCCCCGGTTCCACTGAGGAGCGTATGGTCGTAAACTGGAGGTTACGGCGGGCTGCTGTCCGCATAGCGTGCCCTTTTCAACCGTTGGCTCGGCCTGTACGACAAAGAAGGTAACGACGTTGCGTCCGTCTTACGCGCGATGATAGACAAGGACAAAGCGACTTCAGCTCGGGGCTGGCGAGTATTCACCCGGGCCAGATAGGACCGGTCGTGTGTGTGATCCACCTGTGCAAGATCACGCAGAGAATAGAGGGCAGGCAAGTATCCGCGGTATGGCCACGCGTCACCCGGGCGAGATGCAGACAATCTGGCTCGGTTCTTGCCCCTCTATTGCAAGCCCAGGACGACCCGGAACACTGCGTGCCCGGATTCGAGACCGGTACGATGCGGTATAACTTTAGGGACTTCCAGAAGATTTTGATGAGGCTGAGTTCGTCGTCAGTTGAAAAAGCTGATATACGGAGAGCACTGTGAGTCACTACGACGACATACGCAACCGAATTCACCGTCAGATGGTGCCCTTGCCCATTCTGTATCGCGACGATTACTCGATCGACCATGCCGGCCTGGCCAAATATGTCTGCTGGCAGCTAGAGAACGACACCAAGAATTTTTGTCTGACTTTCATGTACAGCCAGCTCGATTTCGTGACCCCTCACGAGATTGTGGATGTGACGCGCACAGTGTTGGAGGTCGTGGGTGATGACGCGCTGTTTATCTCCTGCACTGGCGGGGGACCCGTGCACGTTGCGATCGAGACGGTCCAGGCGTTCGAAAAGCTCGGTGCGCATGCTGCTTTCGTACATCTGCCCGAACACTGTGTGCAAACTTCCTCCCATTGCGGTGAACTCTACGTGCAATACATTCGCGCCGTGGCCAGAGAAACCGAAATCCCCCTTCTGGCAGTGGCCCTACCGGTACCATGGACTTCCCCCCCACAGACCATGCTGCCCGTTCAGCTCCTCGAAGATCTTTGCCAGGAGGAACAGTTCATCGGCATCAAGGACGACATTTATGTGCTGGCCAATCGGATGGAACTGGTCCGCAGGTTCTCCGGACGCATGGGCATCACCGGCGGTGGCCTTTTCACTTACTACGTCTTCTTCCACCACTGGCCCAACCAGGGTGAATTTTCCGGACTCTTCAACCCCAAGCGCTGCCAGAGTATGTTCGAGTTGCTCGATGAGAACAACTATCTGGAGGTGCTCCAGATGATAGAAGAGGATGAACAATGTGGCTTCTCTCCGCCGAACATCCATGGGATGGCACGCAATCAGGTCGTGGTGTACGGAATGGGCTTTGCCGAGACGTACCTTATGCGTCCCCCGATTGCCTCAGCCACCGAAGAACAGGCGAAGGCCATCATTAGACACATGTGCCAGACGCCGACACTTTTTGAGCGCGTGGCCTCCCGATAGACTCAATCGGGGACCAGCAGCTACGGCATCAGCGATGAGTTGGTTGGCCCCGATTTCACCCTCGACAGCAGGGAGGGGAATCTCCACGTTGATGATACACGCTGGCACGGAGGTCGCACCCTACACTCACCGCTCCAGTGCAATACCACCAAAAAAGCGCACGCGGCCTCTGGATCCAAGGCAAATGCACGTATACTCCTGCCGTCGGCAGCAGCCACGTTAGTGTCTTTAAATTCGAGGGAGTACCACTTTTCCCTTGAATGCAGAGCCTGATTTCCGTACCTTTCAGGTGTGGAACCTCAAAACACCTTAATCCACCACCAACCAGGAGATAGAATGAAACTGAGGCCCAACCGCATCAAACACAAGCTGGCCGAGGGCGGCATCGCCTTCATAGTCTGCGGCATCACCCACCCCGACGACATCGACGCCTTTGGCCCTGTCGGATTCGACGGCGTGTGGCTGGAAGGGGAACACGGATCCGCGGGCCCGGAGGAGCTCGGAAATTTGACCCGTGCCTGCGATATCTGGGGCATGACTTCGGTGGTACGCGTCAACCGCAACGATCAGGCCCTCATCTACCGAACGCTCGACTGCGGAGCCCAGGCGATTGTAGTGCCGCACGTGAACACTAGGGAGGAAGCCCAAAACGTGGTGGATGGCGGCAAGTTCGCCCCGATCGGCCATCGCGGCATGTACACCAGCCGACAGGGCTTTGGCGTCCCGGATTACTACCACGTGGCAAACGAAGAAACCCTGCTTATCATCCTGATCGAGGACATCGCCGCGGTCCGCAACCTGGATGAGATCCTGACGGTAGACCACATTGACGTATTCTTCGTAGCGCCCTCCGACCTGGCCACCTCCATGGGCCATATAGACAACAGGCAGCACCCGGACGTGCAGAAAACAATTGACGACACCCTAGCCCGCATTCAGAAAGCCGGCGGCGTTGCCGGTTACGTTGCCACCAACGAAACCGTTGAAAAGTACTCAGCAGCGGGCGTCCGCTTTTTCCTGACCAGCATCGACTCCTGGATCGCCCCCGGGGCCGCCGAATTCATACGCCGCGGAGAGAACGCAAGGAGGTAAAAATGAAAAACACAACTCTAAAAATCGATCCGGAAGAGGAAATCGGCTTCATGCACATTGACCAGACCGACTTCGATTCCTTTAGCCTGGCCCGGCGCACCCGCCACCTGGAGGTGGAGGGTTACGTTGCCCTTCCCGACGTGCTCGACGCCTCACAGATTAAAAGACTCAAGGCCGAACTGTCCGACGTACCCATGCAGCACAAGGACTACAGCGAGGCGCAGACCTATGCTATGGAACCTCAGTGGCTGAGTCGCGCCGCGGCCGAACTTATCGCGCACCCGCCCGTCATCGAGTTTTTCGAGGCCTTGATGGGACCGGACATCGTGTTCACGCACGGGCTCTTTACCCGCACCCTCTCCGGCTCTCCGGGCATCTCCATGCACACCGACGGCCAGCCCTTCGGCTCGTCCATCTTTGGCTACGAAGGCAGCTCGCCGCGCCTATTGAGGGTACTCTACTACCTCGACGATCTGATCCCTGAACGGGCGCCTTTCCGGCTCATACCCCGCTCGCACCTGTCCTTCCACGCCGAAGCCAACCCATACCGGCGCTACAAGTCGCATCCTCAGGAGATCACCCTGTGCATGAAGGCCGGTTCGGCCGTCATCGTTCCAGTGACCCTGTTCCACGGCACACATCCCAACAGGGACACGGTGCCCCGGGAGTTGATTCAATTCGGCTACCGGCCGGCCTGGGCAGGACCGATCCAGCCCATGGAGGAGTGGGACCCAGCACTGGTGGAGGCTGCGCCCGCAGCAGCTAAACCCTTCCTGCAGAGCCTCAACACCACCGGCAAGGAGTGGGAACAGCCGCACAAGCCCGAGGGCATGACAACAGAGGCGCCGGGGATCAATCCGGACCGCTGGGGGGGGGATTGAGCGCTGGGGAGCTGCTGGAAGGAGCCCACCGGCAGGGGCCTTCCGGGGAGGAAAGCTTCCACGAAGCGTCAGAAGACAAAATCAGGTGATGCAGGGGACTGCCGCGTGGTTGCAGTACAAGGCGATACTGGTTCCTCTCAATGGTCGGAGCGGGACGAGTCGCTGACGTCGGCACATCGGATCAGGGTTTGAGCCAGAGTCTCTTGATGCCAGGCTCACTTAACCCGTCCGCCGGTCACAAGTGCCGCGGCGACCCCCACGCGCAATTGCCGGTTGCAACCAATCATGGGGGATTTGAAAAATGTGCGAAGGCAAATTATTAATGGATAGAGTAGCGCTCGTCACAGGCGCCACCCGGGGCATGGGGAGACACATTGCTTTAGCGCTGGCGAAAGAGGGAGCACAGGTAGCCATCAACGATTTGGAAGAAGAAAAGATAAGACAGGCAGCAGAAGAAATCGGTCCATCGGCGATACCTTTCCAGGTTGATGTTAGCAATTATGGCCAGGTTGAGAAAATGGTAACGGAGATAGAAGAAAAATTCCACCGCATAGATATTCTGGTCAACAATGCAGGTGTATTGAGACCAACAGAATTTGACCAGATTGATGAGGTGGAATGGGATTTTGTATTAGATGTTAATCTCAAAGGCGTCTTTATCGTCTCACGGCTAGTCGTTCCCATAATGAAGAAAAGAAGATATGGAAAGATAGTGAGTACGTCTTCGCTGGCAGGTAAGACGGTGAGCGATCTGGGAGGAGCACATTACACCGCTTCCAAGGCCGGGGTTTTGGGCTTGACCAGACATATGGCGAAAGAGTTGGGTCCTTTTGGGATAAATGTTAATGCTATCTGCCCGGGCATGATTGATACCGAGATGGCAAGAGAAAACTCTTCACAAGAACAACTGGAAGCTTACGCCAGGAGCTATCCTCTTCCAAGATTGGGGACACCAGAAGATGTGGCCCGCCTGGTGTTGTTCCTGGTCTCTGACCAGTCTTCTTACATCACCGGTGCCTCTGTAGACATAAATGGCGGAGATTTGATGAGCTGATACGATAAAGGACAGTTTATCAGAAACGATAGAATAGGAAAGGAGATGCCTTATGATACTTCGCGGCCACCATAATGTAGAAGAACAACTGGGAGATAGCAGCCACGGCGGTTCGGGGAAATTCGCGGTTCGGACCCTGTTGGAAGAGGAGTTACAGAGTAACCTGGCCTATGTCAGGGAACTCGTGTTGAAACCTAATTCCTCAATCGGGATTCACGAACACCGTGCCTTTGAATTTGATCTGTTTAGACCATAATGTATTAGTAGATTAAGTTGAGTTGATTGTCAACTAATCTACGGAGTCCTATGGCAAAGGAGATTTGACAAGAAGTCAACGAGATGTATTTTAAGAAAGAAATGTCAAAGCGAGAAGTTATCAAACAAGCGAGAGTTTCCAATGATTTCGTTACGGCTTGGACTAAATCTCCGGATCAGGATTTTGCCATGGATAATCGGGGTTGGCCAAAAGGAAAAAGGCGAAAATTGGCTAAAGTTGACGAACAGAGAATCAAAGAGATTTACCATAGCTTAGAGGACGATCCTTATCAGTTCTATTCAGGAGCCACTGTTATTGAACAAGAATGGAGGAATCGATATTCTAGCACCCCTCCTCCGTCGTTGCCGACTATCGGCAGAATGCTTTCAGATTTAGGACTTTCCCAGAGAAGGAAGAAAGGTAAAAACAAGGGTGCATCTCGTTATCTTTGTTATCCAGAGTATACCATTTACTATCTTTCAGGAGGCAGAGTCCTAGAATCAGACTTTATTGGTAAAAAGTATCTTACCGGCAGAACTGAGCCGGTCAACTTCGTTGGATTTTCCTTTAAGAAAGAGCCTAAGTTAAGGTATTTTCGGCGGGTTGACGGTCAAACAGCAACTAACTTTATCGAGAAGTGTCAGTCTTTCTTTGACAGGTTTGAAAAACCAGATTTCGTTAAGGTGGACAATTGCTCGGCGACTATTGGCAGTGTTTCAGGTAAAAGGAATGTCAGCAAAGCAATGCAGTTTCTCTTGAAAAATCAAGTGATTCCGATATTTGCCGTTCCCAGAAGGCCCTTTTCTCAAGCATCTATAGAAGGCAACAATTCTGTATTTTCAAGGAAGTTCTGGAACAGAATTCAGTTCAAAAGCTTACAAGAAGTTGATCAGAAGTTAGAATGGTTTAATCTTTCATCACAGAGATACACCGGCTACCGTCCACCTAAGCAAGAGAAGTCAAACGAGAAAGATTTCATTCCGGGGGGATGAAGAGATCTACTATATTGTCTCCGGACAGGGGCTAATGACAGTGGACAATGAGAAGCAGCAATGTCAAGCCTGGAGACGTGATTCTGACTAAATCAGGAAGCAGTCATGGGCTGTTGCACGAAGGCAATGAAGACCTCAAGATATTTGTTGCTTGCGCGAAACTGTAGCAGCTCTATACTCAGCACCGCTCAAAAGACGGCCTGCAAGCCGTTGAACAGAAAGAAGAAGGAGGGGGAAGACCTTGGTATTATCGAGTGGGCCTACTTCCTGCTGACAAACAGTTACGGAGGTACGACCAGTACGACCCCTTTATCAGTAACATTTTACAAAACAAAAGTTTATGTATTTGACCCCGTACTAGTCGTACTGGTCGTACTTGGAAAAAGTAAAGGGGAAGATAGCAGGGGTGAGCCAAAGGGATTAAGAAAACGACATTGAAAGTGTTTCTCAAAAGGAGAAAAAGATGGATGTTGAAGCCCTGCTTACAGTCACAGAGGGAACCAAGTTCTTAAGAAAAGCACGCGTGTCATGCAACAGAACAGATTCTAGGAGCAGATACACATGAGTGAGAGACACGAAATCATGTTCGAGACGGATGGTCGGCACTCCAGCGTCTACCTGTACGAACCGCCGATGGGCGTGAGGCAGTTTGTGGAGCCTATAGACGAGGTCCTGGATCTGGGCATCGATACCATCAGCTATGTGGTGGGAGATTGCAGCGTGCTGCTCTACGACACCAAGGTGGGAGAGCGGTGGGGGCACAACGTTGACCTGGCCAACCATGAGGTTTGGTACAAAGCCGCCCAGAACTGCGAGGCCATGATCAAGAGCGGCTACGACCCGCTCATGGTCGTCTGCGAGCATGCCCATAAGCGTAGCCTCAATTTTCTACCCCATTTCCTTCTGAATATGTCTCACGTAGACCACGATCGGGTAACCAGCTGCCGCGTCGCTGACTTTACCACTGAGCACCCTGAGTGGCAGGTCGGTGAGGAACCCGACTACACCGAAGCAGAATTCGACCAACCCAACCGCCTGTCGTACACCGTGCCCGAGGTTCGGGAAAACCGGTTGGCGGTCATCCGAGAACTGCTCGGCGACTACCCGACCGACGGTATTGAGATTAACTTCCATGACTACGCACCCTTCATCGCCCGCAGAGAAGTGGCCGAGCACACCGACACCGTGACCGACTGGGTGCGGCAGATCAGCCAGGCTTGCGACGAAGCCGCCCGGACACAAGGCCGGCAGAAGCGGCTGGTGGCCCGAATCTCCGCGACCCTGGAGGGCAGCAGGCTTATTGGCCACGATGTCGAAACGTGGGTAAAGGAAGGGCTGGTAGACACTATCGTGGCGATGCCGGTCGGCGGCGACTTCTCCAGCGAGACAGCGCGGCTTCGGGAGATCGTAACACTCACAGAGGACACGGGCATACCAGTTATTGCCGGTCTGGACAGCGTCGGTCAGGAGCAGACGACAGAGGTGCATCGCGCCGCCGCCGTCAATGCCTACCACGCTGGTGTGCAGGGCATCCTATATCACAGGTACTACCCGCCGCCACATCGCTACCCGTACACAACCCAAGACACGGACCGCCTTCGCTACCTCGCCTACCCGGACGTTGTCACCCACAAAGACAAGACCTTCCACGTAGGACCTGGAGCAGCCCGACCTAAAGCCGCCACATATGGCCTCACAGAACAGCTACCGCAGGAGCTAAAGGTCGGCAATCGGGGTAAGGAGATCACCATTGACGTGGCCGACGACATCGCCTCCAAGCAGGCAGCAGGCGAGTTATGGCGCTGCGAGCTACGGATCATGCTGCACGAAATGCTTCGCGCCGATGAGGTACGAATGTACTGGAACGGCGCAGTGGTGCCGGAGGATAGGATTCGCAAGGTGGACCGGGTGTTCCAGATGCGGCCAAGCGCGGGCGTACGGGGCTACCGTCTCCATGTCGATCTAATGGACGGATTGCTGCCAAACAAGGACACCAACACGCTGCGCGTCGACCTGCTGAAGAAGGACGAGAAGCTCATCCACCCGATCTCGATCACCGACGTGGACATATTGGTTGAGTACCTGCCGCACCGCAACGCCCTCCGCAACGACGAGACGTATGCGGGTGCAGCAGTGACTTTCACGCCGTAGGACGCTGGAAACTCCGTTGGAGCCGCGTTCGGCATATCGCATAATCGCGGTACCCTATGGAAGTAGAGCCGGGGAAGTAGAGCCGGGCTGGATGCAGTCTGATGCGATAGAGGGTATTCAAATTCAGACTTACATTGTCGAGTCCTGAGCAGTTATCGCTAAGGAGAAACAAATGCCCTATGTAACAACTTTGCTCGTTCTATTACAAGCTGCCTTGGCAGCCGCTGCTCCCAGAGGGGTCAGAATTAGTCAATTAGAGAACTGGGATATCGTCATTGATGAGGATGCCATTCCCAGCGAGGGATATGCAGCCAAGGAGTTCCAGAATTTCTTGAAGCAAACCACTGACATTCATCTGCCCATCGTCACTTCGGTAGCTAAGGGAAGTAATTTTCATATCTATATCGGAAGCGGCACATCGATGAAATCCAGCCCGGTCGGATTTGATGTTCAGGATTTCGGACCGGAAGATCTGCGGATTATCGTTAGCAAGAAGAATATTGCCATTGCCGGGGGCCAGCCCAGAGGAACGCTGTACGGCGTCTATACGTTTCTTGAAGATTACCTGGGCGTGCGTTTCCTGTCTCACGACCACACGTATGTGCCTCGTGCAAAGAAACAAGCCATGATCAGCCAAGTGGATCGGTCGTATCATCCTCCAATGTCATACCGCTTTAGCGCATACAAGGTAAACGCGGATCATCCCGAGTTTGCGGCCAGGTTGCGCTGTAATACAGTAACACATGACCCTATGCTTGGCGGCACAACTGATATTATGCTTTTCGGCCATAGCTTCTACCGGCAGATTCCCTGGAGGAAATACTCGAAGTCAAACCCGGAATATTTTGGCATGCGTGACGGTAAGTACATCACCGAAGAAAAAGATGCCCAACTGTGTCTTTCACATCCCGAAGTGCTTGAAATTGTCACTCAGGCTGTACTCGACGAGCTTGCGGCTAATCCCGACCAGAAGAGCATCGCCGTTAGCCAAAACGACGGGGGACACAAATGTCGCTGCCCGAAATGTGAGTTAACCGATCAGCGCGAAGAATCGGGCATGGGGACTCTCTTGCTTTTCGTGAACGCAGTGACCAAAGAGGTGGTGAAGAAATATCCGGACGTGAAAATCGGCACGCTCGCGTACAAGTATTCGCAGAAACCGCCAAAGACCATTAAGGCGCATCCCAATGTAATCGTTCAACTGACGACTCACGATTGCAGCGTAACGGATCCGATTGAAACGTCCACGTATTCGGAAAGCGTGAAATTCCGTCAGGCATTAGAAGGCTGGGGTCGAATCTGCGATCATATCAACCTCTGGTATTACAATACCAATTTTGCGATATATCAGTTGCCGATACCCAATATGCGCGTCGTTGAGCCAAACATTCGTTATTTTCTGGATAACGGCGTTAAGGGCATCTTTATGCAGGCGGTATATAATGCGCCGCAGTCCGGGCTTTCTGATCTGCAGAACTATATGACCAGCCGACTACTGTGGGATCCCAATGAAGATGGCAACAAAGTAATGGACGAGTTTCTGCATCTGCACTACGGCAAGGCCGGTCGCCAGATCCGCAGGTTTATAGATCGTTTACACGAGAGTGCGGAAGAAAAGGGCATACAGTATGGGTGGTCGGGTATAGGCGAGAATTTCGGGATTGATGCATCAGTCGTTCGTGTTGGCGTGCAGGCTTTAGATGAGGCTTTTGCATTGACCGACGATCCGACAATTCGTGCTCGTCTTGAGAAGGCATCGATTGCCATCCACGCTGCAGCTATGAGTGAGGCCCTTCCCTGGGCATGGTCCGGAAAGGATGGAAAGGTCCCTCCTGATATTGCTGGACGCACCCGTCCACATTTCAGAGAGTTCTTCAGATTGTGCCAGAAGTACGGCATAACGATGTGGAATGAGGCCGTGCCTATGGATGAGATGTATTATTTCCTGAAGGTGGATTTTGGCATGAAGCGAGACGAGCCCTGGTGAGGGAGAGTATGTTTACGGACGAACAGAAAGCGCACTTCGAGACTTTCGGCTACGCCACGATGCGCCAATGCTACTCGCCGTTGAGATCGAGGTGCTCGGCCGGGAATTCCAGTCCATTATCTCCTAGCACCTGAACAAGCCCGATCTCGTCCAGATATGGTCTTGCGTGATTGACTTGGCCCTGGAGCATCCAGAGTTGACCGAAATGTTCGTTGAAGACGATCACATGTTCCACGTGATCGAAACGCTGCTGGGATCGGACTTCGTCTGGTGTGGGGCGAACATGCAAGCCGTTTAATAGAATAGAAGGGGTGGGAGTATTATGCACAATTCCCACACAGATTTGAGAAACGTACCTGGCAACCCCCGATTGAACCCCTGATTGACTCTATCGGGGGTCGGGGGCTACAGCTTTAGGAGGTATGACAAATGAGTTCACTCGGGAAGATAGCCATCGTTACGGGAGCGGGAACCGGTATTGGCAGGCGAACGACTCTCGCTCTTCTGCAGGAGGGGTATTCCGTTGCACTGGCTGGACGTCGTGTGGAGCCTTTAGAGACGACCGCGGCAGAAGCAGAGCCGTCTGGCTCGAAAACACTGGTTGTTCCTACTGACGTGACTGATCCTGTCTCCGTTCGAGCCTTGTTCGCCAAGACGAAGGAGACCTTTGGCCGGCTCGACGTGCTGTTTAACAACGCGGGGATCGGAGCGGGGGGACCCCTGGAAGATCTGACCTACGAGAAATGGAAATCCGTCGTGGACACCAACCTGACCGGCACATTTCTGTGTACGCAGGAAGCGTTCAAGATCATGAAGAGTCAGAAACCCAGGGGCGGGCGCATCATCAATAACGGCTCCATATCGGCTCACGTACCACGTCCCAACGCCGCGCCCTATACGACCGCTAAGCACGGCGTGACAGGTCTCACTAAGTCGACCGCTTTAGAGGGACGCCAGTACGATATTGCCTGCGGCCAGATAGACATTGGCAACGCCGAGACTCAGATGACCGACGGAATGCAAGACGGCGTTCCGCAGGCCAATGGATCAATGAAGGTTGAACCTACTATGGACGCAGATCATGTAGCGCGCGCGGTGGTGTACATGGCCACTCTCCCGTTGGACGCCAACGTGCCATTTATGACCATCATGGCGACCAAAATGCCCTACATCGGGCGAGGCTGATCCTTGATCACCCCCCATAGATTCAATCGGGGGTAGAATCAATCGGGGACTCAATCGGAGACAAGCGTTGAGGAGGGTGATAGCCTGCGCCGGACACCGCCATTGCAGCCGTGTGACGCCAGGAGGGATCTTCGTATAGGCTCTTAGTGTCCGGAGTACCCCTTAACTGAGCCGCTCCTGAAGCGCTTCCGCTCTGTAGAGGAAGCGCGAAGATTGGTCCTTTGAACTGTTATAGATTAGGTCTAATGCACAACAAGCATGTTATTTGAAAAGTCATTGTAACACAGGAGCTTTGGAGAAACTTCAAAAGTGTCCAATATTGTACTCCAAGCTCTTGATTTCTTCTGGTTCATAAGAAATACCTCTACTAGTACGGAATACGTCTAATATAATAAGGGTAATCTCTGGGGTAGCGGCCCTGGTCGCTACTTCCTATCTGACAGGAGAGGACTTTAACTTTCCGCATTCACTTTCAGCCTGATACAGTTCTGTATATAACCTGTCGTATGTCCTTATACTCAACGTCGGAGATAACTTTCTTATTCTTCTCGTATTCCACAGTCTCGACCTAGGTACCCTGGATTTCATCTCGCTCAGACGGTCCTTGCGGTTGATACGGCTTTCAGTCGTGGGCTGGGGCCATGCGCCATGCCTCGACGGATTGGAACTTTGTGCCTCCGCCACGGGAGAAGAGGCGAACGCCCAGGCTGTCGGGGTGCGTCGGGTAGATCCGCTGCGTGATGCACTGGCGGCCGTTTGCAAACACCTCCAGAACCGACCGGTCTAGGAAGATGCGGAGCTTGAGTGGCTCTCCGGCAGCCAGCTCGAACGGAGCCACCTGGGCCTGGACAACCCTCGCCTCTTCAGGCAACCGTTCGAGCGCCTGTGTGTTGCGGTAGTGGTTGTATCGGATGCCCTTATCCAGAGTCGATTGGCTTATGTCCACTTTCAGCTTCCCGGCAGACGCATTGTACACAACAGCCGTCTGCTCCGCGCCGTCGGGAGAGCATCGCACCTTCACACCGAATTCTTGGGCGTCCTCCGGTTCCATCTCCACCGCCAATTCCAGGCAGTCGCCTCGGACATCGTCCACGACCAGCTCTGAATCGGCTGTCAGTCGCATATCCCGGCAAACACTGGGATTCATCCGGAGCACCTCCAGTTCGGGCGCCGGCTCAATGCGCAACGTGCCGTCCTGGTCCAACCGGAGAATCCTCGGCAGCGTCATCACCCCGGACCAGCCTGACGCTCGTTCCCTTTCGGGATCTCGAAGCTCGCGTATCCAGTCAAAGAAAATGCGGCGTCCCTTCCCGTCCAATAACGTTCTGGGACCACCAAGTTGGCCGCCTGGCCAACTCATCCAGCCATGGCTTTCCGGGGAGTACCGATTGCCCTCCAACCTCCCGAGATAGCACTGAGTAGTCTGCAGATGACTCGTAAACAGCAGCATGTGCCTATCTCCCAATGGGAAGAAATCAGGCACAGCGCAGTCCTCGTCGGCTTCGGTCCACCGCCGCTCCGATTGGTAAAAGGGCCCGACGTACTGCCAGTGGACCAGATCCGGCGATTTGAACAGGGACGTCCCATCGCCCTGGACGCCCGGAATACGATTGCCAATAAGCGCATAATAGTTTTCACCGTCCACCCACGCGCACGGATCGAAAACTTTGTACTTCCCGTGGCCGGGGTCACCCGGCTTCGGCACCCGAATCACCGGGTTGGCCGGGTGCTTGGTCCAGCGAATTAACGTGTCCTCGTGGCTTGTGGCGATACACGTCCCTTCGGGAATTCCATGATAGATAACAGTCGGAACGCCTTCTTTGTTCACGAATGCCCCCCCGCTGTAACAACCATCGCGATCAGGTCCATCGAGTGTCGGGGTAAGCGCGATGGGATGGTGGACCCAGTGCACCAGATCCACGCTGGAGGCATGTCCCCACTGCATCCATTTCCAGTAGCCGCCCTCGGGGTTGTGCTGGTAGAAGATATGGTATCGGCCTTTCCAGAAGATGGCCCCATTGATGTCATTCATCCAGGCCCACGGCGGCATGAAATGATACCCCGGCCGATGGGGATCATCGCGTAATTCTTCTTTCAACTCCCGGGCAGAGCCGATCAGTTTTTCCTTCCGCTGGATTTCCGCCTCGAAGTCCATTGAGTGTTTCTCCGCTTTTGCCATACTCCTGTCCTAGCAAGTCGTAACGAAAGTCTCAGTTGTTGCGCGCCCGTGGGTGCATACGATCCTGGCTGATCCTTTCCGCTTTACTTTCCTTATGGTTCCTGCCAATAGAAAACTGGCCTTTGGTTTCAAATACAGAGATGTACGTCTCCCCACGAACTCACACAGGATCGCCCTGTCGGTCTCCAGAAAGGTAATATCCAAACTACCGATGAACTGGGGCATAACGCTTTGAGTTACCGAAGGCATCGGGGCTGATCTGTGCACATTCGAGGCGGAGTTGGAAACTCCTTGTTATCCACAGTTTCATTCACAAATTACTATAAGGGAATTCAACATCCACATATTCAACGGGCACTCCCGGGAATATCCCTCTAAGGTATACCGCCATTTCCTGCATGCCTGGCTTCTCTGAAGTGGCATGATTGACTATGAGAACAGGTATGCCTAAATCTACAGCCCAAAGACCTCCATCCCAGAAGTTCATGCCATCATCGGTTGCCAGAATAAGGTCGGCATTCAGCTCATACATAGTCGGCAGACGGGTAACGGCCCCTGTGCCGACAGCCATACGACTGACTCGTTTCTGCCTGTCACCGAAAATGAGCACCGTATCTTGTCCAAGGCTCCTAACTCTCTGGAGAACCTGCTGGGCTGCCTCCTCCACGGTCATATCCCCCAACAAACAGATCTTGTAGTAGGATTCCGATGGACGCGGCGCCGTATCGAAACCCAGAAAAGCAGCCCATGTATCGGGGATTCCCACGTCCGGCATAAGGGTCCATGTGTCGTGACAAAGCATCAAAGTAATGTCCAGATCGTCGAGCAACTGCCTCTTTGCTCTTGCGAGTTGATCTGTTGAGGGGCTTCCGTGATAATTATCGATTGCCGATTTCGCCTTGGAAAGCAGAAGACGGTAGAAGGCGGGTTGATGAGTGATGAACACGTTGAGTCCCTTATCAGAGGCCTGCTTCAGAGCGGAATTAGTTGGACTCCAGGCCGTTGCGATCCCCTTTACTTCTGCATCCGGATCCCCGTGCAAGAACTGGTCATTCGTGTTATCCCAGTCCACCCAGGTTCCGACCTCCTGAAAGTGCTCCATAATTTCCTTGGCTTTCATTGGACTTCTCCTTATCTAAAAGCCTTGTGAAATAGTTATGTCCCAGGCAGCGTCTGAAGCGCCGATTATGGGTCAAAGAGTAGCATATCGTATCGTTTTGCTGTGGAATAAGCAAAATAGTCTTATCAGAGTTCTGGTCAGCAAGGAATAGGAGCTGTTTGAAGAACAGGATGCACTGTCTTTGACAGACAGGGCACACATAGACGCTTTCCCCCTTCTTATGAAAGATACAAGCCTCTTGAGATTCTGTACTGTTGCAACAAGATTCAACTGTTCATTCAGTGAGGCTGGTCCTCTATAACGGGCTCGTCCCATACCGTGTTGTTGCCTGGCTTCAGCAAAGATATGTTCACTGCGTTTACGGAGTCTCCGGGAGAGTTTGTAGTCAGCTGTTAATGAGATAGACCGTGCATGATTTCTGGCTTTCGCCTCTCGCACTTTTCTATCCCGTTCGGCCTGAATATGTGCTGAATTTGTCTTGTTTTTCCATGTAGGAATCGGTTCAATCTTCTCATCGGCTCGCAGAGGAATATGGGGTATGATTCCCCGGTCAAGTACATCAGCGATAAAATTACCAGAACCGTAACCGGTATCGGCACTAAGTGTCTGAATGTCTTTGGGCATGGTCTATGTTTCAAGGTCATCTACCATCTTAAGGGCACTTTCGGGCTCTGCTGTCCCTGTCGCCTGCGTGCCCTGAGTCTCAAGGATTACTCTGCTTTTTGTGTCGATCAGATCATGGCCCATAAACGAGAGAAAAGCCCCTTTGCCCTTCGATTTGCTGTATAAGCGCGCGTCGGGGTCTGTAGTCGAACGGTGTGTTTGGTTCGTCCACTTTTCACCATGAAAGTCTTTATCCTGAGGATGCCCGGACCTACCCTTTGTCTTATCACCTTCAAAACCGATTCCCTTGAGATAATCATCAAGAGAAACAGGGGGTTCTATCGGCTCAATACTTTTCACTGAAGCATCAGCTTGTATCTGAGTGCCGTCGACACTAAGGTGTTTACCGCTCACAACACCGACATCTATGCAACACTGGACTACCTGACGCATTATCCGTTCAAACAACCCACTGGATGCCCACTTGTGATTGCGAAGCTTGTTGATCGTGCTCCTATCCGGAACCGCATCATCAAATGTCTGATGACAAAACAACCGATATGCCGCATGCATCCCCACTTCCTGACAGAGCCGATTCTCACTCAAATTATACAGATAGCCAATAAGGATCATTCGAACAACTAATTCAGGATCAATACCGGGTCTGCCATTGTCAGGGCAATAACAATCTGATACAACGTCTCGTACAAATGAAAAATCAACTGCCTCATCAATCTGACGAAGGATATAATCCTCGGGAACTAAATCCTCCATCTGAAAATAGTGAAACATCGGATTTGTCTGTTCCTGCTCTTGTGGGGTCATTGTTTCCTCCATGTATAATATTATCAATAACATAATATAATACATCGGAGCTGCTTTATCAATGCTTGTTCTATACTACTTTCTGAATCTAAGCGTTTTTCACAAGGCTTCTAAGCCGTAATGAATTCTCCGATCTTTCCATTGCAGTGTTGATATCCCAAGATAGATCTCTCTGCGTGAAAGTCGGTCTCCAGAAAGGTAATACTCAAATTACTGATGAACTGGCCCAGAACGTTTTGAGTTACCTAAGTCAGCGGAGCTGATCTCTGCTCATTAAAGGCGGAGTTGGAGACTCGTTCTTCTCGAGAGTTTCATTCATAAACTACTGTAAGGGAACTCAACATCCACATACTCAACGCGTAATCCCGGGAATATTCTTCTAAGGTATGGTGCCATCTCCTGCATTCCCCGCTTCTCTGCAGTGGCATGATTGACTATGAGAACAGGTATCCCCAAATCCGCAGCCCAAAGGCCTCCGCTTTGCCATCCACCCCAGAATCTCATGCCATCATCGGTTGCCAGAAGAAGGTCGGCGTTAAGCTCATACATGCTCGGCAGATAGGTAATGGCCCCTGTGCCGACAGCCATGCGACTGACTCGTTTCTGCCTGTCACCGAATATGAGCACCGTATCTTGTCCAAGGCTCCTCACTTTCTGGAGAACATGCTTGGCTGCCTCCTCCACGGTCATATTCCCCAACAAGCAGATCTTGTAGTAGGAGTCCGATGGACGCGGCTCCATCTCGAAACCGAAAAGAGCTGCCCACGTATCGGGGACCCCCACTTCCGGCATAAGGTCCCACAGGTCGTGACAACGCATCATAGTAATGTTTAGTTCATCCAGCAACTGCCTCTTTTCCCTTACCAGTCGATCCGCTGAGGGGGTTCCCTGGTAACCGAGGTAGAACGCCGGTTCATGGGTGATAAACACGTTGAGTCCCTTATCAGAGGCCTCCTTCAGCGCAGCATTAGTTGGGCTCCAGACCGTTGCAACCCCTTCTACTTCCGCGTCCGGATCGCCGTGCAGGAACTGGTCATCCGTGTTCTCCCAATCCACCCAGGTTCCGATCTCCTGAAAATGCTCCATAATCTCCTTAGCTTTCATTGTATTTTTCCTCTCTAAAGGCATACAGTTTTGGAAAAACTAAATCTGCAGCAGCGGAAGTTTTCCTTTTCAATTCAGGTAATCCGAATTCTAACATATTTTCTCCTTGCGGTCAACAAAAATCTTGACTCTTCCTTGATCCTTCTCGCCTTCTGGCACGTATCTCCTGGCACTCCGGCGTGTCAGGGTTGTCCCAGTACGTCGTCTCTTCTAAGGGAGCACCGAAGCCACGGGCGATCAGACGATCCATGTCCTTACTGGGCCACTAAGATCCCAGATCCATTTTGGATCTTCAAAAAAATAGGTCCTACAGACTGTAGTGACCATATCGGCATACCTTGATCCAAGAGCTGCGTGGCGAAGGTGCGCTGCTGGTCTCAATGAGAAAAGCTTGTTATCCTTCTGCCCAGAAGCTCACGGAGGATTGAATACACAGCCCGCCAGACATCATCACGATCTATTCCTTTTGATTATTACAAGGGTGCTTATCTTAGACAAGCTGAATAGTGTGAAAATGTCTTGAACTGAGAAGTTTTCGTTGACATCCACTATTGGCTGTTGTATCTTCCCTCCTGATGAACATATGACCTTGTATCCTTCTTTTCGAACATATGCTATACATGCTCCGTATTAGCTGCACATAGTTCGTCTGAAGCAAGGAAGTCCCTGAAATGAGACAGAACGGTTCATATACTGTCTGACACGATTAGTCGCTTTGCGTCTGATTGGCTGTATACAAGTTTTGCTGGGACAAACTGACTCTTGTCCTGGGGATATTCCCAGAATTGTGAAATGGTGGAGAGGCAGAGAGATAAGGTCTTCTATGGAGGTATGTCATGAACAGCAACAACTCGAAACCCGCATCGCGGCGTGGCCTGGTTGAGCACATTCGTCAGACAATACCGTCGTTTGACGTCCCGTCCTACGGCGGGCGTTCTTACGAGGTAATGGCACCCGACACGCTCGACATCCAGCAGCGCATCGCCCTGGCGGTCAACGGCCTGACCGGTCCAACGGACCCCGATAAGGACTACCTGCTTTACTTCCGCGTCAACTTCCGCTCGAATCCGCCGAGCATGTCGCATGGGCCTTCGGATATCTGTCAAATCAAGTTTATGGAATCGTTGCCGCTGATGCGGTTGGCCAGCGGAGCCGCCCTCAACGACCGCGTTGATCCGGCATGGATGAAGACAGCGCTGGGGACGATCGGCCCAGATGGTCTGGTCTATTGGCCAACTTTTCCATGGAGTAGATACCCCGACTGGTGTGAGCCATGTCCCAAGGGAGCCAAACACTATTCGGTGGCGATGTTTTGCGGCAGGATGATTGGTGCTATGACAATTTACATGCTGCGCGATTCCCCTGGCCCGTGGGACAAAGAGATTCAGAAGGTTGTCCATGGCCTGCGGAGTATCGCAATCCAGAAAGATGACTATGCCTTCTTCCCTCAGGGCGGGTTTTCTCCCGGTACGCGGCGGGTGCGCGAGGCCGCGCTGCCTTTGGGTGTATGGGCCAGTCTGGTCGGCTGGACCATACACGGCTTGGCACAATATCACCGCGTAAGCGGTTTCGAACCAGCGGTAGACCTGGCCGGCAGGCTGACCCGTTACCTCGTCCATCACGGCCGGTACTATGGGCCTGACGGCGAATTCCTACCCAATTACGGCGGGCAAGGAGAGATGGACGAAGGATGGGCCCGCGACGGCCAAGGCTTCAACCCGGGCCCGCCGCCGGTTAACAACCTGATTCATTTCCAGCATCACATGGTGCCGCTGCTGGGCACGCTGGATCATGCACTGGCAGTTGGCGACGCTAATCTGGCGGATTTTGTGCGACACTCATTCGAATGGGCCAGGACCAAAGGCAATGCTCTGTTGGGCTATTTCCCCGAGAACATAGACAACTACGCGGAGCTTGAGACCTCCGAACTTTGCGAGGTGGCGGGGATGATCGGCTTGGCGCTGAAACTCAGCGCCGCCGGCCTGGGCGATTACTGGGACGACGCCGACCGCTGGATCCGCAATATGTTCGCCGAAGGGCAGCTACTTCGACCGGAATGGGTTTACCACAGTGCCGAAGGGGGAATGGTGACCAGCAAGACCCGGATTCCACCCTCGGCCATGGGCGAAGGAATTAGTGACATCGATACCAGTCGCGAGGACCCTAAGGCTCCCGCACCCATGTCGATCTTATCCGATACCTGTGATCGTGTGCCCGAGCGCAACGTTGGAGCCTTTGCGGGTTGGCCGACCGCTAACGACTGGTTTATCGGACACGGCTCGGGCATCATGCACTGCTGCACCGGCAACGCCACCCGCGCCCTCTACTACATCTGGGAGCACATGCTCACCTATGATCGAGGCACACTCACCGTGAACCTGCTCTTGAATCGTCCGTCCAGGTGGGCCGACGTGCATAGCCACATTCCGTATACCGGTCAGGTGGACATCGTCGTCAAGCGGGCATGCAAAGAGTTGCGCGTCCGAATCCCTGAATGGGTAACTCCCCAGCAGGTATCGTGCAAGATCAACGGCAAGAAACGCCAGCTCAACTGGGACAAGAGATATGCCCTTGTGGGGCCGGTTGCCGGGAAGGACGAGGTTACGATGTCGTTCCCGATCTCAGAACGTAGAAGGGAAACTGATATAGAGTGCCAGCACTACCACTTAATCACACGTGGCAACGAGGTGGTGGACATCTACCCTCGCGGCCGGTTTTGCCCACTCTACCAGCGGGATTATTACCGAACTGACACAACCCGATGGAATAAGGTTCAGCGGTTCGTTTCAAATGAATCGATAGCATGGTAATGCGCACGTATTTGGATTGCAGATTACGGAGATGGAGAAAAATCGTGGATTCCGAACATGCCAGGCCTATCAAAGGATATGTGGCCGGTCAATCAGTCTATGCTTGTGGGATTCGACCTCCATAGGGTAAGAGCCTCGCACGATCCGTCTGTGATTCTCCAGGTGGGCAATGCCAACGCTTGGCTGCCGATTACGCTGGAAATTATGAGAAATCAAGAGCAACCTGCTCAGCCTACATCTGCCGAAATGGATGCCACGTCAATCAGGCGGAGGCAGCAATTAACATTACCAATCAACTTTCTCATATTCCTTGATCATTCTATCCACCTCTTTAACGGCAGCTTGTGCTTCCTGCATGGATACGTGAGGCTTCAGTTCGTTAAGTCGTCGAGCGCTGAGCTGGACGCTTTCTTGAGGATTCGTCTTTCTGACGTAAAGCGCTGTGGCAAGTCGTTCGAGCTCAGCAACCGCCAGATCGCCGATATGTTCCGCAACGAAAGTGATAGTGTCGGCGTACCGGCTAAGAGTATCAGACCAACGTTCCTGTAACCTGTGTCCGTTCTCTGTTGTTAGGAGACTTGGGCCATACGGGTTAGGCTGCAAGCTTATTTCCATAAGCTCGTCCGCGCGCATTGCCGTAATCTCATCACGCAGGTCGAAGGAAAACGGCCCGTGTTTGTAAAGGATGAAATCCAAGTCCAGCGGAATATTGGCAAGCTCCTCCAGGAAGTAGGTAGCTTTCTGTAGATGGGTCTCTCCACACCAGCTACCTCCTTTTCTTAGCTCATCCGCCAGAGCAAGGATAACGGCTTCTCTTTCCCTTTCTTTCACGTTTCCTCCTCCTCTGTCTGTTCCGCGGCAATAATGTTCTCGCGGTTTTCCCTAAGCCAGGCTTCTGCTTCTTCTTGGCATTCACGACTAATGAAAACATATCCTGTAGCAACAATAGGCAAGTTCATCAGCGTTTGTGATTCTACCAGTGATGAGACGACGCGATTATCCTGTTTCAATACCGGAAAACCTGGGGCACTTCCTTTCTGGGTGTATTTGTCATATCGGACATTATCTTCGCCGAACTTCCCGCAAGTGGCTTCGTAGATAGCCGAGACCGAGTCTAGGTTCTTCTCAATATCTTCAGGATTTCGGCTATAGAGCACCTTGAAGTGTTGTCTCTTTAATATCCGTACAGCATGTTCATGACCACTCGCACCTGCTTTATCGAACGCATTTCGAAGAGCTGCCATGACTTCAACATCTGTCATTGAAAGGTGTTTCTTGATTTCTGTTGAAAACTGCCCGCTCGGTAGCCACTCTTCGAGGAAATCTCTTAAATGGATATCGTATATGAGTCTTACAGGATGACAGTACACTTGTGAGAAAATAAAGTACCTGGCGAGCAGCAACGACTCTGCGGAGTGAAGTCCTCCTTCCTCCACCCCTAGCATTGGCTCTTTGCTCTCATCAGATCTATTTGATTCATCCTCACCTTCTACTCCCGTTCCTGAAACCTTGACTGGCTTCTTCGAAGGCGGGGGTAGCAAGATTCGTAATGTGTCAATAAGACGATAGTGGTCAAACCTGCCGTACATTACTCCAGCATGATATGAGTCACGAAGAAGGTAATCCATTCGGTCGACGCCAAACGCATCTCCGACAATAATCTCAGACAGAATGGCCTCCCACGTCGAAAAGTCATTAAGGCCCAAGGAAGCAGCGTCTTCCGGTCCGACTGCCAGCTTCGCTACATCCTCAGGGTCAAGATTCATTTCCTTCCAAATCTGCTTCATTTCATCGCTCTGGATGATTTCGACTGTCAGGCGCTCGTGATTCCAGTCGACAGGGAGCAGTCCCTCACCACTATGAGAGAAAGGTAGATGGCCAAGATCATGACATAGAGCAGCCATTCGTAATGCGCTCCTCCAGTAGCTGAGCCGGGTTTCGTTATCGAGATCTGGCAAGAGTTTCCGGATCTCGTCTGTTAACTTGTCTCGCCGAGTAATAATATCGAAAACTCGACCAGCCAGTTCCATGACGCCTAAAGAATGCTCGAACCTTTTATGTGTTGCGCCGGGGTAGAGGAAGTGCGACAGCCCGAGCTGATGGATATTCCGAAGCCTTTGGAAAGGAGCGAGTCAAGGACCTTTCGCTCGTAAGAATCCAGCCGTATGAAGATGTGGATTGGGTCCCTAACTTCGTGCATATTCTTAGCCATTTTGTACCTCAATACCTCGATGCTGCCAGTCAGCCTCTGTAACGAGAAACTGAATCTGTTGGCATATCATCTCCCGATTCAATTTCGACACGGGGTCTTGGATTATGCGAAACCGAGGCTGTTCACCTTTGCAGAACGTAACCACATAGAGCCACGCGTGGTCTCCGAGTTGCTTTAGTTTCTCCCTTCTCTCCGATTCCGAACTGATATGGTAGTGTTCCGCATCAAGGCTAACATCGGTAGGCGGGCATCCCCGACTTCGCTCGGAACGAGTGGCCACATCCACGGCAATGTTTTCCACTTCATCATCGCGGTGCCTGGGCAAGCCTGTAGATAGCATCTTCTTCTCATCGTCCACCCTCTCCACAGGTGCAGGAACGACCACGGCCTGCGTACTTACTCTATCAGCCTAAAGTATGCTCACCTTGCACCAAGCCATGTCAAAGAGCTCGCAAATGATGTGTACTACTGCAACAAAAGGTAGAAGAGAACGTGAGGCATTAAGGTGTCTGGTAGAAAAGTATCCCAAACCGCAAAAATTCAGAAACATTTAAAACCTTAATAATCCCTGTAAATCTTTGTACTACCGTTCTTTATATCTGGAGGTCTTTGCGAGATTCGAACACGCGACCTTTGGTCCTGGAGATTTAGCTACTCCTTTCTTCTTTCTTTATGATTATTTATAACCTTCAGTTTTATTTACGCTAACAGCCATTTACCTTGCACAATGTTTCTTAGTGTTTCACGGTGTTTTTGCTTGTTCCAAGAGCAATTTAATAGAAGGTTGTAGAAAAGGCAAGGACAAAATTACTCAGGCATATTCAGTTTTCTCAGCAGCGCTGCCCTAGCAGGAGCGAAGCAACGTATCAAGACCAAGCAGGACTCGCTCAGCCTCGGATTAACAACTGAATGACCCTGTTCTCCGCAATCCTCTATTGACATCCGCAATTTTATTGTCTATCTTCTCACCAAACTATCCACAAGCTGCCTTTGTATCTGTACACCAGAATATAAGACCCGCGTCTCTGCCCTAACATAAGGGTAAACTAGGTGAAAGACTTCGTGGCTTGTTGCCATATTTCCCCTTCCACCGCGGCTTGGGTTCGTACCTACATAGAGTAGACAGTAGAACAGACAGAGGAGAAGATACCCTATGTTATATTCACCTGTTGTGATCTCTACATGGGACTTCGGTAAAGCGGCAAATGAAGACGCGATGAAGGTACTCCTGCAGGGAAGGAGCGCACTGGACGCCGTAGAGGAAGGGATATGGGTGGCAGAGGCCGACCCTTCAAATTCCACCGTGGGATTTGAAGGGACTCCCAACGAAGAAGGCGTCGTGCAGGTAGACGCAGCGATCATGTGGGGTCCGGGTAAGAAGGCGGGCAGTGTCGCTTGTATGGAGAATATCCTGCACCCCATCTCCGTGGCCAGGAGAGTGATGGAGGAATCGCGCCACGTAATGTTAGTCGGAGAGGGAGCTCTGAAATTTGCTCTTTCAAAGGGATTCGAAAAGTGGAATCTGACGACAGAGGAGACCAGACGTAAGTGGCAGGAGTGGAAAAAGGAGCAGGAAGTAAAGAGCCAAGGTCACGATACGATCGGGATGGTAGCGCGGGATCAAAACGGAGACCTTGCTGTGGGCTGCTCGACAAGCGGCGCTGGATACAAGGAGCCGGGCAGGGTGGGAGACTCCCCCTTAATAGGATCGGGTCTCTATATGGATAACGACGTGGGCGGAGCATCCGCCACAGGGCTCGGTGAGGACATTATGAGGTACTGCTCAAGCTTTATGGTAGTGGAGAATATGCGAAATGGGATGCATCCCGAACAGGCGTGCAAAGCTTTATTAAGGAGGATACTTGAGGAAGATCCGGAAAATAACAAGAATATGTGGATCGCCTTGGTGGCTCTGAACAAGCAGGGTGAATACGGAGCTGCTGCTATGTGTAAAGGGTTCCCATTTGCCGTTTTCGCTGACGAAGTAAACGTGGTGAAAGAGGGCGGATATGTCGTGGAATAGTAAGTATAAGGTTCAAGGATGGCAAGAAACGGACTGTCCCTGCTATGATGATTTTTAGGGCGATCTGCGTCATCTAATCGATTCACACAGGAGCTGGACCTTTTGTGTTAGCAGACAGAGCGGGGCACTCAAAGGGAGGGTACTAAGCAATTTGATGGCCAAAGCAGGTAGATTAGGTTGCACATGTGCAATCGGAGAGTGGGCAAGCTCTATCTTCCGACACGAGATTGTTACTACGGCTGTCGCATCTGCTATGATCTTACCAATACCTCCTGCCAGCAAAGCCTCAAACTGTATTCCCATGTATAAGCGCCTTTCCGAACGGACAGCATAGCCACTCGAAATAATAAGGCAATTCTGGGCAGATAGTAGAGAACCTCGAGGAAGAGACGTTCCGTGATGAGAGCCTTCTCCGTTTCACTGACAATACAAACAGAAAACTCGCTATTTGGAGAGGTTGTGGGAGACTACTAGTGTCTCTGGCCGGCCAGCCAGCCTGAAACCAGCTCTGACCTGGCTCGGTATCCCTACGACCGACCCACCAAGCCAGCAGGTGCCTGGTGACTCGAACGCGCTGCCGAGGGGTTCCCTGTGGAGAACAGATGCTCCGAAGATCAAGTCTAAGCATGCAACCTGATGGTACAAGCGAACGACGGCCACGTGCGGATCGAAATTCAAAGCGCCGGGCGCGAAGTGCTGCCAGGTGACTAGATAACGATCGATCACCTCCGGGAGATTCACTGATCGATGATCTCGACCTCCAGCGGATGGAAAAGCCGTTGTGCCGTATCTTCAACCGGGGCCAGCATCTTCTCCGGACGTCCCTGGGAGTCCTCGGTAAGCAGGAACGGTAGCCAGGCCTCCCTTTCGAAGTACACGTTGCCAGCCGGGACGAGCGTTTCCGAATCATCCCCAGGCCAGACCAAGACCCTTGCCCAGTAGACGTAATTGTCGTATCGAGTGATTTGCATTCTATAGTCGCGCAGGGTCGCTTCCGTCCCCTCGGGTCCCTTGTTCTCCACTTTCAGGCGTATGGTCGCCATACCGTGACCAGTTTTGGGGTTATAAAACGCCAACCAGTCGTCGTCCGGCAGGGATGGAAACTCCATTTCCGCTGCGGCTGGAATCTCAGCCGCGTGGATCTTTCCTTGTCGATCCTTGCACGCCACATGGCTAAACAGATCCGGGTCGAAAACCTGTTCGCCGTTGCGAAGAACCTCGAGCGTCAGAGGTTGCTTCATCGTCGTCTTGGACTGCATGATCACATACGGCTCGGTGGCTGAAAACCAGTAGCGCAGATCGACGTCGATCTCGGGGTATTTCGGCATATCACCCTTGCGCCGCGTCTCGAACACGAGCTCCCCGCGCCACTCCTTCAGACCCGGGGGTGGATCCCACTGGTATGTATGCAACCACCCGCGGTCAGCCTTCACACCCGGATTCCAATGAACCGTTCCGATCCGATTGAAAATCTCCGGCTTTCCGTGCAGGGTGATGCGGTCGAAGTTTCCGCTCGGGGCCTTGAGCCTGGCCTCGAAGAAGGCGTTGGTGATCGAGACATCCTCTTGCTTGGACGTCTCGCCCTCGATCTTCAGGGGTCGGTCTGGTGCTTGGGCCTTGCCGGGCACGATGCGATAGACGCGGCTCTGCTCCGCCGCTATATCCACCGGGAACCAGATGGATCGCTCTTCTCCGTCGCCCACCACCTGTGAGGGTACCGGGTCACCGCCCTCCTCCTGAACCATCAGCGGTCCCTCCGCTTTCACCGGCACGCTGACCAGCTCTCCGCTGCGCTCCAAGCCGTGCGGCTCATGGACCCGAACGACCGTGCCCTCATCATCACATCCCAACAGACCGATTACCGCGGCAAGCGCGCCGAAAAGACATCCAAGCTTCGCACCGTGTAAAAAGGGCTTTTTCCAGATTCTCGTCATGTCTTGTGCTCCTTTCAGTCAGGTAGCAGAAACATACTCGATGAGTGGCTTCGCGACCCAGACGTTATGCAATTGGGCATCAATGATATGCAGCGTGTCATCACGCTCGATGCGGATGACACGAGGATGCGCATCAGTATGAGAAATCACAGCCTCTGCTCCAGTCCCAGCAAGGTCGTTCACGAGATGATAGTTGTAGACTACCTGGACGTCGGCGTTTTATTAGACAGCAGAGTTGGGCGACCCATCAAACACGGAGAATACACGTCCTCCCGCGACAGGTGGTATTCTGAGTCTATAAGTTGCTGCCTGTTCATATTTCCTACTTTCTTTTAAATGGGAAGTTCGTTTCCAAGTTACTTCAATATACATCCTTTTGATACTCATTGTCAAGGGGAACACTTCCTACTTTATACAAAGTGGGCAGTAAAGACGTTGGAAACAACAATCATTACAAAGAAAAAAGGAGCATACTTCAAACTGATAGTTGTCAGGGACGCCAATGTATAGGAATTTGAGGAACCTTCAAACGCTGCCTGATAAGTTCCTCATCGATTTGAATGATAGATAGTTCACTGTGATCATGGAGTTGGCTAAGTTTGTTGAGTTCTTGAGAAGTCAACGGTGGGAAGGGTAGCGGAGGTGTGATAGGAGGATTGGGGAAGTCTTGAGCGAGGACCATGTTCACAAACATATGTGCCCAGTCAACTTGAGGAGGATTGGGCCAGAAGGATAGGTCGGACCAGAAGTGAGCCTTTTGGTCTGGCGAGAGTTTCTTGTAAAATGGGCTGTCGCTTTCAAAGGTTCTTTCAAAGTGGGGCTTATAAGGCCTGTTTCCTCTCATAACTTGCCAACGAAAGGTTGTGAATAAATAACGAGCGTTCTCCTGATCTTCTTTCTTTTTCATTATATCTAAACCAATTTGGGTATAGGTCGATAGATACTTTCTGAAGCGAAGTTCCCCTCCACCGTATATCTCTGAAACCTTTGCCAATTTAGGGATATCCGGGTCTTTGGCATGCTCAAGCCTGTTGGCAACTATAAAATCCTCTACTACTTTTATTGCCTGATCCGCAGACCGAGTAAAGTAAGATAACCTTGCAACATTGACAACATTCTCATCATTGGGATCTTCCGAAGCGTTAATATAAAATCCTGTGACAGTTTCTAGCCATGCTTCGCTTTCGACAAGGGGACGTATTGCGTCTAGAGAAGTATAGTATCCTTCAACAGGCTTACTGTTTCCCGCGTTTAAGAAAATTACGCCAAAGAGATCGGTTTCCTTCACTTTGTTTGGTTTCAGTTTAGGCGAGGCCATAGATTAGCTCCTGTTTTTGAAGTTACCCTATATCTGGTGTTACAGTTCAATGGTGCACTATATATAGAACCTAATAAAGACTAAACAGAAAAGCAAGGAAAAAACGCGTGTTGTCTGAAAATGGATATCTTAACAAGAACAAGCCCCGTGAACATCGCACAGGGCTTGTTTGTATCTGAAAATATAACCACTATATAGAATTAATTCAAGGGAACAGGGTGGAAGAAAGGATGTGCTATTCACGTAGAAGAGATGTCTATGCGTCTTCATTTTCAACTACCGAGGGAGATTAGACAGGCTTTGGTCCCAATACGAGATAGATTTATGTCACCAATCTGTCACCACAATAACAACGGGCTACAACTCAATCTTTGTAACCCGTTGTTTTTTATGGTGGGCAGTACTGGATTTGAACCAGTGACCTCCTGCTTGTAAGGCAGGCGCTCTAAACCAGACTGAGCTAACCGCCCACTATACGGTAGGTTGTCTTGTGACCGCTCCCACAAAATAATTTCGTGGACTTTTAGCCTAAAGTCTGAGTGTGCGTGTCCAGACGCAGACAGAACAGAGAATTCAGGCCCGACTTCCGGAGATAATATAATTAATTGCTCTCAGATTGTCAACACATAAAAGCGATTTATGCCCCGCATAAACCCTGTAGCTTTTTTGAGAGGTTCTGTAAGGTGTAAAGTCAAGGATCATCTTCGGTTTCTTGTTATGAATAAGACAAAAGGGATAGATCTGTTTCCACATTACCCTGTAAAATGTGGCAGAAAAACTACTTGATTTTCGTATGAAAGGAATATATATTGTTTTCCGGTGAGATTATTAGCCAGTTCGACTATAAACCAGAAGCTCACTTTTTTCTGACAATCATCTTATTTTGAGGAGGAAATATGCCAGGTGTAGAAAATGAAATATTAGGTATAGACAAGATGGAAATAGACACTCCGGCTCTTCTTTTGGATTTGGATTTATTCGAAAGCAATATCAAAAAGATGGCCGATTTTCTAAGGGCCACAGGATGTTCTCTCAGACCTCATTTCAAAGCCCACAGAACACCTGAGATATCTAAAAGGCAATTGGAGGCCGGAGCCATAGGCGTAACCTGCGCAAAGCTAGCAGAGGCAGAGCTTTTAGCAGAGTGTGGCATGGATGACATCCTGATTGCTAACGAGATTGCAGGACAAAAAAAATGGAGGCGTCTGGCACAGTTGGCCGGTCAAGTCGAGGTATCTGTCGGAGTCGATAGCTTCGAGGCCGTAAATGAAATATCAACTGCCGCAATTGAGGAAGGTACACAGGTGGGACTGGTCGTGGACGTGGATATAGGTATGGAGAGATGCGGAGTCCTTCCAGGTGAGCCTGCCTTGGACCTTGCAAGGTTTGTGTGCGAAAGGAAAGGAGTCAGGTTCAAAGGGGTGATGGCATATGAGAGTCATCTAGTATCGCTGCCCAGAGGGGAGGAGAAAGAGAAAAAAGTTAAAGAGTCAGTAGCGCTACTGATCGACAGTATGGAACTGATAAGGTCCGACGGCATAGACGTAGAGATCGTAAGTTGCGGAGGGACTGGCACATACTATATTACAGGTACCATACCTGGGGTAACCGAACTCCAGTGTGGAACATATTGTATATGCGACGTTATGTTCTGGGAGATAGACACTGGATTTGAGAGGTCTATGACCGTCCTTTCAACGATTATATCGAGACCTTCAAAAGACAGGGCAATTCTGGACACCGGCAGAAAATCTTTGCACCCCTTAAGGTCGGCATCTCTGGTTAAAGACGTAGAGGGCGCCCAAGAGCTCTACAAGTACTCAGAACACGGTATTTTAACGTTGGAAGGTGCAGCACAGGATTTGAAGATATCGGATAAGATTGAGTTATATCCCCATTACGCGGACGGAACTGTCAATTTACACGACAGATTCTATTGCATCAGAGACGGCAAGTTAGAAGATATATGGGAGATCAGCGGAAGAGACAAAAGCAGGTAAGCATCTGAACATATACAGGATCTACATTGTTCGTGAACTGAACTTGTAGGCGACGAGCGTATCAGCGTTTAGCTGATAGTTGGCCTCTTTCTGATAGAATGAGTCTCAACGGTTAAAATTGTATTAAACCATTTCGCCTTGCTATGCGTCTAAAACAGGTGAAAGTAGGAGTGCTCTATACATATGTAGCTGTATAAAACTCACAAAACAAGGAGGGAAAACCGATGCTCAGACGTATTTTCACCTTCGGAATTCTTACAGCAGGACTTTTTGTTCTCTCCGGATGCGGCCAGGACACAACCGGTATCCCCACGGGCGCCGTCACAGGATTAGAAAACATAAGCAACTCAGCGCTTACGGGTGATCTCGACGACGTAGAGCCCGCCGGACGCCCGATTATAGATGGCGAAGCAGAGGGACGTTCGGAGCGTATAGCTGCTTATCTCGGCCTTTCCGAGGAACAACTGGAGGCCATCAAGCAGATCAGAGAAACGAGCCGACAAGAGGTGCAGGCTCTCATTCAGCAAAATAAGGACAGCGGAGTGCCTCGTGACCAGATCAAAGAGGCTGTGGAAGAACTCCTCCAGAAAGAAAGAGAACAGATAGTGGCCCTGCTGAACGAAGAGCAGAAGGCAAAATTTGAAGAAATCGAAGCCAGAACACAAAGGCAGCATCGCCGTCCCAGAGAGGGGCAAAGACATCCCGAAGGGCATCCCCTATTAAGGGCCATCAACGCTGTCGATCCTACAGATGAACAACTGGAGAATATAAAACAGATATTGGAAGGCCAGAAAGACCAGATAATGGCCTTGAGAGGAGAGTTCGGATCAGATGACGTTGACAAACACGCCTCCAGAGCCCAAATAGAAGAGATCGAACAGGCCACACTGCAAAACATACTCGACATACTTGACCAAGAGCAGGGAGCCGAGCTGACAGAACTCCTCCAAGGGGCCAAGGAGTCCAGAGAGAGAATGAGACGAAGGCACGGCGAGCATATGTATGGGAGATCAAGGTCGTACAGGGTGATAGAACAGCAGGAAGTACGCTTTCAAAATAACCCGTTATTCAGTCAATAGGGATCTAAACATCCATCAGGTCGAATTTACAGATGTTAGATCCCTTTTTTTCTCTTTCCCCAAGAAAGTCAAATCTATGCTGACAAAGCATATAACGATTATACCTTTGAAGATCTGCTCGAAGAAACAGCATCATCAACGGCCTCTGTCTGAGGCTAAAAACTAAGGAGGACATCATGAATAGCACCTCTTTTGTAAACCGCTTAGCCCGAAGGGGTGCCTTCATCTTTCTCTTCAGCGTCCTGGCGACCTCGCTGGTGTACGGACAAGGCAACGCACGTGCACGACGCGACACCACCGACAAAGTTACTGATAGAATCATGTCCAGGATGAAAGAGCGGCTCAAGCTCACCGAAGATCAGGAGGACAAGGTTCTTCAAATTCTTAAAGAACAGGGTGAGAAGCGGCAAGAGATCCTAAAGAAAGCTCGGGAACAGGGCCGCCAGGGCATGACCGAGTTAGGGGATGAGATGGAGAAGCTTCAGAAGGAAACCCGCCAGCGGCTTGAGAAGATCCTGACAGTGGGTTGACGTGAACCCCAAAGACTGGACAGATGCCTTAGCAAGTTTTATAATTACTGATGTAAAGGTTTAAAGAGAGTCCAGAAAGGGGTTGTCATGTCATCTAAACGTCGTATCTTCACTCATGAGTTCAAGCTTGAGTGTGTATTGGATGTGTTAAGTGGTCGTAAGAGTCCTGCCCAGATCTGTCGGGAGCGCGACTTGAGTGAGTCGTTGTTGACCCGGTGGCGACAGCAATTTGTTGATCGAGCTCCCAAGATATTTGAGATCAACTCCCAACAAGCCAGTGTCGAGGCGCAACGCATTAGAGAGTTAGAGCGTCTTGTAGGGTGTTTGACCCTGGAGTTAGAAGCCTCAAAAAAACTCTCCGGCTACTTCGCCTTTCGGTAGCCCAGAAGAAGGAGTTGGTCCGTCAAGTGGAGAATGAGTTTGACATCGGTTTATTGTGTAACGTAATAGGTTTGGCACGTAGCAGCTTTTATTATACTTGTGAGGTTTCAGATGACCAGGGACTGAGAAAGGCGATTGGGGGCGTCTGTTTACACCATTGTCGTTACGGGTATCGGAGGGTGACCCCGATGCTCCACAGGGGACAATACCGGGTGAACCATAAAAGGGTTCTACGGTTGATGAAACAGATGGGCTTGTTGGTACAGCCCAGACGGCGTAAGGTGCTAACGACCGAAGGCAAGGCCCACGAGCCTCCTTTCCCCAATCTGTTGAAGGGTCTTAAGATCAAACGTCCTGACCAGGTATGGTGTGCGGACATCACCTACATTTTCTTGGCGAACGGTTCTATGCTTTATCTTGCTCTGGTTTTGGATATCTTTACCCGTATGGTACGGGGTTGGGCTTTGAGTCGTAGTTTGTCTGGGGCCTTGACGCAAGAAGCACTTTTCAAAGCATTCCAGAGAGGACACCGGCCACAGATACACCATTCGGATCGAGGGTCTCAATACACTGCGCATAGCTATTGTCAAGGGCTTTGGGAAGTAGGTGCCGAGATAAGCATGGCATCCAAAGGAAAAGCTTGGGAGAATCCGTTTGTGGAAAGCGCGATTGGTCACCTGAAGGATGAGGAGGTATGGCAGCAAGAATACGTGGATCTTGAGGATGCCTTGGTGCATTTGAGTCACTTTCTGGATGTGGTTTACAATCACCAGCGTATCCACTCAGCACTGGGTTATCTGACGCCTGGAGAATTCAAGGCACAGTATGAAGCACAAGATTGCAAAAAACTTGCTTAACCCGTCCGTTTTCGTGCTCAGAAAAATGGGTTCACGTCATATTTTTCATAGTCAACTCCTTTTCAGATATTCCCACAGTTCGTGGAACTCCATCTACATCGGTATGAATCCTTTCAGGAATAGCGCGCATTCTTTTATTTGGAATCGTAGAACTCGGGCAGCAACTGGTCCACCCGCAGCAGCCCCTTCCTGGTCAGTTCGACCCCCTCCTCGGCCAGCGTTGGGTGGATTGCCGTTTCCTTATTGAATCTCCAAAACGGCTTGATGGCTACCCAATAGGCTCATATCGAGTCCTCTTCCAGCCTAGCTCTTGACGCTACTCGTTACCGTGCAATTATCTGTTCCTCAAGGTGCTCGGCTGGTGCGCCAGCTGCGAGAACGACACTGTTGCCTTGAGTGTCTCGTATTGACCGCTGTACCGCTTGTAGACTCGCATCGTCACCTGCTCCGGCGTGGCGATTTGACTGACCAGTGAAAGAAGCCGCTGGGGTCGGTGTGGCAGTGCCAGCTATTCAGCACGACGCAGACGCCACCAATAGTTTTGCCACGCTCATCCACGACCCTTCGGCGCACGAGCCGCCTCGGCTTGAGCCTGAAGTCCTGCGGCCTGGCTTCCGGCTGGACCTGGATGTGACGTTGCTATGGGGCGTAACCCTCAGCTTCAACCGTCAGGACATATTCGCCAAGTTTGACGGACTCGAACCGGAACTGGCCCTCTTTGTCCGTCTGAACCGTTGGATATCCGTTTATCTTGCGAATGGATCTGTATCCCAGTACCGGAGAGCCGATTGTCAGCGGGTTGGCTTTCCAGGGTCCCAATTCGGTGGGGTGCTCCAGACAATCGTCGGCCGCATACCGGCTGGGGCCTCTTTCGACCCGCGCACCCGCCACCGGTCCACCTCTTTCATCCAGCACTCGGCCGGTCAAAGTGACGCGCGCAGGCGTGACCATGACCCTTTCAACGGAGAGCGGCCACACCTTCACGCCATCTTTGTCGTTCCCGATCGCGACCAGCTTGTTGGGGCCGACTTTGATCATGTCGAACTGACCCGTAACGATCGGCTCAGGCAGATGCGAAACAATGACGCGACGGACCGGTTGTCGGTCGCCCATAGCCACGAGCCGAGCGAAACGCCATCTGAAGATGAAAAAGTCAATCCCTGTCACGGAATCATTCGCCGTCAGATGTGGAAGAAGAATTTTAGAATGACTTTGTTCAACGTCATTGATCTTCTCTCACTGCTCCTTCAAGGCCAATTGACCAGATCCTCTGTTGGTACGAATCGTTCATATCGGCTTATCGGAGCTTTTCCGAGTCGCATGTGATCGCGCTCGTAGATCGGATAGATCGACCCATTTGGATCAACGTCCACTACCGTGTTTCCACGATACGTAATCTTGTACTCAACGGGCTCCAGTAATTCTTTGACCAATTCAGGGTTCTTATTCGCTTCGTGAACTGTCCGAGGATTATCCATTCCTCCGCCGCTATTCTCGTCGGTAATGGAATGTTTCAGGACGAGTTCGGGACGGCCGGGCCACGCAAACGTTTGTGTGTATTCAGGTACCTGAAAGAGCAGCTCGATCGTGTCCCCTGCCTTACAGGAGCATTGGACATATCGTCCGTTCCAGTCAAGTGACCGTTGGATGGGCATGTCATTTAACTTTGTGACGACGTCCTGAAGGGCCACGTAATGCGGCATGCGGACGGCCAATTTGACCGGGTGCTTCACACTGACAACCACCTTTCCCTCCCAGGGCAGATAGCTGTCAATATCCAATTCCTTGGTTGATCGGTTGATGAGGAGATTGATCTTATGGAGATTATCCTCCCGTGTGACGATGCTCTCAAAGCCCGCATAAATCGCCCGCCCGATGTTTCCCGTACAGCATTGCTGCAACCACAAATGGGCCGCGCTGGCATAATCGTTTGGCGCTGCCCACCCTGATAGCGATCCGATGTACCGCGTGAAATCCTCTATTTCCGCCTCCTGAAGCTCGGGGCGAATTGGAATGTGGACGATATTGCTTTTCGGAATCCGCTCGAGGAAATCGGTTCTCTTCATCTGAGCCTCGGTCAATTGATTCCTTAGATAGCGATCCACATCGTCCCAATAATCGCCCAGACCCGCGCGGGAAAGCGCTATCGCCAGGTTGCACATATCCACCGTACAGCATCCCTCATTACCGATCTTCGAAACCCATAGTCCGGTGGGCTGTTCGGGAAAAACACCATGGCTCGTTCCCTGGCTACGCCCACTTTCATAGAAGCCCCGCATCCTTCGGCATAAGACTTCGTCTTTAGTCACCCGGGCATACTCAAGCATCGCGATTCCGGCGTGTACGAAAGGATGGAACCAGCCCTGCCACGACCCATCTTCTGCAATCTCGCCATCGCGCAGAATACTGTTGGTCATCCATCGCGCCAGATCCAATGCCCTGGCGCTGCCGGTCATCTCGTACCACTTGACCATGGAAGCGATGAGCGAGGCGTTATAGATAGGCCAGTCCGCCGTATCTGCATTGACCTGCGAGCCGCCGTCCCAGACTCGTGGGAAAATGCAATAGCTGTACGGCGCATCGCGATCACCTTGCACATAGACCTTGTCCCACAGCGTGTCGATCGTTTTTTCTATGGCATCTGGCTGTCCGGATGAACCGCTCAAGCAGTACTCAAGGATGCGGGCCAGCAGTGCTCTGCCATTACCGTACGCGTCGGCCTGGCCCGGTTGTTTGTAAATCAGGCCGTCTTCCCCGGTACGGTCGTCGATCCATTTCCATATCTTAGCATCGATTTCACGGTTCATCGTGCTGCCGGTCATCAGGCGCATCAGGGCGATCCCTTCTGCGTACTTAGGCATCTGATTGCCGTCGCTATGTGTATGCCGCTGGGCCAGCGGCCTGCGGTCATACCAAGCCGCCATCCACAGCAGGTAATCTGAATTCTCATCCAGAGCACGGGTGTAGGCATTCAACGAGAGGATCGCCATATCCTCCAGATCAAAGCTCATAGGTTGCCAGCGCGCTTTTTCGGTTCTGCGGTGCGCCAGGAGTTCCTCAACCAGTTGAGCGCCTGGATCCACATCCCCAGCACGGTTTGTCACAGCGTAGTTGGATTGCATGTCAACTCCTTTCAGTACTTCTTCGGCGGAAAATCTGGCTATCGAGTTATCTGTTCTTCAAGGTGATCGGCTGACGTTTCAGCTGCGGGAACGGCACTGTTGCCATTACTGGTTTCTTGAACGAATTCCTTCTGCACGCTCTTCCAACCTTTTGGCTTCATCTTCCTTTCCAATCTTCTTGTAAAGCTCTGACAGATTGTTCAGGGAGGTCGCTACATTGGGATGGTCTTTGCCAAGGGATTTCTCGTATATTGCCAGTGACCGCTTGTAAAGAGGCTCAGCCTCGGCATACTTTCCCTGGGCATTATAAAGCAATGCCAGATTGTTCAGGGAGAGCGCCAGGTGGGGGTGATCGTTTCCAAGGGCTTTCTCTGCTATTGCCAGTGCTCTCTTGAAAAGGGGCTCAGCATCGGCATACTTGCCCTGAGACACATAAAGTCCCGCCAGATTGTTCAGGGAGAGCGCCACATTGGGGTGGTCTTTCCCAAGGACTTTTTCCAATATTGCCAGTGCTCTCTTGAAAAGGGGCTCAGCATCGGCATACTTTCCCTGAGCATGGTAAAGTGCTGCCAGATTGTTCAGGGAGGTCGCCACATTGGGGTGGTCTTTTCCAAGGGCTTTCTCTGCTATTGCCAGTGCTCTCTTGAAAAGGGGCTCAGCCTCGGCATACTTGCCCTGAGATTCATAAAGTCCCGCTAGATTGTCCAGGGAGGTCGCCACATTGGGGTGGTCTTTTCCAGGGGCTCTTTCCCATATTGCCAGTGCTCGCTTGTGAAGGGGCTCAGCCTCGGCATACTTGCCCTGGTAAGAATAAAGTTCCGCCAGATTGTTTAGGGAGGTCGCCACATTGGGGTGGTCTTTCCCAAGGGCTTTCTCTGCTATTGCCAGTGACCTCTTGTAAAGAGGCTCAGCCTCAGCATACTTGCCCTGGGTATTATAAAGCAATGCCAGATTGTTCAGGGAGAGCGCCACATTGGGGTGGTCTTTCCCAAGGGCTTTTTCCAATATTGCCAGTGACCTCTTGTAAAGAGGCTCAGCCTCGGCATACTTTCCCTGAGTTCTGTACAATTCCCCCAGATTGTTCAGGGAGTGCGCCACATCGGGGTGGTCTTCCCCAAGAGCTTTTTCCCATATTGCCAGTGCTCGCTTGTGAAGGGGCTCAGCCTCGGCATACTTGCCCTGAGAATCATATAGTGCCGCCAGATTGTTCAGGGAGGTTGCCACATCGGGGTGGTCTTCCCCAAGAGCTTTTTCCCATATTGCCAGTGACCGTTTGTGAAGGGGCTCAGCCTCGGCATACTTGCCCTGAGAATCATATAGTGCCGCCAGATTGTTCAGGGATTGCGCTACATCAGGGTGATCTGGACCGAAAGTTTCCTCAGCTATTTTCAAAGCCTCTTTGGCAAACTTAACTGCTTCCTCATACTGACCTTGTTCGTAGAGGCTTCTTGCCTTTTCGTTTAATCTTTCCCATTCAGATGTTTCTGGGGAAAAGCAGTTTACGGCCAAGGTCAAACATAGGAATGGAATCACGAAAACTTTTGAAAATGCTCTCATGTCTGCTACTCCTATCGACTAAGGAATCAAGCAATAATTCCTCAGAGATTGCCCTCGTTGCTGTTCACGTTCACCACGGCGGGAAACAGATGGCCGCATTGTCATCACTGGTTTCTTGAACGAATTCCTTCTGCACGTTCTTCCAACCTCTTGGCTTCATCTTCCTTTCCAATCTTCTTGTAAAGATCTGCCATGTTCGCGAGGGAAGTCGCCACGTGGGGGTGATCGTTTCCAAGGGCTTTTTCCCATATTGCCAGTGACCGCTTGTAAAGGGGCTCAGCCTCGGCATACTTCCCCTGGGTCTTATAAAGTAACGCTAGATTGTGCAGGGAGGTTGCCACATCGGGGTGGTCTTTCCCAAGAGCTTTTTCCCTTATTGCCAGTGACCGCTTGTGAAGGGGCTCAGCCTCGGCATACTTTCCCTGGGTATTATAAAGCAATGCCAGATTGTTCAGGGAGGTCGCCACGTGGGGGTGGTCTTTTCCCAGGACTTCTTCCCATATTGCCAGTGCTCGCTTCTGAAGGGGCTCAGCCTCGGCATACTTTCCCTGATCATAGTAAAGTGCTGCCAGATTGTTCAGGGAGAGCGCCACATCGGGATGGTCTTTTCCAAGGGCTTTTTCCTTTATTGCCAGTGACCGCTTGTAAAGGGGCCCAGCCTCGGCATACTTGCCCTGATCTTGATAAAGTAACGCCAGATTGTTCAGGGAGAGCGCCAGATCGGGATGGTCTTTCCCAAGGGATTTTTCCAATATTGCCAGTGACCTCTTGTAAAGAGGCTCAGCCTCAGCATACTTGCCCTGAGCCACATAAAGTCCCGCCAGATTGTTTAGGGAGCTCGCCACTGTAGGATGGTCTTTTCCAAGGGCTTTTTCCCATATTGCCAGTGCTCGCTTGTGAAGGGGCTCAGCCTCAGCATACTTGCCCTGAGCCACATAAAGTCCCGCCAGATTGTTCAGGGAGGTCGCCACATCGGGGTGGTCTTTCCCAAGGGCTTTCTCTGCTATTGCCAGTGCTCTCTTGAAAGGGGGCTCAGCCTCGGCATACTTGCCCTGGGTATTATAAAGCAATGCCAGATTGTTCAGGGATTGCGCCACATCGGGGTGGTCTTTCCCAAGGGATTTTTCCAATATTGCCAGTGACCGCTTGTAAAGGGGCTCAGCCTCGACATACTCGCCCTGAGTTCTGTACAATTCCCCCAGATTGTTCAGGGAGAGCGCCATATTGGGATGGTCTGGACCGAAAGTTTCCTCAGCTATTTTCAAAGCCTCTTTCGCAAACTTAACTGCTTCCTCATACTGACCTTGTTCGTAGAGGCTTGTTGCCTTTTCGTTTAGGGTTTCCCATTCAGATGTTTCTGGGGAAAAGCACTTTGCGGCAAAGGTCAAACATAGGAATGGAATCACGAAAACTTTTGAAAATACTCTCATATCTGGTGCTCCTTTCGGCTAAGGAATCAAGGAACAATTCCTCCGAGATTGCTTCGGGGTTAAGCGCCTCGCAATTACTGAAGGTAGGAGGTGTTATGCCTTCTTGACCGTCAAATCTGGTTATCCAGTTATCTGTTCTTCAATGTGATCGGCTGGCGCTCCAGCTCTGAGAACGGCACTGTTGCCTTGAGTGTCTCGTATGGACCACTGTACCGCTTGTAGACTCGCATGGTCACCTGCTCTGGCGGGGGAGATTCGACCGACCAGTGGTAGAATCCGCTGGGGTCGGTGTGGCAGTGCCAGAGATTCAGCACGACGCAGACGCCACCGATAGTTTTACCGCGCTCATCCACGACCTTTCCGCGCACGATCCGCCCTGGCTTGAGCCTGAAGTGCTCCGGCCTGACTTCCGGATCCAGCTTGATGTGACGTTGCTCCGGGGCGTAACCCTCGGCTTCAACCGTCAGGACATATTCGCCGAGTTTGACGGACTCGAATCGGAACTCTCCCTCAGCATCCGTCTGCACTGTTGGATAGCCGTTCTCCTTTCGGATAGATCTGTATCCCAGCGCCGGAGAGCCGATGGTAAGTGGGGTTGCTTTCCAGGGGCCCAATTTGGTGGCGTGCTCCAGCCAATCGTCGTCCGTATATCGGTTGGGGCCTAGTTCGACCAGGGCGCCCGCCACCGGCGCAAGTCCTTCACCCGATACTCGGCCGGTCAAAGTTACGTGCCCAGGCCCAACCATGAGCCTTTCAACAGATAGCGGCCACACCTTCACACCGTCCTTGTCGCTTCCGATAGCGACCAGTTCGTTGGGGCCGACTTTGATCATGTCAAACTGGCCGGTAATGACACCGCATGGAAGATCTGAAAAGCTTACGCGGTCACCCCAGATATGCCCGTCGTCCGTGCTGAAGGCGACATGAAACCCGGGCCGGCCGTATTGACAGGCCACCACGCCGTTGTCCAGCGCGGCCAGCGTCGGCGAGATGTTCATCAGGTGCGGCTGGGTAGCCGCCGGTTTTGTCCACGTCACTCCCAGATCGTCGGACCAGCACACCGCCATGGGCTTGTATTCGCCGTGATAGTGCGAATATTGCGTTCGCAGCATCGCCACCATCTTGCCGTTGGGCAACAGCGTGATGCTCGGTTCGCAGGCGCTTAAATATTGGCCGGGAAGCTCCGGATGCGGGTCCACCGGATCATAAGCAATGGAGGCGTAGAACTCCCAGGTGCATCCCTGATCTGTTGACCGGACTATGACCGCCCGATGGATACTTTCGCTGTCGCCTTTGAAGCCGCCAAACATCGGCGCCAGCATGTCGCCGTTCGGGAGCTGCACCATTTTGCCCTTTGAGAGGGCGGGGTGCTTAATGTCCAGCGAGGTCGGGCCGGCGTTGGGCACGTAAATCTCGACTGCTTCGGACTCCCAGCTCATCATATCGTCCGCAAAGCGCACGAACATCACGTCGTACCAGCCTTCTTTGCCACTGGCTGAGGGCTGCGGATCGTTCGTCGGCATGATGACGCCGCCGTCTCGCAGTGTCCCACTGTCCTGACCGCCGCCCAGCTCAGGTGGAGAATCCATCTCCTGACTCCACGTGTGCCCGCCGTCGGTTGAGAGCCGGTAAAACTTTGGACTGTCCACCAGCTTTGGGTAGAACGCCGCCACGACGCCCGTGCGCGACACCATCAAAGAGGCGGTATTCTGTCCAACCAGACGGCTGAGGTGGGTCGGATCGCCGACGGTGATCTTGAGGATCTCGGTTTCTTCCGCTGCCGCAGACTTTTCGGCACAACCAGCATCACGCACAACGGCCGCGAGGCAAAACATAATAGTTATTACACAAAGACAATCCCATTCCATGTCGATTCCTTTCAGTACTTCTTCGGTGAAAAATGTGGCTACCGAGTTATCTGTTCTTCAGGGTGATCGGCTGACGTTCGATCTGCGATAGGGCAACCGTAGTTTCCAATGTCTCGTACTGACCGCTGTACCGCTTGTAGACCTTGATTTCCACCTGCTGCGGCAGCGGAAACTCTACTGACCAGTGGAAGTAGCCAGCTCGATCCGTGTGGACGTGCCATCTGTTGAGTATCACACATATGCCCCGAATCCCCTGGCCTGTTTCATCCACAACCTGGCTGCGCACAAGCCGGCCCGGCTTGAGTTTGAAATCCTGCGACTCAGATTCCGGCCGAACGTTGACGTGTCGTTGTTGAGGCGCGTAACCATCCGCTTCCACGGTCAACACGTATTCGCTCAATGGCACATCATGAAAATCAAGTCGACCCTCTGTATCCGAGTTCACCGTCGGATACCCGTTTCCCTGTCGAATAGATCTGAACCCCAAGCTGGGTGAACCGACCGTCACGGGAGTCCCGGCTCCCCACCAGTCCAACTTAGATTCGTGATCCAGCCAGTCGTCGGCGGTGTAACGGTTGGGGCTGCGCTCGATCGTTGCATTGGCAATCGGATTACCCTGTTCATCCAATACACGGCCATGAAGACGTCCGTGAGTTGTTGATACCTTCACGCGGTCAACGGTCAACGGCCATACCTTCGTGCCTTCGGAATCATTCCCGATAGCCAACAATCGGTTCGGGCCGACTTTGATCATGTCAAACTGGCCAGTGATGACCCCACATGGCAGATGCGAGAAGCTGACGCGGTCCTGCCACGTGTGGCCATTGTCCAGACTGAACGCAACGTGAAAGCCCGGCCGGCCGTACTGACAGGCCAGCACACCGTTATCCAATGTCGCCAGCGTCGGCGAGATATTCATCAAGTGCGGCTCGCTCAGTACTGGCTTGGTCCATGTCTTGCCTAGATCGTCGGACCAGCACTGGTACAGTGGCCGATATTCCCCGGGGAATTGCGTTCCCTGCGTCCTCATTATGCACAAGAGTTGCCCGTTGGACAGTAAGGCCAGGCTTGGCTCGCAATAACCACAGTATCCGCCAGCCAATTCCGGATCCGGGTCGTTTGGGCTATAGGCTACGGTGGCATGGTACTGCCAACTCTGGCCCAAGTCCGTCGATCGCGCGATCATGGTGCGATACTGGGTATCGCCTTTGAGGTTCCCGTATATGGTGCCCAGCAAATCACCGCTAGGTAACTGGACTATCTTTCCCTTGGCTAAGAAGGGCCAAAACTCCGCCCACTTCGTTTGCAGAACTGCGTTTGGCACGGACACCGCTGAGGTGCCAACTTCATACTTCAGGAAATCGTCAGAGAAGACTATCCGCTTGGCTTCTAGTTCGTGCCTGGATTTGCGCACCATAAAGAGGACCCCACCTTCGCGGAGGCCTACCGACATGGGGCCTGCATACCCAGGAGGAAAGTCCAGCTCCTTGCCCCAGGTCCGACCGCCGTCTTTTGAAATGCGATAGAACTTGGCTTCGGTGCCTGGCTTCGGATAGAAAGCGGCGACGGTCCCGGTACGCGAGACCGCCACGCTCGCGGTACTCTGATTAACCTCATCGCTGAGCTGGGTCGGCTTACCGACAGTGATCTTGAGGATTTCGGTTTCTTCCTCTGCCGCAGGCTGTGCCCCACAACCAGAATGAGGCAGAATGGCCGCAAGGCAAAACACAATAGTTATTACACAAAGATAATCCCATTCCATATCGATTCCTTTCACACTTGAAAATTAGGCCAATAAACTTATATCACGCTCACATACGAATTGCCCGGGGTAGAAAATCCTCACCTGTCTATTTTACAGTAGTGATTTTCATCAGTCCTGGAAAGGTCCGCCTTCTCTCAGGCCATAGATCCATTGAAAAACCCGCGGTATCGTTGGAATTTTGTTGCCGTCTCCACCTTGTCGACGAGGACCGTGGTTCCTTTGGCGTAACGGCGGTCTGGAAACGCATATCCCCACAGGTCATGGCGGGATATATCTTCACCAACAGAATGGGCGTTGCGGAGCATCCCGGCCTACTCTTACGGCAAACGCCAGCGAACCACTTCACAATTGAAGAGTTTGTCCGGTGTCGGCGGGTCCGGTGGCCAGACGTCAGGCCGCCAATAGGAATAACTGGTCACAAGAGTCCCGTCGTCGAGCTCAATGCTGTTGCCGAAACCTCCGCCCGAGCAGATGTTGCCCATGCGGGCCTTTTCCTGGCCTCGGAGGAAACCGGTTTTATTGCGGGTGTTGCAGTACCCGTAGATGGCGGTATGACTTTTCGAATGGGTTAACCAGAAATTATTTGTTCAATACTGATTAAGTCCAAAGGGTCGAAATAAGACACAACACATGGCGAGGTAGTTGTGTGGCCGGGACGTGTATTGTCTCAGTAGGGTTTTGGGATCGTACGCAAGGGACCGCTAGAGCCGAGGACGTTCAAGATGGCGGGCGCCCATTAGAAAGTTATATAAACCGATTCAAACGCCAGAAGGGCGATCATATTTGACCTACATTGAGCTCCAGCGATCTATCAGCGCTAAGTGTTATCCCCCAATAGAATTGGAAACCGTTCCGTTTGAAGCTGGCACCTAGAATTGGATCGCCTTAAATTCTTTCATTTGTTCTGTGATAGCGATTTCCGTAGGCAAGCGCTCCATACTCGAGGCGCCATAGAATCCATGTACCCCTTCGGTGTTTTTTAAGACGTATTCGGCATCATCTGGCATGGAAATTGGACCACCATGACAAAGGCACACAACATCCGGATTCACTCGTTTGGCGGCGTCGCAAAGTTCCTGTACCTTGCTCGGCGCTTCTTCCAGAGTCAACGCAGTGCTCGCACCGATTGAACCTTTAGTGGTCAAGCCCATGTGTGCCACCACGACATCTGCATTAGCTTCGGCCATAGCCTTGGCTTCATCAACATTGAAAATATAGGGCGTAGTAAATAGATTCAGTTGGTTGGCTTGGCGAATCATATCGACCTCAAGGCCGAATCCCATTCCGGTTTCTTCCAAATTTTGTCGGAACATCCCGTCGCAAAGCCCCACTGTGGGGAAGTTCTGTACTCCTGAGAATCCGGCTTCGATAATCTGTTTGAGAAACACATCCATCATCCGAAAGGGATCTGTTCCACAAACGCCAGCTAAAACAGGTGTGTTTTTCACCACGGGCAGTACTTCATGGGCCATTTCCATGACAATGGCATTGGCATCGCCGTAGGGCATACAACCCGCCAGGGAACCGTGACCACCCATCCGGAAACGTCCGGAGTTATAGATTACGATCAAGTCTACTCCGCCGGCCTCTTCGAATTTTGCGGAAATTCCAGCGCCTGCGCCGCCGCCGATTATGGGCACTCCCTTGTCTATACTCGCCCGAAGGCGATCAATTACTTGCTCTCTTGTAAAAGCCATACTCTTGCTCCATTCGATTGCTAATCAAGCTCTGCCGGGAGGCATAAGCGCCAACAGCATGTCCACTGCCGTTTCTGCAAAGGCCGAATCATTAATATTTGCATCCAATTCCACCACTTCAATGTTCGGTCTGAGATTTTCCTTAATCGCATCAAAGATCGCTCGATCGGCTTCGGGTAACCAAAACTGATCCCCGTCGCTATCCAGTATAGACACCCCGCGGATTGGCAAAAGAAAAGCTACTGGTCCTTGGGAAGCGTTAGCTTTCTCCGCGAAGATCTTCCCCATGGCTCTATTTTCCTCAACGTTGGTTCGCATCAATGTCACATTTGGATTCCATTGGTAGAGCTGTCGATTATTGTATTTTTCTGGGACCGATTCGATGGGCCCGAAGTTGGCCATGTCCACACATCCGGGAGCTATGAGATGAGGTATCCCGGCGCGGCCGGGCGCGGCCAGCCGGTCAGGGCCCGCACTAAAGACACCACCGCATATCTCATCAGCCCATTCTGTTGGAGTGATATCCAAAACGGCGTCGACATACCCATCATCAACTAAGCCTTCCATAGTCCGGCCGCCTGTACCGGTAGCGTGAAACACCAATACTTCATATCCTTTTTCGACCAGCGATTCGCGGCACATATTCACGCAATCTGTGGTATTGCCGAACATACTGGCACAGACCACTGGCCTGGATTTTCCGCTGAGCGAATAATCCATTTTCGTCATACCACAGATAGCCCCGACGGCTTCCTTAAAAACTTTCTCGCTGATCGGATTGATACCAGCGACATCAACAATTGAGGGAATCATGGTGATGTCCTTGACCCCCGTAATGATGGTGGTGTCACCTGCTGCCACGGTTGAGACCAAAACTTTGGGTGCGCCAATCGGCAAGGCTCGCATGGCACTTGAAATGACGCTGGTTCCACCGCTGCCACCCATACCCAGCACGCCCTGAAACTTGCCTTCATCAAAATACTGCCTGGTCAGTGCGGCGGCTCCTTTGGCCATGGCTTCCATGGCTTTGCCCCGATCTTTGTCTTTCTGAAGTTTTGTGATATCCGTTCCGCCCGCTTTAGCAACCTGCGCATTGGGAATATCAGTTACAAACAAATCCGTATCACCTAAAACCCCGATGTTCATTGTTAACACGCTACAGCCTTGGTCCTCGATTTGTTCTTTTACGAAGCAGTACTCCTCTCCTTTTACATCAAAAGCTCCAATGAGAAGAATGATCGTAGACATGATGAACTCCTTGAGTGGTGTACCGGGTGTTTACTTCGTCATCCGGGCGGGCCGGGCCCCAGGCCCATTTGATACTGGATCGCTCGGGATAGTTCACTTTCCGGATCATCCAGCTGCGTCGCGATGGAAAAATGGTTGTGGCCCAGCATCACCAGGACGTCAGGTGTCTTGCCGGAGTGAAACCAAGCTTCGGCGAGGTCATTTGACTGACGTAGATACTCTGGCCCTTCCGTCGCGCCAACTGGCAACAAAAGGGGTGAGAGACAGGTGCGCCGTTGTTTCATGGGGCTATTGCGTGCCGCGTCTTCCTCGCTGAGCCTGAGATCCTCGTTCAGAAAGCAGAGCCGGATGGGCTCGAGGTCATAAAGGCCGCTGATTCCACAACCGCCACAGATCGGCTGGACGGGCAACTCCGGGTCGAATGCGGGCCAGTCGGTCGCCATCATCATTGCAACGAGGTGCCCGCCTGCCGAGTGGCCCGAGACAAATATTTGTTCGCGGTTACCGCCGAAGCGATCTGCATTCCTCCAAATCCAAGCAAGCGCTGCGCGGCACTGACGGACAAGTTCGTCAAAACTAACGTCTGGTACCAGAGCGTAGTTCACCACCACGGTGACGGCGCTGGTGTCATGGAGACCGTATGCCACGTAGCTGAAGTTGTTCTTATGCAGTGCGCCAATATCCCCCGCGGCCGATGGGAGTTCTGGTGTCAACCATGAAGACGTCATGCTCGAAATCAAATTCAAAGCCGTCTTCGGTTTCACGGCCGAGTACCGCACGAATTGCAGGGAAGATACAAAATAAGATAGCAGATGTCAATAAGAATCGGTGGTTGTCGTAGGACCATTCAGTTCTCAGTTTGGAGGTGGGTGAGAATTGATAGGCCTCGATGGGTTGCTATGCTCCTACTTAAAAGCGCTTCTAAGAAAACTAAATATCCCTCAGTAATTTTGTCCGCTACTTTTCTACCAGCTTCTACTAAATTTCTACTGGAACAAGCCGAAACACCGTGAAAAATAAAGAAACATCGTAAAAGGTGAGAGGCTGTTAGCCTAAACAAAATAAAGAGTTAGGGAACAACACAAAACAGGAGGTAAATCACTTAACTGACAGAAGATCACAGAAAGGACCGGGAGCAGATACAGGAGAAAAGACAGAAAAGGCGTGAGGAAATGGATCGACGTCAGTCCAGTCGGAAAGCTGGCGGCAGATCAAGAGCCAGCTGAAGTAGGCTTCCCCGACGGCGGCTTGGCCTCGTCCCACAGTGAAGACATCGAGTTGAAGACCATTAGACAAGCTGAGGTGTGAGTGAGCATTTGTGTGACGTCAGAACGGCACGGAGCTTAAGACCATGCCGCATATCACAGTTTAGTACCAGAAGATAGGGGACATCAACCTCACGAAGAAGTAGGAATGGAGTGACCCCGCCCGTACAAAGGGAAGCGTTGGAAGGAGATGTAACAGATGGAGATAAGGCGTATTGTTCTGATAATCTGTGGCCTGCTCGTTCTGGCCTCCATAGGCTGCTCGGCGGCTAAAGCGGCGGGAGAAGAGGTGTTTCGGGGAATGGGCACATTTGATCAAGAGCGATTCGGGGCGATGCAGCCCCGGATGGAGGCCATGCGGGCCTTAGATATCGATTGGTTCTGGACACGACTTTCCTTCGCGCTGGAGCTGACAGAAGCGCAGGAGCAACAGGTCAGAGAGCTGCTGAAGGATCCGTGGGAGAGGCGGGAGCAGATGATGGCTGAGGCGGAAGAAAGTGGGGACGCGGACTGGGTGGCCATCGCCGACAAATTCAGGGATATGAAGAAGAACGCGCAGGGGAAGCTGGAGGAGCAACAGGAGAACCGGATGAGCCAGTTCCAAAGGCGAGATAGGGTTTCTCCATTCTGATCAAGGCAGGCAATCTCGGCGGGACGTGGAATCTTGACGTTGTACGGAGTGTTGCCTGTCGCCCTCTGCTACGCTGAGTGAGCCGGAAATTAGAGCGCTTGCTACGATCCATCCAAACAAGAGCCCCCTACGTTTCGCAGGGGGCTCATTATACAGGACATCCCCGTTCACACCCGTTTAGCAGTTCACCTAATCTGTAAGACATACTACCCAGGGTTATTCAGTCTTCTCAGATGTTGCGATCCAACAAGTTCAGCACTGCTTCAAGTTCAGCACTGCTTGCTGAATAACCCTGGGGGACATACATTCTAGTATCCTACCCTACTACAAGCCCTACAGGCTGATTTCTAATCTAATCCTAAACGTAGGGCGAAGAATACCTTGAGTTGATCAGGTGTCGTATCGTCGTATGCAAAACTCACAATACGACACCATCAGTAGTCCGGTGGTCTGGACATTCTACTTACCTCCGGAATCTGCAACCGAGATGTCCTTAAGAGAAGGCCTTCACTTCCTCAAGCGTCATTACCATCAACGCTGTTACCCGAATACAGGACATTCCCGTTCACACCCGTTTACCAGTTCACCTAATCTGTAAGACATACTACCCAAGGTTATTCAGTCTTCCCAGATGTTGCGATCCAACAAGTTCAGCACTGCTTGCTGAATAACCCTGGATGACATACATTCTAGTATCCTACCCTACTACAAGCCCTACAAGCTGATTTCTGATCTAATCCTAAACGTAGGGTGAAGAATACCTTGAGTTGATCAGGTGTCGTATCGTCGTATGCAAAACTCACAATACGACACATGAGTAGTCACCTGGACTGGACATTCTACTTACCTCCGGATTATGAAAGCAGTTCACCTAATCTGTAAGACATACTACCCAGGGTTATTCAGTCTTCTCAGATGTTGCGATCCAACAAGTTCAGCGCTGCTTAAAGTTCAGCACTGCTTCAAGTTCAGCACTGCCTCAAGTTCATCACCGCGTCAAGTGTAGCACTGTTTCAAGTTCAGCACTGGTTGTTGAATAACCCTGGATGACATAGATCCAAGTATCTTACCCTACAAGTCCTACAAGCTGATTTCTAATCTAATCCTAAACGTAGGGCGAAGAATACCTTGAGTTGATCAGGTGTCGTATCGTCTTCTTCGAAACTCATAATACGACACATCAGTAGACGGGTGGACTGGACATACTGCTTACCTCCGGATTATGAACCAGGAATGTCCAACGAGAAGGCCTCTACTTCCTAAAGCGTCATTACCATCAACGCTGTTACCTGATATATTGGGCCTTCACTTAGGATAGTCACATTAAAAGCCTTGTGAAAAACGCTTAGATTCAGAAAGTAGTATAGAACAAGCATTGATAAAGCAGCTCCGATGTATTATATTATGTTATTGATAATATTATACATGGAGGAAACAATGACCCCACAAAAGCAGGAACAGACAAATCCGATGTTTCACTATTTTCAGATGGAGGATTTAGTTCCCGAGGATCATATCCTTCGTCAGATTGATGAGGCAGTTGATTTTTCATTTATACGAGACGTTGTATCAGATTGTTATTGCCCTGACAATGGCAGACCCGGTATTGATCCTGAATTAGTTGTTCGAATGATCCTTATTGGCTATCTGTATAATTTGAGTGAGAATCGGCTCTGTCAGGAAGTGGGGATGCATGCGGCATATCGGTTGTTTTGTCATCAGACATTTGATGATGCGGTTCCGGATAGGAGCACGATCAACAAGCTTCGCAATCACAAGTGGGCATCCAGTGGGTTGTTTGAACGGATAATGCGTCAGGTAGTCCAGTGTTGCATAGATGTCGGTCTTGTGAGCGGTAAACACCTTAGTGTCGACGGCACTCAGATACAAGCTGATGCTTCAGTGAAAAGTATTGAGCCGATAGAACCCCCTGTTTCTCTTGATGATTATCTCAAGGGAATCGGTTTTGAAGGTGATAAGACAAAGGGTAGGTCCGGGCATCCTCAGGATAAAGACTTTCATGGTGAAAAGTGGACGAACCAAACACACCGTTCGACTACAGACCCCGACGCGCGCTTATACAGCAAATCGAAGGGCAAAGGGGCTTTTCTCTCGTTTATGGGCCATGATCTGATCGACACAAAAAGCAGAGTAATCCTTGAGACTCAGGGCACGCAGGCGACAGGGACAGCAGAGCCCGAAAGTGCCCTTAAGATGGTAGATGACCTTGAAACATACACCATGCCCAAAGACATTCAGACACTTAGTGCCGATACCGGTTACGGTTCTGGTAATTTTATCGCTGATGTACTTGACCGGGGAATCATACCCCATATTCCTCTGCGAGCCGATGAGAAGATTGAACCGATTCCTACATGGAAAAACAAGACAAATCCAGCACATATTCAGGCCGAACGGGATAGAAAAGTGCGAGAGGCGAAAGCCAGAAATCATGCACGGTCTATCTCATTAACAGCTGACTACAAACTCTCCCGGAGACTCCGTAAACGCAGTGAACATATCTTTGCTGAAGCCAGGCAACAACACGGTATGGGACGAGCCCGTTACAGAGGACCAGCCTCACTGAATGAACAGTTGAATCTTGTTGCAACAGTACAGAATCTCAAGAGGCTTGTATCTTTCATAAGAAGGGGGAAAGCGTCTATGTGTGCCCTGTCTGTCAAAGACAGTGCATCCTGTTCTTCAAACAGCTCCTGTTCCTTGCTGACCAGAACTCTGATAAGACTATTTTGCTTATTCCACAGCAAAACGATACGATATGCTTCTCTTTGACCCATAATCGGCGCTTCAGACGCTGCCTGGGACATAACTATTTCACAAGGCTTTTAAACTCCCTTAGGAAATTTTGGCCCTTCTGGCTTACAGCCAGATGCTTTTCAGCAGGAGAAAGCATCTCCTTGAGATGGACGACGATCATGTCCTCCTCTATCAGGACAGTTGCTTTCCTGGGGACTATTCCCATCTGTAATTCCTGAAATTTAGTGATCTCCTCACAAATAGTATCTTTAAGGTCCATGTTCACGGTTTGTCCCTTTCTGGAATTGAAGTGACCGACTTGGAAACCGCACAACCTGCTATGCGCTCTCTACAGGGGTCGAAGGTCCAAGGATAACTCCCGCTAGACCATCTATCTGGCCGCTCTTTCTGGTTAGGTTTCTTTTCAGACTTTTCCCGAGGGCTTCTGACAGATCGTGAACAGGCGAGTCTATATGGTCAAGGTTGAAAACTTCGCCTACCAAATCTGAAGGAACTTCGAAAAAGGGCAAAACGACGTCCCATTTTTTGGCAGTTTGTCATTCGAAGAAATCGTCTAACCAGCACGCCTCATCATTTAACGGAACGGTAAATATCTTTCCCACATCTTCTTCATCTCTGCACGAATGGTACTTAAGGATCAAATTTTCCTTTTCGTCTTGCACTATCGTGCCGAATATCTCAATCTTACCTGTATAATGCGACATCGCGTATCTTACAGTCCTTGCCAGACCGCCTAGACCCTTCTTGGACTCCTCGAAGATTCTCAATCCTTCTGCTATCGGGACGCGGTAGTGCAAGCTCCCCTTTACGGGCCGCATCTGAAAGAGATAATACGGAGCGACCCCAGCATCTGCCAATCTCCTAAATAGCTCCCTCAGCACATCCGGATCATCGTTAATGCCTCTGTGCAACACCGCCTGGTTGATAATGTGCGCACCTGCCTTAATGGCCTTATCTAAGCACTCCAGCGACTCCGCCGTCAGCTCCCTCGGATGATCGTAATGCGCAACTATGTATATCCTCCTGTCCGGCAGACTATATCTCTTTATCAACTCCAGAAAACCATCGTCTAATATCCTGAAAGGATTAAACGCGGGCAGCTTTGTGCCGAGCCTTATGATCTTTATATGGTCTACTGTACGCAACTGACTGAGAATAAAATCCAGCTTTTCGTTGACCAACATCAGAGGATCACCGCCCGTAATCAAGACATTATCTACCTCTCTATGTCTTCGCAAGTAGCCGAGAGTGCCTTCCCAATCGACACCTGTCTCTTGTTTTGATATAGACCCAGTAGTGAAGCGTTTTCTGAAGCAATATCTGCAGTAAGATGCGCAGACCGAAGTGGGCAAGAGCAAGACGGTATTTCTGTATTTGTGCTGCAACCCTCTTACTTGCACGTTATCTGCCTCTCCGCTGGTGTCATACTGGCCCCCTTCCCTAAGCTCATCGACTGAGGGTACGACTAATTTCTTCAGGGGATCGTCTGGATCGTGTAGATCGATGAGGTCAGCGTAGTATGGCGTAATGCCCATTTGAAACTTCCTAAGCACTATCGGTAGTTTCTCTTCTTCCTCTGGCGTCAGCGCTACATATTCTCGCAGTTTATCCACAGTCCGTATGCTATCAATCAGTTCCTGTCTCCATCTTTCGACCTTGCCCAACGATCCCTCAGCAGCTACCTTGATGGCCTCTAGTTCCTCCGTCGTCTCTCTGGATCCCGCCAGATGTAACACTTTTTCCAAAGAAGCTACAACCTTTCTGATAGGGCTGCCGAGGTCATTGCTGCTGGTCGACGAGCGCCTCCTGATAGAGTGTCTTCTTATGATATGTCGTAATTTCCTGCTCTTTCTTGAAGCCGAAGCCTTTCTTGAAGCCGAAGCTAGACCGCCCTGGGGCCGCTCACCGATTTGAACACCTCCTTTTGCTTCATCTTCCCAAGCCATCGTATAATCCCTTCATGTCATTTCCGCACTCTTGCTCGCAGTACCAGTCATTGTCCCTGCTTGTGTCTTAGCTAATGCTGGCTGCAGGGCCGCGTCTGTCTCCTATCAAAGCACCAAGAGTGCCATTATTGCTGGTTTATAGTTCTATGCAACAGGTACTGAACCGTCCCCTAAGATCCTGTGCTACGCGACAGCGCCTCTACGTCTTTTCGTTTTGCTGCCTGTCTCCGGTACTCTCTGACGAGGTTGCTTTGGTCGTTGATGTCTTTGCCAGCGTGAAACTCGAAGCAATTTCACCGTTGTCTGAGTTATGATCCTTTACGGCCAGGTGCTCCCGACCTCTATTCGATTGCTATGCACGTTATCGTCTTTGTCACCCCGGCAATGCTCCTCACCCGGGATGTGATCGCTTCTCCCAAGTCATTGCTGTCATCTGCCTGAATATGAGCCATAATATCGAACGATTCCATTAGGGTAGTAAGATCCCGCAACCGTCCTTCTGCAGGGCCGACAAATTTTATCCCTTCTATGTCGGAGAGCTCCTCCACCACATTTTCCACACTGTCGCCCGCCACATCTATCAACACATAAGCTCTAACGGACAGTATCTTATCACCTCCTCGAAAAGATCTGTTTGTACTGCATAAAAATAAAAACCGACGCAACATACCCATCTACTGGGCTCTGCGTCGGCATACTTTTCAACAAGCCATCTTTTTCAAGAGTGCTATTTAACTCGTCTGCCGAATTAAAACTGTAACCAATATACCGTATTTAAATTAATATGTCAAGACTTTTTTGACGAAGTGCCCCCTTGAGGGAGAATTTCCTCAAGGCGCTTGTCCAGAATGAAAAGTATGATCCTCTCGCCTGTCCTCGTGCTGATGTCAGTATGAATGCTGGTGACTTTACATCCAGTAAGGTTGCAAATTATATCTTCCAAAAGTAGACGGGATGACTCCATAAGCTGCATCTTAACCTCTTTGATCAATCCCGCTCCCTTTGGACTGTTACCCAATGTCTGTTCAGCAGGCGTAAGTGTTTCCTTCAGACGCACTAAGATCATATCTTCGATAATATATGTCTTTGCTTCTTTAGGACCTCTGCCCATGTGTTCTTTTTGAAATTTGATAATAGCCTTGCTTATCTCATCCTCCATCTGTCCCTTGGTCAAGTTGGGCATATCTGTCCTCATCTGACCTTTCTATCCGCCTTGAATCCATCTTAAAGTAGGATCCACAAATCCAGATACTGTGATGAATTGCGTGCAAGACAAAAAAAAGTAAAACCCCAATCTATCGGTGAACAGATCATCGAAGCGAACACTTCGCAAATTATCAAACATGCTTCGGATAATATATTTATCTGATAGGCAGAAGTCAAGTAAAAGACAATTTTCCCCATTCCATCGCGGTCTCTGATATCATCTCCTGAAATTTTCTATTCTCTCGGTCATAAAAAAATGTGGGACAATGCCAGAAATTCTTAGTACTTGATTTCTCAGATTTTTCAACTATACTATACTACTATACGCGGTGGCGGCAGCAATTGAAGTTCCTATTGGACAGTATCCGAAGGAGACTTAGGATGGACATAGAATTTCGTGATTTGGCAGTGGAAATAATTGAAAGCTGGTGGGAGAGAAGCCCTGTATCTGCTACGTTCGAGGGTATACACAAATATGACTATACTTTAGATAGATTCGACGAGGAGACCCATACAAGTTTCACCGAGCAGCAGAGATCCTACCTTTCTGAACTCGAAGAGATTGATAGCGGCACGCTATCGGAAGGGGACAGGATAGACTGTCAAATCCTTAAGAACGCTATCAGATCCGAATTGAGTAAAGATGAAGAGATACAATCCCATCTGCGCAAAGCCAGCCTGTATCCTGAGATCGCCCTTTACGGCACATACATAATGATGCTGAGGAATTATGCCCCGTTATCCGATAGGATGGAAAACGTCTCAAAGAGGTTAGCTGAGGTTCCTCACCTGTTGGAAGAGGGAGTAGAAAACCTGATCAAAGGAGAAAACATCCCCAGAATCTGGACAGAGGTCGCAATCGAAGTGACGGAAGCCGGGAATGGATTCTGGGGAGGGTTCGTACCGAGGGAGGCACATAAAGTTCCCGATTTGAAGGAAGATATACTTCACAACAATGCAAAAGCCCTCAAGGCCTTCGACTGCTATCTCCACTTCCTTAAAGACGAACTCTTGCCAGTCTCAAACGGACATTACGCCATCGGAGAGGAGATGTTCGACTTTCTCCTTGAAGTCCAGCACGGTCTACCCTACACATCCCAGGACCTCCTTAAGATAGGCACCGACATAATCGAAGGGACGACACAGCAGCTTGAAGAGACAGCGTCTTTGATAGATAGATCAAAACCTTGGCAACAAATCCTGGAGGAGATGAAAGACTCGCATCCTCAAAAGGACGATCTGATCATAACTTACGTCCGGGCGATGGAGGAGGCACTGGTGTTCATCGGCAAAAGGAATCTGGTTACAGTACCGGACGATCAATTTCTGGAGATAATCGAGACTCCTGCGTTCGAAAGGACGACAGTGCCCTACGCAGCCTACATCTCGCCTGCTCCCTTCGAAGAAGAACAGAAGGGATTCTTCTGGGTCACTCCTGTGGATGAGAACAAATCGCGCCAAGAGCAGGAAGATCAGCTTAAGGGTCACTCCACACACAATATTCCGTTAGTCGCTCTCCACGAAGCCTATCCGGGACATCACCTGCAACTTGTCCTTTCGAACCGTCTCGAGTCGATAGTAAGAAGGCAAATCCAGACGAACGTCTTTGTCGAGGGCTGGGCGTTGTACTGCGAGGAGATGATGCACGAGCAGGGATTCTACAGCGACCCTCGAGGAAAGCTATTGCAACTTAAAGATCAGTTGTGGCGAGGATGCAGAGTCGTCATAGACGTAAAGCTTCACAACAAGAGTATGACCTTCGACGAGGCAGTGGCTATGCTTGTCGAGATAGCTAAACTCGAAAGGGTCAACGCCATAGCTGAAGTAAAACGGTACACGTACAGTCCGACACAGCCTATGAGCTACGCTATCGGCAAGCTCCAGATAATGCAGTTGAGAAGTGACTATAAAAAGATGATGGGTGATGACTTCAATTTAAAGGAGTTCCACGACACTCTTTTAGGATTCGGGGGGATTCCCATACAGTTTATCAGGGAAAGTATGAACCTTTAGAAACTAAGTAATGCATCAAAATTGTCCGGACGAGATGACAAAGATCCACAGTACTACACAGCAAACAGTGAGCAGAGGTGATGCCCCTGTCTACCTAGTCGAGGCAGCTGTCAGGACAGATCTTTTAGCTTGACATTGTCTGCACTTAAGTCCATATTTTGACCAAAAGTCAAATAGTAGTCCAATGAAGGAGGTTGAAATGGGCCTGAGGTCCGCTGAGGAATACAAAGAGGGTCTAAGAGATGGTCGGGAGGTCTTCTTCAAAGGAGAAAAGGTCCAAGATGTGACCGCACATCCCGACATAGGTGTCGGTGTGGAGCACGTGTCTTTGGATTTTAAATTAGCGCACGACCCTGAACACAGTGATCTGATGACTTACAAGATCCCAGAGACTGGAGAGCTGATAAGCCGCTATTTTAAGATTCCAAGAGATGCTGAGGATCTTCTAAACCGCCGTGAGATGATCGAAAGGAGCACCAGGCTATCTGGCGGTGTCGTGCTTTTGATCAAGGAGATAGGCACAGACGCTCTTTTTGCTCTTTCTGTGATCGCAAAGGAGATGGATGAAAAATTAGGGACAGACTACTCAGAGAGGGTAAGATCCTATCATGAGCACTGTGAGGATAACGACCTTTCCCTGGCTGTGGCGCAGACGGATGTCAAGGGCGACAGGAGTTTGATACCATCACAGCAATCTCATCCCGACTATTACGTGAGAGTGGTCGAAAGAAAAGACGAAGGGATAATAGTTAGAGGCGCTAAGGCTCACACGACGTGCGCTCCCTATGTAGATGAAATTATCGTGATTCCGACCAGAAATATGTCGCAGGAGGACAAGGATTACGCCATAGCCTTTGCTGTGCCCGCCAACGCAAAAGGACTCAAGATGGTCGCAAGTTCCTTCGGAGCGACGTCTTCGAGCGCATTTCACGATCCGGTGAGTTTCTCTCACAGATTAACAGAGAGTCTGACCATCTTCGACGATGTGTTTGTGCCCTGGGACAGGGTCTTTATGAACGGAGACTGGCAATTTGCAGGTGCCTTGGCCACAGCGTTTGTTAAGTTTCATCGCTTCACGGCGATCTCCTACAAGCCTCCCCTGGGCGATCTTTTTATAGGCGCCGCAGCCTTAATAGCCGAATACAACGGTGTGGATAGAGCAAGTCATATAAGAGAGAAGATAATGAGGTTGATAAACTTTACGGAGACGATCCGGGCTTTGAGCAAAGCGGCGGCGGTAGATCACAAGATTATTGGAGACAAAATCGCCGTTCCCGACCCGATCGTAACCAATATAGCCAAGTTCAGGTTCGCAGGCGAATACCATCAGGCAGTGTCCTGGGTCCAGGATATAGCCGGTGGGCTACTGGTAACAGGTCCCTCAGAGGAGGATATGAACAATCCTCAGACGAAGAGCTACATAGATAAGTACTTAGGAGGTAAGGAAGGAGTCTCCACAGAGGATAGGTTGAAGGCGTTCAATCTAATAAGGGACCTGACCGCTTCGGATTTCGGAGGCTACGGGGAGATCTTAGCCATACACGCGGAAGGATCGTTAGAGGCGCAGAAGATCACCATATACAGGGAGTACAATATAGAAAGATGTGTAAAATTGGCCAAGGAGGCAGCCAATATCTAAATGAGTAGACCATAGTCAGTAGACACGGAAAGACAAAAGAGCGGACATATGTGGGGGAAACCTGTGTGCCAGTGGGCAGGGAAGCATGGCAAGAAGTCCCCGATCCCCGATAGACTCAATCGGGCACTCAATCGGGGACAGGGCGCACGAAGTGCCTTGCCCGTTCGGGAAAAGAGGAGGAGAAACAATGTGCGGAATCGTAGGATATATAGGGAAAGAAATGTCAGTGCCTGTCCTTTTAGAAAGTCTCAAGAGGCTGGAATACAGAGGCTACGACTCAGCTGGTCTTGCCCTTTCTGAAAATGGTGAGATAGTCACCATTAAGGCAGTAGGAAAAGTCCACGAATTGGAAAGGCTTTCAAAGGGCAGAAAATTGACAGGCACATACGGGATAGCTCATACAAGATGGGCTACGCACGGGGAACCTACGGAAAAGAACGCTCACCCGCATTTGGACTGTAACGCGGAGATAGCTGTAGTACACAATGGGATCGTGGAAAACTTTTTGGCGCTCAAGAAACTGCTTCAAGACGAAGGACATGTATTTTCGAGCGATACGGATACAGAGGTGCTGGCTCATCTGATAGAGAAGTACTATCAAGGTGATCTCAAGGAGGCTGTGCGGTTTGCTCTGCACAATGTTGAGGGAACGTACGGAATAGCCGTAATATCGGCAAGATCTCCAGGACAGATAATCGTGGCAAGGAACGGGAGTCCACTGGTTATAGGTATCGGAAATGGGGAGAATATAGTGGCATCTGATGTGTCGGCTATCCTGAGACACACAGATCAGGTCGTATATCTGAACGACCAAGAGATAGGGGTCGTTGAGGAGGACTCGTTTCATATCTCCACACTCTACGAGGATGTGGTCTCTCCACAGGTGGAAAAGGTAGATTGGGACCTTGACCTTATACAAAAGGGCGGATTTGAGCACTATATGCTCAAGGAGATATTCGAGCAGCCCGAATCCTTGAGCAATACCCTAAGGGGGCGGATAGACAAAAGCAAAGGGACCGCCCACCTGCAGGGCTTGGAACTAAACAAGGAGAGACTGAGGGATGCCGACAGAATTATCCTGACCGCCTGCGGCACGGCCTGGCACGCAGCATTAGTCGGACGGTATATGATAGAGGAATTGACCCGCCGCCCTGTAGATGTAGAATACGCCTCAGAGATGCGCTACAGGAATCCGATAATTACCCCCGACACAGTGACCTTTGCGATAAGTCAGTCGGGGGAGACAGCCGACACGTTAGCGGCGATGAGAGAAGCTCAACTGAGGGGCGCTGTGTGTCTGGGCATCTGCAATGTCGTGGGCAGTTCCATAGCAAGGGAAACCGACGGAGGTGTATTCCTGCACGCCGGACCAGAAATAGGCGTGGCATCTACCAAAGCATTTACGTCCCAGGTGGCGGTCTTGGCTCTCCTCTCCGTCTTTTTAGGAAGGATGAGAGATCTTTCTTTAGAACAGGGAAGGGAGATAATGACAGCTTTGGAGATGATACCTGAAAAGGTGGAGGAGATCCTTAAACTCAACGCATATATAAGAGAGATAGCAGCAGAATTCTATCGGTGGGAGTACGCCATCTATCTGGGACGATCGTACAATTTCCCGGTGGCATTGGAGGGTGCTCTAAAGCTCAAGGAGGTCTCCTACGTCCATGCTGAAGGCTATCCCGCAGCGGAGATGAAGCACGGCCCCATAGCTTTGATAAATGACGGGATGCCGGTCGTTGTAATAGTCACGAAGGACAGTGTCTACAGCAAGGTGATGAACAATATAAGGGAGGTTAAGGCCAGAAGAGGAAGGGTCATCGCGGTGGCAACCCGCGGGGACTCTGAGATAGAAAAGGAGTGCGATTACGTTATCCCCGTGCCAAAGACGTACGAGATTCTATCCCCGCTTCTGACTGCCATTCCGCTTCAACTTTTGGCATATCACGTAGCCGTACTGAGGGGATGCGATGTGGATCAGCCCAGAAACCTGGCAAAAAGTGTAACTGTAGAGTAGGCATTGATCTGCCATTGAATCTATCGGGGATAGACTTAATAGAGAAGGCCTTGTAAACAAAGGAGGCCACAAGTGGCGACAGGCACAGCGGATATCGAAAGGATCGAGAGAATCAAAAGGGTGTTGAAGGATAAGCAACTCGACGGAATTGTGGTCAGAATACCTGAGAATATCCTCTATTTTAGCGGTTATCTTCCGAGCATGGGAGTAAATAACCCCTGTGCTTTCGTGACTCAGGATGGGGACGTGAGCGTTATGGCGTCCTACGAAGATGAAATATTTGTAGAAGACAGCTGGGCAGACGATGTGAGACGCTATCCCGCTTTTCCTTTGGAGGGTGACGATCCTAAAGCACGGATCACGGAGTTCATCAGGGATGAGGCAAATAAGCACGGCATCTCATCAGGGAGAATCGCTTACGAGGGCAGCTTCGAGGTTATCTCGACTCCGCTCTTCTGCGGCATCATAGCCGTGCCGTCCGTTGGCAACTTCTACAATGAGATAAGTTTGGCGGTCACCAGCGCCCACTTAGTGGACGGAAGCGAGCTTATAATGGAGCTGAGGGGGGCCAAGACACCTTATGAGCTTGAGAAAATGAGGAAGACAGCCAAGATGACGGCAAAGGGGAACTTAGCCTGCAAAGAAAGACTCCATCCGGGGATGACTGAAGCGGAGATAGCCGTAGCTGTAGAATCGGCTATCACACTGGGGGGCGCAGACATAGAAGGCGCCAAAAGGTGGAGGGGCTTCGCGCATGTAGCTACAGGCCAAAGGACAGGTACAGCCTGGAGCGTGATGTATTTCAACACACACAGGAAGGTGAAAGAATCGGACTTAGTCGTGATCGAACTGCACGGTATGTTAGATGGATACTGGTCTGACCTGACGCGCACCTACTCGGTTGGAAAACCGACCCAAAAACAAAGAGAAATATGGGAGGTAGTTGCCGAGGCTCAAAAGAAGGCGATGGAGGCGGACAAGCCGGGCGCTACAGGTCAAGAGGTAGACGCCGCTGCAAGGAAGGTGATCACGGAGGCGGGATACGGCGAATACTTCCCCCACCACACGGGACACGGAAGCGGCCTTAGGAGCCACGAACCTCCTTTCTTGCACCCTAACGTAGAGGGCGTAGTGCTGCCAGAGGGAGCATGCCACTCCTGCGAACCGGGGATCTATATAAAAGACCAAGGCATAGGCTTGAGGATTGAAGACATTGTGGAGACGACGCCCGATGGAGCGAAGTACCTGTGGGATCATGACAGGAATCTAGATTGATCTCAGATAGCTTCAAGCAGGAAGAGATTCCATTTTTTTCCCAAGAGTCCTCTTCCCCAAAGATCTCTCCATACCTTTTTGCGGGCCTATTAAGCCGAAATTTCCTCAACCTCTTGGCTCTAGTCGGCAAGGTCTCTTAAAGATAGATGCTCCTTCCAGAAGTAGAACAATCCCAAAAGTGTTATAACTGTTATCTGGATGGCGTGAAGGACTATTGAGAATCCGAGTCCTAAATCTTTGGGGATGTCAAAAAGTCTCAGGCTCAGTATGCAGAAATACTGGAACGTACCCACAAATCCCGGGCCAGAGGGAATCACTATTCCGAGGCAGACGATAATCGTAATGACCAGTGCGGCATAGATGGGAAGATCCAAATCGAAGGCCGCAATAACACACTGAGCTATCAAGGCTACCGTAAACCACATCAGCAGCGAAAGTAGAAAGGCTATAAGGAAGCTCCTTCCGTCCGCAAAGATCGTCAGGCCATCCGAAAATGACCTGAAGAATCGGATAGTCCTCTCTGAAACGGCTTGGGGGAAGATGTTAAGAATGAAACTGACAACCCTGAGAGTCTCCTCCCTCTTTATTCCCAGGAGAGTTATGAAAGAAAGAGACGCCACGTAGAAGATAAAAAAGCCGATACCCGCTCCTTTGAGAAATTGCGGAAAAGGGAAGGACAGAAGAACGATTGCAGCAAAGAAGAAAAGAGCAAGTCCGTCAAAGAGACGGTCCACCACGATCGTTGCTAATGAGGCACTTTTGCTTACGTTCTCGATCTTGGCTATGACGTAGGCTCTTACTATCTCTCCTAATCTTGCGGGAAGAACGTTGTTTGCACCAAAACCTATCATGGTAGCTGAAAAGAGTCTATGCGTCTTGATATCTTTAATAGAAGCAAATATGTACTTCCACCTATAGGCTCTTATCCAAAACTCGATGACAATGAGGAATACCACCGGTGTAAGATAGATATACTCAGCTTGCTGAAGCGATTGTGTCAATCCCTCAAAATCCACCTTGCGAAGCACGAGGATGACAAAGAGGGAGCTTAAAGCTGTTCCCAGAAGCACCTGCAGAATCGCTTTCCATTTCATAGATGACCCCTGTTTAATTCTATCCCTTAAGAAGATACGCTTAGAAACTCAATATAATCAATGTTTCGTGTTCTATCAAGCGGATTTTGCAAACTTCATTTGAGCTCGCAAAGAGAGAAAGAGTACACAAAGAGCGGGGTGGTGGAGTACGAGCTTAACAGCGAGGAGATCAAACTGCGGGAGATATAGGGCCTGTCGGGCGTAGAAGGTACGCACTATGATAGTCCGCAAATCAGTAGTAATTATCACTTTGCATTTATTCTTATCCAGTGTTGATAAGTTTCCTAAATTTCTCTATATTACAGCAATTATCTTTACAATTACTCCAGAGACTTAATGTAGGAATCCCGGACCTCGATCTGGAGATAATGAGTTATCTGCGAGCGGCGTTGGGTAGAAGGGCTTCATTGTCACCGTGCAAAAGAGTAATTCGGAGGTTTTATGGATGCTGAAATGATTAAGGCAACAGCTTGGCCTCTAGCTCTTGTGGTGCTCCTTATCTTTATTGTAACTTTTAAGGAACAACTAAGGAATATACTGCAAGAAATTACAGAGATTACTAAGATTAAATTCAAGAGAGGACTGACTGAGGTTGAAGTGTCGAAAGATCAAGAAACCAAACAGGAAGAATCAAAACCGCAAACACACCTGACAGAGAAAGCTAGAGCAGAGAGTCCAGCCGAAGAAACGACTGATGAAGTTCTAAAGCTGGAATCAGAGACACCAGATGAGTTGAGAGTAAAAATGTTTGTTGCTTTCTCGTCCCGGAACATCAAGGAAGGAGAAGAGATCTTTAAGAAGATACAGGAATCGGAAACCGACGCCGTTGAGAAACTTAGAAATGAAATACGACATCTTCTGCTTCGCTACGATTACGCCAGTGATACGTCGGCTATGAGTAAACTGAAGGACCTAGCCGAACAGAAGGAAGTATCCTCCTTTGCTCAGTACGTTATAGGGCACTGCTATGAAAAAGCCGGTGACTTTGAGAAGGCTGCCAAAGCTTATGAGATTTCAGCGCAGGACATTCAGAAAGAGGAGAAACGAGCAAGCACAATAGTATCAGTTGCCCGTTGTCTTTTCAAAAGTGGGGAGCATAAGGAGGCTTTCGGTAAAGTTATGAACGAGCTTGGAAAACTAACTTCCCACAACGCAGTGGCAAAACTGTACGAGGGTCTTGCCTCACTTTATGAGCTAAAACAGGATCTAGAACTCCAGGCAATCGCCTTAGAAAAGGCCATTGAAAACAGACCTAATGATACAGATTTGCACTTCACAGCAGCATATTCGTATAGTGAGCGAGAATTTGATGCACTTACGTTGCTACATTACAAGACTCTACTGCGGTTCACTCCTGATAATGCCGCCGCGTTAAACAATATAGCGCGTGCGTATGCACTTTTGGAAATGCCGATGCGTGCGGTTAAGTTCCTTAAGAAATCAACCGAGTTTAATAATACCCTTGCCATGTCAAATTTGGCCGAGCGACTTATACACGCAGGCTTCGCGGAGGAGGCTTTGCAGATACTCGATAAAGCAAAACAACAGACGGACGTGCATGCAAACGTTGGAAGTGCAATTTCAGAGATTTCAGAGAAGGAAGAAACAGAGTCAAAAACTGAGGAACTCATGCTCAACTCCGCGAGTGAGCAACAGAAGTTTCTCCTTTCGTTCGCGGAGGCCTACTTCCCCGAAAAACCTGATTTGCCAAATTTTAAGGGTGTATGGCAATCAACTGACGGTATTGAGATGACAATAACCCAAAGCGAAGATCAAATTGAAGCTAACTGGGTTAGTGATAATGTAAAGTATAAATTTGAAGGTAGCACCAGCAACCGCGCTGCAAGGATTATTACGTACGAGGTGAGCAATCTGCCTCTGCCTCCCGCTCTGTCTGACATGTTCGTCAACCAGCAGCAGTCCACTGTGGATAATCTATCTAACTCCGAACCTCTATTTATTGAGGATCTTCGAGGATATGCCTATTTATCGCTAAATGGTCAACAACTATTCATCATGAAACTAAAAGAACACGAGCACTTCATGACGCTATCCAGAACGGCGCAGAGTTAGTTATCTACCACCAGAAAAGTTCCTTGACACTGAAGCATATTTATATTAATTTAGTGTTCGAGAGAATTTTGGAGTTCCATTATTCAATCCCCGAGTGAATCTATCGAGGACAAAAAAGGGGATAGTTTTGAGACACATCATGCTGGTCATATATATCCTGCTTTGCCCTGCCTTCGCACTTGCCGGTTCTAGGGAGGTAAACTATATCGCACTGGACGTAAGCGGGACTATGAAGAAGGCTGAGCCGGCTTTGAAGGCAGCGCTTATTCAGTATATCCTGGACAGGGACCGTGGGGATAAAGTTGTGATTATTCCCTTTTCCACCTTTGCCGAAGATCCCATAGAAATAGCGGTCGAATCAGAAGGTGATAGAACTGAATTGGGATCAGCCCTTCAGCATCTAAAGTTCGAAGGCGAGTATACTAATTTCGATGAGGCGATAAAGGCGTGGAAGGCGCACCTTTGGGATTCTAAGGCTCAAGCCGAAGCTGACTTAGAAATATGGACGGACGGTGAATCCGGTCCTTCCCCAGGTAAGGACCCTCTGGACCTATCACAGATATCAGGCGGATCTATCCAACACTTGGGATTTAAGATCTTTATCTTAGGGTCAGGAGGAAAGCAAAAAATAGCGTCAAAACAGAACAAAGATGCAGAAGAAAAGGACTATAAATCTGAGGGGACCGGGACAGAAGACAAGACAGTGGAAGGCGAAGTAGAAGACGAAAAGGAAGAGATATTTGCGATAAACGAAGCGGTAGGGGAGTCTATAGATAGGGATGAGAGGGATCAATTTGGACTCTTCGCTGAGTTTGAGGGGTTTGTGTCTGCTACTTACTATAAGAAGAATGGGTCGTATTACCTGGAGATCGTAACTGAGGATGAAGGTGGAAATAGGGCCTCGAAGCGAAAGAAGGTCTCAAAGGCGGGAATAGATTACGTTAAGTCGAAGATTGAAAAAGAGTAGTTCCCCCATCCCCAATTGTCCCTGATAGATTCAATCGGGGATGGGGTTCAAGCGGGGATCAAGGGCAAGGAGGGGGTCATTGTGAAAGAATATGGCAGCTCAGAGATCAGGAATGTGGGGTTGATAGGTCACGGGAGTGTGGGTAAGACATCTCTTGCTGAGGCTATGCTGTTCACAGCAGGGGCGTCTAATCGTCTGGGCAAAGTGGATGACGGAACAACACTATCGGATTACAGCCAGGATGAGATCGAAAGGAAAATTTCGATAAGCGCGTCGATGCTGCACTGTGAGCGGAACGGGAACAAGCTGAATATCATAGATACGCCGGGCTATGCCGATTTTATAGGTGAGGTGGTGGGAGCACTCAGGGCTGTGGACGGGGCTGTACTGGTGATAAATGCCGTGTCCGGGATCGAAGTTGGGACCGAGAAGGTGTGGGAGTACACCCAAGACTATGGAATCGGCTGCCTGATCGTCCTGAATAGGATGGGCAAAGAAAATGCCAATTTTGAGGGAACATGCGACACAATTTCCAATAGGTTCGGAAGAGAGGCTATTCCCCTGCAGATCCCGCTAAATCCGGGAGATGGATTTAACGGTCTGGTGGATGTGCTTAAGATGAAGCTTTTAACGTATCCAGGAGACGGGAGCAAACAGGTCACAGAGGGTCATATACCTCCGGAATTGAAGGATAGGGCCTCAGAGTTCCGGGAGAAGTTGGTCGAGGCAGTGGCGGAAAGCGATGATGATCTTTTAGAAAAGTATCTGGAAGGGACTGACCTGTCGGATGAGGAGCTGATCCTGGGACTCAGGAAGGGGATAGCCACCAGGAGTATCTTCCCTATTTTGTGCACAGACGCTTACACCAACGTAGGAACAAGTGCCCTTTTGGACATAATATCGGATTGCATGCCTTCCCCTGTGGACGTTGGGACTGTTTCGGGCACCAGGCCAGGAACAGATGAGAATGCGGAGCTTGAAGCTTCGGAAAGTAGTCCACTGTCGTCCCTTGTGTTCAAGACCATGTCTGAGCCTCACGTCGGGGAACTGTCGTTAATAAGACTCTATTCGGGGACATTGAAATCGGGAGATGAGGTGTTGAATTCCTCAAAAGGTGTGGTTGAGAGGATCGGACAAATATATAATCTGAACGGACGAGATAGAAACGAAATAGGAAACGTCACGTCGGGGGATATGATTGCACTGGTCAAGTTGAAGGACTCTCACACGGGTGATACCCTCTGCAACAGGGAATCTCCTGTGATCCTTCCAAAGATAGATCTTCCGGAACCAGTGATAAATGAGGCTTTGGAACTCAAGTCTAAGGGGGATGAGCAAAAGATTAGCGCTGGACTGTCCAGGCTGCACGAGGAAGATCCGACATTTGTGGCAAAATACGAGCCTGAGCTCAGACAGATGATCGTATTGGGACAGGGAGAGTTACATCTGGAAGTTATCATAAACAAGCTGAAGCAGAAGTTCGGAGTCGACGTAACTCTTGTCGAGCCCAAGATCCCTTATCGGGAGACTATAACGGGTAAGTCTCAGGCTCAGCACAGATATAAGAAGCAATCCGGAGGGAGGGGTCAGTACGGCGAGGTATATGTAAGAATCGAACCCGTGGGAAGAGGCAAAGGGTTTGAGTTTGTGAATGAAATTAGGGGCGGAGCTATCCCTGCCAAGTATATTCCCTCAGTGGAAAAAGGCATTGTGGAGGCTATGGGAAAGGGCATTCTGGCTGGATATCCGGCAATTGATTTCAAGGTAGGGCTATACGACGGGACCTATCACTCTGTCGACTCGTCGGACCTGGCGTTCTCCCTGGCAGGATCAATGGCTTTCCAGGAGGCGTTTATGAGTGCAAAGCCGATTCTTCTGGAGCCCATCTACGACGTAGAGGTGACAGTCCCTGAGGAATTTATGGGTGATGGGATGGGAGACCTATCCAGCAGAAGGGCCAAGATTCAGGGAATGGATACGAACGGTAATTTCCAGACTATCAGAGGGCAGGTCCCCCTTGCTGAACTTTATAAGTATTCCACCGCTTTAAGATCGATGACTCAAGGAAGGGGGCTCCACACGAGGAAGTTCTCCCACTATGAGCGAGTGCCTCATGAATTAAGTGAAAAGGTGATAGCTGACGCCAAAAGACAAAAGGAGGAGGGATAAGATTTTCCTCAGGTTGTTGGAGAAAGAGGCGGCGTTCGGTTACCCTGAGCGTCGCTTTTCTTTTGCCAGAATTATTCAAGAAGGAAAGCAACGTGAGACCCCCTATCACAATTGCGGACTACCATTCCCAATGGCCAATCCTGTATGAAGAGGAAAAGGGCCGAATTCTTGGCGTAATCGGACATAGAGTCGCAGCGATCGAGCACGTAGGAAGTACCGCAGTACAGGGATTGGGAGCCAAGCCAACCATCGACATCATGGTCGGTGTCTCTCAACTTGCTGATGCAGGGGAGTGTATTGAGCCGCTTCAGAGCATCGGCTATGAGTATACTCCTAAGGACCAGTGCCTCAATCCCAATCCCTGAAAGGTACTACTTGGCCAAGGGTACTCCGGAAGCACGTGTGCATGTGCACATGGTTGAATTGACAAGTGATTTTTTTGGGAGCAGCACCTGCTGTTTCGAGACTTCTTGCGCGCTCACACCGAGGTAGCTCAGGAGTATTACAAATTGAAGGTGGAATTAGCTGATAAGTACCGTTTCAAAGGCCAAGCCTGCACTGATGCCAAGACGCCGTTTATCGAATCTGTGATGGCTAAGGCCCGCGCTGAGAAACAAGAAAAAACGATGAATCCCTACATTGTGCAACAGGTTAAATAAGCAAAAACAGATTGTATTCCTTACGCCAGCTAAAAAGTGACCCTAAGCCAGAATTTGATATTAGGAATTTCGCTTGCATGCAGTGGACTTTTGAACTAAATTTTACTTGGAAGAATGTGACTGTCCTATGACCAGTCACACTTAAGCAGACAGCATTGGAGAGGTAGTTCACCCTTGCCCCGATTGAATCTATCGGGGACTGTCTACTTGACTATTAGGAGGGTAGCATATGTCCGGACACTCAAAGTGGAGCACAATAAAGCGCAAAAAAGCCAAAGAGGATGCACAAAAGGGAAAGACCTTCTCAAAACTTATAAAAGAAATAACAATAGCGGCTCGTCAGGAAGGAGGAGACCCCACAGGGAATCCAAGACTGAGGACGGCGATAGAGGCGGCAAAGAAGGCCAATATGCCACAGACAAATATCGAGAAGGCCATCCAGCGGGGGACAGGAGAAATTGAAGGGGTGTCTTACGAGGAGGTGGTGTACGAGGGATACGGTCCGGGCGGCGTGGCAGTCATTATTGAGGTGGTTACGGACAACAAAAACAGAGCTGTTGCAGATATAAGGCATATATTCACCAAGCACAACGGAAATTTGGGAGAGACGGGATCTGTGTCCTGGGGATTCGAACAGAAAGGTCTGATCGTTGTGGAGAAGGATGGGCAAGACGAGGAAGACCTAATGATGATGATCATAGACCAAGGGGCTGATGACATTGTGGAGGTCGAGGACGCATTTGAGATTATGACCTCGTTTGAGGGCTTTGAGACCGTAAAGAAGGCACTGGAGCAGGCGAACGTAAATTACACTGACGCCGAGCTTGTAAGGAGTCCTCGAGCTACCGTAAAAGTGGAAGGAAAAGGGGCACAGCAGACTTTGAGATTGCTGGATGCCCTGGAGGAACACGACGACGTTCAGAGGGTGTTTTCGAATTTCGACATCGATGAGGAGGAATTGAAGACACTGGCTGAGCGGGCTATCTAAAGATCGGGAGCGACAGATTTGAAAATCTTGGGAATCGATCCGGGTAGTGTGACGACTGGCTTCGGAATAATTGAATGCTCAGAAAAGAACTACAGATTCATAAGCTGCGGGTGCGTACATACAAGCTCGAAGACTCCGTTTACACAAAGGCTGGGCAAAATATATTCTGATCTGATGGACGTTATAGTCGAGCTTAAACCTGATGAGGTTGCCGTGGAGGATGTGTTCTACAAAGATAATCCCAAAACGGCGCTGAAGATGGGCCACGCAAGGGGCGTGATCTTGCTTGCAGCGGTAAATTCTAACCTGCCTATCTCAGAATATACCCCAAGGGAGGTAAAAATGGCTGTCGTAGGGTCGGGAAGAGCGTCTAAGGAGCAGGTGCAGTTTATGATTATGAATGTCCTGGGACTCCGGGAACTGCCAAAACCCCTGGACGCCTCGGACGCTTTAGCGGTGGCTCTGTGTCACGCTCACTCTTTGGACAGTAAGTTCAAAGTCTTGAACTTATGATCTCGTATTTAGAGGGGACGCTTGCTGATAAGGATCCTACCAGTCTTGTGGTGGATGTTAAGGGTGTAGGCTTTCGGGTGAATATATCTCTTTCGTATTACGAGAAGCTGGGTGCCGTCGGGAGCCAGATTAGGGTCCTCACATATCTTCACGTTAAGGCGGATGGGCTTGAACTTTACGGTTTTAAGGATCAGGATGAAAGGGAGCTTTTCGAGACCCTGATCAAGGTGTCGGGAGTCGGTCCCAGGTTAGCTCAGACTGTTCTGTCCGGAATGTCCGTTGGGGATTTCAAGATGGCCGTGGCAGGAGAAGATATCCGGGCTATCACCTCTATTCAGGGTGTGGGGAAGAAGATGGGACAAAGGCTTATTATGGAGTTGAAAGAGAGGTTCGGAAAGATTGATTTTGGAATCGAAGCGCCGATTCTTTCAGACGCTGAGGGTGAAATAGGCCCTGAACAGGAGGCTCTGTTGGCTCTTAGGACACTGGGGATGGATGATATAGAGGCAAGGCGCGCTGTGGCAAAGATGATAAAAAAAAGTGGAAACGGGCTTTCTGCGCAACAGATCATCAAAGGGGTGCTGAGACAAACCTAAATGGCATCGTGGAAGCCTGACGAAGTCATAAAGCACTCTGATGGAGGCAGAACTGAGATCAGGTGAAAGTGGAAATTACGGAGAAAAGGGGAACGAAGTAGTATAAGGAAAAAGATAGATAAGGTTGAAAAGACCAGGGAAACATGGCACGAAGTCTTTGACAGTGAAGGCAATATTATCCATCAGGACCGGAAGTGCCCCCGGAAGTACCCATAGAGCAAAGGTAAGATAGAAGAGGTTAAAAGATAATAGCCTCAGTGAGGCACAAAAACTTATGAACGAGCGAATGACTGCCCCAGATCCATTGGGCGACGATTTAGAGTTTGAAGAATCGCTTCGACCCGTAAGATTCGAGGACTTCCCGGGACAGCAGCAAGTGAAGGAGAATCTAAAAGTATACATCCAAGCGGCAAAGAAAAGAGGTGAAGCGCTAGACCATATCTTGCTTCACGGACCCCCTGGATTGGGAAAGACCACCTTGGCGACTATCATAGCACACGAGATGGGCGTGAACTTCAAGCCATCCTCAGGGCCACTCTTTCAGTCACCTTTCGATCTTTCAGGAATCCTGACAAATTTGAACGACGGAGATATCCTGTTTATAGATGAAATCCACAGACTGAACAGGGCAGTGGAAGAGTATCTCTATCCCGCTATGGAGGATTTTGTGATAGACATAATCATAGATCAGGGCCCGAGGGCTCGGTCTGTGAGGCTCAATCTGGACAAATTCACGATGGTGGGCGCCACGACAAGAATAGGTCTTTTGACTTCCCCTTTAAGGTCCCGGTTCGGGATCATGGAGCGAGTGAATTTCTACAGCGTGGATGAGTTGATTCGGATCGCCAAGAGATCTGCGAGGATATTGGACGTCAAGATAGATGATGAAGGAGCAGAAGAGATCGCAAAGAGATCCAGAGGAACTGCAAGGGTGGTAAACAGACTGTTGAGAAGAATAAGGGATTTTGCCGAGGTAAAGGCGGATGGGGTTATAAACCTGGATGTGGCAAATGAGGCTTTGATAATGCTGAACGTGGACGAGGAGGGGTTGGATGAGATGGACAAGAAGATCCTTTTAGCCTTGATAGACAAGTTTGAGGGCGGACCCACAGGTCTGACGAATCTAGCGGCCGCTGTGGGCGAGGAGCCGGACACGATTGAGGAGGTATATGAACCCTATCTGATTCAGGAAGGTTACTTAGAACGGACCCCAAGAGGAAGAAAGGCTACGCTTCTGGCTTACAGGCACTTCGGGAAAAATAGGGCGGTAGACGATAAGAGCCAGATGACGCTGCTATAACCGAATCTTGTACGGATATACTTTCTGGAAGAAGAGAGATACTGACTGATGTGCACTGCTTTGCTCTTGTCAGCAGGAGTTACCATAGCCGGTCTTTTAATAGCTCGGCCGACTATGCTGTCTAATTATGAAGTCAAGAAAGAAGTAGCCACATAACTTGAAGAGAATCTATATTGATATCCCTATAAGTAGCTCGACAAAACTTGTCGCATATCTACAGTTAAATGAAAGTTCATTATTGATATTGATGTTTAGGAGTGCAATGTAATGGTAATTCAAGAAAATCTGTTGGCTGGAGAGAACATCAGACTGACAGGTTTAAGAAAAAGTGATGTACCTACTATTCTTAAATGGAGAGAAGATACACGCTTTTTGCGATTATGGAATTCAAATCCATTGATTGAGCGCAGCGAAGTAAGTCTCAATGAGTGGATTGATGAGGCAGGAAAGACTGACCGTGAACTTACGTTTGCCATAAGACTGCACAACCAAGACGAACTCATAGGAGTTACCGGGATAACGGGCATCGCGTGGCCTAATCGCGTGGCCTATTTGGGAATTGGCATTGGCGAACCGGATAATTGGGGCAAAGGCTATGGTACAGAAGCCACATACCTTATCATTCAATATGCCTTCAACGAATTAAATCTCTACAGACTTCAATTAACGGTCTTTGAATATAACCCTCGTGCAATTGCCCTATATGAAAAAGTAGGTTTTCAGAAAGAAGGGGTATTTAGGAAGTTTGTAGAACGTGATGGACAGAGATACGATATGTATTTATATGGCCTATTGAGAGACGAATGGGAGCCTTTAAAATCTTGAAACTACGATGCTAAAACTATGAACCTACATTTAACAACTCCATACCCGCTACGTCGCTTCGCTCCTTGGCCCTGACGGCAATGGCCTCGCACTGCTTTGGCCATTTGGGTATGGGTCCAACGTTAGTAGACAGGGTGCCTTACTCCCTTGTATGCTGTGTACTATTTTGGATCTCTATAATCTTGTCCAGACTATTTTGACCCGATACTTAAATTCAGAGGAAAAGTCGTGATAGTACTGGCAATTGAGACAGCGACACCCATTTGCAGTGTGGCTCTTCTGGATGAGTCGAGGTTGATCGCAGAGCGTACGTTGGACTCAGGGACGACTCACGCGGAGAGATTGGCTTTGATGATAGAGTCTGTTTTGAAGGATGGAGATATATCTGCAGGCGAACTGAATGGGATAGCTATCTCTATAGGACCAGGGTCTTTTACAGGCTTGAGGATAGGTCTGAGCGTGGCTAAGGGGCTATGTTTTGGGTGCGGATGTCCACTTGTGGCTGTTTCGACTCTGGACGCTTTTGCGTGGAGGGTACCTTTCTCGAGCTACCACGTGTGCCCGACTCTGGATGCGAGGAAGAAGGAGGTCTATGCCTGTCTTTACGAAGCCCCCAATGGGAGTCTGAGGAGGTTGTGGGAGCCTATTGTGGTTTCCCCTGACAATATGTTGAAGCGTATTGAGAGGCCCACGGTATTTTTGGGAAACGGAGCAATGCTCTACAGGGATGAGATCGTCTCGGCGTTGGGGAAAGATGCCCATTTTGCTCCGAAGGAGCTTTTCACGCCCTCTGCGGGCGCGGTGGCAAGATTGGGTCTTGAAAAGCTTGAAGCAGAAGAGGTAACTGATCTTTACAGCGTTCAGCCTGTTTATCTGAGGAAATCGGAGACCCAATTGGGTATCTAAGGATTTGTCAAAATAGTCGCGACAAGACTATAGAGATATAAGGTATCGACAGCATTAAGAGAGAGGCGGTCTGAGGGACGGCAGGAGGGGGCCTGTCTACTCACTACTTATTTAGGTGCCCACGCTTTAGGATAGAGGTGAAATCTGCATGTCTGATGCCGCCACCAAATCTGATCGTCAAGATGAAAGTAAGTTGGGTTTTGAGGTTTTCAAGATTATCCCGATGGGGAAAAAGCATATAGATGAGATTATGGTTATTGAAATGGATTCCTTCGGAAGTCCCTGGAGGGAAGACGATTTTAAACTGTTGTTAAAAGATAAGAACGTGTTGGCTGTTGTGGGAACGTTCAACAGGAACATCGCGGCGTACGCTGCGGGCCTCTTCGTAAACGATGAATTTCACCTGGCAAATTTCGCTGTCGCAAGAGACAAAAGGGGAAAGGGTCTTGGCAGTGCCCTTTTAGAGTGGATCTTAGAAAGGGTACAAAAAGAGGGATCCAAGATGGTGACTTTAGAGGTGAGGATGTCCAACGATAAAGCTACTTCTCTTTATAATAAATACGGCTTCGCGGGAGTTGCAATAAGGGACAACTATTACAGGAATCCTGTCGAAGACTCTCTGGTGATGGTGAAGTTTATTTGAGTAAAAGTACCATAGACACTGTTATAGAAACCTCCGAATTCCTCAGGGGACAGGGCTTTACGGGGGCGAAAACCGGGGTTGTGTTGGGATCAGGATGGAGAGTCTTTGCGGAGTCTTTCAAGTTCGATCTTTCCATTTCGTACAGCAAGATCCCTCATTTTTGGAACTGCCGTGTCCAGGGCCACGAAGGGATGTTGTACCTGGGTTCAGTTTCGGGTAAAAGGTGCCTAGTTATGTCGGGGAGGGCGCACCTCTATGAGGGTCTCGACTGGGACGAGGTGACTTTCCCGATCAGAGCAATAGGGACTTTGGGTGTGAAGAACCTTGTAGTTACGAACGCTTCAGGTGGGATAAACAAAGCGTTTCGCGTAGGTGATCTTATGCTTATCTCAGATCACGTGGGGACGTTTATGCTGGAAAGGAGAAGGCTAAGTTTCCTCAGTTCGGGAGGGGAAAGCTACTGCTCGATGAAACTTCGAAAGAGGGCATACCAAGCGGCACAAAGGCACGGGATCTCGCTAAAGGAAGGTGTCCTTCTGGGCATGTTGGGCCCTTCTTATGAGACACCAGCTGAACTGGAGATGGCAAGACGGATAGGGGTTGACGCTGTGACGATGTCCACTATACCTGAGGTTAAAGCGGCAAAAGAACAGAGTATGGACGTCCTAGGCGTCTCTTTCATATCTAATCTGACCTTTGGAAATCGCCCAGACAGTCTGGATCATTCCGGAGTTATAGCGGTTTCTGAAAGATTTAAACAGAAGATGTCGGACTTTCTAACGGGGCTAGTAGATTGCGTATAGCAGATCAACTAAAGGAGAAATATGAACTGGTTCGATAAGATAAAAAAGGGGATTAAGACAAGGATAAAGAGGGGGATACCCGAGGATATATGGATTAAGTGCGACGGGTGTGAAAATACGATCTATAGAAAAGACCTTGAGAAAGGGTTCTGGGTCTGTCCGCAGTGCAATTATCACTTTCAGGCGGGTCACGAGGTCTACGTAGAGCTTTTGATGGATGAAGGAAGTTTTGAGGACATTAACTCGGAGGTAGGATCTGCAGACCCTTTGAAGTTCAAAGATAATAAGCGCTACACCGACAGGATCAAGGACGGAAGAGAAAAAACTGGTCTAAAGGCCGCTGTGAGGACGGGGATAGGAACAATAGAGGGCAATAAGACGGCTTTAGGAGTTTTAGATCAGCGGTTCATAATGGGGAGTCTGGATTCTGCTATGGGGGAGAAGTTGGCAAGGCTGATAGATAGGGCTAAGGTGGAGAAAATACCGTTGATTATCGTATGTCAATCTGGTGGAGCAAGGATGCAGGAGAGCGCTCTTGCGCTTATGCAGATGGCCAAGGTGTGTGCCAAACTGCATCAGTTGTCTGACGAAGGGATACCCTACATTTCCCTATTGACAAATCCGACGACAGGAGGCGTGTCGGCAAGCTTCGGAATGCTCGGAGACATCATAATAGCCGAACCCAAGTCCCTTATAGGCTTTGCAGGGCCGAGGGTTATCATGCAGTCGCTGAATATAGAGGAACTGCCAGAGGGATTCCAGTTGTCGGAGTCTGTGCTTGAACACGGATTCTTAGATATGATAGTGCACAGAGGCAAGATGAAGGATACTATCGCTAAGTTAATAGAGTTTTTCGATCAGGATAATAGCGGAACTTGAGCAAAACATCTTGACAATATTAAGCTTTTGTCATTATCTTGATAATGTTTCAGGACCTAAAAGGCAAATTGAAATAAGATGTCTTTTGATAACGTCATCGGCCAGGACAGAGTAAAAAAGATCCTAAAGAGCGCGCTGGAGGAGAAAAGGCTTGCGCACGCTCTCCTTTTCTGCGGATCTGAGGGTGTGGGGAAGAGGGCTTTAGCGTTTGAGCTTGCCAAGGCTGTAAATTGTGAGACTCTACATTCGGATGCGTGCGACGAGTGTAGATCGTGCAGGAAGGTTGCATCACTTAATCACCCTGATGTGAAATTCATCCTGCCTTTAACGTCCGATAAGGATACTGAGGACGAGAGAAAAGCTCTTTTGAGTATGACTCAAGACCCCTACCTTATGGGAGAACAGGGTGGAAACCCCTCTGTGTCGATAGATAGAGTCAGACAGGTAGAAAGGGACATAAACTACGGTGCGTTTGAGGGGAAAAAGAAGGTGATTGTCATATTAGAGGCGGACAAGATGAAGGCAGAGGCCGCAAGCGCCCTTCTGAAGACTTTAGAGGAGCCGCGAACGGATGCTCTCTTGATCTTAACCACGTCGAAGCCCGACTCGATGCTGCCTGCTGTCCTTTCCAGATGCCAGAAGTTAAACCTAGAGCTGCTCAGGGATGGAGAAGTTGAAAAAGGGTTGATAGAAAAGATGGGCCTCGACCAGAAACAGGCAAGGTTGGTCTCTTCCATAGCAGATGGTAGCTTGACAAGGGCAAACCAGTGGGCGTCCGGGAATCTAGATGAGGAACTGAATGCCGCTCTTGACTTTATAAGCGCCTCCATTCTGAAAGATGAGCTGAAGATTCTGAACATAATAGAAAATTCTGCGGTAAGAGGGGCACGGGAGAATGTGCAGCGAACCCTAAAGATGATGCTGATCTGGCTAAAGGATATCTTTCTCTACAGTGAGGGCTTAAACGATAGAGTGACTAATTTGGGGCGCTTAGAAGATTTAGAAAACCTTTCGAGAGTTCTCCAAATGAACCTTTTAGAAAGACTCGCTGCCAAGATCGAAGCATCTTTTGAAATGATGTCGCGTAATGTCAATCTACAGCTAATTATGCTGTCGCTCTATAAAGAGATTAGGGATAGTGCAGCTAAGACCGCATAGTTGTGGATACAGCCAAAAGCATGGAAACAAAAGGTATAAGATGTTAGATATATATGAGATAGAGTTCAAACCTAAACGGAAGGAGATGTTCTCAAGTCCGAGCGGATTGGAGCTTGAGCAGGGCGATTTTGTAATAGTTGAGGCCGACAGAGGCCAAGGTCTCGGAAGAGTGGCCTACCCCGTTAGTATTCTCCGGAACAGACCTGAAAAGCCAAAGAGGATACTGAGGAAGGCCTAAGAGGATGAGATCGCTCAGCTTGAAGAAAAGACAAAAAAAGAGGAAGATGCTCTTTCTGATTGCAAGGTAAGGGCTATGGAGCGTCGCTTGGAAATGGATTTGATCGACGCGGAGTACCAGTTCGATAGAAGCAAACTGTGTTTCTTCTTTACAGCGGAAAATAGAGTAGACTTCAGAGACTTGGTCAAAGATCTGGCATCGGTATATAAGACCAGAATTGAAATGAGACAGATAGGCGTAAGGGATCACGTCCAGAGGGTAGACGGGTACGGTATGTGCGGCAGGAGGCTGTGTTGTTCCTCTTTTATGAGGGAGTTTGAACCTATCTCATCTCAATACGCCAGAGAGCAAAATCTATCTTCCAGTCTTAACAAACTCCTATGATGTTGTGGAAGGCTTAAATGCTGTCTTCTATACGAATTGGGATTCTACACAGAAGCCAAGCAGAGATTCCCAAGGATGGGAACGACAGTGAATACGGTTCACGGAAAGTGCCAGGAGTGCTCTTACAATATCTTCAAGGACAGTGTCTGTGTAAGGAGTGAGAATGGAACTGAGCAACTCTTGCCGCTGCAGGAGGTAGAGTCCCCTGCAAAGGAGCCTTTGGAAAAAGTTTCTTTGGTAGTTAAATAAAGAAAGTGCTGCGGCAAAATGTCAAGCAGGAGAATAAAATATGTCGACAGAAAAGTTTTCTAAGGGCGAGGCAGTACGGTTTGGATGGACCACGATGAAAAGCAATCTTGGTTTTTTCATCGGTCTTTTTATAGTTGTGGGATTGATTTGTTTTGCTCCTGGAATTATCCAAGCATTGGTAGGAGAAGAAAGCCCTTTTTTATCCACCATCATTACGGTCCCATTTTTGGTTTTACAGTTGGTAATAACAATGGGATTAATCAGAATTAGCCTGAGATTTTGCGATGGAGAAAGGGGTAAATTTGCTGATCTTTTCTCTTGTTCCCCCTTATTTTTTAAGTTTCTATTCGGTTCAATTCTTTGTGGGCTGATTATTCTTGGAGGGACAATTTTGCTAATTATCCCTGGTATTATCTGGAACATCAAGTTTTATTTCTATAGCTATTTTATTGTTGACGAGGGAGTAGGACCAATCGAAGCTCTAAAAAGAAGCTCTGCAATCACAAAGGGTGTCAAGTGGGATTTGTTTCTCCTGGGGTTATTACTTGGAGCTATCAATTTACTGGGTGCACTCGCATTGTTAATTGGTCTGTTCGCAACTATCCCAACGACATTGATTGCTGCAGCTTCGGTCTATCGAAAATTGCTGACCCAAACAGAAGTTGCTCAAACGCCAGAGCCTCCTCAGGAAGGATAAAGCCGCATACCTAAAGCGCAAGTAGAAGAGAGGGAAAATGGAGAGTTTGAAGATGAGGTGTCCTTTGAACTTGACGAACAATAAAGCCGCCAGGACTTTTAGATCTTAGATAAACGCTAAGAGGTGATCAAAAACTTGATGTAAACAAGGAGGATACGCAAGGGGGACTGACAGTTTGAAACCGTCAGTCCCTTTGCATAAGTTTTATGAAAGATAAGTTCTACATAACAGCAGCTATAGACTATACTAACAGCACGCCTCACGTAGGCACGGCTTACGAGAAAATATGCGCAGATGTGATAGCCCGGTTTAAAAGGCTATTTGGATCTGACGTCTATTTTTTGATGGGACTCGATGAGCACAGTATAAATGTGAAAAAGGAAGCGCTCAATGAGGGGCTGGAACCGCAGGCGTACTGCGACCGGATGGCTGGGATCTTCGAGAGGATATGGAAAAGGCTGAATATTTCGTACGACGATTTTATAAGGACCACCCAAAAGAGGCATAAAGTAGTAGTCCAGAGGCTATTTCAGCAGATGTACGACAACGGGGATATATATATAGGGGAATATGAAGGGTGGTACTGTGAGTCGTGCGAGGCGTTCTACACGGATAAGGATCTGGTGGACGGCAAGTGTGCAAATCACGGCACAAAGCCGACCTGGATTCAAGAGAGTAACTATTTCTTCGCTCTTTCTAAGTATGCAGACAGGATCAAAAGGCATATCCAGGAGAATCCTAATTTCATAGTTCCCGAGATAAGGAAGAACGAGATATTAAGTTTGATAGAAGGAGGGCTTGAGGACATAAGCGTCTCAAGGTCGTCCCAAGATTGGGGTATCCCGTTCCCCATAGATGAGTCGCACGTAGTGTACGTCTGGCCCGAAGCGCTGATAAATTATATCTCGGCTTTAGACTACAGGGAAGAGAAAGACGGTCTTTTCAAAAAGTACTGGCCTGCAGATGTCCATATTATCGGGAAGGATATTACGAGATTCCACTGTGTAATATGGCCCGCTATGTTGATGTCCGCAGGGATAGAACTCCCCAAGAGCATCTTCGGACACGGTTTTGTTAATTTCGAGGGGGAAAAGTTGAGCAAGAGCTTGGGGAGAGTGATAGACCCTTTAGAAATGGCGGACCAATTCGGAGCAGATGCTTTGAGGTACTTCCTGATAAGAGAGATCTCGTTCGGTCAGGACGGAGATTTTTCATCCGATCGTTTTGTGGACAGGTACAATTTCGACCTGGCTAACGATCTGGGCAATCTGGTGAGCAGAACGTTGGCAATGGTGGAAAGGTATCTGGACGGTATAGTTCCAGAGGCCGGGAAGCGTTGGGATAGCAGCCTTATGGAGAAGGCAAAGGCTGTGGTGGATGGCGCGGAGAAAGATTTAAGGTGGCTCAGATTGAATTCTATGCTGGACCGGATATGGGAGTTAGTTAGAGAGGCGAACAGGTTCATCGAGATTAAGGCGCCCTTCAGGCTAGCCAGGGATGCCGGTAAAAAGGCGGAACTAAAAGCCGTCCTGTACGACCTTTTAGAGTCGATAAGATACATAGCTGTGCTACTGCATCCGGTCATGCCAGAGCGCTGTGCGACGATATGGCATCAACTTGGGATGGACGAGGATATTTCGGATGTGAAGATAGATAGCCTGAGAATATGGGGAGGAATAAGGTCGGGTGTCAAGGTGAAAAAAGGTGAGGCAATATTTCCCAAGATAGACAAGAAGAAAGAGATGCCAGATGTCAAGGAAGAGGAGAGTGGAACTATAGATATTTCCGAGTTTGGGAGAGTGGATTTGAAGGTGGCAAAGATCGAGTCGGCGGAGAAAGTCGAGGGAGCGGATAAGCTCCTAAAGCTCCAAATTGAGCTGGGAGGACAAGAGAGACAGTTAGTCGCAGGGATCGCCGAGTATTACTCACCCGATGAATTGGTCGGAAAGAATATCGTTGTAGTTGTAAACTTAAAGCCCGCAAGGATCAGAGGAGTAACGTCCGAAGGAATGCTCCTGGCGGCTCAGAGCGAAGGTGAGCTTAAGCTGGTGACTGTGGATGGGGAGATCGCGCCAGGGGCTAAGGTGTCCTAGGAACTTACGGGGAACATTTATTGTTGATCGATACTCATGCCCATTTAGACTATCCCCAATTTGACCAGGACAGGGACGAGGTTATAAAACGGGCGTTGGATGCGAAAGTGGGGATAATAATATCCATCGGGACGGATGTTGAGTCGAGTAAAAAGACGATAGAGATATCTGAGAATTATGAGAACGTGTATGCCACTGTGGGAGTGCATCCTCATAATGCGCAGTACGCAAAGGAGAACTTTATAGAGAGCCTGAGAGAGATAGCAAGCCACAATAAGGTTGTGGCTTTAGGAGAGATAGGACTAGATTTTTTTAGAGAATACTCCTCGAGAGACATGCAAATAGATATGTTCAAGATACAGATCCATCTTGCCAGGGATCTGGGACTCCCCCTAATCGTCCACAACAGGAACGCTGATTGGGAGGTGATGACGATATTAAAGGAGGAGGGTACATCTGAGGTCGGAGGAGTGCTCCACTGTTTTTCGGGGAGTCTGGATATGGCATTAAGAGGTGTGGAGATGAATTTCTACGCCTCGTTCGGAGGAGCAATTACTTACAGAAAGTCGAAGGCTTTGAAAGTAGCGACGGGAATGCCCTTTGACAGGGTCCTTTTAGAGACGGACTGCCCCTATCAGTCGCCATCGCGAATCAGAGGAGAAAGAAATGAGCCCTCGTCCGTCCTCTATGTAGCAGAGAAACTCTCCCGCAAGATGGACTTGAGCTTTGAGGAGGTGGCAAGGAAAACGACAGATAACGCGTTAAGACTCTTCGGACTGGAGGATGACGGAGGATGACCGTAGCTTTCCGCCCTAAGAAGAGATTAGGTCAGCACTTTCTGGTAAATCGCAGCACCGCCGAAAGGATTGTGGAATCGGTAGGGGTGTCGTCAGATGATCTGGTGATAGAGGTGGGACCTGGGAAAGGAGCGCTGACAGGGTTTCTGGTGGAAAAGGGTGGTATCGTGGTGGGTGTGGAGGTAGATGGATCCTTGTGCGATCAGTTGAAGAAGACGTTCGCAGACAGAGAAAGTTTTGCGCTTCTAGAGACGGATATTTTGACTCTAGATCTACATGAGGTATTGACGCGCTTCGGCTGCAAGGGGGCAGTTGTAGTCGGGAATCTGCCCTATAATATCACAAGCCCCCTGCTCTTCAAGTTGATAGAGAATCGAAATCTTGTTAAGACGGCGGTTCTAATGGTTCAGAAGGAAGTGGCCAGACGCATGATAGCGCCTGTCGGGGATAAGGCCTACGGAATACTATCAGTAGCTGTGAGAATGTGGACCTTACCCAAGTTGCTTTTCAATGTGAGCAAGGGATCGTTCAGGCCAAGACCTAAGGTAGATTCCAGTGTGGTCAGATTGGAGTTTTTAGGTAGTCAGGCGGTGGATGTACAAGATGAGGAATTCTTTTGGGATGTGGTGAGAAAAACGTTCGGACAGAGGAGAAAGATGCTGAAGAATTCTATCCCAGTATCCTGCAAAAGACTGTCAGAAGATAAACTATTGAAGGTATCTCAGATTTCACAGATAGATTTAAAAAGACGACCGGAGAGCCTAAATCTTCAGGAGTTCGCTAGGCTGAGTTACGCTCTTAAAGAAGTTACTAACTCTCATTAGTACGCAGCGGATATCGTCCGGCAAGTGCGTATAGGATGGAACGAGAATCAGTTTAAGCGGGGGAAAAGCGGAATGTTCTAGTATGAGGGTTTTGCAATCGAAAATCGGAACATCAGCGCACTTAAAGTCAGTGGGCAACCTACAAACAGGAGAGGCGGCGCCCCCACGCCTGATCGGACCAGGGGTAGGGGACCTGTCTACTGACTACTGTCTACTGGTTATTTATCAAATGAAATCGGTGCACTTCTCTTTCGATCTTTGATTGATCTTGAATGATAGGTTTTCGACAATCTTTGGTTTCTGTTCTTTTTCAAAATGGATGTATAATTGTTCTTCTTTTAGGTTCCATTCAGCCAGGACAAAGTAGTTGGTGTAAGAGGAGGGAAGAGATACTTTCTCATTTAGGACATCGATAAAGGCTTTATCTGTCTGTTCTGTGTCCTGTTTGACTTGTCTGATAAAATAGGTCTTGGGAATGAAATCTTTCTCGTTTGACTTCTCTTGCTTAGGTGGACGGTAGCCGGTGTATCTCTGTGATGAAAGATTAAACCATTCTAACTTCTGATCAACTTCTTGTAAGCTTTTGAACTGAATTCTGTTCCAGAACTTCCTTGAAAATACAGAATTGTTGCCTTCTATAGATGCTTGAGAAAAGGGCCTTCTGGGAACGGCAAATATCGGAATCACTTGATTTTTCAAGAGAAACTGCATTGCTTTGCTGACATTCCTTTTACCTGAAACACTGCCAATAGTCGCCGAGCAATTGTCCACCTTAACGAAATCTGGTTTTTCAAACCTGTCAAAGAAAGACTGACACTTCTCGATAAAGTTAGTTGCTGTTTGACCGTCAACCCGCCGAAAATACCTTAACTTAGGCTCTTTCTTAAAGGAAAATCCAACGAAGTTGACCGGCTCAGTTCTGCCGGTAAGATACTTTTTACCAATAAAGTCTGATTCTAGGACTCTGCCTCCTAAAAGATAGTAAATGGTATACTCTGGATAACAAAGATAACGAGATGCACCCTTGTTTTTACCTTTCTTCCTTCTCTGGGAAAGTCCTAAATCTGAAAGCATTCTGCCGATAGTCGGCAACGACGGAGGAGGGGTGCTAGAATATCGATTCCTCCATTCTTGTTCAATAACAGTGGCTCCTGAATAGAACTGATAAGGATCGTCCTCTAAGCTATGGTAAATCTCTTTGATTCTCTGTTCGTCAACTTTAGCCAATTTTCGCCTTTTTCCTTTTGGCCAACCCCGATTATCCATGGCAAAATCCTGATCCAGAGATTTAGTCCAAGCCGTAACGAAATCATTGGAAACTCTCGCTTGTTTGATAACTTCTCGCTTTGACATTTCTTTCTTAAAATACATCTCGTTGACTTCTTGTCTTAATACGGCCAATCTCTCTTTGTCCATAGGACTCCGTAGATTAAAGTTAAGACAATCAACTCAACTTAATCTACTAATACTCTAAACAAAGATCAAATTAGTTGCACCGATTTCATTTGATATTCAACCGCTACTGTCTACTGTCTACTGTTACAGTGTTGCTGTGTCTCTTTGAAGCAGAACCTGCACACAGCATAGGATATAAACTAGGCTTCACACAGAACAGCGACCGTTTTACTTGGTCACACAGTTTCAGTGGATTGAACTATACGATAGACACAGGTCGGGAAGGAACAGATTCCAAGATCAGGATTTCAGCGAACAGTTCCTTCAGATCGACTCTGACAAAGACTCAGAACGGAAATAGATGGAGAGACAGCAGCAGCGGGAGATGGTCTGTCAACTATCCACTCTCATCAAAGTCGTCTGTGGGCATTAACGGGAGCCTCAGCAGAAGCTCGGACAACTTCTCCAGGGCCAAAGAACCCCTTGTAAACCAGAGGGTTGGTGTCACACTATCGTATAGGCCCTTCTCATCGGGGGCCTTTAAATCGTTTTCCTTAAGACAATCTTCGAGCCGGTCGTTCAACAGGACTTTCGGCCAGGGAGCATCCGGTCTAAGCTACAGTTTCAATACGTCTGTAAGTCCCAAGTTGATAGATGGCTTAACCCCTTCCTTTACTTATAGCAGGTCAGGAAATACATCAGTGAGGGGGCATCTGAATACCAGCTTAAGAGGGAGCCTTGGGAATCGCATAGGAAGTCATACAAACACCTCCCTGAGCTACAACGAAAGCAGATCAGATAGGGATTACCGGCGCAGAGACGATCCCACACGCCTGGAAAATAGATTCACCAGAACCAGGAATTTAAGTGGGAGTATCAACTTCAAGAAGGATGACCTCACTTTAAATAACAGCTTAGGATACAACGAATCCCGAGGGACAGATACTGCAAGCGATGATACCACTTCCTCCAAGTGGGGGACGGATAGGAAGTCCACACGTTTAAGCTGGAAGAGCTCGCTGACTACAAGTCTATCAGAGAAGGTGCGCATGAGCTTAAGTGTGGGCTACTCGTCTTCAGAGTCTGCCACGCTTCCGAGCAAAACGATCGTAGATGGAAAGAATCGCCGGGATGCGTTGGACAAGAGCGAGTCGGACGTTGACTTGAATGCGTCATTTAATTTCACGTTGAACGAGGATCACCGCTTGACGTTTAGGGGAGTAGTCGGAAGAGCGAGCAAGGATACTCCCGAGGCTGAGATAAACGATAGGGACGATTTTACGAGCCGCGTTTCCCTGTTGTACAACGGTTCATACGATAGCTTCAATCTGAATTTGAATCTGAGCACGGGTCAAAACCACAACGTGCGTTTGAACTCCAAAAGGTCGGCTAACAACAAATGGTTGAGAAATTACAGTCTGTCAGCCGCAACAAGCTACCAGCTATTTGAGGGCTTTAGCCTGCGTCACAGCTATTCACTGACAGCTAGCTACCACGAATTTGACTTTGACGAAAGATTCTTTAATGTGACGACCCCCAAAAGCAACGTCAGCAGGTCGTGGTCGATGAACCATTCCGTCAAGCTGCCAAGATTCGGGGGAATCGGATTATCGGGAAGCTATAACTTAAGTATTAACGATTTCGGGAACCTATTCGAGACTGGCGAGCAGTTGGTGACGAGGGACGGAAGACGGAGGAATTTCAGCCTTAATGCGAGCTATTCTACCGCGTCCTGGCTGTCCTTTGGATCTGGCTTCAGCCAGGTAGTAAGCACAAACTGGAAGAACATCAGAGGAATAAGGGAACTGGACAATGAAAGGGTCAACAGCAGTATCAGGATGAGTCTGAACTACACTCCAAGCACTGACAATACCCTGAGCGTAAGTGCGAGCAAGGGCAAAGCGAAAAGTTCCAGACGCAAGAACATTGAGACCTCACCGACGAGTATCACTATAAACTACTCTCATAGGTTCTAAAGAGGGAATCGCTATGAAACACAACTGGGTATTTGTGGACAGGCCGGATGAAAAGTTGGTCTGTGCCCTTTCCTGCGAGCTGAACGTGCCGGAAGTAGTGGCAAGGCTATTAATAAACAGGCAGGTCGAAGATCTCGAGTCGGCAAGGAGGTTTTTGAAACCCTCCTTGGACGATATGTACGACCCTTTCTTAATGGCGGATATGGATGTTGCGGCCGAAAGGCTCCACTGCGCTGTCAGAAAAGGCCAAGGGATTGTGATTCACGGGGATTACGATGTAGACGGTGTGACAGGGGCGGCAACTATGATCAGAGCGCTCGAAAAGATAGGTGCAGATGTATCGTTTTACGTGCCGGATAGGTTCGATGAGGGCTACGGAATCTCCGCTAAAGGGATAAAGGAGGCAAAAGACAGTGGAGCCGCAGTGATCGTGTCGGTAGACTGTGGAATCACGGCCATAGATGAGGCGGCTTTGGCCAAAAACTTGGGGATAGATCTGATAATAACCGATCACCACGAGCCCTCAGGGGTTCTTCCCCAAGCCCTTGCAGTATTAGACCCTAAAAGGGCGGACTGCTCCTATCCGTTTGAGGAGCTTTCTGGAGCGGCTGTGGCGTTTAAACTCCTACAGGCCCTCTTTAAGGAGGGGAACTTCGACTCCGACGTACTTTACGAGAACTTGGATCTGGTGGCTTTGGGTTGCGCAGCCGATATTGTGCCTTTGATAGATGAGAACAGAATTTTGACAAAGCTCGGCTTCGAGAAGATAAACAACACCTCCAATCCGGGGATAAGGGCCCTAATAGATACAGCAAGATTGAAGGGGAAGACTATAAGTACGGGTCAGGTAGTATTCGGATTAGCTCCGAGGATCAACGCCGCAGGGCGGATAGACAACGCCATGAAGGCAGTGGAGATGCTGACGACAGCGGATGAGGGTCTGGCTCGGTACATAGCCGATAAACTGGAGGTGGAGAACAGAAGGCGCAGAGAGTTAGATGAAATGACGAAGGACGAGGCACTGGAGATGGTTCAAAGGACGGCTGATACCAGAAATGACCCTGCCCTCGTGTTGGCTTCCGACAACTGGCATCAAGGTGTCATAGGAATCGTCGCATCTCGGGTTGTGGAAGAATACTATCTCCCTACGGTACTTATCGCTTTAGATGGTGATATAGGAAAGGGATCTGGAAGGAGCATACCCAATTTCAACCTGTTCGAGGCGCTCCGCGAATGCAGAGACCTCTTAGAGGCATTCGGAGGTCACAAGGCGGCGGCAGGGCTGACAGTCAGAAGGGATAAAGTAGACGAGTTCAGGGAAAGGTTTAAGTCAGTGGCCGACGAGCGGCTGAGACCGGAGGACAAGATTCCACAGCTTAAGATACAAGATGAGATACGATTAAACGAAATAGATGAAAAATTCTTGAGACTCTTGAAGCGTTTTGAACCTTTTGGACCGGAGAATATGAAACCGCGTATGGTATCCAGAGACCTTGAGGTGGTGGGATATCCGAAGATAGTGGGAAAGGATCATCTCAAGTTCAAAGTTCGCCAGGATCAGAAGGTGCTCGACTGCATAGGCTTCAACATGAAAGATATGCTGCAGACAGTGAAGTCGTCAGGTGGGGACCTCAGCCTGGCTTACGTAATTGAGGAGAACGAATGGAGAGGCGAAAAGATGATTCAACTTAGATTGAAAGACGTAAGGAGAAAAGAAGATGGCTTTCCCAGAGGCGGATAAGATATGGTTCAACGGAGAGTTAGTGGACTGGAAGGACGCTACGATTCACGTCCTGTCTCACGTGGTCCACTATGGATCCAGCGTCTTTGAGGGCATGAGGTGCTACGATACAAAGCGTGGATCGGCATGCTTCCGTCTGGACGACCATATAAATAGGCTGTTCGATTCGGCGAAGATATACAGGATGGATCTGCGCTATTCCAAGGAGCAGATAAGGGAGGCTATATTAGATACGATAACGGCCAATGAATTGAGTGGCTGCTACGTAAGGCCCATAGCTTTCAGAGGATACGGCAGTTTGGGTGTGGATCCTTCTGACTGCCCTGTAGATGTGGTGATAGCCGTCTGGGAATGGGGAAAGTATCTGGGACCGGAAGCCATCGAAAAGGGGGTGAACGTAAGGACGGCCTCGTGGGCTCGCATGGCTCCGAACACTCTTCCGACCTTAGCAAAGGTGGGTGGCAACTATCTGAACTCTCAGCTGATCAAGATGGAGGCCCTGGCAGACGGCTACGCTGAGGGCCTGGCTTTAGATTCCCTCGGCTACGTGAGCGAGGGCAGCGGAGAGAACATATTTATGATCAAGAACCAAGTGTTATATACTCCATCCACAGGGTCAGCTATCCTCCCGGGGATCACCAGACACTCGGTTATTACTTTAGCGCGGGATCTGGGATACAGCGTGACCCAGAGACCGATTCCGCGTGAAGCTCTCTATATAGCCGATGAGGTGTTCTTCACAGGAAGCGCGGCTGAAATTACACCCATAAGCTCTATAGATAAGATCACGGTGCGAGACGGCACAAGAGGCCCTATGACCAAGAGAATTCAGGAAGAGTTCTTCGCGATCACTTCAGGAGAGGTGGAGGATCGCCACGGTTGGCTCGACTTCGTATCAACGGGAAGATGAGCTTTTTCACAAAGAGCGAGAGCCAATTCTTCCTCTCGCTTTTTTTCTTTGACATAAAGGGTTAATTTGACTATTTTTAGGATATATAGAATCGTCCTGCATATAATATAGCAGGAAATGGATAATGAAGGATAAAGCAATGTTAGATGGCAAGAAAATAGCCATCATAGGCGCAGGGAACATGGGAAGCGCTCTTGTAGCGGGAATTGTAACCGCAAAACTGGCCCCACAAGAGAACGTGACAGCCAAGGATGTCGTACCAGAATTGTTGGAGAGGCTCAAACAGCACTATGGGGTTAAAACTACATCGGACGACAGGGAGGCTGTCCGGCCTGCCGACATAGTTATACTGGCCATGAAGCCGCAGATCATGTCACCGGTCCTGGAGAGCTTGAGAACGTATATCAATGAGTCTCAGACTGTCATATCTATAGCGGCAGGAATCAGGACTTCGTTCATAGAGGAGGGGCTCAAGAGCAAGGTTCCAGTAGTGAGGGTCATGCCGAATATCCTCATTTCGATCGGGGCTGGGATCTCAGCGCTCTGTGGGGGCGTGTATGCCAGGAAGGAACACCTGGATTTAGCGTCCAAGATACTGGGCGCGGTTGGTGATGTGGTATATGTAGAGGAGAAGTATATGGATGCCGTGACAGGACTTTCGGCAAGCGGACCAGCTTATGTGTATTCGATTATTGACGGTCTGGCGGACGGGGGCGTCAAGATGGGCTTGACGAAGGATGTGGCTTTAAGACTAGCGGCCTCTGTGGTTCTGGGATCTGCCAAGATGGTGATCGAAAGCGGTGAGCATCCGGGCGTCTTGAAAGATAGGGTCACCTCTCCGGGCGGAACGACGATTGCGGGTCTGCACGCCCTTGAGAAGTACAGCTTGAAAAATGCACTCATGAGCGCGGTGGAGGCGGCGACTTTGAGGGCGCAAGAATTAGGGAAAGAGTAACAATACGGAATGTTAGTAGATCACTTCAGCGGCACCCATAAAGCCAACCATAATCCCGATAAAGTCGTTCGGCGCCAGCATTATTTGCTCGAACAGTTCCCGGAGAACGCCTGACCGAAGAAGAGTAAAGTTTAGAGAGTACATCGCTAATATTAGCGATGTACTAAGAAGATTAACCCATAAGAAGAGGTTACGATACCTAAGACGACCGTTATCTCTGGGGTCGGCCCTGGATTAGGAGCATCGTTAGTTCAGAAGTTCGCGCATGAAGGATACCAGGTGGGGATGTTTGCACGATCCCCGGACTATATTCAGAATCTGGCCACAGAACTGCAGCAAACAGGTGTAACCGCCTTGGCTGTGCCAACAGATATCGCAGATCCCGACCAGGTAGAGCGTGGTTTCGCAGAGGTTCGGGAACAGTTAGGACCGGTTGACGTACTGATAAATCACGCTGGAAATGCGGTCTGGAAGGACTTCCTCGAACTAACGCCTGAAGATTTCGAACGGTCCTGGCGCGTCTGTGCCTACGGCTCCTTTCTCTGCTGTAAAGAAGCCCTGCCTGACATGCTCGCAAGTGGCAACGGGACAATACTCTTCACGGGTGCAACCTCAGCGATTCGGGGGAGAGCGGGTGCCCTTGCTTTCAGTAGTGCCAAGTTCGCCGTGCGCGGTTTGGCTGACTCCCTCGCCCGAGAGCTATGGCCTAAAGGCATTCATGTCGCTCATGTTATCATAGACGGTGTTCTGGATACCCCCGCAGTACGGGCGCAGGACTCATCTGCTGCCGAGGGCCCTTTACTTGATACCGACGCCGTAGCAGATGCCTATTGGGATCTCGTGCAACAGGATAGGAAGGCTTGGACTCTTGAGATTGATGTGCGTCCCCATAACGAGGAGTTCTTTGTCTGAACACACCGGATTCACCACGCAAATGAAGATTTCAATTGCACCTGACCTAACACTTTCAAGCTGAATTCAAGCGATATGCTAACAATCGTAGATTACGGCATGGGCAATCTGAGGAGCGTCCAGAAGGCGTTTGAGAGGGTCGGCTGCGAAGCTTTGATAACCAGCGACCCAGAGGATATCGAAAGGGCGTCTAAGTTGGTTCTACCCGGCGTGGGGGCCTTCGGCGACGCTGTGAAAAATCTAAAGAGGGCGGGATTGATAGGCCCTATTGTGGATTCTATAGAAAGCGGCATTCCGTTTCTGGGGATATGTCTGGGACTTCAACTGCTCTTTTCGGAGAGCCAGGAGAAGGGAATTCACCAGGGCTTGGATGTTTTGCCGGGGAGGGTAAGGCTCTTTCCAGATTCACAGAGGGTGCCGCAGATAGGGTGGAATCAGATTCATATCAAAAGAGAAACTCCCCTATTAGAGGGCGTGCCCGACGGTTCCTTCTTCTATTTTGTGCACTCGTATTACGTTGATACCCAGAAGAACGAGGACACTATAGCAACTACGGATTATGAGATAGACTACACGTCCGTAGCCGGCGGGGACAACGTCTTCGGGATACAATTTCATCCTGAAAAGAGTCAGGATATGGGACTGAGGATCCTGAAGAACTTTGCAGAGATAAGATGTTAGTTATTCCTGCGATAGATCTTCTGGATGGACAGTGCGTGCGTCTGATTCAGGGCAGGAGAGAGGATAAGACTGTCTATTCAGACGATCCTGCAAAGACGGCTTTGAGGTGGGAAAAAGAAGGAGCAGAGCATCTGCATTTAGTAGATCTGGACGGAGCCTTCGAGGGGGAATCTAAGAACCTTTCTGCCGTCAGAAATATTCTTGAGACTGTGGAGATTCCGCTTCAACTCGGCGGAGGAATAAGGAGCGTCGGAGCCGCCGCTAAACTTCTATCTCTGGGGATAGATAGGGTCATCCTTGGGACTGCTGCGCTGACCGAGCCCGAGATTGTCAACAAGTGTATAGAAAGATTCGGAAGCAACAGGATAGTTGTGGGGATAGATGCTAAAGATGGTATGGTGGCCGTGAAGGGGTGGGAGGAGGTATCGAAGGTATCGGCTGTAGAGCTGGCTTTGAAGATGAAAAAGATAGGCGTCGAGCGAGTGGTATATACCGATGTGTCAAAGGATGGCATGCTCAAAGGTCCAAACGTCGAAGCTACAAGGCTCTTGGCAAAGGAGACAAACTTAAAGATAATAGCCTCAGGCGGCGTATCGTCCTCCGATGACATAAGGACTTTGGCGGAGTTGGAAAAGATAGGAGTGGAGGCTGTGATCGTAGGCAAGGCACTCTATGAAGGTAAGGTGAGCCTTAAAGATGTTGCGACTCTCCCAAGTTTGAGCAGCAAATAGCTTCTTCACTTGCTAACCTGTTGCAGCAGAAAGTCTTGGTGTAGCTATTCATAGTTTGTACAACTGTGCACACGATGTAAGTCAGCGGATATGCGATGTCTGGGCTTTGCAGAGTTACGTAAGTGTCCTACGGGAATAAGTAGCGGAGCAGAATGTTAGCAAAAAGGATAATCCCCTGTCTGGATGTGGATAAAGGCCGTGTGATCAAAGGCGTCAAGTTTGTGGAACATGTGGACGCCGGTGATCCAGTTGAGCAGGCCAAGTTCTACGACCGGGAAAAGGCGGATGAACTGGTCTTTTACGACATCACAGCTTCGGCCGAGGCGCGTCAGATTATGGTCGACGTGGTCAAAAGGACTTCAGAAGAGGTTTTTATCCCCTTAACAGTCGGCGGAGGGATAAGGACTATCGAGGATATCAAGGAGATCATACAGGGCGGAGCGGATAAGATCTCCTTGAACACCGCCGCCGTAAAGAATCCCGAGATAATAACCTCTGGGGCAGAAAGCTTCGGTAATCAGTGCGTTGTAGTTTCCATTGACGCTAAGAGAGTCCAGAAAGATAGTCAAGACGAACCTTCGTGGGAGGTCTATATCAACGGGGGAAGAACGCCCACAGGTATAGATGCCCTTGAGTGGGCGCAGGAGGCTGAGTCTCTGGGAGCAGGCGAACTTGTGCTGAACAGCATAGACGCTGACGGCACAAAAGACGGATACGATTTAGAACTCAACCGGACTGTGGACGAGAAGGCGAATATCCCGATTGTGGCTTCAGGAGGATGCGGGAATTTAGAACACATATATCAGGTATTGACTGAAGGCAAAGCCAGCGCTGCTCTGGCAGCTTCGATATTTCACTTCAGGGAATATTCGATTCAGGAAGCTAAGGACTACTTATCAGCGCGCAAAGTCCTGGTGAGAACGTGAGGAAGATTTAGCAGCGGTAAATAGGGAGTGGAGGCGGTGCCCTGTCTACAGTCTACTGATTTTCACGGGTGAGACAAAGATGATTATTGTTATGGAAAAGGACGCCACAAAGGAGCAGATAGAGCATGTTTTCGACCGCGTGAGTGAATTGGGCTATTCTGTTCATCCCATCTACGGTGTGGAAAGGACTGTCGTGGCCGCTATAGGCGATGAGAGGCAAAAGGCTCAGCTTCAGGTATTGGAGTCTGCACCGGGTGTTCAGAGGGTCGTCCCGATATTGCAGCCCTTTAAGCTGGTCGGAACGGAGGTAAAGAGGGAAAGGACCATCATAGACGTGAGGGGAGTCAAGGTAGGGAGCGATCAGTTTGCGGTGATAGCAGGTCCGTGTTCTGTTGAGAGCAGAGAGCAGATATTGGAGACAGCTGAGGCTGTAAAGCAAGCTGGAGCAAAGCTTCTTAGGGGCGGGGCGTTCAAGCCCCGAACTTCGCCGTACAGCTTTCAGGGACTGGCTGAGGAGGGATTGAAACTTCTAGCTGAGGCCAGAGAGAAGTTCGGGCTTTCGATCGTGACCGAGGTCATGTCTCATGATGATGTTCCCTTGGTGGCAGAGTACGCCGATGTACTGCAGATAGGGGCTCGAAATATGCAAAACTTCCCCCTCTTGAAGAGCCTGGGCAATGCGGGTAAACCGATACTTCTCAAGCGGGGGATGATGGCTACTATAGAGGAGCTCCTGATGTCAGCGGAGTACATAGTGTCAGGCGGCAACAACGATGTGATACTGTGCGAGCGGGGGATAAGGACGTTTGAGACCTACACGAGGAACACATTCGACCTGTCGGCGATCCCGGCCTTAAAGAGTCTGTCCCATCTACCGGTCATCGCAGATCCCAGTCATGGCACCGGGGTAAGGAGCCTGGTGGATTCGATGTCGAAGGCTGCCGTGGCGGCAGGCGCGGACGGACTGCTAATAGAAGTGCATCCAGATCCCGAAGAGGCGTTCTCAGACGGCGCGCAGTCCCTGCTGCCCGATCAGTTTTCAGCAATGATGAAAGACATAGAGCGCTACCTTGATCTTGAGAAAAGATACCTTTAGAGCAGTAGATCGCAAAGAGAAAGGGCAGAGGTGCCCCGTCTACTGTCCAGGGAAGACGCGCGGGTCAGCCCCTATTTAAGAAACGATGGATAGAAAGACTCTGTTCAAAGATATAAGACGCGTTGTTGTGAAGTTGGGGACGACGGTGATCACCCGCCAGGACAATTTGCTGGACCAAGATGTGATCCGACACCTAACAGAAGAGATATATGGTCTCAGAAGGAGAGGGATGCAGGTGGCTGTGGTCTCCTCAGGTGCTATCTCAGCGGGGATGGGGCGTCTGGGGATGAAAAAAAGGCCAGTGAATATACCTGATCTCCAGGCCGCCGCCGCTGTGGGTCAGAACCTCTTAATGCACAATTACAAGATAGCTTTCAGGGAGTATGGAATAACAATAGCACAGGTTCTGCTCACCGCTGACGATATGAAAGATCGGCCGCGTTATGTGAACGCGCGAAATACGCTGGCGGCTCTATTCAAATACAGGGTGGTGCCCGTTCTTAATGCGAACGACAGCGTGGCTATGGATGAGATCAAGGTGGGGGACAACGATACGCTGGCGGCGTACGTCACCAACCTGATCGAAGCCCAGCTATTAGTTATCCTCTCGGACGTAGACGGCCTCTATTCCGGAGATCCCGGGCGGGGCGTTCAATCAGAGAACGACCACTCTCTAATAGAGGTAGTGGAAGAGATAGACGATAAGTTTGAATCCTTCTGTGGAGGTCCCGGAAGCGATGTGGGAGTAGGTGGATTCAAGGCCAAGATAAGGGCAGCCCGGATAGTTACGATGTCCGGAGAGATGCTGGTGATAGCTAACGGAAAGCGACATAGCCTGTCGGAAATAGTCCAGGGGGAAAATATAGGCACGCTCTTTTTGCCCGTGCGCAAAAAGATGACGGGCAGAAAGAGGTGGATAGCCTTCGCTATCGGAGGAGAAGGATCCCTAATCGTGGATGCAGGAGCAGTCAGGGCTATTGTAAAAGGGGGCAAGAGTCTCCTGCCATCGGGGATTGTGGGAATAAGGGGGAATTTTGATGCAGGAGAGATGGTGGTGGTCCAGGACGAATCGGGCACGGAATTGGCGCGGGGCTTGGCCAGATATTCCTGCGCTGAAGTAGATAAGATACGAGGCAGGAGATCGTCAGAGATAGAGGATACCCTCGGTTACCGCAGGGACGATGAGGTGATCCACAGAGATGATATAGTGGTTTTAGTCTGATTGAGTTAAATACAGTAGACAGAGGAGATTGTTTGGCTGAACCTTCCCTTCGCTCTGGGCTTCGGACTTCATTCATTGCGAGGGGCAAAGCCCCGAAGCAATCTGGCAGGGAGCGCAAAATGGATGTGAAGAGATATGTGTCAGATATGGCTAAGGCTGCAAAGATAGCGGCGCAAAAGCTGAGCTGTGTGCCTATGAAGGTTAAGGATAACGCATTGGAGACTATGGCTTCGGGCTTGATTGAAAATGCTGAAAGGATAAAACAGGAGAATAATAAAGATTTAGAGGAAGCCAGGAAAAGCGGGCTTCCCGGGGCTATAGTCGATAGGCTAAAGTTGGACGATAAGAGAATAGGAGATATGGCAACAGGCCTCAGGGAGATAGCGATACAGCCCGATCCCATCGGAGCTGTGGAGGAGCTGAGGAGGCGCCCAAACGGTATGGAGGTGGGGAAAATGAGGGTCCCTATAGGAGTTATTGGGATCGTATATGAATCGAGGCCGAACGTGACGGCGGACGCTGCGGGACTGTGCGTTAAATCGGGGAACGCCGTGATCCTAAGAGGCGGGTCTGAGGCGCTCTTTTCCAATGTCTGCATAGCTAATATATTGTCGGACGCCGCCGAGTCTGCAGGTCTCCCCGAGAGAGCGATAAATCTTATCGAGACGACGGAGAGAAAAGCTGTGATCGAGATGCTCAAGGCAGAGGGCCTTATCGATCTTGTAGTCCCAAGAGGAGGAAAGGGCCTGATCAAGACGGTGATGGACAATTCGCTCATTCCCGTCATAAAGCACTACGACGGAGTCTGCCACGTTTACGTAGACGATGAGGCAGATTTGGATATGGCCTTAAGAATCGCGTATAACGCCAAGGCTCAGCGCCCGGGGGTCTGCAACGCGATGGAGACACTCTTGGTGAACTCCAAAGTGGCAGATTCTTTCCTTCCCAAAATAGCTCAAAAGCTCGAAGAGGCAGGTGTGGAGATCAGGGGCTGTGAAAGGACCAGAAATATTCTGTCCCCGATTGAATCTATCGGGGACAGAACCCAGGCGGCGACCCAAGAGGATTGGTACGCCGAATATCTGGATCTGATACTGGCGGTGGCGGTGGTTGATAGCATAGATGAGGCGATGGATCATATAGATGTATACGGATCGCATCACACCGACGCTATCGTAACAGATAACTATTTCAAGGCTAGAAAGTTCGTTATGAGCGTCGATTCGTCCTCTGTGATGGTGAACGCTTCGACCCGACTGAGCGATGGGGCGATTTACGGTTTGGGGGCTGAGGTAGGCATCAGCACTGATAAGCTCCATGCAAGGGGCCCTATGGGCGCTGAGAGTCTGACGACGTACAAATGGGTGGTCTACGGAGATGGCCAGTTGCGGGAGTAGAAAACTGGACATAATAGATCAAGTCAAATTCGATGAGCAGGGCTTGGTTGCAGCCATAGCACAGGACTTCGAGTCAGGAGAGGTCCTGATGGTGGCTTATATGAACAGGCAGAGCCTGAGGATGACGCTGAAGTCGGGGAGGATGACCTACTGGAGCAGAAGCAGGAAGGAACTCTGGATTAAGGGGGAAACGTCCGGAAATATCCAAGAAGTGAAAGAGATTATGTTAGATTGCGATGGAGACGCCTTGCTCTTTAAGATAGCACAGGAGGGCGGAGGGGCGTGTCATATGGGATATAGATCGTGTTTCTACAGACGTATGGAAAATGGGAGCTGGGTCATAGATTCCAAAGAAGTCGAACGTCGACTCCGTGACGTCTGATCCTGTAAAGATAGGGTCAAAAAGGATGAATTTGAAGAGAAAAAGCCAGCTCTATCAAATGGCAAGGAGACCGCCCCTCTTTAAAAAGAAAAAGATAAAAAGTGCGTTCATTCTGCTCGGCACTATACTGGTTACATACATATTTGTAGGCGGAGACTACGGCTTTTACAGGATATGGCGTCAAAAGGCTCAGATTGCAAGTCTCAAGGAGGATATAGATGACCTGAAGGAGGATAATGAGAGATTGGAAAGGGAAATAGAGCTCTTACAGAACGATATGACTTATATAGAGAAAATAGCCAGGGAGGAATACGGGATGCATAAGGAAGGGGAGACGGTGTATCGAATAAGCTGGGATGGAGAGTGGAAATAGGATGGGGATATGTAAGACTGAAGGGATAGTCCTCAGGACTCATAAGTTAGGTGAAACCAGTAAGATAGCGACGCTCTACACTAAGGCTTTCGGAAAGATGAAGGTCGTAGCAAAGGGAGCCAGAAGCCCAAAGAGCAAGTTCGGAGCGAGCCTGGAGCCGATAACGTCGATCTTTCTTGTGTTCTACAGGAAGGAAAACAGGGACCTGCAGACCCTGAGTCAGACGGATATTGTCCATCCTTTCGGAGGATTGAAAGACAATTTGGAGAAGTTATCTTACGGGAGTGCTCTGTGCGAACTTACGGAAAGACTGACGGCGGAGAACGAATCCAACTTCAAATTCTATCGGACACTGGAAGATTGTCTGTTGAAAATGGAGGAAAGTCGTTCCGAGACCATGGAAAACGTGCTCTGGCATTTTCAGTTGAAGGCTATAGGAATTTTAGGTTATCAGCCCGATTTTTGTGTGTGTGTGTCTTGCAGGAAGGAGCCGGACTCCACACGGAATAGACCTTCGACAAAGATTATGTTCAGCATGGTCCTGGGTGGACTTCTATGCAGAAAGTGCTCAAAGAACGATGCAGGGGCAATGGAAGTGAATCTCGGGACCGTAAGGTTCCTGGAGAGTTTGAGAATGGCTAATACATCGAATGTGGTGAATATACGGACTTCACATCCTCTCGAATCTGAGGTGGGGAATCTTCTGACCTCTTACCTGGAATATCATATAGGCGATCATAGAAAGCTAAAATCTTTACAAGTGTTGGAACAGATGAGGAGATATGTCCCAAAATACGAACGACCAGATGGATAAGATAGTCTCGCTCTGCAAGAGGAAGGGGTTTATATTTCAGAACAGTGAGATCTACGGTGGGCTGAACAGTTGCTGGGACTACGGGCCGTTGGGAGTAGAGTTGAAGAGAAACGTACACGATTACTGGTGGTTCTGGATAACTCAGCTGCACAGTGACGTAGAGGGGGTGGAGACGAGCATCCTGATGCATCCGAGCGTCTGGGAGGCCTCAGGGCACGTGGAGAGCTTCACCGACCCGATGGTGGACTGCAAGATCTGTAAGCGCAGATTCAAGGCCGATGATTTTGAGGAGGAAGTCTGCCCTTCTTGCGGCGGAGAGTTGACAGGGGCAAGACAGTTTAATCTGATGTTCAAGACGTTTCTGGGCCCTGTCGATGACGATTCGAATGTGACATATCTAAGACCTGAGACGGCGCAGGGGAGCTACGTGAACTATCAGAACGTGATGAATGCGATGCGCAGGAAGATACCCTTCGGCATAGCTCAGGTAGGGAAGGCGTTCAGAAACGAAATAACTCCCGGTAATTTTACCTTTCGGACCCGTGAGTTCGAGCAGATGGAGATGCAATACTTCGTCAAACCAGGCACAGATGAGGGATGGTTCGAAGCGTGGAAGGAAGATAGAACAGCGTACTACAAGAACATAGGCATAAACCCTGAGAGATTAAGGTTCAGGGAGCATGGGGCTGACGAACTTGCTCACTACGCCAAGAGGGTTATCGACATCGAATACGAGTTCCCCTTCGGCTGGGCCGAACTGGAGGGCATCCACAATAGGACGGACTTCGACCTGAAGAGACATCAGGAATACTCTGGAAGGGATATGTCCTATTTCGACGAGGAGACCAGGGAAAGCTACATTCCTTACGTTGTAGAGACAGCAGCGGGGTTGACAAGGACTGTGCTTGTGTGTCTGATAGACGGCTACGATGAGGAGATGGTAAAGGGCCGCCCGAGGGTCATCTTGAGGCTCCATCCGAGATTGGCTCCGATAAAGGCGGGGATATTTCCTCTGGTCAAGAGGGACGACATGCCTGAAATAGCCAGAGAGATAGAGGTGGATTTGAGGAGGCACTTGAGGGTCTTCTACGACGAGAACGGGGCGGTCGGCAGGCGATACAGGAGGATGGACGAAGTGGGCACGCCTTACTGTATTACGGTGGATTCAGAGACCAAAGCGGACAACACGGTGACGGTGAGGGACAGGGATACCATGGAGCAGATCAGAGTGAAGATCAATCAGGTGAGAGAGTATCTGGAGGAGAGCATAGAGAATTGGAAAAGGCCTGAGCGGCTCGCTGACAAGGTAGTTCAAGCTTAGATATGAATATCAAGGCCGTAGTGCATATCCTGGGTGCCTTGCTCTTCTTCCTTGGGCTGTCAATGCTCTTCCCCTTGGGGTTTTCGCTCTATTTCGGGGATGGCGACGCAACTGCACTAGGCTCCTCCGCGCTCATATCCATGGCTGCGGGTCTTTTGGCCTGGAGCACGATGAAAGTGGAGCAGGAATTAGGGATAAGAGACAGTTTTGCCGTGGTGACCTTAGGATGGGTGGTTATGGCGGCGTTCGGCGCGCTCCCTTTCTTGCTTTCCGGGACTGTGGATTCACCTACGGACGCCTATTTTGAGACTATGTCGGGTATGACGACGACAGGGGCGACGATCTTAACCGATATAGAGGGCATTCCACGGGGGATCCTCTTCTGGAGGAGTCTGACCCACTGGCTCGGCGGAATGGGGATTATAGTTCTGTCTTTGGCTATCCTGCCCATGTTGGGCGTGGGCGGTATGCAGCTGTTCAAAGCTGAGGTCCCAGGTCCCGTCTCCGACAAGCTGAGTCCGAGGGTTCAAAGCACGGCAAAGATCCTATGGGGAGTCTACGTCCTCTTTTCAGGAATCGAGACGGTCCTTTTGATGGCGGGCGGGATGTCGTTTTTTGACTCCCTTTGCCATGCGTTTGGAACTATGGCTACGGGGGGATTTTCGACCAAAAATATGAGTATAGGACACTTCGACAGTGCCTACCTCGACTTTGTGATCATAATATTTATGCTTATAGCGGGGACGAACTTTGCTCTGCACTACAGGTTTTTAAAAGGCAATTGGAAGTGCTACCTCCAGGACAAAGAATTCCTGTTCTATATAAGTATAGTCGGGATCGCAACGCTGATAATCGGTCTGGACATAGGAATTCGAACCTACGATGACATCGGACTTTCAATCAGAGCGGCACTCTTTCAATCGGCCTCCATCACCACAACGACAGGCTTTGGGACAGCGGATTTTGAGGGGTGGTCGTATCTCTCTCAGTTTATGCTTTTTGGCTTGATGTTTGTGGGAGGATGCGCAGGTTCGACGGGCGGAAGTATCAAGAATATACGGGTGATACTCCTTTTCAAGCAGAGCATAGTTGAGTTGAAGAGACTGATCCATCCAGAGGCAGTGATCCCGGTCAGGTTAGGCGGCAGGAGCATTCCAGCCGATGTGGTAGGAAACGTCTTGAGTTTCTTTATCGTCTATATGTTCTCATTTTTTGCTGCGACTTTGATAATGTCGCTTTTGGGCTTGGACATAGTCAGCGCGTTGACGGCGGCGGCGGCTACCCTGGGGAACATAGGTCCGGGCCTTGGATCTATAGGTCCTACAGATAATTATGCGCACATTCCTACTGCAGGCAAGTGGGTGCTGTCGGTATGCATGCTTCTGGGAAGGCTCGAACTTTTCACTGTGCTGGTCCTCTTCACGCCTGAGTTCTGGAGGAAGTGAGATTCTGTCCTGACTTATGACTAAGGACTCCTAACAATCGGCAGAAACTATGACAAAGAGCTTTCTTGCAGTCCTACTCTCCCTATCTTTTCTTTTGAGTTCTGCCGATTCGAATGCTCAAGTTACCATCGGCGGCGCTGGAATCTACCAGGGTTTCGACATCTACTCTGTGGATGAGCAAAATGGCCAGGATTTTCTATTGAAGAATGGAAAGACAAAGGTGAATCTGATAAGAGAGGAGATCGAGAATCCTCAAATATTCGGGGGACGGATATACTTGAACATTCTTCCGAAGACTTCAGTAGAATTGAGCTTCGACGGAGCAGCGGACGATTATCAATTTACCTTCACTAATATGGACAATCTGGAGTCCCTTGCGGGAACAGGGACATTTTTGAGGATGGGGTTCTATGCGACTTTGACGCAGGATCTGGTGAGCTTTCCCAAAGGAGTAAAAGGCCTGACTATCTACAGCGGTGCAGGAGCAGGCTTTAACGCCCTGAGGCCGGCCCTGTCCCGAGAAATCATCTCCGCCAATGTGGAGGAATGGACAGGGAGCCTAGATGCAGATCAGGTAACTGATATAAGTGTGAGGACAACAGGGCACGGCCTCCTAGGGATCAAGATCAGACCGTCGCTCATCCCTTTTTCAATAGATGGAGGAGTCAGGTACACAGCAGGAAGCAAGGCCAGGTTCAACCAGGCGGACAGGTTCTTCTCGATATACGGGGGAGTTTCGCTGAGGTTGCTGTCAACGGGGAAAAGTAACCATAATCCCTGACCTGTTGAAACTAAAGGTAAGATCGTTCGTCAAAGATACGGAGGTTTCGTCGAGTAAGCGCTTGACAATAGCAGAGGCGCACCATTTATTAGTTAAGTCGATTTAAGAGTATTCCCTTCTGGTCTGGTATCTGGAGAAAGCTGAATGGAATGGTGGCAAACCCTATGCCTTCTGGCATACTTTGCAGTGATAGTGATTCTGTCGATATATGGTCTTCACCGGCATTTGATGGTAATTTTGTACTATAAGCACAAACGCAAAGTTCCCAAGCCAAAAGGGATCTTCCCTTCTCCTCCCCAGGTTACGGTTCAACTTCCCATCTATAACGAAAGATACGTGGTAGAACGATTGATAAGAGCGGTATCTAAGATAGACTACCCTGAGGAACTTCTGGAGATACAGGTTCTGGATGATTCGACGGACGTGACGGCAAAAATAGCCCAGAATACAGTAGAGGACTTGAAGGCAAAAGGCCACGATATATCTTATATACCCAGACACAACCGGAAGGGATTCAAAGCCGGCGCGCTGGCGGGAGGTCTAATAAGGGCCAAGGGGGACTTTATAGCGATATTTGACGCAGATTTCGTGCCGGGCAGGGATTTCCTTGTAAGAACGATAGACCATTTTGCGGATAAAGAAGTCGGGATGGTTCAGACGAGATGGGGACATTTGAACAGCGATTACAGCCTTTTGACAAAGATTCAGGCCATGTTTCTGGACGGACACTTTGTGATTGAACACAACGCAAGGAACAGGTCTGAAAGGTTCTTCAACTTCAACGGGACCGCAGGCATATGGAGGAAAGACTGTATATTATCTTCGGGAGGATGGCAGCACGACACCTTAACTGAAGATCTGGATTTGAGCTACAGGGCTCAGATGGGAGGATGGAAGTTTGTGTTCCTTGATGATGTGGTGTCTCCTGCGGAGCTGCCGGTGGAGATAGACGCCTTTAAGTCTCAGCAGCACAGGTGGTCAAAAGGCTCTATTCAGACAGCCAAGAAGCTACTACCGCAACTCTTAAGGACCAAACTGCCTTTCCACGTGAAACTTGAAGCTCTGTTCCATCTGACTAACAACCTTTCTTACCTATTCATGTTCCTCTTGACGCTCTTGATCCTTCCGGTTTTGATCATTAGGGCCGATATGGGATGGCAGAAGGGAATTCTGATAGACATTCCGCTCTTATGGGCAGCAACAGGGGCCATCTCCTGGTTCTACATCTCCTCGCAGAAGGAGATCTATGCAAACTGGAAACGAATGATCAAGTATCTTCCTGGTCTTATGTCTCTGGGCATAGGACTATGTGTCAACAACGCCAGGGCTGTCCTGGAAGCGCTATTGAACCACCGGACGGGGTTTACAAGGACACCTAAATACCACATAGTGGATAGGGGCGACAGCTGGAGGGATAAGGTTTATACAAACGGAAAGAGACTGTCTTTTATGGAGCTCTTTTTGGCTCTCTATTGCTCCTTTTCCACTTTGTTTGCATTGACCAATCAGTTATTCGCTTCACTGCCGTTTTTGCTGTTGTTTCAAGCGGGTTTCGTGTATATGGTCTTCACATCTTTGTTTCAAGGGGGAAAAGCTACGCATGCCCGCGCCACAGCTTAAAGTGGAAGATGGACCCCAGGTAACAGAGAACAGACATGATGTCTTTACTCTGTCGAACATTTTGAGCGTTTCGCGGCTCGCATTGCTACCCTTTATATTGCTCTGTGTTCAAGAGGAGCAGCCGTGGTACCGATATATAACCTTGCTCCTTATTGCTCTTGCGATGCTCAGCGACTGTCTGGATGGTTACTTGGCAAGGAGGCGAGGTGAAACCACAAATTTGGGAAAGATTCTAGATCCCCTGGTAGATAAGATAACACTGGGCTTCTTAGCATTCATGTTAGTCTATTATAGAAGCTTTCCGATGTGGATGGCGTTTGTTATCGTGGGGAAGGATATTCTTATAGCGATCGCGGGACTGTCCGTAATAGGCAAAAGGAAGATAATTATGACAGCGAACAAGTGGGGCAGAGCAACAGTCAATATACTGTGGATTCTGCTGTTGTGCTACGTTCTGGAAATTGATTTTATGAAGTTGCCTCTCCTTCTTTTGGCGATGATCTTTGTGACAATGTCTTTGGCAAGTTACGGTCTTAGAGCCTTGACTTTGATGAAGAGTCGAATCTGAACTGTCAAGCAGGATGGCGCATCTTCCACCGGGCGGATCTTAAGTCCGCTTTTTTTGTTTTGCTGATGAGATGGCAACAGCTCTATTAAAATTAGCGGCGGCACTTGCAGTTTGCCTTTCACTCTCCGGATGTTCTCAGGATAAAGGTAAAAAGAACGAGCTTTTGGTATCGGCGGCTGCAAGTTTAACGGACTCTTTCGCACAGATAGGAGACATGTTCGAGGCGAACAATCCAGGGCTCTCGGTAAGGTTCAACTTCGGCGGATCGAACCTGTTGGAAAAACAGATCGAACGCGGGGCGCCTGTGGACATCTTTGCAAGCGCGGCACAAATTCAAATGGACAGGCTTCAAGGGAAGGGGGCGATCTTGGAGGAGACCAGGAGAGATTTTGCAGGTAACAGCATAGTATTGATAGTTCCACCAGACGCAGATGCGGACTCACTTTCGTTTGAGGCTTTGAAGGACCAAAAGATTGAGAGGATAGCTTTAGGCAACGAGGGAGTCCCAGCGGGAATGTACGGCCGCGAAGTCCTTCAGGCTCTGGGATTGTGGGACAGTTTACAGCCCAAGCTAATCTTCGCAGAGAACGCGCGTCAGGTGCTCCATTATGTATCGAGGGGCGAAACAGGTGCGGGCCTGGTCTATTCGACGGATGCGCGTATATCAAGAAATGTGAGGGTCGTTGCAAGGGGACAAAGAGAATGGCATACAAAGATCGCATATCCGATAGCTGTCCTGAAGAGGTCCCAGAATATCACTCTCGCAAAGAGATTTGTGGAGTTCGTAACAGGATCTGAAAGCAGAAAAGTGCTGATGAAATACGGCTTTACCCCTGGAAGTTAGGAGGTCAGAAATTCCTGTTCTGACAATAAAAAGAATTTTTGGGGGAGAAAGTGGAGGATAGGGAATGATCTGGGACGCTCTGAGTCTCTCGATTTCCGTGTCCAGCGCGGCGATAGTTATAATAGGTATTCTGGGCGGAGGGCTGGGATTGGTACTGGCTAAGAGAAATTTCTTCGGAAGGGAGTTCCTAGATTCTCTGGTCACGCTCCCGATGGTGCTCCCTCCTGTAGTAGCAGGATACTATCTGATAATTCTGGTTGGAAGGAGAGGGATCATAGGAAAATACCTCTATGAGTTGACAGGATTGAGCCTGACATTTACGTGGCAGGCGGCTGTGCTTGCATCAACAGTAATAGCTCTCCCTATTATGGTCAAATCGGCAAAGGCGGCGTTTGAAGGTGTAGATAGAGACCTGGAACTTGTATCTTATACGCTGGGGAAGACGAAATTAGAGACGTTCTTGAAGGTGACGCTTGCCCTTGCAAAGAACGGCCTTATAAGCGGATTGGTGCTCAGCTTTGCAAGGGCAATAGGAGAATTCGGAGCTACACTGATGCTTGCGGGGAATATAAGGGGAAAGACTCAGACGATACCTTTAGCGATATATGAGGCATTTACCACGGGGCAGGACACGCTGGCTCAGATATTAGTGCTGATTTTGACCTCTCTGTCCGTCGCTATAATATACGTAACTAACAAGATAGGTCAACTGCGGAGCTTCTAACCAGGTGCGATCGCTGCGGAGCGAGCGATCCTTTATACTGTCAAGGCCAAAGCGATCTGGCAGACAGCAGGCAGGGAAAGAATAGACTACCTTCTTCGACATATCTTCAGCCGCTTTTAGATTGTCACCCTACATCAGAAATTGATAACATTACGTTATCAGCTGTTCTGCTATCCATCTGCCAAGAGCCTCTTCACTCATTGCATCTCTTCCATAAAGTCAAAGACGATAAGAACTCTCCTTAATCCAAACCTATCTGCTATCATCCGTGCAGGGAGCGCTCCCAGGCCGATAAGAAGGTATGAACTATTCCCAATATACCTATGGAAAAATATCCCACGTCCATATCGGCTTTGATGGCGCTCAACACAGCAGGGAAGATCAACATGTACCCATGGGTCATAGCATGCGCAATACCCGTAATTAATATGACTCTCTTTTCCGAACTTTGCATTTAACTTCCGTTCAGCCAACATATGGACACACAAAATCCCGCACCCAAAATAGAATGCGGGATAGCTCTTTCGTCAAGACGGATCGCCTGCACCACCTCTTAGTAGGAGCCACGTCAAAGTTTTCCTCTTCTTCTCTCCTTGGAGGGTAAGATCTCAAGACACGTAGTCCACCAGCCGGAGCGAATCGTATCTATGAACTCCTCTGGAATCTTCTCCTGCTTCATCTCCAAAGCCAAACTTTCGTAGTCGTAATCCAAGGGGACAAATTGCACATCAAGCGAGCCATTACATGCTGTCAGAACAGTGTACCAAGCGTTGGTGCTCCCATCGTTCTCCGGGCGACCTAAAACCCCGACGTTCAGAAAGCACCTGTCGTTTGTGATCTCTCTTTTCCAATGCATTCCCGTATGTGTGGCCAGTATGACCTCTGCATCGTAGTCGTCGAGAAGCTTTTCTATGAAGTGAGTCGGAGTTGTGGATTCCCAGAGGAATTCGTTAATCTTCCGGGGCGAACCGTGACACATCAGGACTCTGAAGCCTCCTATCTTAATTTTAAACTCCCAGGGGAGTTCTTTCATCCATCTCCTGTTCTCTAGAGAGGTTTTAGCAAACGTATAGTTGTAGCTGATCTTGGCAAAATAGTTATCTCTGGGATCGGTGTAGCCGCACTGGCAATCCTTTAGTTCATTGGCTATGGAGTCGTCATAGTTGCCCCTCAGGACTTTGACGTTGTTATCCTTGAGGATAGGAAAGACCTTATCGGGATTCGGACCGAAAGCGCCCAGGTCTCCCAGGCAGAAGACTTCATCCACGCATCTGTTCTTAGCGTCCACAATAGCCGATTCAAGGGCAATATGGTTGTTATAGACTCCACCGAAGACAGCTATTTTATTGTAGCCAGAACTAAACATTTTCGATGCCCCATGGAAGGTTGGAGCATATAGCTCCGTGCGTATAACAGGTGTAGCAGGCTTTGTGCCGCAGCCCAAAGCTCTGGAAGGATTCTTTCAGATTATCTCCTAACTTGGCGTCGGGGAAATCTATGAGAATGGGGCATACATAGACACCTTTATCCGTGACCATACGGCTCTTTGAACATATAAGCTGCCCGGCGTCATATCTATCCATCATGTCCTCTGTGACCACCTCCCAGTCTTCGTAGTCGCCGATCCTCAAAAGTTCTCTACCTATCTTCAACGAGGGAAGGATCTTGAGTCTGGGCCTTTGGTAGCCTATTGCCTTTAAGGCTTTGATAAAGCCCTCTTGCACCCTCTCATCTTCGGCTTGAGCCCAGACCCTTGTGGCGGTTATTATGGGCAAAAAACCGTAATCGACCAGTAACTTGACGCCTTCCATAGCCCTGTTGAACGTCCCTTCTCCTCTTATAGGATCGTTCTCCTCCGGCCTGAAGCCGTCTAAGCTGACTCTGAACTCCAAAGAATAGATGGAATTTGCCTCGATCTGAGATAATGCCTTTATAACCTTATCTTTAAGAATTGTCGCGTTCGTAAGGACAGTGGCAGGGCCAATTTTTAATGTCTCCTCTAATATCTCCACAATGTCTCTATTCATAAATGGCTCGCCGCCTGTGAAATAGTACTCCTTGACGCCCAATTTCTCGGACTCCAGGAGGTACTTCTTTACCTCCCCAACGGGCATAAAGCCAAACGAATGGTTCTTCGGGCCACAGCTTATAAAGCAGTGGACGCACTCCAAATTGCAGATCGTCCCACCAATCTGAAACCACAGATTGTCAAGGGTTTCAAGGGATATGTAGGGATAGTTCATCTTTCCCAATGTTAATAACTCCTCATTAAGAAGATCTTTCCCTTAGGGCAGCGTTGTTCACCTGACACATTCGTAATGCTTCACCAATTTCTCAGGCGGAACTTCTAGAGAATACAGGAACTTGAGCAACCACATCTTAAGGACAGTCTTCCAGACTCCGTTCTTTTTCCATCTGCGGGCAGATGCCGTTACCTGTTCGTCCAGCATCTGGAAATTACCCGTTCTGGAGAGCTTTTTGCAGAACTCAGAGTCCTCAAATATCGGTATCTCCGGAAAGCCACCGACTCTCTGAAAGACATCTTTGCGAACGTATATTGCCTGATCCCCGTAAGTGATACCCAAATATTTTGACCTCAGCGTGCTCATCACCCCTATTAGGCGATAAGATATCCCACTCTCTGAGAGCCTAAGTCTAAATCTACCTCCCACCGTTCCGTCGCCGTTTATAGAGTCTATGATCTCATCGAAGGCGTTCTGTGGGAGATAGGTGTCGGTGTGGAGGAAAAGCAGAATGTCTCCACTAGCTCTCTCAGCCCCTGCGTTCATCTGCGCAGCTCTTCCCGGGATCTTGCTTAACAGCACCTTAGCTTGAGAGAATTCAGATGCTATATCCCAAGTTCTATCCGAACTGCCACCATCTACCACGATTATCTCACAATAGCTAGCGCAGCTTCCACCCCGGTCTAACCTCTCAAACTGCCTCAGACACTCCGATACTGACACCTGTTCGTTTAAAACCGGAATTATAACCGTGATCTTCGGTCCGGACATAATACCTTAATCCATGTGTAACGCTGAATCCGCGTAGAGGTCCAACTTTGAATCGTTCTGCAAATATGAAAAGACGTCTTTTATCTGCAAGAGTCCAACCTTGATCAGAAATGTGGAGTTAAGTCCGTAACTTTTGCTGCCCAATATGAAGAAGCCCGGCTCAGGATTGATCAGGGATTCCACGCCGTGGCTTGCTTGCTCCAGGCAGTCTTCTGACTCTATACCCAAAAGTTCTGCGGCCAGTTTGATAGGTCCCTTAGTAGCCCAGCACTCGTGGACTTGCAGTTCGCTGTATATATTGTTATCAGGGCTATAGCCCACGTTGGCCAAGACGCGATCGAACTCTTCTTGGAAGGTCTCATCCTCCTTCCTCAGCGTCACCTTTACGCTCTCATTCTCTGAGCATCTGTGAATCTCTTCCACGACTATGCCTCGCAGATGCTGAATATGAGGGGATGCTCCTTCGGCAATGGCGTTGGCTCTTTTAATCAGATCATCCCTTTCGATTAACTCATCTCCAGGGATAGATTTATAAGGGATCTTCTTATCTCCTTTTCCGATCGTTATCCAAAGGACGGATGTGCCTTCAACTTCGGATGCCAACTTATCTAGATCACATGCACTCGTCGCTGCCGAATAGCCACTTCCCATGAGGAGTGTCCGTTTCCCTGCGTATTTATTTCGATCTTTCCCCAGGACACCATCTAACAGATACGAGATGCTTGAGACGTTGGCTCTTTCACCGAGAGCCGGAATCCCCCCGTCGCCCACATAGTTATGATTTCCATAGACGCCCGATGCATCAATCAGGAAATCAGAATAGAATACCCTCTCCTGACCATCTCTTCCTTGTGTTAGGATGCGAAATCTTTTTTCACCTCTTTTCTCATCGCCGATGAGATCATGTTTTAGAAGGTTCTGCCGGCTTATTGCGACTATTTTCGTCCCCCGGAATATCCTCCCCCTCAGGATGGAGAGTCGGCTGAGAGGAATAAGATATGCTTCGACATATTCTCTACCTGTGGGACATTCATCTACTGCGGGACAGAAATTCTCTCCATCCTGGGCAAGCAGCATTGCCCCCAACCGCGAATAGTTGAATCTCCACGGAGAGAACATCTTAACATGTCCCCAGCACAAGATATTTTCTCCGACACAGCCCCTTTCAAAGACCTTCACATCGTACCCTAAATTGAGAGCATAGATCCCGGCTTCCAGACCGATCGGACCAGCTCCGATTATCGCCAAGCTGCGGGGATCTTCGATCGAAGTCATTACCACTCCTGACACCGTAACTCAAACTTGGCAGCTTGCAGGCTATGCAAATAAGAAGCCTAAACTCTCGTTTAGTTGCATCTGCCAAAACTTTAATCTTTTCCGGATTCCCCCGATTATCCCAGCAGGAGAGTTCAGGCACGACGCTATCTATCGAAAAGCTCCTTTAAAAGGTAGTAAAGGGAACCCAATAATAATCTCATAAAGTCTCTTATCTTTTCAAAGGTTTTGTCTGTCTTGTCTTCTGATACTGTGTCATGAATAGTCTCAACGTGTGGTTCTTCAGATCTCCTACGAAATTTGATCCGTGTCACGCAGCTGCTATAATGTCCTCCACAGTCCTTGCACCGTTGGCCTTCAAAACATGCAGAAAGCGGAGAAATATCCTCAGCGTGGCTCTCACGTCGTACATAGAGCGATGCTGATGTGGGAAGGAAATCCCCAGCCTTTGGGCTACGTTCCAAAGAGGAAAGCGTCCCATATCAGGCATCAGTCGTTTCGCTAACGCCATTACATCTAGTACAGTGTTATTCAAATCCTCATGTCCTGCAGTCCTAAGTTCGGACTGAATAAAGCGCATGTCAAACTTAGCGTTGTATGCAACAATGACCGAGTTTCCGATGAACTCCATTAGATCGGGGAGGATCGCTTCACTTGCAGGCGCATCCATTAACATTTCCGGCGTAATCCCGTTTACTGCAAAAACGCCTTGAGAGATAGGCCTACCGGGATCGATCATGGTCCAGAACTGGCCGATCTCCTCATCTTTCTGGAGTTTGACGGCTCCAATTTCACATATTCTATCACCTGAATAGGCTCCCAGCCCTGTCGTCTCCACGTCCAGAACTACAAACTCAGAATCGTCTATCGCTCGGCTATCCATTTTCAGCTACCCCCTCGGAGTCTCTCATCTCTTCCACGGCGTCTCCCAATCCAAATACCAGCTGGCTCAACCCCTCTCCTGTAACTGAGGAAATAGGAATAGATAAGGAATTGTCCAGCATCACCGTAGGGGGATCATCATCTCCTAAAAGATCTATCTTCGTCAGGGCTACAAGACTCCTCTTTTTGAGCAAATCTGCATCGAACAGCCTCAATTCTTCTCTCAGGGCCTTGAGGTCTTTCTGTGCATCTGGGCTTGTGGATTCTACCATAAAGAGCAGAACCTTCATCCTTTCAATGTGCCTTAGAAATTGGAATCCCAGTCCCTTTCCCTCGTGCGCACCCTCTATAAGTCCTGGTATATCCGCCATAACGAAGCTCTTGTATTGCCCAAATCCCACGATGCCTAAATTCGGGATGAGTGTAGTGAAGGGATAGTCAGCTATTTTAGGGCGAGCTGAGGAAAGCCGCGAAAGCAGAGTAGATTTCCCTACATTAGGATGGCCAACCAAACCCACATCAGCAATGAGTTTGAGTTCTATTTCCAAGAGCATCTCTTCTCCCTTGCGTCCCTCTTCGTAACGCCTTGGAGCCCTATCTGTCGCTGTAGCAAAGCGGGCGTTACCTCTTCCTCCCTTTCCCCCTTTAAGTATAATATCGCGCTGTCCAGCGTCGATCAACTCGGCCACAATGTGCCCGGTGTTTTTGTCTCTGACCACAGTTCCAGGGGGGACCCTGATCTCGACGCCTTTGCCTCTGTGCCCGTACATACCACTCCCCTTACCGTGTTCTCCCCTTTTTGCACTATATCGTTGGCGATATCTCAGATCCAGCAGAGTCGAAAGACTCTCATCCGCGGATAACGCTACATCTCCTCCGTCTCCCCCATCTCCTCCATCCGGACCACCTTTCGGAACATGCTTTTCTCTCCTGAAACTCATGCATCCATTCCCACCGTCACCTGATCTAGCGGTTATAACAACGTAGTCTATAAAGTTCATAGATTATACCTAATCACCGTTGGTACCGGTGAACCTCTCCAGGGACGCTGATAGCAAGGCGTATGGATGGACCGGCCCCCTTGGGATGAATCTCATAGAAATGATTCTTCGGCACCAAGATGAAATCTCTAGAGAGCGCGTGGATCGGCTGAGAATGGCCTTCGATCTCCCAGTCTATTTCACCCTGCAGCATGGCCCACCATTCGTCGTAGATATGGTAATGCCTATCGTTGATCTGCCATGGAAGCTAACAGATGCCCCAGCCCTGAAGCTGATCTGTTTTGACTAATTGATCTGCCCAGGGAGGATCACCGTTTTTGTTCTTCAGTTCGTCCAGTCTGGCGTGAAATAGCCCATCTTGCAGAATAGGTTTCACATCAGCCATAAGCATCTCCTTTTGGATAGTACGTGAGCGTCTTATCCAAAATGTAAGATAAGCTCTTTTCAATCTGAAGTCAACAATAATTGCTATGTAAGGAATAGATTACATATGTGAAAGGACTTGCCCTTGGATACAATCATCCATATATTATAATTACGCTAATCTATTTGACCTACTAACCGAGGCTGTCTCCAAACCTGTCAATTCTGAGATGTTAAGACAGAAGATATTCGAAGGAAGTTACTACGATATAGGTCTGCAAAGGGCCAAAGACCTCGCTACGCTGCCTATACCTATACCTTCGCCTGAAGACGTAAACTTTGCAAACGAGTGCAGAAGGATAGTTCAAGCGATATATCCCCCCATTATAGATGAGTTTGAGGGCATCTTGGAAGCTGGAAGCTTCCAAAGCGAAGCCTTTACTGCCTATTTCTTCGCCCGCAAGGAGGGGATACTAAGAGGATGCACAAGCTTCGCCGCTCTCCCACCGATCACAGCGGACAAAACCCTGATTGTCGGCAGGAACTACGATTGGATATACTCCGATCTCAAATGGTGTGAGCTGAGGTACATAAGACCTGATGGGGCTAATCGGACTCTATCTTACACACATCATTGGGCGGGCAGTCCTGACGTTCTAAATGAAAAAGGACTCTGTCTTACGATGGCGTCTCTTCCATCAAGAGAGCCCCAAGAGCTTGGACTCCAGTGGAACATCGTGGTGGAAATTATAATGGATACCCTCGGAAACGTCAGAGATGCTATAGACTTTATGCAAGCAGTACCTCATCTGAGGACAATGAGTTATCTTCTTGCTGATAGCAACGGTGACGCTGCGGTTGTGGAGGCTATCCCAGGCTGTGTAAATGTCAGAGAACCGACGAATGGTTACATAATAGCAACCAATCACAGAACAGGAGAAGACAACAAGGGAGGGCATAGGTCGAGGCTCCGCTATGGCAGAGTAGATCAGATGCTGCGCAGAATACGGGGCACTCTAGATGTCCACTCAGCCAAGGAAATTCTCAGAGATCATACATGTTATATATGTTCCGGCACTCACGGCGATGTGGTAGATGCATCCGACAAAAGGGGCCACGGGTGGGGCACAATATGGTCTTTAATATGCAAGCCCCAAAGCAGGCAACTCTGGGTGGCCCCAGGACATCCCTGTGAGGCCGAATATCAAGAAGTACAGGGCTTATAGTTTTTGTAAACTCCTTATTAAGCAACAAATATCAAACGTTCCATATATTCTAACGTTAGGGATAAATTGATGTTTAAAAAGGTTTTGATCGCAAATAGAGGTGAGATAGCCGTTCGCGTTATCAGAGCGCTCAGAGAGATGGGAATAGCCTCCGTGGCTGTGTTTTCTGAGCCAGATAGAAAGGCTCTTCACGTGCTCTTGGCCGACGAGGCCGTCTGTATAGGCCCCGCTGAGTCTATAAATAGCTATCTCAACATTGAAGCTATACTAGAAGCGGCTCAGAGAACAAAAGCTGAGGCGATTCATCCCGGATACGGTTTTTTGGCGGAGAATCCTCTCTTTGCAGAGGCGTGCAGCGACAGTAGCATCTGTTTCATCGGCCCCTCACCTGAAGCCATTGAGGCTATGGGAGATAAAGTAAGGGCCAAAAAGCTGCTGCAAAGCGCAGGGATTCCAGTAATTTCAGGGTCACAGGAGGCAGTAGCTGATGTGGATAGCATCATTGAGCTCGCGGCCCAGATCGGGTTTCCTATACTTATTAAAGCTGCTGCAGGCGGAGGTGGAAAGGGTATGAGGATAGCAAGCACCAAAAGCGAACTAAAAAGTGCGGTCAGGCAAGCTCAATCTGAGTCGCTTTCGGCCTTCGGAGACGAGAGACTCCTTCTTGAAAAGTTCATCCTAGACCCGAGACACATTGAAATACAAGTTCTGGGAGATTCTTTCGGGAATATAGTCCACCTGGGTGAAAGAGAGTGCTCCATCCAGAGGCGATATCAGAAGATAGTCGAGGAATGCCCGTCCACCTTCGTCAACAAACAGATGAGAAATCAGCTCGGGAAAGCCGCCGTTGCCGCCGCCTCACTTGTAGACTACGTGAACGCTGGAACTGTAGAGTTCCTCGTCGATCAAGATAGAAACTTCTACTTTCTGGAGATGAACACAAGGCTTCAAGTAGAGCATCCCATAACCGAGATAACAACCGGCATAGATCTTGTTAAGGAACAGATCCAAATAGCAGCGGGCACCGAACTAAGTTTTGAGCAGAAGGACATAAACATAAACGGTTCCGCAATTGAATGTCGAATCTATGCTGAGGACTTCCGTAACAACTTCTCCCCCTCTCTCGGCGTCATTAAAAGGCTCAGGTTACCTGAAGGCCCCTGGATCAGAAATGACTGTGGAGTCTATGAGGGCTATTATGTGCCTATTCATTATGATTCCTTGATAGCGAAGCTTTCGACATGGGGTCGAAATCGCACGGAGGCTATCCACCGCATGAGAAGTGCTCTTTCAGAGTACGCGGTAGATGGTATAACCACAACACTTGATTTTCACAGACTTCTCTTACATAATAAGTTCTTCCTGAAGGGCAATATAACTACACATTTTCTTGATAAGCATTTTACTATACAGAGAGATAGAGATCAACCTGATACCGAGGCCGAACTTGCAGCAATACTATCTGTCGCTGTAGTGGAATCTAACAAATCTCAACTTACCTTACCTACAACAGATACTTACCCACCTGCCTCAAATCCCTGGAAGCTCTCAGGTAGAAGGAGAGCACTAAGTAGCGGGATGCCAAATATAAGCTAATATGGAAGACAGATTCTACATCCTAACTGAAGAAGGCAAAACACACTCCGTCCAGGTAAAAAGACAAGAGAATGCTTATATCATCACAGTGGACGATGTACAGTACACAATTGATGCAGTTGATATCATAGCACAAAGTCTTATCTCGCTCCTAATAGGCGATAGATCAATTGAAGTTGGTACTTCCGTGCAAGGTGACCAGTACACTCTATCTATAGGAGGATGTCAATTCTCGTTACACGTAAAAGATGAGATCTCCTTAGGAGCCTTTGACAAAGCCAAAGGTACAATCCATGCAATCAAGCAAAAGATCATGTCTCCTATCCCGGGTGTCGTTACTTCTGTTCAGAAATCCCTCGGAGACCATGTCAAGGACGGTGATACCCTAATTGTCCTTGAGGCTATGAAGATGTTTAACGAAATCACAGCCCATCAAAACGGCATTCTAGAACACATAGCGGTAAAAAAAGGCGATATCGTAGAATCTGATCAGTTGTTAGTCGTTATAGCACCAGGAAAACAATTGCAAACCTGATAAGAGAGCAACTTAAACTTCAATTACTTCGCTTACGCTTCAGTTTTCTAATTTTCTACAATTAATTTACTCTTATCATAAATAATAAACTTATATTAATACCAATTATATAGCTATGTTTATATGTTAATAACCTACCTAAAAGAAGTGGAGATAAACAACACAATACCAAACGGAAGCTAAAAGCTTACTATACTTGAATACATAGGCAAAACGTGTGCATAGAAATCTGGATAAGTCTAAGTTCTCCACTCGCGCCCTTTTATGTCGTGCGTAATCCCAATGAACAGCAAGTCTTGTTAACATAGTTATCCACTTCCTTTGTGGATAACTATTACCCACTATTCGAAGGCTAAAACCCAACGAAAAATTCATGAAGTTCCTGACGCACAATACCTTTACTACATTTCCTGCATATGCTAAGGACTAATGGGAATAGGGGGGAATATTTTGCGAGGCAGCCTCTACCACAATGGAATCTGATAGTGCCTTTATCTCTTCAGAGAATTTCTGCTCGGCCTCAATCCTACTTCTTATTCTTTGACATGCATGCAAGACAGTTGTATGATCTCTGCCGCCGAAGTGCAACCCTATATTCTTGAGCGTCATCTTCGTAAGGCTCTTTGAAAGATACATAGCTATTTGGCGAGCTGCTGCTACATCCTGCTTGCGACTCTTGCCTATCATCACGTCCTGTGGGACCTGATAATATTCACAACTCTTACGTTGTATCACCTCTACAGTTACTCCAAGATCTGATGCATGAATGGAAGGTTCCACAATCCTCTTTACCATCTCTAACGATATACTCCGATTATTAAGCGAAGAATACGCAAGAATCTTCACAAGACAGCCCTCAAGCTCCCGGATGTTAGAACTCACGTTCTTTGCAATGAAGGAGGCTATCTCATCAGATATAGCGATAGACTGATCATCAGCCTTTTTTTTCAGGATAGCTATTCTCGTCTCCAGGTCGGGAGGTTCTATACTTGTCACGAGCCCCCACTGGAATCGGGAAATAAGACGTTCTTCCATGCTCTTTAGTCTATTAGGCGGACAGTCAGACGTGAGCACTATCTGCTTACCATTCTGGTGCAGTGCGTTGAACGTGTGGAAGAGTTCCCGTTGAATACTCTCCGTCCTAAGGAAAAACTGCACATCATCTACCAGCAGGATATCAGCAGTACGGTACCTTTTCGCAAAATCCGCAGTTCTTCTCTCCTTCATGGAGTTTATAAACTCAGTGAAGAACTGCTCGGACGACACGTATATTATGTTTTGTACAGTAGCCTGCGAAACGCAGAAGTCCGCAATAGCCTGAAGGATGTGAGTCTTACCCAGTCCCACTCCTCCATAGATCACCAGAGGATTAAAAGGATTGTCCCCAGGCGCTTCAGCTATAGCCATCGAAGCAGCATGCGCAAACTCGTTTCCTGTTCCAACCACAAATTTATCAAACGTATATTTCGAATTAAGTGTTCCCATTAAGATGGGAGAAGCCTGACCATCTTCTGACGGCGAAGAACCAGCATGTGAGAACGACGGCGGCCCACGCATGTCGTTCTCGACTATAGAGAACGTAATTTCTGGAGAAACGGAGCTCTCCTCCCGGATAGTACTTGATATTATATCAAAGTAGTTCTCCTCCAAAAAGTCTCGAAAGAATGCACTGGGCACCTCGATTTCCACTATCTCTTCGTCGAATCGGCAACAGTTAGTCGTACGAAACCAGGTCTCAAAGCTTTGGTGTTTAATTTTTTTCTCTATGGCACTCAGGCATTTTCGCCATGTTTCGTGAGGGTCGCTATACATCTTCTCTTCTATCGTACGTGACTTTTCCATCTCTTTAGAAGCCTTGTGAAAAACCCTTAGATTCAGAAAGTAGTATAGAACAAGCATTGATAAAGCAGCTCCGATGTATTATATTATGTTATTGATAATATTATACATGGAGGAAACAATGACCCCACAAGAGCAGGAACAGACAAATCCGATGTTTCACTATTTTCAGATGGAGGATTTAGTTCCCGAGGATCATATCCTTCGTCAGATTGATGAGGCAGTTGATTTTTCATTTGTACGAGACGTTGTATCAGATTGTTATTGCCCTGACAATGGCAGACCCGGTATTGATCCTGAATTAGTTGTTCGAATGATCCTTATTGGCTATCTGTATAATTTGAGTGAGAATCGGCTCTGTCAGGAAGTGGGGATGCATGCGGCATATCGGTTGTTTTGTCATCAGACATTTGATGATGCGGTTCCGGATAGGAGCACGATCAACAAGCTTCGCAATCACAAGTGGGCATCCAGTGGGTTGTTTGAACGGATAATGCGTCAGGTAGTCCAGTGTTGCATAGATGTCGGTGTTGTGAGCGGTAAACACCTTAGTGTCGACGGCACTCAGATACAAGCTGATGCTTCAGTGAAAAGTATTGAGCCGATAGAACCCCCTGTTTCTCTTGATGATTATCTCAAGGGAATCGGTTTTGAAGGTGATAAGACAAAGGGTAGGTCCGGGCATCCTCAGGATAAAGACTTTCATGGTGAAAAGTGGACGAACCAAACACACCGTTCGACTACAGACCCCGACGCGCGCTTATACAGCAAATCGAAGGGCAAAGGGGCTTTTCTCTCGTTTATGGGCCATGATCTGATCGACACAAAAAGCAGAGTAATCCTTGAGACTCAGGGCACGCAGGCGACAGGGACAGCAGAGCCCGAAAGTGCCCTTAAGATGGTAGATGACCTTGAAACATACACCATGCCCAAAGACATTCAGACACTTAGTGCCGATACCGGTTACGGTTCTGGTAATTTTATCGCTGATGTACTTGACCGGGGAATCATACCCCATATTCCTCTGCGAGCCGATGAGAAGATTGAACCGATTCCTACATGGAAAAACAAGACAAATTCAGCACATATTCAGGCCGAACGGGATAGAAAAGTGCGAGAGGCGAAAGCCAGAAATCATGCACGGTCTATCTCATTAACAGCTGACTACAAACTCTCCCGGAGACTCCGTAAACGCAGTGAACATATCTTTGCTGAAGCCAGGCAACAACACGGTATGGGACGAGCCCGTTACAGAGGACCAGCCTCACTGAATGAACAGTTGAATCTTGTTGCAACAGTACAGAATCTCAAGAGGCTTGTATCTTTCATAAGAAGGGGGAAAGCGTCTATGTGTGCCCTGTCTGTCAAAGACAGTGCATCCTGTTCTTCAAACAGCTCCTATTCCTTGCTGACCAGAACTCTGATAAGACTATTTTGCTTATTCCACAGCAAAACGATACGATATGCTACTCTTTGACCCATAATCGGCACTTCAGACGCTGCCTGGGACATAACTATTTCACAAGGCTTTTAGGTAAAGGTAAAAACAACAACGATTCACGCTAGCAAGGGTACAACGTGAGAAAAGCCCTTCCGAATAACACCAATTCGCTGTTCATGCATACCGGGAAAATAGCAACGATACATCTGCTAAATACAGAGATCCACCGAGACACTAGCGGAGATTCTTTCGGCTGGTAATCCTAATGTTTACGCGAATGAACGGGCGAAAAGCAGACTTTCAGGTGTAGCGTTAGGAGTGCAGCGATTACAGATCCATCTGAAGAGCTACATTTGTCCACACGCCGCATACCTCTAAAAACTACAAATTCAAATAGGGAAAGTCAAGAGATTTTCGACTGAAAAAACGGGTTACTCCACTCCTAAAAAACCAGCGAAACCATTACTATAACATACTCATAATGCTTAACATATATAGACACTCATGTAAAACACATGGTATATGAAAACGAGTCCTTGCTAGGTTGTAAGACAATGCAATATTTTAGATCAACTATACTTCTGAATACCTAACGATTTCCCAAGAAAAGAGTTAACTTGGCCCAACACCATAACTTCTCGATCTTATCAGTACTTTAAACCAGCACCCTTTTCAGGCTGGGAATGATCAGGGAAAGAGCTTGACAGAAAAAAAATTACGTTTATATTTAATCATTCACCACCAAAAAAACAAAAAGACTTCAGTGCATAGCTACAGTGGAGGATTTAAATTGAAGAGGACATTCCAGCCCAGCAACAGAAAACGCAAAAATAAACATGGATTCAGAAGGAGAATGAAGACACCAGCGGGGCGCCAAGTGATCAAACGGCGGAGACAGAGAGGAAGAAAGCGTTTAGCCGTATGATTTAATACTAATGGGCAACGCACACAACAAAGACACCGTTGTTAAACACCTTTTACAACACGGCGAGTGGTTGGAAGGGTCCTTGGGGAGACTCTGCTTCATCAGGGGGGAAGGGAGACTGAAAATTCATGTGCTTTTGCCGAAAGGAATCCAGACCGCGGTAACGAGGAATCAGCTAAAGCGGCAACTAAAAGATGCTTGCCGTAATAGACTAAAGAAGATGGGACACAAAAATGCAAAGCTCGCAATAGTTCCAGACAAGCGGGCATACGGACTGCACTATGTGGCACTAGAAGATGGTATAATTGAGTTACTTGACAAAGCTGGACTATGCGGATAATATCTAAAACCTTAATATCTTTAATTGAAGCCTACAGGATCTCTATTCGGCCATTCTTGGTAGGGGCCTGTCGTTTTACTCCGTCGTGCTCATCATACGCCATAGAAGCCATTGAGAAAAATGGCCCTACAAGGGGAATATTGCTAACTGTAAAACGGTTGCTGAAATGCCATCCTTGGGGGGGCTGGGGATACGATCCGCTGGAATAGAGAGAATCATGGACAAGAATACAGTAATAGCATTTATATTGATAGGATTAGTGATAATTTTGACTTCTACTCCGCTTTATGAGAAGTTGATCGGAGAGGATCCGAATCAGGATAAAGACGACAGACAGACGACTGACGAAGATGGACCTACAGAAGTTCTAGAAAAGGAAGCCGCAAGAAACTTTGACTCTCCGGACCCGCAGAAGGAAATAAGTACCTGGGATATCCAAGAGGCTGACGAACACGAATGGAGCGAAGACGGCACACAAGCTGACCTATATAATCCTCAAGAGGTTTTTGAAGCCAGGGACGTGACAGTGGAGAACGAAGTCTTCATGGGCACGATAAGCACGAAAGGAGGAGGGTTCACGAGTCTGAAGCTCAAAAAGTTTGAGGGACAAGATGGAGGATGGGTTGAGCTAATAGAGCATGGAGGTGGGGGACCTACGCTCTTGCTTGAGCTAGATGGGAATGTGCATGATTTAAGTGCCGCCGAGTTCATCATCACCGACAGAGACCACATATTTGTAGAGAAAGCCCAGGAGCGAGAAATAACCTTCACTGCGGACCTGGGAGACGGTAGGAAAATAGAAAGACGGTTAACTATAAAGGGGGATAGATACGACATAGGGCTGAAAGTGAACGTCGTAGGCTTCGGTGAGGACGTCAAGTGCACTTTGAATTGGACAGGTGGAATTACGATCACAGAGGCTGACACAGCTCAGGATTTGCTCTCTACGAAGGCCTATACGTTTATGGGAGGAGAGGTAGAGCAATTTGAGATTGAGAATAAAGACGAAGGTAAATATCAACGGCCAGACTGGATAGGCGTAAGGAATGGACGACTAGACTGGATAGGCGTAAGGAATAGATATTTCTTTATCTGTCTTGCACCTGTTGACGGGCGAGAGTCGGAAGCTCGTGTGTCGGGAGACTGGAGAGAAGACCTGAGCGGGTATAGCATCCCTATCTACGATTTCACTATTGCTAGTGATATGGGGGAGGATGGAGAAATAAATAGTCTTATCTATATGGGTCCGATATCGTATCCCACACTGAGGGACGTGGGCCCTTACGGTCTGGACGGTGTAATAGACTGGGGATGGCCCTTCCTCCAGCCGATTTTAAAGCCAATTTCATCCAAGGTGCTCATTCCCATATTAATTGGACTATATGATTGGATACCCAACTATGGAGTTGTCATAATTATCTTTTCACTTCTGGTTAAGATCGCCGTCTATCCGCTCACGCATAAGAGCTATCAGTCGATGTCCAAGATGCAATCACTTCAGCCAAAGATGGCAGAGTTAAAAGAAAAATACAAAGATGACAAGCAGCGGCAGAGTCAGGAAATGATGAAGCTTTACAAACAACAGGGGGTAAATCCTATGGGGGGCTGTTGGCCGATGCTCCTTCAGATGCCGATATTTATCGCTCTTTACACCGTATTCAGTAGCACGATAGAGTTGAGAAAAGCCGAATTCGTGCTGTGGCTACAGGACCTTTCCGCTCCGGACCCTTATTATGTTCTTCCGGTTCTGATGGGTGTCACTATGTTCATCCAGCAGAAGATGACTATGAAGGACCCCAAGCAGGCAGCTATGGTATATATTATGCCCGTGGTCATGGTATTCATCTTTAAGAGCTTCTCGGCAGGTCTGGTGCTCTACTGGACAATGTTTAACATTTTTAGCGGGATTCAGCAAGTAGTGATCCAACCGAAGCTATCGAAACTCAAAAAAGAGGAACCAGTCACGGTCGTAAAGCAGAAAAGGAGAGGAAAGTCAAAGGAGATTTAGGAGGTGGGACTAAACAGAAGGCCAAAATGTTTCAGATGAAACATTTACCTGTCTTACACCACCCAATACGGTCTTTAGGAAGATGAAAGATCAGGTGTGCTTTGCTCCGATACTCAGACGGGCAGATGAAAGGATAGAATGGGGCTATAAGTGCCCCTGTTTTTCATATGAATAAGGCTTTGATAGATGATACGATAGCAGCGATAGCTACAGCTTTGGGCGAAGGAGGAGTAGGGATAATTCGCCTAAGTGGCAGCCGGGCTGTAGAGATAGCAGATAGTATATTTGACGGGAGCGGTAAAAAGCGGCTGCAGGACGCAAAGAGCCATACCATACTTCATGGGCTGATAGTCTATAGGGGACAAGAGATAGATGAGGTATTGGTAAGTGTGATGAGGTGCCCCAGGTCCTACACCGGCGAGGATGTAGTAGAGGTCCACTGCCACGGGGGAGTCCTGCTTCAAAGGAGGATTCTGGAGGTTCTACTTGCGTCGGGCGCCAGACTTGCCCAAAGAGGGGAGTTTACCAAGCGAGCGTTTTTAAACCGGAAGATCGATCTATCTCAGGCTGAAGCTGTAGCTGATCTGGTAAAGGCAAAGGGCAAAGAGGGACTCAAGGCGGCTTATTTTCAGTTGAGGGGTGCACTATCTAGGCGGCTTGAGAAACTTAAGGCCAGTCTCACTGAATGTATGGCGCTTTTAGAGGTATCCCTGGATTTTGCAGAGGAGGATATAGAGTTCGTGGATAATTCTGAGGTGATGAAGATGTTGGAGGAGGCTATAGGAGAGATAGATCGTCTTGAAGGTTCGTTTCGATTTGGAAAAGTGATTAAGGAGGGCGCGAAAGTCGCTTTAGTGGGAAAGCCGAATGTAGGTAAGTCGAGCCTGTTGAACGCCCTTCTGGACGAGGATCGCGCAATTGTGACGCCTCTTCCGGGGACTACAAGGGATTCCATTGAGGGATGGATAAACATTGAGGGGATCCCTTGCGTAGTGGTGGATACTGCCGGTCTCAGAGACACAGATGATCCTGTTGAAAGGGAGGGGCGTAAACGCACGCTTTATAGTGTCGATGAATCAGAGATAGCTGTCGTGGTTTTGGACGGGTCACAGCCGTTAGATGAGAAGGATAGAGCACTGGCAAGTATTGTGGGAAGTAAGGAAAAAATACTGGCGCTAAATAAGCTAGATCTGGGAGTTTCCGTCAGGGAAGATGACTTGAAGATATTCGGAAACGGTTCATCCGTGAATATCTCAGCGACAGAGAGATTAGGACTGGATGATCTGAAAGCCGCGATGTCAGCCCCTCTGTTGAACGGACTGGAAAATAGGGAGGACGGAGAGGTGATAACAAAAGAAAGACACGCTGACTGTCTCAGGAGGGCGTCTCTGTCGTTGAGATCGGCTAAGGATGCAGTTCGAGGCGGAATGTCGTCCGAGTACGTGTCGTTTGACATCAGGGAGGGCTTGGATGCTCTGGGAGAGATCGTCGGAGAGACGACGTCAGCAGACGTTCTAAATAAGATCTTTGAGGAGTTCTGCATCGGGAAATAGGAAATGTTCCACGTGAAACAATTCAGCTTGAAAGCGCAAGGCGAGAGGTTGTTTCACGTGAAACAACTTTAGGAAGTGTGAAACGTCCGTAAATAGAGAAGTATATATGTTAAATTCTAATAGATACGATGTTATAGTGATCGGCGGGGGCCACGCTGGCTGTGAAGCCGCTCTTGCGGCAGCCAGAACGGGATGCTCCACAGTGCTTGTGACCATGAACCCTGATAACATAGCCCATATGCCCTGTAATCCCGCTATCGGCGGTCTGGGCAAAGGTCATCTGGTCAGGGAGATAGATGCACTGGGAGGAGAGATGGCAAAGGCTATAGACCGAACAGGCATACAGTTCAAGATGCTAAACAGGTCCAAAGGACCCGCTGTGTGGTCTCCTCGCGCTCAGGCGGACAGGGCTGTGTATAAAACTCAGATGAGGCGAATAGTGGAAAGTCAGCCAAATCTCCATATAAAGAAGACTCAAGTTGCATCTATACTCACTGACGGACGGAAGGCTATAGGAATATCGACTGCCAGTGGAGCGTCCACTTCGTCGGGAGATGAGTTCCACTCGTCGGCCGTGATCATCACGACTGGGACCTTCCTCAAAGGGCTTATCCACATGGGCCTCGAAAACACACCCTCCGGTCGTGTAGGAGAAGATCCTGCATCGTCCCTCTCCGACTCTCTCAGGGAACTCGGCTTAGCGTTGGGGAGGCTAAAAACCGGCACGTCGCCGAGAGTTGAGGGCAGGAGTCTGAACTACGATGTGATGGATGAACAGGCGGGGGACGAACCCCCCGAGCCGTTCTCATTTGATACATACAAATTGGATGTCAATCAGGTCATGTGCTACCTTACCCGCACTAACTCTGCTACTCATAAGGCAATCACATCGTCCTTGGATCAGTCTCCTCTCTACTCAGGCAGGATAGTCGGCATCGGTCCCAGGTACTGCCCCTCCATCGAGGATAAGGTCGTTCGCTTCAGCGATAAACCGTCGCATCAGATATTCATCGAGCCGGAGGGTAGGGGCACGACGGAGGTTTACATCAACGGATTTTCCACAAGTCTGCCTGAGGGCGTCCAGTTGAAGGCTTTAAGGACGATTGTGGGCATGGAGGAGGCGCAGATTACGAAGCCCGGCTACGCTGTGGAATATGACTTTGTCTTCCCTTCACAGCTTTACCCCACGTTGGAGACCAAGATCGTCTCCGGTCTCTTCCTTGCAGGTCAGCTCAACGGCACGTCCGGCTACGAAGAAGCCGCTGCCCAGGGGCTGATCGCGGGCATAAATGCGGCTCTGAAGATCAGAGGGGAGAAGTCCCTGATACTTGACAGGTCGGAGGCCTATATTGGTGTTCTGGTTGACGATCTGGTGACAAAGGAGATCAGGGAACCCTACCGCATGTTCACATCCAGGGCGGAGTACCGCCTCTTACTGCGTCAGGACAACGCCGACACCAGACTCTTGGATCACGCTGATAGGATAGGCCTTGTCCCGAAGGATGTTATAAAGGAAAGGTCGAAAAAAAGGAAACGTATCCGGGATGGAGTTTCGATGCTTAAGTCCACCAAGGTGCGTCCGCCCCAAGCCAATCCGATTCTAAATCGCGCTGGCTCCGCCGAGATATCAGAGTCCTGTTCGCTCGACCAGCTCCTCAAACGCCCGGAACTGCGATACGAATACTTGATACCTCTGATGGACGCCGCGGCTGCTCTTCCCGCTGATGTCGCCAGAGAGACCGAAATCGAAGTGAAGTACAAAGGCTATATCACCAGGCAGATGAAGCACGTCCAAAAATTCCGAAACATGGAAGGCAGAATCATACCGGACGACTTCGATTACCTGTCCATATCCGCTCTATCGGCAGAAGCTCGGCAGAAGTTGACGGAGATCAGGCCTCGTTCGGTGGGACAAGCTTCCAGGATAGCCGGTGTAAGATCCTCCGACATCTCTGTTCTTCTCGTCCACATAGAAAGATATCGGCGCAGTTGACCGCGTTATGTCTACACCCTCCCTTGCAGATATCCATCATCTGTCCACCGGCTGCTCCCAACTCGACATTTCTCTTGAGGACCGGCAGATCCGGGCGTTCATGGCCTATCGGGATCTCCTGCTAAAATGGGCGCACAAAGTCAATCTTATATCCACAAGCGACCGCGACAGGATCGTTACTCATCATTTCTTGGATTCCCTGACCGCCCTCCCCTTTCTTCGCGACTTGTGCGATCTTAGGATTCTCGACATCGGTTCCGGGGCTGGTTTTCCCGGCGTGCCGCTGAAGATCGTCCGCCCCGACCTCAGATTAACCCTTGTGGAGTCCAGGCGAAAAGCTGCTTCCTTTCTCAGAACCCTTGTGAGGACCCTTGACCTTACCGATGTAAATGTCTTATGCAGCAGAGCGGAAGATCTATCTTCCGATCCCCAATACAGATTCGGTTTCGACGGTGTAACCGCACGCGCAGTGGCACAACTCCCTGTTCTTTTCACTCTCTGTGAACCTCTTCTGAAGCCCTCCGGATTTCTCATGTGCTACAGGGGCCCCCATCCTACAAATGAGATAGAGGCCCTCTGTGCCCGCTTTCCTGATCTTCGCTTCAACATACAAATCCAGCGCATCCAGGTGCCCATAATAGAGCGGCAGGGATCTCTGGTATTTATTAAGAAAACATGATCGTACGAAACTATTCACCAGATATCCACATTATTGGATATTAGATAAGATATAGATAAACAGTATGTTAAGAATATTGTGATAAGGTTATCCACATTATTCAAGGAATACGGAGCAACTTGTGTTAAGATTTATCGTTCAGCCTAACATTTTGTATATTAATGATATAGTTAAGAGTAAATTCATCTATTCCACATTGAAAAGATAAGATGTGGACAACTATGTGGACAACACGTTCACATTGTAAACTAGGACGGACACAAAATTTCACTTGCAACCCATTAAGAATTATGATATATTTAGTTCGAAGGTGAGCAGACCTCCAGTTTTCTTCACTCCCATGTTCCACTGCAAATAGGAAGAATCTTGTGGGAACGTTTTTAAGCGCTATGCCTCGGTCCAACACAAAAGCGGTGCTGAGAAAGGAATCCCCGGAACTATCCATATCTGTGTGGACAACCTTTCGGTGAAAAGTGGAGCATCCATCCGTAAGAATCAAACGGGCACAGGGACTCTCTTTATCGTCAGCACTCCTATAGGCAATCTTGAGGACGTCACATTTCGCGCCAAGAGGATCCTCGAAGAGGTGAGCTTTATTGCGGCTGAGGATACGCGCAGAACACGCAAGCTCCTTTCGCATTTCGGGATAGATACTTCCCTTACCAGCTTTCACGACTTTAATAAGGAGGAAAAGGGACCGGCTATCGTCCAATCCCTGAGCGAAGGTCTGGATGTCGCCTTAGTATCTGACTCGGGGACCCCTGGCATTTCCGATCCGGCGTACAGACTGGTTAGACTTGCCGTTTCTCAAAGGGTTGAGGTTGTGCCGATCCCTGGGCCCTGCGCTGCTCTTGCGGCGCTTGTGGTCTCAGGATTGCCTACTGACAGATTCGTCTTTGAGGGGTTTCTGCCTCGGAAAGCTGCAAAAAGGAAGCAGCGTCTTAAAGAGCTTAAGTGCGAAAAGCGCACCATGATCTTTTATGAGACTCCGCACAGGCTCCAGGTGATGCTTCAGGACGCTTATGAGATATTTGGGGGCAGAGAGGTCTCCATCTCGAGAGAATTGACCAAAAGATTTGAAGAGACTTTAAGGAGCCAGTTAGGTCAATTTGTAGGGGTTTTTGAAGAGAAGGTTCCAAAGGGGGAGTTTGTTGTTGTAGTAAAGGGAGGCGAAAAAGAATAGACTCTTTTTTGGGGAAGTCAAAGACGGAGATGTAAGGTGATCAGAGAAAGGCTAAAAGAGGAATTTTCGGTCTTCGTACAGCCCTTGGTTAGGCTGTTGGTTAAGCTGAACATCCATCCGGATGTCATTACTCTGTCGGGGTTTATTCTGAACCTCTATGCAGCATATCTCTTTATAGAAGAGGGATTTCTTCTTGCCGGGATTACAGTCCTGCTGGCCGGGCTTTGCGACGCCTTGGATGGACAGGTGGCAAAGGTGTCCGGCAGTACGACGAAGTTCGGAGCGCTGTTGGATTCTACCGTTGATCGCTACTCGGAGACCATCGTCTGGTTTGGAATAGGTTATTATTCGATCCTGGCTCATTGGTGGATCACAAGCATTGCCATATTTTTCGCGCTGGTCGGCTCGCTTATGGTCAGCTATGTGCGCGCCAGAGCGGAAGGCTTAGGGGAGGAGTGTAAAGTCGGCTTTATGCAGAGACCAGAGCGCGTCATCTTGATCGGACTCGGCGCTATCATAGGGAAGAACGGGCTTATGGTGGCTATATGGGTTATCGCTCTTCTGGCCAACTACACTGTGGGCGAGAGGTTGTGGTACATCTGGAAAAAGTCGAAAAAGGAGATCGCGTCGACTTAAAAAAGTAGCGTTCCCCAGTGGCATCGATCAATTGCTTCTATTAATAGACCATTTAATATCTTTAAATCTGGCATCTATTTGTAACATAAGGAGTTACTCTATGAGCAAAGTGAGGGTTGGGATTATAGGTGCAGGGAACTGTGCATCAGCCTTTATTCAGGGACTACATTTTTATAAAGACGCTGATGAGAATGAGTTCGTCCCGGGGCTTATGCATGTAAATTTAGGGGGCTACCATATCCGTGACATCGAAATATCAGCCGCGTTCGACATTGACGAGAACAAAGTCGGCAAGGACGTAGCAGACGTAATATTCGTTAAGCCTAACAACACTATAAAGTTCGCCGATGTACCTCATCTTGGTGTTCCTGTGGGGCGCGGGATGACGCACGATGGCATCGGTCATTATCTGTCACAGGTTATAGAGAAGGCTCCGGGGGCGACTTCTGACATCGTTGGGATATTGAAGGACACAGGCACAGACGTGGTTTTAAATTTTCTTCCTGTCGGGAGTGAAGAGGCCACTAGGTGGTACGTGGAACAGGTTCTGGATGCAGGATGTGGATTTGTAAACTGCGTACCTGTATTCATAGCCAGCGCGGAGGATAAGTACTGGCAAAAGAGATTCGAAGAGCGGGGACTACCCATCATAGGCGACGACATCAAATCTCAGGTCGGGGCTACCATCGTTCACCGTGTATTGACGAGGCTCTTCAGAGAAAGAGGCGTCAAGTTGGAGCGGACGAGTCAATTGAATGTGGGAGGCAATACGGATTTTCTGAACATGCTCGAACGCTCGCGGCTGGAATCCAAAAAGACAAGTAAGACGAACGCCGTAACGTCTCAGTTGGATTACGATATAGGCGAGAAGAATGTCTACATAGGACCCAGCGATTATGTGCCCTGGCTCGGTGACCGGAAATGGTGCTACCTAAAGATGGAGGGCACATCGTTCGGAAATGTGCCGCTTGAACTGGAGCTCAAATTAGAGGTGTGGGACTCACCCAATTCTGCGGGGGTCGTAATCGACGCTGTAAGGTGCTGCAAGTTAGGTTTAGATCACGGTTTGAAGGGAGCTCTTAATGCCCCTTCGTCATATTTTATGAAATCCCCTCCCGAGCAGTTACGAGACGATGAGGCAAGGGACAGACTCGATGAATTCATAGCCAAGTACGGTAAGTGCTCCCAAAAGGAGAAAGCTGACTAAAAGAAGGGCGAACAATCTATTGATCACACGTTGAACCGAACTCGTTCTTCCGAGTAATAGATTAGGACCTGCAACCGCTGCCCCTGGCGACAACGATGGATAAGTCCAGGGTCAGTACTGTAAGTGTGTAATTAGAATAGATTTAGGCTTGCTGTTCTGTTCAGAATTATTCTCTTGTCCTGTCGATCATATAGTTTTCCCTAAAAAAAGTGCCCTTCCCCAAATTTCGGTCGCTGTGTACGCTTTTTCTCAAGCTAAAGCTCCTACTCGGGGAAGGGCACCTGGCGTGTGGTTCGGTTCTAATTCTTAAGACGCCTTAAATTGCTCTGCGTTCCAAAATAGTAGTGGTAGACCGAAGTAGATGTTGAATAACGAGTTATAGGCATAATAAACTTTCCAAGTCTCCCTGATAGGAGCGCGCTATTATGCTTGAAAGAGACGCTTTGTTAATCGGTGTGTCGGGAGAAATGCAGGGGAAGGAGATTTCTTTATCCCGCTTTCCTTTCAAAGTAGGCAGGGACGTGACGAAGGACAAAAGGCCGAGATATAAGGAGAATACGCCCGGCAACTACCTCTATCTGGTAGATGCGGACGAGCGGCTTAATGTCTCAAAGGAACATTTTCAGATCGATTTTAGAGACGGTATGTTCTATATATCTGACCTGGGGAGCGTCTGCGGCACGATAGTCAACGGGATCCGTATCGGCGGCGACAGGAAGAGCGGCCAGGTGCTCTTGGACAGAGAGTTCAACGATATTGTTGTTGGAAGGACCGATTCCCCTTTCCGATTTAAGCTGATCCTACGAAAGTCTGTGAATGTATACTCAGGGGGGAGACTCATATTGACGGCTGCAGGGCAGACGACGCCCACCACAGAACATCCACCGCAGTACAGATTGAACAAGGTCAGGTGCCTGATCGGGAGATCTGAAGACAGCGATCTGAAGCTCCCGTTCAAAGGAGTGTCCGAAAGACATGCTCAGATATTCAGGTCGGGAATATACACCCTGCTGGATGTCGGGAGCGCTGACGGGGGGGTCGCGAATGGGTTAAAGGGGTCCGGGTATCCCTTGGATGATGGACAGAGGATCAAGTTCGATGATTTAGAGCTTGAGTTAGTGACGCGGCAAGGCCAAGAGAAGCTAGTGGGGAAAAATAAATCAGCAGCGGGTAAAGAGTTTACTCTAGATAAGGATATCATTACGGTGGGCAGAGACCGGACCTGTGACATTGTGATTCCAGATGACACAGGATCGGGCTTGAGAATTGTAGTTGCAGGAAGGTTGCAGAAAGGGTATTGGAGCTTTAAGGTGGGAAATCAAGTCCAATTAACCAGAGAAGGATATAAATATACTCTTTACGATTTACACAGCTCCAGCGGGACTTTTGTAAACGGCAGGAGGTTGATGGAGAGGATTCTAAAAAGCGATGATCTCATCAAGATGGATCAGATTGTGCTTGAGTTCAAAGGAGACGATTTGTAAATTCATCGCCAGCAGAAAGAGCCCTATAAGGGCTTTTGGATGCAAAGTTCAGAGCCGGGATATTCAGGGAATAAGCGCGCTAATTGCGAATGAGCCCGCTAATTGCTGGGGTTGCATATCCGAGCAAATTGCGACGAAGGATATACATCTTTGAGGTGGTCTGGAATGTTTTCTTTAGAACTGAAAATACTTGGCAGCTATTTGGGCGCTGGTGAAGTCCTACATTATAGGGATTATGGACAGTTTGGGGGTTGTTGTGAAGGGATACTTTATAACTTTTGAGGGCATAGATGGTTGCGGGAAGTCCACCCAGGTACGGCGGCTGGGGGAGAGACTGCAGGGCAAAGGGGTAGATGTAGTAATTACCAGAGAGCCCGGGGGAACAGAGATTTCGGAGTGGATTTCAAAGCTTGTAAAGGATAAGAGAAATGCAAGGATAGGAGGGCTCACGGAGCTTTTTCTCTATATGGCAAGCAGATCTCAGCACGTTGAGGAAGTAATCGGCCCTTCGGTGAAAGAGGGAAAGATTGTGGTATCCGAGCGTTTCTCAGATTCTACCTTAGCATATCAGGGCTACGGAAGACAGCTGGATATGGAGGTTATCTCCTCTTTGAACAGCATAGCTACGAAGGGGATAGCGCCGGACCTTACAATATTGATAGATTTACCTGTTGATGTGGCGCAGGGCAGGATAGAGCAAAGAGGAACCCCGCCTGACCGGCTGGAAAGCGAGGACAGGGAGTTTCACTGCAGAGTCAAAAAAGGGTATCTGGAGATAGCCAGGATAGAGCCACAGCGGGTCATTATAATAGATGGAAGTGGGGGCGTAGAAAGTGTTTGGGGGGAGGTAAAGAAGGTGATCTGGGAGAGACTTCACTCGCTTTTGGCTCTGTGATGTATGACACAACCCAGAAACACTATATCCTTTGAGTGATATACAATAAATACTGACATTAATGTCTTTTCTCAAGGAGATTAGGTATGAAGCGCAAATGGACCTTAATCGTTTTTCTAATCATCCTGACAGCAGGATGGGGATTGTATTCAGACTACGCTACGGGCAAGGATAAATATCAGGATGTGGACGAGGACATGGAGGATATGTGGGATGTGTACAAAAAGATTCTGTACCACTACTATAAGGAGCTGGAACCGGACGATGTGCTTGAAACTGGGATAGAGGGGATGTTGAGCGACTTAGATCCCTACAGTCAGTTCCTAAGTGAGAGGGCAGCGGAACAGTTGAGGATAGATACCAAGGGAGAATTCGGGGGATTAGGGATCAGCATATCCCAAAAGGACAGCTATCCCACTGTCATATGGACGCTCGAGGGGACGCCGGCTGATAAGGTAGGCCTTTTAGCGGGCGATCGGATCGTGAAGATTGAGGGAGAACCTACAAGGGAGAAGAGTCTGGGTGGCGTGGTTGCGCTTTTAAGGGGCGTTCCGGGAACTCAGGTGAACATTACGGTAGCAAGGGAGGGCCTTGACACGCCAATAGAGTTCTCGATTATAAGAGCTGTGATTACTATTAAGAGTGTGTCGTTTGCGGATGTGATCGACGACAGCATAGGCTACATACGGATGTTCCAGACGCGGTTTTCAGAAGATACGGAACGGGATATTCAAAAGGCTCTCTTTAAGTTCAAGCAGGAGGGCGCCAAGGGTATTATCCTGGATTTGAGGAACAATCCAGGAGGATTACTGCCGCAGGCAACTGAGGTGGCAGACAAGTTCTTAAAGAAAGGAGACACAATCCTTTCAACCAGGGGGAGAGGACCTGGTCAGGAACGGATTTACAGGGCGGAACAAGACCCCGTAATCGAGGACGTGCCCTTGATAGTTCTGGTGAACAGTCAGAGTGCTAGTGCAGCAGAGATCGTAGCTGGGGCTATCCAGGATTCAGACAGGGGGTTGATATTAGGTGCTACAACCTTTGGGAAGGGGTCTGTGCAGACTGTGATGAACGTGGGTGATGGGTCTTTGCTTAAGTTGACCACTGCTTTGTATTATACTCCCAGCGGGAGGAGTATTCATAAGGAACGGAAAGGTCTGGGCGGAATTATCCCTGTAGATGGGAGACTAATAAGCATAGACGCTTTGATCTCAATTATGAAGGACGCAACGGATGAAGATTCGATGAAGAGTCTTTTGATGGAAAAGTTGGGCCTTACATACAATCAGGCAGAGTTTCTTATGAATAAGAATCTGGCCCAGTTGGTGTCTCAGGTTGCACGGGAGAGCAATAGTGAAAAAGAAAAGAAATTCACGGCGGGAGGGCGAACAGTATACGGAGGAGGGGGCATAGACCCCGATATAGTGGTGAACGATGATATTCCTCGCTACGCGCTTGAGCTTATGAAGAAGAGGATGTTTTTCTCATTTGCGGTTCATTATGCAGCTTCGCATCCGAATATGGGGAGGAATTTTGAGTTGGACGATGACGCGATCGCCCAATTTAGGGAGTTTATAGCGGATTCTTCTCGGGGGTTCGATTATGTAGTCGAAGGCGAGATGCAGTTAGAAGACCTTGAGGAAATCCTGAACAAAAACGGGTACAGCCAAGAGGCAGAAACGCATCTGCAAATCGTGAAAAAGCAGATAGAGGAACAGGAAGAAAAGGATTTCCAGGAAAGTTTGGAATATATTAAAGGCTCAATTGCCATGCAGATTGTATCGAGGCTCTGGGGCGCAGAAGCCAGGTACAGAGCGGGGTTTGCAATAGATAAGCAGCTGAAGACTGCTATCGACATTCTGAAGGATCGCAAGGTCTATGAAGAGTATTTGAAAGGAACAGAATTAGCACGTGGAAATGATATACCTGGTCAAGGTAAATGAAGGAAGTAGTGCTTTTTCGGTAGAGTTTTTACACGTTAGATATCGTCAGTGTCAAGAAAGATATTATGCCAGCAAGATATGGCACCTAAGATTTGTTCATTTAGTTTTCCGTGTTGATGCCAAAGAGGGCTAAAGTCGGCTAGGGATAGACAGGAAACAAGATATAAGGTAAGCCAAGCCTTGCTAACCTCCAAAAGAAAACTGCATAGTTCTGGAGTTCTGTCTTTTTGGCACGAATGTTGCTCCTTGCTAAAGTAGTAAGAGGTTGAATTACGTTGTTATTACCAAAACCTACAAAACTGCCTAATTAGGAGAAACAGTTTACTAACTCAACTCTTTCCCGACGTTCTGCACCAGTGGCATTCATTGAAGGAAAATGCTGGGCCCTTGAACATTTAAGATTTATTCCGCACATGAGGAAACATTCTTCCTGACCAGGCCGCGGATTAGGATCCGGAAAGGTCCTATTCCTGAAGGATCCTTTGAACTGCGTTTTAGATCTGTCTGCTGAATTTGAACCTAATGAGATAAGTGAAGCCTCCCCAAACTGCAAAAAAGAACACTTGACGAACCTCCTGAATGAACCAACGCCTTTGATTTAGAGTATAAAGTCTTTATATTACAGTTATCGCAAGTTATTCCCTTTCCCAGGAGGTCGCACCGTGGACACCACTGAAAAATCGTTGGTACAGGTCGGGGCCGCTCCGCTCGCCGCTCCGTCCGCTGCCGTTGCCGGCCTCGTCGCCGCAAACGACGGCGGGTCCGTCGCCGGCCTCCGCTTTGCTGCAGATGACTCGACCCTCATTGACTTGTTTGAGGAAATCGTACTCCCAGACGACTTGGATTTAGATTTCGCTGACTCGACCGGGGTCGGGGGAGAAGGCCATTAGGGCACCACACGGACGGGCCGTGGGCATTGCGGCCGAGGAGACCATCATGAAGCGCCTGACAGCAGCAATCATTCTGGGGCTGGCCAGCCTCTTCTTCGCAGTGAACCCCGCCGTTGCCCAGAACGACGCGAAGGTAACGGCCAGTGACGTGGTAGACCGGGAATCCCTGAAAGCCTTCGTGCTGGAGGCGAGGGAGTACCTGGATAGCTTCGAGACCCTTTCCGGGTACCGGGACGCCTTGGAGAGCTTCAGGGCCGGCGGGGATTGGAAGCAGGGCTCCGTCTACCTCTATGTCGGAACCACGGATGGTGTCGTAGTCTTTCACGCGGTCGATCCGGACCTCGAGGGTCGGAACCTGTACGATCTCGAAGACTCCAATGGAGTCAAAATTATGCAGGAGATCCTCGCCGCGGCGGCTGAGGGAGGCGGTTACGTCGAGTATCTCTGGGACGATCCAGCAGTAGCAGGGGACGAAGAGACCGGCTCGCATAAGGTGGGGTACGCCGTCCCATATACCGCCCTCGGTGAGGAGTTCATCCTCGGCTCCGGCTTTTTATCCGGGATCAGCTTCAACGGCGGTTGCGGGGCGGTCCTGGGGACGGCTCAAAGTTGGCTTTGTGTCATTCTCCGGTCGCTCCGATCAGCCCTGAGGCCACCAGCGCGTCCTGGACCGGCAGGCCGCCTGCGATCAATTTGGAGAAGGCGGTCGTCAGATACCGCCTGAAACTCTCCCGCTGGCTCGTACCGTCCGCGTCGTTGAACAGGGGTTGTACGGGAATTTTCCCGTCAGCATCCGCGCGGCACCGCTAGGGCACCACACGGACGGGCCGTGGGCATTGCGGCCGAGGAGGAGGCTCTAACCAGGTTGTGCGGAAACTATATTGACAATCTCAGGGCTTATACATTTAAAGAGAAGGTGAAGAACAAGTACACGGGTCAGCATGAAGAGCCGGACGAGAGATTGATGAGGTCTATTGAGGAGAAGATAGATATTCCTGAGTCAAGGAAGGACGATTTCAGAAGAGAAATCATGAATTATCTAGGTGCTTTGGCAATAGACGGGAAGACCTTCGACTACAAGACTAACGAGCGACTTCAGAAGGCCCTGGAATTGAAACTTTTCGAGGATCAAAAGGATACGATAAAGCTTACGAGCCTTGTGTCGAGCCTTGTAGATAAGGAGACTCAGGAGAAGATAGACGTGGTCAGAGCTCGTATGATAAAGAACTATGGGTACTGTGAAATATGCGCTACCGATGTATTGAACTTTGTGGCTAGTATATTTGCAAGGGGGGACGTCAAGGGCAATTAAGTACGTGGACATTAGTCTGGGGCACCTGCTTCAATCACATGAGAGTGATTTGGTAGCCAAGCAATCTCATGGCGAGCAGTCGGAGAGGAGGAGGGGGAGACCCTGTATGCTGTCCACTGTGTGTAGTTTGCTTGTACATTGAGGAGGGCCCCTGTGGTTAGAAAGATAGAAAGGGACAAAAGCAGGTTCAGAAAGATAGTCAGAGGAACGATCAAAGAGAACCTGAAAAAGTATATAACAAACGGGGAATTGATAGGAAAAAAAGGAAAAGACATAGTCAGCATCCCTATCCCTCAGATTGTGATTCCACATTTCAAGTATGAGGAGAATAAGACGGGCGGTGTCGGACAGGGAGAAGGGGATATTGGGACCCCTATAGGACACGAGCCGGGTGATGCGGGGCCAGGCGCGGGAAATCTGCCGGGCGATCATATTTTAGAGGTGGACGTATCTATTGAGGAGATGGCCATGATCCTGGGGGAGGAGTTGAAGCTACCGAACATAGAGCCGAAAGGGAAGAAGAGTATTGTAGATGAGAAGTATAAATATACCGATATAAGGCAGACTGGTCCTGAGTCGCTGAGGCACTTTAAGCGGACGTACAAGGAAGCCTTAAAAAGGCAGATAACATCGGGTCTTTATGATGTTGAAAAATCCTATAGTTATTGCGATCAAGGACGATAAAAGGTACAGATCGTGGAAGATGATTGATAGTCCTGAGAGGAACGCTGTGATAATCTATATGATGGATGTTTCGGGCTCGATGTTTGACGAGCAAAAGGAGATTGTCCGAATCGAGTCGTTCTGGATAGATTCGTGGCTAAGATCGCAGTACGATGGTATAGAGATGAGGTACATCGTGCATGACGCCGCTGCAAGGGAGGTGAATAGGGACACTTTCTACTATACGAGGGAAAGCGGCGGGACGATGATCTCTTCGGCTTATGCGCTGTGCAATAAGATTATTGAGCAGAATTATAATCCGGCCGAATGGAATATATATCCTTTTCACTTTTCGGATGGGGACAAGTGGGGTGAGGATAACGACAGGTGTTTGAAGGTATTAGAGGACGAACTTATTCCCAAGTGCAATATGTTCTGCTATGGTCAGGTGGAAAGTCCTTACGGGAGCGGACAGTTTGTAATGGAGCTCGCAAAACAGTTCGGGGATGATGACAAAGTTATAACTTCTGAGATCAGCAGTAAGGATGCGATCTACGATTCCATAAAAGAATTTTTGGGTAAGGGGAAATAGAAAACAGGATGATTCTCAAGAAATTCCCCACAGAACTGAAGTTTTTGAAATATGAGATCCAAGAGTATGCGCGAGATTTTGGACTCGATTTTTTCGATGTAATCTTTGAGGTCCTAGATTACGACCAGATGCACGAGATCGCAAGCTACGGCGGGTTTCCAACCAGGTATGCCCACTGGCGGTTCGGGATGGAGTATGAACATATAGACAAGGGATATTCCTACGGACTGCAGAAAATATATGAGATGGTGATCAATAACGATCCTTGTTATGCATATCTTTTAAAGTGCAACAGCTATTGTGGATCAAAAGTTAGTTATGGTGCACGTCTGCGCCCACAGCGATTTCTTCAAGAATAACTTCTGGTTCTCCAAGACGAACAGGAAGATGATGGATGAGATAGCAAATCACGGGGCAAAGATACGAAAATATATGGATAAGTACGGAGAGGAAGAAGTTGAGAATTTTATCGATGTGTGCCTGTCGGTTGAGGATCTTATTGACTATCACAGACCGTTTGTTAAAAGGAGCGATGGGAAGTCCAAATACGATTTTGACGAGGAGGATGAGGAGAGGACTGTAGGGAAGTTCAAAAGCAAGGATTATATGGACAACTTCATAAATCCCAAAGAGTTTTTGGCGGAACAAAAAATAAAGATGGAGGAGGAAAAGAACCAGGAAAAGAGGCTTCCTGAGAAGTCGGAAAAAGACGTGCTTTTGTTTTTGATCGAAAATGCCCCTATGGATAGTTGGAAGCAGGATATTCTGTCTATTGTCAGGGAAGAGGCCTATTATTTTGCGCCTCAGGGGCAGACAAAAATAATGAATGAAGGATGGTCTACATACTGGCACTCGAAGATCATGACAGGGAAAGTAGCAAAAGATTCGGAGATCATAGATTACGCGGACCACCATTCCGGGACATTGGGCACAAGACCAGGTAGGGTGAATCCTTATAAGATCGGAGTGGAGCTTTTCAGGGACATTGAAACAAGGTGGGACCAGGGGAAGTTCGGGAAAGGGTACGAAGAGTGCGAAAGTCTGGAGGAAAGGAGAAATTGGGATAGAAAGTTAGGTCTTGGTAGAGAAAAGATCTTTGAGGTGAGGAAGATTTACAACGATGTGACATTCATAGATACATTTTTGACCGACGATTTCTGCCGGTAACACAAGCTATTTACCTATAAGTATACTGAAAAATACGGGAAATTATGAGATTGCAAGCAGGGATTTCAAGAAGATAAAGGAGAAGCTTTTGTTCAGTCTTACCAATTTTGGAAGGCCATTTGTTTTAATCGAGGACGGGAATTACAGGAACAGGGGAGAGTTGTATTTGAGACACCGGCACGAGGCAATAGATCTGAGGATAGATTATGCAAAGGATACGTTGAAGCACATTCAGACCATCTGGGGACGTCCAGTTCATTTACAGACTGTGGTAAGCAATAGACCCATTCTGCTTACCTACGACGGAAAAGATCACACCGCCAGGGAGTTAGGAGGTGCTTAAAAATGGGTGTGGGACGAAAGCTTGTACGAGTATTAGATAATCTGACGGTTACAGAAACAAACCTGCCGCTTGTAGTTGCGGCTGAGCATGAGGGGAGCAAAGCGAAACTTGAGTTGAGTGATCTGGATCGTCTGGGATGTTCGGTTTTGGAGTTAAAGGTGAAGGGGAGAAAAGATGATCGGATTGAGGGGAACTTGGAGTCGAGGGCTTCCGAGCTATCTCAAAAGGTGAATTACCTTCTGGAGGATATCAGATTGGTAGAGGTTAATAAAGATAAGGGTTTTGCTCTTTTGAGGAGTTACCCTCCCAGGGAGGATAAAGATCACATCTTCTATTATGAGATGACGCTTAGAGACGATCCTTCAATCAGCGCGGTGAGGTACAACTATATAAAGGAGCGAAAATCACGGAAGCGGGTGAGTTACATTTTAACGAAGGAGGTTTTAGAGAGATTAGTGGACGATTTAGCCTTTGTGTGTGAGTTTAGAAGATGTGACTATGATATTCTGAACGTTTGATTGGATCGTTTCAGAAAAAAGTCTTGACATATACGGAAAACGCTTTTAACTTCATTTCAGAGGCGGGAATAGCTCAGTGGTAGAGCCCTACCTTGCCAAGGTAGTTGTCGCGGGTTCGAATCCCGTTTCCCGCTCCATTTGTTTAGGAATTTACCTGTTGGGACGAGGAGTTCAACAGGCGGCATAGCCAAGCGGTAAGGCGAGGGTCTGCAAAACCCTTATTCCCCAGTTCGAATCTGGGTGCCGCCTCCAAAGACTTAAAAGATTGTCGATTTTCGAAACAGCTGGATGAGCAATTATCCAGCTGTTTTTTTAGGAGGTTTTCATGAAGATTACATCTTTGGATCTCCATGCTGTTGACATTCCTGACAGGCCGTGGGGTTGTCCGGACGAGGCCTTCGGGATGCCGTCGCATCGAAAAGACCTTATGGCGTTCATCCTGATCCGGACGGATGAGAGGGTAGATGGAGTCGGGGTGGTAGGACTTTGCTGCGGTCCCCCAAAAGGGTGAGTCATAGGTGGCCAAATGGCCCGGACGGGATCCCATGAGGGTTAATCTTGCACTCCTGGACACGCCGCCTGTGATCAGGAAAGCCTTCAAGTCCGCAATACTGGACATAAGGGGCAAGGTGTTGGGGTGTCCGATCTCAGAGTTGTTGGGGGGTGCCCTTAAAGATCGAATCCCTGTAACGCTTTGCACTGGGTACAAGACTGTTGAAAACACCACTACAGATGCGGTCTGGGATGGGAGCATGGCTTCTGGACCTATAAGATGAGCTTTAATAGTTGAGTCGAATACTCCCCACCTGGGGGATCACATAGATTACGTCGCCGACCGTGTGGAGGCTATCCATAAAGGGGTGCCGGATATGGCAGTGCGTCCCGATATGCGCCGAAGGCTCGTTGAGTTCTGGGCGGCAGAGGAGCTTCCCAAGCGTCTTGAAGGTCAGAAGATAGGCTGCCTTGAAAGTCCCGTTGCTACGGCGGCACACAGAAGCTCTTGGTCGCAGTGGAAAAGGCTCAGGCATCGAATATCTATCCCTGTTGCAGAGCATGGCTATGTCCAAAGGGCTTTACAGATGTGGTCGTCTGAGGCTGTCGACTATGTGATCATCGGCGGTGCTTGGGATCAGAGTCTGGACTCAATCATCAGGATTAGATGTGGCACTTGCCACGGCTCTGCACCTCTGCGCGGCTGGTCCTGGAATGACACAGCCTCACGACATCGTGGGACTCTGGGCGAAGGAGGACGACTGTGTGATCGAGGATGTTCCCGTCGTCGATGGGACGGTAGCCGTACCGGATGGACCAGGACTTGGAGTAAAGCTCGATATGGATGCTATCCAGAAATATGGAGTGAGGGGATAAAAAAGGGCTAGCGTGATATGCTGGGAAAGACCCTGCACATGTTTGGGAGGCACAAGCCATGAGCTATGACCCCTACGAGGACATCGCCGACCGGAATGAACTATTCTACGAAAGTGATCCAGAGATAGTTGAGTTTTTCCGAAGGCTCTTTTTTGACAATCATGTTCATAAGGTTCTGGACTGTGCCTGCGGAACGGGACGCAAGCTTCTCTTGTTTCATTCCCTGGGCCGTGATGTCGTTGACTCCGACCTCTCAGAATCTATGCTCACAGAAGCACAGAGAAACCCAGATAAAGGCGGTATAAGTGTGCCGCTTCACAAAGTGGACTACCGCGAACTGCCACAGCTTTTCAGTGAGCGATTCGTCGCCGTTGTATGCTGGTCTGCCGCGATATTTCACCTACCTAACGATGATGAAACATCACGGGCCTTTCACAGTATGCGCACTGTATTAGCTAAAGACGGAATACTGGTCCTGGACCAAGGAATGACGGACAAGCATGGAACGAGAAAAGCGGTTCATTCGTAATAGCGGTACTGAGGACGGTTCGCGGCTCTATGTAATCGACTGCGTCGCCGAAAGATGCTGTCGGTACAACGTTTTGGATATCTTTCATAGCCAGGAGGACAATGGTCTAAAGGTCTGGACTACCGACGTGCATATTCTTCTGAGAGATGATCATGAAAAGCTGCCAAAACCGGCTGGCTTCAGGGCAGTGGACTTCTATGGCACTTACAATTTCGATTCATACAATAAAGAGACGAGCCTTAGATTCATAACTATGGCTCGTAAGTGACCAGCGCAGCATTGAAGGCAAGGATGTTGGCCTCTATGCTGTACATCGCCTGCTACCCATCATCTGTGAGCCGATGGCTTGCCGCCTCGAATCAGTTTAACAAACTGGCACGTTCTTCATCTGTTAGTTGGTAAAACACTAGCTTAATCCCTCCCTAGAATCTCGAATTCCACGTTTTTGTGCATTACAGCTATCCAAAAGTTCAGCAAGCCCCTGATTTTTTTTATGGTCGCTAAAAATTTCTCTTGCGTTTAGACGTAATTTTCTATATTATAGCGGGTCGGAGTGGGATAAAGTGGGCTGAAAGGGATAATAGAGGGTGTTTTGTATAGAGGATAGGGCTTGCAATGCCGCACTTCATGGGAGAATATGAAAGGGTCAATGTGGATCCGAAGGGGAGGATCAATATACCCTCGTCTTTTCGCAGAACTCTTTCTCCTGAGGCTAGAGAGACCTTTGTGGTATCTATGGGCTATGATGGATGTCTTGCGGTGAGGCCTTTAGACGAGTGGAACAAGTTTGCGGATGAAATAAGACGGTTGTCCACAAATGAGAAGAAGGCGAGGCAGTATATAAGGACTGTGGTTTCTCGTGCGTCTGAGGCCAAGATAGACAGTCACGGGCGGATAACTGTACCAAAGACGCTTTTAGATAAGGTGGGCATTGATGGTAGCGTAACGGTGATTGGGGCTTTAGACTGGATAGAGTTGTGGGACCCCGAGAAATTTGAAGACTACATGAAGGATGCTGACAAGACTTTGGAGGAGGTAGCGGAACAGTTAGATTTTAAAAATAAGGGAGGGGCAAACTCAGATTAGTTATGTCCCGGGATTCGGAAGGTTTCCATGTTCCTGTGATGCCCAGAGAGGTCGTAGAGAGAATAGTAACCGACGCAAATGGAATCTACGTTGACGCTACGGTCGGAGGAGGAGGGCACGCTGAGTCCATCTTGTCCGGGTTATCAAGGGGGCGTCTAATCGGAATAGATCGGGACCCGGAGGCTATTGCAGCTTCCAGGTTAAAGCTTGAAAGGTTTGAAAATAGGGTTGTCCTTTTCCAGACTGAGTTCTGGAATCTATCTAAAGTTCTCAAGTCGAACAGAATTGATGCGATCGATGGCATTCTGTTCGACTTAGGAGTCTCGTCACATCAGATAGATACTAGGGAAAGGGGATTTAGTTATCGAGGTGACGGTCCTTTGAATATGAGGATGAGCCCTAATATCGGGCTAACGGCTGAAGATGTCTTAAACTCCTTTCGTTTGGAGGATTTAGTTCGCATATTCAGGGAGTACGGCCAGGAGAGATACGCGGGCAAGATTGCTCAGATGGTGTGTAAAGAAAGGAAGTTGAAGCGCATAGAAAGTACGCCTGATCTGAGGGAAATTGTAAGATCTGTTTTGCCGACCCCAAGGCATGTTCATAAGACGCTTGCGAGGGTATTCCAAGCTATAAGGATAGAGATTAATCAGGAGCTTGCGAATCTGGAGAGTTCTCTGAGAACTGCCATAGATCTGCTTAAGACGAAACGCAGGATAGTAGTGATTTCGTATCACTCTCTGGAGGATAGAATAGCTAAATCACTGTTCAAGGAGTACGTTCAGGGTTGTGTATGTCCGCCGGGCGTTCCGATCTGCGCCTGTGGGCGAAAGAGGACACTTAAGCTTGTTGATCGAAAGGCTATTTTCCCTTCGGCCCTTGAAGTGGAGAAAAATCCGAGAGCAAAAAGCGCAAGGCTAAGAGCAGCTGAGAAATTAAAGATAGACAGCTGAATCTCTATCCTATATGTTGAGAAATAAAGATTAAGCTTGATCTAGTATCAGCGTGAAGCTAATTCAGACAAAAGGAGTTGGGTCGTCATCTCAAAACCCATAGTTCTCCCAAGAGATTACGAACTTTTTTGCAAATGGTTTCGTGCTTTTTACGTTTTTTAGGGAGCTTTTAAAGATTTGCCGAATTAAGTTAACAAGGTTATTGGACTTTACCGAGGCACTTCGGTGAATTATAGTCATGAAGTAAGGTCAGGCGCACTGATATTGTACCAGTGGCGGAGATAGGTGGAATGACCCGTATAGGAAGAAGACATCGTCGTAGCTATAGGTACACAAGAAATCTATTCTTCTTGATCGTACTTGTAGGAGGAATGGTAGGTCATATTTGGCAGATGTCGTCGGTCTCAGAGCTGTCCCAGCAGATTAAGGAGTTGAAGTCGGAAAAGGCGAGAGTAGAGGATAGAAATAGTTATCGAAGAGCGGAATTTGTAGAGCGTACAGACATCAGAAGAATTGTGAAGATAGCCAGAGAAAAACTGGATATGATTTTGCCCCAGGGAACGCCGGTGGAAATCTTTGTGAAGGATAGATAGAAGCAAATGTGGCGACTATCCCCAATGAGTCGTGGAGCTTCTCAGACAGCGCTCACCAAAGGGGTGCCATGTTAGCGGCTGAAGGCTGCGCCCCAACTCGTAGTAGATGGTAGACAGGGCGCACATCCGCGCTGCCCCGTCCACTTTACGCTGTCTAATGGGAGTCTCCCGCGTTAAATTCCATGAAATACAGGTTATACCACATCAGGCTGAAGCTTATCCTCCTTTTGGGAGGGATTTTCTGGCTGGCGTTGGCTGGCAGACTCTTTTACATACAGGTGTGGAAGAGTGATTACTATACACAGCGTGCAAGACAACAGCACGAAAGGAGAATTTCGATCAATGGTTTGCGAGGTCATATTCTGGATCGAAAGGGCGTCCAGCTTACGGCAAATCTGAGTTCTTATTCTCTGGCCGCCGATCCGTCAAGGGTTGAAGATGAGGAAAAAAGGAAAATAGCTTACAGCATCTGTCGCGTCACAGGGGATGAACCGTCGAGTTTTTTGAATCGGCTGTCGACGGAGCAGACTTTCGTTTGGCTGAAGAGAAAAATTGACAAGATGTCCACAGATGGGATGGGGTTGGAGAATGTTGCTGGTCTATATAAGTTTAAGGAGATGAAGCGGGTCTATCCACGGGGGACTTTAGCAGGACATCTCATAGGACATACTGATATTGATAGTAATGGAATAGAGGCCGCAGAGCTAATGTATGACGATTACCTTGGAGGGACGCCGGGATGGATGGTCTTTCAAATAGACGGTCATGGTCAAACGCTACCTTATACGATGGAGATTACAGAGCGTCCTCAGAACGGGAAAGATGTAGTGTTGACTATCGATGCAATCTATCAGGCAATAGCAGAGGATGAACTGCAAAGGACCGTGGAGAAGTACAACGCTAAGAGCGGAACGGTGGTCATTATGGCTCCCAAGACAGGAGAAATCTTAGCTATGGCTAATGTGCCCTTGTACAACCCGAACAGTCCAAGTTTGGAGTTTGCAAGGAATCGGGCTATTACAGATCTTTATGAACCCGGCTCAACGTTTAAAATAGTCGCCGCCGCGGCGGCTTTGGAAAGAGGAGTAACAGGGCCTGAGGAAATGATTTTCTGTGAGAACGGGCAAATGTCCGTACCAGGAGGCCCTGTGCGCGATTCTCACAAGTATGGGTGGTTAAGCTTCAGGGAGGTAATAGGCAATTCCAGCAATATAGGGATGATCAAGGTGGCCCAGCGGTTAGGAGACGAATGGCTCTACAAATATGGAGTGATTTTCGGGTTCGGGAATAGAACAGGGATCGATCTGCCTGGAGAGGCAGGAGGCGTTTTAAGGAGTCCGTCCGAATGGTCCGGAAGGTCGTTGGCGTCTGTGACAATAGGTCAGGAGGTATCGGTGACAGTCCTTCAGATGGCTACGGCCTATTCTGCCGTCGCAAACGGGGGAGTACTTATGAGGCCATTCGTTCTAAAGTCGGTGGTGGACGGGGACAAAAAAGTTATAAAAAAGACTAAGCCTCAAGCTATAAGAACGATTATGTCCCAAGACAAGGCTCAAACGTTGACAGATCTATTACGAGAGTGTGTCTTAAGAGGAACGGGAATCAAGGCTCAGATTGAAGGAGTAGATATTGCTGGAAAGACCGGGACAGCTCAAAGGGCTTCCGAACACAGACGGGGTTATGCTAAGGGTGAGTTCATAGCTTCGTTCGTAGGGTTCTTGCCTGCTGCTGATCCCGAACTTGTTTGTATCGTGGTAGTTGACAGACCTGAAGGGGCGCACTGGGGTGGAGAGGTGGGGGCTCCGGCGTTCAAAAGGATTGTGGAACAGATCCTAAATTCGAGTAATCCGCCTGTTGAAATAGTACGGAGGGTGCCTTCCATAAATCCTGTGGCTGATGGGGGAGTTGAGGAGGATAGTAGACTGTCGGTGCTGACAGTTTACGGCGATAATTAGAGAAGATGAGACTTAAAGATCTCGTTGGACATCTGCCTCAGGCTCGGATATTGGGCGACGTTGGCCTGGACATATCCGCAATTGAATACGATACGAGGAGAAAGATTTCTCAAGGCACTCTGTTTGTGGCTTTTAGCGGGGAGAACTTCGACGGTCACGATTTTGTTGAGGATGCGGTAGCGTCCGGGACTGTGGCTCTAGTGATCCAGAAAGATAGAAAGATCCAAAGGGGCGTTACGAAAATTGTGGTCGAAGACTCCCGAAGGGCGTTATCTCCTATTTCAAGCAGGTTCTACAACGAACCGTGGAAGAAATTGAGGGTCATAGGCGTCACGGGCACCAACGGAAAGACCACTGTGTCAATGCTGGTGAAGTCTATAATGGAGGCTGGAGGCTTAAAAACGGGGCTTATAGGGACTGTAAATTACGTCGTTGGTAATAGGGTAACGGGGGCGTTGACCACCACGCCTGAGTCTTTGGATCTTCAAAGGATGTTGGGACAGATGGTCGAAAGCGGACAGAGGGCTGTTTCGTTGGAGGTGTCGTCGCACGGGCTGGCTTTAGGCAAAACAGAAGGTGTGGGGTTTGACACAGCGATCTTTACGAATTTCAGCAGGGATCATCTGGATTTTCACAAGAGCTTTGAGGACTATTTCGAGGCTAAGGTCTCACTGTTTGAAAGCTTGGGGAGATATAAAGAGGGCAGGGCTGTGATAAATATGGACGATCCGATGGGAGAAAAGATTTTAGATCGTATGGATGTTCCGGCTATTACTTACGGTCTCTCAAAGAAGACACAAGTGTGGGGGCAGAATGTCAGGATGGACTCTCGGGGCATCGAACTTGGAGTTTGTACTCCTATCGGACCAGTGGATCTCAGGATGAAGTTGAGGAGCAGATTCAACGTGATGAATACGCTTGCGGCTATAGGGGCTGGAATATCCGAAGAGCTCGATATGGGGCAGATAAAAGCCGGTTTGGAGTCGATAGAGGGTATTCCGGGAAGGTTTGAAGCTGTAGATTGCGGTCAGGATTTCACGGTCATCGTGGATTATGCGCATACGCCTGACGCTCTGGAAAACGTTCTCAAGGCTGCAAGGAAAATCACATCGGGCAGGCTTATATCCCTGTTCGGGTGTGGGGGAGACAGGGACAGGGGCAAGCGTCCCCAGATGGCTCGTATCTCTACTACGATATGCGACGTGACTTACATTACATCTGACAACCCGAGGACGGAGGATCCGGAGGTCATAATTGGGGATGTTATTGCGGGGGTGAGGCCGAACGGCGTTTATAAGACCATAACTGATAGGAGAGAAGCCATAGAGGAGGTGTTGAGAAAGGCAGAAAGTGGGGATGTAGTGGTTATCGCGGGGAAAGGGCACGAAAATTATCAGATAATAGGAACAAAAAGGATGCACTTTGACGACAGGGAGGTTATAAGGGAAATATTAAGTAAGTGGACAGTAGATAGTGGACAATAGGCAGTTGAAAACATCCCCACGAGCTATCTACTACTACTTACCATAGATGTAAGGGCGGGACTGTCCCACCCTTACGAACTCAGGAAACTTGATGGGATTACCAAATCTTGCTGCTTTGAGAGCTGAAGCTTTACCTTGCGCTTGAATGAGTGAAAAGGGGAGCCCTTGAGGGAGGGATTCTAAGAAAGATGATCATTCAGTGCCAATGGTGCAATGCAGTAGCAAGAGAGGGCAAATGGGAGTCATATCCCCATAAGATCGATCCTGATAATCCCTATTACAAGGGCAATAAGATCGACGCGAAAAGCGTGACTCGGTCAATTTGCGATGTTTGCAAGGACATTATTACCACGTTTAAGATCAACTCTGGAGATGTTAGAGATAAGCTTAGAGGACATCTGTAAGGAAGTAGATGGCGAAACGGCAGAGGGAGTGGATGTATCTTTTTTAAGAAAGATACCCAAGGGCGTCTCGATAGATTCCCGGACTTCAAAGGAAGGGGAGATTTTCTTCGCTATCAAGGGGAATAGGTTCGACGGGCACGACTTTATCGCTGATGCTTTCAAAAAGGACGCCTGTGGAGTCGTGGCTTCTCGGTCCTGGGTGGACGCCAATCGTTCAAAGATAGGCGATAGGTTCATAATCGGGGTTGCAGATACAATCTCAGCTTTGGGGTTGTTGGGAAAGAGCTGTCGAAAGCGATTTTCGATCCCCACGGTAGCCGTGACGGGGACCGCTGGCAAGACGACCACGAAGGAAATGACGGCCGATGTCCTATCGTCGAAATACAGGGTTTTAAAAACACAGGGGAATTTGAACACAAAAATCGGTTTGCCTCTTACTATCTTCAATCTTTCGGATGAGCACGAAGTTGCTGTTTTGGAGTTAGGTGCAACTGAGCCCGGCGGGATAACTAATCTCTGCCGAATAGCTGATCCGAACATAGGAATGATAACAAACATAGGGCCAGCTCATCTGGAGTTCTTCGGATCGCTGGAGAATGTCGCAGCCACTAAATGGGAACTTTTAGAATATCTGGACAAATCGTCAACTGCTATCTTGAACTTCGATGATGATATTTTGGACAAGGAGAGAGATACGATAAAGGGGAGACTCCTTGGTTTCAGCATCGAAAGGGAAAGCCACTTTCGATGCAGAGAACTCAGATTTGACCGGAACGGGTGCGCGCAATTTTCACTTCTGGGAACACAGATTGGGTTGGCCCTGCCTGGAAAACACAGTGTCTATAACGCCCTGGCTGCCGCCGCTGTGGGAGACTATTTCGGGCTCGATATGGGGACTATTAAGATGGCTCTGGAGAATTGCCGCCCTTCACCTATGAGGATGAAACTGATACATAAGAAGGGCGTGAAAGTCATTGACGATGCCTACAACTCCAATCCTCTCTCGTGCAAGGCGGCACTGGATACACTCTCCCGGATGGAAGTTGGTGTGGGAGGGCGAAGGATAGCTGTTTTGGGGGACATGTTGGAGATGGGGGAAAGGGGCCCAGACCTTCACAGGGAAGTGGGCAGGTACGCCGGGCTATCCAAGATAGATCGTCTTTTGGCGCTCGGACCTCTTTCTCTGGAGATGTGCGTCGGAACTCTGGAGGAAGGGATGAGCAAGGAGAATGTCCAGCATTTTGAGGTTAAAGAGGCCTTAAGTTTGTATCTAAAGAACATCCTCAAAAAAGGAGATGTCGTGTTGATAAAGGGATCAAGAGGGATGAAGATGGAGGAGATTGTGGAGGAACTGGATCTGTAGTTTTTCGAAGGAGGAAGGTTGTTCTATCATCTGTTTTATCCCTTAAGAGATACTTTACCGGGATTCGGGATATTTAGGTTTATTAGCTTCAGGGCGGCCGGAGCGACGATAACTGCTCTTTTGATCAGTCTTGTTGTAGCTCCTTATGTCATAAGAAAGTTGAAGAGCTTTAAGGTGCAGCCGAAAGTAAGGGAAGATGGTCCTCCCGGGCACCTTGCTAAAGAGGGGACTCCTACGATGGGCGGGATAATTATCCTTTTGGCGATAACTATATCCACGCTCCTTTGGGCACGTTTGAATAACACCTATATCCTCATAGTTCTTTTCTCTACCCTGTGGCTCGGTGCAATCGGCTTTATTGACGATTATCTGGGGGCGGTAAAGAAGGTTCCTAAGGGCTTGATCGGAAGATATAAACTGGCAGGTCAGATGATTTTAGGCTTATCTATAGGGGTATTTCTATATGCGGTGTCCATTTCCCCCGAAGAAGCAAGACTGGCGACTACAACTGAGCTCCCCTTCTTCAAAAATCATATCATAAACTTCGACTTTGAACTTTTTGGCCTCTCCTTCGGGTGGATATACATTTTGTTTGTAGCTTTGGTGATCACAGGGACCTCCAACGCTGTGAATTTGACAGACGGACTGGATGGCCTTGCTGCAGGGCTTGTGGGGATAGCGTTCAGCGCCTTTGCGGTTATAGGATACATAGCAGGACGCGTTGATTTTACAGGATATTTGAATATATTATACCTTCCGGGCAGCGGAGAGTTGAGCGTATTCTGTCTGAGCGCAGTGGGAGGAGCCTTGGGTTTTTTATGGTATAATTCTCCGCCTGCCAAGATCTGGATGGGGGACACGGGGGCTCTATCTTTGGGAGGTTCCTTGGGGACAGTGGCTATCTTGATAAAAAAGGAGCTCCTTTTACCTGTGATAGGGGGTATCTTTGTGGCGGAGGTGGTGTCAGTCATGCTTCAGGTGATTTCGTTCAAAAGGCGAGGCAAGCGCGTCTTTCTTATGGCTCCGATACATCATCACTTCGAATTAAAAGGCTGGACTGAGTCTCAGGTCATCGTCAGATTCTGGATAATAGGCATCCTTCTTGCGCTGGTGGGTTTGAGCACCTTGAAGATACGATAAGAACAATAGTCGGGGATTGCTTCGGCGTTTTGCCCCTCGGAATGAATGAAGGTCGAAGCCGAGCAATGTCAATGGAACAGCACGAAGTAATCTTTCAGTTAGGCGGATGGAAAAGGAAGACAGGACCGACAAACTTTTGATGTCTCTGACGTTGATTTTGGTGGGATTGGGACAGGTGTTTGTCTATAGTTCGAGCGCGGCTCTGGCAATGGAGAGGTTTGAAAGCAGCAGCTTTTTTCTGGAAAGGCAGGTAATAAGGACAGTAGTCGGGATAGCTTTTCTGTTGATAGTAAGGAGGATAGATTACAGGTTCTGGCTGAGGAATTCGAAAGTTGCGCTTTCATTTGGATTATTGGCACTTTTCGCGCTCTGTATCTATAAATTTTTTGTGGGAGGGGAGATAAATGGAGCCAGCCGGTGGATAAGGGTGTCTTCGTGGGGCTCTTTTCAGCCTTCAGAGTTTATTAAGATCATACTTGTTATATATACAGCAGATGTTCTAGTCCGACGCCGAAGATATATGGGGCACTTTTTCAAGGGACTCTTGCCCTATCTTATAGTTGTGACTTTTGCTTTGGGATTGATTGTAATTCAGCCGAATTTGGGGACGGCTGTGGCTATTGGCATAGTGGTCTCTATTCTACTGTTCGTAGGAGGCGCAAGGCTTTCACATCTGTTGGGTGTGGGGTTGGTGATCTTACCTGTTTTGTATCTGCTGATATTTCAGGTGGATTACAGGAGAGACAGGATGCAGGCGTTTTTAAACATTACTCACGATACAAAAGGAGTAAGTTATCAGATTGATCAGTCACTTCTGGGATTGGGAAGTGGTGGGATATTTGGACAGGGCTTCGGAAATAGCAAGCAGAAGTTGTTGTTTCTGCCGGAGCCGCACACTGATTTTGTGTTTTCTGTCGTGGGCGAGGAGTTAGGGCTTGTGGGGACAATGTTCGTGTTGTGTTTATTCGGAGTTTTTGTGATAAAAGGCATCCGGATCGCTAGAAACGCTCTGGACCTTGAGGGATTTCTCCTGGCTGTGGGGATAACAGCTGTAGTAGGGGTGTACGCGGCCATCAATATGGGAGTAGTCACAAATCTTCTTCCTACTACGGGACTGCCTCTGCCGTTCGTCAGCTATGGGGGCTCTTCCTTAATCTCGATGATGATAGGCACAGGGATTCTGCTTAATATATACAGACAGAGCCACAGTGTAGAAGACATGCGAATGGATCTTCGAAAGTCGGGTCCAAGATGGTGGTGAGGGTCGCTATCGCAGGGGGTGGTACAGGGGGACATGTCTTTCCCGCTATAGCTATCGCTGATGAGATAAAAAGGAGAGAGCCCGAGACCGAAATTCTATTTGTGGGCACAAAAAGGGGTGTGGAGATGGGGACGGTTCCGCTGGCGGGCTATCGGATAGTGACTATATCGGCTATGGGCTTCAGAAGACAGGCTTCTCTTGATACAATCAAGTTCCCGTTCGTAGTCTTTACAGGACTTTTGGAGGCTATAGCGATTCTGAGGCGATTCAGGCCATCCTTAGCTGTGGGCACAGGAGGATATGTGAGCGGTCCGGTGATCTTGGCGGCTTATCTGTTGAGACTGCCCTGTGTAATTCACGAGCAGAATATCTATCCTGGCCTCACAACAAGGCTCCTTTCGAGGATAGCGCGGCAGGTGCATCTTTCGTATCTGAAGTCCGCGGAATATTTCAAGAGAACGGACAACCTTATTCTAAGCGGAAATCCGACACGGCAGGAATTGAACTCGATAGATAAGGAAGAGGCGAGGAGGACTCTGGGTCTGGATGAGGAGAAGAGGACGGTCATAGTCTTCGGGGGGAGCCAGGGAGCGCACAGTATCAATGTGGCTTTGATAGAGGCTCTAGACAGGCTCTCCGAAGTGGAGGACCTCCAGATAATATGGCAGACGGGGAAGAAAGACTACAGCCACGTGAAGAGAGAAGTGACTTCAAGAAAAGTGCCGGTAGTGGTTAGGTACTTTATACACAACATGGTTGAGGCCTTAGGGGCTGCAGATCTTGCAGTGACTCGCGCAGGTGGGATGACCATAGCAGATCTTAATCGGTGTGGACTACCGGCCATACTTATACCTCTTCCGTCCGCTGCGGCAAATCATCAGCAGAAGAACGCTGAGTCCATGGTCAGGTTCGGTGCGGCGAGCCTTATCCTGGACGAGGATCTTAGCGGAGAGAGGCTCGAAAAGGAGATTTTGTATCTCTTGAGCGATAGAAGTTCTTTGGAGGGCATGGGAAAAAAAAGCAAGATGTTGGCAGAGCCGGAGGCGGCACGTAAGATCGTGGATTCGATATACGAGGCGGGGTTGATAAAGCAACATGATCATATTCAAACGCAGGATTAAGATCTTGCATCAAAAGCGGGACTTGTAGAGCAATGCTCTGGGCAATTAAGAGGGTCCATTTTGTGGGCATCGGCGGAGCGGGAATGAGTGGGATTGCACAGGTGATCTTGGAGATGGGATGCGCTGTTTCGGGGTCGGATCTGAAAAGAACAGAGATAACGGATAGGTTGGAATCACAGGGGGCTACAGTCTTTGAGGGACACAGGGCTTCCAACATAGGAGATGCCGATGTTGTTGTCTTTTCGTCCGCGGTGCCGCTTTGCAATGCTGAAATAGAGGAGGCGCAAAAAAGGGCAATACAGATCCTGCATAGAGCTGAGATGTTGAATTGGCTGATGGAGGGCAAAAAAAGTATAGGGATAGCGGGGACACACGGAAAGACTACTGTGTCGGCCATGATAGCTCTTATACTGTTGGAGGGCGGATTTGATCCGACTGTGGTAGTTGGAGGACAGATCCAGAATCTCGGAACAAACGCGTGGCTTGGAAGTCGAACACCGAAGCCGTCTGGAGAATGGATGGTGGTCGAGGCAGATGAGTTCGACAGGTCATTCTTGAAGCTTTATCCGACTTTTTGCGTCTTGACTTCGATAGATTTAGAGCATCTTGACTCTTACCGGGACATAGGCCAGATCAAATCGGCTTTTTTGGAGTACACCAGGAGGATCTCTAAAGATGGTTGGGTAATCCTTTGCGCAGATGATAAGAATCTATTGGATATTGCATCCCAGATCGGAAGCAGGATCGTGACGTACGGCATATCAGAGGGGAATGACTTTCGGGCGAAGAATGTCCGAGTGCGTGGATTTGAGGCTGATTTCGGTCTGGAGGTGCGGGGTGCGGATATGGGAGATATTCATATAGGTCATCCGGGGGTTCACAATGTAAGAAACGCTCTGGGAGCTATAGCTGTAGGTTTTGAGGTGAAGATAGACTTCGATACGATAAGAGGATCGCTTGAGGGTTTTCAAGGAGTCAGTCGGAGATTTGAACATAAAGGGCAAATAGCAGGGATAACAGTAGTGGATGACTATGCTCATCATCCCACAGAGATAAAAGCTGCATTAGGGTGCGCTAAAGACACGGGGGCAGCAAGGGTGGTAGCTGTTTTTCAACCTCACCTCTACAGCAGGACTTTGAAGCTGTGCCAGGACTTCGGACGGGCTTTCCAGGATGCCAATATAGCGGTTATAACTGACATATACACGGCAAGAGAGGAGCCGATAGAAGGAGTAAACGGGGAACTGATAGTTGATTATGCAAGGTCTTCCGGTCATCCTTCAGTTATGTACATTAACGATAAGGACGAGATACCATATAGGTTGATGGAGATTGTAAGGCCGGGGGACCTTGTCATAACCTTGGGTGCAGGAGACATCGGTTCAGTAGCGGAGGGACTGTTGGATTTACTGAGCAATAAGGCATAGAAGCCCCGGGGACTTTAGGTTTATGAATCTTGGTCAAAGGATATATACAAAGAGACAGACGATGGCGCGTCGGGATAAGAAGGGGTACAAGATCCCGAAGCCGGGGATAGGCAGGAAGGACTCTGCTATATATAGTATGCGGCGGCGGCATGCCCGTAGGAAGCTCATTTTGATTCTCTTTGCGGCTTTTATTGGCATAAGCGGGATTTTGAGGCTGAAATCCTATGTGTTGAAATCGTCCTTTTTCAAGGTGGACACGATCAAAGTCGAGAGAAATCGGCTTTTGACAGATTATGAAGTTATCTTGTGTGCAGGGATAGAGGAGGGGGAAAATATCTTCGATATTGATCTTGAGGAAGCGGCGGCCAAAGTAGAGAGTCATTCGATGGTAAAAAGGGCGGAGGTATCTGTTAAGCTTCCCAGCACTGTCGTAATATCGTTGGAGGAGCGGGAGACGATAGCGTTTTTGGATTTAGACGGGCTCTATCCGGTGGACGCAGAAGGAGTGCTACTTCCAGAGATGGACATTTTAGATCTCCCTGATATCCCAATACTTACAGGGATAAAAGACAAGAACTACAGGGTTAGTGAACGGCTTTCCTCTGCAAAGCTTGTGCAGGGTATAAAGTTTGTTGAGGAGCTCAAAAGGGCAGACCCGCTGATGCTAAGTCAGATTTCAAAGATAAGGGTGGACAGCCCCCAGAGAGTTGTGTTTTACCTTGTGGGAGACGAGATTGAGGTGAGGGGAAAATGGGATGATGTGGAAAGACAGGCTAAGAGTTTAAGGGCTCTACTCGAATATCTACAGATTGACTATATAGAGAGACCTGTCTATGTAGATTTGACATTTAAAGGACGGATTGTCGCAGGATGGAGATCATAGTTCTAAAGGAGAGGGGGAAGAAGAATGGCGAAGGGTGAGATGATCGTCGGTCTTGACATAGGCACGACGAAGATATGTGGTATAATAGCCGAGGTGGATCAGGGGGGAGGCGATCTGAAAATAATCGGGGTGGGGAATAGCTCCTCGGACGGCTTGAGGCGCGGCGTAGTAGTAAATGTGGACAAGACGGTTCATTCGATTGAAAAGGCAGTAAGGGAAGCTGAATTGATGGCTGGGGTGAAGGTGTCTTCTGCTTATGTGGGGATAGCGGGAGATCACATTCGCAGTTTTAACAGCAGGGGTGTGGTGGCTGTGACTGGGAACGACAATGAGATCACACAGACAGACGTGAACCGGGTGATAGATCATGCCAAGGCTATAGCGATACCGATAGACAGGGAGATCATACACGTTGTTCCTCAGGAGTTCATAGTAGATGATCAGTCAGGGGTGAAAGATCCTGTGGGGATATCGGGTATAAGGCTCGAGGCGGAAGTGCACATTGTGACAGGTGCTGTGGCTTCGGCGCAGAATATCGTTAAGAGCGTAAGGAGGGCGGGGATAGAGGTTATGGACGTGGTATTAGAGCCCTTAGCTTCGAGCTGTGCAGTACTGTCCGAAGATGAGAAAGAGATCGGCGTTGGGGTTTTGGACGTGGGAGGAGGTACCACGGATATAGCCATATTTTTTGACGGTGGCATACGGCATACTAGCGTGATAGGCTTGGGTGGACAGAACGTTACGAACGACATAGCTATAGGCTTGAGAACCGCCTGGGGTCAGGCGGAGGAGATCAAGCGGGAATATGGATGCGCTTCTTTGGACGAGGTGGAAAACGGTGAGACTATAAACGTCCCTGGCATCGGAGGTCGTCCGCCGCACGAGGTTCCCGGGGTGGAATTAGTGTCTATAATTGAACCGAGGATGCAGGAGATATTCACTCTTGCTCTGGAAGACATAAAGAAGAATTGGAATTACACGAATGTTCTGGCTTCAGGGATCGTGCTTACGGGCGGAGGTTCTATGCTCAAGGGTTCTTTAGAGCTTGCAAGCAAGGTGTTCGATATGCCGACAAGGCAGGGAGCTCCCCAAAGGATAACCGGGTTAGTGGATGAGGTTAAGAGTCCTATGTACTCGACCGGGGTCGGACTTGTGTTGTACGGGTTTGAGAACTTAGGGAGAGAGGGAGCAATGGTGGGCGTCAGGGGAGATAGACTATTTGATGCGATATTTGTTAGGATGAAAGAATGGTTGAAAGAGTTTTTCTAAGTTTTCAGTAAGGTTAATAGTCAAGGGGAATCTAACTTCAGAAAGGGGGAAGGCGCATTCCTCTCCCGCATAAATGAAGTAGATAGCATCTCGCGATTGAACTCCCAACTGAATCTATTGGGGGTCGGGCGTAGACAGGACACCTCCTCCGCTACCTGTGCTGTCTACTGTACACTGTCTACTTATTTAATGTGGGAGTCGCCTGCGCTAAATTCTATGAATTTTGTAATCGCAGATAGCGGCGTGCGGGCTAAGATGAAAGTGGTGGGGGTGGGGGGAGCGGGCGGAAACGCTGTAAATAGGATGGTAACAGCCGGGCTTAAAGGAGTTGAATTTATAGCTATCAACACAGATCATCAGGTCTTGGAGCCGTCCCTGGCAGACAAGAAGGTGCAGATCGGGAACAATGTGACAAGGGGGCTAGGGGTGGGAGCAAAGCCGGACGTGGGGAGACAGGCAATAGAGGAAGACAGGGATCAGGTAGCCGATGGGCTTGCCGACGCGGACCTGGTCTTTGTGACAGCTGGGATGGGGGGTGGAACAGGGACAGGGGCGTCTCCTGTGGTGGCCGAGATAGCCAGGCATTTAGGGGCTCTAACGATTGGGATTGTGACATTGCCGTTTGTGTGCGAGGGAAAGACGAGGATGAGATACGCTCATGATGGGATCGCCAATTTAAAGGAAAAGGTGGATACTCTGATAGCTATACCCAATGAGAAGCTCCTGTCTATAACGGCTAAGGATACGCCTCTTCAGGAAGCCTTCAGGATGGCGGATGACGTGTTGCTTCAGGCTACCAAGGGCATTTCGGATCTGATCGCTTATTCAGGGATCATCAACCTGGATTTTTCGGATGTGAAGACGGTTATGTCTGAAGGAGGGGATGCTTTGATGGGGACAGGGTGCGCGGGTGGAGAAACAAGGGCTGAAGAAGCAGCGGAAAGGGCTATAAAGAACCCGCTTTTGGAAGATGTTTCGATTGAGGGGGCAAAGGCTGTCCTTGTTAATATTTCGGGCAGCAGCAATTTAACTTTGCACGAGACTACCGCCGCTACAATGGTAATTAACGAGGCGGTCGGGGATGACGCTGAGATCATCCTGGGGGCGGTAATAGATGAGGCCCTTGGGGATGAGGTAAGAGTCACGGTCATCGCCACGGGATTCAACAAGACAGAAAACAAGGATAGGTCGGCAGAAGTACAGATAGGTGACCTCCCGCATCAAAGATCTCGTTCTATGGAACTTCCGACTTATATAAGAAAGAGCCGGCAGGCCTTGGAATTAGAACAGGAAAATGAGAAGGTGGTAGAGGAAGAAGCAGCAAACGACTTGGATTTAGATAAATTAGATTACCCCACATTTATGAGGAAAAAAATGGTATAGACGTAAAGTCATATAACAGCAGACATCGCCACCGCCGCCCTGCCTACTTGTCTATAGATCCCTGCTCGTGACTCTTGACAGTGCAATTTCCATGACCATAAAGAGCAGGGCGGCGATAAGAAACTTTCTCCAAAGTTCCCTACCGTATCTAAATTGCACAACAGCGTCCACTATGGACTCGTCAGGACGTATGATCCTAAACTGTAGTCCTTCGAAGATGCGGTTCAACTTTGCGTCGTCTATCCTTCTGGGGTTCGATTCAGATGCGACGACGTTTACAGAAAATCTTTCGAGCTCTTTGCCTTCTGAGCGAATGCGCCATATCCCGGGATATTCCACGTTTCCGACCTTCCATATACTTCCGAGTCGCTCGCGGACTCCGTCTTTTTTTTGAGGCCAAATTATTGATCTTTCACCGACAGGGTTTTCGGCAATGACCTGAGCTTGGCTATCTATGTGGGGGATCTGTCTTTTTACATCTTCTCCGACCAGATGGTGGCTCTTTTCGACCGATGGAGCCGAAAGGTACTGGACAATTCTGCTGAAGAGAGGGAGGAATATACCTCTCAGGGGCAAGTCCGCCCACTTTAAGTCCAGCGAACTGGTGTAGAGGATAACTTTGGCTCTTTTATCTCCTATGTCGCAGATAGCCGGAAGGCCGTTTTTGTAGCGGGCGACGGTTCGGACTTCGGGCGATGCAAGGGTGCTGTACAGTACATAGAATTTAGGAGAAATAATGGAGTTTTCTTCTGTAATATTTCTAAAGAGCGGGTGATCCAGGTCTATTTTCCCCAGGGAGTAGTAGGATGCCCCAACTCCGGCGATTCCGATGGGGGATTTGAGCCTTATGTCTGATAAGTCTGTAAGGAGTTTCTGGTTGTAGAATCTGGGGTTTACCTTGTCACCAAGTGAGATCAAAAGCCCCTTTCCGCTTTTGAGGTGTGAACGCAGAAGGCCAAGTTGATAAGAGGGCAACTGAGGGACGTTGGAGAGGACTATTACGTCGTTTTCCTGTACAGTTTTATCGGACAGGCGATCATAAGTGATCTGGGACATCCTTATCGAGCCGTTCTTCTGAATGGAAGAGAACGCTTTGCCGATAAAATAGGTATCCTGCTGATCTCCTCCTACCAGGAGGACATCTATTTTCTGGGGAACGGCGATAACGAAAAAGCGTCTGTTGTCGCTGGATAGAGCGTCGTCTCCTATCTGCACATATCCCTCTATCTGGCCGCCCTTTTGAGGCACAAATCTGAGAAAGACAGCCCCTGACTTTCCACTCTCAAGGTCTATCAAGGCCTGGTCCCTGCGTTTTCCGTCTATATAGAGGTGAACCGGAAAAGCAGAGATAGGCTTTTCCCCGTAGTTAGTAATCTGGGCCTTAATAGTAATAGGTTTTCCGACGGATAGGAGCTCCTGCTCCGGTTCAATTCTATCTATACTTACGTTATCGCAGTGCAGATCAGGTGTTGGAACGATGTAAAAGGAGATGCCTGCAAAGTCAGTGTGTAAGGACTCTGTTGAAAGTGCCTCCGTTCCCGATAGTATCTCCGACCATGCGTTTCGTGCCAGATCGGTGAAGATGTAGACTTCTTTGTTGACATCAGTGGATTGTTTAAGGATCTTTTTGGCTTCCTTCAAAGCAGCAGTTATGTCTGTGGAACGGTAGGTTATCTGTGATTCAGTAAGGGCGTCCTTAAGGGCGGCTATATCTTGCGTAAGGTCCAAGTGATTGGGGCCTATTCGGTCGGAGAACGTCAAAAAGGCGATGCGGCTTTCTTTATCAAGCATATTCACAAGTTCGAGGGCTTTCGTCTTTGAAAAATCCAATGCGCGCTCTCCTGCTGTCCTTTTTCCCATACTGTAGGAGTTATCGAGGAAAATGACAGCAGCGACAGAAGATGCTGAGGTGGGATTTGCCTCTTTGAGCGTGGGACGGGAGAAAGCCAAGACAAGCAGGGCTATTATGAGGGTCCGGAGGATAAGTAGAAGGATGCGTCTTATCTTAAACTTTCGTAACGTGTCCTTTTGGAGTTTCCTCAAGAATTCTACGTTGCTGAATCTGACTGTCTGGGGCCTTCGGCGGTTGAAAAGGTGAATGAGGATAGGGATCGAAGCGGCAAGAAGACCTGCAAGGAATGTACTATTGAGAAATGAGATATTAAACATACTAAAGTACCCTTTGGAAGATCCTGTTGCTATGCTGGAATTCTAACTTTAAGCGCTTTAGGGATTATCCTTAAGCTCAGTTCCTCAGGGCCGTCTTGGGGCTCTCCATCGATATGGAAGGGCCCCGGCTTTTTGCGTATGATCGTAAGTTTCTCTGATTGGTGTGTATGATAATGGGGCATCTTTTTTATTTCTCCTGAAAAGAGTTTGTGCCAGTGGAGAAGTGCGGCGGCGGGGCTGATCTTACCGAGGATGCATATATCGAAGAGTCCGTCAAAAGGGGAGGCATCGGGAGCAATTATCGCACCGCCGCCATATTGGCAGGTATTGGCTACAGTCACAATGAGGGGGCTGGTGGACACACTCTTTTTGCCCATCTTCAGCGTTATCTCTTCAGGTTCGAAAGAGAAGGTATTTTTTACGGTCAGATAGATATAAGGGAGCATACCGCGCCATTTGTTGAACTCACGATTGTACTCCCAGCTGATAAGGGCGTCGAGTCCGACTCCGGCTGTGGCAAAGAAATATCTGCACGTTGCACACGGAGTGGACGTTCCACCTTCCACCTGTCCTACGTCTATTTTTTCATCTCGGCCTTCTATAATTGTTTGACAGGCAATCTTCGGATTTAGAGGAATCCTCAAGCTCCGGGAAAAGCCGTTGCCAGATCCCAGGGGTATCACACCCAAAGGTATATCGGTATTTACAAGTGCCGATGCGACTTCGTTGACTGTGCCGTCGCCTCCGACTGCCACGACGACGTTGCTTCCGTCAGATAGAGCCTCGGCGGATAACTGGGTTCCTCCTCCCTTCGTCTTTATCGTTTTTAAATCGCAGTCGATCCCCGAGTGGGGCTGTAAGGACTTTGAGAGGAATCGTTCTATCGAGGACAGCCCGCGATTGCGCCGTTTTCGGCTCCCGGCTGTTGGATTTATGATGAATGTGACTTTCAATCGAGTCTGCTTTCAAAATCCTTTCAAGAGATGAAGCGGCATCATCCTATGTCCAAAATATCCCACCCTTTGGCTTCTGCATATCGTCTTAGCCTCTTATCGGGATTTAACGCTACAGGGTGTCCCACCTTTTCCATGGCAAATCGGTCGGAGAAGTGATTGGCATAAAAGAATGAATGCTTAAGGTCAAAATTGTGTTTTTTCTGCAATTGGTCAAGAATTGTCACTTTTTGCAGACCATAAGGATGCAGACCGCTGATGTTCCCGGTGAGTATTCCGCCTTCCACCTTCAGATCAGTTCCCCGGTAATCATCAAATAAGAGTGTCTCTGCAAAAACCTCCAGAATGCAGGAAAGAGTTCCCGAAAGAAGAATCATCGTAGTATCATTTTGTCGATGAGATGTGATAATATCACGCATGGCTTGTGGTATGAGTATATTTATTCTTCCAGAAAAATAGTGTTGGATAATCTTCTTCAGGTGTGCATCGGTTAAACCAGCGAGATAATATTTATTCATATATACCATTCGTTCCCACGAGCCGATATGAAATAGAAGAGATCGCAATGCCCTTCCCAAATTGACAAACCCTATCTCTTTCCTTTTAAGAAGATAGCGCAGTAAAAGTCGTTCGGCACTTGTGTTCGGTATGAGTGTACCGTCCAGATCAAACAGCGCGGCTTGTATCATCGGTGCCGACTAGTCGGTTATATCCTTTGGATACATTTTTGAAAAGAGAATTTCTTTCCCATCCCATAAAACCGGGAGTCCCCTCAAAATACACATGAGCAGAGTCAGGTAGGCGATAATCTGACTTATCAGCCCTAAAATAGTGGTCGTGTTGTCACTAATCGGCCAGCTGTACGTGGATATGGCTTTAGCAAAAAATATCAGAAAACCGAGATAGACAAACAGAGCCGCCTTCATTACGCCGTAAAGTCCCCTGCTGAATCGTGATGCGACAAGAAAACGTGTTATCGATGTTTTCATCATGGTCTTTTCACCGAAGGGTGTTTTGCCCTCTTTGAATGCCGCTGTTCTGGCGTTGTCGGAGAGTAATCCCCCGCGTCACAATAACCATCGGTATCCAAAAGGAGATAAGTCCGACAACTGCAAAGTAGATCCACAGAACCGCTCCAACAATATCAAAGAGTGCGCCGAAATCAGACGCTACCTTGAGTTTTCGTGCCACGTAGCCATCAAAGGCATCCAGATAGAGGACAAGAACCACAAGGATGGGTTGCTATTGCATTCCCATAGACCGATCCGACTTCAAACAGACCGACAGCCACCAAAACAAGGCATATCCGAAACAACGTAATAATATTGGCTTCCATTAATTTCCTCCCATGAATCACAAGAGTTCCTGGAGCCCATTACGACTCTTCACCCTGTTCCCCCTTAATCGGAAGCGAGATCGTAACTGTTGTTCCTGCCCCTACTTGGCTCTCCACTTCCATCTTCCCCCCGTGTTCCTGGACGATCTGATAGCAAATTGATAGCCCAAGCCCGGTACCCACCTTTACCCTCTTCGTCGTGAACCCCGGATCGAAGATCCGTCTCAGATCCTTCGATGGGATGCCGACCCCAGTGTCAGCGATCTGAACTACCACCCATTCCTGCGCCAGGTACGTTCGAATCCGGATCTCCCCTCTTTCCTCGATAGCCTGAGCGGCGTTCACCAGCACGTTCATAAACACCTGGTTCAACCGGCTGGGATAACAAACAATCGCCGGAATCTCTCCGAAATCCTGCACCACCTGGATACGATCTTTGAGCCGATGGTTGATCAAGGTCAGAGTCGTCTCGATGCACTCGTGGAGATCTACCTCCTGACGTTCTGCTTGGTCGAGTCTGGCGAAGCTACGCAGGCTACTGACGATTGTACTCATCCGATCGCAGGCCATCTGGTTCACCCAGTTCAACTCTTCCAGTCTGTGAAAGAGTTTCTCCGTCTCCTGATTCACCGTTTGCTCATCGGTCTGCTTTCTGAGTTTCTCGATGACACGAACGAGCAGATCCTGATTGCTCTTTACGGCACCCAGAGGCGTGTTCAACTCGTGTGCGACACCAGCCACCAGTTGTCCCAAAGAGGCCATCTTTTCTGCCTGGATCAGTTGTGTTTGCACCGCTCTATACTGCCGCCAGAACTTCTCGGCGAGTGCCATCGTGAAGCCCACGCCCACCAGAACCACCGCTGCCGGGATCAAGTAGGCGCGAACCCACGTTCCTTCCTGAAGCAGATAGCTCAGGGACAAGTAGACCCCCAGAACTGCTGCACCATAGATCCATGCAATAGCCATTGTCCACTGGAACCGATGCAGGGCCATCCGCGCGCTCAGGTACACGAGGATGATGACAGATAAAAGTTGGATCAGAAACGGAGGTTTCAGCATGATATGCGTCTCATCTGTGGTTTACGTCGGCATCAAAGGAGATCGTCAAAGTCCGAGGTATTCTGTGTAGAAAAAGGATCCCATGGGGAAAACGAGCCGAGACGATCACTCGCACTGTTGGATCTCATCGATCTTTCTCCAAGCTTCCATCAACTTCTCTGTGATGCGTATTACCTGTCCCGTGACCATTTGAACGGCGCGTAGTCTATCTTCAACGGCTGCTTGAGCCGTGCTTCCAGTGCCATCAGATCTGGTCGGTTAGTCGGCACATCCTTCTCGGTGTGTCCGTCAGGGCAAACTGTCACGATTGTCGTGACCCTCATAAACATCTTCTTCGCCTTGGCTCGTGTCACCTGCAGCCCGTCCTGGGAGATTGCCATCCGGGACTCTACTACACGGCCCTCCCCGATGATCCGAAACAGGAACCCCAGGACACCGGACGTGGGTCTCCCTGTAAGGCCTTTGATCTTATCGTAGACAACCATATCCCCGAAATCAAGCAGCCGGTACGTGATCATCCGCTTGTTCGTCACCTTCAGGTGCGGTGTTGACAGCGTGTCTTGATAGGAATATTTGGTCGGACCACCCTTCGTCTTCGGCCACCAGATCATTACGTTCACGGCCAGCTCGGGCCAGGGCCCCTTTTTCACCTTCCGGATGGACGCGGTCGGTCCGGTAGTCGATCTCCATTCGCTGCCCGTGCTGATACGCAAGGAGGGCGTATATGGGTGCCTCTTGGTCGGTCAGACCGGTCACCTTCAAGAATGCCTGGAACCAGTCCTCAGGCTCTACAAAGAGGGGAAGACCTTCCGGGTCATGTGCCCTTGCCTTCCGGGCCAGGCTTAACAGAGCCTCCGCCTGAAACCGCGCCCCATTCGTCGTCGCGGTCGGATCGTAGCATTTGTGTTGCCTCATCGCCTCCAGGAGGTCCTGCTGGCTCACCTGCCGATTTTCCCAGGAGGACGCCGCTTGTGCAGTACGGACCTGCGCGGACAGGAGACATGCGGCAACAAAACCGCAGGCGATCAGAAAGATCACGTCCCAGTGACCATCTACCCTGTGCTTAGACAATCTGTGCCCCTTCCGGTATGGTGACTCGGATCGCCTTTGGTTGGGCAAAGACAGGTAAATCGGTCTCCTGCTATGTCCCAGCTCATTTCAGCTTAGAAAGCGAGTTTAAAAAACTCAGAATCAAGTAGACGAGCACGATTGGAGTCAACACCAACACCCCGCTGTCTTCTTCTTATCTAACTTGAGCACACAGTGAGGAATTGTTTTATTGAGGATAGCCCGCGATTGCGCCGTTTTCGACTTCCGGCTGTTGGATTTATGATGAAGGTGACTTTCAATTGAGCCTACTGTCAAAATCCTTTCAAGAAGCGAAACGGCAACATTTCCCTTAAGGAGTTAAACTCGTAGTCCAGAGATACAATAACATCTCCATGATCGTTCACGTTGAACGAATATTGATAGAAGGCTTTGTCAGAGTGGTGGAGCGAGTGCAAGAGAGAATATCCGTAATTGGTTTTACGGATGTTAAGTCCGCCCATATCGTATATTTTCCCAAATTCGTATCGAGTCTCAGTAAACCCTAATCCCAAGGCCGGAATGCTGTAATTCGTTCTCTTCCCTTTTGTTGAGATTCTGAAAAGTTCCACATCTAAATTGGGCAAAAGGAGAGACTCTTCTCTGCCATCCCCAGAGGTGGAAGATGCAATTCTAAATATCTTGTAATCCTTTGAGGCAGAACTATACTTCTTGGATGTCTCCTTATAGCTTTTGGGGCTTATAATCAAGCTCTCAGAATGGAGCAGATGATTTTCTATAAGGCATAGATAGCAGGTGTTAGGATGAAACCTGATTTTGCTTAATTTGAGCTTTTCTACGGACTTATACAGTTGAACGCCTTTCTCCTTATCTGTATCCGCAATCGGCAGATTTAAGCCGACGAGACTATCCGTTTGGACAGTCTTTGGGATTTCTCCTGGGTCACTGGCTCTCGAAATAGTATTCATACAAGCTGTGAGGAAGAACACAAGGAGTATCCCAAACGCCCTTGACAAGATCGCTTTTCTCAGGGTAAGCACGTCTATCACCTCTTGGGATCATTTATCTGTCTAATAATAAGTAAATACGAGTCGCAAATCAAGCTGTGTTTTAATTAAAAATAAGGGGCCTCGAAGATGCTGCAAGGCCCCCTTATTTTTTGTTATTGGATTTGTGACTTAAAGCGTGGGTGAGGTTAATTCTCCCAGATTTCCGTGTTCTGCCAGAAGGTTATCCAGGCGAACCACATGGAGTTGTAAGCGGGAATCTGTTTGAGTCTGGATCCGGAAAGTTCGCCGTCTATAGCCACGCCTTTTATGTTCCATATAGTTCCGGTCTCTTGATCTGTCATATTGAAGGGAAGCTTTCCACTGTTGCTTTCAAGATCGATCTGGAAAGTCAATGTCCGACCCTCGACGTCCCTTTCGTAGGGGATAGCTAATCTGGCATCGTTATCCCACACCACGACAAGATCTTTCCCTTCGACCGTGTCGTTTATGACGTTTTTATCTCCTAAGCTGGCGAAGGGATACGCTTTGGGTACGCCTCCGCTCCTGATTCCCAGAACTCTGTCCTTGACAGAGAAGAGATTTCTTAGAGGGTTGCTACTTAAGGTGCGCGGTTCGAAGAGGAACCATCCAGCCTCTCTATAGGAGCCGTAGGGATACGAGCCGTACCTGCTCAGGCCGTAGACGCCTGTGCTGCTCAGGTCTAAGACGCTCGTGGATGGATAGAGCTTTTTCCACATTCCCCAGGTCGTCTCGACTACGGGCATCAACTCCAGGCTCTCTCCGAAGAAATTTCCGTCTATGCCTGTAAAGCTCATCTGGGGGTAGAGGGTTGTATTGTCTCTGCGGTCGTACATAATCAGGTTGCTGTTGAACAGGAGGCCAGATACGCCAAGTTCGAACTGGCTCCCGTCGTCATCTGCCGTCCTAAAGACGAGACCTGTGCCGGTAAGGGGACAGAGCGTCTGAGATATAGGTACACCTCCGACCACATCGTTGACAATCTCGTGCCACCAGCCGGCGGCGTGAGGATAAGCCTTGGCTTCTCCGTTAATAAAGACGCCGAAGACGAAATCAAAATCAGATAGGAAGAACGCATCGGTTGCGGAGACGAAATCCGGATTGTTCAGCGCAGGTATTCCGTCTTTGGGGGGACCCCCTGAGAATATCTGACTTCTCGGGAAGTCCTCTACATCGAGGAAGTCTCCTCCTGTGCTGCCGCCGTCCAGAAAGTCGGAAATGCCGGGAAGGGGACCTAAGTTAGGATCTACTGGTATGGGTTCATCGGGAATATCAGGGACATCTCCTCCACCTGTATCACCAGTCTGGTCATCGCCGGGGACTTCACCGCCTACATCACCAGGCGGATCATCACCTCCGCCGCCTGTATCACCAGTCTGGTCATCGCTAGGTTGATTGGGACCTCCTGAAAAGGTTGTAGGTGTGTCACTTCCGCCGCACGAGGCTAAAAGAAATGCGACCAGAAGAATCGGAAAAACAAATTTTATTTTAGTCATGGTTGTAACCTCCTTATGCTTAGATGACAATGAAGTTGGAATTTTGTTTCATCTTTATTTTAGAAAAGATCGTACGAATAAGACAATCCTGTGACAAACTGCTCCCCTGCGGGGTAGTTTTTGCCTTTTAGACCGAATCGCACTGCACTTTCGAGAGTCACTCCCATAAAGGGTCCAAGTGTGAGAGTAGGAGACAGATAGGTTATCCGTTTTACATCGCTTTCTATTACTTGGCCGATGATTGTTGCGGGATCGCCGTGTATGCCTTCCAATTTTGCGCCTACTGTGATTTTATTAAGACGACTGTAGCCGAATTCCCCTGAAAAGAAGAGCTCATCTCCTGGGTCTCTGTCGGCGCTAGTTGTTCTCCCGCCAAGTATCTCCACCTCCTTAGAGTTTTCGGTGCGCAATTTATATCCTATCTCTGCGTTGACGTAGGCTGGAAAGGGCCAGAACGATCTCCCAAAGCTGGCTGTTATGTCAAAATCCCACTGTCCCTCTCCCACAGAGATTATGCCTTCTTTTGTCTGGTCTATCTTGAATTCTGCTGTAGGAGCTTTAATGCCCAATTGTAGTGAGGCTACGACGGGTTTAGATAGATAGCGATATTTCCCTATAAACCGTAGATCGCTGAAACCCGATTCGGATCTTTCCTCTGCGAAGGCGTCATCTGTAAAACTCTGATCAAAAAAGGGAAGTTGTGCCCCCACATCGAAAGCGTCTGTGACGCCGTAGAAGACCTCAAAGAAGACAGCCCTAAGTTGGCTTTCTCCGTTGAAGGCGAACGGAGTTTTATCTCCGGGGGAGAAGTTCACTATTTTCCCATCTATCGGCAGGGATCTTAATCTGCCTGGAGCCAGAAATTCTTCATCAGTAGTTTGAATAAAAGTTGTAGCCTTGCCCCAGAGCCTGCCCTTGGGGAGCGTCCACGCTCCGGCTATAGCTTCCCTGGGTAAGGCAAAAGCGAGTAAAAAGGTTGTCACTATCGTTATCTTTAGATATCTTGAAAACATTTTCATCTTGGAGGGGCTCAGTTCGCCTCAGTGCTGAATTTGTCCTTATGACAATTGTCGTCTATTTTTTCCAATATCTCGATCAGTTCGGGAAGAGAAAAAGGTTTGGTTAAATAGTTTAGAACCTTGGTCTTCTGGATGTCAGGGTTCACGTACTCATCTCCATAAGCTGACATTAATATGACAACCGTATTGGGCTTCGACCGATTTATCCTGATAGTAAGTTCTATGCCGTCCATCTCCGGCATTCTTATGTCCGTCAAAACGGCGCGATATTCATATTCTTTGATCTTGGAAAGAGCCTCCTCAGCGCAGGAGGCTGTGTTCACTTCATAGCCGCGTCTTTTAAGTCCTATAGATAGCGACCTTAGCAAGCTTTTATCATCATCTACAATCAGCAGTTTTGTCATTTTCTCTCTCGCACTCCCTTCTTGAACAGGCAAGTGGCAGGCTCAAGCCCTTACCACTTGCCTGTGGAATAGAGTATTGATCTTCCGTTTGCATCATTCAGTTGCTCCGGCATCCCTGAGTAATTGGGCTATTACTGTATGGCCTTCATCTGCTGCAATCATCAGGGCGGTCTCGCCTTCATCATTTTTGGCATTGACGTTTGCGCCCTTTTTTACAAACGATCTTACTGCAAGAATATCCCCATCCCCTACGCTTTTAATGAAGGGATCGCTGTCATCTGAGTATATTGGGTAATTTCCGTACCCTGAATAGCTTCTGCCGTAGTGGTACGGGTAACCAGAGCGATACCTGTGACCAGAGCGATACCTGTGACCAGAACGATACCCGTAGCCAGAGTGATACCCGTAGCCAGAGTGATACCCGTGACCAGAACGGTACCCGTGACCCGAGCGGTACCCGTGACCATAGTATGCTTCTGCGTTCAGAGAGGCGCCAATCATAACGAGTCCGACAAACGCTGCCACTAAGGCTTTTCCACACCAGTTGCTCAAAGAAATGCTCTTTGGCTTTACGATCTTTACATTACTGCTGGTCTTCTCAATTAAGTTTCCTCGAGTCTTCTGCTCAAACATTGTCTTTCCTCCTTGGTTTTTCCTGCTTCTTCCTATTATTGTTATTTCGATGCCGTCGATCCATTCAGTTATTTCTTCCACAACGGAGGTGTTGTCGTAGAAATTACAGCGACGTTTCGCACGGAAGCCTCGATCTTTCCCATTGAGCATGTCACCTCTGTCTACCATCGGATGGAACGCATGCACATTGCCGAAGTTCGAGATGACTTCCAACACACGCTGGGAGGGTGCGTTGACGTTTGCCGTAACTGCTACTTTGTTCATTTTCTTACTCCCTTCTTGAACAGGCAAGTGGCAGGCTCAAGCCCTTACCACTTGCCTGTGGAATAGAGTATTGATATTCCGTTTGCATCATTCAGTTGCTCCGGCATCCCTGAGTAATTGGGCTATTACTGTATGGCCTTCATCTGCAGCAATCATCAGGGCGGTCTCGCCGTCGTCATTTTTGGCATTGATGTTTGCGCCTCTGTCCAGCAGTATGCGGGCTACTACTGTATGGCCTTCATCAGCTGCGATCATCAGGGCTGTCTCGCCGTCATCATCTTTTGCATTGATGTTTGCGCCTTTGTCCAGCAGTATCCGGGCTACTGCTGTATGGCCTTCATCAGCGTTTCGCGATCATCGCATGCACATTGCCGAAGTTCGAGATGACTTCCAACACACGCTGGGAGGGTGCGTTGACGTTTGCCGTAGCTACTTTGGCTGCCCTCTTTCATCATTCAGCTCCGGCGTCGTCGTCATCTTTTGCATTGACGTTTGCGCCGTTTTTTACAAACGATCTTACTGCAAGAATATCCCCATCCTCTACGCTTTCAATGAAGGGATCGCTGCCATCTGAATATATTGGGTAATATCCGTACCCTGAATAGATTCTGCCGTAGTGATGGCTACCGTGCTGATATCGCCTACCATAGTCATACCGGTAGTCATAGTAATTGCCGCGCGATTGATGATAACGGTGCCGGTAAGAATGGGTAGATCCATAACCGTAGCGAAATTGTGCTTCTGCGTTCAGAGAGGCGCCAATCATAACGAGTCCGACAAACACTGCCAGTAAGGCTTTTCCATACCAGTTGCTCAAAGAAATGCTCTTTGGCTTTACGATCTTTACATTACTGCTGATCTTCTCAATTAGGTTTCCTCGAGTCTTCTGCTCAAACATTGTCTTTCCTCCTTGGTTTTTCCTGCTTCCTCTTGTTGTTGTTATTCCGAATTCGGTTTGAAGCTGTCTGTCGCGACAAAGACTTGAGATACATACTGTGCTGATATTAGGTGCAAATAGGGTGCCAACAACTTTAGGATTAAGAAGTAAAGTTGTGTCATTTAAATAAGTGTTTGGAAATAAATGAACTTGGGGAGTATTATCTCACGATATAAAGATAATGTAGAGTATGAATTGTGCGCAGAAGTTATAAAATGGAAATGGTCAGGCGTTTCAGTTTGAAATACGACAGGTACCGGGCAAGTTAGATCTTGAAGGCTGGGGAGCAAAATCGGCAGTGGGATATTGTGAGCGGTTATCCAGATAAATTCTCAGTCTCTTTCTGGTTCTGCCGGCGTTGTTCAGGTCAGGACTTTTCACCTTCTGTATTGTCGTAAAGGTCCTGTGGAGATTCTTTTAGAGAGATATTGTACTCCTTCAGCTTTCTCCACAGCGTAGTTGTCGAGATGTCGAGTCTTTCAGAGGCTTTTTTGCGGTTCCATGAGCACTCCTCCAATATGTCGAGTATGTGGAGCCTTTCAACATCGGATAGCGCCATCCCGCTTCTGTGTCTTCTTTTGGACTCCATCTGGACGCCGCCTCCGAGGGTCTGCGGAAGGTCCTCAGGGGTGATAGTCTCGCCCGACGCAAGTATTATCGAGCGTTCGATGACGTTTTCTAATTCTCTGACGTTTCCCGGCCAGTCGTAGCTCATAAAGAGACTCAAGGCCCTTTTAGATATAGATTCAATGTCTATTTTGAGCCGCCCGGTGTGCTTCTTGAGGAAATGTTTGGCCAAAAGAGGGATATCGTCTTTTCTTTCTCTTAAGGGCGGAAGATGTATGGGTATTACGTTCAGGCGATAGTAGAGGTCCTCGCGGAACTTGTTATTCTCTATCGCCTGTTCCAGGTTTTTGTTAGTCGCGGCAATGAGTCTGACGTCCGTGTAAGTGGGCTTATTGTCTCCGACTCTCCTTATTTCTCCATCTTGAGAGAATCTCAAAAGCTTTACCTGAACCTGAGGGGTCGCCTCTCCTATTTCATCTAAAAAGGTTGTGCCTCCATCTGCCTCTTCAAGGAGCCCCTTTTTGTCGTACGATGCCCCGGTGAAAGATCCCTTGACGTGACCGAAGAGTTCGCTTTCCTGAAGGTCATGGGGAAGTGCGCCGCAGTTTATGGGTACAAACGCCTTGTACTTTCGGGGGCTGTTGTTGTGTAGCGCTCTTGGTACGAGTTCCTTTCCGGTTCCGCTTTCGCCGGTTATGAGAACTGTGCTGTCGGTCCTGGAGACCTTGGAGACCATCTTCAAAACCTCTATCATCTGGTTGGTGCTGGAGATTATGTTTTCGAACTTGTATTTTTCTCTCAATTGGGATTCGAGCAATTTGACCTTATCAGATAGTTCCTTGCGCTCCAAGGCTCTGTTTACTTTTTGGATTATGTCATTGTTTTGGAAGGGTTTTGTAATATAATCGTACGCCCCTAACTTCATAGCTTCCACACCGCTTTCGATAGTCCCGTATCCTGTCATGACCATAACTTCTGTGGCTTGGGAGAGAGCTTTGGATTTTTTGAGGACATCAATACCATCTACAGGTTCCATCTTCAGGTCGGTGATGACCATGTCATAGGTTTCCGCATTGATCTTTTTTATAGCCTCTTTTCCGTTTGAGCCTTCATCTGTCTGGTATCCTTCCTTGCCCAAAAGGATAGACAGGCTCTTTCTTATACTGAGTTCATCATCAACTATCAAAATTCGGGGCATGTGCAACCTACCTAAGGTATTGGCAGTAAGATTGTAAATTTGCTTCCGACGCCGGGCTTGCTTTCTGCTATTATATCTCCCCTGTGGTTTTGGATGATTCTGTGGCAGATAGAAAGTCCTAAACCGGTGCCGTTTTCTTTGTCGGAGTAGAAGGGCTGGAATATCTTTTCGAGCTTATCTTGGTCTATCCCTTTTCCTGTATCGCTAAAAGAAATTGAAATACACTTTCTCTTGTGTATCTTACCTTTGATCTCAGACGATATTTCCAATCGCCCACTCGCTTCCATGCTCTCAAGGGCGTTTAGGACTATGTTTATGAAGACCTGCTTAAGTTGGGATAGATCGGCATCTATAGAGGGCAGATCCTCGCAGAGTTTCATACCAAGCTCCACGCTCTTTTGTATCTTCTCTTTGAGAAGGAGCATGGTCTCCTTGAGCAATTCGTTTCCGTCAACTTCCTCTAAGTGGGGCTCTTGAGGCCTTGCGAACTTGAGAAAGTCTGAAATAACAGAGTTAAGCCTTTCGGACTCGTTGGAGATAATGTCCAGAAGTTCCTTTTCTTCTCCGTCCAAATCGAGGCTGTCCTTAAGTATGCCGACGGAGGTGCTTATGCCTCCCAGGGGGTTTCTTATTTCATGGGCAATAGCTGCGGAGAGTTCACCGACTGCGGCGAGTTTGTTGGATTGAGTCAGTTGTCTTTGCAATTCCTTTCTTTCCGTAACGTCTCTGCAGATCCTCTGGATGACCTTAGTGTCTCCATATTCTATGACGGCTGCACTCACATCTACAAAGACCCTGCTTTTGTCCTTCCTTGTGAAGGACATATCGTCGTATACGCCTGAGCCTTGAGAGGAGACAAGTTGGAAGAGCCCTTTGGCGGATTCCATCTCCTCCTGCGGGTGTATCTCCCATATCTTTTTCCCCGCAAGTTCGCTGTTTTTGTAGCCTGTAAGTTCCTCTGCCTTCGGGTTGGCTTCTATTATCTCTCCGTTGTCGGCATTTATTATGAATATAGCGTCGTTGGCTTTATTTATAAGGGAGCGATATTTCTCCTCTGACTTTTGAACTTCCTTGAATAGCTGAGCATTTTGGATAGCCACAGCGATTCTATTGGCTATTTGCTGTAAAGTCTCAAGGTCGCAGTCGGCGTAGTGGCTGGGCTTTCTTCTGCACAGATCGAACGTTCCTATGGATGTCCCTCTGTATGTCAAGGGTATGGAGATGTAAGACCTTATTCCCTCTTTCAAAAGGGCTTCATGTATGGGAGTTTTCATTTCCAAGCTTAGGTCCTCGGCGATGTTGGGAACTTTGTGGTCTATAACCTGTTCAACTCCGGTCTCTTTCTTATAAATATAGCCCACCCCGAGCTTGGTCTTTTTATCTGTCACAAGGGCGTAGGTGATGAGCTTCTGGCCGGTTTCGTCCAGAAGGGAGATGCTGGCTCCGTCAAAAGCGACTATCTTTTTCGTCTCCTGGACTGCGGTTCGGAATATATCGTCGAAGTTAAAAGTGGAGTTGATCAAGTCAGATATTTCATTTATGATCTCAAGTTTTCGTGTCTTGGCCTCAAGATCAGAGATAGTCTGTATGTATTCATCCTCGCTCAATATAGTTCTCCTGGTCTGTGTGAGAGAAGATCAAAGGTCTTGACATATTCTATTTTATAGGCTAAAATTATTCTGAAGTAGTCAGTGACAAACCTAGAGGATAGCAAACTCACGCACTTGTACCTGTATTTTACTACAAAAATATAGTATATAGCGCTGATATTGTCAAGAGCGATTGAACCTGCAGGGGACAAATTGTCACAAACTTGCTCATGGATCGGCACCGATGAATCGGGAAAGGGGGACTATTTCGGGCCTTTGGTCATAGCCGGTGTCTGTGTGAACGATTCTGTTCTGGAAAAGCTTTTTCAATTGAACGTTAGAGACAGCAAGCGCATTTCCGATAACGTTATAAAAAAATTGGATGAGAGGATAAAATCTATATGCGTTTGGACAACAGTGGCAATAGGTCCTGAAAGATACAACGAGCTCTACGGTCGGATGCAAAATCTAAACAGAATGTTGGCGTGGGGGCATGCAAGGGCTATAGAAAATCTTCTGGAAAAGGAGGACTGCCCAAGGGCTGTAACGGATCAGTTCGGAGATGAAAGGTTCGTGATAAACGCCCTCTTAAAAAGGGGTAAACAGATAAAGATCCAGCAGAGGCCAAAGGCGGAAGACGACCTCGCGGTAGCTGCGGCTTCTGTGATCGCAAGGGCTGAATTTGTAAGCAGATTGGAGGGTTTGTCCGACCAGATAGGAGAGGAGCTTATAAAGGGCGCATCTGGGGCTGTGGAAGAATTAGCACAAGAATTAGTGGAAAAGTACGGCGAGGGCATATTGAAAAAGGTGGCTAAAGTGCATTTTAAGACGACTCAAAAGGTAATCGGCAAGTCAAAAAGAGGTTCAGGGTAACTGAAGTGAGAGCACATTATATCACCTAGGAAGAACTGATGAGAATCGTTTTGAATTTTATAGTGTCGGCTGCGCTTATATTTGCCTCTTGGGGCTGCGCGAAAAGAGAGGATACCTCCGATGTGATAAGGATCGGGATCGCCAGTCCATTTACGGGCAACGCGGCGGCCTACGGAGAGATGATCAAAAAGGGTGCCTTCCTCAAGGTTGACGAGGTGAACGCCTCAGGTGGGGTAGACAGAAAGAGGGTAGAAGCTGTCTTCGGAGACGACGCCGGAGACCCTAAGGAGGCGTCAAATGTGGCGACCAAGTTTGCCTACGATAAGTCTATTTTGATTGTGATAGGTCACTTCAACAGCTCCTGCTCCCTGGCTGGGAAACCGATATACAAAAGGGGAGGGGTAGTCCAACTTTCTCCTGGCCCTACCAACGTGAGGGTGTGCGAAGGGAGCCCTTGGACGTTTAGAAATCTGTACCGGGACGATTTTCAGGGATAGTTTCTGGCGAGCTACTGTGCAAGGAAATTGGGGTTCAAAAGGCTCGCTGTCTTCTACGACAACGACGATTGCGGGATCGGTTTAAAAGATGCCTTTGTCAAAGAGGCAGAAAAATTGGGGGTCGAAATTGTTGGACGAGAACCATATACCGGAGAGTCGATAGATTTCACGCCTCAGCTTGCCAAGTTTAAGACCCTAAATCCCGATGCGATCCTCATATCGGGTCTTTATAACGAGGCGGCGTTGATAGCTTCTCAGGCGAAGAGACAGGGGATCATGACACAGCTTCTGGTGCGGACGGGATATTCTCTCCTGAATATATCAAGATAGCGGGCGATGCAGCCGAAGGAACGATCCTGACGACGCCCTTTTTGTTCGACGCAGCAGGACCAAAAGCTTTGAAGCTCTTAGAAAGTTTTAAGAAGAAGTACAATGACGAACCTGACTGCTGGACCGCCTTAGCGTACGACGCAGCGGGGATAGCTATTGAGGCTATAAAGGCGGTAGGACCCGACCGAAAAGCTATAAGGGATTATCTTGCTGGAATGACTACTGCAGAAGATAGTTATGCCGGCGTCACCGGGCTGACGTTCTTCGACCAAAACGGCGACTGTCAAAAGCCAGCTTACGTGAGCATCGTCAAAGACGGTAAGTTGTCGCTGCCCCTGAACAGATGCTGGACTGGGCAAGTAGACAGTAGACAGGGGCACATCCTCCCATCACCCCGTGTTTTCGTAGCTGTCTACTCTTTTTGATTCAATACTTAAATGACTCTATGTTTTCCCAACAGTTGCTAAATGTCTGACTCTGGGAGGCATATAGGCTCTCATCGCCGTGGGCTACCCGATGGTCTATGGGATCATCAAGCTCATCAATTTTGCTCACGGGGAAATATATATGATGGGGGCGTTTTTTGCTTTAACCTTCCTTTCTGCAGGTCATATTCCCTTTCCCGTAGCCTTCCTTCTATCTGTCGCTTGCTCTGGGCTATTAGGGGTCTTAATAGACATGGGGGCGTATCGTCCGCTGAGAGGTGCGCCGAGGCTTTCGGCTCAGATCACGGCGATAGATGTCTCTCTCTTTCTCCAGAAGCTGGCGAGAGCGATATTGGGAGCATGGACCAAGCCTTTCCCATCCGGATATGTCCCCGATTTCTTCAGGGAGCTTCCGCAGTCGGCGGTGTCACTATTATAAATCTGCAAATATTCATATTTGCTACAGCTTTCATCTTGATGCTGGGGCTCCATCTAATAATTAAGAAGACGAAGATAGGGAGGGCCATGAGGGCGTGGGCGCAGGATCAGATAGCAGCTAAGCTGATGGGAGTCGATGTAAATAGAGTGGTTTCCTTTACCTTTGCTATCGGATCGAGTCTCGCTGACGTGGCGGGGATATTGGTAGCTATGTACTAAAACGCCGCTATCCTACTAAGGGCTATCTGGCGGGAGTGTCCCGGGGGCTATGATCGGTGCGATGATCCTGGGCATGGGCGAGATATTCGGAGCGGCTTACATCTCTTCACAGTATCGAGACGGGATAGCCTACGCCATAATGATACTTTTCATAATCTTCAGGCCGTTGGGAAGTATGGGGAAGGGAGAAGTCGAACGCGTTTGACGTAGACAGTAAACAGGACGCTTTACTCTTCCCCTGAGGAACGAGGCACTCTAATCCATATTGCTAGGCTGGCATTGACGTTGCTTGGCTCTTTAGTCATTGCCAAGAGTGCAACCCGCCAGCAATCTCAAGAAACTCGTTGACAGAGGCTACATTGCTTTGCTATTGCTTGTGATGAAGTCATTTGTTTTGACCTTTCGTCCCACAGGAATTACACGATGGAATTACTGAGCTTTCTTAAGGATGTATCAGATCCCATAAAGCGGCGCAAGAAGTTGTTAATAGTGGTCCCTTTAGCGTTTGCACTCTTATTCGCTTTTGTGCCGGGCTTTGAGGGATACATAACGCATATAGGGGTGCTGGTTGTGCTCTATATACTTCTGGCTTTGGGGCTGAACGTGGTTCCGGGATTTACGGGGCTTTTAGATCTCGGATACGTAGGGTTATTACGGGATAGGGCCCCACATCTGTGGACTGTTGACGCTCAACTCCAATCTGAGCTTTTGGATAATTCTGCCCATCGCTGCTTCAAACGGCGCTCTCTGGGGTGTCTTGAGAGGAGCGCCGACTTTAAGGCTCAGCGGAGACTGTTTTGCGATTGTGACGTTCGGGTTTTCAGAGCTTGTGGTGCTTACTATTATAAACGAGACTTGGCTTACAAGGGGACCTATGGGACTTCCGGCGATAGCTCCCCCTTCCCTATTTGGGCAGGAGTTTAGTGAGGATATGAGTTTCTACTACCTTGCACTGACTTTGGTAATCCTGACGGTGATCGTAATGTCACGGCTTCAAAACTCCCGCGTCGGGTGGGCTTGGTCTGCTATACGAGAGGACGAGATCGCGGCGCAAAGCTGCGGGGTAAATGTGATGAGATTTAAACTGGCGGCTTTTGCGGTCAGCGCTGCGTTTGCAGCGGTAGGTGGAGCTTTCTTTGCAAGATGGATAACATTTATAAGTCCCAATATGCTAAAGTTCTGGGAATCGGTTATGATTCTATGTATGGTAGTATTAGGAGGGATGGGTAGTGTCCCGGGGACCGTGATTGGGTCTATCATATTAGGATCTTTAAGTGAGATCTTAAGAGGAATTCTGCCGAAATTGGGCATCCTTGAAAGCGCGCGGTTTTTATTTTTCGGACTTATTATGGTATTGATAATGCGCTTCCGCCCCGCAGGATTATGGCCCCTGCGAGGGCATCTTTTGCCGGATCAGAAGTTGTAGTAAAGGTGCCTGTTGTCTATAATCTCGGCACTTCGCCTCTGATGGGCGTACCAACTGTTGAATATCTGGGTTTCTTTCTCCTGACGGAGGCGCTCTTTGAGTGCATCCTTCTCTTTTTGGAACTCCTCCTCAGCAATAGGCTCTTTCTTAACCAACTGCATTAAATAGGCACCTCTGTCGGACGACACTACGGGACTTACTTGTCCCTCCTGAAGTTTAAAAGCCGCGGCTATAAATTCGTTCCTTACTCCTATATCCGGGACAAAATCTGTGCGGGCAAACTCATCTGTTTCTTTAACCGGAAGAGATGTAGATTCTGCTGCATCTTCCATTGAGGCGCCTTGAGATATAGCCGAAGCGATGGGTTGGAGCTTTTCTGCCGCCAAGTCTCTCTTCTTGTCTCTTGTTAGATCCCATCTAATCTTCTCTCTTGCTTGGCTTAAAGGACTTATACCTTCCTTTTTTCTGTCTGAGACTGAAATGATAAAGAATCCTCTGTCGTCCTCGTAGAGTCTTAGGATCTCTCCTATATCCGCTGCGAATGCTTGGTTTACGAGAGACTGGGAGATTCCGATTCCGGGGATAAAGGGTCCCTTTTTGAAGAATCCTGTATCTTTGATTTCCAAACCTTCGGCTTTTGCGGCCGCATCGAAGCCGATTTGCTGAGCGTTTTCGATTAGCCTGTCGGCTTTTCGGGCAAGTTCTTCCATAGCGCCTCTGCTGACCTCCACCTGTAGGAGTATATGCCGGGCTCTGACTTTCGCTTGGCCATTTTCCGTCTTTTTCTCTTCGAGCTTGATTATATGCCATCCGCGGAAGCTCTTGACAGGCTCACTGACCTCGCCTACATCGAGGGCAAAAGCGGCATCCTCAAAAGTTTTGTCCATCCATCCTCTGGCGAAAAAGCCCAGATCCCCTCCCTTTTGTGCCGATCCTGGGTCTTCCGAGTTTTCCTCAGCTAACTCTGCAAAATCAGCTCCTGATTTAGCCTCGTTAAAAAGATCCCTTATGCGTTTTTCCGTCCTAAGCGAATCCGAGTGACTCGGTTTCTTATCGAACACGACGTATTGGCATTGTGCCTGGGCCTCTTCTTTGAAATCATCCTGGTGATCCCGGTAATATGCCCCTATCTCCTCCTTGGAGACAGATACCAGGGAATCGGGAAACGAGCCTATCGCCGCGAAGACATATTTGACTTTTACCTTTTCGTTGTCGTCTATGTAGGCTTTCCTGACCTCAGGGTCGGTGACTTTGACAGCTCCTATTACTCTGTTTTGGAGCTTCTGGGTCAAGAGTGTGTTCCTAACTCGGTTCTCGGCCACGAGTATAAACTGTCTGTTGCTCGGATCCTCGTAGTTTGCAGGATCATCCAGAAACTGGCTGTACTTTACAGGATCGAACTCTCCCTCCGTCTGGAAGACTTCCAGACTCCGGACAAGCTGAGGCGGTGCTATGCGGTTGTAATAAGCAAGCTCGCTGTCTGAGACTTTGATGTTCCTCTTTTTAATCTGCTGGGAGATTATAGCCTGTCCTATGAAAGTATCCCAGGCCTGGTTAATGAGTCTTTTCATATCGGGCTCTGCGTTCCCCAATTGAGCTTTCTCGTGGTTATAGAGGTGTCCGAGGGAGCCCCTGAATTCCTCGTAGGTTACCTTGTAGTCATTAACTCTTCCGAACTGTGGTCCGAGCTTTTGGCTGAGCCAGACGTTCACATTGGCAGCCCATCCTGCTACCATAAGGGCTACAAAGCCCACTGCCGTGATCCAAATTGTGACCTTAATGAACCCCTTTTGGCGCATAGTGTTTAACATCTTTGATTCTCCTTAAATGATGCTATTCTTACAGCAAACTGGATCGCAATGTCATAGACATAAATAATTTAAGACATTTAACCAAATAAATCAATATCTTTTTCTAGGCTTAACGTTTTCTCGACTCTTTAACAAGCGATATACCGCAGTTACGATCGGACGCATACCAACTTCGAATCCTGATCATAGCGGATGCGACCGACTGCCGGGCGCTGTCTCGACGGGTTCCCATTCTCTCGGCTATCTCTTTGTACGTAAGACCCTGGACTCTCAGTTCCAGTGCCTCTAACTGGTGTTTTGTAATCTTTCTCAACAGCACTAACCTTATCTCAAGGATCTTTTATCTTTGCAGTAGCGAACCTCAGTTTGAACTCTTCATTTCAGCCTGTCTCGTTGATAAATATAGTTCATGAGTAATGAAATATCAAGAATAAGTTTCGTATTACATGAATTAGTTGCTGATGTAGATATAAGCAAAAATTAACTGCCTCCTTTATAAACATAATTGGAGAATACCAACACTGGTGAGTTTGGATGAATGCCATCCGCTTCTACTGTGGGGTCTCCAAAGGCGATTTGTTCCCCTTTGGCCCAGGGCGCGTTTTGAAGCCCCGCCTGCGGAGTGTCTGTGTTAAGCGGGGCTGAAAGCGGTGGCTAAAAATAGATATCCTATGAAGGAGTTATCAAAGTTTACTTATTACGTAGGAGTAACTGCTTCTGCCGATGAATGCGGAGGACTTCAGAGCGGGGGTCCTGTAGAACCAGTACGTTTAGCCCTGTGGATCATAAGGCCGTTGTGGGTCTATGAGTCCTGGGACTTGTTGTATTTTCCAGGTTGATCAGCAACCTTCGCATAACCGGCAGCCTCTGCAGAAATGCCTTCTGAGTATGCCGATGGAGAGAGAAACGCAAGGAGCGCATCTAATTGCTGGAGTGACCTGGTGGAGAGAAATCTGGTTATCTCAGCTATCTTCAGAAGTTTCTCATCACTGATGTCGTCTGGAAGCTGTAAAAGAGAAAGGATGAGCTTCCGGTTTTCAGAGGTCAGGGGAGCTTTCGGCAGGAGATAGACTACAGGAATCTCCAATGCGTTTGCTATCTTCTCAAGGACTTCTACGTTCAAACGATTTGTCTCTGTCTTGATCTGACTGATATACGATTTAGCGATCCCGACTTCACTTGCCAATTGACCCCATGACCATCGTTTCTGCTTCAAAACTGACTGAATTGAATCTAATATCTTCCTCTGTGTGTTTATGTTCACAAATCCCATGGTGGATCCTCCTTTTGATATGCATAAATATAAATGGGGATTCTGCAGAGTCAAATCTTTTCATCACTGATGAACTAATATTCCTATAGTTAATCCATGATGAATACACCTTCTCCATCTTAACGGCAAGCGTCGAGTCTCTCCTGTCTACCACTTCCCTCAGACTTGACATAAATGCCATAGTCTGACGTAATGTATATGTCATCATGACAGTGGATCTGTCGTATAGGCAGATAGAAAGTTACAGGGCGACGTCAGAACTTTTTCTTACACTGTTACATAAGGTGCTTAAAATAAATGATATAAAGCAAGTAAATGGTATTTTTACTCTAATGGCACGTATTATGCGTGTATTACGTGTATATAGTATTATGTATACGTATTATACGTGCGTATTCTCAAATCTGAATTCTTAAAGGAGGTTCAAAATATGCCGACTTACGAGTACGAATGTCAAAGCTGTGGGAAGAGATTTGAAAGGTTTCAGAGTATTACAGAAGAACCTATTAAGGAATGTCCGGTTTGCGACAAAAAGGTCAAGCGCTTAATCGGCGCAGGCGCGGGATTTTTGTTCAAAGGGTCAGGTTTTTACTGCACCGACTATCGCAGCCAAAGTTATAGGAAAGCGGAAAAGGCGGATAAGGAAAATTCAGAATCCACATCGTCCAAAAAGGATGAATCTTTGTCTAAGAACGCAGCTTAGCAGTTTAAAAGGAGGATAGCAAAATGGGAAAGGTAATAGGAATCGATTTAGGGACGACCAATTCGTGTGTGGCCGTGATGGAGGGCGGAGATCCGGTTGTGATACCCAACTCTGAGGGCGGAAGGACAACGCCCTCTGTGGTGGCGTTCACAAAGGAGGGAGAACGCCTTGTCGGACAGGTCGCAAAAAGACAGTCTATCACAAACCCCAAGAACACTATCTACTCCATAAAGCGTTTTATGGGGCGCAGATATAACGAAGTTGGTACAGAGATAGAGGAGGTTCCCTACAAAGTCGAAAGCGGGACTAACGATTTAGCGGTTGTGGAAGTTGAAGGCGGAGAGTACACGCCTCCTGAGATTTCGGCTATGGTGCTCCAGAAGATGAAGCAGACGGCTGAGGACTATCTCGGAGAGAAGGTGACTCAGGCAGTAATCACGGTTCCAGCGTATTTCAACGACAGTCAAAGGCAGGCGACCAAGGACTCCGGAAAGGTCGCCGGGCTGGAAGTCTTAAGGATTATCAACGAGCCGACAGCGGCTTCTTTAGCTTACGGTCTGGATAAGAAAAAGGATGAGAAGATAGCTGTCTATGACCTTGGGGGTGGGACGTTCGATATTTCTATACTGGAATTAGGCGATGGCGTATTTGAGGTCAAAGCTACAAACGGAGATACACACCTGGGTGGGGACGACTTTGACGAAAAGATCATGAACTGGTTAGCTGACGAGTTTAAGAAGCAGGAGGGCATCGACCTCAGAAAAGACCCCATGGCGCTTCAGAGGCTCAAAGAGGCGGTGGAGAAGGCAAAATGTGAGCTCTCCAGCTCAACACAGACAGACATTAATCTGCCGTTCATAACAGCTGACCAGACTGGCCCTAAGCACCTAAACATAAATTTGACGAGGGCTAAATTAGAACAGTTGGTGGACGATCTTGTAGAAAGGACGATGGGTCCCTGCCAACAGGCGCTCAAAGATGCCGAAATTTCGCCCTCCGATATAGATGAGGTCATATTAGTGGGCGGACAGACCAGAATGCCGAGGGTACAGCAACTTGTAAAGGAGCTTTTCGCAAAGGAACCCCACAAGGGCGTCAATCCTGACGAGGTGGTAGCCTTAGGGGCTGCCATTCAGGGCGGCGTGCTCACTGGAGACGTTACGGACGTTCTGCTTTTGGATGTGATTCCTCTTTCACTTGGCATCGAGACGTTAGGGCGCGTTACTACAAAGCTAATCGAGCGCAATACGACGATACCCACAAAGAAGAGCCAGATATTCAGCACAGCAGATGACAACCAGACATCGGTGGAGATACACGTGCTCCAAGGTGAGCGCGAGATGTCGGTCGATAACAGGACGCTGGGCAGATTTCATCTGGACGGCATGCCTCCCGCCCCAAGGGGCATGCCTCAGATCGAGGTCACCTTTGACATAGATGCGAACGGCATTCTGAACGTGTCTGCCAAGGATAAAGCCACGGAAAGGGAGCAGAGCATAAGGATAGAGGCGTCCTCAGGGCTTTCGGAGGTTGAGGTCGAAAGGATGGTCAAAGATGCCAAAGTGCACGAGTCTGAGGATAAAATACATAGGGAGGAAATCAACGCCAGAAATCAGGCCGATCAGCAGGTCTATCAGACGGAAAAGAACCTAAAGGAGATGCAGGATAAGATCAGCCCCGACTCGAAGTCGAAGCTCGAAGCCGCTATCGGCCGGGTTAAGGAGGCTCTCAAGGGATCTGACGTAAACGAGATTAACTCCGCCAGTGAGGCGCTGAATCAGGTCTGGCATCAGGTGGCAGGTGAGATGTACAAGGAGACCGCAGCCGATCAGAGCCAGCCCGGAGGCGACGGCCAAGAGGAACAACCGCAGCAGCAAGAGCCGGCCGGCAAGAAGAAAGACGACGAAGGCGCTGTGGATGCGGACTTCGAGGTTGTAGAGTGAGGTAGACAGTACACAGCGGCACTGTCGCGCATCCTTGAGATTGCTTCTCGCACTTCGTGGCTTGTTGCCTCGCCAGCAAAGCGGCCACGCCGCCTCGCAATGACATCGCTTGGCTTTCACCCTTAGTCATTGCAAGGGGCGAAGCCCCGAAGCAATTTCCCATGTGTAAGGAAAAAAGGTATCTATCCCATGAACATCGATAAGTTCACAGAAAAAGCCCGGGAGGCTGTCGTTGCGGCAGAGAGGGATGCGGAGGATCGAAATCAAAGTCAAATTGAAGCTGAACATTTATTATATGCCCTGTTGGATCAATCGGACGGTGTTGCGCCGCAGATCTTGAGCAAGTTGAATATAGACCCGGCAGTCGTAAAGTCACAGGTTGTGGACGAGCTGGACCGCCTGCCGAGGATGTACGGCGGGACGGGACAGGCCTATCTGAGTCAGGGCTTAAATAGAGTATTGAGAGCTGCGGAGAAAGAGGCAGACAGGATAAAGGATGAGTTCATATCCACAGAGCATCTTTTAATCGCTATCGCTGACGAGGGCTATGATGGGCCGGGCGGAAGGATATTGAGGTCGCTGGGTGTAAGTAAAGACAAGATATTTGATGTGTTGACCAAGATAAGAGGAGGTCAAAGGGTGACAGATCCCGATCCTGAGTCGAAGTACCAGGCGCTAGAAAGATACAGCCGGGACTTAACCGAGCTGGCAAGGCAGGGGGAACTCGATCCCGTTATAGGGCGTGAGGATGAGATAAGACGCGTGATTAAGGTACTAAGCAGGAGGAAAAAGAATAATCCTGTACTGATAGGAGAGCCGGGCGTGGGCAAGTCGGCTATAGCTGAGGGTCTTGCTCAGAAGATCGTTTCAGGGGACGTGCCTGAGTCATTGAAGGACAGGAAGGTCGTGGCCTTGGACTTCGGATCTATGATCGCTGGTTCAAAGTTCAGGGGCGAATTTGAGGATAGGTTAAAGGCCGTTCTAAAGGAAGTTGAGAAGGCCGGTGGGAGCATCATCCTGTTTATAGATGAGCTGCACACCATAGTGGGTGCGGGAGCAGCAGAGGGGTCGATGGATGCCTCCAACATGCTCAAGCCGGCCCTTGCAAGGGGGGAATTAAGGTGCATCGGGGCGACTACGCTGGATGAATATCGTGAGAACGTGGAGAAGGACGCCGCACTGGAGAGGAGATTTCAGCCCGTACTGGTAAGCGAGCCTTCGGTTGAGGATACGGTATCTATCTTAAGGGGTCTTAAGGAGAGGTACGAGATTCATCACGGCGTGAGGGTTGAGGACTCGGCGCTGGTGGCCGCGGCTCTCCTCTCGGAGAGGTATATCACGGATCGTTTTCTGCCAGATAAGGCGATAGATCTGATCGACGAGGCGGCGGCTGAACTGAGGATCGAGATAGACAGCATGCCCGAAGAGTTGGACGTCATCGAAAAGAAGTTGAGACAGCTTGAGATCGAGCGCGAGGCCGTAAAGAGGGAAAAGGATGCTGCGGAGAGGTTGAAGCCTATCGAGAAGGAATTGGCCGATCTGAACGAGGAGAGAAGTGTTCTGAAGAGCCAGTGGGAGCGGGAAAAGGAGGTCGTGGCCAGGATACGCCAGATCAAGGAGCGCATAGAACAGGTCAAGATCCAGGAGGCTGAAGCGGAAAGGGAAGGTGACTACGAACGGGCGGCAAGGTTAAAATACGGAGAACAGATCGAGCTTGGAGAACAATTAGGGGCGGAAAATAACAAGCTTCTAAAGATTCAGGAGCATAAGCCCTTAATAAGGGAGGAGGTAAGCGATGAGGAAGTTGCCGAGGTCGTCGCCAAGTGGACGGGGATCCCCCTCTCCAGGCTCTTGGAGGGCGAGGTAGAAAAGCTGACTCATATGGAGGGCAGACTCCACAAAAGGGTCATCGGGCAGGACGAATCCGTCGAGGCAGTGTCCAACGCCGTTCGCAGGAACAGAGTCGGATTGGGAGACCAGAAGAGGCCCATAGGTTCGTTCCTGTTCTTGGGACCTACGGGCGTGGGCAAGACGGAGCTTGCAAGGGCTTTAGCCGAGTTCCTCTTCGACGATGAGGGGGCTATGGTCAGGATTGACATGTCCGAATATATGGAGAAGCACTCTGTGTCCAGGATGATCGGCGCGCCTCCGGGGTACGTCAGCTACGAAGAGGGCGGACAGTTGACCGAAGCTGTGCGCAGGCGTCCATATCAGCTCATATTGTTGGATGAGATAGAAAAGGCGCACCAAGATGTCTTTAACGTCCTGCTCCAGGTCCTGGACGATGGGCGACTGACTGACGGTCAGGGCAGGACTGTGGACTTCAAGAACACCGTGAATTAGTGGCAAGCTCTTTTAAAATCTCACTCTCCTGCACTTATATATTCTTCATTACGTTTATCTATCATCCTCGCCCTCTACGTTCTTTTTAAGTTCATCGTATAGAGCACTCATATATTCTTTATTATGTTTATCTATCATCCAAAACATTGTATCGAAAGAGCTAACAAGGAGAAACAAGAAGATATAAATAGACCAGTGCGGTGCTAAAAGCCAAATCAGTGAAAACCAAAGGGATTTCAAGAATATACCTGCTCCAAAGCCAGACACTCGTTTATCAAACATAGGTGAGAACGCCGATTTGAGAGTCTGTAAAAGCCACAATCCGAGCACTATTTTTATTAACAGACCCCACGAATTGTTGGGTAACTCGAATATAAATATTAGCGGTATCCACTGCGTTATTATGAAACGTATTGGAACCCACTTGCTTAACATTGTTATCCCTCTCTTGGGATAGCTTATCCAAACCGGATTTCACTAATTCCATGCATAAAATCACTTAAATGCTACATAAATTCCGACAATTAATAACCCAATGGAAAGAAGAGAAACCTTTCTCATAAATCGAAATGCTTGAGGTCTATTCAGCGGATGGTTCCATGCGTACCTTGTTATGTAAATCAGTATTAAGGAAATGGTGATTAGAAATATGCCCATAAATCATCTTCCTTCCTCTTCCTTCAATTAATAGGGAATTATATAGTTGACTCCCAAACGAATGGCTTGAAAAGACGGAGGACAAGACAATGTTCAGGGGCACGAATACAACATGTACGAACATGCATCTACTTGCACGCGCGAGCCTCTACGTCTCGAATGAACTCCGCAAGATTCCAAAGCCAAGCCCGTTGGTCGTCCGTATAGCTACCCTGACGCGATTGCGGTACAACGAGTTGCAGGTCTTGAATTCGCCATCTGGGTTGTCTGCGGCTCGGAAATGCCTCGTTCAAGCGTCAGAAGATGCTTTCTCGGTATCTTCGCCGCTTCGGCTAGGACCTGCCTCCAGCGATCCTTGCAGGTGGATTTGGCCCCCAACATGGTCAGGCATGCATCGCCGGTTTCCGGAGCGGCCCGATAGGCTTCCTTGCTGGGAAACAGAAAATCCGGCTTTTGGTTGTTCTCAGTCACGGCACCACGAACATGCGTAATGTCGTAGGCTCGAAATACCTCCTCCAGATGATGCTCCAGAGAATGACCCATGCGCGACTTTCTTCTGTTCTGGACACTCAGCGAGAACCGCATGAAACCGTCCACATCGGTCCCGTTCCCATCGATAAATCCTTCCTCAAGACGTGTCGCTACAATCCGTCGTTCAAGACGCCGAAACAGCGCTTCCTCGTGGTCTATCCAAGCCACAAGCGCTATATCGGGATCGTCCTCGGCCCTAACCTCAGACAGGGTACGGCGGGCAAGATCCGAGAACTCCACAGTTTTCGGAAACGCCGTGCCGAACCTGTCGATGATGCTGTCAAGTCTGTCCGCGTCCCGCTCCTCGAACTCCATTCCAATCTCGTCAAATAGGAAACGGGCTGCAAAGTCCAGTTCCCGCTCGTCGTCGTCGAACTCGCGCGACACGAAGGATATCCCAGCGGGGTGTAAACTAAAGAGCCAGGAGAGTTCCCGTTCGCTGGTCGAGCCTGCCGGCGCGACGACAAAGTAGAGAACCCGGTCGGTTGTCAACGCCAGAAACAGCGTGTCGCCTTTCTGCATGGCTTCCGTGACCGGATTGGAAGAATAGTAGAGACGCCACTCCGGTCCCCGGTCGGTCTTCATTGCCCGTGCATCGTAATGAGTCGCATCGCCTTGGGCTGTAAAGCCGTCCTGCTCCTGACCCAGCCAGACATAAACCACCGGAAATCGGGTTTTATCATCCTCGCCAAGAAACTGACGTCGCATGTCTAACGTGGTACCCACCTCGTGCTGGTTTGATCTTGATCTTGTAGAGTCGGCATCCACGGCAGACAGCCTCTTTACGCCCACCCCAGCAAAATAGTCACGCAGCTGTCCACGTTTCATCACCGCTCAACCTCAGTTCGTTTTCGTTCGATTCCAGCCAAATCGCGCAACGCTCTGCGATTACCTCAATCGGAAGGCGCGTCCGGCCTTTGAGAGCGCATTCCCAGATCGCCGCCACACGCCATCCGCTGTCCGCGAGGGCCAATAGCTGCTTGCGATCCCGCGCGATGTTTGAATTGATCTTCTGTTTCCAAAATTCACCCTTGGTCTTCGGCCATTTAAACAGGTGGCAGTCATGGCCGTGCCAGAAACACCCGTGAACGAAAATCACCGCCTTGTGCTTCGCGAACACTAGGTCGGGCTTTCCCGGCAGATCCTTGCGGTGTAGGCGAAACCGGAAACCGAGGCAATGCAATGCAGACCGGATTGCCAACTCCGGTTTCGTATTCTTGCCCCTGATCCCGGCCATCATCCGACTGCGAACATCCGGCGTCACACTATCGGCAGCCATGAATCAGTTGGTCACGCCTGGTTCATGGAAATGTGGGGCCTCATGAGTCGGGCCACGGCCCGCACAGTGGGAACAACCACGGCGTTGCCGAACTGTCGATAGGCTTGGGTGTCGGACACCGGAATCCTGAACTCAGCCTTGCCGGGTTTCTCGAATCCCATCAGACGTGCGCATTCTCGCGGGGTCAGGCGGCGGGGACGCCTGCCCCTGTGTCTGATGAGTATCTCCGATCCGTCCTTATGGTAGCGGGCAGAGAGAGTGCGGGCAACATCATCAGGGCCGAACAGCGAATAGCCGAACCCGTTGCCTGCGTCCCGATGCTTTTTCTTGTAGCCCTGAAGGTAATTCCACATGTGCTTGGTGAGTGTGTACTTGGGGTCAACATCCGTATCGAGGATGGCTCCGAGAGTCGGTGCACAACCTGTCGGTATTGCCAGTTCGTCGAAATCAAAGGCCGTCTTTTGCCTGAACCCTACCATGAAAATCCGTTCGCGCTTCTGTGGGACCCACGGAGAGGAATTCACGATTCGGGTGCTCACATTGTAGCCAAGCTCACTTTCAAGAACCTGCATGATTGTTGTGAATGTCCGACCACCGTCATGCCGGGCAAGGTTCTTCACATTCTCAAGGAGAAAGGCCGAGGGCCGATGGTAGTCGATGATCTTTGCCAGATCGTAGAAGAGCGTTCCCTGCGTATCGCACAGGAAGCCGTGAGGATGACCGAGCGAATTCTTTTTCGACACACCGGCTATCGAAAACGGTTGGCACGGGAACCCGGCCAACACAACATCATGTGTCGGCACGGTTTCCGGATTCACCGCACAAGGCCGTATGTCACCAATGAACTCGTGATCGCTGTCTGCTGGCTCCGGGAAGTTCGCGGTGTAGGTTTCCTTGCAGAACCGATCCCACTCTGACGTGAACACGCAACGCCCGCCGATTTCCTCAAACGGGCGGCGCATTCCGCCGATCCCGGCGAACAGGTCGATGAAGCGGAAGTCTTCCGACCTGTCTGCTGGACAGTTGTAGGTAAGCACTTGATCGACAATTCGATCAAGCTCCTTTGGAACTTGCTTTCGTAGAGGGCTCACGCAGTCAACCTTGCATAGGTGAGACGACGGCCAAAGGCGCGATCAGCGAAGCTGTTCAGTCGATCCTTGGTATCGAATCTGACATTGCCCTCATTCAGGCGGAACGTGCATTCGTTCACATATCGCGCCAGATGTTTCCGGCTGACCTGATGCCATGTGCCATAGAGTCCGCGCTTGAAAAGTGCCCACATGCTCTCGACGCTGTTGGTTGTAACATCGCCAGAGCCTACATACTCCCCTGCACCGTGACGGATGTGCTTGTGAATATAGCCGAGAAGCGCCTGATAGCCGAGATGGTCGTCAGTATGAATCGCAGAGCCTAACTCAACTCAACCGTCTTGGCGACTTCTCGATGAAGAACGGCACTGTTCGTGCCTGCAATCGGACGCGCCACTGACTTGCCATCACGCTCGCGAAAACCCAAGACGGCCTGTTTCCCCACTGTTCCCCGCCCCGCTCGGAGCTTCTTCGATGCGTGCTTGTTGGCCTCCTTGCCGCCAACATAGGGTTCGTCTATTTCAACGATGCCATTCAGCTTCGAGAGATCGTCGCCACATGCTTCCCGGAGGCGCTGCAACATGAACCACGCCGTCTTCTGAGTGACGCCAATCTCTTTGGACATCTGAAGGGAAGAGACGCCTTTCCGAGCCGTAACCACCATGTACATGGTGTATATCCACTTATGAAGAGGAACATGGGAACGCTCAAAGATGGTTTTGGTGCGCACAGTGAACTCTTCGTTACAGTCGCGACAGCGATAATATCCAGTGCGCTTCCCGCCTCTCGCGGTGATGCGCTCATAATCACCGCAGAGCGGGCAAATGGTATGTTCCTTCCATCCTCTTGATTCGAGATATTCTCTCGCGCTTTTGGCATCTGGGGAAATCTGCATTAACTCAAATAAACTCAGAGTCTTACTTGACATATACACCCCCTCGTTACCGAGTAAAGATACTGAAAGAATTAGGTGGAGTCAAGTATATAATTCCCTTTTATTATGTAAAGTTTTTTCACTGTTTGATACTTTCAGAAACCATATCGCAATAGGATTTTTGAATGTCAATTCCTATTGAATTTCGTTTAAGACGTTGAGCCACTTTAATAGTTGTTCCAGACCCCATAAACGGATCTAAAACAACATCGTTCTCTTCGGTAAGAAGCTTAATAACCCATTCAGGAAGCGATTCAGGAAAAGCAGCACTATGATTCTTATTATGAGTTTCTACTGCCATATGCAGCACATTTGTTGGATAAACCATATCTCTTTTTAACCAACTAGACCTGTTCCTTCCAAAGCCACTTCCACTCTTAGACTCCTGTTACTGCAAGTTCCTTTATATTCAGAATCAATGAACCTGTTGGCTTCATAACTCTGAGCAACTCTTTTGATATTGGCAAAAACCACTCAACATACTTATCTGGATGTATACCGCCATAAGTATTTTTCCGCTGATCAGTGTAGGGTGGAGATGTAATGATGAGGTCTATCGAATTATCATTAAGCTCTTTTAACTGTTCGAGTGCAGTCTCCACATAAAATATTAGCTGATATTTCCATAAAGTCCTTTCTGACTATTTATACTATATATATATAGTATAAATAATATCTCATAACATTGTCTAAGGACTTTCTTTATGTACATATGACTTGGCAAATTGTCAAGGGCCTTGCACAATTCTCGTAAAAGTATTATATTATGGATATGAAACTGGTAAAAGGGCGCAAGGTTTACGAGAACCTGATAGAAGCCACTCATGACAATCAACTTGATGTAAAGAGAGACTGGAGGCTTGGCCAGCCAGGTGATTGGGTTATCTCTGACTGTGGCAAAGTTCTTGAGGTACTTAAGATTGCCCCAGGTTTTGTGTGTACCATTACGGGTCAGTATATGGTAAGGGCCAGAAAGGGAATGTATATTGATAAGACCCATGAGCCTAAATCCGATCCCAAACAAATCCACACTACTATCAAGCGCAAAGAATTTGCTCGTCAGTATACTATTTTCTTCGACGTTTATAAGGCGTTTTCTAGGGTATATACCACTAATACTGACTCTTGGAAAAAGAGGGCTAGGCGAGTGTTTAATCAACCGGATGTGCAGTCTGAAATAGAAAAAAGAATGAAGGGAATGCTGAGCGAGCTAAATATTGATGATAAGTATTTCCTCACTAATTTAAAACGTATGGTAGAAGAAGGTAATAAGCCTAGTCAACTGGAAGCTCTTAGAGCTCTCAAGTCTTATAGAGAAGATGTTCTTAAGACAAATGAGGATAGGGATAGCCTTTTACGAGGACTTGGGGATAGGATAGAAGATGCAGAGTTCGTACTTCACGAGGAAGATGATGGCAAAGAAGATGAATTCCCTGACTCCCCTCCAGCTAAAGAACTTGATACACCGGATAACACAGGCAAGGGAAGTGAGGATATCCTACAAACTTAGGGATGGTGACAATGGTGCTTTTCGTCTGACTGTAAATGTGTGTGATAAGGATCAGGAGTCCTCACCCTTAGACATAGTATTCAATAAGTTAGTAGCCAATAACGAGGTTACATACAAGATAGACTACCCTGAATCCATACATGTAGCGAGCGACATAATCCTGAATCTAATCTTGATTGATAATCCAGGTCCATATAAGGGATGGCGTGACGAAGTAAAAAAGAAAGTTAAGATTCTGGATCGCAGGGCAGATCAGGGAAATATCACTTTTACCGACAGGAAGGTGCCTTGACAGCAATAGGGAACACCAATCTCAAGAAACTGCACGATGATCTTGCACTGTTCTCTATGATTCTATTCCCTCATAGGATACAGAAGAAATATGGTGTGCCTAACTTCCACAAGGAAATATATAGTCATATACTCGAAAATCACGAGAGGTCTATCTATGTAGCCCCGCGAGCACGTGCCAAGTCTACAATACTCAGCTTTGTCTATATCTTACATCAGGCTCTCTTTGAAGAGCGTGAGTTTATCATGATAATATCTGATACCCTGCCAGCTTCTGTTGACTTTCTAGAGGCTGCTAAAAATGAGATGGAGACTAATAAGCTCGTAATCAAACTCTTTGGTAATTTTGTAGCTAAGAGGAATTGGGATGGCTTAGGGGTTGGCAAGTGGACTGAGAAGGAAATAGTAACTTCTAATGGGATTACTATTAGGGCTAAAGGTGCTGGTCAACAAGTGAGAGGGTCTCTAAAGTTAGGAAAGAGACCTGATCTTATAATATGTGACGATCTGGAAAATGAGGCTAATACTGGAACTGCTGACTCAAGAGCTAAGTTATCTGACTGGCTTGATGGAACTGTATTGCCTTCCTATGAGGGTAAAATAGTTATAGGAGGGACCGTTCTACATGAGGAATCTTTATTATCTAATCTTTGGGGAATAATATACTTGACACCACCGCATAATGCAATATATTAGTGGTATAGGGTTGCTTGACAGAACACCACTAAATTGCGGAGAATCAAGACATGAAGAATTATGACACACTGCTTCAAATGCTAGAAGCCTTCCCAGATGAGGCCGCTTGCGTGGCCCACCTTGAAGAACTTCGCTGGCCCGCCGGAAAGATATGTCCCTTGTGCGGATGCGCTGGGAAAATCTACAGCCGCAAGCGTGTAGGCGTCTACAAGTGCTCAGATTGCGGGGATGAGTTCAGTATCCGCAAGGGCACGATCTATGAGGAATCAAGACTTCCTCTCCGCAAGTGGTTTATGGCCGCTTGGCTCGTTACCTCGAACCGCAAGGGAATCAGTAGCTATCAACTAGCGCGGGAAGTGGGCGTGAGTCAAAAGACGGCGTGGTTCATGCTCGGGCGTCTCCGCAAGGCGGCTGAAACCGCGCTCGAAAACTCCCCGCCCATGAACGGGGAAGTGGAAGCGGACGAAACTTATTTGGGCGGCAAAGAGAAGAACAAGCACAACTCCAAGAAGGCCAAGGCCGGACGCGGGCCTGCGGGCAAGGATGTCGCTATCGGCGTGCGCTCGCGTGAAGGTAATGTGTTCGCGCAGAAGATTTCCATGACAGACAGGAACACGATGGTCGGATTCATCGAAGATAACGTGTTGCTAGGCTCCACGGTTTACACGGACGATCATCGAAGTTACAGGGGCTTGGGTGAGTTCTATGACCATGAGTTCGTTGTTCACATCATGGGCGAATATGTGCGGGACAAGGCCCATACGAACGGAATCGAGAGCTTCTGGTCAATGCTCAAGCGCGGCTACAATGGCGTGTTTCACCAGTTCTCATGGAAGCACCTGAACCGCTACCTCTCAGAGTTTGCCTTCCGATGGAACCTGAATGGCTCCGCTGGCGGCCAGCGCATGGATTCTATGCTCGAAAGCGGCTTTGGCTCCCGCTTGACCTACAAGGCTTTGATTACATGACCAACGCGCAAAGGGTACAAATCCCCTTGTCGTTCGATGGATTGCTGAAAGCCGGAGCGCAGACCCTTTCCGAAAACGCGATGAGCCGATGGCTCGGCAAGGTGCATGAAGGGGATACTGTCGAATTGATGAACAAAATCCCCGCGCTTTCCATCGACTTGATCGTTACCTCTCCACCCTACAACCTCAAGCAATCCACTGGAAACGGCATGAAGAACGGGAGCGGTGGCAAGTGGCCGAATGCCGCGCTCATTAAGGGCTACGAGGAACACGAAGATTGTATGCCGCATGATGAGTACGTGAAGTGGCAAAGGAAAGGCCTCAAGGCCATGATGCGACTAATCAAGGAGAGCGGGGCTATTTTCTACAACCACAAGTGGCGCGTCCAAGGCGGCTTTCTCCAAGACCGGAGCGATATCGTTGAGGACTTCCCCGTCCGCCAGATCATCATCTGGCGACGCAAGGGCGGCATCAATTTCAACAAAGGCTATTTTCTCCCCACCTACGAAGTCATTTACCTTATCGCCAAGCCGGAGTTTCAGCTTGCTCCCAAGGCGAACGCCGTCGGCGACATCTGGGAAATCCCCCAAGAATCCAACAACCCCCATCCTGCCCCATTCCCTACGGAGTTAGCTCAAAGGTGCATCGGCTCCACCACGGGGAAAATCGTGCTTGACCCCTTCATGGGAAGCGGCACGACCGCGATCGCGGCGGAATCTGAGGGAAGGGAATGGATCGGTATCGAAAAGAGCAAAAGATATTGTCGCCTAGCGGATGAGAGGCTGGCGGCGTATCGGAAACTGAAATGACCTCGAGAACGGCCCTGTTCGACCAAGTGCGGGAATTGTGCAAGAGCGGATGGCGGGATTTACCGAGCGACTATCAAGGCTCCGGCGCACCAGGTCGTCTTCTCGAAAGTCTCCTGGGCCTCGAAACCTCAAACGTGGACATTCCCGACGCCGGAACCTTCGAGTTGAAATACTCAAGCGGCACCGCGCTCATTACGCTATTTCACAAGACGCCAAGGCCCAAAGGCTCGATGAAGTTCATCATCAACAAATTCGGCTGGAAGGGAAGGAACGGACGCCCATCCTTTCGACATACAATCGAGGGCGAATCAGACAGGGGCTTCAACATCGCCTACGATGCCGGGTCTATTTGGGTGCGCCATGAAGAAGGGATGAATCCGGAGGTCTGCTGGACGGAAGACGATCTACTGAACGCGGCGGGCAGGAAGTTGAGCCGTCTGATTCTTGTAACGGGGCAAATAAAGCGGAATCCACGTCAAGTGAAATACGAACACGCCACGGCCTACGAACAAATCAAGCTGTCGGGCCTCATGCGGTCGATTGAAAGGGGCCTCGTGATAGTGGACTTCGATGCATACATCAAGGAATCAGGCGCGGTGAGAGATCACGGGGTTAAGTTCAGGGTCAAATCAGATGAGATAGGCCGACTATACGAGAAACGCACGAGAATCATTTAGTGGCGTTAAGTATATTATTCCCAATCTTTGGAAGGCTGCCACTGGCAGACAGGTAGGTCAAAGATATGCTGATGATTTGCCTAAGTCTAAACCTGGAATGATGTGGCAGGGTCTATTCTACAGGAATATTGATGAGAATGGACAGAGTATCTGGCCTAAGAAATTTAGCAATGCGCGGATAGCTCAGATCAAGAAGGACTATGAACTTCGAAACAATCTCAAGACTTATTACAGGGAGTATGAAAATAGGTCAAGGGGGTCTGACGATATAGAGATTCCAGAGAGCTATCTATCTCACTATCACGATCTTGACTTTGAGAAGCATCCTACGTCTGGTGGGAATGGCTACTTATCGAAAGTAGATGAAACAGGAGATACTCGGATACCCGTTGCTACGACAATAGGTGTAGACCTGGGATTCACCAAGAACAAGAGATCAAACTTCTCGGCGTTTGTTCCTCTTCATATGCAGTGGAACGGACAGAAGTACCTCGATGATATAACAAAGGTCAGGATAGATGTTGTCGATGCTATAGAGCTTATTTTTGTCCTTAGGGAGAAGTTTAATAGACCGAGGTTTATCTTTGAGAAGAACGCTATGGATGCTGTCTTGCAGTGGTTAAGAGTAGAGGAGCTTAAGAGGGAGATATATATTGACAAGAAGATCATAGTTGAATCTACTGACAAGATAGCGCGTATAAGGTCTATCATGCCGTTCTTTAGAGAGGAACAGGTTCTTGTCAAGCCCTCCAGTGCTGAGATACTTAAGGATGAGGCGTATGATTTCCCTGTTGAGAGACCACGCGGAGGTCATCACTACGACGTATGGGATGCTTGTGAGAAGGCACTTACTAACATAAGTTCTCCCTACGATAAAACCGTTAATTGGGAATCTTTAAGCACTCACCAGAAAAAAGAAGATAACTATAACTGGATGACAATATAAGGGGCTTACACCGTTTCACTTACATTAGACAAGCCGGTAGTGTCTCAGTTTGAATTGGCCTAGGGGGAATTCACCTACACTTTTTTTGCCCTTGACAAGAAAAGGTTTATTAAGTAAACCATTTACCACCCACCTTTCGGTTGAAATGGGGAACCAGGTTAGATTTAGCTTGTCATTGAGAATGATGGCCCTGATATTATTGGCTCCCCAAACTTCAAGGGAGGTTGCTCCGGATGCCTAAAGGACCAAGAGGAGTGCGTCGGCCTGCGGACGCGGTCGGCTGTGCAGTAAAGGTAGCTAAGATAGCCACGGGTGAGGTTGAAGATGAGGGGTACAAGCAGCCGAACAAGGTCAAGGGCGGTAAGGCTGGTGCTGCGGCTCTGCATGGCAAAATAACGGACGAAAGGCGCACTGAGATTGCACAGACGGCTGCCAGCGCCAGGTGGCATGCACAACAGGACAAACAAAATGCACCCTAAAATCAGAGAAGCTGCTAACGTAGTTTCCGCCGATCTCGACGCCCATGTTGCTGTATATACAGGCCCCATTGATGAGGACAGCATGCTGCGTCTAATGGAATCCATATATTCATCTGATGAGCCTAAAGATAATGTCTTTCTAATTCTGGCAACAAATGGAGGAAGTGCGCATATTGCTTATAAAATAGCAAGGCTGTTCCAGACTACCTTTAAAACCTTTTACCTATTTGTCCCAACCAGATGTAAAAGTGCGGGAACAATTATCGCATTAGGTGCCAATATAATTATGATGGACGAATTAGCTGAACTTGGCCCGCTCGATGTGCAACTCGTAAAACGAGATGAAATTGGGCAAAGAAGATCAGGCCTGATAGTTCGGACGGCACTTGCAGGATTAGCGGATGAAACGTTAACCATATATGAACAGGTGAGGTGGGCTATAACGACCCAAAGCCGACACTCGGTCAGCTTTGAGGTCGCATCTAAAATTGCGTCAAATATTGCTACAGCGGTTATGCAGCCTGTCTATGCGCAAATCGATCCAGAGGCTTTAGGAAGCGACTTAAGGGATCTGAATGTTGCCAAGGCATACGGGCAAAGACTGGTGGAACGAGGGGGAAATGCAAGTCTTAGTACGGTTAATTCGTTAGTAGAAGGTTATCCTGCCCATGGATTTGTAATCGACAGAATTGAGGCAAAAAAACTTTTTTCAAGAGTCGAAGACCCCTCGGATAACATAAGGTCCCTGTGGAATGCGATTAGAAAGTTTATCGATCCTCACCAGGACGACAATTATTCCGCAAGATTGGACGGGAGTAAAGGAGAAGAAAATGCAACAGACAACGAAGGCGAACGAACAAGTACAGAAAACCCAGAACGCGACGAAGACGAAGGAGTTGCTGAAGACTCCTGAGTTTTTAAGGGCTATGCGGGAAAACCTGCAGCGACAGGAGAAAGAGAAAAAAGCTCAATTTCGACAAAGAGCTTATATTGAAACTGAGCAAAGTGCTTGACAAAGAAGTCCTACCGGAGGAGACACCAATGCCAGAAGAACAAATACCAGAAGGAACTTTTAATTGGAACCAAGCCGCAAGTCAGATTCAGGCCGTCGGTAGCGCGAAGCTGGTGGAAGCTGGCGTGATCGCAGCGGGCGGACGCGGCCCGAATATCAATGCATCCGCTCTCTCTTCATTCGTCAATCAAGAGAAGGCATGGGCCACAGCCAGAACTTCGTGGCGCAACCCTCGATTTACTGCTGAGGATATCACTAGGTCTGGCACCTCTATAGCACAGTATTTTATTGACGCCGACGCCGCCCAGATCGAAAGAAACCGGGAGGCTCGCGAGGCCCGCGATCTACGGCTATCCGCAACTGGCAAGGTGAAGCGATTGGAGGAAGCCTATCGGAAGGCTCGATGGGATTGCCAAGCCACAGAGAGGACATTTCGCGGTACCCGCAACGAGATCGTTGACGAAGCACGTAAGGATTGTCGGAAGAAAATCAAGCAGGCGCGGAAGCTCCGGTGGCAACCGGCTCTACTACGGCGACTGCCTTACTATCATGCAAAGCATGCCGTTGATGAGCGTGGATCTGATCTATCTTGATCCGCCCTTCAACTCCAATCGATATTACAACGCCATCTACAAGGACGAAACCGGACGCCCGCTACCCGATCAGATAGAGGCATTTTGCGACACCTGGGAGCTAGATGACGACCGCGAACGCGCCATACGTACCATGCCGGTTTTGATGCGCGAGGCGGGTATTGACGATGCGACTGTGGATTTCTGGCGGTTATGGATGACTGCGCTGCGTAACACACAGCCGCGCCTCTTGGCTTATCTATCATACATGACTGAACGCTTGCTCTATATGAAGTCAATCTTGAAACCGACGGGGAGTATTTATCTGCACTGCGACCCGACGGCCAGCCATTACATCAAGGTGCTAATGGATGCGATATTCGGGCATGACAACTTCAGGAACGAAATCGCATGGGAGCGAATTAAAGGCGCTGGAAAAGGGAGCCAACACAAGGCAAAGGGCTTTGGGCGGTCAAGCGATAGGGTTCTTTTCTACTCAAAGTCGGGGGGGGCATAGAGTTACAAGGACTGAAATCATGACCCCATACAAAAACATAGAGACAGACTTTCCTTGCCTCGATGAGAAAGGCCCCTACAAGCGAAGGAGCCCATTTCGTCCACCCGGACTAGGTGAGCGCCCCAATCTTTGCTATGAATACAAAGGGATATACCCACCTCACAAATCGGGATGGACTACAAGCAAAGACCGCCTTATTACCTTAGACGAAGAAGGCGAATTAGAGTTTATAGACGATGTGGTTTGGAGAAAGCAGAGGCCCGGCAAGGGAATAGCCCCGAATGACATTTGGCATGACATCGGCCCCGCGCTAGGCTCAGAGCGCATGGGTTATGCCACCCAGAAGCCAGTAGCCTTGTTAGAGCGCATTATCAAGGCTTCTAGCAACCCAGGCGACCTTGTGTTAGACCCATTCTGCGGATGCGCCACTACGCTCGAAGCAGCGCACCATCTTGGGCGGCGATGGATCGGCATTGACATCGCCATTCACGCCGTCAAGCGAGTCGCGCAAAAGCGCTTGCAGGAGCGTTGCGGCCTGGAGGCTGGCAAGGACTACGTTATCGAAGGCATACCGCGCGACCTATGGGAGCGAGACAAGTATCACTTCCAAAAGTGGGCCGTCGAACAGGTAGACGGCTTTGTAACATCGCGGCGCACGGGCGACGGCGGTATTGACGGGCGTGTTTACTGCGACGTGCCAGGAGAACGCGAGCTACAAAGCATGGTCATCGAAGTCAAGGGCGGCAAGAACGTCAGCATCCACGACCTTCGCGCGTTGCGTTGCGTGCTCGACAATGACGACGCGCTCATGGCTGGGCTCATCGTCATGGAGCCGTTGGGGGAAACGAAAGCGCACAACTTCAACCGCTTCATGGCCGAGGTGGGCGATCTTGAGGTGTTGGGCATTCCTTACCCCAGGATGCAGATGCTCACCGTTGCAGAGATTGTCGAAGGCAAGCGGTTCAATACGCCGAGCGTGGCGAGCTTGCGACGCGAACCACAGACGCAGTTGCCCGTCTGAGGTCGTCAAGCTCATATCGCTTCAATGCGTTCTGCTTGCTATCCTTGTTTCGCCGATCTCGGAATGCCGCTACCCGCAATTTACCCGTTGTGCTTGGCTGATGAATTCGCGGATGCTTAAGTCCAGGGACTCGAACATGACATCGAAAAAGACTCTTTATCTGGCCAACCCCTATGGTTTCTCCCTGCAGCAGTGCGCTGGGCCGTTGGGAGAGATTGTAGCGGCTCTGGAGGCGCTGGGGGCCGAAGTCTGGGAGCCGTTCGCGCGTAACAACCAGATCGCCCGTGCCAGTCCGGGCTGGGTCTATGAAATCGGCCAGGCCGATCTCCGGGATGTGCGGCAGGCCGAGGGGTTGTTCGCGGTGGTCAACGGTTGCCCCCCGGACGAGGGAGTGATGGTGGAACTGGGCATGGCGATTGCTTGGGACAAGCCGGTGTTCCTGTTCCGGGACGACTTTCGCCGCTGCACCGATAGCGAGGTCTATCCCCTCAATCTGATGTTGTTTACGGGTCTGCCGGAGACGGGTTGGGAAGCCTACTGGTACGGCTCGGTTGAGGAGATCGCCGATCCCGGCAAGGCGCTCGTGCGATGGCTGAAGAACGGCGTGTTGCCTGCATCACCTCCGTGCGGGGGTTCGGAATAGAACCGGGAACAGTCGGGAGGAGGCGTAACGCAGTCTGATTACTTGGTGGGACGGGGACGGAACCTCGGTGCGATAGATGCCACGCATTAAGGGTAGCGACCAGATTGGTGTTGAAATACCGTCTTCGGACTGACATATGCACAGCCGCAGATCGAGGATCAGGCGACGGTCCTGGATTAACAGCGTTGCTACATGTAGGTCTAGGCGGCAGTTGTCTGTGTCCTTACCCTTTCTATCGGAGAATCCATATCTATCTTAGACAGTAGGGTCGCTGGCTTCGTTGTCTATTATAGATTTGGAGAGACGCATGCCGTTTATATACTGGTTTACAACCTCCTCTAACACGGCCTGCTTATGTTTAATATCGTTAGCTATACTCTCACTGAGTTTGAGATCGGCAAATAGTGCATCTGCGTCATGCAGTTCATCTGGGCAATACAGCTCGCTCAGTTTCATCTTAGTATACTGGAAGTGACAGGATATTCTAACTAATAAGGCTAAAAGGTCATCATATATCATGGCGTTATCCTCCGTTTATAAGGGATACTAGTATTTCCCTAGACTGATTGTTTCTGATGTTAAACACATGAATAAGGTATACTTCTGCATCTGGGTAAGCATAAATGATTAGGATAATGACTGACAGACCGTATGAGTTCTTCGTATGTCCTTCTAGATACTACGCATTGAAGCGATATGGGCTTGACTTTCTGTAGGGCGCGTGCTATATTAGATGCAGGAGGACAAGCCATGAACTTACTCACCATCTTCAGCCGCTACCCCAATCAGGAAGCCTGCATCGAGCACCTTGAGAAGGTGCGCTGGCACAGCGAACCGCACTGTCCGCACTGTGATAGCGTCCGCGTGGCGCGCAAGATAGACGGAGAGCGTATAGGCCGGTGGAACTGCCACGCTTGCCATCGCAGCTACAATGTTCTAGCTAACACCGTCTTTTGCGGCACCAAGATACCGCTCCAAAAGTGGTTCCTGTGCATTGGCCTCATGGTAAACGCCAAAAAAAGCCTGTCAAGTCATCAACTGGCCCGCGACCTCAACTTGGTGCAGTCCACCGCTCTTTACATGCAAGTGCGCATCCGAGCGCAGATGGGTTCTGCGCAAGCTGGCCTGCTTCGAGGCATCGTCGAAGTTGATGAGACCTATGTGGGCGGACGCCCCCGCCACGTTTCACCTACTTCCCCTCGGAATAACCCGCGCGGACGCGGAACGCGTAAGACCCCGGTGGTCGGCGTTGTAGAACGCGGCGGGCGGGTTGTTGCGCAGGTTGCCAAAGGCCTCACGGGCAAGGCTCTCCTGCGGTTCATCAAGAGCACTGTGGACCCCCGATGGTTCCCTTCTGATCTCACAGACGAATACAGGGGCTATCGCGCAATCGAGAGGGCGTTTAGGCACTTGGTCATCGACCATAGCAAGGCTTACGCGCAACGTCTCGCCCACACGAGCACGATAGAAGGCGTATTGTCGCTCATCAAGCGGGCGTGGCACGGGTCGCATCATCATTACTCCACTCGCTACATGCCCCTCTACATTGCCGAGGCGTGCTACAAGTACAATCAGCGCGAGAACGACAACGCCTTCGGCTCCTTCGTGCGCGGGTGCTTCGCATGAACCGGCTTTACTACGGCGATTGCCTTGCCATCATGCAGAACATGCCATTTTCAAGCGTGGATCTGATTTACCTTGATCCGCCGTTCAACTCCAACCGATCTTACAACGCCATCTACAAGGACGAAACCGGACGCCCGCTACCCGATCAGGTAGAGGCGTTTTGCGACACCTGGGAGCTAGATGACGACCGCGAACGCGCCATACGTACCATGCCGGTTTTGATGCGCGAGGCGGGTATTGACGATGCGACTGTGGATTTCTGGCGGTTATGGATGACTGCGCTGCGCAACACACAGCCGCGCCTCTTGGCTTATCTATCATACATGACTGAACGCCTGCTCTATATGAAGTCAATCTTGAAACCGACGGGGAGTATTTATCTGCACTGCGACCCGACGGCCAGCCATTACATCAAGGTGTTTATGGACGCGATATTTGGACACCGGAACTTTGGGAACGAGATTATCTGGCATTACAAGAGATGGCCTTCCGGCCACAGACATTTCCAACGAATGCATGATACTGTATTGCGTTATGGCAGTGGGAAACAGGCCGTATTCAATACCCAGTTTCAACCCTACAGCGAAAAAACGATCCACCGTTCTATGAGTGTTGACGGCAAGACGGATTTGCGTGGAGGCCGAGATACTGCGCGCGGCACCAAAATGGATGATGTGTGGGATTTGCCCTATCTACACTCGCAATCCAAAGAGCGCATGGGTTATGCCACCCAGAAGCCAGTAGCCTTGTTAGAGCGCATTATCAAGGCTTCTAGCAACCCAGGCGACCTTGTGTTAGACCCATTCTGCGGATGCGCCACTACGCTCGAAGCAGCGCACCATCTTGGGCGGCGATGGATCGGCATTGACATCGCCATTCACGCCGTCAAGCGAGTCGCGCAAAAGCGCTTGCAGGAGCGTTGCGGCCTGGAGGCTGGCAAGGACTACGTTATCGAAGGCATACCGCGCAACCTGGAGGGTGCACGCGATCTATGGAAGCGCGACAAGTATCAGTTTCAGAAGTGGGTCGTCGAACAGGTGGATGGGTTCGTGACGTCGCGGCCTACGGGTGACGGAGGGGATCGACGGCCGCCTTTACTTCGCCGTGCCTGCCCTAGGCGAGCGAGACTTGCAAAGCCTTGTGATAGAGGTCAAGGGCGGAAAGAACGTGGGAATCATCGTCCTTCGCTCGCTCCTGGGCGTACTCGATAACAACGACGCGCTCATGGCCGGGCTCATCATTATGGAGCCGCTAGGCGAGACAAAGGCGCGGAACTTCAACCGCTTCATGGCCGAGGCGGGCGATCTTGAGGTGTTGGGCATTCCTTACCCCAGGATGCAGATGCTCACCGTTGCAGAGATCGTCGAAGGCAAGCGGTTCAATACGCCGAGCGTGGCGGGCTTGCGGCGCGAACCGCAGATGCAGTTGCCCGTCTGAGGTCGTCAAGCCCATATCGCTTCAATGCGATTTTGTATAACGGTCCTTGATATTCTAAACTTGACCGTTTTATTCAGGCGCCGCCCCTTCTATCTCGTAGCGTCCCTGAATTCCCTTAATTGGCTTTCCACTTATGGCATACGACGATCCGAACTGCGACGCAATTTGACAGCCTCCTGCGGATAATCGTCTATGAGATTCACCCTTTCGCCAGGGTCGTCTATGAGGTTGTACAACTCGTCGCGATCGGGATCAGGGCGGAGAATATAGCTCCCTACCTTGTCTCTGATACAGCGGTCAGCAGCGTCGTGATGACCCGTAACGATCGCCTCTCTGAATTCTTTTGTCTCGCCTTTTATCAGGGGGCATCAGACTCCGTCCCTGAAGTGTCTCAAGGTTGTTCTTAAGCCCTATCGCGTCCAGGATTGTAGGGAGGATGTCGCGGAACTGAGATAGTGCGTCCAATCTCTGTCCACCGTACTCTGCCTGCGGAAAGCGGATCATAAACATCACTTTCAACAATTCGTTATACATCCTGTCCGGACCCTTGAGGAATTTGCCGTGATCTGAAAGAGGATGTTCATGATCTAAGACAAAGATTATGAGGGAGTTATCGAAATAGCCCAACTCCTCGAGTTTGTACAACAGTTTGCCTATATAATGATCCACGTAGGCTACCTCCTGGGCTGGGCTTGCCCAGCCCCTACGGATTTGTCCGTCAAGGCGCCTTTGACACAGCGCTAGCTATGTGACTCTTGATTCCGTATCTCGGTCACCAACTCGACGGCTCGATCTAGACTCGGATTTCCCTCTTCCATCATACGGGTGCGGACTGCCTCGAGCACATCATCCCCGGCCCTCGTCCGGATCCAATAGGCCCGACTGGACAGAGTAGCATCGATACGCTGGCCCATCCGCCTGGTCTGTTTCGCCGTAGCCCGGGCCAACCAGGTGACATGGAGGCCTTTCTGTTGGTAGCGACAATCAACCGAGAGCCGGATTCGATCGGAGTGGTTGGGCATACCCTGATGCACGGTCCGGCAGTAGAAGATGACTGCATCGCCGGGATGGTATTCACTCGTCGCCCAGGTAAGATCTTCGGGGACGACCACCGCCGCCACGCGCTTCTTTTCCAGATTCTGCGAGCTGGCAACGATTCCCTTGTGCTCGATCAGGCCGTACTTGTTTGAGTTGGGCGCGACTGCCAGACCGCCAATCGACCGGTCGATGTCCATTAGCGGGTACCAGCAAGTATAAAAGTCATCCGCATGGTAACCAAAAGCGGGGTTAGCATCCTGATGAGCGCCGGCGCCGCGAGCGACTGTGCTGTTGGGGTCGGGATAGATGCACCGGGTTATCCTTTGTTTCCATACCCTTACCGGCCCACCTACCAAGTGCTGCATCACCTGGATCACATCGGGGGTGTAGGCCAGAACTCGCAAAGATGGAAGCTCTACCAGCTTGCCATAGATCACCATCCACTCCTCTTCGGTAGGATGTGGCCCCCCGCTCCACATCGGGTCGGTCGATCCATCATCCTCGATGAAAAAGTGGGACCGCAATTGAGACATCATATCACTCTTTAGTTGGAGCGCCCTCACCGGGTCGAACAGCCGGCGGAAGAAGAGATAACCGCGCTCGTTTATGGTCGAGCGCAGCTGCTCGGGATCATCGAGAATTACGTTGTCTTCTTTTAGATGGGCATACATATGCGTCCTTCCTCAACTAAACGAAAGCGGAATAAACACCGTGCTCAGGAAAGTTAGCAATCGTTTCATCTTTGAAATAACCTTGGTTTTCTAATTGATCCCCGATAGATTCAATCGGGGATTGACCGATCCCTCTTTTATTCAGCTGCCGATCCTTCTATCTCGTAGCGTCCCTGGATTCCCTTAATTGGCTCTCCACTTATGGCATACGACGATCCGAATAGCGACGCCAATTTGACAGCCTCCTGAGGATAATCGTCTATGAGATTCACCCTTTCGAGAGGGTCGTCTATGAGGTTGTACAACTCGTCAGGATCGGGGCGGCGGATATAGCTCCATACCTTGTCTCTGATACAGCGGTCAGCAGCGTCGTGATAACCCGTAACGATCGCCTCTCTGAACTCTTTTGTCTCGCCTTTTATCAGGGGCATCAGACTCCGTCCCTGAAGTGTCTCAAGGTTATTCCTAAGCCCTATCGCATCCAGGATTGTAGGGAGGATGTCGTGGAACTGAGATAGTGCGTCCAATCTCTGTCCACCGTACTCTGCCTTCGGAAAGCGGATCATAAACATCACTTTCAACAATTCGTTGTACATCCTGTCTGGACCCTTGAGGAATTTACCGTGATCTGAGAGCGGATGTCCATGATCTGAAATAAGGATTATGAGGGAGTTATCGAAATAGCCCAACTCCTCGAGTTTGTATAACAGTTTGCCTATATAATGATCCACGTAGGCTACCTCTCCTGCGTATAAACCGCGTATGCAGTTTATCTCCTCTTCTGTGAAGTAATCCGAAGAAGGACCACCAGGCGGCAAAATGTATCGTTTCCCTTTGTAATCCGGGTCGGTATATTTATCGAATTCTGGCGGCGGCGTCCAGGGTTCATGCGGATCGAAAGAGTCGACCCACATAAATATCTCTCTATCGTTCCCCCGATTGAATCTATCGAGGGTCAACTCATTACCCTCAAGCCACTCGGAGGCTTGAGAGACCAACTGAGCGCAGAAGTGATCATCACCCGTCTCGAAGGTTCGATGTTAATCAAACACGTCTCCACCAGATTTCTCCAGATGATTCCGCCTTTGGCGCGGTCAGGGAATTTGTCGTTGATGAAGTCTTGGAGCTTGAATTTTTTCAAAGGTCCTGAACGATAGGGATCATACTCCTGCCCTCGAATCCATCTCCACACCCTAAAATCCCGGTGGAAATTACAGTTCGGTTTAAAATAGTGGTAGCAATCGGTAAAAAGGGCGGTTAGATAGCCCTCGTCTGAAAGTATAGTGGCAACTGTCCCGTCTTCCACTGTGTGCGAACTGGGATGGTGGGCAGCGCTTCAGGATAGCAGTTTTCAAAGACGATGCTCTCTCTTGCAAACCTGTCGAAGTTAGGTGTCTCCACAGGGCAATTGTCCCAGCCGTAGAAACTTACATGATCCTGCCGTAACGAGTCTACAGCGATGAAAATAACGTTCATCATCTCCTCCTATCTTCTGCACACGACTCTTTGTAAAATCGCAACATGAAATGTGTTTGACTTGACTAATCTTCATCCTCGAGATCCTCCCACATCAACTCTTCCCATCTTTCTCTCAATCTGTCCAGCACTTTCATATCCTCTGACGTAATCCCGCCACTTGCTGCCGCTCTCCTCTCGTCTTTCGACAACTCATCAGGTGTCTCTTGTGTAGCTTCCTCCCACCTTTCCCATATAGCTTTTTCTTCCTCTGTAAGGCTTTCCATAAATTTATCCCAAAGGGACTTTGCCATTAGATGTTCCTTTGTTGAGGTTCCGCAAGAAGTATTGAAAAACTTTTTCCTTGCGGGCCGCGTGGGGGAAATAAGATCAACGATATGCTTCGTGATGACGCATAAGATGTTGAGCCCGCTCAGGACATGATAAGAAAATCGATAGGATCTGTCAAGAAAAATGCTAATAGCTGTTATTTGTAAACAGTTTTGGTCGCATCTAAGTTTTAACTTGATTTTGTCTTCTCAATATAGTACTTTAATAATGAACAACAGACATAGAAGTGAACGTATTTTTTGACGCTTATGGGCCATCCCCGATTGAATCTATCGGGGAAGAACTCTCTGGGAAAAGATGCAAAGGGGGTAAAATGCCTGTTGTCAAACGAGGGGATACAGATTCTAAACCCGACTGGGTGTCATTAAGTTCCTACGGTGTATTCACTCTCAAGAAGGGTCAGAACATAGAACTACACTATCACGACTGCAACGAATGTTGGCTGATCATAGACGGTCGAGCCCGCATTGTAACAGAAGGAGTCGAATATGATGTGGGCCCTGGCGACCTTGTGTGCACCAAAATGGGTGACGAACATACGATCCTCGAGATCTATAACGAGGAATTCAGGGGAATCTACTTAGAAGACGAACTCAACGGTAAAAAGCGAAAAGGTCACCTCCACCGAGGGACAGATGACTGAACATCTATGATCGTTGGAGAGTCTTCAAGCCGGATGGCCCCCCCAAAAAGGTCTTGTGGGCACTGTGTGCATTTCTGCCAGCCCTTTCTCCAGTGGTCGAAGAGCTTTCTGGGGAAAAGACGTGATGAAATCTTTTGGAGCCCGCCACCACATTCTGGTACGCTTAATAGACTATCTGATGCACTTGATCGTGGAAACCGCTGAGCCTAACTGGAAGAATCGCACTATCTTCTCTGTGATCACGGGGGCATTGATTGCTATGGTCATAATCATTGAGTGCGGATGAGGTGCACAACAGGTAGACAGCGTGCAGGGGAGGAGGTGTCCTGTGTACTACCTATTGTTTGGTAAGATAAGGCCGGCGTAGCTCAGCTGGGAGAGCAGCTCACTCGTAATGAGCAGGTCATCGGTTCGAGTCCGATCGCCGGCTTCCCTATATCTTCGCTGAAATAAAGCACTTAGAAGAGCTCACTTCCTCGCTAAGTGCTTCTCTTTTTCTTCTTGGTGTCCAAATAGTGTCGAGTCAGATTCAGCACTCGATCCCCCCGATAGGTTCAATCGGAGATCAACGGAATCCTTCAGGTGATGCTACTTGTGCCGATGAAGAAGATGGTCATCCCCAGCTCCCTCGTCTTCTGGTAGAATGCCCGGATTTTCCTGGTCGGTGAGCAGTTCCCGAGAGGATGCCCTCACTTTCCTGGCAGCTAACTGTTCTTCTCCACTTGCTGTTCGCCGAGATTTCGGCTAAGTTCAAGGATTGCCAAAATGGCCAATGGATTTTTCGCAATGGGCTCTTAGCGATGATCCTCAGCCGCATCCTGAGGCACAAAGCCGAGCACCTTGCGGGCGTGTTCCACATCGCGGTAGCTCCACTTGTTGTTCGACACAGCGTAAAAGATATCGAAGCGGAGGCTGTCTGGTGCCTCGATACACCGTTCCACCAGTTGGCTGATGTCGCGCTGGCTGCACCAGACCGAAAAGTGTCGGGGCTCAAATGGGCGGTCTACACTGTTGACAGCGCCGATGCGCAGGCAGATGATAGAAAGATCGGAGGTGTCCGTGAAGTGTCTGGCCAGAGTCTCCCCCCAGACCTTGCTGCAGCCGTAGAGACCGTTCGGCCGGGTCAGCGACTGATGGGTCATCATCTTCTCCCAGGTCTCCGGCACCTCGTCGTAGAGCCCCTCGACCAGTGCCCTGTAGGGCATCTCCTGCTCGCATCCCGATGTGGCGGCTCCGCTGCTGGCGAAGATGATCCGTTTAACTCCTGACCGGCGGGATGCCTCAAAGACATTGTAGGTTCCAATCACATTGTGGGGAAGAACCTCATCCCAGGATGCATTGTCCTGTGCGAACGCCGCCAGGTGTACGACTGTATCCTTCCCTTCAAACGCGGGCAAAATCGCCTCCAGATCGGCGATGTCTGCCCGATGGCATGCCACCCCCGGCACATCGCTTCGGTTCAGCGCGCTCATCTCATATTGACCCTCTAAATGCTGGCGTACAACGCCGCCGATCAGGCCACTCATGCCGGTGATCAGGACTTTCTTACGGGCCATAGCTTAATCTCCAATCTGCTCAGGTTGCGTCCTTTCTAATATTATTTGCTTGTGGAAACATGTGTCAGAATCTTAAGGAACAAAAGATGAAAAGATATCAATATAGTTCTCTATTCTCATTTAAATCTGGCTGACTAAGGTCGTCTTACCTGCATACCCGCATCCGACTAGGATAAGTCTTATTCTTCCTTCTACTGTAAGATGAAGTAGCCCAATTGCTAATCCGTGTCGTCTTGCCAACGGCTGGGGTTCATACCCGGAGCTTGGCTCGCCATATTGGGAGGTTTGTTGCCACCGTAGAAATCCCAATGACGAGTATTGGGATCGGCATACAACTGACGCAGGGCATCTGGCAACTTGGCCAGATCGTCCGGATCCCAAGTAGATACCTCCTCAATCGGACCTGCCCACGCTGGACGATAGGCAATTGCCAGCATCTCACGTGCCCAATCCCCGGTATTGGGGTAGTTGCCGTGAAAAACCCGATGGTTAATAAGCATCGCCGAACCAGCTTTCAACGGAACCATAACCTCCTCAGGGTGTGACTCGTACCGTTTGTACGGGTTTGCATCGGCGTGCATGCAGAGGTGAGATCGGGGCACTACTCGAAACGGGGATACTTCTGGCGTGAGGTCCTCAAGATAGTACAGCACCCTTACCATATAGGGTACACTGCCCTCGTAGCCGAAGATCTTCGTACCGTAAGGTTGTCCATCTGCATGCAGACTGATGCCGGGATGACCGGGTTCGGAACGGGCGTAGCCGTAGGACATAGTGATAATTTCATCGCCGAAGAGCTCCCGTAGAAAGGATATTGTCGGTGGGTGGGCAGTTAACTCTGTAATGGCACCGCCCACAAACTGAATGTTTGGGCATCCCCGCTGGTAGACACTGTAATCCACAGGTTGGGTTTCCAATTTAGCGGTTTCGGCCTTAAGCCGGGAGATATGCTCGGCTGTTAGCAGATCAGGCAGTGCAAGATAACCCTCGACTTCAATCTGGCGAATACGCTCTCCGGGGGTCAATGCCGACCAGTCGCGATCATCAATGGGTGGCGTATCGATAGCAACCTCCTATATGAAAATAAAGACATTCTGGATTTGGAATGGCTATTCATGTCATAAACGCGTCAAGTAGAACCCTACGATTATTATCCCGCCGATGAGCGTCGCCGCTGTGATGGCTATGGGCATCTTCTTGGCGTCCAACGCTAACTTTCCCTCGGCCTTAATGTTAGAAAGTACAAGACCTAACACTATAAATAGCGTCAGGACTAAAAGTCCGTGAGTTACCCAGTGGTGACCGATGAAGGTTTTCATGCAGGCCTTCAGCGCTTCATCAGTGTCCTTTAAAACCACAACCAGCGCATTGAACAGGCTCGCCATCACAAACGACAGTCCGAATCCTACGGCGTATTTCCCGCTCTTCTTGTGGGATATTTCAGTCACTCCCTAAGAGCCCCCTCTTGACCGCAAGGCTTATCACGGCTCCGAATCCTTCCATTGTAAGTCCCAAAAGTACGATCAATCCTGTAACTGTCAACGTCAGAGTCCGGGCGCCTCTTTCGGCAAGTGGGCGGTTATCGTTGACTACAATCGGCAGGTACGTACCGAGTACAAGAAACATGAAGGACAGGTGCTCCTTTGCCTCCATGAAAAACAAGTGCGCCCACGGCTAGGGGCCGGCCTTTATTATACCCCTGTCACCTCCGTAGTAAGTCATATACCAATACCCTCCGAGCAAGAACGAAGCCCACACAAAGACGGCCACTGCCATGCTCATATATCTTATCCTGTCTTTGTTGCGATAAGTGACATTTAGGACCTCCACAAATATCCACATAGCTGCAAGTATTCCCAAAAGTCCAAAGGCGACGTGAGACATCAATATTATTTGTGCCGACATTCTGTTATCTCTACAGAGTTATTCACACCAAATGACCTCTTCAGGCTCCAGAAGGGAATAAGACGACCCCCCTTTGGGAGCAGCTAGAGCCTGATTTATCGAATTACTTACTCTTTATCTGCCTCAATCGCTGTATAGATAGAACAGACAATTAACTCTACAGTGAGGAGCGCACATTCGGGGCTTTGGTACCCCCCTGCCTCCGATGGATTCAAGCGGGTGCCTATCTACCGTATCCTTAATTAGGATATCGTATAACCAATTCCACGTCCGTCAGCACTATATCGCAGACCACTTTAGGATTGCGCTCTGAAAGTGTAACTTTCACCTTATGGGGACCTACCGCGACTTTCGAACGATCCATCTCTGAGCGCAGCCATACTGTATCGCTCACATCCGAGATATCGCCGGGGGAGCAGTAGCTCGCGTGGAGATCCTCCAACATTGATCCATCCCAGAAGACGTGCACCACATCGCCTTTCACCCACTGGTCGAGCCGGACCCTAAGCTCAACGCTCTCCGGCACATCAGCCGATAGGTCATCCGCGACGTTCAGTGTGATTGTCGGGCCTCCATCTGTAAACGTACGTTTCAGCGCAACCGGCACTTCGCCCCAGATACAGTCGATACGGAAGGCCCCGCGCCACTGGCCTTCCTTCTTGATGAAACGGTGCGCAGCCGCATAGATTCTGTCCTTACCCCGCAGAGTATCATAGGAGCCGACCTGACATAAGAGTTCGGGTCTGGAAGTCCCCCAGTTGAATACGTAGATACCGTCCGCGCCCGCCCTGTGGTAGCGGCTTGCGATGGCACGTGTGCGCATCCTATCTTTGGTCCCTGCGTCTTCAGGGCCCACAGAGGGTTCTGGAAGTCCGCAGTCAAATCCGGGGTAGACAGCGATATCCGTACCCCTGCACATCTGGACAAAGGCTGCCACATCGAGCGCAGGGTCGGTCTCTCCACCTCCTGCGGGAATTATGATGTCTAGGAGACCTTCGTCGATCCAGGTGGGAATATCGTAGCCGATGTTGCGGCACATCTCGAGAGTCCCAGCTACGCGAGCGGCTACGTAGAAGGGTCTGCCGCGCTCTTTTGCTATGTCATCTGTCATCCTGCGCACAGCCCTCTGGAGGTCAGTCAGGAGGTAGCGGAGCCTGTAGGCATCGTCCTCCGGGAAATGGAAGGCGTGGCGCTGCCAGTCCAGCTCGATGCCGTCCCAGTCGTAGAGCTGGCATATCTCTTTGATATGTAGGAAGCGGTGCTCCCGCACTTCGGGCACCGCGAGATTCCACGAAAGGGCAAACCACTCTGATGTCTGGTCGCCTAAGAGCCACTCCGGATGTTCGATCCGCATGCGCGTCAGTCCCGTGCCGTACATCTTCGCAAGGTCCTCCACCTGGGCGCCGTTGAAGTGATTGTCGTTCATGCGAACCGATGCATAGACATCCAGACCTAATTGATGACCCCGCTCGATCAGCGCCTCTTGCGCATCTTCACCCCGCTCTAACATTTGACGGACGTTCTCAGTGCTGGTGTAGGCATCGGCGCTCTCATAGCGTCGGCCGTGGCCGTCGCCGCGCAGCTCCAGGACATCGCTATTCCAGTGAGCACTATGAATTCCAACGCACCAGAAGAGAGCACCCACCTGAGTGTCCTCCAACGGGGGGTATACCTTCTCCAGGAACGCTTCCATCGACTGCGGCACCTCAGAGCAGCCGTGTGGACCGCCGTCCCTGTTGTAGATAATTCCGTACTTAGTGTATTTAGCGTGTTTAGCCATGGTCACCTTCACTTACGTGCTATATCGTCAATTCCTCAGGATATCGTATAACCAACTCCACATCCGTCAGCACTATATCGCAGACCACTTTCGGATTGCGCTCTGAAAGTGTAACTTTCACCTTATGGGGACCTACCGCGACTTTCGAACGATCCATCTGGCAGCACAGCCATACCGCCCCGCTCACATCTGAGATATGGCCGGGGGAGCCGTAGCTCGCGTCGAGATCCTCTAACTTTGATCCATCCCAATAGACGTGCACTAGATCGCCTTTCACCCACTGCGCGAGCTGAACTCTAAGCTCAACGCTTTCGGGGATGTCCGCCGATAGGTCATCCGCCACGTTCAGTGTGATTGTCGGTCCCTCATCCGTAAGCGTACGTTTCAGGGCAACCGGAACTTCGCCCCAGATCTGGTCAAGGCGGTAGGCGCCGCGCCACTGACCCTCCTTCTGGATGAAGCGGTGTGTGGCAGCGTAGACCTTGTCCTTACGCCGCAGAGTGTCGGGGGATCCTATCTGACATAAGAGTTCGCGCCTCGAATCGCGGTTCGCGTGCCAGTTGAAGACGTAGATACCGTCCGACCCCGCTCTGTGGTAGCGGCTTGCTATAGCCAGATAGGAAGGCGGCAATCCGCTGTCCAGTCCCGGATAGACAGCGATATCCGTACCCCGACACAACTGCACGAACGTGTCCACATCGATCGAGGGATCGGTCGACGCATGTCCGGCGGGTATTATGATGTCCATCAGACCTTCGTCGATCCAGGCGGGAACATCGTAGCCGATGTTGCGGCACATCTCAAGATTCCCAGCCACGCGAGCGGCTACGTAGAAGGGTCTGCCGCGCTCTTTTGCTATGTCATCTGTCATCCTGCGCACAGCCCTCTGGAGGTCAGTCAGGAGGTAGCGGAGTCTGTAGGCATCGTCCTCTGGGAAATGGAAGGCGTGGCGCTGCCAGTCCAGCTCGACGCCGTCCCAGTCATACAGTTCGCATATCTCTTTAATATGCAGGAAGCGGTGCTCCCGCACTTCGGGCACCGCGAAGTTCCACGAAATCGCAAACCAGTCCGATGTCTGGTCGCCTAAGAGCCACTCCGGATGTTCGATCCGCATGCGCGTCAGTTCGGTGTGGTGAAGCTTCCCAAGGTCCTCCACCTGGGCGCCGCCGAAGTGGTTGTCGTTCATGCGAACCGATGCATAGACATCCAGGCCCAGTTGATGACCCCGCTCGATCAGCGCCTCTTGCGGATCTTCGCCCCGCTCCAACATCTGACGGACGTTCTCCGTTAAGGTGTAGTTGTTGGCGTTCTCATAGCGCCGATCGTGGAAGTCACCTAACAGTTCGAGAACATCGCTATTCCATCTGGCGGCATGCTCTCCGATGCACCAGAAGTGGGCGCCCACCTGAGTGTCCTCCAGGGGGGCGTATACCTTCTCCAGGAAGGCTTCCATCGACTGCGGCACCTCAGAGCAGCCGTGCGGGGCGCCGTCCCAGTTGTAGATAATTCCGTAGTCAGTATGTTTAGGCATTCTCACCTCCACTTGCCGTTCTTTGTTCTGAATTCCCGGGATATCGTATAACCAATTCCACATCTGTCAGCACGATATCACAGGCCACTTTCGGGTTGCGCTCTGAAAGTGCAACTTTCACCGTATGGGAACCTGCCCCGACTTTCGAACGATCCATCTGGCAGCAGAGCCATGCCGCCCAGCCCACATCTAAGATCCTGTGCGGATCGCCGAGCTTGCAGTATTTAACTTCGAGATCATCTAACTTTGATCCATCCCAATAGACGTGCACCACATCGCCTTTGACCCACTGGTCGAGCCGAACTCTAAGCTCGACGCTATCGGGGATGTCCACCGATAGGTCATCCGCCACGTTCAGTGAGATCTCTGGTCCTTCGCCGGTAAGTGTCCGCTTCAGAGCCACCGGCACTTCGCCCCAGATCCGGTCTCTGCGGAAGGCGCCGCGCCACTGGCCCTCCTTCTGGATGAAGCGGTTTGTAGCCGCATAGATCTTGTCCTTACGCCGCAGAGTGTCGGGAGAGCCTACCTGACATAAGAGTTCGCGTCTCGAATCGCGGTTGGCGTGCCAGTTGAACACGTAGATGCCGTCCGCCTCCGCCCTGTGGTAGCGGCTTGCGATGGCGCGTGTCCGCATCCTATTTTTGGTCCCTGCGTCTTCGGGGCCAACAAAGGGGTCGGGCAGCGCACTGTCGAATCCGGGATAGACGGCGATATTCGTGCCCCTGCACATCTGGACAAACGCTGCCACATCGATCGAGGGGTCGGTCGCCGCATTGCCTGCGGGAATTATGATGTCCAGAAGACCTTCCTCGATCCAGGTGGGAATATCGTAGCCGATCTTACGACACATCTCAAGATTCCCAGCCACACGAGCGGCTAAGTAGAACGGCCTCCCGCGCTCTTTTGCCAGATCATCTGTCATGCGCCGCACAGCCCTCTGGAGGTCAGTCAAGAGGTAGCGGAGTCTGTAGGCATCGTCCTCTGGGAAATGGAAGGCGTGCCGCTGCCAGTCCAGCTCGACGCCGTCCCAGTCATATAGCTGGCATATCTCTTTGATATGCAGGAAGCGGTGCTCCCGCACTTCGGGCACCGCGAAGTTCCACGAGAGGGCAAACCATTCTGAGGTCTGGTCGCCTAAGAGCCACTGTGGATGTTCGATCCGCATGCGCGTCAGTTCGGTGTCGTGAAGCTTTCCAAGCTCCTCCACCTGGGCACCGCCGAAGTGGTTGTCGTTCATGCGAACCGACGCATAGACATCCAGGCCCAGTTGATGACCCCGCTCGATCAGTGCCTCTTGTGCATCTTCACCCCGCTCTAACATCTGGCGGACGTTCTCCGTGAACGTGTAGGTGTAAGTGTTCTCGTAGCGCCGATCGTGGAAGTCGTCTAACAGTTCGAGCACATCGCTTTTCCAGCGGGAGGCATGCTCCTCGATGCACCAGAAGTGGGCGCCCACCTGAGTGTCCTCCAGTAGTGGGGCGTATACCTTCTCCAGGAACGCTTCCATCGACTGCGGCACCTCAGAGCAGCCGTGCGGGGCGCCGTCCCAGTTGTAGATAATTCCGTACTCAGTATATTTAGCGTGTTTAGTCATGGTCACCTTCGCTTACGTCCTATATCGTCAATTCCCAGGATATCGTATAACTAATTCCACATCTGTTAGCACGATATCGCAGGCCACTTTCGGGTTGCGCTCTGAAAGTGCAACTTTCACCGTATGAGGACCTACCCCGACTTTCGAACGATCCATCTGGCAGCAGAGCCATGCCGCCCAGCCCACATCTAAGATCCTGTGCGGATCGCCGAGCTTGCAGTATTTAACTTCGAGATCATCTAACTTTGATCCATCCCAGAAGATGTGCACCACATCGCCTTTCACCCACTGGTCGAGACGGACCCTGAGCTCAACGCTATCGGGGATGTCCACCGATAGGTCATCCGCCACGTTCAGTGAGATCTCTGGTCCTTCGCCGGTAAGTGTCCGCTTCAGAGCCACCGGCACTTCGCCCCAGATCCGATCTCGGCGGTAGGCGCCGCGCCACTGGCCCTCCTTCTGGATGAAGCGGTTTGTAGCCGCATAGATCTTGTCCTTACGCCGCAGAGTGTCGGGAGAGCCTACCTGACATAAGAGTTCGCGTCTCGAATCCCGGTCTGCGTACCAGTTGAACACGTAGATGCCGTCCGCCTCCGCCCTGTGGTAGCGGCTTGCGATGGCGCGTGTCCGCATCCTATCTTTGGTCCCTGCATCTTCAGGGCCAACAAAGGGATCGGGCAGCGCACTGTCGAATCCGGGGTAGACAGCGATATTCGTGCCCCTGCATATCTGGACAAACGCTGCCACATCGATCGAGGGGTCGGTCACCGCATTGCCTGCGGGAATTATGATGTCCAGAAGACCTTCCTCGATCCAGGTGGGAATATCGTAGCCGATCTTACGACACATCTCAAGATTCCCAGCCACACGAGCGGCTAAGTAGAACGGCCTCCCGCGCTCTTTTGCCAGATCATCTGTCATGCGGCGCACAGTCCGCTGGAGGTCAGTCAGGAGGTAGCGGAGTCTGTAGGCATCGTCCTCTGGGAAATGGAAGGCGTGCCGCTGCCAGTCTAACTCGACGCCGTCCCAGTCATAAAGTTGACATATCTCTTTGATATGAGCAAAGCGGTGCTCCCGCACTTCGGGCACCGCGAAGTTCCACGAGAGGGCGTACCACTCTGTGGTCTGGTTACCCAGGAGCCACTCCGGATGTTCGATCCGCATGCGCGTCAGTTCGGTGTGGTGCAGCTTCCCAAGCTCCTCCACCTGAGCCCCGTCGAAGTGATTGTCGTTCATGCGAACCGACGCATAGACCTCCAGGCCGAGTTGATGACCCCGCTCGATCAGCGCCTCTTGCGGATCTTCACCCCGCTCTAACATCTGGCGGACGTTCTCCGTGAACGTGTAGGTTTGGGCGTTCTCGTAGCGCCGATCATGGAAGTCGCCGAGGAGTTCGAGCACATCACTCTTCCATCGGGCGGCATGCTCTCCGATGCACCAGAAGTGGGCGCCCACCTGAGTGTCCTCCAGTGGGGCGTATACCTTCTCCAGGAACGCTTCCATCGACTGCGGCACCTCAGAGCAGCCGTGCGGGGCGCCGTCCCAGTTGTATATGATTCCGTAGTCGGGGGGTCTAGGCATTCTCATCTCCTTATCTTAGGTTTCCACTTTTGCTTCTGCCCCATCTGTTGACTGCGATAGATGACGCCCTGGATCCTTATTAGGTGCAGCGACTGAGCCCCTATCGGCAACAGGTCACTAAGTTCCTTGGCCGGATCGCCGAACGGCCCATAGATAGGCAGGTCTCCACAGTCTTCAACTCCAGAGTATCTTGACCAGACACTGGGTACAAAGGCAAGGTACTCGATACCTATCTCTTTGTCAAGGCTAAAATATCCGCCTTTGACGCAGGCTTTCGCTTTTTCCCTACATAGACTTTTCCAGGTTGGGACACGCACGGAAGGCTCTTCATCGAAGAAAGAGGGATATTTTTGCCAACTGGGAATCGGTTTAAGGTACGAGGTGTATACCGTGTATATGGTGTATACCATTTTTAGTACTTCTATTTAGTACTTCTATAACAGAGTTTAGTACTTCTATAACAGAGTTTAGTACTTCTATAGCAGAGTTTAGTACTTCTATACAGAGTTTAGTGCTCCTATACAGAACAGAAAATTTTTTACGGACAGCGATATACAAAAGGTCTACACCCTCTACACCCACATCAAAGAAGAAGCAGTTAGTGGTCAGCCGGGAACGCAGCAGACGCCCCTCTATTTTCAACCTCAGCGGGACTCTTCGTCCTCCTCTACCCTCTCTTTGCTCCTGATGGCCCTGTAGAGACAGTAGGCGAGGGGGACGTAGAGGAGGACACTCCCAAAAACGAGCATCGCAATTGCCGATCCAGACATCGCTAAAGCTCCTCCGCTGATCTGATCTTTCCGAAGAGGAAGGCTATCACAAGAGCCACAGCCAGGAGCAGCCATCCTCCTAAAAGGAGAGCCCATTCAGGATAGTTCTCATACGGGGCCTTTATCCGCTCCCAGAGGGAAAGCCCAAAAGAGACAACCAGGATAAGGGGAGTAATCACCTTGATAAAGAGTTCCCACCAGAGGCCGACCTTCACTTCGGACACAGAGTTTAGGTGCTTTCTGAGTTTGCCGCTCCCTAAAATGTATCCGATCACCAGACACTCCAAGAATCCGATGAAGGTCAGACCGAAGTTGTTGACGAAATGATCCACAATGTCCAGCCAGGCTACTCCGGAGCCCGTGGTGAATATTAGACCCAATATAAGAGCCACAAAACACGTGTATCCGACAACTTTTTTCCTGCTGTAGCCGCCCCACTTATCCATGAAACCCGCCACCACTGCCTCCACCAGTGAGAAGGCGGAGTCTATGCCGAGTGTCAAAAGCATCACGAAGAAAAGGACACCAAAGAGTTGGGACCAAAAGGGAAGTTTATTAATCACCAGGGTATAGGTGACAAATGCCAGTCCAGGGCCGCTTGACACCACGTTCTGGATGTCCGTACCCTGGATATGGGCAAGGTATCCTAAGGCGCTGAAGACTGCAAACCCTGCGAGGAAGCTTGTTCCACAGTTGCTGAGACTGATGATCAGGGCGCTGTTGGTTATATCCGATCTGGACGGCACGTAGCTGGCGTAGGCGATCATTATGCCGAACGCCAGGCTGAGGCTGAAGAATACCTGTCCGTAGGCAGCAAGCCACACCTTCGGATCCAGTAGCCTGGAAAAGTCAGGGGTCAAATAGAAGTTCAGCCCGTCCATAGCCCCGGGGAGTGTAACGCCCCTGATCACGAAGATGACGATTATGAGAAGTGGGAGGGGAACTGTGGCCAAGACCACCTTGCTCACAGTCCGGAGGCCCCTGAAGATAATGAAATAGATGCAGACCCACGTAGCGACCAGACCTGCCAAAATAGGCCATCGTACGCCGCCCAGGTCAGCAGGGTCTGAGGTCTTCCCCAGAAACTGATTTACAAAGAAACCAGCGGTATCCTCCCCCCAGGCCAGGGTAAAAGAGTACTTCAGATAGCTAAAGCACCATGCCATCACCACAGCGTAATAGACGACCACAATAAACCCCATCAGCAGTGCTCCCCAGCCGACCCACTCCCACTTTCTGTCCACCTTGGAGAACGATAAGGGGGCTCCCCGTCTCATCATGTGGCCGATCCCCATCTCTAAAATTATCAAGGGAATGCCCGCGGTGATCAGCGCCACAAAGTAGGGGATCAGGAATGCCCCTCCTCCGTTCTGGTAGCAGACGTAAGGGAACCTCCAGATATTGCCCAGACCTACAGCAGAACCTATGGCCGCCAGAATGAACCCCGAGCGGTTGTTCCAAAGTTCTCTTTGTTGAGCCATGTAATCTCTCCCTGAACAAGGAGACAGCACAAAGTAGCCCCCGATAGATTCAATCGGGGGTAGACAGGGCAGCCCTACCCAACCCGTCGCGGGCAGAGTAGACAATAGATACCAGACACCCAATAGGAGAGGAGAGGAGGTATCCCTGCCTGCTGTCTACTCATTTAGCTGTCTGTTCCATCTCCTGAAGCACCAGGAACCTTTGTATCTTTCTTGTTGAAGTTTTTGGAAATTCCTCCCTGCGAATGGAGACATCCTTCTCCTTCACACGCTTGTAATCGGCGAACTGGCTGTACATCTTCGACACCTCTTCCTTTATGATCGCCTCTGTCTCCTGATCGCTCATCGCACCGGCGGTTGCACCGCTTTGTTCTATATACTCATAATCGGGCACGACTATAGCCTTTATCTCCTCTCTCAATCCGTCTTCTGAAGGTTCTCCGTAGACCATCGTTTCCAAAATATAGGGACTCTCGTTGAGAACGTTCTCCACCTCCTCGGGATAGACGTTCTTTCCTGCGCCTGTCACTATGAGATTCTTCAATCTGCCTGAAATGTGCAAAAACCCGTCCTTGTCAATCCATCCGGAGTCCCCAGTCCTGAGCCATTCACCTTCCATTACCTCCTCGGTCGCCTCTGGATTTTGGTAGTAGCCCGCCATCACAGACTCGCCCCGTGCTGCTATTTCGCCCACGCCATCTGACTCGGGATCCAGGATCTTGATCTCCACACCCGGTATCGGCGGTCCCACAGATTCGTGTCTGGGATTTAGAATGGGATTCACACAAAGCACAGGAGAAGTCTCCGTCAAGCCGTATCCCTGAACCAGATTGACGCCCAGATTTTCAAACCCATAAGCTATGTAGGGAGGCAGCGCAGCTCCGCCAGACATTAAGAATCTGAGGGAATCTATCCCCGCCTTCTTCCTCAAGCCCTTGAACACCGCATCTCCAATGTTCACCCTCAAAAGGTTCTTAGCGGACTTTACCGCACCCATACTCACCTTAAACATCGCCCTTGTGATCGCGGGCTTTTTCTTAATAGCTCGCACAATTCCCAAAAACATCTTGTCGTATAGAAGAGGCACACCCATCATCACAGATACCTGCGTATCCTTCATACCCTCTATAATATCCTTTGACTTAAGGCTCCTGGCGTAAGTTATCGTCGCTCCGACGCAAAGAGGTACCAAAAATCCGCAGGTGCACTCGAACGTATGATGGATCGGAAGGACAGAAAGGAAGTTGTCGTCCTGGTTTACGTCAATAGCCATGGAAGCCCCGACCACATTGGACATTATGTTCTTATGCGTCAGCATCACGCCCTTGGGCTGACCTGTCGTCCCGGACGTGTATATGAGCGCCGCAAGGTCTTCCAAAGATGGACCTTGGGTCTTTTTCTCCTTTGAACCGGCCTGAGCTATCGACTTCCAGAGCTCCAGGCCCTCCTTGTGCGAATCCATAGAGATAATTTCCTCCACATGAGACAGGGACGGTTTAATCTCGTGTAGAGTCTCCAAAAACTTACCTGAAACTATCGCTATCTTGACCTCCGAGTCACGCATGATATGCGTGATCTCCACAGGTTTCAGGAGTGGGTCTAACGGGACAACCGTCGCATTGCACGCAAGGATCGCAAGATAGGAGATAGCCCATTCAGGCCTGTTTTCTCCCATAACTCCCGCCCTGTCTCCAGGACTTAAGCCCAACTCTGCAAGGCTTTGCGACAGTTTCTGGACGTATTCCTTCAGTTCAAGATACGAAATGCGTTCGTAGCTGTCGCCGCGTTTTATCTGGAGAGCGATTTTCTCAGAAAATGTCTCTGCGCTCCTTTCGAGCATCTCTGGAATCGAGTAGAGCTGATCAGCGACGTTGTTCAAGGTTAATTTCCTCTTGGTAATTTAGGCGGATGTAGGATCTGTATCACCTTCCCTGTCTGATCCACCGCCCATATCCCCCAACTGTCCTCATGCCCTTCTTTGGGAAACGAGGTAGCGATAAAGAAGGTATCGCTTGCTACCGTTATACTGTAGATATAGGAATCACCAGGATGAATGAAATTGAGTGAATCGAGGTTATCTTTATAGTGATGATGATCTTTGTAGAATTTACGCTCAAGACCGTATATCTGCTCTAAGACCGTCTTTGCTCTGCCGAACCTTCTCTCCTCCTGGCTAATCTGAGTAAATTTTGGTATAAGGAGGACTACCAAAAGGAGGATCAATAACAGACAGATAGAGAAGTCTTTAACCCACAACTGTGTGATCCAGGACTTTATGGGCTCAGACATATTGCCATTTAGGGCCATTTTGCTCCTCGGTCCCCTGGGTAACGCACTCTTGAGAGCTTTCCTTAAGTGGACAGACAGGGGGACACGGTTCCCGTGGCACTCTGATGGAATCCCCGATTGAATCTATCGGGGACCTGTCTACTGACTACTGTCTACTGGTTATTTATCAAATGAAATCGGTGCACTTCTCTTTCGATCTTTGATTGATCTTGAATGATAGGTTTTCGACAATCTTTGGTTTCTGTTCTTTTTCAAAATGGATGTATAATTGTTCTTCTTTTAGGTTCCATTCAGCCAGGACAAAGTAGTTGGTGTAAGAGGAGGGAAGAGATACTTTCTCATTTAGGACATCGATAAAGGCTTTATCTGTCTGTTCTGTGTCCTGTTTGACTTGTCTGATAAAATAGGTCTTGGGAATGAAATCTTTCTCGTTTGACTTCTCTTGCTTAGGTGGACGGTAGCCGGTGTATCTCTGTGATGAAAGATTAAACCATTCTAACTTCTGATCAACTTCTTGTAAGCTTTTGAACTGAATTCTGTTCCAGAACTTCCTTGAAAATACAGAATTGTTGCCTTCTATAGATGCTTGAGAAAAGGGCCTTCTGGGAACGGCAAATATCGGAATCACTTGATTTTTCAAGAGAAACTGCATTGCTTTGCTGACATTCCTTTTACCTGAAACACTGCCAATAGTCGCCGAGCAATTGTCCACCTTAACGAAATCTGGTTTTTCAAACCTGTCAAAGAAAGACTGACACTTCTCGATAAAGTTAGTTGCTGTTTGACCGTCAACCCGCCGAAAATACCTTAACTTAGGCTCTTTCTTAAAGGAAAATCCAACGAAGTTGACCGGCTCAGTTCTGCCGGTAAGATACTTTTTACCAATAAAGTCTGATTCTAGGACTCTGCCTCCTGAAAGATAGTAAATGGTATACTCTGGATAACAAAGATAACGAGATGCACCCTTGTTTTTACCTTTCTTCCTTCTCTGGGAAAGTCCTAAATCTGAAAGCATTCTGCCGATAGTCGGCAACGACGGAGGAGAGGTGCTAGAATATCGATTCCTCCATTCTTGTTCAATAACAGTGGCTCCTGAATAGAACTGATAAGGATCGTCCTCTAAGCTATGGTAAATCTCTTTGATTCTCTGTTCGTCAACTTTAGCCAATTTTCGCCTTTTTCCTTTTGGCCAACCCCGATTATCCATGGCAAAATCCTGATCCGGAGATTTAGTCCAAGCCGTAACGAAATCATTGGAAACTCTCGCTTGTTTGATAACTTCTCGCTTTGACATTTCTTTCTTAAAATACATCTCGTTGACTTCTTGTCTTAATACGGCCAATCTCTCTTTGTCCATAGGACTCCGTAGATTAAAGTTAAGACAATCAACTCAACTTAATCTACTAATACTCTAAACAAAGATCAAATTAGGTGCACCGATTTCATTTGATATTCAACCGCTATTGACTACTGCCTAACCGGGCGTTCTGGAAGACCTTGCCTTCTGTAGTTATAGCAGGGGCTATGATGATCTCCACAAGCTGCATCTCTGTGATGTTACGGGATCCCAGACTCCCCATCGAAGTCCTTATGGCCCCCATCAGGTTCTGAGATCCGTCGTCCAGGACAGCCGGACCGTAGATTATTTGCTCAAGGCTTCCGGTCACTCCTACGTGTATCCTGGTGCCTCTGGGGAGATTGGCATGGGGGGTCGCCATACCCCAGTGGTAACCCTTCCCCGGAGACTCCTTAGCCTTTGCAAAGGCAGAGCCGACCATCACCGCGTCTGCTCCGCAGGCTAAGGCTTTGCAGATATCCCCTCCTGCACTCATGCCGCCGTCTGCGATGATCGGAACGTACCTGGCCGTCTGTTTGTAGTAGAAATCCCGAGCCCAGGCGCAGTCTATGATAGCCGTAACCTGAGGGACCCCGATTCCCAGTACGGCTCTGCTCGTGCAGGCCGCCCCCGGTCCGATCCCTACCAGGAGAGCATCAACGCCGGTGCGCATAAGCTCCAAAGCCGTACTATGGGTCACGCAGTTCCCAGTGATGACCGGGGCGCTCATAGTATTGCAGAATTTCTCAAGATCGAGCGTCTCGTACTCAGTAGAAATATGCCTTGCCGTAGTTACCGTGGACTGAACCACGAAGATGTCCACCTCGGCCTCTTGTGCTATCTTCCCGAATCTTTCAGCTCTTTGAGGGATCGAAGAGACTACGGCCGGGACTCCCGCCTCTTTGATCTGACGTATCCTTTTGAAGACGAGTTCCTCCTTGATCGGCTCCTTATAGATATCCTGAACCAGTGCTGTGGCCTCCTTATAGCTGGCCTGTGCTATTTCCTCGAAAATGGGCTTGGGGTCTTCATATCTTGTCTGAACCCCCTCTAAGTTCAAAACAGCCAGGCCTCCCAGACGCCCCATCTGGATGGCGAAGTTGACATCTACGACCCCATCCATCGCCGCCGCTATTATGGGGACTTCGAAGCTCCTGCCGAACAGTTCCCACGATGGATCCACGTCGTTCGGATTGATGGTGATATCCCCAGGCACCAAAGATATTTCATCAAAGCCGTAGCACCTTCTGGCTTTTCTGCCTCTGCCGACAAACATTCCCATGGGAGCACCTCCTTTGCGTCAGAATAGAGTGTTGCGCTCGTAAAAATCGTTGCGTCGCAGCGGACGTTCCTCACTCCTTACGTGACTGTCCGCTTGCCAGCAGCATCGCAACATCCTGAAGTCGCATCACTTCAGAATCAATCGGCTATCAAAGTTCTTTAGATCTTCCAACGTTTCCCGATATAGGTCCGGAATATCAGGTAGTTCATTTACGGAAAAGAAGCGTGCATCTACCGTCTCATCCGTCTCGGACACCAGCAAGCCGCTCCATTCATCTACCCTAAAGACAATGGCAAACATTTGATGCTCAGCGCCGTATTCATTGGTAAATGAAAACCTTGGCTCAGAGTAAATAGCGATTGGAGTAGCAGATATTGTCTCGAGCCCAGTTTCTTCTTTAACTTCTCGTTTAAGACAATCAAAGGCAGACTCATCGAGTTCCATACAGCCTGCTGGCATCACCCACGCGTCATTATCTCTTCGGAGCACGAATAGAACTCGTCCTTGCTTATCTTGAATAATGGCCCTTATGGCTGGGTGGATTAACTTCCGATTACCGACTAACTTTCGAAGTTGACCCAGATAAGATTCCGCAAAACTTAACATTGCTTCCATATTTAATTTCAGCAGTCCAATCAGCGGTCAGAGATGATCGCCTTCCCAGCTTGACAGATGTACCTAACGATGTTATCTTTTCTTAACGAAACTAAGGCAACCACCTATAATCTCACTGCGTTTGTGATTCATAGTTTCACCACTTTGAAATGCCATTTGACTATTTCACAATCAGAGCCTTATCTAAAGAACTCAAAGACAGGTTGAAAGGAGGTCAAATTACCTCTGTGCGCCTTTCTGGAGAATACGATCTCTGGCTGGAGGTCGACAAGAGAGACTGGGTCTTGGTCTCGGCCTCACCGCATCTGGCCCGGATGCTGATCTCATCGGAAAGACCGGGCAAAGGAGGTTCCCCTTCTGACTGGGCCTCACAGTACCTCTCTGGATCGTTCGTTAAAGACGTCCGGCCCGACCGCACCGACCGTATTATCTCCATCCATCTTGAGAAGGAGGACGAAGTAGAAGGCGATATAAAGTCCCGTCTAATCTTCGAACTTTCGGGTAGAAACAGCAACACAATAGCCATAGACGAATCGAGCGGACGGATAGTCGGTTGCGTACGAAGGGTCACCTCCACAATGAGCAGGCTCAGACAGATATTGCCCGGTCTTCCTTACAGTCCACCGCCTCCTCAGGACAGACTATTTCCACTGGATGCAGATCACCTTCAATTCAAGGAACGTCTCGATTCTCTTTCGGAAGACAAGCTAACGCACGCCCTTTCCAAGACACTGACGGGATTAAGCCGCCTCGTATCCGAAGAGATATGCCTTAGAGCCGGACTCGAAAGTTCGATGCGCCTCGGACAGGTGGGCGACCAGAAGATAGATTCTTTATGGCAATCCGCCCTTGAACTCTATTCCGAATGGGAGAACCCCGATTCTAAGGACGCCTTTGTTATACTAGACCACGACGGCAAGCCGCTTGATTTTTCCTCGGTGGATCTATCTTTTATAGAGCATAGTCGAAAATCCCGCCCTTTACCCATCAGCGAAGCTATAGAGACCGTCTTTGGACACAAAGTTGAGTCAGAACGGGTAAATCGGCTCAAGATCGAGTTGAGATCAACCCTGGATCAGAAGATAAACCCTCTCGAAAGGAGGCTTGAGCTCCTCAAAGGAGACCTCCAAAGGGCCGAAGAGGCCGAAATTCCTCTAAAAAAAGGCAATATACTCCTGTCCAATATCCACAGAATTCCCAAAAGGTCTGAGTCCGTAGAACTTGAAGATGTCTATGATCCAAAGGGAGCCAAAATCTCAATCGACCTCGACCCTGGGCTCTCCGCCGTCCAGAATGCCCAGGAATACTTCAAGATGTACCGAAAAGCCAAAGCAAGCCGAAGAATCGTCTATCGTCGGACTGAAGCTACAAAGAGCCAGCTTTCGACTCTAAAAAACTATCGCTCAATCCTCCTCTCAGCTCAAGATTTGAGGAAATTAGAATACCTCAAAGACAAGCTGATTTCCGAAGGACTCCTTAAAAAGAAGGACGATAAGAAGCAAAAAGTCCACGACCCGTCAAAGATAAGCCCCAGAAGGTACGTGACCTCCGACGGATGGACGGTACTGGTTGGCCGTAGCAATAAAGAAAACGATATCCTAACGCATAAAAAGGCGTCAAGGGACGATATATGGCTGCACGCCAGAGGCTATCCGGGCTCGCACGTGATACTCCAGAAGAAGATAAAGTCAGACGAACCGAGCCGCAGGACCCTGGAAGAAGCAGCAGCACTCGCAGCATTTTGGAGCAAGGCTAAGGGCTCGAAGACAGTTCCCGTAGATTATACACTCGTCAAATATGTCAATAAACCAAAAGGAGGAGAACCCGGCCTTGTCCTGATACAGCGAGAAAAGACCCTCTTTGTGGCGCCACGGTTGATAGCATCAGCTGAAGATAAAAAGGCTTAACTCACCTTTGTTGGATATTCTCTCTATTTTCAGTTATGCTGCTTATTATGTCGGCTATATGGGCTCCTAATCTCTCTTCCCCGGGCTTGAGAGTGTCGAGCACTTCTGTCAGAACGGGAAGGGCTTCATCTCCTATTTTTACCATTGCCGCTACCGTCTCCTCCATCTGCTCGGCTAACTTGCCAGCTTCATCTTTCTCCTCGATACGCAAGGGTCTAGGACCTCCGAAAAAGCCCCCCGGCGCTATGGGGCGCCTGTCCCTCTTGCCGACGGATATATCCGTCGGGAGATCGGATTTATCCTCTTTGGCTTCTGAACTGTAAGGGGAATCTTCATCTTCCAGCACACCTGTGGGGTCCCGGAACCGAGCCTTAAGATGCATCCTTTCCTCAATGCTGGTGTAGAACTTGATCATGTTTACAAGGACTTCTACCGATCTGGGGCCGCCTATCTCCCCCAAGGCCCGTGTAGCGTCTATCGTGAGTTCCTCCTTCGTAGTCAAAGCCGCCGCCAGCGCGGGAACTACGGAACTGTCCTTTATCTTCCCCAAGGCTATTATGGCCTCCTTCTCAAGACCGTCTCTGCCGTCGGCGTCGCTGACGAGAGCCCTTACCAGCGCTGGGACAGCTCTCTTATCGCCTATCTGGCCAAGGGCTCTTGCCGCCTTCTTCCTGGTGGAGTAAGGATATGTGTAATCGCCCACTATCCTGACCAGATCGTGGAACTTAGACTCGTCTCCGGAATCGTACTGCTGCTTCATCTTGGACACGCTGGTGCATCCAGAAGACAGGACGATGAGGGTGAGACATACTCGACATAGGAAATTCGTTGTGGACACAGGAATAAACCCTCCAAAATTGAAGTTGAAGCTGAGACTCGTCTTTCTATATAATTACTAAAGTATAGCTAAATCGAGTCTAAAAGGCAAGGAGTTTTCGCTCTTTGCCCGGATTTGGCTTTTTTATTGACTGCGGTCGAAGAATTTGCTACTTTAGGGCAGACTCTGACACGTTGGGCGATCTCAACCGCCCCTGTCCCAGTCAGGAGATGGTCATCTACTTTTTTTCAGAATACGCCGCCACAGCGGAGGCGGTTTCGCTGCCTCTGGAAAATCGGAAACGGTATGTAGGGAAATGGGAATTAAGAATCGGGGGTGAAAAAATGAAGGACAGAATAGCTATTGTCACAGGAGCTGCCTCAGGTATAGGCAAAGCCACAACACAGGCTTTAGCAGATGAAGGGGCCTCTGTCATCCTGGCCGACCTGAATCTGGAAAAAGCGGAGGAAGTAGCAGAAGAAATCAAAGCCAAGGATGGAGAGACGCTCTGCGTTAAGGCAAACGTCGCCGACGAGAACGACGTCCAAAAGATGGTGGAGGTGACTCTGGACAGATTCGGCAGGGTGGATATACTTGTCAACAACGCAGGACTTAACTGTACCACCTCTGTGGAGGATATGACTAAGCAAGAATGGGATAGGGTCTTCGACATCCAACTGTGGGGGGTCTTCACGGGCTGTTGGGCGGTGATGAAGAAGATGCAGGAGCAGAGATACGGAAGGATCGTAAATATATCGTCCGTTGTGGGCAAAATAGGAGGCATATATACAGGAATGAACTACTCCGTCTCGAAAGCTGGTGTGATCTGCGTCACCAAGAACTTTGCCAAGATGCTGGCTCCATACCAGGTGACGGTCAACGCCATCTGCCCCGGCCCTATCAACACTCCCTTTCACGACGTCACCACGAAGGAGCAGAGGGAATTTATCATAAAGGGCATACCGCTCGGAAGATTCGGCGAGGCTGAGGACATAGCCCAAGCTGTGGTCTTTTTAGCGTCTGATAAAGCCAAATTCATCACAGGCGAGATCCTGGACGTCAACGGAGGGATGCTTATGGATTGAGATCAACGTTCAACGCCTCATTGAAGATGCGCACAAAGTCCTCAAAGGGGACGGTATTGTCGACATTTTGACAGTCCAGAGCTAGTCGGGAGGTGTTGCGATCGGTAAATCTCCACACAATGGGATAGTTGTAATGCCACAGACGCAGTGAACGGTAGTACGGAGCTAACAGTTCATCCGTCCTTTCGTTGCGCGAGCCGCTGGGGTAGGCAAAATGTGCGGGCACAAAGCCCAGGCGCTCGGCAAAGACACTATTGGAGCTTTCCACCTCCCAGATTACGCCCTTGTCTCTCTCTTCGGAAGCTTATCTGCAAGCTTAGAGTGAGTAGCTGTATGTGCACCGATTTCCCATCCTGCCCCAATCAGTTCCTCCGCATGATCCCACGTCATAAAAGGCTTTTCGATTAGGCCTTCTGTCTGCGTACGAATTGTTGAGGATTTTCCCTCAGAGGACGCGTTGATCGCTTCGGTGATCAAATAACAAGTTCCAGTCATGCCGAACTCCTGAAGGATCGGCATCGCTGCTGTTCGTGTGTCGAGCCAGCCGTTGTCGAAGTGCAGGGCAACTGATCGTTCAGGAAGTGACACATCATCAAGTAGCCAATCCAAAATACGAGTGGTGGAAACAACCTTCCATCCATCTTCAGCTATATATGACATCTGGCGTCGGAACTGCGCTTGTCCGATCGCGCCAGTCGCTGGCTTTTGCGATGTACGCTCCAGTTGTGGCACATCGTTGGGATAGACATGGTGATAGACGAGGATAGGGACTTTTATGGTGATCCCCTTGGAAACTTAAGATTAGATTGCCGATTTTTGATTGGGTAGCTTTAATTATAAAAAATTGGCCCCGTAAAATTAAGGATTTACGAGGACCAAATTCTGGAAAGGCTCTACGGAAGCCTTCTTAAAGTACTGATCCCTTACCAATCTTTACTACATAGGGAGGAACAGGAAGATAATGCCGATACAAAGGAAAAGACTTGTCACTTCTGACGGGCTTTTTCCTTTCGGATTCAGCATCTGTGAGCTAATCCAAAATCACCCATTTGAAAGTTCTAAATCTTTTCTCACCTTTTATAATTGCTCCTACGTTTGCTACACTCGTCCCCACAAGCTCCTGTAGAAAAACTGTAAAATCATCATCTGAGACACTCTGACGAAGCAACTTGTCCATCGCAATGGCCGTCTCAATACGGGCGTCCATATTCCAGTGTGTCCTAGATTCCAAAGATTCCTTAATCTTCATACCCTCTTCTTGAGAAAGGGGTCCATGTTTCAGTGCAACTAAGTAATCCGAACGGTCGAGCTCCATAGCAACATAGCAAACATAGACTCTGTTGGTAACATTCTCTGGGTTGGTTAAGCCGAAGAACCACTCAGATTCATCTGCATCTGTCATGTCAATCACATCGTAGTATGGTACCTCGAAGCCCATTTTTTCTTCCACTGCCTTCGCTATCTGGCGTACATATGTAGATATGTAGTAATGATTATAAAGCAGGGCAGGATTCGGATCGTCAAATTTCTCCCATCGAAGATGATAAAGGATGAACCTAATGCCTTCCGAGTAAAAACCCCCATCCTCAAGCCGATCATCAAGCACAACGTTCTGATTTCCCAATAACATCTTTCTGTATTGTTTTGCATGTTCGAGAAGGTCGGGGGATTCTGGTATAGGAGATAAAACCCTCATAAACCTGCCGACTTTTGTTATAAAGCTATCTTTACGTCTGTATTCTTCTTTTATTCGCTCTCTGGCTTCAGCAGCTTGCTTTCTGTGGTCTTCGTTCATCTTTTCGTTAGATGTATTCAAGTCCAAATCATAGAAAGAGTGTGCTAGATGGCGGGGTGTGTTTTGGTCTAGGAGAAGCAACACGGCATCAGGGTGGACGACAGTTAACGGGGCAATTAGTTCGGATGGGGCTTGATCCAGTTGCCACTTAATTACCTGACCAGTTGTTGTATTTGCTTCTATATGTTTTTTCATATACTGAAGACTCAGATGTGCTGCTATAAGATAATTCTTGTAAGATTCTTCACCCTCATTGCTAAGGTAACATGCTTTGGCTAATCCATAGAATAACATGGTGTCGGTTGGATCGATTTTTATAGCTTCATAGTATGCGGTTTTTGCGCCTTGGAAATCGCCATTCCGCTTTCTTTCTAGGCCCAAACCTTTAAGCCTTTTTACGTTTTCGTCCATCAGAATCATTCTGCCTTAAAGAAAATTGAGGAGAGATACAAAGGTGTAGACCGATAGTAGAAGGAAGATACAAAACAAAATGTTGGATGTCAATAGAAAAATTCTCAGTCCAAAACCACTGTAGATTCTCCATTCTGTCCAAGGTTAGAAATCTGAAAGCTGGTCGCTATCCTATAAGACCCTGGCTTTTCAGAGAATCTACAGTCTCCTTAAATTACCTCAGGTCGTAGTGGCTGTTGCTCTTATCACTGCAACTCGGAAAATGATCGAGCAAAACTCCCAAGGTCTGAATATATAGAGTAAATCCCCCCCCTGTCAATCATAAGCTAAAAACCTTCAATTTTGTGTTGATGTCCGGAGCAAATTTGTTTATATTATGCTCGGCTGAACCAATCACAATAAGAGAAAAAGGATATACAAGCCATGAGAATCGCTCACAATGACCCCTCGAAATACGGAGAACCCGAAAAGTCCCACTTTGGCGCTGGGGCGATACAATATATGAATCTGTGGGGAGAGGAGGATTTTCAGACGCCGTGGTTATTCATCGGCATGGGCGTTCTGCCGCCAAAATCGGGCATCGGACACCACGCCCACGAGGCTATGGAGGAGATGTACACGATCTTCGACAACGCCGCTATGTTCACACACAACGGAAACACCGCAGAACTCAAAGGCCCTGTAATGGTTCCCTGCTTTAAGGGAGACTCGCACGGCCTCTACAACCACACTGACATGGAGACTCAGTTTATGAACATGGGGGTAGTGAGCCCAAGCCTACCATACGATTGCCGCAACTTTGAAGACGACCTGGCAAAGGCAGAACCCGGTCCTTCGGAAAAGCTTCCCAAAGCCTATTTGGACAAAAATCTGCTAATGTGGAGCAGCAGTGCTCATCAAGGCAAAGGTGAGATCGGCATTCGGGAACTCTGGTCTCACAAAGACTTTAAGACCTCTTGGGGCTTCAGCCATCACATGCTCATACCGCCAGCCTGTTCGATCGGCTACCACAAGCACGACACAATGGAGGCGTGCTACATAATACTTTCGGGGAGCGGAAGAATTACTGTGGACGATGAAACGGAGGAAGTGAAGGCAGGCGACCTTGTGCCCAACAGGCTTGGAGGATCTCACGGGATATACAACCACACAGACCGGGACATAGAGCTTATCAGCATGGACGTCTGCCTCGAAAAGGGCAAATTCGACTCCACCGATCTGGGAGACGACTTATCCGATAGGTGAAGTTGGCGTCATGGGATTCTTCGGAGCGTTGCGCGCTTTGCCTGGGTGGCAGAAAGGCACTAAGTGGGCTAAGCACTCTCCCTACTTCTTCTCACTCCCATTGCAACAAGACAGCAACGTTTTCCTGCGGCTTTTCCATGAGCATTCTGTAAACGTCAGGTGCCTGCGTAAAGGGAAGAGGGATGTCGGCGACTACTACACGCTCGGGAGCTTGGGCGATAACTTTCTTAATCATCGTGTTTAGTCACCCTTGTTATTCTGGATATTGACGAAGCTTGTATAACCCACTTCAGGACGGGAGATACAAAGGGAACTTTGGGATGTGAATTGGAATTGTGGGGATAATATCAACTTCTTGTGCTTGCAGCAGACAAAAATGACAGACAGTATATGGCGATGTCAATTTTCAGTTGACTTTCTGGCCAAAACAAATTATCCTTGCTACAATGTAATATCCCCAGTTGAAAATCTGCGTTACAGCGCATTTCTAAATTGGGAGTTACTAAATGGAAGTTGACGTAGTTCAACTTACCAGAGACCTCGTAGCAGTTGGCTCTGTCAGCCGAGAGAGCAACGCACAAGTTTCCGATCTCCTTGAAGAGACATTGGAGCGGTATTCCTTTGAAGTAGAACGTCTGGAGTACGTGGACCTGAACGGCGAGCGCAAGGTCAGTCTGGTGGGTAAGAAGGGCGAGGATGCAGGCGGTTTTGCACTGTTATCACACTCGGATACTGTTCCTGCCGACGAGTGGGACAGGGATGCGTTAGATCCTGCAATTGAAGATGGTCGCCTCATTGGTCTTGGCAGTTGCGATATGAAGGGTCCGCTGGCCGCCACAATTGCCGCTGGGGCCAGAGTCGACGGTGCCAAACTCAAGAGCCCCCTTCTTATTGTCATCACGGCGGATGAGGAGATCACGGGTCAGGGCGCCTGCCAAGTAGCTGAAGAGTCCGTTCACTTCAAGACGGTTCGCCCTAGATACGGTGTGATAGCCGAGCCGACAAGCCTCGTCCCCGTCTATGCACATAAGGGGGGCGGCCGAGTGATCGTGACTGCTCACGGTAGGGCTGCCCATACAAGTACCGATCTGGGCATCTCAGCGAACTTCCTCATCGCTCCCTTTCTGGCAGAGATGGCCGAACTGGCCAGGATGTTCAAGACCGACGAGTCGTTTATGAATCACCAGTTCGATCCTCCGACTATCGGATTCAATATGGTGCTGGATGACGGCGGCTGTAAGTCCAACGTCACTGCAGAAAAGGCAGTCTGCACCATCGGATTCAGGACGATGCCGAACGATCGCAGTCACGACGTGATCGATATGGTGGCGGGAAAAGCCAACAGTTATGGTTTTGAAGTAGCCTCGTCCGTCAACAGTCCGTTTTACATTTCACCTGAGGCAGAGATCGTTCAGATTGCGCTTGAAGCCACTGGAGTGGAGAAACCAAGAACTGTGCCGTTTGGCACAGATGCGGCGATCTTCAAAGATCACCTTCAACTCGTGATCCTGGGGCCCGGAGACATCGCCCAGGCGCATACGGTCGGTGAGTGGATTGAAATAGCAGAGCTTAGAGAGGCCGTCGGAGTGTACCAGCGCATGATTGAGAAGCTCTGCAGTGGTCAGTTTTAGCGTACATATCAAAGGCCCGTCCATATTGGACGAGCCTCCTCCGTAATTAGCTGAGGTCTATATTTGTACGCATTGAAGCGATATGGGCTTGACGACCTCAGACGGGCAACTGCGTCTGCCGTTCGCGGCGCAAGCCCACCACGCTCGGCGTACTGAACCGCTTGCCCTCGACAATCTCTGCAACGGTGAGCATCTGCATCCTGGGGTAAGGAATGCCCAACACCTCAAGATCGCCCACCTCGGCCATGAAGCGGTTGAAGTTGTGCGCTTTCGTTTCCCCCAACGGCTCCATGACGATGAGCCCAGCCATGAGCGCGTCGTCATTGTCGAGCACGCAACGCAACGCGCGAAGGTCGTGGATGCTGACGTTCTTGCCGCCCTTGACTTCGATGACCATGCTTTGTAGCTCGCGTTCTCCTGGCACGTCGCAGTAAACACGCCCGTCAATACCGCCGTCGCCCGTGCGCCGCGATGTTACAAAGCCGTCTACCTGTTCGACGGCCCACTTTTGGAAGTGATACTTGTCTCGCTCCCATAGGTCGCGCGGTATGCCTTCGATAACGTAGTCCTTGCCAGCCTCCAGGCCGCAACGCTCCTGCAAGCGCTTTTGCGCGACTCGCTTGACGGCGTGAATGGCGATGTCAATGCCGATCCATCGCCGCCCAAGATGGTGCGCTGCTTCGAGCGTAGTGGCGCATCCGCAGAATGGGTCTAACACAAGGTCGCCTGGGTTGCTAGAAGCCTTGATAATGCGCTCTAACAAGGCTACTGGCTTCTGGGTGGCATAACCCATGCGCTCTGAGCCTAGCGCGGGGCCGATGTCATGCCAAATGTCATTCGGGGCTATTCCCTTGCCGGGCCTCTGCTTTCTCCAAACCACATCGTCTATAAACTCTAATTCGCCTTCTTCGTCTAAGGTAATAAGGCGGTCTTTGCTTGTAGTCCATCCCGATTTGTGAGGTGGGTATATCCCTTTGTATTCATAGCAAAGATTGGGGCGCTCACCTAGTCCGGGTGGACGAAATGGGCTCCTTCGCTTGTAGGGGCCTTTCTCATCGAGGCAAGGAAAGTCTGTCTCTATGTTTTTGTATGGGGTCATGATTTCAGTCCTTGTAACTCTATGCCCCCCCCGACTTTGAGTAGAAAAGAACCCTATCGCTTGACCGCCCAAAGCCCTTTGCCTTGTGTTGGCTCCCTTTTCCAGCGCCTTTAATTCGCTCCCATGCGATTTCGTTCCTGAAGTTGTCATGCCCGAATATCGCGTCCATAAACACCTTGAGATAATGGCTTGTTGTGGGGTCGTAGTGCAGATAAATACTCCCCGTCGGTTTCAAGATTGACTTCATATAGAGCAAGCGTTCAGTCATGTATGATAGATAAGCCAACAGGCGCGGCTGTGTGTTACGCAACGCATGCATCCACAATTGCCATAGCTTTGCTGCGGTATCGTCGATACTCGCCTTGCGCATCAAAACCGGCATGGTACGTATGGCGCGTTCGCGGTCGTCATCTAGCTCCCAGGTGTCGCAAAATGCCTCTATCTGATCGGGTAGCGGGCGTCCGGTTTCGTCCTTGTAGATGGCGTTGTAATATCGATTGGAGTTGAAGGGCGGATCAAGGTAAATCAGATCCACGCTTGAGAATGGCATATTCTGCATGATGGCAAGGCAATCGCCGCAGTAAAGCCGGTTCATGCGAAGCACCCGCGCACGAAGGAGCCGAAGGCGTTGTCGTTCTCACGCTCGTTGTACTTGTAGCAGGCCTCGGCTACATAGAGCGGCGCGTAACGCTTCGAGTAGTGATGGTGCGAACCGTACTACGCCCGCTTGAGCAACGACCATACGCCCTCTATCGTGTTCGTGTGAACAAGGCCGTCAGAGTAAGTCTTGCTGTGGTCAACGATGGCATGGCGAAAGTCACGCCGGACTGTGTTGTAGGCCCTGTATTCGTCGGTTACGAGTAGGGAGCCGTAGGGATCGACGGCGGCCTTGATGAAGCGCAGGACACCTCTGCCCGTGAGGTCTTTGGCAACCTGCGCAACGACCTTCCCGCCGCGCTCAACTGCCCCGATAACAGGGGTCTTACGCGTTCCGCGTCCGCGCGGGTTATTCCGAGGGGAAGTAGGTGAAGCGTGGCGGGGGCGTCCGCCCACATAGGTCTCATCAACTTCGACGATGCCTCGAAGCAGGCCAGCTTGCGCAGAACCCATCTGCGCTCGGATGCGCACTTGCATGTAAAGAGCGGTGGACTGCACCAAGTTGAGGTCGCGGGCCAGTTGATGACTTGACAGGCTTTTTTTGGCGTTTACCATGAGGCCAATGCACAGGAACCACTTTTGGAGCGGTATCTTGGTGCCGCAAAAGACGGTGTTAGCTAGAACATTGTAGCTGCGATGGCAAGCGTGGCAGTTCCACCGGCCTATACGCCCCCCGTCTATCTTGCGCGCCACGCGGACGCTATCACAGTGCGGTTCGCTGTGCCAGCGCACCTTCTCAAGGTGCTCGATGCAGGCTTCCTGATTGGGGTTAGCGGCTGAAGATGGTGAGTAAGTTCATGGCTTGTCCTCCTGCATCTAATATAGCACGCGCCCTACAGAAAGTCAAGCCCATATCGCTTCAATGCGTAATGTTTTAGTTGGGAGTGTCACTACAGCTATTGTTACTGCAAGAGGGCCATTAGAAGACTTACCGAAGCGGGTAAGCCAGTCTTCAGAGTAGCTTCATCTACATTGTAACCCCACCTACACAATCAACACTCCCGGTTATCTTGGCAGTATTAACAGAGTTAACATGTCATCGAAGTAAAGCAACGCACTGGCATCAAGCATTCGTAATGCTATATTGCCATCTTCCCTTTAGCCGTTATAGCCATATATGTATGCATGTGCGTCGGGGAATGTAATATCAAATCCTATCTGAGCATACATCTGATAGGTCATTCTCTTGGCATCATTGCTCTGAATTCCCTTTCCGTTAGGTCCCTTGTCAATATGTATGTCCATGTCAGGCATAAACCTATACGCGGTGTAGTCGGTATCAAGCACAACTACATCATACTGATGAAGATCATAGAAAACAGGATCAGACACCAGATCGAGAACTCCATGACTACTTTCATACCGAGTGATGGCAAGCTTGTAACTGGTCACACCATTCTCCAGCCTGAGAGCTGAGTCAAAGAGATCCTGAAACACGGTCAAGAAACCAGGAGAACAGAAGGCAACCTTGTTCTTGTTGCCGTATTTGAACAACTGCTCAACAAACTTGTTGACGTTAGCCTTGGTGAGCTTCGCCACAGCTCCTATCTTCCAGTATCTCTTCGAGCCATCACCGTTCACCATGTCCTTTGTTGAATCATAGGCGACGTTGTTACCACCAAGTATATAGTCTACGGCGCCACCTGTGAACCGCCTGCGTTCTCCATCAACAGAGTCTCTATACTTATGACCTAAGAAGAACTTAAGCTCGACAGTCCTTAAGAAGAAGTCCCGAGCCTTTCTCTCCGGGTGTTGAAAGTCATTTTCACCGTAGCACTTAGTCTTTACGTTGGTATCAGTAGCACTCCAGGGACACTTGACTATCTCAATATAATTACTGTCCTCTGTCAGTGTCTCTGTAAAGCCAGTACCAGTCCCGGCGCCTTCGCTGGTAGGTAACACCCATAGCAACCCAATTGAGAGTCTTGCCGGAGCCAGCAGTCACGTTAGTAGACAATTTCCCGTCACCACCACCTCTTTTAACCTTGATAACATCATTTGTGATCTTGGTTTCACATATACAAACCTCACCATGTATAGCTGGGGCAGTATTGGTCTGATTAACCTGTTCTGACTCCATATAAAGCTGTGCACCAACTTGCATCATGATACCAAGGTTAGTCCCCTTGAAGTACTCTGTGCCAGTAGCAATAGCAGCTGCATTACCGTCTGCATCAGAACCTTCCAGAGTGCCCTTGTATGTTAACTCAAGATCAGACCAATGCTTGTACTCAGGGTCATCAGTCATTTTCTTCATCATCTTCCGACTCATGATATTCAGCAAAGGAGATTGAGCAAGTCCCATCAAGATTATCCCGTCTGACGTGTCGTACTTTCTCCTATCCTGAAGCGGCACTGTTCCGCCTACGTTCTCTGTCGCTCTCATTTCTGATAGTGTAGCCATTTGAGTTCATCTTCTTTCTAAGTTGGAGCAGTCTGTCCAAAAGCCTCAACAAATATTTCATCACTCGGATTCTCGGGAGCTTTACCTTCGTTTCCCAAGCGAGCTATGGTCTTGGCTTTTGAAGAGTTGTCCCTCATCTTTTTTAGCTCTTGTCTGGTAGCGGCTGTTTTACTCTTTCCGTTAGCCTCTTTCCACATCATAAGCGGCTATTTTCGGCCTTCCGGGCTACTCTGTCGCTGCCACAGAAAGGGCAAAGGGAAAAAACCAGCCATCGAATATTCTCTAAGCGGTCAATGCAAGCTTGTTGGTCTGTAAACTGGCGGTAAATGGCAAGTAAGTTCATTGTATCCTCCTTAACTACATTGAATATAACAAAATTAGAAGGATAGGTCAAGCCCTATTTGTATCCTGTCATTTTCTCTTTTTCAGAATGTAGCTGCACTGAGAATCGCCACGCATCTTATGATCACTAAACACCACATCAGCATCGAGCACCTGACGAAAGACCTCGAGTTCGTATGTGCAAACTTTTTCACACATACGCGCAACGTCAGCAATCGGACAGTGGTGTTCAATGAGCTCAAAACTGCCATCGCCAAGATCCCGAACCTCAGCCATATAACCCTCGTCGTCTCTGATTCTGGCCAGTTCCGTTACCTGTTCTAAAAGAGGCTTTGCCTCTATTCTCTGTCGGTAAGCTTCGATCTGTAACTCGGCCCTTTTTCGCAGAATAAGATCGATCTTCTCATCTCCGTCAAGTTGGCGAATCTGCTCCAGAATGCTCGTTGCAAAGTGCCCATATCGCTGGGGAAAGAGGGCTTCGGACCGCTCTGTGAGCTGAAAATGGAGAGCGGGACGCCCCACCTTCTGGCGCACAGTCCGGCTGGAAACGAGACCATCTTTTTCCAGAACTGCCAGATGCTGTCGCACTCCCATGGTAGTAATTCCGATCAGCGCGCTCAATGCCTCGACAGTCATCTCACCATTCATCTTGAGTGTCTCAAGAAGCTCCTGGCGTGTCGATTGTGGCGTTTCGTTCATAGTGGGTTTTCACATTCCTTAATTTTCGGAAACTTTGGAGGTTACAAGAAGTATAAGAGGTTACAAGCAAGTATAACATGAAAATCGGTCACAAGCAAGACTTTATAAAAAAATACTTGACAAAATATAAAAATCGGCATATTTTTTAATTATATAGTTTATAAAATATAACAAAAGCCCTCACAAGAGCTGTCCGCCCTGACCTGGAACATCTGTGCTATGTGCACTGTAGACTTCGAGGATCTGAAGGCAAAGGACGCTGTCGTCTCTATATCTGAGGGATCCCCAGAAAGTGAGAATTAAGCTACGAGCTGGATCGAAGGGCTTTTTGGGGGGAGAATTGGGCGATGTCACGCAGAACAGAACTGGGGATGAGAATACTATGAAGAATAAGGCATTCTCTTTCAACGAGGACGTGTCCGTAAACCTTTATCTGAAGGACATAAGGACATACAAACCTCTTGAAAGACAAGAGGAAGTCAAACTGGCTGAAAGGATCAAAACGGGAGATAGGAAAGCCCGGGATAAGTTAGTTACAGCCAATTTAAGCTTTGTCGTCTCTGTTGCAAAGGATTACCTGGGAAGAGGACTTTCTCTTTCCGATCTGATAGCAGAAGGCAACATCGGGCTTATCGAAGCAGCAAGAAGATTTGATGAGACCAGAGGCTATAAATTCGTAACATATGCTGTTTGGTGGGTCAGACAGGCTATATTAAAGGCATTCGCTGAGCAGATCAAGATAGTTCGTCTCCCTATGAGTCACTTTGACGATCTTGAAAGGATGGCAAAAAGGGTGGGGCCTTTAACCCAGAAGTTAGGTCGGCGGCCATCACCAGAAGAGATAGCCCAAAGTGCCGATATAAGTCTTAATCGGGTCTATAAAGCTTTGGTGTGCGTGCAGTCGGACATATCCTTGGACGCCGCACTGGACGAATTTGAGGACAACCCGCTGTTGGACACAATATCAGACCAAGGTGCTGTGACGGATAGGCAAGTTGAGGAGGAGAATTTTTCACAGGCAATAGAGAATTGTCTATCCAAGCTTAATGATAGGGAGGCTAAGATAGTTCGTCTTTACTATGGGCTTGGCTACGATGAGCCGATGACGTTGCAGCAAATTGGATCGGCTTTTGGTATAAGCAGGGAGAGGGCGCGTCAGATTAGAAACAGAGCTATCCAAAAGATTAAGCACAAATGTCATGATGTGCTGGAGGGTTATTCCACGATAGATTCAATCGGGGACTAGGGGAAACGAATAATGGCGTTTGATGAGTTGTTGCAGCGGAGGATCATGGGCCGCTTTGCAACGGGTGTGACGTTGGTGACAACGCGCTACGGCGACCATGTCTGCGGGCTGACAGCCAATGCAGTCGCGTCCCTGTCGCTTGACCCGCCGCTGGTCTTAGTTGCGGTCGATCAAAGAAACCACACGTACGAGTGCCTGAAGCAGAGCAGATGCTTTGCGGTTAATGTGTTGATGGAAGATCAACAAGAGATTTCACGCCGGTTTGCAACACCTGGCCCGAAAGATTTCTCCGGACTTGCGGTGACGACGGCCGCGACCGGTTCTCCGATTCTGTCCGAAGCGCTGGCGTTCGTGGATTGCCAGGTCGTTGAAGTTCTGTCGGGCGGTGACCATGATATCTTCATTGGTGAGATCATAACGGGCGATCTGCGCGACGGTTATCCTCTTATCTTCTATGACAGCAAGTACTTACAGAGTAAGACTTATGAATATCAACCGAACCGACGGTGACTTCAATACCGAAATCTTGTCCCCTATTGAATCGGGGGTCGTTGTACCAATGGATACGACACACTGCCAGTTCTGCTGGCTGACAGCGGCTGATATGGACTCTTGCCGCAGGCAGAAGATTCTATAGAAAAAAGGAGTTGATTTACTTGCCCTTTCTCAAGCAAGTTTGCTAATATTATTACAATATCCACCTGATTAAGTTTCTCGACCCCAGATTGATTCTATCCTTGATTGAACATATCGGGACTGTCTGGACGTATTATTTACCGGTGCTTTATAAGCAGGAAGGGTCTTGGAGACGAATGCATCGCATTCTTCTTTTGATGTCTACTAATAGTTACAGGGCCAATGCGTTCCTCGAGGCGGCAAAGCGGCTCCGCTTGTCCCCGATTGATCCTATCGCGGATGTGTCCGTTGTGGTCGGGACTGACCGCCCTCAGGTCTTATCGGCGGCAAACCCAGCTGGAAACCTCACACTCAACTTTCTGAATCCGAAGGAGGCCTTGGGAGCCATTGTCCATTTTGCCAAAGAATATCCGATCCGGGCTGTGGTATCCACAGATGACGACGGTGCAATATTAGCAGCGGTAGCCTCGGAAGCGCTGGAACTTTCGCACAATTCAGTGAGCTCGGTCTCTGCCGCCCGAAACAAGTACTGTATGCGGGAGATCCTGGCAAAGGTGGACATCCTCTCGCCGCGCTTTGAGAGGTTTTCTATCGACGATAAGCCAGAAGATGTGGCGCAAGAAATTAGCTTCCCGTGCGTCATCAAGCCGCTGTCTCTCTCCGCCAGTCGCGGTGTCATCCGCGCCGACGATGTGGCCCAGTTCGTCGTCGCCTTTCGTCGTCTCGTCGCAATCTTGCGCCGGCCGGAAGTGGCCGCCCAGGGAGGCGAATCAGTGCAGCATATCCTGGTCGAGACCTTCATCCCGGGCCTCGAGGTGGCGCTGGAGGGACTCCTCTCCAAGGGCAAGCTACAGGTTCTGGCGCTGTTCGACAAGCCTGATCCTCTCGATGGACCGTTCTTTGAAGAGACAATATACGTTACCCCCTCTCGCCTTCCCATGCCCCTGCAGGCAGAGATCAAAGCCTGCACGGCGAAGGCAGCCGCTGCACTTGGACTTTCAGAGGGTCCTGTGCATGCGGAGCTTCGGGTGGCCCCCGATCCCCGATTGAATCATTCGGGGGCAAGCCCCCGAATGGATCGGGGGTCGGGGATCAATCGAGGTCAGGGGCGTGTAGTCGGAGTTCGACCATGGATGCTTGAGATCGCCCCACGATCTATCGGAGGTCTCTGCTCCGGCACACTTCGGTTTAGTGACAACATGTCACTCGAGGAGCTGATCCTGAGACATTCTCTGGGACATCCAGTGGAGTCCTTCCAGCGGGAGGGGAGAGCTGCCGGGGTAATGATGATCCCAATCCCCGAGGCCGGTATCCTACGTGAGGCCCTGGGCCAGGAGGAGGCCAAAAGTGTTCCTGGCATCGAAGGGATTAAGTTCACCATTTCCATAGGCCAAGAGGTCGTCCCGCCGCCGGAAGGGACGAAGTACCTGGGGTTCATCTTCGCTAGCGGCGAGACCCCGGAGCGGGTCGAGGCGGCGCTGCGCGAAGCCCATCGGAGACTTACATTGATCATCACTCCATCGCAGAAGCAGCATACATCATACAGTGGACAGCATGCAGGGCGGGGAGAGGTGCCCCTGTCTACTGTCTACTGACCACTGTCTACTTATTTTAAGGAGGAACTAATGCTTACTATCACTGATTCATCAAAGAAGAAGATCCTCGAGCTTCTGAAAGCTCAAGACCAACAAGGTTTAGGGGTGCGTGTGGCCATTAAGGGGCGCGGACCCGGTGGATTCCAGTACGATCTCAAGTTTGAAAAGGAGGAGGACAAGGGCGCAGAGGACATCGTGCTCGAGGTTGACGGTTTCAATGTGTTCGTGGACCCTGAAAGCGCACCCAACCTCAAAGGCGTGACCATAGACTATATCGAGGATACACAGCAGAGTGGTTTTAAGATCGAGAACCCCAACTCCCTATGGGCAGATCCCAGGGCGGCGGCCGTCCAGAAGGTGATAGACGATCAGATCAATCCTGCCGTGGCGTCGCACGGAGGTAGCGTCGCGCTCCTTGAAGTGAAGGACGATATTGCCTACATAGCCCTCGGCGGCGGCTGTCAGGGATGCGGAATGGTTGACGTGACCCTGAAACAGGGTATCGAGGTGATGATCAAGGAAGCGGTACCAGAAATCCGGGAGATCATTGACAAGACCGATCATGCCGACGGCAATAACCCTTACTATGAGCCCTCAAAAGGTGAGGGTGGACAGTCTCCTCTGGCGTAGGTCCCTGAAACGATCCAGAGCTGCCTCCAGAAAAACATCTGGAGAGTCGCTTGTCCTGCTGACTTGACAGTTAGAATGAGTCTATGATACGTGTCGCGCTGATATCCACTTATGAGTTGGGTCGGCAGCCCTTTGGTCTGGCTTCCCCTGCCGCCTGGCTCCGACAGGCAGGAGCACAGGTAACCTGCCTGGACCTGGCCGTAGAGGAGTTAAACGAGGAGGCGATCTGTGCTGCTCAAGTGGTGGCGTTCTATCTGCCGATGCACACAGCAACGCGGATCGGCACACTGGTCATTGATCGGGTAAAAGCGCTCAATCCAGCAGCGCATCTGTGCTTCTATGGTCTCTATGCGCCGATGAACGAATCCTTCCTGCGCTCTCTTGGTGCGGGCACCATACTGGGCGGAGAGTACGAATCGGGATTGGTAAGTCTGGTGCAGCGTCTTTCCGCAAGACCAGCCGCAGCTGTTGGGGTTCCCCAACCGGAACCCCTCATCTCGCTGGCCAAGCAAAAGTTTCTAGTCCCGGATCGAGGGGGCCTTGTTTCATTATCGAAATATGCGCGCTTGAACCGGGGCAATGGTCACAGCAGAACAGTGGGGTATACGGAAGCCAGTCGAGGCTGCAAGCATCGGTGTCGCCATTGCCCTATCGTACCGGTCTATGAGGGCAAGTTCCGCATCGTGCAAAGAGACGTTGTGCTGGAGGACGTCAGGCAACAGGTCGTCGCTGGCGCGGAACACATCACGTTTGGAGATCCCGATTTTTTCAACGGCATAGGTCATTCCCTGGCCTTGGTGCGTTCTCTCCACCACGAACACCCGCATTTGACTTATGACGTGACCATCAAAATTGAACATCTCCTTAAGTATAGAGAGCACCTATCTACGCTGCGAGAGACCGGATGCCTCTTTGTCACAAGCGCTGTAGAGTCGATTGATAACCGCGTGCTCGCCTTCCTTAATAAGGGTCACAGCCGGGACGATTTTGTCCGGGTCGCCCACCTCTTTCGGGAGGAGGGACTGATCTTAAACCCGACCTTCGTATCTTTTACACCCTGGACCTCGGTCGAGGGCTACCAGGATCTGCTGTCACTTCTGGCGGAGCTGGATCTGATCGATCACGTAGCGCCCATCCAGCTTGCAATTCGCCTGTTGATCCCCGCCGGTTCGAAGCTGCTGGAGCTCTCCGAAGTGCGAGAGATGGTGGGACCGTTTGATGAGGTTGCCCTCATCTATCCCTGGCATCACGCAGACCCTCAGGTCGACCAGTTGCAGGCGGAAATTCAGGCGCTGGTCGAGTCGGCAGCGGCGCAGGGAGAAGGAAGAGACGAGATATTCTCTCAGATCTGGAATCTGACTGAGCAGTCACTATCAAGAAGTCCTGGACCTATAACGTACGCAGACCGGTGGCCACAGCGCGCGCCGATCCCCTACCTGACCGAACCGTGGTACTGCTGAGCGGAACCCACCGAGGAGCAGGTCGCTCCTTTCTGATCCACAGCACCGACGCCCCCTGTCCTTATCACCACATCGAGCGTTTCGACGATCAAGCGTTGCAGCACCTGTGACGAGTTAAGGAGAACTATTTCAATTTAAAAGGAGAAAGGATTGCGTGATGGATAGTATAAAGGCAGCAAAGCAGCTCGTGGATCTTCTGGGGCTGAGAATGGCTCCGATCGCGCTGGCATTCCGGGCGACTCCTCCGGAAAATGTCCTCAGGATCTCATCCTCCGCGCCCGCAGGCTGCGCTTACTGGAAGCACGCAGCCGAGGGTCAGATCTTCTACACGGAAGCGTCGGACCATTTCAACTGCCCCATCGGCGCACACACGCACGGTATTGACCTTCCACCGGCACAGGAGAAGGAACTCGAGGGACTTGTACGGACGATGGCCGATCTTGACTATCTCCTCCCTGAGGAAGTGGCAGCAATTCCGCGACGGGAAGGTGGGTTCGGCGTCGCCATCTACGCCCCGCTCGCTGATGCGCCCTTAGAACCGGATGTTGTACTTGTCAGCGGCAATGCCAAGCAGGTGATGCTCCTTGCAGAGGCAGCACACGCCGCAGGGATCGGCGCCGAGGGCGCGATGATGGGGCGTCCGACCTGCGCGGCAATCCCTGAGGTCCTGCGCACAGAGCGAAGCGTGGCGAGCCTCGGCTGCATCGGCAATCGGGTCTATACCGGGCTGGAGGATGACGAACTCTACTTTGCCCTGCTCGGAGGTCAGGTAGACACCCTGATTCAGAAGTTGGAATCCATTGTCAACGCTAACAGCCAGTTGGAGGGATTTCATCGCGCACGCCAGCACGACGTAAACCTGGGATGACTAACACATGCCGCAGCTTTTCTACTTTTACCCATCACTATTACCCTACAGTGCCAATGAAGGTTTAACGACGAAGGCACAATACACAAACTTAGCATCTTTGTAGAAGGTTCAACTGCACAACTTTGAGGCTGTGATTGTCATGACACACGCAGGGGTCGGATATTCGGGATCGGAGGCAGCGGAGGCTGCCGCCCGCACCGCCGCAGAGAGCGCCCTGGATCAGGCAGGTGTGAATAGAGCTGACTTGGCAGTTGTGTTTGCCACTACGGACTACCGAAACGCCTACGGAGAGATGCTTTCGACTGTCAGCACGGTAACGGGCGCCCGCAATTTGGTCGGGTGCAGCGGGATGGGAGTGCTGACGACCCAGGGGGAGTTCGAACGTCAGCCGGGGATCGCCGTGCTCGCAGTGAGGTCGGACGCCATGTCTGTCGAACCGTTCTTAGTATCTGTGAACCCAGATACCAGGGACGCCGCTCTGCCCGCCGCCGATATCCGCAACCTTGCCGATCCTTCTCAAAAGGCGCATCCGCTGATGATGATACTCCCGGATGTCCTCAGCGTTGGGGCCAATGAGTTAGTGCAGCACATTGAGCGCGATGGCGGCACGCTGCCTATTGTGGGTGGAGCGGCATCGGGCGGGGGGGTCCAACGGGAGACCTTCCAGTGGTGCAATACTGACATCGAGGTTCATGGGATCTCCGGAGTCCTCTGGGGCGGCCAGTTCACCACGCACGTCGGTGTGGCGCAGGGCTGTGAACCTATCGGGGAACCGGGGTTCATCACCCACTGTGAAGGGAACCTCATCCTGGAAATAGACGGCCGCCCCACCCTGGAGATGCTGGAAGAGGTCTTTCAGGAGCTCCCCGATGATGAGAGGGAGCGGGCGACGCATAATCTGTTTGTGGGAATCGCTATGGAAGAGAACGCGTCTCTGAGGTGGGGTGACTTCCTGGTGCGCAACATTATTGGAATGGACCCGAAATCGCAAGGCACAGCAGTGGCACAACTGGTGCAGGAAGGTCAAACTGCCCAGTTCCAAATCCGGGACGCCCGCGCTGCCCGTAGCGACATGCACCAGATGGTCTCTGGCCTGTTCGGGCAGACGCAGGGGGTAAAGTTGCACTTCGGTCTTTGCTTCAACTGTCTGGGACGGGGTGCGGGGCTTTACGGACAACCCAACCACGACCTGGGGGTTATCAAGGAGTTCTTCGGGGAGTTGCCCCTGACCGGCTTTTTCGGCAACGGAGAGATTGCCCCGGTGGGCGGTCGCAACTATGCCCACAACTACACAGCGGCGCTGGTGCTATTCGGAGAGAGGTGACTTCTGTGGGCGACGTCCGTCAACTTGTTGAACAGATTCGCTCTGATTTGAAACCTCTTGAAGGGAGAATCCTACATCATCCTTATCTCGACGCCCTGGACAAGGGACAGGTTAAACGCAAGAGTTTAAAGGTCTTCGCCGGACAGCAGTATCACGTCATCGGGAGCGACCTGAGAAGTGTAGCACAGTTAGTGTCCCGGCACGGGCATCTGCCGAGCCGGAGGTTTTTGCTGGGAGTGCTCGAGGGGGAAACTGCGGCCTTTGAGGAGCTCCTGCAATTCGGAGCAGCGCTGGGAATGACCGAGGGAGCTCTGAAAGCGTTTGAACCGCTGCCGGGAGGTCACGCCTACTGCGCGTTTGTGGCATGGCTTTCGCTCTACGGCTCCGACGCGGAACTCGCCGCCGCCTTCCTTCTCAACTTCGCTGCGTGGGGCGCCAACTGCGGGCGAATGAGCAAGGCACTCACAGAACAGTACGATTTTCTTGAGGCGGACGTGGAGTTCTTCGACCGGTTCGCCAATCTTCCGCCCTTTGAAGAAGAAGCACTGCTGGTCATTCAGGGCGGACTCGACCGCGGAATCGCTCCAGCCCTGATCGTCCGCGCCGCGCGACTGCTGCAAGCGTACGAGCTGATGTACTGGGATGCGATAGGCCAAAATGTTTAGGGGAGACAGCTTGGATGGCAGACTATGCGGAAAAAGTGGACGCTCCTGATTTCCCAGAAGGGATGCACTGGCTCAACACCGAGTACCCGGTTACTTTGAAGGCGCTTCGCGGGAAAGTAGCCCTGCTGGATTTCTGGACGTACTGCTGTATCAACTGTATGCACGTCCTGCCTGATCTGAAGAAGCTTGAACGGAAATACAGCCGCGAGCTTGTCGTCATTGGAGTACATTCGGCCAAATTTACCACCGAAAAGGAGACGGACAATATCCGCCAGGCGATCCTCCGCTATGAGATCGAGCACCCCGTGGTAAACGATAGGGATATGGTCATCTGGCAAAAGTACAGTGTGCGTTCCTGGCCGACTCTCTATCTGATCGATCCTGTTGGGAAGGTGGTAGGATATCTGCCGGGCGAAGGCATCTACGAGGCGTTTGACCGACTGATCGGGCAGGTGATTCAGGAGTTCGAGGGTCAGGGGATCCTGAACCGTGAGCCTATCAGATTTAATTTGGAGCGCCAGCGCCTGTCCGATTTGACCGCGGGGTCGGCGACCGACACGGAGTCAGCGACCGACCTTTCCTTCCCCGGCAAAGTGCTGGCAGACGAGGCATCGGAGCGGCTTTTCATAGCCGATTCTAATCACAACCGCATCCTCATCGCCTCTTTGGATGGGGCGATAGAGGAGATTGTCGGGAACGGTGCGATCGGACTGGATAATGGGAGCTTTCAAGAGGCGGCCTTTAACCACCCGCAGGGCATGGCGCTCGCGCCGGACGGTAATATCCTCTATGTAGCGGACACGGAAAATCACGCTATCCGAAGTCTGGATCTGGAAAGCAGAACCGTCGCCACCATCGCCGGGACGGGAGTGCAGGCGCGGCAATTTAACAGTTGGGGCGTTGGGGTAGACGTGGCGCTGAACTCGCCTTGGGACCTCGTAGTGCACGACGGTTATCTGTATATCGCCATGGCTGGACCGCACCAGATCTGGAAGATGGATTTAGAGAGTGCCGAAATCGGTCCCTACGCCGGCAGCGGACAGGAAGCCAGGACCGATGGACCCCTGCGCGCCTCTGCCCTGGCACAGCCTTCAGGCATCACCACCGACGGTGAGAAACTCTACTTTGCCGATAGCGAAGTCAGCTCAATTCGCGCCGCCGATCTGGATCCAAATGGCCGCGTTGAGACCATCGTGGGCCTCGACCTGTTCGAATTCGGCGACCAAGATGGGAGCGGGGAGCACGTTCGTCTGCAGCATCCCCTGGGCGTTGTCTATCACGCTGGCGTTCTCTTTGTGGCGGACACCTACAACAACAAGATCAAACAGGTGTTTCCGCGCACAAAAAGCGCAGTGACCTTCCTGGGGACAGGCGAAGAGGGCCTGCGCGATGGCGATTCAGCCACCTTCGATGAACCGTCCGGGGTAAGTGTGGCCTATGACAAACTCTATATCGCAGACACCAATAACCACGTGATCCGTGCCGCCGATCTGAAGACCAAGAAGGTATCCACACTCAAATTATGTGGGTTTGACAGAGTGGGCTGACAGAGTAGAAGATATATCAAACGAACCTTAATCGCATCTCTTCAAGGGATACTCGATCGTCGAGAGATATATAGCAAACTAAGAGAGCCGAAGCCCTCAACAACTGATCTTCGGCTCTTGTAATACTCTCCACTCAAAAGGGGTCTATCTCATCAAGACCATCTTCCTTGTCTGGATGAACCTGTCCTTATCTACATCTAATCTGTAGAGATAGACTCCGCTTGCGACCTCTTTTCCAACCTCATCTTTCCCGTCCCACGTAACTGCATACTCTCCGATTTCCATCTTGCTGGAGATAAGTGTCCTTATCCTCTGTCCCGACAAATTATACACGGATAGTTTCACGTCTGGTGAATCTTCTGGCAGCACTGTAAATCGGATAGTTGTCGTAGGGTTGAACGGGTTCGGGAAGTTCTGATCCAGTTGGAACTGATCGGGAAGGGACGATTCATCGTTACCTTCTTCCTTCACTGCCGTTATACTTTCGCCTATCCTGTAGGTCTGTCCCTCAAAGTTGACTATGACGTTTGTTCCTATTGCAAGATAGCGCCCGCTCTCCGGTTTTTGAGCTATTAGCTTAAAATATCTTTCGCTTCCGTAGCGGAAATCGAGTGCAGGATCTCCCTTTGTATAGCGGCTGTCTTGCCAGAATCCGTCTCTCAAGAAAAACGTCTTATTCCCCACGTATTTCACGCCTTCTTTCTGGACTCCCCCGGCGTTGGAGGCGCTACTATAGTCAGCAGCAGCGTCAGAAGCCCTTACGGCTTCAACTCCGCTCTCCTTTGTAAAGTTGTCCGCAAAGGTGGGCGGGACTTCGTCCTCGACTATCAGGAAGGACGTGTAGGGGGTGATTATGCCGTATTCCTTAGATAGGGCGATTATCTCGTCCACAAGTTCCTGATCCTGTCCGTGCAGCCTTATCTGGTTCATCAAAAACCCGATCTTCCGTGTGGCCCAGAGCCTCGGTATGAAGTCGTTCTCCAGGCTAAAAACCGGGAAGTCCACTTCCATTTGGAAGACCAGCGGAGCTCCGTTTACGTCTCCCGACAGCCCCACTGCGTTAGTTCCATCTCCCCTGAAGCGTCCCAACTGTATTATCTGTGAGCCTTTAAACAGATCAGGGAGCTCCTGCGGGTAGAAGTCGAGGACGCTGATGCTCGAAAAATCCAGAACCAGATTGGAAAGGACGGGGTTGCTGACCTTGCTGTAGAACGATGAAACCTCGACTTCGATGTCCTCCTCGGGTGTCACATAGGACGATATACCGCTGTTCTGGCTTGAGAGGGCGTCCAGAAGGATGGTATTGACGTCGTATCCCACGCCGAAGATGAATAGCCTGACGTTTTGTGTGTTGGCGTTCTGGACGTTACTTATGATCTGTTCGTCCTCTGTGACCCCAATCGTGGGTTTTCCGTCCGTTAAAAAGATCATCATATTTGTCAGGTCGTCCTCCCCCACAAAGCTCAGTCCTCTTATCAGCGCACCGTTGATGTTCGTCCCGCCGTTGGATGTTAGTCCCTCCACATAGACCTTGGCTTCCCCAACGTTCTCCGGCGTGGCCTGCAGGGAGACATCAGAGAACTCCGACACTATCGTGTTGTAAGCCACGATGTTGAACTCATCCGTAGCGTTAAGGTTGTCCAGAACGAACTTTAACGCCTCTTTTGCCTGTTCCATCTTGTTATCTCTGCTCATGCTCCCCGACGTGTCGAGTATGAATATCATCCTCTTATTTACTATCTCATCTTCTGCTATCTCCACCTTGGGCGACGCCAACAACAGATAGAATCCGTCCAGACCCTCTTCCCTGAATGTCAAGAGATTGATCCCCACATTGTCCTCTGATATGGTATAGTAGAGGACGAAGTCCTGTGTGGGTGTCGTGTCCTCATCGGCGTAGATGGCCAGCGCATTGTGGCCGTCCGACTTTATGATCGCAATGTCATGAGACGGCGAGTAGATGGTCTTAATAGGATCTGTGGAGTTTATCGTCACGCTCACGGACACGTCCTCTAAGGGCTTGGACGAGAACTTTTCCGTGTTAAGAGGATATGTGTACTTTAAAACGTCATTCTCTCTCTCTATGATCTCGTCGTAGGAGAGCTGAACCCTCTTCTCTCCGTTCGCGGGGATCGGAAAGATCCTGGCCCTGTATGCGCCCTGCCCTGCATATTCCAGGAGCGCCGGATCGATTCTCTGTCTGACTATATCCTCGTATATCCTTCTCGCCTCGTCGGCAGGAAGGATCTCGGCGTTCAAAGGCTCTCCATCCACGAACATGGAGAATGCCGATATTGACGCCCCTTCGGGGATGGGAAACATGTAGATCCCTTCGACGTCGAAGTTGGCGTTGTTTATGAAGACCTGATCTATGAACGTGGTCGTGGCCTGATCCCTTATCTGGACTTCGACCCTGTGATATTTGATCGAGATGTCAACCCAAGGCTCAGGTAGTATTATGCCGTCGGCAAAGACAGATGTTGCGAATGCGAGAATGGAAATCATAATCATAATGAATCTCATTACAAGTCACCTCCGTTCATCTTGCCAGTATCATCTTTTTAGCCTGCAAGAACGAGCCGTCCAATCCCCTGAGACGGTACAGATAGATGCCGCTTGAGACTTGCCTACCTCCTTCGTCTGTGCCGTCCCATCCGACAGTGTATTCTCCGGGGGAAAGTCCCCCTTCAAAGAGAGTTCTGACCCTTTTCCCGAGTATATCGTAGACCGATAGCTCGTATCTGACAGAGAATCCGTAACTTGAGGCTATGGAGAACGGAATCACGGTCGCTGGGTTGAATGGATTGGGGAAGTTTTCTCCGAGCGTAAATAGCTCTGGTATCGATGTGCCTGTGTCCGTTTCTTCCTCGACAGCCGTGGGATCTTCGTATTCTACCCCTCTTTCCTCAGCCGCCCTTTTGATGGTCTCCGTCACCAGCGCATCCAGATTGTTCTCCGCAGCTCCCGCTGAGGTACCAGCGGAACCTGCGGTGCCGTCTCCTCCCCTCTCTGGCTCTCCACCTACGGTTACAACGTCTCCTTCACTTGGTCCTTCTCCAGCGAATATGACCTCTCCTTCCGACGGTACCCACGTGCTGTCACCCTTGGTGTAGGAAGTTTCCCGTCCTTTTGTGACGACGAGCACCGTATCTCCTTCAGAATCGACAAATTCCCTCTGATATGTGAGCCACTGAAAAGTCCCCTCCGTGCCCTCAGCTATCTCCGTGAATATCCTCTCTCCCTCCTCACTCAACCCGCTGGCTCCTATGGCATAGACAATAATGAACTTCTCCAGAGCTATAGGTACCTCGTCCCAGTAATCGTAGTCGTCGGGATAATCTGTGTGCGGCGGAGCGTCTGCGATCAGGAAGATGATCTTGACCGTCTGGGGATCAAGGTCCCAATTTATCTGGTTTATGGCCACGTGCAGGGCCTCGTTGAGGCTCTCCTCGTAGTCGCCACCTCCGGCGGCCTCTATGGATTCTAAATTCTCCACGATAGAATCGAGGTCTCTTGTGAGCGGGAATGACCTGGTCACGTATTCGTCTCCTCTGTCCCTGTAGGCTACAATTCCGAACCTGACGTCGGGAGCGGGATCACCAAGAGAGATTTCGGTGATTATATCCCTGATCTTACCCTTGACCACGGCTATCTCGTCCGCCATGCTCCCTGTAGCATCTAAAAGGAATACCACGTCTATGCGCGGGGCCTGTGCGAGGGCCGGTGTAGAAATGAGGAAAATGAGCACAAAAGATAGTAGCATTCTTTTCATCTTAGCGACCTCCAATCTTACGATTGCACATTGCCGGTTAAACATAGAACTTCAACCCTTCCCACGGACTCTCTTTTGCTGTTCTTATTCGGGTATCGAGGTCAGACGCATGAATCTCCAGCTTATGCCCATTAGGATCCAAAAAGTAAAGAGATGCCCCTTCAGTCCAATTATCCTGCCAAATCTCTGCCTCAGAAAGCGTTATGCGCTCACTCAGAGCTTCGAAGCTCTGAGGGCAGACGGTAAAAGCGATGTGTGTATATTCGGGAAGCACGCTCTCTCGGACATGTCGATCCAGGACGAGAGCAATCCAGACGTCATCGGCCAATAGATAAGCACCTTTGGGCCATTTAGCCGCGGGGTGAAACCCCAAAACTTGAGTGTAGAAGACAAAGGACTCCTCTACATTCCTGACGGACAGTGTTATATGGTTGATGCCGGCGATCATATTATTTCTCCTTAACCGATCTTCAATTGTAACCGTCTACCGTCGGCTCTTACTCTTAATCTGTCCCCAGGAGATCGCCTCCACAGCCGTCGGTTGAGAACCGCTGACTTCCACAACTACATCATCTATGTAATAAGTCTGCTCGGACTCCCACGTGACCGTAAATCCCACGGCGACCCAGACGCTTTCTGGCCTGTTGGGCGGCACTGAGAATGAAAAGGAAAGCAGATCCCATTCGCCCACCTCGACAACTGGAGCCAGGAGTTGAAAATCTCTCTCAGCCCTCGGCTCTTTCGGCCCGATATAGCCGACCACAGAGGCTAAATTATTAAAGCCGCCCTTAAACGGACTCCAGAACCGAAAATTTAGGGGATTATATCGCAAAGTGCCCACGGGCGGGTAGTCAGGCGCCACCTTGCCAGACGTGCTGAAATTTCCTATCTATTATAGCATGAGCGCAACTACTCTTCCGGCTGTTCCTGAAGCTTTGACAGAATCTCCTCCAAGCGAAGAATCAGCACTTTCTGCGCTACGCGAATTGTATTCTCGTGTAGCTGCGCTGGAGGAAGATCGGCAAGTCTTACTTGAACAGATAGCCGAAACATTTCGCTGTCATGAGACTGGAAAGCCCATACCACCTTCGCCTCGGTTTGCTGGTAGCTTACACTTTCGAGGCTGACAATCATTTCGGTTCCTCCCGCTCCACTGCCACCACTGGCTGCACCAGCTGCCGTGCCACCTCCTCCGGCGTAGCGTCAATCTTGATCTCTTCCTCCAGCTCCGCCTTGCTCGGCTGGTGGTCCTGCGGCGGAATCTCTACTGTGGGACGGCTATCGGGTTTGTGCTGATTCATGATTGAACTCCCCATAGAAAATCATTCATCACTTGGTCTTCATTCATGCGGCTATCGGCAGGTTCGGACGGCGACCGGTAAAAAAAGGGATTATCTACCAAAGTTCCCAGCAGGAGGATAACTCAATGACTACGACTGCCCCAGAAGCTCCTCAAATGGAGAGCTCATTAGTTTACGAAGTTCAGGAGTGCAAGTTTTACCCAGGAGAATGGATCGCAGAGACGATTGACTATGAGGACGAAGGGAACTGCTATATGGCTCGATTTACGGGGCAAAATGCGGAAGAAAGGGCTAAGGAATACGGCGACTTTAAGAATCGCAGCAAGAGTACGCCTTAGCTAAAGGGCGACTTCGACGTCAATGTCGTCTACGCACGTTTGTGGACGAGTATGATTAGGCCCTGTGTGCCATTCTCCCTTCTGCACTGATACGGCGCTTAGGCCGTTGATGGGAATGCACCGCCAGTTTTTTCGAGGGTCAATTGACAGCCCCGATCTACTGCTTCCTCCGAACTGGTAAAAAAGAGCCTGTTCTCTGCCATTTTTTGTTCCAATCACATGAGGGCACATTTCCCGCCGATGTCCGTCGTAGGTAGCAAAGACTTGCTCTTTGTTGAGAATGGCTTGTCGGATTAAATCGTAAATCGATACTGCCATTACTTGCTCTCTTTGTTCTGGTTGGTTTGCCGCTTCGACGGATCTACCGGCTTGGCGTTGTCGAAGATGTTACGGGCGATCTCCTCCGCGCTGGCCGGCAACTTGATGTCCTGCTTTTCCGGGCGGCCGGGGCCACGGACGGAGTGGGAATCGTCGTTGGATTTTCCCATTATGCCTCTTTCTTGAAGAATTCCAGCCATTTACGGACAGACACACCACGAACCTTATCATCCAGCATGCTCTTTATGTACTCATCCATGATCCCGTATCGCGCCAGTCTCCCGAAGTTTCCACCGGAGTCACTTTGTGGCTTGTCTGAGATATGATCTCTCTTCGTGGGATACGGATGAACTTCAGAGGGAATGTTAATTCCCGTGTTCCCGCCGGCTGCCTGGCGCTCATGTTGCCAATAATGGTTCCTCTTCTGTGCGCAGAACACGGCCGGCCGAATGAATGGCCGGAAAAGAACAGGTGATCCGGCCAGGACATTGGACAGGACCCAAGGAATGACTACGAGTAGATCCCAAGGGCTACATGCTTTCTCGGTTACCGCGAATCTGTAGGTGGGGTGGCCTTCGCGTGCGAGCAGATACCACCCCTTCAGTTCGATTCCCATCAAGGGCTTTGCGCCGTTGTCGACAGTCCGCAGAACAACGTCCGGGAAGGTTTGTGGTTGACGGACAAAGGAGTAGGTCTGGTAGTTGGAGTCATGGTCCCAAACAGGACGAAGGGCATTCAGGGTGTTTACAACGGACTCCTCGATGGATGCACTCAGGACTGCGTTGAGGGTGAAAATGTCTGTGACGAGTAGCCCTTCTATGTTCGTCGGAGTGGTGAACCGATCGGGGACCGCATACAGTGCATTCTTGACCCGCCGGTATAGATCGAAATGCTCCCAATTGGTGGGTTCAACTATTGACGGGGGTGTCGGCGGATCAGGCATTCTTGAGTCTCTCGCAGGCCGCCTTGTAGAACTCTCTGACGATCTCGGCGCTACACCCGAACCGACTCAAGCGGACCGCACATACCGCCGCAGGGCAGAGTCCTCCAAAGGGTTCCCACACTACGTCTCCGGGGTCGGTGCTGGCCTCAATTGCGATCTCGACCAGAGACAGAGGTTTCTGGCTGCCGTGGAGACTCATGTACTTCCATCTCATGGATTGGCGCGTGCCGTTGACGCGCTCAGCACCCGCCACCTGGGGGGTGCGCCAGACATTGGTGATCCCCACGGAGCAGTGAAATTTTGCGCGGCAACGAGCCCACTTATTTGGAGTCATGGACCGTCGTCCATCAATGCTGTAGTAGGGACGGCCCGCAGGGTCTCCGTGCTCGTTAGCGAAAGAGCAAAGCCCTTGGAACGCTTTGGGGGGCGGGAAGTACCACAGGTGATCCGCAGTCAAGTACTTGCGAGTGGCCGCATTGGCGACGCCACAAGCCTCGTTGGCCAGTCTGAGAGGGAGTCCGGAGCGTCGCCATTCGTGGCGCAGCCATTCTTGTGCCGACATCCCTCCGAACTTCGGGGCCTTGACGTAATGGGCGCACACTTCCGTTGTCACCGGGAACTTGCGAAGCGTCTGGGTGTTGACGTTGCCGGCAATATGCCCCAATCCCTTGTCCCAGATATGGCAGCACCGATATTCCCATCCGTGCTCTGCGAGAAGGGGATGAATGGTCGCCCACCCTATCTCCGAGTTCCAGAGCCACAGGGAGGTTTCCGGCGTTGCATGTTCAGACCACGCTTCTACGTGCGGGCGATACCAGTCCACGAGTCCGTCGATTGTGGTCAAGTCTCCAGGATAACCACTCAGCCCGTAAGGCCCGTCGGATATGATGCATGTGGGGGTGGGCCATTCATCGTACAGAGATTCAGCCGGAGCGAAGTGCACCGTAACTCCGGCCCTGGAGTATGTAGTCCTCTTCGCGGCCGAGGCGGATCTCTGCGATCCGCGCGGGGGCCTACTTGCGGTCGTGGTCACGAGATAAGATCCCGGTATCGAAGCCGCTTCCCAACCAGCCCGGTAGCCAACAGGCACATCTGCTCCAGGGTGTCGCTGTCGCGGACGTTGTGCCGCCCGGCGAACTCGTTGACGTAGCGGTGCAGGTGCTTGAATGACATACGATGGAAGGTGCCATGGTAGCCACGCTTGAACATCGACCAGAAGCTCTCCAGGCCGTTGGTGTGCGCCTGTCCGTCCACCCAATGCCCCACGCCATGCTTGCACGTCGAGTGGTTTCTGAGGTCTTGGTAGGCATGGTGCTCGTCGGTGAACTTCCGGGCGTCCGGCTCTACGTGGTCCTCGACGAAGCCAAGGAGGGTTTCCCTGTCGGTTCCCTGAACGACCTCGGCGCGGACTTCCTTCGTCAACCGGTCCTTAACTCCAGCGACCACGGCCTTTCCGACGGTGCCCCGGCCTGCGTGGAGCTTCTTGTCGGAGTGCTTGTTCTTCTCCCTCCCGCCGATGAACGTCTCGTCGATCTCGACGGGGCCAGCGAAAGAAGCCTTGTCAGGCTGCGCCTCGAAGGTTGCCCGAATTCTGTGCGCCAAGTGCCAGGCGCTTCTCTGGGTGATGCCCAGCTCACGGTGGAGCTTCATGCTGGAGATGCCTTTGAGATTTGTCGTCAGCAGGTAGGTGGCAATGGCCCAGACCTGAAATCCAAGCTTGCTGCTTTCCATGACCGTCCCGGTGCGAACGCTGAATCTCTTTCGGCAATCGCGGCACCGCAATGGCATGGTCTTGTGGGCGGCCCCGGTCTGCACGCTGGTCGAACCGCAATGGTGGCAAACCGGCCCGTCCGGCCACCGGGTCTCCATGAACCACGCCTCGGCGGCCTTGTCATCGGGGAACCGGCGGAACAACTCTCGAAGGGTAACGCCTTTGCGGTGGGAACGTCCTGGAGCAGGTTGGCTCATTTAACATCTCCTCTTGACTACTTACAATATAGTGCCTAAACCGGGGGAAGTCAAGAGGAGATGGGCACTTTTCGATATAATTCCCAAAATTTACTGTGACGTCCGTGTTCTGTGTCGGGTAGGAGGGAAATTCCCCGGCGAGCCAGACCGTACCGTCGTCCTGCCGACCGTCTATGAAGAGCTTGAGCGACCGATCGCCGGCGAATACCTGCTCGTCTGAGGGGACGACCTCCCATGCTACTATATTGCCGGGATTGTTGGGATCGTCAGGAAGATCGAAGCCCGGGGTCCAATCAGCAAGACCGTTCTCAAAATCTTGCTTAAAAATTAGCTCCGCATTTACTGCAGTAATGGTGCAAAGGACTATCATCAGACTCATCGCGACACTTTTCATTTTGTCCTCCTTGTGGTTTTGAAAGAATGTTGTAGATTTGGTCTATGACTCCAGAATCGGTTCGACGATCTTGCCCACAAAGAGTATCGTCCCTGAGCGGTTCTCCCGAATCACAAATACGAACGGTCTATCGACACGCATCGAAGGGAGCACCGAATCGATCTGCATATCCACGGCAGTAACCGCAGCAGCCTCCGTGCCCTCTTCGTTTACCTTTACGAACGTCTTACGCTTCACCTTACTGATGTACAAACGACTTGGCCCTGTATACATCTTGGTAAAATCGGCTCGGTCGCGGTCGAAGGCGATCTCCATCCCCAACGCCTTCAGGACATCGTTCAGAGTCAGGTCATATTCGAGGGTAAACTTGGGTAATTGCAGAGTCAATTCATGTTCGGAGAAACTGTTTATCCAAAGATCCCAGTTCTCCTGACTGAATTCTTCAATCAGGAAATCTACGTCCTTTCCTGCGCGCGGGAGAAAAACGGTCATGCTGAAGTCGCCGCCGCCGTAGGGCAGATCGATTGCTTGAAAATCAGAATTTTCAAAATATTGAAAGCCTCCTTCCTGCTTCATCATCTTGCAAGACTTTTGTGAACCGTCGGGCAAACTAAAGAGATCATCTTTCGTCAGGCTCTCATCGAACTCGTAGGTCCAACTGCCCTTGAAATAGATTGCGTTGATAAGATACATCACCGTACTGGGATCGATCTCCTTCGGCACGATCTCTTCAATCTTGCTGTCAGTACTCGCATCGACCCACTCGTTGATTATGTCCGACGCGTTCGGATCGTCAAAATCCAATCCTCTTACCTGAGCGTCGAAATATGCCTTGTTCAGTTTGATGAACTCCTCCTCAACGGGGAATCCCTGACGATACCAGATCGAGTTTGCAAGATCAAATCTCACCTTCGGATCGAGGTTGGCTAACAGTTCTATCAGCCCTTTGTAGGACTCGTTTATCTCCTGAATCGTCAGATCTCCGAGTTGGAGTGCCTCCCGCATAGCCTCCTCTGTGCTCCCATTCGCGCCGTTGTAGGTCATCCCCAACGCCATTGAGACACCCAAAGGTGAGATGAAGACGTTCTTGTCCTCCTCGCCTCTGATAATCTCCTTGAAAAGCTTGAGTCCGAATCTGTTGTCCGATTCGACCAGGCGCTTCTCAGCCGCGGTTAAGTCGCGCGACTCACTCATAATCGGTGAGACGATATTATCCTCTCCACATTGCATAAATCCAACGCAGAGCAGGAGCACAAAGATGAAGTTTAATATCTTGGACATGGTAGTATCTCTCCTCCTATTAACCCAAGGTCGGTGCAACGATTCTGCCCATAAACAATATCGTGCCGGTGCGATTTTCTCGAATCGCAAATACAAATGGTCTGTCAATTCGCATTGAAAAACCGGAGGGACCAATTGCCGTCTCACGTATCTCCACAGAAGTGACTGCCGCGGCTTCTGTGCCCTGTTCGTCTACATCTACAAATGTTTTATGCTTAACCTTGCTGATGAATAGACCACCTGGTCTGTACATCTTGGTAAAATCAGCCTGATCCGAGAAAGCAATTCCCATCCCCAACGCCTGCAACACATTGTTCAGTTCCAATTCATATTCGAGAGTAAACTTGGGCAATTGCAGAGTCCCATCATGTTCGGAAAAGCTGTGTATCCAAAGATCCCAGTTCTCCTGATTAAATTCTTCAATCAGGAAATTCATGTCCTTCTCCGTGCGTGGAAGGAAGATGACCATGCTGAAATAGCCGTCGCCGTAGGGAAGATCGACGGCTTGAAAATCGGAATTTTCAAAATATTGGAAGTTGCCCACCTGCATCATCATCCTGCACGATTTCTCGGAACCGTCGGGCGGTAAAAAGAGATCGTCTCTCGTGAGTTCTTCATCGAACTCGTAGGTCCATGTTCCCTTAAAATAGATTGCATTAATCAGAAACATCACCGTACGAGCATCGATCCTGTCCACGATCTCATCGATTTTCCCGTTGGTATTGTCATCGACCCATCCGTTGATTATATCCAGGGCACTCGCATCACTGAAGTCCAGCTCTCTCACCTGGGCGTCGAAATATGCCTTGTTCAGATCCATGAACGCCTCCTCAAAGGAGTATCCCTGACGATACCAGATCGAATTTGCAAGATCAAATCTCACCTTCGGATCTAGGTTGGCTAACAGTTCTATCAGACCTTTGTAGGACTCGTTTATCTCCTGAATTGTCATACCTGCGAGTTCGAGGGTTTCGCGCATAGCTTCCCCTGTGCTCCCATCTGCTCCGTTGTATGTCATCCCCAGCGCCATAGAGACGCTCAATGGAGACATAAAGACGTTTCTATCCTCTATGGGTGCTGGTGCAAATGTCACCTTGGAGTCTTCTTCTTTGACAATTGCCTTGAAGAGTTTGATGCCGAATCTGTTGTCCGATTCGACCAGACGCTTTTCGGCTGGAGTTAAGTCGCGCGCCTCATTCAAAATCGGTGAGAGGGGATTATGCCCTCCGCATTGGGTAAATCCGATGCAGAAGAAGAGTACGAAGCTGAAATTTAATATCTTGCACATGATGTCACCTCCTCATTAAACGAGCAAGTGAAAGAGCCGGTGCACAAATAACGAGTATCCACGCAAAACACAGTAGCATCCTTTTCATCTGGCAGCTCCTTGAAGTTAGAACAGAACAGTGGCGATCTGGATGACAACATACAGCATAAGCCCTGATACAAGCATAATTAGGCTCATATCTTTTATCAGCATCCATAATTTCACAGTCTTTAACCTCTTCTTATATGATTTAAAGTTTGAATTGTCGCTGCTCTGCACAAAACGAAACGCAACATTCGTGCCACACACTAAGACGACGATTCCGTGATCGTAAAAAGTCTTATCCTATCCCTTACCCCCCGTCGTGACGCCATCAGTCATTCAGATAAGGGAGATTACTTCACTGTCGCGCGAAATAGCAGGTAAGCAGCCGCGGCGAAAGAAGCTTTGACAGTCGGACAAACCTCAAAAATCTGAGGGTCGAGTATCAGATTTCTGATAAAAATGACGCTCTTCAGAAGGAATAGTTCAGGGACACAGAGTAGAGTCCCTTAGTGTAGAACTCGGTCTTTCGGGAGGATTCGTCTCTGTTGATTCTGTATTGAGTCTGGATGTCCCATCTTGGGGTAAGGGATTTGGATATTCTGATCTGGAGGGAGTCCTGATCGTCCTCGTCTGTGAGCGGCTCCGCTTCATCCGGGAGCTTTATCTTGTCCATGTAGCGTCTGTTCTGTATCCTGGCATAGACCTGAACGGTCGAGCCGAGGGGTACACGCTTGACGATGATAACTCTAAAGACGTTGCTCCTATAAGAGCTTCCGAAGCTTATAGATGAGTTTTTTTGATAGGAGTATGCAAAGTCGATGAGAGATTTGAGGACGTACGCCTGGCATGTGACCCCTACCTGGCTGAACGTGTCCTCTCTCTTCCTTTGTGAAGGGTTCTCCGATTCGGGAGGCAGGACGACGGATCCCTCAAAGTCGAGTTCCTTCCTTTTGAAGTGTACTCCGGCTTTGAACTTTCTGGACAATCTGTATGCGATGCCGATATCAAACTGGTGCCCGTTTCGGTCGAAGTCGTCGAAGCTGTCGAAGTCCAGGAGTGATCGGCCGTAGGTAAGTGTCCCTACGAGTGGCCTAAGGATAGGAAAGCTGAGCGAAAAGGATACAGTTCCCCAAAGATAGCCGTCATCGGGGGAGAGCCTTTCTCCCCTTTCTCCGAAGACCTTTTTATCCTTGATCCTCGCCCCTCCCAATGCGTTCACATTTAAAGGGAGTCCCAGGCGTAACTTCAGATCCAGATCGTTGACTATCAGATTGCCAGCCGAAAGCCCACTTCTATTGGGAGGCGAAATATATCTTTTCGCACCTGTCTGATAGTTCACAGAGCCAGATGCTCTTTTGAGGGTGAGAATCTGTAATTTGCTGTTTATGTAGGTTCTTAGGAGAATGCCCCCTACTCCGCCGCTTATATCCTCAAAGGTGTTGTCATCGTACTCAAATCCGATCTTTCCTTTGGATTGGTGGGAGATTCCAGCGTAAGGGGAGGAGGAAAATAGCAAGAGGATAATGGGCAATATGAAGGGTACAAATGCCTGATGTTGCACGGAGTGGTCCCGCCACTTCACCTATTGTTCTCCGGTGCGGTCTCCATTTCTCGGGCTATGTGATAAAGCCTCCGGGCTCTTTCTTTCAAATTGGAAAACTTCTCTTTGAGCCTTTCATTTTCATCTCTGAGCTTATTTATCTCTGTCTCTACATTTTCCAATGCAGCTGACAGGACCTCGCCTGAGGGAGCTATATCTCTATCTGATGAGGAACCCGAAAAGAGTTCGGTCACATTCTCAGTCTGAGCGGGTTCCTCCGGGAGACTCGGGGCAAAACCTTCAGCGTCTGACACGTTATCGACAAAAGTTGGATCTGCACCCCTGTCTTTTACCCCTTCACTTCCGGAGGTCAATGCCACCTCTTTTGAAGTCGAACCTATAGCTCTGCTTGTGAAGAGGTCTTCATCGAAGAAGGATATCTCCTCGGAAAATTCCTGCATCTTATCGCGCGCATCTTTCTCCTCAGATAGGTCCTTCATCTTACTTTCTATCTTTTCTAAAGTCCTCCTAAGCTTGTCGGCGATGTCGCTTAAAAGATCAGCTTTTCCCCTTATTTCCGCTGGACCATCGTCCCGCTCGATCTCCATATCTTCAGCTCCGATTTCCCCAAGTTCCGGAAATTTGTCGGATGTTTTCAGACTCCCCTTGGCGGAAGAATACTCTTTTATTTTGTCTATCAGTTGCCTTTTATCCTCGTGGGAGTCCGTCTCCTTAAGCTGAATGAACAGAAGGTCTATCTCTTTTTGATACAGGACCCTTAGTTTTGCTTTTCTATCTGTTAATTTACTCTCTACAGAATTCATTTTATCTCTTACGTTCTGTGTCTTTTCTGCAATCTTTTGAGCGTATCTGAGCTCCTTTTCGAGTCTGTACTCGACGAACACGCCCGTTAGGTCTTCGATCTTTGACTTTAGCCGGTCTATGACATGAGAGAGGCTATCGCTTCGTGCTATCAAGCTGCGATCCACGGAGGAAAGGCTGTCTTTTAGAACCTCAAGCCTGCTGATTTCCATTTGCAGGCTCTCTATCTGGTCGTCTGCGTAGATTACAGTAGTTCCTATGCTGATAAGTATCAAAGAGAAGCCTAATATCCTTGTAAATGTTCGTATCATTAGGATCTGTCATCTCCTGAATGTAAATCTGTCTACCGTGTCTGTACGGCCTACGGCACTTCCGGCTTTGCTCGCTGCATCTCATCCTCCCTGACAAAGCGGCCACGGCGCCTCGCGCGTGGGAAGGGAAACCCTGTACCGACATTGATCTTGCAGGGTAACTTTGTCCATGTTGGGCGAATATACGGGTTCACCCCTACCTGTCAAAAATATAGCGCAAAAATCATACCATCCCGTACTTTTCGAGCTTATAATAGAGGGCGCTCGTCTTTAGCCCCAGTATTTGGGACGCCTTCATCTTAACGCCGGAGGCCTTGTCCATAGCTTTTTCTATAAGCTGTCTTTCAAGGCTCTCAATGGCGTCGTTTAGAGGGATGTCCTCTTTAGGGAGTCTTAGGAAATCGTTTGAGAGGGGAATCTCAAGCAGTATGGGAAGATCGCTAGCCTTGATGGTGTCTCCGTCGGATAGGACTACGGCTCTTTCTATAATGTTTTCAAGTTCTCTGACATTTCCGGGCCAATCGTAGTGGGAGAGGATGTCCATAGCTTCCGGCTCAATGCCCATCTTCTTTATCTTCATGTCCAAACATTTGAGGTTTAGGAAGTGGCACACCAGTTCCTTGATGTCCTCTCTCCTGTCCCTTAAGGGGGGAAGTTCTAAGGGAATGATGTTCAGCCGGTAGTAGATGTCTTCTCTGAACTTGCCCTCTGAGACCAACTCCTTGAGATCCTTGTTAGTAGCTGCGACAATTCGGACATCGAGACTAATAGTTCTTTCGCCTCCGACCCGCTCTATCTCCTTTTCCTGTAAGACCCTAAGGAGCCTGATCTGCACAGATTGCGGTATGTCGCCTATCTCATCTAAGAATATCGAGCCGCTCTCTGCAAGTTCAAATTTCCCCTTCTTCTGCCTTAAGGCCCCCGTAAACGACCCTTTTTCATGGCCGAAAAGTTCGCTTTCTAAGACCCCTTCTGCAAGCGCGGCGCAGTTGACCTTTATAAATGGCCCGTCCTTTCTGGGGCTTTGAAAGTGAATAGCCCTTGCCACAAGCTCCTTTCCTGTTCCGCTTTCGCCCTGAATCAGAACGGAGGAATCGGTGCGCGCTATTTTTCCTATCTTGCTTAATACCTCCATCATACTAGGAGATCTTCCGACTATCTCCTTGAAGTTGTACCGGACCTCTATCTCCTCCCTAAGATATCGGTTCTCCTCGACAAGCTTTCTCCCCAAGGTCTTAGCCTCTCTAAATTGCAGGACCTTATCTATTTTGATCTTAAATTCATCGGGAGAAAAAGGCTTGGTAATAAAGTCCGCTGCCCCTGTCTTCATAACCTCCACAGCTATGGGTATCGTTCCGTATGCCGTTATGAGGACTACGTCCACGTTTTCGTCTATTTGTTTGAGCTCTTTGAGCACCTCGACGTCGTCCATGTCCTCCATCCTGTAGTCCGTGATGACAAGATCGAACTTTCCCTTTCGGAAGGTCTCCACTCCCTCCTTACCCTCGAGAGCCTCAGTTACCTGATGACCTTCCTTTTGGAGTATCAGGGATATTCCATCCCTCATCGTGTCGTTGTCCTCTATGACCAGTATATTGCTCATACTTACTAGACAGTTTGTAGGGGGAAGGTTACCTCGCCCGATGGCTGGGAAACCCAGCCCCTACATCTATGATCTCTTAGAAAGCGGCAGATCAATGCGAAAGATCGCTCCTTTCGAGCCTGTTTGAGCCTCTATCGATCCGCCGTTGTCCTGGATGGTCTTTTTGACTATCGAAAGCCTTAATCCAACTCCCTTTTCCTTGGTCGTAAAGAAAGGTTCAAAGAGCTTATCAATATCCTTCTCGGGTATGCCCGGCCCTGTGTCCTCCACAAGCACAGAGGCCAATTTTCCGACGGAGTCTACGTTAGATTCTATCTCCCGAGGGGTGGTCTCACCGTCTCTTACGGTCAGACAGCCTCCCTTTGGCATAGCCTGAACTGCGTTTTTGAAAACGTTTATCAGCGCCCTTTTGATCTGTTCGGGATCAACATAGACATTGACCTCGCCATCGTTCAGTTGAGTCTTGAAATCTATCTTCTTGTTCTCAATTTCAGTCGAAACTAGTGAATAGGCTTCGTCTATCAACGATTTCAACGATACGGATGACTTTTGAGGCTCGGAGGGTCTGGCGAAATCCAAAAACTCGGTTATTATCCTGTCGAGGTTCCTTGATTCCTTTATTATCTTCTTTGCGTTTTCCTGTTCCTGCGACCCACTTTCAAGTTCGTCCTGTATCAAACTAGCGAATATCTCAATGCCTCCTAAAGGGTTTCGTATCTCGTGAGCGACCGCTGATAGCATCATCTTGAGTCTGTTATCTCTTTCTGTTACATCTTTTCTCATTCTGTCCATAGACAGAGCCAGGTATCCGACCTCATCTCTGGACTCCACCTGGACAGGGGTCTCCATGTCCCCGCTTCCGATTCTCCTTGCTGCCTCCACAAGACTGTCTATCGGATCTGTTATAGTCCTGGACAAAAAAAGACCAATTACAATCGCTAAGGCGAGGGCTATCGTCCCGAACATAATGACGTTCCGTTTGAAGTTCTCTATCGTCCGGACAAAGGCCGCGCCCGTCTGAACCGCAACGACAGCTACAGTCTTGCCTTGATCATCTATTAGAGGGGCATATCCTGTCTTGTAAAATCTCCCGTCGTTTCCCTTAAAGAGGACAGAGTGAGCCGCTTTTCCGCTCCATACAGACCGTAGTTCCCTTAAGTCGGACTTGAGCCTCACGTACTCATACCCGATAGGAACATTAGGATCGCTATCTACAATGCCTCTGTTCTGGCTGTCGAAGATGTAGAGTTTTCTTACATCCGTAGCGTCTTTGGTCCTCTGGAGTTTTCGCAGTATATTCCTGTAGGTGCGGCTCTCTTCGTATCCGGGTTCCAATCTCAAAAGGACGCCAGGATCTATCTGAACGGCTACTGTCTGAGCTATGGCTATAAGCTTCGTGCCGAGTTCGTCGTCCAGATTCCTCCTGGCTGACCTGTAGAGCAACCAGCCGCTTAAACCTATAATCAAAGTCACGAAGGATATAAAGGTTACTACAAGTCTGTTTCCTATTTTTCCCCTGTGAAGGTTCATCTCCTGCCCCATACAGCAGGGTAGGTCAGACATTCCTGTCTGATATTCTGTCTAAACAGAACAGACAAGAATGTCTGTTCTACTGTCTACTGCTCTAAAGTTTCTTTCAACCTCTTCAAAAAGTTAGCCCCTAAGGCTCCGTCTATTACCCTGTGATCGCAGACTAAGTTCAGAGTCATCGTAGGCTGTATCTTGAAAGTGTTATCGTCAACTACGACCACCCTTTTTACTATAGCCCCCACAGATAGGATAGCCACCTGAGGGGGATTTATGATAGCCGTAAACCTGCTGACGCCGTACATCCCCAGATTGGTGATCGTAAATGTGCCTCCGCTTATGTCGTCTAGGCTCAATGTCCCGCTCCTTGCCGACTCTGTCAACTTGGCGGTCTCTTGTGCTATCCCAGCAATGTCCATCCTGCCCGCATTTTTTAAGACCGGAACCATTAGACCCTGATCTGTAGCTGTGGCGATCCCTATATTTATGTCGGGGAGCAACCTGATATTTACCCCCTCCAGGATCGAATTGACCCTTGGGAACTCCCTCAGGGTGGAGGCGAGGGCTTTGACGATAATGTCGTTGTAGGAGGCAGAGATCCCCTTTTGGCTCAGATCCACTCTTATCTGGACTATGCTTTCGCAATTTACGTCCATAAAGAGATTGATGTGAGGAATATCCCTCGATGCCTCCGTTAATCTTTCAGCTGCTACACCCTCTATTCTTGTTAAGGGGACTAGTTCCTCCTTTATCTTTACTGCTTCTTCGGGGGAGAATCTCTCCACGTCTTCAGTAGTAATCCTTCCTCCGGGGCCTGTGCCTTCTATGAGGGAAAGATCTATTCCCCTTTCCTTCGCGATCCTCTTTGCCGCAGGAGACGCAATTATCCTTCCTCCTGGGCTCTTGGCGGGAGCCTTTTCCTCTTGGACTATCGTCTGTGCGGGCTCTGCGACCTCTTTTGTCTGTTCAACTTTCGCGGGCTCTGCTCCCTTCAAATATTCGCTTATATCGTCGTCTTCGTCCGCTATGATCGCGATATGCTCGGTCACCGGCACATCCACGTCCATGTCAACGAGGATCTTCCTCAAAATACCAGATGCCGGGGCCTCTATCTCCATATCCGCCTTATCGGTCGTCGCCACAAAGAGCGGCTCGCCCTTTGCTATTCTTTCCCCCTCCTTTGCGCGCCACTCTGCCACTGACCCTTTCTCCATTGTCAATCCCAACTTTGGCATTATAACAGGCGTAATCATTGCCCATTCCCCTCCTTGTAAATTTAATTTGAATATGCCCTAAAGTTTTTTCTGCTTCAATACGTATCAATAACAATATAGAAAAGGATCTCCTATAAGTCAATAGAAAGTAAACAGTAGGATGAGTCTGGTTCGGGCATTTGACTCTTTTTATGACTGAAAGTAGAAGTAAAAAGTCTGCTTATCAGCCGAAGCCCAGAGCGAACCGAAGGGCCACCAAAGCTATCTTGCAGACAGTATAGAGTGAAGATCAAAAGCAGGACAGATCTGTCCTCTCTGGAAATGACTGATGTGGACCCTCTTTATACGATAACAGCGACTTAGGAACAGATGACAACTTCTATGGGTGCAGTGATAATGTTTTTTTGTGATTTGTCAAGAATCGAAATTCAGTCTGTAAAAGTACAAATACAAAGATACAGAAAGATTACGAATCTTGCGGCTTAACTGATCTCTGAGTTTGTCATATATTTGTCTGCGAGTACTTTGAAATCGCCGAGGCACACAATGCACACGATGATAGCTCTAATTATCACATTACTTCTCCTTCCAGTCGCTCTTCTTACACGGCAGGTCGCAGGCGAGTCCGGATCCAAGAGACCCCAAATCGGTCTGACATTAAGTGGAGGCGAAGCAAGGGGCAGCGCTCAGATAGCTGTGCTTAGAGCGCTTGATAGGGAGAATGTAACCATAGATATGATCGCTGGGTCAAGCATGGGCAGCGTGATGGGAGGGCTTTACGCTTCAGGATATTCCCCTGACGAGATAGAATCTCTGATCGCAAATACCGATTGGAAAACGATCTTTTCCGACACTCCTATCAGGTCAAGCCTCTTTACCGAGCAGAAGTCCGAATGGGAAAAACATATAGTGCAGATCCGCTTAGATGGGCTCAAACCCTGGATACCCAAGGCCCTATCTTCGGGTCATAAGCCTCTCGCAATGACTAAGAGTCGAAGCTAAGCAATTTCGTTGCGAGCCTACTATACTGTCATCGCGACCCCTACTCACTCGGGAGGCAGCGAAACAATTTCGCAGGTAATACAGACATTCTTGTCTGTCCAGCAGATTGGGACACTTTCTCTCATCCCCGTTCATCTGTTACTCATAAACTGCTGCCAAAATCGTCCAGAAAGATCACAAAATCGCTCAAACCGACTTCACCGTCTTCGTCTAAATCAAATATAGGACTATAATTCGTTGTCCCGGCGGATGATCCGAAGACATCGAGGAATAGTACAAAATCTCCGAGACCGACATCACGGTCTCTGTTGAAATCGCTCCTGACAGGTATAAGGACCATCTTTAGAGTTCCCTGTCCCTGAAGATTTAAGGTCAGGATGTCACTTTTGGGAGAGAAGGAAAAGTCCAGGGGCGCGTCATTTACATAGACTGAATCTGGTTCCAGCGTTGTCCACAACTTTAGACTGAAGGGATTTTGACCGCTAAAATATCCCTCTAATGAGGATTCCAGCTCATTCGCATCGAGCGCAAGTCTTATCTTCTCCGATGAACTAAATAGACTGTCAGATCCCACTTTCAGGAATCTTCCGCCCAGAACGCTGAATCTACCTACAGATCCCCAGCCGAGCCACGCTGGGAAGGAGTTTCTGTCGAACAGTTCAAATGCGGGCTGCAGACGCGGGGACGACTTAACAAATAGTGCTTCACCATCTGTCCGAACGGTATCGTTGTCTGCACTTAAACTATGTAAGCTTAAACCCGCCGAGTCCCTATTTTTGTACGCTATCGCATCTTCATTCACCTTTACTCCTCTTCCTCCTTCTGCGGCCAGCGCGATGATCTCAGGCTCATCGCTATCTACAGCTTTAGGATAGAGCACGCTCAGAAATTTCAAATCTTCTCCCGAAGCCCTCGCCTTCAAGACTGTATGCGTCAACTCCTGCCTGTAGCTGAAGGAGTGAACACCCGCTGTGCCTCCCTCCTCTAGGATCATCTTTGCATTGTTAGGAGCTGCTATGTAGGCTATAAGCTCCACATCGTTGATCCTCCATTTTACGCCTTTCTCCCTGGATTCAAATTCCCCACCACTCGTGCCGCCTCCGTTGCCGTGCAGAAGCCATTCGTACGCATGCACCGCCCCAGCATCAATATCGTCTATTATCACGAAGTACTTATTATCCGCAAAGAACACGCTCCTTACGAAATTCGTATTCTGGTACCTTGCCTTCACTTCCGCGTAGTCTAGGAAGTTCGTGCTGAAGAAGTTACTGATAGTCGCATCCACTCCTGCTCCTATAACGTTACCCAACAATTCGATTAGAGGAGGCCCCTTCCCATCGACCAAGATGAGGTTGTGGTTAAGCGCTTTGTTGACCTTGTGGTGCTGTGCGAACTCGATATATCCAGCGTCCAGAGCTAACATCTCTCCGTAGGCGAAGATAATAAAGCTGGTGCCGTCGGGGTGCTCGTGTGAAAGACCGTTAGTCCTTGCCTTTCCGTGCTCTCCCCTTAAGAGCATATATATAGCGTCCCTCGACCAGTCGCTTCTGAATACGGCGTCGCCAGCTTCTGGCATAAAAACCGTCGCGTTGAGATTAGGCTCCCGAGGCTGGACGCTGTCGTCATACAGAGCCACTGCGTCAACCCTGTAGAAGTCGGCGGCATATAGATCTCTTGCGTTACCCCAGTCCCAGGCGTGCACAGCTCCGTCTGGATAAACTGAGGATAGGTAATTCCCGAAGAAATACGACAGATGCGCATCGTCCACGTTTGGCCTCGATCCATCTGGCAACCTTATATTCAAAGACCAATCGTGCATAGAGTGGATCTTGGAATCATTCAAAAGGTCCTCGCCTGAGAATCTCTTCAAAGCCAACAGATAGGGCATATATATATCCGCTGCATATTGGCTGTAGAAGGGTCCCTCGGCGTATCCTCCATTTGCATCTATCTGATAATCCATAGTCTCCATAACCACTGATCTGGCCCTTTCGTCCCACTGGTCGGGAGTCGAACTTTCCCCTACGTAATCCGACAGAACGATCGCCCCCATTCCGAGTGCTGAGTAAGCCCTGATATGCCAGTTGTCCTTGTGAGGAGTCTGCCAAAGGGGTATCTTGAAGAATCCCAACTGTACAAAAAGCCCTCCGTAGAGCCTGTCGGCCTCTTCTGCGGCTATCGCCCTTATAGTCCCATCAGAGTCCAAATCACCTCTGAGATAATTATACAGCATATCGTAGGCCTCAAAATAGTTAGCCGCCCCCTCTGCTTCGGCATGAGGCTCACCCAGGTTACCCCCTCCGGGAGGGAACTTCACAGCCTTCATAACATCTATTGCTTTCTGAGCGTAGGTCGAATCCTGTGTAATCATATATGCGAACGCCAATGCCTTTGCAAACCTCGTCTTTTGCCTTTCATCCCCCAACTGGCCTGCCGATTTGGAGAGAGCTTCATCGGACTTTCCCTTTATCCAGGCCCACCACGAGGCGTAAGGCTCCCTTTCGATCCTATCTTTGATGACCGGAATATCAACCTCTTCGTAGAGGAGAACTGGATGCCGCCCGGGAGGTAGCGCGATAACTCTCGACGCCAGGAAAACCACCATCACACCAACGCATATAGAGGTCACTTTGAACATTAGGGGATTATATACCAAAGTTACCAGATGGCGGCTCTGAATGACTGAATCCCGGTGCCCTCTATCGTAGGACTTCTCAGATAGCCAATAAGAATATCTTGCACAGTGGTGGTCTGCGAGAGCGCTTCTACTGTCGGCCGTAAATCAGGGATAGGAAATTGCGCCATTGATCTAGTCGCGTCCCGGAACAACTTGAAAACGGGAGTTTGGGAGGCCACTTCCGCTAATTCCTGGAAAGGTTTGAGGGATCGTGAGAACCCTTCCGAGAACCCTTCCAGGAATTCAACAAATGACGCTTGACACGCTGGTTGTGGAGTCGTACGTTGAGGCATACAAATACCTCCTCTTGGTAAAGAGTGTTTTTGTATTTAAGTGCCAGTCGGCTCCGAACCGACGGGCACTTTTTTTGTACCGTAACTCTGGACTTTACAACAATTTACTAGCTATCGCATCATCCGTCAAATCACGCCAACCGTTGTCACTCGGTATCAGCCCGCCCGCATTGCGATAGGCCATTGGTCAACCTTCTCAATCTCCTTTCTGGCCGTCGGTAGTCTTGCCGCGCTTTGACGGGTCCACCGGTTTCGCGTTGGTGAAGATGTTACGGGCGATCTCCTCCGCGCTGGCCGGCAACTTAATGTCCTGCTTTTCCGGGCGACCGGGGCCACGGACGGAGTGGGACTCGTCGTTGGGTTTCTTCATATCGTCATCCCCCACTGATAAGTGTGCGAAGGTTGGCCGCAACGCGATCAAGTCCGAACCAGTTTGGGTCGTTCTCCATCAACACCGACGGGGTGCGTGGCAGGGTTCCGTCCGGAGAGGCGATTGTGACCGGCAAGCACAACCTCCAGTCGTCGTATGCTGCTCGGCGGAGTTGGTCTTCCGTCTCCACATCGTAGAAGCCTCTAAGCCACTCAATCGCCTCGTTGTCGTCTATAAGCGGTAGGCCTCGGTCCAACGTCTTACCCTGAAAGACAGCATTGGACGCATTGCACAGCAAAACATCGAAGTCTCCGACCTCATATCTGTCGTTTGTCGTACTCGCCTTCTTCAAGTGGCTCCGTGATTTGTGGCACTTGACGTTAAAGTGCGGAACCTTGATCGATTTCGCACGGAGCCGGAAGTGATCCCGCACAGCGTTCTTTGTCTCTGCTTTCAGTCGACAACCTGTCCGCTTGTACGTAATGCTCACGTCCTCGTCATGGGTTCCAAGCTGAGGATTCAGGTTAAGTTTTTCCACGATCCAGTCTCTCGGATCAAGGGCCTCCTTGAGCACAGCTGCCCCAATGTATTCCGTAGCCTTTCCTCGAATCATCGGAACAACCTTCTGATCCTCCAGTATGTCGAGCAGGTTTTCACGTGGAATATTGTATGTCTCGCAATACTCGGTGATACCGTTGTAAACCCGATAGACTTCATCGGTATCAGACATGGTAGTTCCTGATGAACAACTCACTCCCTTTTTTTCTAGACCCTCGAAATCCGTCTTTTAGCTTGGTGCCGTTGCGTTGGTCATCCGTGCGGTTGATCGTGTAGTTCCACTGCCTGTTGTTGACAGACTTGACCCATTCGTACATAGGCCGCAGGTCCGGGTGGTCGTCATAGGTTAGTAGAAACATGACCCGATCTGCATTTCTCTTCAGGCACTGGCGTAAACGGTCATGGTCTTCCATGGTGAACGGACAGACATAGAACTTCTGTTGGTCGGATGCGTAATAGGGCGGATCCACAAATGCAAAAGCCCCATCAGGTAAAGCATCAATAACCATCTCAAAGTCCAATGTGGTCAGCTCCACGCCTTGCAGCTTGTCGGACACTGTTCGCAGGTGTGGAGGCCAGTTCTTGGGACACATCGAATATTTGCGGCCGTAACCCCAATAGCAGTTCTCACGGCGCATGATTCCACTGTAGGACGTACGGTTGAGGTAGAACCACCTGACAGCACGAGAAAGGCCGTCAGTTGGCTTATAGCCCTTGTAGTAGGCATGGTTTTTCTTCGTAGCCCGAATTCCGTCAAGTAGGCCAATCAAGTCTTCTACTCGATCTCGTATATGCCGGAGCGTGTTTATGACCTCGATATCTAGATCGTTGAGTACTGATGCCTTCGCCGCTTCTTTAGCGAAAAACACACTCCCTCCCCCGGCAAACGGCTCACAATAGAACTCGTGCTGAGGTATCTCCTCAAGTATCATTCTGCGGGCGTAGAACTTCCCGCCGGGATATCTGAAGGGGGAGTTTGATCGGTTTGACCTTGGAAGCGCCGGTGCTGTTTCCATCACGCCACCAAATCCCGGTATCGCAGCCGCTTCCCAACCAGCCCGGTAGCCAGCAGGCACATCTGCTCCAAGGTGTCCCTGTCGCGGATGTTGTGGCGCCCGGCGAACTCGTTGACGTAGCGGTGCAGGTGCTTGACGGACATCCGATGGAAGGTGCCATGGTAGCCACGCTTGAACATCGACCAGAAGCTCTCCAGACCGTTGGTGTGGGCCTGGCCGTTGACCCAATGCCCCACGCCATGCTTGCAGGTCGAGTGGTTCCTGAGGTCCTGGTAGGCGTGGTGCTCGTCAGTGAACTTCCGGGCGTCCGGTTCTACGTGGTCCTCGACGAAGCCCTGGAGGGTGTCCCTGTCGGTTCCCTGAACGACCTCGGCGCGGACCTCCTTCGTTTCCCGGTCCTTGACGCCAGCGACCACGGCCTTGCCGACGGTACCCCGACCCGCGTGGAGCTTCTTGTCCGCGCGCTTGTTCTTCTCCCGCCCGCCGATGAACGTCTCGTCGATTTCTACAGGGCCGGCCAGCAGAACGCCGGTATTGCCCAGGAAGCCCTCGCGGATACGCTGCTGGAGGTGCCACGCGGTCTTCTGCGTGATTCCAAGTTCCCGGTGGATCTTCATGCTGGACATGCCCTTGAGGCTCGTGGACATCATGTAGAGGGCGATGGCCCACTTTTTTCGATGGCCGAGCTTGCTGCTCTCCATGACGGTGCCCTTGCGGACCGAGAAGAAGGACCGGCACTCCCGGCAACGATAGGGTATTGCCCGGTGGGCGGAAACTTCGGTAAGATGCGATCCGCAGTCCGGGCAGATTCGGCCTTCTGGCCACCGCTGCACCTCGAACCAAGACTCGGCAGCTGCGTCATCGGGGAACATGTCGAATACCTCGATGATACTGATGCCCTTGCGGTGCGCCCGTCCGGGTCCGATCTTCTTGTGTCCGTTTGTCTTATGCATTCCTAAATCCTCCCTCTTTCTGGTAACTAATCTACCGAAAAAGGGTGGTCTTGTCAAGGGAAATCTGGTAACTTTGGTATATAATTCCCGAACATTAGCAGTATACCTTCTTTGCCACCACGATCATCCTTTTGGACTCAAGGTCGAATCGTACATTCTCGAAGTCTCCGTAACACTTTATAGGAGAAAGCCCACAGGACCGCAGCATTCCCGTGATCTCCGTGTAAGTGTAGAGCCTCAAATCTATTTCGTAGTGTGTGATCTCGTGGGGCTCGGCTATCGTGAACTTGCTGATGACTTTTCCTTTTTGAGTGTCCCAACAGCGTTCGAGGAGAGCCCAGCTGTTCTCTCCCGCCTGATGCCAATCCCTGTGTCTAAACTCGCGGATAACTCTGTCCCTGTTGATAAGGTCGATGAGAAAACTGCCGCCCGGTCGTAACGCCTTTGCGACTTTGCCGATGACCTTTAGATCCTCCTGATCGCTATCAAAATAGCCGAACGCTGAGAACATATTGATCACGGCATCAAACTCATCTTAGTAGGTAATCTCCCTCATGTCGCTGCGTTCTATGAGGAGGGATACTCCTTCTCTTTGTGCCCTCTTTCGAGCCTCCTCCAGGAGCTTAGCAGAAAGATCGACGCCCACCACATCGTAGTCCTTTTTGGCTAACTCCACAGCGTGTCTGCCCTGACCGCAGCACAGGTCTAAAACTTTGCTCCCCACTTCAAGCTGAAGCGCTCCTTCTACGAAAGCGACTTCTCTGGGAGCCTCCCGGTCTAATCTCCTTTTTACCTCGTCAGAAAGCCAATACTTCAGGTAATCCCGATCAAAGATATCTTTGTACCAGTGACCCGAATAGTTATCTCTATCTTCAGTCATATTTGATAACGATTATTAGCAAAAATCACAGCACCAGACTTAACTGATCGTAGCCGAATCCGTCATCGAACAGCTTGCTTACGGAATCTCCCAGGTGAATCGCCTTTGTAGCGTTTCCAAAGAGCCTGGCCACAGATAGTACCCTGATCTTGGGTATTCTCTTCTCCTTCGGGAATGGCAACGTGTTCGTCACCACGAACTCCTCAATGGGAGAGGCTTCTATCTTCGAGACGGCCTCGCCTGAAAATATCCCGTGCGTGCATCCGGCCATGATACTTAAAGCCCCGTATTCCTTGAGTATCCTGACGGCTTCTATAATCGAGCCGCCCGACAGGATCTCATCGTCAAATATCAGGGCGTTCTTGCCCTCTACGTCCCCTATGATATTTGCAGCCTGTGCCTTCTCATCGTCGGCGTATCTCCTTTTGTCTATAATTGCCATCGCAAGCCGCAATCTCTTGGCGTATATCTCCGCTTCCTTTGCTCGTCCTACGTCAGTGGCAACTACGACGGTGTTCTCCAGGTTCTTTCGCTCAAAATATCCGCATATCAAAGATGTTGCAAGGAGCTGATCTACCGGGATTCTGGAGAATCCTACGATCTGAGGAGAGTGCAAAGTCATGGTCAAGATCCGGTCAGCCCCCGCTGTCTCCAACAGATCTGCCACAAGGCGCGCGGCGATGGAGATCCTCGGCTCATCCTTCTTATCGGATCTGCCGTAGAAATAATAAGGCAGAACAGCCGTGATCCTGCCAGCCGATGCGTACTTAAGGGCATCTACCATTATCAAAAGTTCCACAAGCCCCTCGTTCACAGGAGGCGAGGCCGTCTGCACCACGTAGACGTCATCTCCCCTGACATTCTCTTCGATTTTAACCTTGATGTTTTCATTGCTAAATTTGTTGAAGCTTATCTTGCCCGGCTGGATGTCTAAATAGTCACATATCTCCTGAGCCAAAGCTGGATTGCTGTTGCCGGAAAAGACCTTCAGGCTGTTTAACATGGTCACCCCTTTTTTTAAGTAGACAGTAGTAGACGGTACACAGGGGCATCGCCTCCCTTCCATTGTCCCGTTAGATTCAATCGGGGATTGCTTCGTCAGACAGGAATGTCTGACCCACCATGTTTCACCCCTTGCAATAGCAGACAGTAGGACAGACATTTTTGTCTGTCCTGTGGGTCATTAGCCAAGCACTGTCATTACGAGCGATAGCAAAGCAATCTCCGTTGAACTGCCTCTGGCTGTATGCTGTCAACTAAAGTTTCCTTGCCAGATCTTTGGCAAAATAAGTCAAAATGACGTCTGCCCCGGCTCTTTTTATGGATGTCAAGACCTCCATAACCACCCTGTCTTCATCTAACCATCCTTTTTGTGCGGCGGCCTTGATCATGGCAAACTCGCCGCTCACATTGTAAGCTGCCACTGGGCACATGAAGGTGCTCTTAACACGATGTATAATGTCCAGGTAGGCCAAAGCAGGTTTTACCATCACGATATCGGCGCCCTCAGCTAGATCCAATTCTATTTCTCTTATAGCTTCGCCCGAATTTGCCGGGTCCATCTGGTAAGACCTCCTATCCCCGAATTGGGGTACCGACTCGGCAGCGTCCCTGAAGGGACCGTAGAACGCGGAACAGTACTTGGCTGAGTAAGCCATAATCAGAACTTCCGAGAAGCCGTGTTCATCCAAAGCCGTACGGATAGCCCCGACGCGCCCGTCCATCATATCCGACGGCGCTACGATGTCCGCCCCAGCTACTACGTGCGACAGGGCCTCTCTTACCAAGAGTTCCAAAGTGGCGTCGTTCTTCACATCCCCGTCCTCCACAACCCCGCAGTGGCCGTGACTCGTATATTCGCACAGGCATACGTCCGTGATCACAGTCAATTCCTGGACGTTCTCCTTGATCGCTTGCACAGCCCTTTGAATAATCCCATCATCGGCGTAAGCCTCTGAACCCAATTCGTCCTTGTTCTCTGGTATTCCGAATAGGATCACGGCCGGAATGCCTAAATCAGCGACCTCTTTACACTCTTCGACCAGCACATCAGTGGACATCTGATAGTTCCCGGGCATAGACGGAATTTCCTTCTTTACGCCGCTTCCCGGACAGACAAAAAGAGGCAGTATAAGATCGTCCACAGAGAGCCTGGTCTCTCTTACCATCCTGCGCAGATTCTCATTTCTTCTTAAGCGCCGCATTCTGACTATCGGGAACGGCATAAGCATCACCTCAAATCAGTAGACAGCCCCCCTGACAGAGTCAATCGGGGATTGGATCTCGGGAGGGCACTTTCTCACTCCTGAACCGTAATTGGCAGCCTTTAGCCCAGAGCGAAGCGAAGGGACAGCGAAGAAATCTCGCTTTGGCTGCCACCCCGTATGTAGTCTACTATTTGCTGTCTACTACATTTTTGTCATGTTAACTCTTGGTTTTCAAGTTGTTCACCGATTATTTACCGAACATAAAATGCATAACGTCCCCGTCTCTCACCTTATAATCCTTGCCCTCTATCTTCACCAATCCTGTCCGCTGAAGCTCTGCCATAGAGCCGTGTCTCTTCAGATCCTCGTAAGATGCCACCTCTGCCTTTATGAATCTTTGTTGCATATCAGAGTGAATGTTTCCCGCAGCGTCGGGGGCATTAGTTCCGTCTGTTAGCTGCCAAGCTCTGAGTTTGTTGTTTGCGGTGGTGTAAAACGTAATCAGATTCAAGAGCTTGTATCCTTCCAATATGAACCTGTTTATGCACGAATCCTCTAATCCGAGATCGAATAGGAACTCCTCCCGCTCTTCATCGGGAAGCTCGGAGATCTCCTCCTCCATCTTAGCTGAGATCGAGGTTATGATCTTATTTTCTCCAAGGGACTCTCTTAGCCCTTTGACAAGCAGACCTTCGCCCTTTGGGTCGTCCTCGTCCACATTTGCCACATACAAGAGGGGCTTGAGCGTCAAAAAATGGCTCTCTGCCAAGATCTCCATCTCTTCATCTGAAAGAACGATGCCTCGTACCGCTATCCCCTGTTCGAGGCCATCTTTTACCTTTCTGTACGCATCTATCTGACCCGATTCTAATTTTGCATCACTCCTAGCTATCTTCTCCCATCTTTGTAAGCCCTTTTGTGCAGTCTGTAAATCGGCAAGGGCAAGCTCTGCGTTCACGATCTCCACGTCTCTGGATGGATCAATGCTCCGATCTGTGCGGACTACCCTTTCGTCCTCAAAACATCTGACCATGTGGGCAACAGCGTCCACTTCTCGTATATGTCCCAGGAATTCGTTTCCCAGACCTTCACCTGTGCTTGCTCCCTCGACGAGTCCAGCGATGTCAACAAACTGAATCGTCGTCGGTATGCACTCCTCCGGTGATAGAAGGCGGTTGAGTTCCTGCAATCTCTCGTCCGGAACCTCCACAACCCCTACATTTCTATCTATAGTTGTAAAGGCATAATTGGACATCTGGGCTCCGGCCTGGGTCAGGGCATTAAAGAGCGTGGATTTTCCCACGTTGGGCATGCCTACTATACCGATCGAAAGCGCCATCTGGAAACTCCGTTGACTCCCATCATAATACGAAGAGCCCAGTCGAAGGGGACTGAGCTCTTACGATTCGAAAAGACAGTAAATCCGGAAGTGAAGAAACGCTGTTATTTTGCAGTAGGTGCTCCACTTCTTATCGTCACTGGGCGCTATCCATCCTTTGCCTTTCAGAAAGCCGCAACCGTCTCTTTCTGCACTCATTTTCCCCTCAGTCCATTCTCGACATATAGCGCCCTTCCTTCTGAGAGAACCTCTATGTTATTAAAATAACTAATAACCGATCCAAAATCAATTGTTTTTCGCTTGCCTATCTGTCTACTGCAGGAGCGAACACGTGACTTCACCGCTGCAGGTGTTGTATAAGGGGTTGCGTTGGGAGAATCCCCGCTTACGGTCTACTGCATACTGCCTACAACCTTGTATATGCGGACTTGGTAACCTTTCAGTCTATCTGCCAGAAGGCCATCCTTGATGATTATCGTCTCGTCCTCGTAGAGAATTTGGGCTTCCGTGTCTTTTTCTATGTCCTCCAGATGGATCTTCATCTTGAGGGAGTCTTTGCTCCTGTTAGCGACGAATATATAGATACTGCCGTCGTGTTCCTTCAGTAGAGTATCTATCCGCAGCGTGTCCGGGTCCACCGCGATATTCCCCCTATAGTCGTGAGAGAGGAGCACAGGGGAAAGCTCTCCTATCTCCTTGGCTAACTTTACTACCTCCTGCCAGAGTTTGAGCGGCTGGATATTCCGCTCGGATTCCTCACAGTACCTGTAAAAGAGGATGCCTTTGGCTCGGTGTATCAGCGCAAGGTACGTCATCAATCGCTCTTCTTCGGGAGTCGGCGTCCTATCCCATCGTTCGGTCGCTCCGAATGCCTGAGGGATAACCCATACAGGCTTTTTGCCCTCCACAGCCTCTTTGGCCCTGTCCGTCAGGTCCGAGACCCTGGAGGGGGGATACTTGGGAATAGGGTAAGGGTCTATAGCCAGAATATCTGATGATTCGGCATAGTGGTCGTAATAGTTGGGACGATTGTTGACCATGTACACAGGATGATAGGGGTCAAGTTCCTTTACCAGATCGTAGGCCTTCTGTGTAGTGTAGGGAGGGGTATCAGTCTCAACGGGTTCGTCTATTAAGTACCACAAGAGGAGGGCAGGATGATCTTTGTAAAGAGACACTGTATTTTTTATGCCCTCAAGATCTGGCTCTTTGTCCACTCTCAAAAACTCGCTCAGTTCTAAGAGGATCATCATGCCGCTATCTCGCGCCGCATCCATAAGTTCACTAATTTGACCTTTCGTCAGCCACGGATAATAATCTCCCGAGTTAAAGCCTTTGCTTTTCATGTCAGAGAGGATGTCCTTTCTGAGCCAGTAGAGTCCGACTGGGAAAAAGGGCGTCCCATCTACAAGGAGGTTGTTCGTGAAGAAATCTATCTTAACTTCTCTGTTCTTAGGTGGGAGTTTCTGGGAGACTATCCTGGCCGACGCTGAAATCTGGCTTTCTATATCCTTAAGTTCCGCCCTGATCGAAAACTTACCGATATGTATCCGTTCAGCGTCGAATTCTACCCTGACATCGCCCGGTTCCAGCGGTGCTACGTGTCTTTCCGATACGAGTCCTTCACCTTCTTTCCCGAAAAGACTCTGGTGATAGTCAGCTTCACCTGTGGCGCCGACTGGTCTGTCGACCTTTTCCGGTTCCCCCTGGTAAAGATAGATTTCCAGACTTGTGCCCGCAAGCAGATTTAAAGGGATATTTAGCTCTATCTGACATCTTATCTTCTCCTCTGAGGTATAGTATGCCCGGTCCAGACTCAACTCTAAAAGATCGTGGACGCGAAGGATCTGTCCGCCGGACCAATAGACTATCGCATCGGAAGCTGTGTCTATAGCCATGATCCATATTCTATATTTCCCCTTTTCTGGTGTGGCATAATCCAAAGAGACGAGTGTTATAGAATCGGGGAATACAGAGGTGTCAATAGAGCTTAAGGTCTCCTCTCCAGCCGGAGAGATTACTTTCAATATGAAGCTTAAATATCTATCTTTGGAGGTAGGATTGTGCACTTGTACGAGGGCGTTGTTGGGTCCGATGAAAGGATTGCCGATAGGTTTCAGGCTGAAACTGAGATCTCTTTGAACGATCTTCTCACGAGTACCTTCCACTTGCGGGGGGCGCACCACTCGATGTGGAGGTTCTTCCTCCTTTACGGCATCAGGAGGCTGACACGATGAGATAAGAAGAGGGAGAATAATCAAAATCAGCGTTATAAATCTGGGCACATTCTTTGACATAGGATAGAGTTCCGTCCTTTACAGATTGCAGATATAGGCATCGACTATTATCGGAAAAAGAGCGAGATTTGTCAAGGAAATTTTGTGTCTCTTATTGACTTTTCGCATCAACTTTGCAATACTAAGACTTAAGGGACAGTTCAGATCATGTTATGCGATTGGTCAAGTATGAGGAGGCGATGAAGAACCCTTGAAAAATATCCTTGTGATACGTTCCGGAGCTGTAGGCGATTTCGTGCTGAGTCTCCCGGCTATCGGAGCCCTGAGGAGAAGATTTCCCAGGGCAAAGGTCGAGGTTATGGGTTATCCCTCGACGCTGGAGTTGGCCCTGGGGAGGTACTATGCCGATGCAGGAAGGTCTGTAGATACAGCCGGAATGTCGAGCTTTTTTAGGAAGGATGGAAGGCTGGATAGAGATATTTCGGATTACTTTTCAAGATTCGATCTGATAGTGTCGTACCAAAGAGACGACGACGGCCTACTCGAGCGGAATCTGAGGAGAACAGGGGCAAGATCCGTAATCGTTTGGGACCCTATTCCCGACAGAGTGGTTGCACCAGCACAATGCGAAAAAAGACACGCTATAGATCATCTGATAGACGCCCTAAGGCCGCTCGGCATCCGGGAAGAGGGAATAGCTCCTAAGATATTCTTAAATCCTCAGGACAGGTGCTTCGCGTCGAAGTTTTTGTCGGAGGAGAAACTGAGGAAGTTCAGACCGTTAGTTGCCGTTCACCCGGGGTGCGGAGGGAAAAAGAAAATGTGGCCTCCGGAGAACTTCGCATCTGTCATCGAGCACATAAGCCGCGCTCGCGGGGCCAAGGTCGTCCTGATCTCTGGACCCATAGACAAGGAAGCTGTAAATGACGTCCTGAACCGACAGAGCTTCAATCCTATCCTGGTAAAAGACCTTTCCCTCGTACAATTGGCGGCTCTTCTGGAAAGGTGCCACCTCTTTTTGGGGAACGATTCGGGCGTTTCGCATATCTCAGCGGCGGTTGGGACACCTACACTTGCGATATTCAAGGCGTCTGATCCCGATATATGGGCTCCCAGAGGCGAAAATGTGACCACGATCTCGTCGTATAAAAGCCAGCGGGAAGTCTCAATAAAAGAGGTAATAGAGGCTGTCGAGACTAGAATTTCAGGGTCACTCTTGCAAAGTTGTACATAGCGTAGCATTCAACGGCAAAGGGCGGAAAGCCGAGCCACCCCAAAATGGGCATCTCGAATATCTTGATGTCCAGCGGATACGGGACGGTGTATATCCATTTGGTATACGACCAATAGTTCCAAAACTCCCACAGCACCCCGCATACAAGTCCGGCTAACATAAGAGACCAGAACTTCTCGGTCGTTCCCTGTTCCAAATCTCTCAGAATAGATCTTCCCCCTGAAATATAGTTTATCGGTTCTAACAGGAAGATGAATCCCGCCCACACAAGGGGGGACAGGTAATCGGAGTGGAGGATCATAGGTATTATCAGACAGAGCGCTCCAAATGCCATGTGCGTATATGCCCCTCTTTTTGTGATCGTCTCCCTCTTGGTTTTTGCCCCTTTGAATATCCCCGATGTCTCTATCAACTCAGTAGTCAGGAATATTCCCGGCAGTATGGTTGCAAAAGCCCAAATACAACCTAACCATCTGACCCACCATATTGGGGGCAGATTGATATAGTGCCAGTTTTTGATGGAGAAATTGTAGAACTCAAATATCAGCCAGAATATTACAGACAAGATAAGCATAAGAACGAGTTCCCTCGTTCTATTAGAGATAAGAGATTCGCCCTTCAATTTGAAGATTAAGGCGTCCATGAAGAGGATGTATCCGGTCCAGACAATGGCTGTAAAAAACTGAGATACTATCATAACCCTTTGAAACATTAGGATTTCAGATACGATGATTATGGCGGCTCCCAATATGCCGTACCATCTGAATACTTTCCTGTCGTATTGCCCGGATGTCTGGCTCATTCAGGCTCTCTTCTCCTAATAGTCAGTCTTTCAGCTAACGTCCCGCTTCCGACATCAGCACTGTATAGTCCCCGTTTCCTTCGACAACACAGGCGTTTCCGAAAATGTTAATCATCCTTTTTCTATATAGCTGGGGTCTTACAGCTACAAGATAGAGTCTCCCTTTTTTTCCGAGAGCCTTGTAAGATCCTGCTACAAACTGAAGCGCCGTGCCTGCTCCGCGATGGGAGGGAGGATTGCTGATTATGAGGTTGAATTTTTCATTCTTGAGATTTTCAAAGCCATCGCTTATAAGAGCCTGGGCGTTCGTAATCTCATTGATCTTTATGTTCTTGTTCGCAAACTTAACGGCTCTTATGTCGGAGTCCAACATGTACACCTCACCCTGGGAAGCTTCACGTGCTGCCGTTATCCCTATAGCTCCGTATCCGCATCCCAGGTCGAGTATAACGTCTCCCGGTTTAATCTGCACAGCTTCTAACAAGAGCTTTGTCCCTGAGTCGATTCTCTCTCTTGAGAATATTCCGCAGGTGGTAACGAATGTATATTGTCTTTCTCTTATAGTCTCCCTTACTCTGTTATGGTATCTGTCAGATGGAAGTCTCTTAAGGCGGCTGTCGGTCCTTTGATCTTTGAGCGAGAGCACAACCCTGACCCCGCTTCCCTTTTTGAGCAGGGTCGAATTTCCCAAGACCTGTTGCATTCTTAAGGAGTATGTCTTGGCTCCTTTGTTTGTCTTTGCGGAAAAATAGAGGCGTCCGTTCGGTTTTAAAAGGTGGGCAGAATCCTCAATCATCTCGAAGATCCTGTCTTTGCCTATGTGGATGGGAGGGCTTAAGAGCACAGCAGCGAACCGTAAGTCTTTCAGGTCTTGTGGTGTATCAGCGAGGATAGCCTGAGCGTTAAAGATGTGCGTTGCGTCTTTTTGCTCTTCTGCAAGGTGGACGGATCTTATATCAGTATCCACTATATAAATACGGGCGTCGGGATTCAGCTTGGCCACTATAAGTGCAAAGTGGGGATTTCCACAGGAGAAGATAAGAACATCTTCCGAAGGAAAAAGTTGAAAAGCCTTGATAAGCAGTTTTTGGCAGATGTTGATGTCAAAGGGGTTCTTCATGCCGATTTTGACCCATTTAGAGAATCCCACCCGATGCTCACTTCACAACGGCATAAATATAGTCTATACTTTCTTATGTGTCAAGATAAGAGTAGGAATCGAGATTGCTTCGCACACTTCGCCACTTCATCGTTTGTTGGCACTTCGTGCTCCCTGCAAAAAGGGGTGGCAGCAACGAGCGCAGTGCCCACGTCGCTTCGCAACGACGTTGCTTGGCTTCGGTCATTGCGAGGGATGAAATCCCGAAGCAAGCTCAAAGAAAACTGAATAGCTCTGGGTGCTTTAAGAAGAGGGACTATCCAAGCGAAAGGAACAAAGGGGGCTTTGTAAAGGGGGTGTAGTTCTCCAAATTTGTAAAAGATGTGGATTTAAACTAGGGCGGGCGATTAAACAGGGAACTGATAATAGGAAGGATATCAAGATATAAGTGTGCAAAGTATATCGTAATCCTCCTTCATAATCTCTTTGCAGTCGGGACAGTAGGGACTGTAAGGTTTATCGCTTTCGTCAGGGGGCGAGGGGAACTCGTGGCTGCAGCCTGTACACTTGAGGCTGTAAAGATCCAATTCCAACGGACACTGGTCTGGCACTTTCTTTCGGGTAGGATTGGTCGGATCATTCCTTAAGTCTATGTGCTTGTGGCATTCTTGCTCGCAGTTAGCGCATCTGTACCATTCCAGGTGCCGTTGGGATGATGTTTATTGTCTCCCTGGAATATCTTTCTGTAGCACTTGAAAGCCGCCTTCCGGAGCACTGACTTTTTCACGCCATCGATAAAGTGCATCCGGATCCGGCAGTGTGGCTATGCCCTCATTGACTATTATCTGATCGACCATGCTCTTGATCGAATTTTTTGTGAAGATCAGTCATGGTTTTAAGTCGCGTTCCTTTTAAGGATATACGACAACTTTTGTGCTATAACCGATTTGACCCGATCTGTGAAGTAAAAGTCTTCTTCTACCCTTTGGCGCGCTCTTTCGACATTGTCTGTTCTCACGTCAGTCTGACCTTTAGTCTTGACAATGACCTTTCTGGCTATCTCGAAGTCGCCGGATATCTTTGTCTTAATAATCGCTTTTGCAACTTCCTCTATTACTTCTCTTCCATTGTAGTAACCTTCCTTAACCTTGTCCTTTACATCAGCGACCTTCTCATGCCTTACGTCCGGGATCGAGTCAAACTTAACTTGGAGGTTATGGAAGCTCAGGGCTACTTCAGAAAGATCCAGGCTATCAAGACGAGCCTCCTTCGTAATAGGCTCACTCTTCTTCACCCGTGAAGCGCCATCATGGTTCTTTATTTGAAGAGCTTTTATAAGCTGACTTATGCCGTATATTGGTGTCATCTGATCACATTACTTGCCTTTAGTAGTGGCTGGATCTTAAAGAGCTTACTTCTACAGATAGGTCTTTGACGTGGAATGTTCCGGTCACGCTTCCCTATCGACAAACGTGCCCAATAGCTCCTCTATTTTGTTTCTAAATTTGATAGCTTCCTGCATAGGAATCTGCCGTATTACCTCTTTAGTCTCATCGTCGATGACTTCGACCGTTACCTGGCCCATTTCCTGATTGACTGAAAACGAGACGTGTCTCATCAATTCCTCAGCAACGACCCTTTTTCTTCTATTTTCGACCGATTTGTCTACAGCTTTAGCCGAATCTTTCTCAGGGGTCCGATTCTGTTCTTCTACCTGTTTTTCATCAGATTTTGGGCGCTCGGCCTTGTGACCTCGTGCACGGGGGCTTACAGGAGGGGACTCTGCCGTACTGGATAACGGTTGTATTTCAAATTCTGCCATTGTAACTCACCTCCTTGTGAGTTGAGATCAACGTCCCCTATTCTTTTGCGTTTCATCAAAAAGATACAGAAGAAAATGTTAGATGTCAATGAAAATTTCTCAGTATAACACCTTAAAACGTAGACAAAGTGAAATTCTCCGAAAATCCGAGAAAACTCTGAACTATTGACTGCTGTCTTAATATCAGATTCAAAGACTGCTGCGCCTGTGAGAACTTCCGTCTGAAGCTGATCTCTTTTCGGGAGATTCTCTCTTCGAGTCTCTCTATTTGAGTATCGATCCTTTCAATCCGGTCGCTGGAGCTGTCCTTTATGTCGTCAATTATTCCGTTGGTTTCGGTAAACGGCTCCAAAAGGGCCTCTATCCTTGCGGCGACGCCGTTTGTGGAGTTGAACAGGAGCTCAACCGCCTCGGAATCTTCAGATAGCTCGGACGCCAAAAGAGCTGTATCTGAGAGGCTCACCTGTAGGTCGTCGTCGAAGGTTATACCTATTTCTCCCAGGTTCTGCGGCTTGCCTGTTGAAGCTCCCGATACGTCGTCCGTCAGGATATCCAGAACATCCCGCCTCAGACTTCTGAACGTGGTGTTACCCGCAAGTACGCCCCTGAAGGATGTGTCAGCGTTGACAGCCGACTTTGCCTTGATGAAATTCAGAGTGCTGTTGACCTGACTCAAGAAGCTCTTTATCTTGCTCTCTAGAGCGGCGGTGTCCTGACTTACGGTCACCGTAGCGTCCGAGGAGTCTGTGTAGAGGGTAACGTTCGTAGCTTTGAGCGTAAACGTCACGCCGTTTATCTCGAACGTGTTGGACGACTGGGTTATCTCGTCGGCCGAATCTGTACTATTTAGCGTAAAGAGGGCGTCCTGTCCTGTGGTCTGTGTCACGCCTGAGAGCTTCAACACGCTACTTAAGAAGGTGCCGCTGATGTCCGAGAATACTATCTCTTCGCTTCCGGTCGTGTCTGAGGTTATAACTACTCTGTCGAGGCTGTTGTCGTAGAAAGCTGTGACCCCCGCCTCCGAGCTGTTTATCCTGGATAGGACCTCGTTGAACGTATCTTCGTCAGCGTCGAAGGTTATCGTGGTGCCGTTTATTTTGAAACTCCCTGAATGTGTGCTTGCAAGCGCTGTGTCGAAGTTGGCTTTGTAAAGCAGCACGTCCGTCTGAACGCCGGCTCCGCTGTTGGTGGTAAACGTCCCTGTGGCAATATTGACCTCTGTAAAGAATCCCACAGTTCCGGTCTCAGATATGGTTATGCTGGCGCCTCCGTTGTCGGCTTCTATGACGAACTTGTCCTCGTCCTGGTCGTAATAGATGTTGGCCGCCGCAGTAGCGTCGTCGTTTATGGCATCTATAAAGGCATCCACTGTGCTGTAGTCCGCAAGGGTGAACGTCTGACCGTTGACCGTAACGGTACCGTCGGGAGTGTTGTCGAATCCCGCATCTGCAAAGCTCAGTGTGGTATCCAGATTATTTGTGGCGCCGTCCACCACCTGTGGTGAACTTTTGGTCCCGGCGGAAGTGTTAAGATCGCCTGTGCTCTTAAAAGAGGTGGATGTGGCTAACTGCTTCACGCGGAAGGTGTAGCTTCCAGCCGCAGCTCCCGACGCGGTCGTAGCGGTAACTGAGTCTATCTCGGAAGACGAAGTCGTCTTATCATCAAAAATAGAAGTGGTTTCAGTATCAGCCAGATCCGTTGCAAGATCTTCCAGCTTGGAAAGAGAAGTATTGAGATCCGTAAAGACCGCTATCTGCCGGTTTATGGTGGACTTCTTGCTTTCCAGGGAAGTTACGGGACGCCTCTCTAAAGCCAAAAACTGAGAAACCAGAGAGTTGATACCGGATGTAGATGAAATACTTGCCATCTTTTGTACCTACTTCCTCATATTTAAGTAACTAACTTCTATCAAGACTCAGGCAGAGTTTGTTCACCCATGGCCGTTGCCCAAGTGTCACGAAGTTCACTTAATAATTCCAAGGGAACTTCAAATTCCCTCTCTTTTACCATCCTCATACAGTATTCGTACAATCTGATAGAGCCCCACTGCAACGTCCTCATACTCGAAGTTTAGAGAATCTATGAGCTGGACTAAAGCCCTGCTGACTTCATCCTCTTTTTTCTTCTTACAACCTTTGACTGCAAAATCGAATATGAAGAGAGTCAAACGCTCCGGACTTGCCGCTAATATCTCCTGGTCTTTATAGTTATTGTACACACTAGATAACTGTGTTCTCGGAGCTGCGAAAGCTGGATATGACGCCATTCTTGTTCTTCTCCTTGGCTGTAGGTGTCCGGTCTTCCCTGTCCGGATTCACATAAGTTGTTGGTTGTGTTCTTCGTTAAAATAGCCCAAGGGGGCAACTGTTGCGCCCCTATCTACTTCCTACCTATTTTGAGAAGGGAGGAGGACAGGAGGGAGAAGTATCCCGTCTGTCCCCCTATTCTCAATAGGTTTAAGGTTTACCAGGTTTACGCGAAGAGTGCCAGTACTACCTGTGGAGCTACGTTGGTTTGAGCCAGTATAGCTACGGCCGTCTGCTGCAGTATCTGCAGCTTGGTGGCCTCTAACTGCTCAAGCGCTATGTCAGCATCCTGGATCCTGCTTCTGGATGACTCGGTGTTCGTCTGAGCAGTTGCCAGCGAATCCTCTTTGACCGACAGCCTGTTGGTAAATGCCCCCAAATAGCTCAGCCCTTCAGAGACATTGGCTATGGCGTCGTCAAGCTTCTGGACGAAAGCCGAAGCATTGGCGTTGCTAGCTACGCTGCCGCCATCAGGTTCGTATTGGATACCGAACGACGTGGGATTTGAGGTCGCAGACGATAACGCTGAGAAATCTATCGTAAATCCGACACCCGTGTCAAAGACGGCGGGGTCCAATCCCGTGAAAGCAAGATCTACAGAGGCATCTGTGTCTGATGTTGTTGTTGTGAGTCCATCTGCATCGATATTGACGATAACGCCAGCTGAATCTCTTACCTGGAACGTGATAGTACCTGCCCCGGCAGAGTTGGCGGCTACGGCTGTCACTTCCACTGTGTAGAACCCCTCCGTAAGTTCAGTTAAGCCGGAGTTAATGAATGTAGGGGAAGTAGCCACAGCCACAGTTAAACCTGCGGGATCGAAGGTCGTGGCGACAGAAGCAGTCGCAGAGCCTACAACCACATCCAGCTGCGCTGCTGTGTATCCTGTTGCGTATCCTGAAGTAGACGCATCCGTAAGATCGAACGTTATGGTATCGAGAGTTCCGGCTCCCACCTGGAAATCAAAAGAGGAAGTCGTGGTTTTCAAGATCTCGATGTTGTTGAACAGAGCCTGACTCACCTAGTCGTCAATCTCCGAGGCCAACTGCTCTATCTCGTTCTTTAGAGTAGTCCTCTCTGAAGCTCCCAGAGTGTCGTTTGCCGCCTGGGCGGCTTTGGCTCTCATCGTTCCCAGGGTGTCGCTGATGGTCTGCAGGTGTCCTTCGGCGATGGCCAAGAGATTTTTGGCGTCGCCTATATTGTTGATTGCAACACCCAGACCTTCCGCTCTTACCTTCAGCTTATTGGCTATGGACAATCCCGCAGCGTCGTCGGCAGCGGTGTTGATCCTCTTACCCGTGGCCAGTCTGAGCTGATGGATATCAAGCCTTTTGTTGATGCTCCTCAACGCGTTGAGGGCGTTCAACGCAGCGATGTTAGTGTTGATTCTTGCCATTTCTTAACCTCCGTGTTAAATTCTACCTTTTGGCTCCAGAAAGATTTGGAGCCCTACGGTTTGTCCGGGGCGTCCGTGCCCCATCTGTTGACGGCTCAATTTGATTCTGTCCGAAGGAGCCGACGAACTTCGGATGGGATCATAATCACCTCCTTTAGCGATTTTCGTCTCTACGTAGAATTATCGTCAACTTTTATCTGAAACTTTAATTCTTTACGTAAAATTTTGACGATTCTACAATTTAAGCTGCCTATCTGTTCTTGTTTATCGGCAGATCAGATGGAATCTTTAATGGAAAATTGAAGATAAGGGATATGCAATAAGTTTTGTATATTGACTTGGGAACTGTACTTCAATATATTACTTCTACTACGTAATGCGAATGCTCTGCAACGCAGCTTGAACCTGCCAGCTTTGGGACTTTTCTGTGTTGAACGAAGATCAAATAGCCAAAATCGTCGAAGAGGTGATAGCAAGATTGACCCGGAGTCAGAGGGGTGAGCATAAACTCTCCATCGTCTTTGAAAAGTCCGTGATTACTGCAGAAGATGTCTCGTCGGCTATCTCGAAAGGTTGTAGGGATATCTCTGCCAAGACGAAAGTTATAGTCACTCCTTTAGCACAAGACAAGATGAGAAAGGCCGGAATATCTCTTACGATTGCCGAAAATCTCACTGCAGATTCAGACTCCACCCAGATTCCCGAATCCTCTTTCGAACGTGTCGCTTTGGGATCAGACCACAGCGGTTACGCCATGAAAGAGGCGATCAAGAAATTCTTAAGGGAGAACGGAAGGGACGTAGTGGACTTCGGAACATCTTCGACTCAGCCTGTGGACTATCCTGATATAGCTGAAAAAGTGGCAAACGCCGTATCTGAGGGGGAATGTGGTACAGGGATCGTGATAGATGGCGGCGGTTTTGCATCGGCGATCGTGTGCAATAAAGTTCCAGGGGTCTACGCCGCCGTCTGTTGGGACACCTTGATGGCAAGGGAGGCAAGGAGTAAGGTGGGGGCAAATCTTTTGTCCTTAGGGGCGTATATGACTGGCGAACCGATGGCTATACAGATAGTAAAGATCTGGCTTGACACTGCCTTTGCAGGAGGCAGACATCAGAGGAGGCTCGACAAGATAAAAAAGGTGGAGGACAAAAATAAGTAGACAGGAGCCCCCGCTCCCCGATAGACTCAATCGGGGATTCAATCGGGGGTAGTCAGTAGACAGGGCACCACCTCCCATCTCCTTAACTTCAATAAGCTGGGGGAAAGCAAAGACAAGTAGGGGCGAACCCGGTGGGTCAGACATTCCTGTCTGACGTGTGAGATATAGTAGCTAAGGGTAAAGGGGAAGTCTATGCCTGAATTCAAAGGTCCTAAACTTCCTCTTCTTCAGCGTGGCCGATGTACGACCACCTCTACGAACAGATACGCAAGTTCGAAGAGGAGACACGATACAAGAAAAATATCAAAGGTAAGATCGTCCATCCGAAGTTGAAGGAAGCGATAGAGCGGGAATTCGGAGCTGGCTCCGCCGACTGCAATGTGGCCTCGCCCCACAAAAAGTACGCTGCATCGCAAAAGGAATATTTCGTCCTCTTGGACGAGTGCATGTCGCATGATGAACTTTCGGAATCTATCCCCTCAACCTTTTGCGGCCTAAGTTTTCCCAATATCCCACCGTCCAAGACATAAACCAGATCGTAACAGATTGAAATTAGATGGGGATACCTCCTTCCATTCCTATCTGCTACAAGCCCCTCGTGGAAAGCGTAATGCCAAGTAGCTCACAATGTTAGACTTCAAACCTCCGAAAGAGCATGATTTCGTCCTTGGGCCAGCCAAGTAGCTGGTGCCCTTAATCATGCGACTGAAGGGTTTAAGTTTAGAAGTTGACGTTGAATCTCAGGAGAGGTTAAGAGCGACTGCCGGATTCGCTACCGTAATGGTACCTAACCATCCAAGCCCTGAAGATGCTTCTGTAATCTTTGCGCTCTCAAAACTCCTCGGGGAGCGATTCCGCTATGTAGCAGCACGGGAGACTCTCCACCTCCGCGGTGGAGGCGGTCTGAGGGAATTTTCATGCAGCGCCTCGGGGTCTATTCAGTGGTGCACGGTGCCGTTGATCGCGAATCGTTTCGGATAACGCGAGAGACCCTCTCAGAAGGAAAGCGTAAATTGGTCATTTTTGCTGAGGGAGAAATCTCACACCAGAACGATACGGTGATGCCCTTTGAAAGTGGCGTTGTACAGTTGGGTTTCTGGGCACTGGACGATATGAAGAAGTCTGGCCAAGTAAAACCTATTTACGTTTTGCCTGTGGCTATCAAGTATATCTACAAGAAAGATATGTGGGGTAAGATCGAGAAGGCACTCGCGAAGTTAGAGAGAAAAATCCTGCCAAAGAATTCAAATCTATCAGAAGATTTATACGATCGCCTCCAAAACGTGGGGGCTGTCCTATAGGTAACACTGGCAAAGGAATATCAACTTCCTCTAAGCGAGGAAAGTTCACTCAACGAGCGCATTCAACATCCGAGAGAACATATTCTGTCACAGATGGAGAACTTTATGGAAATTGTTCCCCGCTCCGGAGCTCTTCCTCTAAATCGGGTTCGGACTATTCAGAATTGGGTCGATGAGGAGGTTTACCGGGATGCGGATGAGATGACGGAATATGGAAAAGAGATCCACGAAGAGCGTCTCGACAAATTTCGACAATTTTAGTTAGACCTTAGCCGAATCGTGAACTTTATTGCCATCTACGAAGGGTACGTCGGTGAAAAGCCATCTCAGGAACGCTTTCTGGAAGTCATCGCCCGGTTGGAAAGAGAAGCCTACGGCAGCCCTAAAACGAAAGGACCCAGTACGGCTCTCATCCGTGTTGCCACTCCTATAAATGTGTTGGACGCTTATAAAACTTACAAGAACGATAAAAGAGACACCATACAGCGTATTACGTTAGAATTAGAAAACGAAGTTCAGCAGATGGTTTCCAGTCTGTCAGATTCAGGTAGCTAAACGGGGCAATTTTCCAGCATAGAGAACACTGTCCCAAAGCGCGGAGAATCCATGCAAGTTCTTAAACAGTTCCAAACGGCTCCAAATCAACTCTCAGGCTTGAGATTATTCCTAATTCCAATCTTATGGATTTTGGCCCTTATGAAATTGTCATTTTACGTTGGTATCGGACTAATCATGGTAGGTCTGACAGATGTTCTGGACGGTCTGATGGCCAGAAGATTCAACCAAGCTACTGGGCTCGGCAGCAAATTGGATTCTTTGGCGGATAATCTGCTCATACCCTCAGTAATAGTATGGATTTTCATATTGAGACCAGAAATAATTGCAGATCATCGGGTATTGTCCTTTACGTCTATACTTCTGTATGCATTATCTCTATTGGTGGGCTGGTTAAAATTCAGAAGGTTTGCCAATATGCATCTCTACTCAAGCAAAGTAGTGGGGGTTGTCGGATATATCTTCATAGTCCACGCTCTCATACTCAGCTATCATCAAGACCTATTCTACGTGGCAATTGGACTGTTTATTCTATCATCTACAGAGGAGCTTGTCCTCCAGCTCACAAGATCCAACGTAGATGAACATATAGGATCAATAGTATTGGGATTCCGAGATCGGGATTGACCTTGAGTGGGATCTCTGTTATTCCTCTACCGTAGGAGGTGACAATGAAAAACCAGGCGGATAGTGTGACTGGGACCTTTATGATTTTGCTAACTCCGTCTATCCGGCGGTGATCACGGCAGAGGGTTATTTAAAGCTGCGGGAGAGTTACATGAACAATAAAAAACAAATTTTCGGCTGGGCGATGTACGACTGGGCCAACTCGGCCTTTGCCACAACAGTAATGGCTGGGTTTTTCCCCATTTTTTTCAAAGTTTTTTGGAATGCAGGCGTTGATGATACTGAATCCACATTTAGGTTGGGAATTGCTAATTCCGTTGCAAGCCTGATTGTTGCAGCCTCTGCCCCAATACTTGGAGCGATTGCCGACCGAGGTTCGCAAAAAAAGAGATTTCTTATTTTCTTTGCCTATGTTGGTGTTCTAATGACCTCAACTCTCTTTCTATTGGGACAGGGACAATGGGTGCTTGCTTCGATTATTTATGGAATTGGAATAATCGGATTTTCGGGTGCAAATGTTTTATATGATTCCCTCCTTCCTTCGGTGGCCAGCGAAGAAAAGATTGATTATATATCAGGATTGGGATTCGCTCTTGGTTATTTGGGCGGAGGAATTTTATTCGCTATCAATGTAATGATGTACCAGAGGCCTGATCTGTTTGGGTTAGAAAATCCGGATGAAGCTATCAAATTTACGTTCTTAACCGTCGGACTCTGGTGGGGATTATTTACAATTCCTTTGATTATATGGGTAAAAGAAGAAAAAGCAAATGTTGTCTCTTCGGAAAATCTGATTATAGCTGGGTTCCAGCAATTAAGCTATACCTTCCGAAAAATTAGACAGTTACGTATGACTTTCTTATTCTTAATTGCTTATTGGCTTTATATAGACGGTGTGGATACAATCGTTCGTATGGCTGTGGATTTTGGACTATCCATCGGTTTCCAGCCATGTGATTTAGTTTTGGCACTTCTGATAACACAGTTTGTCGGATTTCCAAGCGCTATAGCGTTCGGAAAGCTCGGTCAAAAGTGGAACGTCAAGAAATCAATTTTCATTGGAATTATTGTGTATTTCTTCGTTACAATGTTTGCAATGTTGATGACCGACATCTACGAATTTTATATCCTGGCAGGAGTTATTGGATTGGTTCAAGGTGGAGTCCAAGCATTAAGTCGTTCGTTTTACTCTCGACTGATCCCGCCTAATCAAGTGGCTGAGTTTTACGGCTTTTATAATATGCTCGGAAAATTCGCCGCAATAATTGGCCCACTTCTGATAGGCGGTGTGGGTATGATTGCTCAAAATATTGGATACTCGGAGAATATAGCTTCACGGGCTGGAATTGGTTCTATTGTGATCTTATTTATTCTCGGCGGGATTCTTTTATATAAGGTCGATGAAAAGCAGGGAAAAATTGATGTTCAAAATTTAGAATAATTGAAATAATTTCAATCGCATAACATAGCCTTCAGGTATATCATGGTTTGCACAGATTCGAGGGGAAGTACCTGGAATGTCCGTAGTTTCCTTTCCTTAAGCGTGCACTTTTTGAGGAGAAGAACAATCCGAATTATGTGGATTTATGCTGTCATTTTTACTTCTCTTTGTATTGTTCTTGCTTTATATGAACCCTTTCCCATAGTTAATGTAGTTAGTAAAATAGTACCCGATGTAATGTGGTTTGGTACCGCAGATAAGCCCTACATAGCTTTAACATTTGACGATGGTCCACATCCTGTAAATACGCCAAAGGTGCTGAAGATCCTGGATAAATATGATATTAGAGCCACATTCTTCATCATTGGTAAAGAGGCTGAGAAATATCCTGAACTTTTCGCAGAGATTCGAGATAGGGGTCATCAGATAGCTAATCACTTCTATGAGGATAAACGAGTTGTCTTACGAGACCGCACTGAAGTAGAAGATTCTCTGGATAAAACAGAAGGGTTGATTCAACAAAGAAGCCAACCTCTCTATCTGCGTCCGGCCAAGGGCTGGTTCGGGCCGATGTTAATGGAAATTGCTCGCAAAAAAGGGTATATACTCGTTTTGGGATCTATTTGCCCCCGAGACCCTTATGGAGTTCCAGCTTGGTATATTGAATGGGCTGTCCGTTCGCTGATGAGGAATGGTTCTATCATTGTGTTACATGATGGTGGCAGAGATCGTTCTAATACTATTGCGGCTCTACCGAAAATTATTGAATCTGCACAGGACAAGGGCTTGGAGTTTGTCACAGTAGAAGAGATGTACGAGGCCATGAATTCTGTACCAGCCTAAGCTCAGAAGATCTTCTTGACGACATCTATTTATCCGTCTTTGTATTGGTTAAAGGAATTGTCAATATACTTACTTTACACTTGTTTCGTACGGTTGTAGATCCCATGACAATGTCACTGTTGACAAATGGATGAGAGTAACGTATCTTTATTGTGACAAAGGTGCATACAGACGTTTGGCAGAAGGATAAAGGACTTATGATACCGCGTATTATTACCGCTATTTTAACGCTCTGCTCCTGCCTTTTTACATATAACCTTGCCTTTTGTCAAGTGTCTTTAGACGAGGCAAAGTCCCTTTTCAAGTCAGGGGAATATGAAAAGTCCAGGGAGATTTTCGAAAAATATTTAATCCGCCATCCCGACGATCCCGAATCCCTATACTATCTGGGCAGAACAGAGACCGACGGTCTCTTATCGTACGATCGCTTCAGGCGCTTGTTGGAAGTCGCTCCCGGGCACGAGTTAGCGGACAACGCCCTCTTTCAGATAGCTGAGTCCTACTATTCTGGACCCTACTACATAACAGCGCGCAGCCACTTTAGAAGATTGCTCGAAGAGTACCCCAAAAGCGAGCTTGCCGACAGGGCGCAGTATCGAATCGGGATGACCTTTCTGGCCACCGAAGACTGGGCATTAGCCAGAGCCGAGTTCGGAAGGCTGTTAACTCTTTATCCTGACTCAAAAATGAGGATATTCGCCGGGTCCGGAATTATGGACTCTTACTTTGTGCAGGAAGACTTCGAAAGAGTCGTAGAGCTTGGCGAAAGACTCCTCCAAAGAGAAGACGTAGAGACCCTCAAGAGCCATATCCTCTGGACCCTCGTCCAATCCTACAGAAAGATCGGGAGAGAGAAAGATGCCTCAAAGGCTCTCGAAAGGATTGCCCGTGAGTGTCCCAACAGCTATGAAGCTGCCTCCATCCCGGGTATCGCTACAGCAAAAGGAGGCGTGCCTTCAGGCTCTGAAGGAGACTTTGCCGTCCAGATAGGAGCGTTCAAAAACGCATCCAACGCGACGAGCCTGTACAACAGACTCTCAGAGAAGGGACTATCTGTCTACGTGGAGATGAAGACCATAGAGGATGAATCGGCATATTTAGTCAGGATGGGTCCCTATAAGACGAAAGAGGAAGCCCAAAAGTGGGTCGAGAGCCTACTCTCAATAGAATGGGTTCACGAACGTCCGATAGTGGTGAATACCAGTAGACAGTAGACAGGGGCCACCACCTCCCATCCCCTGAGTCCCCGATTGAATCTATCGGGGGGAGCAATCTTACTTCAATTGGTCCTTACTAGAAAGCTTTTCTTAAGTGAAAAAGTCGTTGGCAAGGTCATATCAGACAACACGGAGTGGTCGCATCACCCCGATGATAGAGCAGTACCTCAAGCTGAAGAAGGAGCACAAAGACGCCATACTCCTCTTTCGGATGGGCGATTTTTATGAGATGTTCTTTGAGGACGCCAAGATAGGGGCAAAGCTTCTGGGACTGACTTTAACCTCCAGAAATCACGGAAAGTCCGATAATGTGCCCTTGTCAGGTGTGCCTCATCATGCCTTAGACGGATACCTTGCCAAACTGGTCAAAGCGGGTGTGAAGGTCGCTATATGCGAGCAGATGGAACCCCCTAAACCTGGTGGAGGCATAGTAAAAAGAGAGGTCGTCCAGATCGTCTCTCCGGGCACAGCCCTATCGGAGAACCTCCTGGATGGCAGTAAGAACAATTTCCTCCTATCCCTGTGCTCAGACTCCCAAAGATCGGGAATCTCCACAGTAGATCTCTCCACAGGTGATTTTGGAGTTGCGGAGGTACCCAACGAGGTGCTCTGGGAGGAGGTAGAGAGGATAAGCCCCGCAGAAGTCGTCGCATCGGAAATCTGGGTGGATCGATTCAAAGACGAATTTGAAGATCTCTTTCCTAAGATTCTACTGACGAAGATCGATGACTGGGCATTCCTCTACGACTCCGCCTACGAGGCCCTTTTAGACCACTTCAAAGTAGCTTCTCTAAAGGGCTTCGATTGCGAAGATCTAAAGATCGGTATCTGCTCTGCCGGAGCAGTTCTGGGCTATCTCAAGGAGAATCAGAAAAGCGATGTTTCCCACGTCAACCGCATATCCAGATACCGCTCATCCGATTATATGATATTGGATCCGTCCACGCAGAGCAACCTGGAACTCTTATCCTCCCTGAGAGAAGGTGCTCGCGAAGGGTCGCTCCTTTACGTCTTGGATAGCACTAAAACCCCCATGGGCGCAAGGACCTTAAGGAACTGGATCCTGCTCCCCCTTACTTCAGTTAAATCTATCGAGCAGAGACTCGACGCTGTAGAGGAACTATTTTACGATTCTGAGTGCAGGATGGAGCTAGCGGATGTTCTGAAAGAGATCAGCGATTTAGAGAGGATTATAGCTAAGGTGTGCTGCGCCAGAGCCAATGCCAGAGACCTGATCGGACTGAAAAATTCCCTCAAGAAACTCCCCCAACTCAAAGATGTCCTTCAGGGCAAGACATCGGAGATGCTCTGCCGCACAAGGGAGTCGGGTCTCCTAGATTTAAGCGATGTAGCAGACCTCATCGACCGCGCGATAGAGGAAGAACCTCCCCTTTCTATCGCAGAGGGTGATATAATAAAGGACGGCTACAACGAGGAACTCGACGGTCTGAGAGGCGTAACTTCTGAGGGCAGAGATTGGGTAGCAGTCCTCCAGTCCAAAGAGAAGAGCAGGACAGGAATAACCTCCCTCAAGGTGGGCTACAACAAGGTATTCGGCTACTACATAGAGGTGACCAAGTCCAATCTGAATAGAGTCCCCGACGACTACATCCTCAAACAGACGTTAGTAAACGCCAGCAGGTTCATAACGCCGGAACTGAAGGAATGGGAGGCCAAGATACTCGGTGCCGAAGATCGGATAAAGGAGCTCGAACTTAACCTCTTTGTGGATATACGCTGCCAGGTGGCCGAAAGGGTCCGGGAGATACAGACAGCCGCAAAAGCCGTAGCCTACATAGATGTCCTTGCATCGCTTGCTGAAGTAGCCTCGGCTTACGACTACGTCCGCCCCCAGGTGGACGACAAAGACACAATAGAAATATCCGGCGGCAGGCATCCTGTGGTCGAACGAATCATCAAGGAGGGCGAGTTTGTCCCGAACGATGTCTACTTAAGCGGTTCCAGCGATCAGGTACTCATAATCACGGGACCAAATATGGCAGGGAAAAGCACTGTCCTCCGTCAGGTCGCCCTGATAGTCTTGATGGCTCAGATGGGCAGCTTTGTCCCTGCAAAATCGGCGAAGATCGGCGTTGTAGATAGGATATTCACCAGGGTCGGGGCATCCGATAATCTGGCAAGGGGGGAAAGCACCTTTTTAGTGGAGATGAACGAAGCCGCCAATATCCTCAACAACTCCACGTCTAAAAGTCTCGTTCTCCTCGACGAGGTCGGCAGAGGAACCAGCACCTTCGACGGCCTGAGTATAGCTTGGGCTACGGTGGAACACCTCCACAACTCCTCTAAAGCCAATCCCAGAACGCTATTTGCGACGCACTATCACGAACTCGTAGAACTTGAAGAACGTCTTAAAAGGGTCAAAAACTACAACGTAGCGGTAAGCGAAAGTGGAGATCATGTCGTATTCCTGCACAAGATGGTCTCTGGAGGCTGTGACCACAGCTACGGCCTCCATGTCGCCCGCCTGGCCGGAATGCCTCAAGAAGTAGTGGATAGGGCAAAGGAGGTCCTCAGCGACCTGGAAGGGAACGGTTCAACATCGCACGAGATTTCAGACACACCCGGGCCTAAACGGAGGGCGCATCCCTCCGACAACCTTCAGATGACCCTCTTCGGCTCTTCTGAAAATCCCGTAATAGACGAGATAAGGAACACAGACATCAGCTCTACAACGCCCCTTCAAGCGTTGATAAAAATAGAGGAATGGAAGAAGAAGATCGAAGGGAAGTGATCGGAAAGTGTTCGATGGAAGGGGCTCTTTATCAATGACTGACAAGATAGCTAAGGGATTGCCCGAATATGAAAAGACTTACAGGGGTTAACACCTTGCTTATGACGCCGTTCACCGATTCGGGTGAGGTGGACGAAAGGAGCATTTGCCGACTGATCGACCACGTTATCGACGGTGGGGCCAACAGCCTTGTGGAGATGGGAAAGATCGGCGAGTTCTCATTGCTTTCGATGGAGGAGCGACGGCGCACAATGGAGGTCGTCGTAAACTATGTCGGAGGCAGGGTCCCGGTCGGCTTCGGCATTATCGACGCCGGCTTCGAAGAAGGCCTTACACTTGGTCGCTATGCGAAAGAAGCAGGCGGGGACTACGTGATGTCCAGACCCCCGGTTGAAGGCGGTATCAGCGCCTATTTCCTGAGGCTGGCCGATACTATCCCGGTGATGCTCTACGACCTGGGTGAGCAGGGGGAGCTGTCTATCGAAGAAGATATTCTGCCGCTGTCTCAGAAAAGTGAGAACATAGTTGCGCTAAAGATTAGCGGGCTTCCCGACAAGAATTACGAGGCTAAAAGACTGCTGGACATCCCCCTCCTTTGTGGATGGGACTTGATGAGCCTTATAGCCTACGAGATGGGCTCTGACGGCGTCATCTCAGGAAGCGCTACGTTGGTGCCTCAGGACGAAGTAAAGCTGTACGAGCTTGCGATGGAGAAACGGTGGGACGAAGCTCGTGAGCTGTACTACAACAAACTCCTGCCTCTTTTGAACTACTGCACCTTCGATCCTCATGCCTACTCTGTCTGCAAATACATTCGCTACTAGCAGGGCATCATAGATAACCCTTCGGTGCGCGCACCCAATTCTGACGCGGGCGAAGCACGAAGCAAGGAGGTCCCCAAAGTTCTGAAAATGATAAACAGTACTCCTGAAAAATTTAGGAATTTTCTATAAATGAAAGGGTGTGTCTCCCAGGGTGAAACAATCGAAGAGGCTCTGGAGAATATCACCGATGCGATTGAGCTTTATATTGAGACCGTGAAACTTTTATAAATGAATAATAGAGAAAACATAGCCCTTAAACTGGAAGGCCTGCCTCAAAAGCCCGGAGTCTATTTGATGAAGGACAGAGGTGATCAGCTCATATACGTCGGCAAGGCCAAGTCTTTAAGAAACAGGGTAAGGTCCTATTTTGGGAAATCGGCAGACGACGGGAGGATACAGTTTAAGGCCCTTGTCTCCAATATAGCTGACTTCGAATACATTATCACGGACAACGAGTTAGAGGCCCTGATCTTAGAGGCGAATCTTATCAAGGAACACAAGCCCCGCTATAACATCAGCTTGAAAGACGATAAAAAATACCCCTTCATCAAAATCACAAACGAGGACTATCCTCGCATTCTGGTCGTGAGAGAGATGAAAAAGGACAAGGCCGAATATTTCGGTCCCTACACCGACGTGAGCGCCATGCGCAGGACGTTGGAGATAATAAGGCGCGTTTTTCCTGTAAGGACATGCCAGGATCAGCTTCCTTCTCCTCGCATCACCAGAGTATGTCTTGAGTACGAGATAAAACGCTGTGGGGGACCCTGCGAGGGCTTTGTGAGCAGGGAAGAATACCAGAGCATGATGGAGGAGGTGGTGCTCTTCCTGAAGGGCCGAAATGACCGCATCATAGAGAATCTCAGAGAGAAGATGGAGGAAGCCTCTGAGAATTTGAGGTTTGAGGAAGCCGCCTCCTACCGGGACCGTCTTGCCGACATCCAGAGCCTTGCTGATAGGCAGAAGGTAGCGACCGCTACTTTAGATGACTGGGACATAATAGCGGTCTGTGTGGACGATGACGAAGCCTGCGGGGTTGTTATGGAGGTGAGAGCAGGAAAAATGCTCGGCAGAAAGCACTACTTTATGGACAAAGTTTTGGATTCCTCCCACTCTGTTATAGTATCAGGATTTGTCAGACAGTTCTACCTCACCTCAACGAGCGTGCCCAGAGAGATACATCTTCCTCTGGAGATAGAAGAACAGGATTCTATCTCTCTATGGCTCTCTAACATTGCCGGGTTCAAAGTAACTGTCAAAGTGCCCGAACGAGGCGACAAAGCCAAACTCATAAAGATGGCAGAGAGGGACGCCGGGCTCCTCCTGACCGAGCGAAGGCTGAAGAGGGAAAAGCTCAAAGACAGAGTTCCTCATTCGGTCGAAGCCTTAAAGCGAGATCTAAGGCTCGAAGGCCTGCCAAGGAGAATAGAGGCTATAGACATATCCAACGTGCAGGGGAGTGACCCTGTCGGCTCATTGGTCAGTTTCTGGGACGGCAGACCCCAAAAGGGCCAATACAGAAGGTTTAAGATTTCCAGGACAGAAGGCCCCGACGACTTTGCAATGATAAGAGAGGTCGTACAAAGGAGGTTCAAACGTCTCCTGGAGGAGGGATCGGAACTCCCGGATCTCCTCTTGATAGATGGAGGGAAGGGCCAGCTTTCAAGTGCTGCCGCCACTTTGAGGGACGTGGGCGTGCCCGAACAGCCCGTAATTGGTCTTGCCAAGAGGCTCGAAGAGGTATTCGTCCCGGGAGTATCAGAAGCTCAGACTCTGCCCAAGACCTCTTCGTCTCTTAGATTCCTTCAAGCGATAAGGGATGAAGCGCACCGCTTCGCGCTCGAATACCACCGCAAAAGGAGGCAAAAGCGTACGATCTCCTCCGAACTGGATAACATAGAGAGCGTTGGCGAATCCAGAAAGCGGATGCTCCTCAACAGATTCGGATCAGTAAACAGAATCTCCCAGGCCGATGTGGAGGATATAGCCTCTATCCAAGGTATAGGAAGAAAGCTTGCTTCGACGATCAAAGAGCATTTGCAGAAGAGAGTGTGAACTTCTAAACTAAGGCTTACAGAGCTTCAAGACAACAGAGATACAAAAATTAAATAGATAGGTGGAAGATTATGGATAAAGATGATGAAGATCCCACTCCTGATAGAATCATGCAACTTGGCCTCGGTTTTTGGGGCTCGAAGACCCTGCTGAGCGCGATTGAGATCGGTCTGTTCACTGAGCTTGCCAAGGGTCCCTCAGATATTGATGAAATTGCCGAGAAACTTGGACTCCACCCGCGCAGCGCACGGGATTTCTTCGATGCACTCGTCGCCTTGGGAATGCTGGAGCGAAGCGACGGGCGGTATGCCAATACACCCCAGACAGACCTTTTCCTGGACCGGGAGAAACCTCGCTATATTGGAGGCATGCTTGAGATGGCCAACGCGCGTCTCTATCGCTTCTGGGGCTCGCTGACCGAAGCGCTTCGCAGCGGCCGACCGCAGAACGAGGCAAAAGACGGGAAGGACGTATTTGCTGCACTTTACAGTGACCCTGCTGGGCTGCGGGGATTTCTTGAAGCCATGACAGGCATCAGCATGGGTGCGGCAAATGCGATCGCGAATAAATTCCCGTGGGCCGATTATCAGACGTTCATTGACATCGGAACGGCTCAAGGTGGCCTGCCGGTGCAAGTCGCTCTTGGCCACAGTCACCTCACAGGAGGTGGGTTCGACTTGCCGTCCGTGGGCCCCATCTTCGAGGACTACGTGAATTCGTTCGGGCTAAGCCGGCGCTTGCGCTTCTATCCGGGAGACTTCTTCGAGGACTCACTGCCGGAAGCAGACGTTTTGGTGATGGGACACATTTTGCACGACTGGAATCTGGAGGAGAAGCACATGCTGATCGCCAAGGCGTACGATGCACTGCCCAAAGGCGGCGTGCTAATCATCCACGAGGCTATAATTGATGACGACCGCAACCAGAACGCGTTCGGATTACTTATGAGCCTGAACATGCTCATTGAGACACCAGGTGGATTCGACTACACTGGAGCCGATTGCACCTCCTGGATGCGCGAGGCTGGATTCCGTCAAACACGCGTCGAGCATCTTGTCGGACCGGACTCGATGGTCGTTGGAATCAAGTAGTATCCACAGGGCTCAAAAAATGTCCGCAATTTTAAGGACTCAGTTCGGCAGCGTGAGAATAGCATTTTCTGACCGCAAGCTAAAGAGGGTCAAGTTAGGAGAGTTCCGCAGAACCAGCGGCGAAATAGGGATACTTGGAAAGGGAGGTCGAGCCTCCGACTTCCGCCCCGATTTGATTGAATTCGAGGATCAGATGGTAAAGTACTTCAGGGGAGAGCCAGTGGATTTCTCAATTCCCCTGGATGTCTCAGGCTTTACTGATTTCCAAAAAGCAGTCTGGATGGAAACGTCATCAATATCCTACGGCAAGGTGGCAACCTACGGTGAAATAGCAGAGGCAATAAAGAGACCTGCAGCCTCCAGGGCAGTGGGAGCGGCACTTGGGAGAAATCCCATTCCTATAGTAATTCCCTGCCACAGGGTTATAGCCGCGAACACCGCTTTGGGTGGATTTTCGGCAGGAACAGACTGGAAAATCGCCCTTTTGAAGCTCGAAATTCCCCAACTGGATATATCCTAAATTAGTCGACAGTAGTTCAGTAGACAGCAGGTAGGGCAGCGCCTCCCATTCCTTGAGCTTGCTTCCCCCCGATATCCTTAGTCGGGGCGCTCGCAATGACATTGTTTGGCTTCGTCCCCCAGTCGTTGCAAAGGGGAAAAGTCACGAAGCGATCCCCTGTATGCTGGTTACTATTTTTGACCCGATACTTAATGCAAAATTTAGAGACATACAGTCGAAGCGAACGTCCTGATGATCACAGCAGGTATTCCGCCGAGGCGAAGGAGCTTTTAGATCAATTTCTCGACTACATAACCGTCGAAAAGGGTCTGTCAGGCAACACCGTCTATGCCTACAAGAAGGATATCGAAAGGTATTTGGAATTCCTATCCTTCAGGGGTGCCCGTTCGCCTGAATACGCGCGTCGCGAGGACATATCGTCTCTCTTGCGCCTTTTGAGTGATTGGGGAATGGAGTCATCAAGTATCTCAAGGAATCTCTCCTCAATAAGGATGTTCCACCGCTTTCTCCTCAATGAAGGAAAATCCACGGATGATCCCACAGAACATGTGGAAAGCCCGAAACTGGGAAGGCATCTTCCCGACGTCTTAAATCCCCTCGAGATAGACATCCTTTTAAATCGGCCCGATACCAGTACCCCGATGGGCATAAGGGACAGGGCCTGTCTTGAGTTCCTATATGCCACGGGTGTCAGGGTCTCGGAGCTCATATCCGTCCACACGGGAGACCTCCTCCTGGAGGATGCGGAACATCCGCTTGAAGGAGAAGGCGAACATCGTATCGGAATGGTGAGAGTTTTCGGGAAGAGATCCAAAGAGCGCGTAGTCCCCATAGGAAGCGCAGCCATTGCCTGGATTGATATCTATTTGAATAGTGCCAGATCAAAGATCGCCTCCGATGCATCCGGAGACGTTCTATTCCTCAATTGGAGAGGGAAACCGCTCTCCAGGATGGGCATGTGGAAGATACTTCGAAAATACGTGGATATGACCAACATCGCCAAGAGAGTCAGCCCTCATACTTTAAGGCACTCTTTTGCGACGCACCTTTTAGAAGGGGGAGCAGATCTGCGCGTTATCCAGGAGATGCTCGGCCACGTCAACATATCCAACACACAGATATACACGCACATCGATATAGAATATCTGAGGGAAGTCCACAGAACTTATCATCCGAGAGGATAAACCAGTAGACAGCAAACATTCTTAGGACAGACCCACATGGTTGCCCCAAAAATGCGGATGAATCGGGCGAACACATGGGTTCGCCCCTACTATTTACTGGGAGGAGGATTTCGTCAAGAGCTTAAATTTTTCTCCTTACATAGTCCTGTCTGTAGGGATTACAGCAGCCTCTTTTGCCTCTATTCTCATACGTCTGTGCGACGCTCCGCCTTTAATAATTGCCGCATACCGCCTCTTTTTAGCCTCGCTTATGCTCTTGCCGTTCGTCCTTGTGGACAGACGCGCACATCCTACGAAGCTGAGCAGAGGTGATCTTCTACTTTCGGTCCTTTCGGGCCTGTGCCTTGCCTTCCATTTTTCCCTATGGATAACCTCCCTAAGCTACACTACCGTGGCAAGCTCTGTAGTCCTCGTTACTACAAACCCAATCTTTGTGGGTATCGCCTCCCATTTCTTTTTGAAGGAAAAAGTATCCCGCAAAATGGCTTTCGGCATAGCGATCTCGGTCGCAGGCAGCGTCATAATCGGCTTTGGGGATTGGGAGAAGGGTCCGGAGTCGCTGATCGGGGACATCCTCGCTCTTTTGGGCGCGGTCGCCATGTCCTGCTATCTGTTAATCGGCAGAAAGCTCAGGCAAAAAATCGGCCTTTACAGCTACATATTCAAAGCCTACACATCCGCCGCCCTCTTTTTAATAGTTATATGCCTGATCTTCGGTCAAGAATTCGTGGGTTATTCCCCAAAGACGTACTTTTATCTTTTCCTTTTAGCCCTCGTTCCGCAGATCATCGGCCACAGCTCCATAAACTGGGCTTTGGGGAGCATTTCTCCTTCCTATGTATCTATAGCGCTCTTAGCCGAGCCTGTCATAGCCGCTGTTTTAGCCTATTTTATCCTTTATGAGACTCCCACGCCTCTCAGAATCGCAGGTAGCATAATCGTCCTCTGGGGAATCTATAGATCGGTTTCGGGAGAAGGAATTGCGGGAATTTCGGAATCGCCAAGAGGGAGGAAATAAGAGATGTTACGTGATCTAAGCCTTTCTTATCAATACTCTTGCCTTATTGCCACTATTAAAGATATTGTATAGCAAATTAAATAATGGCTTAAAAAAGGGTTTTGATGAATAAGTGTACCATATTTCTAATTTGAATCCTGTTTTTGCTAATAGGAACTCAAATGAGTCTTTACAAAATTCATTACAGTGACCAAGCTTATAATCTGGTGAATATTTCTTTTTATGAAGCCCTATTTCCCCCAAAAATCTTTTGAATCAGGGCAATTCAAATCAAAAGCTTCAATGTTAGGAAATTCTAATGCGGCGTATCCACCGGTCTTTAATATTGCATTAATTTTATTCATTGCCAATACAGAGTCAGGAAGGTGTTCCAGTACGTGCCTCAAAACAACAACATCAAAAATATCATTTTCACTAATTTTATATTCCAAAAAGTTGGAAACTTCGACATCTATACCTACTGCTTTCTTTATGGAATCAGCCAAAAAACCAGATAGCTCCAATCCTTTAACTTTCCAGCCATCTTTTTGAGCAAGAAATAACAATTTTCCGTTACCGCAACCGATATCTAATAACCTTCCTGGTTTGTCAATATGTCGCTTAATGAAATTATAGGCTTCGGTCTGTCCTAAATTGTGTTTATGTTTGTGATCTTGTGGATTAATATATCTCTCTGCATACTTTTCCTGATTCAGTCCCGTAGATAGAGCATAATTGACAAGTTTACAATTTACACATTTATAGAATTTATATTGGTTATTGTTCCCTTGCGTATAATACAATTCTAAATTTTGACTACCGCATAACCTACAGGTTGATACCATAGATTTCTCTTTTTAAATCTAATAGATGGCGGATAAACAAGTGCCCCAACGAGGATTTCAGCTTGAGCCGTTCATCCCTTTGCTAGCTAAGCACAACGCCAGCTTCTTCCCACACCAATAGCAATACCTTCCTGTTCTATATCCTCCTATCAAACCTTTGTCATCACCTGTCAAATAACTATTTCACGATGAGCCTTATTACTATAAAACCTAATATCAGCAGAACTACGAAAGCCACGGAGAGAATATTAAAGTACTTGTCTATAAAGGATTTGATGGATGGGCCGAATATGTGGATTAGGACAGCTAAGATGAAGAATCTGGCGGACCTGCTTATAGCCGATGCTAACACGAGCGTCGAAAGCCTTATGTCGAAGACTCCTGCGGCTATGGTGAAGACCTTATAAGGGATCGGGGTAAAACCGGCTATTACTATAAATGAAAATGCATTTTTTTTGTACTTACTTGCAACATAGTTAAATTTTTCAGTGGCACCGTAGAATTCTATGATGTGCCTTCCGATAGCTTCGTATCCGACTGCTCCTATAAAGTAGCCTACGATTCCTCCGATGACAGATCCGACGGAGCAGTAAAGGGCGTATTTTAAGGCTTTTTTAGGGATGGAGATAGACAGCGCCATTAAGAGGACATCGGGCGGGATAGGGAAGAATGAAGACTCAGCAAGGGACAGTAAAAAGAGCATAGGCGCACCGTAGGGAGTGTGCGCCCAGCCGAGCACCCAGTCGTAAAGCCGCCTCATAAGTCCTACCTTGGTACCCGCTTTGTTCTCTACAGTTCTATCCTCCAGTTCTCCATCTCCCCTATGGCTTTATACTTCGTCAGGTCTAAATGTAAAGGTAAAATTGAGATCATACCCTCTTCAACAGCAGCAAAGTCGGTCTCGTCCCCGCCTATCCAGGTGGGATCCTGCCCGCCTATCCAGTAATAAGGTTTTCCCCTCGGATCGGTGTTCTTAACTATTCCATCCCTGTAGATTCTCTTTCCCAACTTTGTGATCTTAACCCCTTTTAAACGGTCTTTGGGGAAATTGGGGACGTTTACGTTCAGAAGTGTCTCTTCGGGCATTCCCTCCTGCAGAATTTTCTCTATCAGATGAACGGCAAACTCCGCCGCCTGATCGAATATCAGCTTGTCCTCGCCTACAACTGAGATCGCTATTGAGGGTATCCCTAAGAGTGTGCCCTCCATCGCTGCTGCAACCGTGCCGGAGTAGGTGACATCGTCCCCCAGATTGGCTCCGTGATTGATCCCAGAGACCACCAGGTCGGGTTTTTTATCTAAAAGTCCGTAGGTTCCCAGCATAACGCAGTCTGAAGGAGTGCCGTCCACGCTGAAGGCATCCTCTTCTATCCTGTTGACTCTTAGAAGGACGGGTCAAGGTCAGCGAGTGGCTCTTAGCGCTCTGCTCTCTGTCGGGGGCTATGACCACAACATCCCAATGACGTGACAGTTCCCGTTTCAGGGTCGTCAATCCCTCAGACCAAAATCCATCGTCGTTTGTCAGAAGTATGCGAGTCATCTGCCTATTCGCTGTAAGTGTCTTATGCACTTGCCTGTTCTATTTTGAATAGCTATGAATATACGAAAAACCAGAGAGGAAGGCAAATATAAAAGAGGATGAGGGGACGCTTTTAGACTTGACAATACATGTAAATTGTGCTATTATGATTTCGATGAGAGCGGCTTTTCGAAGGTCAGCGCAATGAGGGATCTATATCCGAACTTCGGATAGCACACAGAAATGGAAATATATGCGAAATAGTTCGGATATAGCAAGTTATAGGAAAATGCCAGCCTGCCCCAAAGGCAGAAACGCCGGCGCCCTTGAAACTTCCAACTACCCTTACTTGTCTTAATGTTATAGATCCTTGAGCCGACTTTGATAAAGCAGAGTCTGATAGATCTACCAAGAGAAGAAGAACTCTGTGCCAAAGAATACCGATCTTCACGCTATGTCTGGCTCAAAGAATACGCTGCGAGCTATTTTTGATCAAGCTGCACTGGATTATGATGCAGTCCGTCCTGGATATCCAGAGGAGCTAATTGAGGACGTAATCTCCATTTCCTCTATTCCAGAAGGAGGGAGGCTGCTCGAAATTGGGTGTGGGACAGGTCAAGCCACTCTTCCTTTCGCCAAACGTGGATATTCCATACTCTGTTTGGATATCGGAAAAGAACTTGCCGCTATTGCTGCCCAGAAGTGTCGGCCATATCCCCAGGTGAAGATTGAGATCGCATCCTTTGAAGAATGGGAAGCTGAGGGGAATACCTTTGACCTTGTAATGTCTGCCACAGCATTTCATTGGATTCCGCCAGAGATTGGTTATCCTAAGTCAGCCAAGGTGTTAAAGGATATGGGATCTATCGCAATATTCAGCAACTCTCATCCAACCCCATATACAGGTTTCTTCAAATCCGTTCACAAGGTATATCAGAAAATCGTTCCTGAGTGGAAAAATCCAAGTGACGCGCCACCAATGGAAGAAAGTATCAATTCGAAGGAAACCTATATCAATAGTATGGGGGTTTTTGAGAGGGTCCAGGTGAGAACCTATGCTTGGACAAGAGGTTTTACTACAGCGGATTATATCAAGCTTCTCAACACCTTCTCAGATCATCGAAGTTTGGAAGAAGGTCGGCGTTCGCGTTTATTCAACGAAATAGCAGAGCTAATTGAGACGGAATTTGAAGGTATAGTAAACAGGCCATATCTTTCTCTTTTATTCATTGCTCGAAAGAAATCTGAAACCTGATTTATGACTGGAATTCTCCTACTGCAAAAAGGCAGCGGCCTTACGGTCGCATGGTAAGGCCGCCCCGACCCAACCCAGCTGGCACATCCTATAACAGCCGGTTTGTGGTATAGATACTAACGAATTTGGAAATGAGGATACCTAAAATTATCCATCAGACATGGAAAACGAATAAGATTCCTAAAAAATGGAGATTATTCCAGCAAAGAGTAATAGAATTACATCCTGACTGGGATTATGAACTATGGACTGATGAGGACAATAACAATTTTGTTAAAGAATGTTTTCCAGACTTTTATGAAATCTATAGGAAATTCCCGCGAAATATCATAACTGCTGCTAATCCTATGGTCCATTCTTTAAAAGCCTTGTGAAATAGTTATGTCCCAGGCAGCGTCTGAAGCGCCGATTATGGGTCAAAGAGAAGCATATCGTATCGTTTTGCTGTGGAATAAGCAAAATAGTCTTATCAGAGTTCTGGTCAGCAAGGAACAGGAGCTGTTTGAAGAACAGGATGCACTGTCTTTGACAGGCAGGGCACACATAGACGCTTTCCCCCTTCTTATGAAAGATACAAGCCTCTTGAGATTCTGTGCTGTTGCAACAAGATTCAACTGTTCATTCAGTGAGGCTGGTCCTCTATAACGGGCTCGTCCCATACCGTGTTGTTGCCTGGCTTCAGCAAAGATATGTTCACTGCGTTTACGGAGTCTCCGGGAGAGTTTGTAGTCAGCTGTTAATGAGATAGACCGTGCATGATTTCTGGCTTTCGCCTCTCGCACTTTTCTATCCCGTTCGGCCTGAATATGTGCTGGATTTGTCTTGTTTTTCCATGTAGGAATCGGTTCAATCTCCTCATCGGCTCGCAGAGGAATATGGGGTATGATTCCCCGGTCAAGTACATCAGCGATAAAATTACCAGAACCGTAACCGGTATCGGCACTAAGTGTCTGAATGTCTTTGGGCATGGTGTATGTTTCAAGGTCATCTACCATCTTAAGGGCACTTTCGGGCTCTGCTGTCCCTGTCGCCTGCGTGCCCTGAGTCTCAAGGATTACTCTGCTTTTTGTGTCGATCAGATCATGGCCCATAAACGAGAGAAAAGCCCCTTTGCCCTTCGATTTGCTGTATAAGCGCGCGTCGGGGTCTGTAGTCGAACGGTGTGTTTGGTTCGTCCACTTTTCACCATGAAAGTCTTTATCCTGAGGATGCCCGGACCTACCCTTTGTCTTATCACCTTCAAAACCGATTCCCTTGAGATAATCATCAAGAGAAACAGGGGGTTCTATCGGCTCAATACTTTTCACTGAAGCATCAGCTTGTATCTGAGTGCCGTCGACACTAAGGTGTTTACCGCTCACAAGACCGACATCTATGCAACACTGGACTACCTGACGCATTATCCGTTCAAACAACCCACTGGATGCCCACTTGTGATTGCGAAGCTTGTTGATCGTGCTCCTATCCGGAACCGCATCATCAAATGTCTGATGACAAAACAACCGATATGCCGCATGCATCCCCACTTCCTGACAGAGCCGATTCTCACTCAAATTATACAGATAGCCAATAAGGATCATTCGAACAACTAATTCAGGATCAATACCGGGTCTGCCATTGTCAGGGCAATAACAATCTGATACAACGTCTCGTATAAATGAAAAATCAACTGCCTCATCAATCTGACGAAGGATATGATCCTCGGGAACTAAATCCTCCATCTGAAAATAGTGAAACATCGGATTTGTCTGTTCCTGCTTTTGTGGGGTCATTGTTTCCTCCATGTATAATATTATCAATAACATAATATAATACATCGGAGCTGCTTTATCAATGCTTGTTCTATACTACTTTCTGAATCTAAGGGTTTTTCACAAGGCTTTTAATGATGAAGAAATTCCTGAGGGGGTTGAGGAGGACAGTCTGACAGTCGCCTCACTGAACGAGGAGACGGGAGATTTTGAGGGAGTACCTGAGGAGGATATAGTAGCGGTGGACACCGTGGGGAATACGATCACTGTCGAGGTGGAAAGCTTCTCCTTCTGGGCTGTGATGGACCAAGCTAGTGTCACGACGGCACCCACCGCGCCACTGCTGACAGCAGATTTCGACGAGAACAATCAGGTAGGTCTTTCTGATTTTGTCCTTTTCTTAGATGCGTTCGGGACAACGAGCAGTTCGCCCAATTGGAATCCGATTTTCGATTTAGATAGTAATGGAGAGATCGGTCTGTCTGACTTTGTGATCTTTCTGGATAACTTCGGCACGTCGGGGTAGTCTTACAGTTGTCTATTGACCAGTGATTCTCTGAAGACAAATAGACTTGGCTTCTGAGCGATGTACGCTATCAGTCCTAAAGGAAGGAGGAAAACCATGACATCCAGAGTCATAGTTATTGTAGTTGTCCTTTTGACCGTTACTCTGCTCCCTCTATCAGAGACGGTAGCGGGCACAAACAGCGCAGCCTCCCTGAGACTCGACCTTCATAAGGGCAATCAGCAGGTTGTAAATGTGGCTGTCTATGCAGAAGACGTATCTGAACTGACGGCTTACCGCATAGACCTCCAATACGACAGCAATCTCTTCTCCTGGAACGATATTTCCACGCAGGCATCTTCTGAAGGAGGGGAAGTCAATATGCTATCCTCCAAAGGAGGCATAACGCCCATCTTTTTGAAGACACAGAGGGAGGATAGAATTATCGTAGCCAACGCCATTATGAAGCCCGACCATAGGACAACTCCCTCCGGAGACGGACTTTTAGGCGTAATCTCATTTACACCCTCGGGTGAACTGCCCGTGGGGTCCGAAGTCACTTTCAGCCTCTCCAGAGCAGAGCTTAAAGGGATCGCAAGAGACGACATCGACATAATAGAACACTGGGCCCTGTTCAACTCACGGTCAGGCTAACTCTATCCGGCTTCAAAGATCCGAAATACATACCGACTGCCTATTCTCTCTCTCAGAACTATCCTAATCCGTTCAACCCTGAGACGGTGATCCACTACGATCTTCCTCTCCGAAGCCACGTCGCTATATCTGTCTACAATATGATGGGACAGAAGGTTACGACACTGGTGGATAACGAGATGGACGCAGGCAGTCACTTTGTAGTCTGGGATGACAAAGATAATAACGGTGAGAGTGTTGCCAGTGGAATCTATCTGTATCGGATGGAAACAGATAGATTTGTTCAGACGAGAAAACTGGTATTGATGAAATAGGTTCCAGATAACGCTTCATCGGGGAGAATACGATCACTCTTGAAGTGGAGCACTTTTCCTTCCGGGCTGTGATAGATGCAAGTGTTGTTGCGAGACCTACAATTTGGGGCCAGGTACTTGGAGGAAGATGAAAAGTAGAGTGATGTAGGGCCGATAAGTTGGACTTTTTTACGAAGGTGGAATCGGGGGAACTAAAGAGCAATTGAAGCGTCTGTAGAACTAATCCAAGCTGCGCGATTTTATAGTCCTATTTCTCACCCTTCACGTTTCAGACAATAATTTTTTGTTATTATAGCATTTAAGCGCAACAAACGGCATTTTTTTCTTGACAAAGGCTAAAAGCCTTGTGAAAAACCCTTAGATTCAGAAAGTAGTATAGAACAAGCATTGATAAAGCAGCTCCGATGTATTGTATTATGTTATTGATAATATTATATATGGAGGAAACAATGACCCCACAAAAGCAGGAACAGACAAATCCGATGTTTCACTATTTTCAGATGGAGGATTTAGTTCCCGAGGATCATATCCTTCGTCAGATTGATGAGGCAGTTGATTTTTCATTTGTACGAGACGTTGTATCAGATTGTTATTGCCCTGACAATGGCAGACCCGGTATTGATCCTGAATTAGTTGTTCGAATGATCCTTATTGGCTATCTGTATAATTTGAGTGAGAATCGGCTCTGTCAGGAAGTGGGGATGCATGCGGCATATCGGTTGTTTTGTCATCAGACATTTGAGGATGCGGTTCCGGATAGGAGCACGATCAACAAGCTTCGCAATCACAAGTGGGCATCCAGTGGGTTGTTTGAACGGATAATGCGTCAGGTAGTCCAGTGTTGCATAGATGTCGGTGTTGTGAGCGGTAAACACCTTAGTGTCGACGGCACTCAGATACAAGCTGATGCTTCAGTGAAAAGTATTGAGCCGATAGAACCCCCTGTTTCTCTTGATGATTATCTCAAGGGAATCGGTTTTGAAGGTGATAAGACAAAGGGTAGGTCCGGGCATCCTCAGGATAAAGACTTTCATGGTGAAAAGTGGACGAACCAAACACACCGTTCGACTACAGGCCCCGACGCGCGCTTATACAGCAAATCGAAGGGCAAAGGGGCTTTTCTCTCGTTTATGGGCCATGATCTGATCGACACAAAAAGCAGAGTAATCCTTGAGACTCAGGGCACGCAGGCGACAGGGACAGCAGAGCCCGAAAGTGCCCTTAAGATGGTAGATGACCTTGAAACATACACCATGCCCAAAGACATTCAGACACTTAGTGCCGATACCGGTTACGGTTCTGGTAATTTTATCGCTGATGTACTTGACCGGGGAATCATACCCCATATTCCTCTGCGAGCCGATGAGAAGATTGAACCGATTCCTACATGGAAAAACAAGACAAATTCAGCACATATTCAGGCCGAACGGGATAGAAAAGTGCGAGAGGCGAAAGCCAGAAATCATGCACGGTCTATCTCATTAACAGCTGACTACAAACTCTCCCGGAGACTCCGTAAACGCAGTGAACATATCTTTGCTGAAGCCAGGCAACAACACGGTATGGGACGAGCCCGTTACAGAGGACCAGCCTCACTGAATGAACAGTTGAATCTTGTTGCAACAGTACAGAATCTCAAGAGGCTTGTATCTTTCATAAGAAGGGGGAAAGCGCCTATGTGTGCCCTGTCTGTCAAAGACAGTGCATCCTGTTCTTCAAACAGCTCCTATTCCTTGCTGACCAGAACTCTGATAAGACTATTTTGCTTATTCCACAGCAAAACGATACGATATGCTACTCTTTGACCCATAATCGGCGCTTCAGACGCTGCCTGGGACATAACTATTTCACAAGGCTTTTAATAATGTATGATATTGGGGGATTATATCTCGATCTTGACTATGAGATGATAAAGTGATTTGATTTCGAAGAAGCAAATTTAGTATTACCAAAAAACAGAAGCAAGCAGTTTGGAGACACTTATGATGGTATTGGGAACTGTGTTTTTGCTTCAATTCCCAAGCACCAGTTCTGGAAAGACGTAATTGATGATTTAAAGAGTAACTATCCTGTTGATAGGAATTATACTGAGGTTGTTGATGCTACGGGCCCTCTCTTACTTACAAGGATTTACTATAAGAATAATTATTATGATGTTAAAGAAACCGAAAGGCTGTATTTTCATCCACCCTCGCCGAGGAATGACAAAGAATATGAGGAAATATTGAACAATGGGGTTTCGTATGGAATTCATCATGGTTGGGGAAGCTGGAAAGAGAGATCTACCTGGGATCATGTTAAAAAGAAAGTGAAAAAATTGTTTAAGAAACAGGGGAAATTAAGGATGTAACATACCGTTCCCCTTGACAGAGCGACAAATATTTCGCAAATTGGGGTTTGAGAAGGGAGGTCAAATTGTCAAGCCCCGAAGTGAAAGATGGTAAGCGCTGGACGGCGACCCGTAAGGTAGAGGTGGTGTTGGCTGTTTTGAAAGGAGCGGATGTATCAGAGGTGTGTCGGAAGAATGGAATTAGCCAGTCACAGGCGTATGCCTGGCGTGATAGTTTCCTGGAAGGAGGCCAGGAGAGTCTGAAGTCTCGGCGTGGTCGCAAGGATCCGAAGGAGCGGGAGGTCAGCCGGTTGGAGCGTAAGGTAGGGCAGTTAACCCTCCAGTTGGAGATACTCGAGGAGGTAGCCCGTCTAAAAAAAACGAAGCGGTTGCCTTGAGTGGGCGGTTTTTGGGTCGAGGCTATTCCCGTAAGGTGGTAGCTTTGGCTTTGGGTTTGCATCGTTCGACTCTGTATAGGCTTAGGTATAGAGGTGTCAGTTCTTCTGTCGAAGAGTCTATGATAGATGGACAGCTTGCTTTTCGTGTTCGAGGGATACTCGACCAAGAAGAGGCATTTGGTCACAGGCGGGTTTGGGCGCATCTTCGTTTCAAGGAAGGGGCATATGTCAACATCAAGAAGGTTCATAGGATAATGAAGCTTAAGGGGTGGCAGTGTAAGCTGTGGGGTCCCCGATAGAATCAATCGGGGACCCCGGGAGAAAGGGGCCACAGGTTGCCCAGAAGCGTTCTGTGATGGATCATCCTGACAGTCTCTGGTCGGCTGACTTGACCAAGATCTATTGTGGAAAAGATGGTTGGTGTCCTCTTATTGCGGTGGTGGACAACGGGAGTCGGGAGGTTCCCCGGGTATCGTTTTAGTCGAAGAGGGAGGGCACTGGAGGCCACAGATGCCCTGGATCGGGCCGTGATCTCTCGATACACCTCCAAAGAGGCTGTCCCCCAGGGTCTCACTTTGCGCTCTGACAATGGTTCCATCTTTTTGGCTCGGGCCTATTTGGCGAGTACCGAATATTGGGGAATTCGTCAGGAATACATACCAAGTGGTAAGCCCGATTGGAACGGTGTTGTAGAGCGTTTTTTCAGGACCCTCAAGCAAGAGTGTGTTTGGCTTCACAAGTTTGAATCCTTTGAACAGGCTGAGAAGATCATATCTCAGTGGATCGATAATTACAACAAGAACAGGCTTCATTCATCCCTGGGATATAAGACCCCAGAAGAGTGGAGAAAACAATTCTATCTACTACCCTAGGTCGCTTAATTGGTGTCGCTTTCCTGGGGGGCAGTACACTTTTCAGGATCACTGTCAGTGGATTTAGCTTAACTGCTTCTTCTCGGTTTAAGGGAGTTATTCCAGATCCTATGCTGACAGGAGCCTAACTTCTCCAGCAACAGTCACTTCTGAAAGTTGAAGTAACAATACAAGGATTCAATTTTTCAACAGGAGGTGTAAACCTATGGATATCGAGATCATCTACTGTGCCGCCTGAGGCTACGAGCCCCAGGCCGTCAGTATGACGAGCGAGATTTTAGAGGAGTTCAAACAGGACATATCTCAACTGGTCCTCGTCCCGTCCGATGGCGGGAAGTTTGAGGTGTCCATCGACAAAGATCTGGTCTTCTCGAAAAAGAAGGAGGGCAGATTTCCCGAATATAAGGAGATTCAAAAGGAGATAAAGGGAAGAATGTAGTTCGGGATCTGTGCTTCCACTATCATTGACAGGATGGGAGGAGGTGTCCCTGTCTACTTATCTGAGGGCGTGATGATGAAATACGATCTGGTTGTAAAGGGAGGGGTTGTAATAGACCCTTCTCAAAGGATCAACTGCAACATGGACGTGGGGATCAAGGGTGGGAAGGTGGTCGCTCTTGAGGAGGACATCAAGCCTGAGGATGCGTCAGAGGTTTTTGACGCATCGGGCAAATTCGTAACTCCGGGGCTTCTGGACATCCATATTCACGTATATGTGGGGGTAACCACATGGGGGATTGAGGCCGATCCTGTGTGCCTTTTGAACGGTGTGACAGGAGCAGTGGACGCAGGCAGTCCTGGCTGGGTAACGTTTCCGGGGTTCAGGGAGTTGGTGGTCAACCGATCCCGAACAAGGGTACTTTCGTTTATTCACATATCGGGCATCGGCCTGGTCTACGGGCCTGTGGGAGAGATGCTTGATATGGACTACGCGGCTCCTGACGAGGTAGCTCAGGCGATAGAGGAGAACAGAGATATCGCTGTGGGTGTGAAGGTCAGACAGGGGGGAGGGCAGGTGGGACAACAAAACGGGGTCGAGCCGCTCAGGATGGCTGTCCGGGCGGCTGAGAACTCAGGTACCCCCCTAATGGTTCACATAGGGGCTGGCGTTCCGCTCCCGGACGTACTTAAACTTCTGCGGCCGGGCGATATTGTGACCCACTGCTATCAGGGCAGAGGTGACGGCATCATAGATGAGAAGGACAATCTGCTTCCCGAAGTGATCGTCGCCCGGGAGAGAGGGGTGATATTCGACGTGGGACACGGCGCGGGGAGTTTCAATTTCGATACGGCAAAGGCGGCTTTCGAGCACCACTTCCTGCCAGATGTTATCAGCACAGATCTGCACAGCTTAAGCATTGGAGGTCCAGTCTACGATTTCCCTACGACCATATCCAAGTTCCTCTATATGGGGATGAGTTTGGAGGACGCTATAGAAAAGAGCACTATCGCACCGGCGCGGGCTGTGAAAAGGGAGGACGAAATGGGGAGCCTGAAGGTGGGCTACTCCGCGGACATCGGAGTCTTCGAGCTTTTAGAGGGCGAATTCGGTTTTGTAGATACTCACGGCCAGAAGGCCACATGGGACAAGAAGCTTTCGGCAGTGGCTACAATACGGAACGGGAACGTGTGCGATAAGAGCAAATACGACATAGAAGACAGGCGTCCATTAAGCAAGGTGGAACGGGCCATGATGACGGGCGTAGATCCGGACTGGTGGGAGCGGATCTAAGGGGCGAGTGGCACTTAAGTAAGGAGACAGTAAAGAGGGGGCAATCGTGGCTACATTCGAACAGGTAATACCCGTTCTGCGAATATTCGACATCTCAAAGACCACCCAATTTTATATTGATTGGCTCGGCTTCAAAATTGATTGGCAACACAGCTTCGGCGAGGGGATGCCGATCTACATGCAGATCTCAAGGGGAGATCTGGTCCTTCATCTTTCAGAGCATCATGGTGATTGTTGTCCTGGTGCGAAAGTGTTCGTGCACATCACCGGGATTGAGGATCTCCACCGGGAACTATCCGATAAGGATTACAAATACAATCGTCCTGGTCTGGAACAGGCCCCATGGAATGCCAGGACAGTCACCGTGAAGGATCCATTCGGAAATCAAATCCTCTTCAACGAGAATCTCGACTAATACTATCCCAGAAAAATCCATACTATCGGGGGAGCGAGGCATGCTCACTTAAACTGCCTCGTCTACTAGGTGCGTCCACTATTTTGGATCTGTATAACCACCTCCACACGATTTGGAACTGATACTTGGTCTCTGAAGCCGAATATGCATATAGATTATCTCTTCTTTAAAGGTTGTCCCTCCCACGAGCGGGGATACGAACTCTTGAACGAAGTCCTCCAAGAGGAGGAAGTAACTGCGGAGGTAGAGCGCATCGAGGTGGACTCAGACCAGCAGGCAGTAGATCTGAAGTTTTTGGGATCTCCGACTATCAGGGTAAACGGAGTGGACATAGACCCCGAGGCCGAGTCTACGAAGCACTATGCGCTGACGTGCAGAGTCTACAAGAAAGAAGACGGAAGAGGATGGCCGCTTCCGGCCAAGTATTTGATAAGGAATGCGATAAGGGCTGGTTCTTAGGTTTAAGAGGACACCTGTAAGGGCGAACCTATGTGTTCGCGCGATTGGTCCAAGCTTTCGCGGCGGGCACTTGGATCTGCCACTGCAGACTTGTGGAGACTTGCATGGAAAATATAGATTGGAAGCCAGTCAAAGACGAGGCGGTTGAGCTTTTACGGCAGTTGATCCGATTCGACACCACGAATCCTCCGGGAAATGAACTTCCGGCTATCGAATTTGTAGCCGATGTGCTGTCTGATGATGGAATCCAGACTTCTGTATTGAAGTCTGCTCCAGATCGGGCGAACGCGGTAGGGAGATTGAAGGGAACAGGGGAACTGCCGCCCCTCCTTTTACTTTCGCACGTGGACGTGGTGCCCGTAGAACCGGATGAGTGGACGTACCCACCCTTTTCAGCTACTCTGGCTGACGGCTACATCTGGGGGAGGGGCGCAATAGACTCCAAGCTTACGACTGCCGTTGAAATGATGATCCTCCTTCTTCTGTCCCGCCATAAAGTTCCCCTGAAAAGGGACGTCATAATCGCAGCTTGTGCGGATGAGGAGATGGGGGGCGCATACGGTGCAAATTGGCTTGTGGACAATCACTACGATCTGATAGAATCGGAGTACTGCATAAACGAGGGCGGAGGATTCGCTATACTCGTGGGAGGAAAGCACTTCTATCTGTGTCAGACCGCTGAAAAGGGCGCATATAACGTGGATCTAATTGCAAAGGGACAGCCGGGACACAGTTCGACGCCTCACGATGACAATTCCATCTATCGTTTAGCTCGGACAATAGAACGCATATCTGAAGAGAAAATGCCTCATAGGGTCACCGATTCTGTACGTAAATTCTTCGAGGGGATAGCAAATGCTCAGGATGACGAAGACTCGAAAAAATTATATCTGGATATGCTTGACCCCCAGAAGGAGCCAGAGATCTTGGAAAAGTTGCCTGTAGACGCTCCAACTGCCTGGATGTTCGATGCTATGCTCAGAAACACCTGCGCTCCTACTATGTTAGAGGGCGGAGTAAAGAGGAACGTGATTCCGTCTGAGGTGAAGGTCAAATTGAGCGGTCGGACCCTTCCCGATGTAGATGCAGAAGGGTTTATAGAGGAGATGAAGAAGATCGTAGGCGACGACGTGGACATAAGTGCTGAAGGGTTTGCTCGGGGGCTGGAAGCCGGCCACGATACCCCGCTCTTTGGGTATGTACAGGAAGCTATCGCCAAGCATCATCCGGAGGCGTTTGTGATACCATATATGGCAACGGGCGGGACAGATGCGAGGCCTTTTGTAGGGACAAAGACGAAGGTCTACGGCTTCCTCCCGATGAAGTACGAACCAGGGCCTACGTTCTTTCAGTTGTGTCACGGTCACGACGAGAGGATCTCTGCCGACAACGTCCTCTTTGGGGTGCAGGTCCTCTTTGACGTTGTGCGCAGGTTAAATGGCCTTGATATATGCAATGAAAACAAACAATGAGTTATAGTTGACATTTAAAATTTGGGCATCAACACGCCTTCGAGATGCGTTCTAAATATCGCAGGCAATAGCAAGTCTGAAGAGGCGGCTTTTTAACGTAAAGCAAGAACTTTTCCTGGGGCGCAGTTCAGGGACAGTTGCATCGTAGGAGTTGGACTGATTATGTAGGTGGATTTGTATGATGTGAAGATTTATTGAACATTGTGCAGGTTCAATCTTTTGTATCTTTCTTTTTAAACGACTTCCCACCAATGGGATCCTTAGCAAGGAGAAAAGTGACATGAGCCAACCTGTAATTGCAGCCAGAAAGCCCATCGCCCTTGAGCTTGAACCAGATACGTACTACTGGTGTCGGTGCGGACGCTCGAAAGATCAACCGTTCTGTGATGGATCTCACAAAGGAACTGGATTTACTCCGGTGGAATTCACAGTAGAGGAGAAGAAACGGTTTGTGTTCTGCCGATGCAAGCACACAGGCGACGCCCCGTTCTGCGATGGATCGCACAAGAACGTCTGAAGGAACGGAGAGTTTTATTTCAACATTATATAATGAAGGGGTACATCGAAATGGTAAGCGATATTGGTGAACAACTGCACGAAGCTATTGCGACCTTGCTGAGACTTCATGGAACAGAAGTGGAAGGGCCAACTATTGCCGGTCAGATTGAGATCATAGAAAGACTGAAAACCCAGATGGGTTCGGAGACCCCCACTATGCTGCGGCATTATCTGGAGAAACGGAGCTTTTCCAAGGCGCTGGATTTTCTGGAGGGACGTGATGATACAGCTGTCCCCAATTGTTAAGTGCGCTTGGAAAAAGGCTGATGAAATTCACCTGTAGACCCTCTCAAGCGGTATTGCCAGTACTCCTGATGGGCAAGGACGACTCCTTTCAAGTTAGGCTTTATCATCATCCTTTCGCTTGCGTATAAGAGAAACGCCCGGTGAGCGTCTTCCTTTTCAAACGACTCTCTTTAAGTGGGGCTCTTCAGCAAGGAGAAAAGTGATATAAGCGGTCAACCAGTAATTGCAGCTAGAAGTCCCATCACCCGTTAGCTTGAGCCTGATACCTATTTGGTAACGATGCGGACGCCCGAAAGATCAGCCGTTCTGTGACGGATCTCACAGGGACCTCTAAAGGAGCAGAGATTCCTCTATCAAAATTGTAAAGGGGGAGTATATTGAAATGACACGCGATCTTGCTGAACAATTGCGAGATGCTATAGCAACTTTGCTCCGACTCGATGGGACAGAAAAGGAAGGCCCAACTATTGCCGGCCAGATAGAGATCATAGAAAGACTGAAAACCCAGATGGGTTCGGAGGTCCCCACTATGCTGCGGCATTATCTGGAAAGACGGAATTACAGCAGGGCACTGGCTTTTCTGGAACTGATTCCGTTGTCCAAATTGTTAGAAAAGGGGAAAAGAGAGTGATTAAGCTCACTTATACACCCTCTCAAGTGGAATCATCCAGTCTCCCTGCTGGGAAAGGACGACTCCTTTCCATTCGGGCTTTATGATCATCCTGTCGCTTGTGTGGAAGAGAAAGGCCCAGGGGACCTCTTCGACAGCTATGCTCTCGGCCTCTCTATAGAGTTTTCTCCTCTTATGGGGATCCCTCTCCCTTTTGGCTTCCTCAACCAGAGCGTCGAATCGGAGGTTAGAATATCTTGCGTAGTTGCCCGCCTCTCCGAAGTTTTTCCTGTATAAAAGTATGTAGAGAAAGTTGTGAGGGTCAGGATAGTCGGCGACCCAACTACCTCTGAAAAGTTGCGCCCTTCCTCGGCGAACCACCGAAAGATATACCGCCCAATCGAGACTCTTAAGCTTGGTCTTTATCCCTATGTCCTGGAGATTGGCCTGAACAAACTGCCATACCCTCTGTTCGGCCTGGCTGTTTGGATGCCACAGGGTAAGCTCTGGGAGTCCCTCTCCGTCTGGGAATCCCGCCTCCTCCAGAAGCTCTTTTGCCTTTTTCGGACTATAAGGGTACACGTCGAGCCTTTCTTTTCCGTCCCACAGCAAAGGGGGGAGGACTCCCTTGGCGGGGACGGCGCACCCTTCCATTATTACGTCGCACAAGTTTATCTTGTCTATAGCGTAGTTGATAGCCTTCCTTAAAAGGACGTTGTCCCTGAACGGCTCCCGTTGAAGGTCCATTCCCAGGTATCTTATGGACATAACGGGCCATATCTTAACTTCATCGGGGAATCTACCCTTAAGGAACCGGACTTGTCCTGGGGGTATGTCATCTAAGAGGTCGAGCTCTCCCGCTTTGTATTTTTCTAGGGCTACGCTTACGTCCGGGAGTATGTGGTATTCGATTCCATCTATATGGGCTCTTTGACCATAGTAGTCGTCGAATCTTTCGAGCCTCACTTGGACATCGTGCTTCCATTCGGAAAACTTGAAGGGTCCACAGCCGACAGGATGGGATGAAAAGTCCTCTTTCCGCTTTGCGACTTCTTCGCCCGGCACTACACTTGCTATCTCCATACACAATTGGGTCAAGAACGGGGCGAAGTGCTCTTCGAGTGTTATGACCAGTGTATAGTCATCTACAGCCTGAATGCCCTCAACGCTGAAGACTATTCCGTCTATAAAATCTCTTGCGCCTAATATCGGTTCGAGGACCCAGGGCCTTTCGGCTCTGGTTTCTGGGGACAGCACCCTTTCGAAGGAGTAGTGGAAATCCCTTGCTATCACTTCTCTTCCGTTGTGGAAGCGGACGCCCTTTTTGAGACGGAAGGTCCATACTTTTCCGTCTTGAGACGACCAGAAGGTGTCGGCGACGGCGGGGACTACTTCTCCAGTTTCGGGATCCAGTTTCACCAGTCCGTCGAATATGTGCGAGACGATGGCTCCTGAGATGGTATCTGTGGAGTGGACTGGATCTAAAGAGGGAGGGTCTGCTCCGATTCTAAATCGGAAGATGTCTACCCTTTTTTCTTCCTCCCCTGCGCAGGAGATGATAAGGACAGCAGACATTAGCCAGCAGGCAGTAGACAGGTGGAAACAAGCATTCAAAGATCTCTCCTGAAAATCCTGTTCAAGATGCCTTTTCGTCTGTAGGCGATTTCCACTAGGGGAAGGTCGTCAATGTGCCCTATGTTTCTTCCGTTCATAAGGGAATCAAAAGAGCCGGGGACAAGCTTGAGTTGGAGGGCAGGTCCAAAAAGTCTCGGATTGAGTCCGAGTAAATCTGAATAGGGCACGTCTTTGGTGGTTACTATGATTTCATCGACTCTATACTCACGCACCAGCGCGGGAAGGTCATCGATGACTCCTATAACGCCCTTTCCTTCGACCAAATTGCCTCTCATCTCCTCTCTTGAGTCCACAAATCCCACCACCTCATAGTCTAACTGCTGCTCGTTCAACATCCGCATAAAGGACGCGCCTTCTTCTGCAGCTCCGACTATAAGCGAGCGCCTTCTACCTATATCCCTTCCTATCAGTGCTTTAGATATTAAGTAGAAGAGAGTTCTCCATCCGGCGATGAAGGCACAGTTTATAGCCCAGGCGTAGAACATCGCTATTCGGGAGAAGTGGTATTCTCTGAAGGAGAATCCGGTAATAGCTATTGGAAGATAGCCCGTAAGTACTCCCAGAAGCGCTCTGAAAGGAGAATATTTATTTCTGTCATAAAGGCCCAAAATCCAAAAGGACAAAAGCCATGATGCCCAGCAGAGGGCGTATATGGCTGTCCATTCCCATTGAGAAAAAGCTGGCGGCTTTATAGAGTCCTGAAATCTCAGTGTTATCCCCAAATATAAGCCTAAGAGGACCAAGGCTGAGTCGATTACAGGCCAGAGGAACTTTTCCCCTGCCCTTACCAGGATGGAAATGAGCCCTCTTAAGATTATTCCCACAGTCAGAAACCATTCCAAGGGGATAAATAAGAGGCGCTTCTTAAAATGCTTCTGGACGAATATGTACATAGCTCTGTAGAAGGTTATGCGGTCTTTGACCCTGGGAACTTTCTTGGAGCTTTCGCCTTTAAAGTGTATTATCTCTGTTTCGGGAACGTAATAGACCTTCCAGCCGGCCTGCTTTATCCGGTAGCACCAATCGAGGTCTTCGGCGTAGAAAAACCACCTGTCGTCCAAAAGACCGACCTGGTCGAGTATCTCCCTCCGCACGATCATGAACGACCCCGACAGGGCGTCTACTTCGTGAGTCTTTGAGGGGTCGAGATAGGTGAGATTGTATCTTCCGAATCTGCGGCTTTTGGGAAAGAGGTTGGAAAGCCCTACTATCTTGTAGAACGCCACATCGGGTGAGGGGAACCCTCTCCTGCAGGAAAGCTGCAGCGTGCCGTCAGGGTTTAGAAGCTTACATCCTGCTGCCCCAGCGTCCTTGTGCTCGTCCATAAATTTGACCATAGTTCTTAGTGTATCCCGTTGGACTATGGTATCTGCGTTGATAAGGAGGATATGGCGCCCCTTGCAAAGTTGGATAACCTGGTTGTTGGCTTTGGCGAAGCCTACATTACGGTCGTTGCATATTAGCCGAACGTCGGGGAACTGGCTCTCCACCATCTTTGGGCTCCCGTCTGCCGAGTTGTTATCAACGGTGAATATCTCCACCTCAAGTCCCTGTGAGGCGTCTGTTATGGTTCTTAAGGCTTGCTCCAGGAAGCTCTTGACGTTGTAGCTTACTATTACAACGGAAAGGTCCATACTGGTTATATTCTCCTTAAGATTCCCAACAGGCGCAGCTTCCAGACCATCCAGACGGCTTCTCTGTTGATTTTAAAGGACATTTTGGATTTGCCCTTCTGTCTGTCCCGAAAGGTTATGGGAATCTCGCATATCCTGAAGCCCTTCTTCCAGGCTCTGAAGGTCATTTCGATCTGAAACGAGTACCCTTCCGAGCTCACCTTGTCCAGGTCTATGCTCTCCAGGACTTCTCGTCTGAAGCATTTGAATCCGCCTGTGGTGTCTTTTACGGGTAGGCCGGTGACTGTTCTGGCGTATATGTTCGCAAAGTAGCTCAAAAGAAGCCTTCCCAAGGGCCAGTTTGTAACCCTGATCCCCCGTATGTAGCGAGACCCCAAAACGAGGTCGCATTCCTTTATCTGCTCAAGGAAGATCGGTAGATAACCGGGATCGTGGGAAAAATCGGCGTCCATCTCAAAGACGATGTCGTAATCTTTCTCTAAAGCGAATCTGAAACCCTCCACATAGGCCGATCCCAGACCCATCTTTCGGGGTCTGTGTATGACGTGAACTTTAGGATTATCGACGCAAAGCCCATCAACGATCTCTCCGGTTCCGTCGGGAGAGTTGTCGTCTACAACGAGCACCTCGAAGCACAAACTGAGCTTGAATAGCTCCTGAATAATTTCCCGGATATTCTCTTTCTCGTTGTAGGTGGGTATGATTATGAGAGACTTCACCGGACTTTTTCAGCGTATAGAAGTTTTGGTTACATTTTGTCTAAATCACGATGTAGGGAGTATCTGCCCATTTAAACCCACTTCCACTACAATCCTGCTTTTCTCTTCCAGCCATGGACGGTATGCGACCCGTGATTGAAATGCCTTTGATGTATCTGGTGATCCTTACCATGAATGCTGCGATGCACTATAATTAAGGTAGGGAAATGCGATGGATAGTAAGAGACTGTGGGGACGTGCGACGGATAGTAATAAACCTCACGATGAAGCGTCCGGTAGTAATAAGGAGTGCTGTAGCGATAACGGCGCTTCGGGGAGATTGTGAAGCCCGTCCGTCTTTGATAGGAAGGACTCTTTATCCTCGTCTCTATAATGGCTTTTATCACTTTATCGCTTATACCTGCATCTTTTAGAGCGATTATCTCTTGCGTTGAGAGATGAAAGACCGAGCCTGTAGCCTCGATCTGACTTATTATCACTTCGTCTCCGACCTTGGCGGCGTTCATCTCTATTATATCTTTGACGGTCAACGGGTCATTATCGCTACTGTGCCCCGCAAAGGCGCATCCTGTCCACAAAGATATAATTAACATCCCTGCAAATATTATTGCAATCAGCCTTTCCATTGTGGTATCACCTCCATTGACGATTGGAGCCTCCACGTTCGAGACAGCTGTGAAAATGTTACGTAAAATGATACGCTATTTATCCCTCAAAGTCAAGGAGAAACACGTGCCTGCCCGGCAAAGGATGAGGCACAGGCTCGGTAAGTTGAATCTTCAGGAAGGATTAAGAGGTGAATTCCTCTTCGATGAATCCGCAGATGATGTGATACGCGGTAATATGCCCCTCTTGAATCAAGTCGGAGCCCACTGCAGGTACTACAAGGCAGATATCCACCGCTTTTGCGAGCTTTCCTCCGTCGCCTCCGGTGAATCCCACGGTCCGGATGCCCATCTTTTTGGCTAATTCCACTGCCTCGAGGACATTCTTGGAGTTTCCACTTGTAGAGAAAGCCACGAGTGTGTCTCCCGCCTTGCCCAGGGCTTCTATTTGACGGGAAAATACTGAATCGTAGTCGTAATCGTTTGACAGCGCCGTTAAAATAGAGGTATCTGTCGTCAGCGATATGGCCGGAAGGCCCTTTCTTTCTATCTTGAACCTGCCCACAAGCTCAGCGGCCATATGCTGGGAATCCGCTGCGCTGCCTCCATTTCCGCACAAAAGGAGCTTTCCCTCCGAATGGAGCGATTCTATGAGGCAGTCGGCTATTCTTACAATATCATCCGCAGAACCTTCCTCAATCATCTTTCTTTTTACCTGTGCGCTCTCTTCTAACCTACCTTTTACCTTTTCTATCATAGCCCTCAAAACTGTAAAGACGCTGATATACGGTACGTATTATCCAGATCATCGTGGCTTAGAAAGGCCAGGTCCAATCCGAATTTACGATATAACCTCAATCCTGCACCTACCGTGAGATTTTCCCCCTGGAAGCCGGCTCTTATAGCTATAGAATCCCGGTACCAGTACTCTACACCGCTGTTGTTTGTTCCTGTGTCTATCCCCGCGGATGATTCTCCTCCTACATCTGAACTGAACGCCCCCGTGATTTTGCTTTCTGGGAAGGGCAGGTTCCAAGTATATGCAGCACCCAGGATCAAGGAGGGTTCTATCTTATCCTTGGCTCCAGTGTCCCACGTGATTTTCGTAGAGGTGACGTCCGCCAGATTGAGCCCTATCGAGAATCCCATGGAAGATGAATAGAGGGCGCCTATGTCTATCCCATACCCGAACGCCGTATTGTCACCTATTGACCTTCTGATAAACTTGATGGTTCCTCCTAAAGAAAGGTCCGTAAAGACTCTCCGTCCGTTTGAAAGAAATATTCCGTAATCGGCGTTGCTTACGATCTTTGAGACCCGAGGGCGGTTCCTTCCGCTGATCTCCTTCGATGGGTCGGGAAGTTCCGTGAATTTGATGTCATCCGATCCGACTCTTACGACATTTATTCCGACTCCTCCCAATTGTTCTATCGGGAGGGCAACGCCGAACAAATCGTATTTGAACTCCCCTCCGAACCGCTCAGAGTGCATCACAATAGCCTCTTTTTTTCTCAATTGGGTCAAGCCTGCGGGATTCCAGTATCCAGCCGTGGCATCGTCACTTATTGCTACGAAGGCTCCGCCCATACCGAGCGATCTTGCTCCGGCTCCAAATGCCAGAAAATCTCCAGCGAACTTTGTCGCCGCCTCCGCCTTATCAACCACACCGGTTGTAATGACCAACGCCAGAATTGTCCAGTATAAAAAGGCGTTTCTAAAAGACATAAAGATCCCTTTTTTGTGTAGACGGTAGTCAGTACGGGCAGACCTCTCTTTGCGCCCATCAAGATTTGTCGTGTATAATAGGCAACCTATGTGTTTGCCTCTTTCGTATAGATTTTAGACTTTCGGATCGCCGATGAAGTTTCCATTATTTGAAAAGATAACTATCATAGGCCCCTTTGTCAAACATTTCGTTGACAACGCTGAACAAATCCCTTAGCTTTATTTGGCTTAGAGTTGTCAGATAGGGACCATTTGCACAATTGACCGAATTTTCATCTGCATCCTCGACGCCCCCGAGCGCACCATGGAGGAGATCCCGGTCGGCCAGCACCTCGCCGACCACCGGAACCGCTCCTTCATCTGCCACGGCATCTACTGTCCGGACAAACTCAAAGCCACCGGCGCGACAGTCCCGTCAAGCCCCGTCGATGAGGGACTCAGGGAACACGTCGAAAGCCAGCTTGAGGGTTTAAGCTCAAGGCGAACAGAGAGAATGGCCAGTGTCAAACACGTTCATGCATCTATTTAGATCCAGCAACCTGACGGCCCGGACGTCCTCTAAGCGCCTCCTCTCCCTCTTGGCCTTCGGCGTCTGGGGGGTATTTGCCTTCGGCTTCATCTTCTGGCTCCACGCCGCCATCGCAGAGGTCTACGCCCTGCAACTCACCTTCCTCGGCCTCTTCCTCTACCTCACGGCCCGCTGGCTCCGCACCCGAAAAGGTCAAACGCTCTATCTCCTCATCTTCACCCTAGCCCTCGGCGCAACCAGCAATATCCTCCTGATGGCCCTTATCGTCCCTGCCGCGGTCTACCTGACGCTTCGCAGCGGAGCATGGGTCGAAAACGGACAGTGGAGAAAAGGCCGCGCAATCCGAGCGACGCTCTGTGGGATCATCGGTCTCCTCCCTTTTGTCTATATCCCGTTACGTCTCGCCCAAAACAGCGGGTTTATCAGCGACTTCGTCTACCTCAACGGCTATGAGGTCCAGTCGCCCCGGTGGTACTGGTGGTATCTCTCCGGGGAAGAATTTACAACCAGCAAGATCCTAGGCGTCCCCCTCAGTTCCTATCCAGCTCTGGTCTGGTCATATCTACGGTTGTACTCGACGAACTGCTCACCTGTCGCGGCAATTCTCGCAGTCGCCGGCATTGGCGCGCTGGCAATCGATCCCTTGAGACGTCGTCCCAAATGGCCAAAGAAGGGAGCTGTGCAATCGCGGAAAGAACGCAAAAAGGCAGAAAGAAAAGCTAGTCGCGCGAAGCCCCGGCGTGAACGGCATGGCCTGCTCATCCGGCTCTTCTCCCGAACATCCCACGAATCGGGACTTTTCGGCACAACGCTTCTGGTCGCCTTCCTCTGCACCCTCTTCCCGGTCCTCTCCTATCAGGTACCCGACCAAGACGTCTTCTATATGCCGTCGTTTTTCTTCCTAACCGCTTTTGTCGGACTAGGTCTCCACCGCATCGTTCAATTCCTCTCATCCCGCCTCCCACACTCCCTGGCTCTCGTTAGCGCTCTAATCCTCACCTCGGGCCTGTCGCTCTATCTGTTCATCCATCACCACCCCGCCGTCACCCGGATAACCGGAGACGAAACCCGGTACCAAAAACTGCTGGAGCAGTTCGAACGGCTCCCCGAAAACTCCATCATCATCGGAGAAGATGACGGATATGCCACCCGCTACAAGTATTTCCAGATCGTCCGAGGGCTTCGCCCGGATATCACCGTCCACACCCTGGGGCGGCTGGCCCCCCGGTTCAGGGGTGAAATAGCCCTGGACCGGCCCCTCGTCCGCAACGCCAGGGACCTGCGCCTAAGCCTCAACGTCGCCGATCGGTTCCGCATCCTCAATGGTCTCCTCGAAGATTTCCCAGGCCGCCCCATCCACACCATTTTAGACGACCGGATGCCTCCGGAATACGACCACTTTCGGACCGTCCGCTCCCCCGTCGATCCCCACCTCCTCAAAATCGAGCCGAAGCCTCCCGCCGAGGCCTCCTCCCAGCCTCTCCCGGTGCTCGTCCGTTCGGAAGGGGTCTATTTCAAAGACCTCCGCTTCGTCGGCTTCGAGATCGAGGGCCTGGACCGGGGTGTTTCAAAGACCTTCGGAACGCCCCTCACCTTTGGTTCCGGACTGATTGACGGCATCGTCCAGAGGAGCGAACTCTTTGAACTCACCTTCGTGGTTCAGCGCACCGGTGCGCCCAATGCCAAGTTCATCGCCGAATTCGCCTTTGTGAACGACCGCATGGAAATCCCCTCGGCCCACGGCTTTTCGGCCTCCAAGCACCTCGAAATCATTCCCAAAGATCTCCCGGTGGGGTGGTATCGAAAAGACGGCTTCATCTTCAAAATCCCCGGTTACATCCCGTCAGGACTCTATACCTTAGCCGTCATGGTTAACCGGCCCACCGCACAGGTCCGGGGCACCTACAAGGGAAAATCGATCCAGATCCTCACGCCCCTGCAAACGCTCAAAGCCTGGAGGGGGCAATACGACTATCAACCGCTGGGACGGATCTGGGTGGAATAAGTTCTATGGCTCCTGAGAATACTGTGGGTGCCCCCAACATTTTGTGGTATCTTAGCGTTGACCAGTTCGCCCCTGCCACCGGATGTTGGGAGGGTCTACATTGAAGGATACAGAGCTTTACACGTGCCCGCTGTGGATTCGGCGTCCCTGATATGCTAAGGAAGTACGGCTCAGCGACTCTCCGGAGCGGATCGACGTATATGTAGACCACGAATCGGGCATCCGATGCCGTGCCCGGAGTGCGATCGTTACTGTTCGGTCTACGATCACCTTGCGTAGCGTGAGTGGCAGCATCTACACATCTGCCGCGCGTGAAGTGCAAAGAGCACGGGGTGCGGTGTGTGATCTCGGAATGGGCGCAGAGACGGGGTCCGACCTCACGAGGGGTCTGGAGTGCCACCTCATCGACCTGGGGAAGGATTGCAGCATCGAAGCCGCCAGCCCTTTGACTGGTCTGAGCTGGGATCGCTGCTGGGGTATTATGGAACGAGCTGTCAAACGCGGCCAGTCCCGCCTACCTTGGCGTGGACAAGAAATCCTTCGCCAAACGCCAGAAGTACGGTACGATCGTCTGCGATCTTCAGAAAGGCGTCATCGAATACGTTGGAGAGGATCGCAAACAGGAGAGCCTGGAGGCCTACTTCCAGCTTTTTACCAAGGAAGAGTTGGAAGCGGTTCAGGCGATTTCCATGGATATGTGGGCCCCTTAGATTTCAGCCACAAAGCCTATGTGCCTGGCGCCGATACGAAGATCGTCTTGGACAAATTCCACGTGATGTCCTATCTCAACGAGGCCAGGTGATCTCTTTATGAAAAGGCTTATAATTATTATAAATCTTTGCGCTTTCTTTGCTGATCCATCCTCGGCCGACGTACGCGATAAAGAACGATGGACAAGTTATCTGGATATGCGCTATGTTACATCTATAACGTTCGATGGGGCGACTGCATACATCGCCACCACTGGCGGCGTCGGAATTTATGATATGTACACACAAGGGTGGAAAGACCCTATCACTACAAGCGACGGCCTACCTGACAACTGGGTCAGAAGGGTTGCCTTCGATCCTACTTCCGGCGATATATGGTTCGATACCATAAGGGGAGTTGCAAGATGGTATCCCCCCGGGGATCTATGGAACTACGGGGGAGGCTTCGCGCGTCGCCTGATCCGCAAGAAGGAACGCCCCCAACTCCCCTCGCTTATCATGGATTTAGGATATTTCTTCTACCCCGAAGGATATATACGCGATTCCTATTTTAGAAAGTATTCTGTAACAGAGAGCATCCAAGACGACTGGGGAAATCTCTGGATTGGAACGTGGGGTATCGGCACAGGAGTGGCGGATCTGAGGATTCTGGAGTTAAAACTGCTCCCCTTCGGACCCATCGAAAATAACGTCTCAGCTATGGAAACAGACGGCTCCTCCATCTGGTTCGGCGGAGCGTCCTCTACAAGTGGTGCATCTGCTGGCATAAGCAGATTCGATAAAAATACAAAAGGATGGGTCTATTTTGAGGCAAGATACATAGACGGTCTGAACACCAACGACGTCACATCTGTCGCTGTGGGAGAAAGATACGTCTGGTTCGGAACCATAAACGGACTTTCCAGGTACGACAAGAAGAAGGATAGCTGGGACACCCTTACTACCTTCCACGGGCTGTCGGACGATAGCGTTATAGACATATGCCTGGACGACGAATATCTTTGGATAGGGACAGCCTACGGCTTGGATCGCCTCCACTGTCCAAGCGGCATCATCGAAGAGGCTGGACCCGACGGGATAAAACGAGGAGCCGTCTATGATGTGGAGGTTGATGATGAGAGCGTATGGGTCGGAACGGTAAAGGGGATCTACAGATATCTAAAGGATGATGGAAAGTCGACCCCCGATTTAATCGGGGGCGACTCTGTGTGGACCAGAATAACCGACACATACAGACTCCTCGATAACGCCGCTGTGACCTCTATTGTCATAGATAGAGGAGAGATATGGCTTGCGGTTTCTGCTCTTCCTGTACAGACCTCAGTGGAATTAGGCATCGCCAAAGGTACAAATGCCCTGGAGCTTTCCGCTCCTTCAATCGGGACAGGAGTGGTAGCGAACGGACGCTATTTTATACTTGCTGCGGATAGAGACGCCCTCAACTGGCGGAGATATTTCCCTCCGCGCGCAGCTTCCAGCGATATAAAGGATATCTGTGCCGATGATGGCTTTGTATGGATAGCATCCCAATCGGGCGTCTTTCGTCTCGACAGAAGATACCACACCTGGGAGATATTCACCGAAGCTGAGGGCCTGCCTCATCGCTCGGCGCAGGTGATCCTTCGCGATGGAGAATACATCTGGTTCGGGACCGAAAGGGGAGTCACTAGGGTGTTTTTAGGGGGTCTGTGAACTGCAACTGGACAGCAGAACAGTAAACCGCATACAGAAAGATTGCCTGGCTCACCCTTCGCTTCGCTCAGGGCTAAAGTCTCTGGGCTTCGGCTCGCAATGACACAGGGGATACTTGCAATGACTCTTAACCTCCAGACGTCTAATCATTACGAGGGACGCTCGGCCCGACCCCGAAGGAAACGCGAGCCCGTCCGGAGCAGTTGGGAAGTAGACCGCAACCAGTCTCAAGGAAAGGGAGGCGGTGCTCTGTCTACTACCTACTTCCCACTTGTTAGGGGTTTCTTCTTTGAAAGGTAAGTCTGAACGAGAATCCCCGCGATTAAGAGCCCAAGGCACAGAAGATATGGAGATCTGAGTCCGAATTTATCGGCAGTCAACCCTCCAGTAAAGGGACCTATCAGAAATCCCATTCCTACCATCGTCTCGTGTATGCCCGCTTTAGCCCCCGTTGCTTTCTGATTAAAGAGGCTGTAAAAGGCGCTGGAATAAAAGGTCGCCGTTAAGGTTAGTCCTATCAATGTGAATGCCACCCCCAAGGCGAGGGTAGATTCGGTCGTGTAAATTATGACCATAGCAAAGCAGGCCAAACATTGGGCAGGGATCACAAGGTCTGTTCTGTACCTTTTGACATTAAATGCGATGATGGCAAATGTCAACATCTGAACTCCCGCAATACAGCCGAAAAGGATACCCAATGTTCCTGGTTTAATGCCGAGTTCCTCAGCCAATTTGGGGAAGATATTTCCGATTACACCTCTTGTGAAGAAGGCGACGAAGTTGGCAACCCATGCTGCATAGAGCTTATTATTTTCTCCTCCTGGGAAAGTTTGATCTACATCATCGATTTTGGCTCTTCTTCCTGGGAGGAATAAGGATGACGCTCCACAGATTAGTGCTCCTCCAGAAGCTAAGAAAAAGGGGATGCGGAAGTCAATCTGGTAGAGGTAACCTGCGATAATTAGTCCCAAAAGGATGCCTGAACTCCACGTAACACCGAAGAAGGCTATAGTTTTGATCAGGATCAAACGATCCTTGCCCTCTGCTATCCACGCCTGCATTGGGGGAAATATGAAAGATGCTCCGACTCCGTTGAGGGCGACCAGTATCAAAACTTGATTCATGCTAGCCGCATAGGCCATTCGGAAGAGGCTCGCTGAAATAACGATACACCCCGAAAATAGTATCGCCTTTCTGCCGAGTCTGTCCGACAATTTTCCGGAGAGGAAACAGAGCGCAGAGTAAGTCGCCGCCCATGTCGTGCCTATCAATCCTAATTCTACAACTGTCGCCCCTATCTTTATAGCTAATAGCGGAACAGCAAGGGTAGTGATCGCGAAGAACAGGTTTATGAAGTGCGAGAACAGGTAGAGCGGGATGTCCTTTCTTATGATGTCTTTTTCTGAGTCCACCTGCAGAAGTTATCCTCTCCACACATACTTTTGAATAAATTCCTCATTTTTGATCCTTTCAAACGTCGTGTTTTCTCTTATGGGGTTGTACTTACTGTTGTTATATTTCTTTCCCGTTGGCGAACTTTATCCTGATAGAACTTTTAGATTTCTTCTTCAAAATATAAATCTGAACGAGAATCCCCGCGATTAAGAGCCCAAGGCACAGAAGATATGGAGATCCGAGTCCGAATTTATCGGCGGTCAACCCTCCAGTAAAGGGACCTATCAGAAATCCCATTCCTACCATCGCCTCGTGCACCCCCGCTTTAGTCCCTCTTCCCTTCTGATTGAAGAGGCTGTAGAAGGCGCTGGAATAGAAGGTTGTCGCTAGGGTTAATCCTACCAATGCAAATGCCATCCCGAAGACGAGGGTAGATTCAGTAGTGTAAGTTATGACCATGGCAAAGCAGGCCAAGAAGTGGGCAGGGATCACAAGGTCTGTTCTGTACCTTTTGACATTAAATGCGATAATGGCAAATGTCAACATCTGAACTCCCGCAATACAGCCGAAAAGGATACCCAATGTTCCTGGTTTAATGCCGAGTTCCTCAGCCAATTTGGGGAAGATACTTCCGATTACGCCTCTTGTGAAGAAGGCGACAAAGTTGGCGACCCAGGCTGCATAAAGCTTATTATTTTCTCCTCCACCGAAAGTTTCGACTACTTCATCAATTTTACCTTTTCTTACGGGGAGGAATAAAGATAGCGCTCCGCAGATTAGTGATCCTCCGGAGGCTAAGAAAAAGGGGATGCGAAAGTCAATCTGGTAGAGGTAACCTCCGATGACTGGTCCCAGAAAGACGCCTGAACTCCACGCAACACCGAAGATACCTATAGTTTTGATCAGGGTCGAACGGTCCTTTCCCTCCGCTATCGTCGCCTCCATAGGGGGCCATATGAAAGACAATCCAACTCCACTTAAGGCTACCAGTATCAATATTTGATCTACGCTCCGCGCATAGGCCATCAAAAAGAAGACCGCCGAAACAATGATACACCCTGAAAATACTATCGCATTCCGTCCGAACCTATCTGACAACCTTCCGGAAAGGAAACAGAGCAAAGAATAGCTCAATGCCCAGGTCGTGCCTATCATCCCTAATTGGGTAACCGAAGCCCCTATCTTTATAGCCAATAGCGGAACAGCAAGGGAGGTGATCGAAAAAAAGAGGTCTAACAAGTGGGTGAACAGATAGAACAAGATGTCCTTTTTTATGACGTCTTTTTCTGAACTCACCTGTAGCAGTTATCCTCTCCACACATACTTTTGAATAAACTCTTCATTCAGTTCGATCCCCAGACCGGGTCCGTCGGGCACGTCCGCGTATCCATCTTTAACTTCGATCCTTTCAAGCGTCGTGTTTTCTCTTATGGCACTTGTGCTGACAGTGTATTCGAGTATGAATGCGTTGGGGATAGCTGCAAGTAGATGCAAAGATGCGGCTATGTTGATGTCGGTTGTGAAGGAGTGGTTGACGCAGGGGAGGTTCCTGTCGTGTGCAATTTGAGCCACCTTTTTGGCTTCTGTTATACCGACGCGCGTGACATCCACCTGGACTACATCTATCTTGCCCCTTTCTATCAGGTCTTTGAATCCTCTTTTTGTGCTCTCCTCTTCTCCAGCGGCTATCCTGATGTCTACGGCTTCCGAAAGGCGGGCGTACCCTTCCACGTCATCGGGAGGAAGAGGTTCCTCAAGCCAGAAGATGTTGTATTCTTGAAATTTTCTGGCCCTCTGGATAGCGGTCTTGGCGTCCCATACTAATCCTGCGTCTATCAGAAGATCGGCTTCGTCTCCCATACCTTTTCTGGCTTCCCTCACCAGAGCGATATCTGTCTTTTCGTCTTGTCCCATAGGACCCCATCCGAATTTGACGGCGGTGAAGCCTCTATCTATGTACATAGCGGACAATTTCCCGGTGTCTTTGGGTGTATCTCCGAAAAGGGAGCTGGCGTAGGCTCTGACCTTTTTCCTGTAGCATCCCCCTAAAAGCTCGTACACGGGCAAATCGAGGGCCTTTCCCATCAAGTCCCAAAGGGCTATGTCTATTCCAGCCATAGCGTGCAGGACCACACCGCACCTTCCGTAGTATATCGTGCCTTGGTGCATCTTCTCCCATATTCTTTCGATCTGGAACGGATCTTCACCCACAAGGAGCGTCTTTAGACCGTGACAAAGAGAATGCGAGGTGGGAGCTTCGATTATGGCTTTTGCAACATGGGCTGAGGAATCCACCTCTCCTATTCCGGTTATCCCCTCATCCGTGTGGATTTTTACTATAAGGGCGTCCTGTGTCCCGTCCGCCTTCTCTTCGACTTGGGGGAGGGATATATGTATGGCTTCCACGTCTGTTATTTTCATTTAATGTTCTCCATTTGGCTCTGGTGATACTCTCGATAGCACCCTTCGATTTCGGATTCTCCGAGCTCGCTGGCAATGGTCGCACCATCCTACAGACAAGCATCTAACGAAAATTCAGCTTATTCCAACTTCACCTGAGCTACGCCCTCGATGTTCATAGCGTCCTTGATTATGGTATCGACCGAAAGTTCCTTTGGGATTTTGACGATTGAGGTCATGCTCAGGTATTCCTGGTTCCTGTCGATGCTGATCTTGTGGAACTCAACGTCGCGGGCCTCGAAGGCGTCTGTTACGTTCTCGACACTCAATTTCGTATCTTTGGAGACAACCGTGAGGTTTCTAAAAGCCTTGTGAAAAACCCTTAGATTCAGAAAGTAGTATAGAACAAGCATTGATAAAGCAGCTCCGATGTATTATATTATGTTATTGATAATATTATACATGGAGGAAACAATGACCCCACAAAAGCAGGAACAGACAAATCCGATGTTTCACTATTTTCAGATGGAGGATTTAGTTCCCGAGGATCATATCCTTCGTCAGATTGATGAGGCAGTTGATTTTTCATTTATACGAGACGTTGTATCAGATTGTTATTGCCCTGACAATGGCAGACCCGGTATTGATCCTGAATTAGTTGTTCGAATGATCCTTATTGGCTATCTGTATAATTTGAGTGAGAATCGGCTCTGTCAGGAAGTGGGGATGCATGCGGCATATCGGTTGTTTTGTCATCAGACATTTGATGATGCGGTTCCGGATAGGAGCACGATCAACAAGCTTCGCAATCACAAGTGGGCATCCAGTGGGTTGTTTGAACGGATAATGCGTCAGGTAGTCCAGTGTTGCATAGATGTCGGTCTTGTGAGCGGTAAACACCTTAGTGTCGACGGCACTCAGATACAAGCTGATGCTTCAGTGAAAAGTATTGAGCCGATAGAACCCCCTGTTTCTCTTGATGATTATCTCAAGGGAATCGGTTTTGAAGGTGATAAGACAAAGGGTAGGTCCGGGCATCCTCAGGATAAAGACTTTCATGGTGAAAAGTGGACGAACCAAACACACCGTTCGACTACAGACCCCGACGCGCGCTTATACAGCAAATCGAAGGGCAAAGGGGCTTTTCTCTCGTTTATGGGCCATGATCTGATCGACACAAAAAGCAGAGTAATCCTTGAGACTCAGGGCACGCAGGCGACAGGGACAGCAGAGCCCGAAAGTGCCCTTAAGATGGTAGATGACCTTGAAACATACACCATGCCCAAAGACATTCAGACACTTAGTGCCGATACCGGTTACGGTTCTGGTAATTTTATCGCTGATGTACTTGACCGGGGAATCATACCCCATATTCCTCTGCGAGCCGATGAGAAGATTGAACCGATTCCTACATGGAAAAACAAGACAAATCCAGCACATATTCAGGCCGAACGGGATAGAAAAGTGCGAGAGGCGAAAGCCAGAAATCATGCACGGTCTATCTCATTAACAGCTGACTACAAACTCTCCCAGAGACTCCGTAAACGCAGTGAACATATCTTTGCTGAAGCCAGGCAACAACACGGTATGGGACGAGCCCGTTACAGAGGACCAGCCTCACTGAATGAACAGTTGAATCTTGTTGCAACAGTACAGAATCTCAAGAGGCTTGTATCTTTCATAAGAAGGGGGAAAGCGTCTATGTGTGCCCTGTCTGTCAAAGACAGTGCACCCTGTTCTTCAAACAGCTCCTGTTCCTTGCTGACCAGAACTCTGATAAGACTATTTTGCTTATTCCACAGCAAAACGATACGATATGCTACTCTTTGACCCATAATCGGCGCTTCAGACGCTGCCTGGGACATAACTATTTCACAAGGCTTCTAATGTATTTCTTGATAAAGAGAGCCTTTTCTAATCTGTCGAACAGGGAAAGGGAGAGTACTATAAGAGTTGTGGCGATAACGGCTCCACCGTAGAATCCCGATCCGACGGCAAGTCCAACTCCGGAGACCGACCAAAGGGACGTAGCTGTGGTGACTCCTCTTACGGAAAAACCGAATCGGAGAATAGCGGCCGCGCCCAGAAAGCCGATACCGCTTACCACCTGAGCTGCTATCCGCCTTGGATCGGCCTGAATATCGGTGCTAAAGAGACTCCTTATGTGTATTGAGACGAGCATAATCAAGGTGGCTCCCAAGCAGAGGACTATGTGTGTCCTGAATCCTGCTATCTGCCCGTGTGTCTCCCGCTCCCAGCCGATAATTCCTCCTAGAATCAAGGCTATCACGAGCTTGATCAGGGTATCGTAGTATTCTAACACCGTGTATCCCCTTCTTTCTGTTAAAAGAGCACACTCAGGCCCCCCTAAAGTTCTTCGAAGCTTTCTTGGGGAAAAGGGTGCGCTCCTACAATCTGTGGATATATCAAATCTGCGTTATATGAGGACGAAGCTTGCCTTGTAGATTTCCAAATTTACCACTGTTTTTTGGACATCGCAAGGAAAATCTTCAATTTTGAAAGGAAAAAAGATAGTCTTACACTATCTTTTCCCTTGATTTTGAGCGCTCAACCGAATATATTGTGCTAACAGATACGATGTGGCTTTTAGATCTCCAATCTGTAATATCTTTTGATTACAAGTTCACTTAGATTAAATACTTACGCGCTTTTTACATATAATATGAGGTGATAGATTGAACTCTGTTGAGGACGTATGAAGCCTCTGCCTCTTCTTATGGTTTTGACTTCCGGCATCTTTCATGCTATATGGAATTTGCTTTTGAAAAAGAGCGTGGACAAACTTGTATTTATCTGGTGGATGCATCTTCTTGCGGCTCTGTTTCTTACTCCGATTATCATTTTGTATGTAGATTGGACTGACTTTCCACCGAAGGCGTTCTACGTAGCCGCCATCAGCGCAGCTGTACAGGTCTGCTACATTTTGGGGATGGTAAAAGTATATGAGAGAGGGGATCTTTCGGTAGTTTATCCGCTTTCGAGAGGATCGGCTCCGGTCTTTATTTTGGTGCTTTCTTTTGCCCTGTTAAATGAGAAAGCATCGCTCGTAGGGATTTCGGGCATATTCCTGGTGTCAGCCGGAGTCTATGTCATGTCTATGGAGTCGTTCCACATATCGAACTTCTGGGGTCCGATAAGGTCGCTGGGGCAGGTAGAATCGAAACTGGCGATATTTGTGGGATTTATCATCGCCTGCTACAGCGTCATAGACAAGGTAGGTGTGATGGAATCAGATTATCTAAAATACTGCTTCTTGATATTCCTCCTCAATTCTGTGGGTATTACGGTGTATGGACTTACCTCCGGGAAGTTGCGCTCTGTATCTTGTGAATGGAAAAGAAGCAAAGCCCAGATCATAACCTCTGGAGCGGCGGTGCTCTTGACCTACTTTCTGGTCTTATGGGCGCTTTCTCTGGACAAGGCCAGCTATGTGGGATCGGTCAGGAGTGTAAGCATCGTCTTCAGCGTCCTCTTCGGGTGGATATTCCTCAAAGAGGGCTATGGGAGGATAAGGCTTCTGGGATCTGTCGTCATATTCTCAGCGATATTGTTGATCGGACTAGCTTAAATATCGATCACCTGAGCACCTTCTCCCAGCTCCCTATCTTGCCGTACTCGTCCGAGCGGTAAATGTATCCGCCGTCTGTGACGAATACGTATCTGCCGTCACTGCTGCAGACTATGGATATAGCTGAGGAGGCTTCGCCCTCTCTCCAGGCGTTGATGGACAGGTACTGGACCTCTTCTTTTTCTCCTGTCTCTTCCTCAGATTGGGCGAAGACGCTGCCGTAGAACCCAGATGAGCTGAACATGTCCGCAAGCGAGGATGCCAACATTAAAACAAGGAGCACCTTTAGAGTCCTGTCGAGTTTCATAAGTTCCGACTCCTTTCTTTTATGGGTGGATGATATACCAAAATAACAAATTACCTTGACTTCGGAAAGATAAATTTGAGCGATAGTGGAGTGATACACCTGTGGCAAACTTATCCGAAATTGTCACCTAACCATCCTTGACGAGCATTTGTAGCAAACAGCATGCTGAACCTTGCCATACCAATGGTTTAACGAGATCACTTATGCAGTGGGATGATATCTCATACTTAAAGAGTGGAACTCATCGTCAGAGGCAAGCCTATGAGATTCTCACCAGGCTTGATATCTTTCAGAGACTTGCGGGTTTCGATCCTGTTCTGGTTGGGACAATTCCGCTCGATGTAGATACTCCCGATAGTGACCTCGACATTATTTGCCAGGTTGACAGCCGCAGAAATTTTGAAGAGGTAATTCAAGAGGTATTCTCTCAATATTATGATTTCTCGATCCGCAGGGTAGAAGTTAATCGGCTACCAGTCACAATCTGTAATTTCTCTCATTCAGCCGTTTCGCTGGAGATTTGCGGACAGTCACGTCCTGTTAAAGAGCAGAATGCATATCGACACTTGGTAGCAGAAGCGCGACTGCTGAAGCTGGATGGAGAACCGGCGAAGTCAGCGATCCGTCTCTTGAAAACAAAAGGTATAAAGACAGAACCTGCGTTTGCTGAACGCTTCTGCCTGTCTGGGAATCCCTACTCCACACTTCTGACTCTGGCTGAAGCTACTGATCTTGAGTTGAGACAGCTTATAGACAGGGCGAGGTCGATTAGGGACAGCTGCATCTTCTGCCAAATAATTTCTCAGAAAGAGGAAGCGAGTTGCGTCTATGGAGACAAATATACCCTGGCGTTTATGGGTCTACGGCAAGGTAATCCTGGTCATGTACTTGTAATACCGAGACGTCATGTAGAGATGATTTATGACTTGGACGACGAACTTGCCTCGCACGTGTCGCGGGCCGTGGTAAAAGTTGCACAGGCGGTAAGGTCAACATTAAAGCCATCAGGGCTCAACATCTGGCAATCCAATGGTGAAGTTGCAGGACAAGAGATCTTCCACGTTCACTTTCACATCTTTCCCAGATGTCCAGACGATGGCTATTTCAACGTATATCGAGATATTCCCAAGCCTGAGTCACGCTCCAATTTGGAGGCACTGGCGGAGAAGCTCCGCAATTCGATAGAGACGGATACAAGCTGCTGGAAGGAATGAAGACGGATTCAGCTATATGGCGTGTGCTCTGGTAGCGCCCTGGATTTACATGCGGACGAAAGCTCAACCCCGAGGCAACTAAAGCTAAAGAAACGATCCTCGGAATCCTCGAAATGTGATACAGATGACAACTTTGGGCGCCTTGCGCCCTATGTCAGGGAGCACCCCCAAAGTTTGTTAGTCAGAAACAGATACGATCACCGTAAGAGAGCACGTGAAGTGCGCCGGATACGATAAATGTCTTATACGTCCAGAAAAAAGTTTCAAGAGATACTCCCCGATCTGTATCTATTTAAAGATACCTGCAACGTCTATCTTCTCAGAGAAAAGGATAAGGCTATAGCTATCGACTTCGGGTCAGGAGATGTTCTAAAGCGCCTTCCAGAGATAGGTATAAAGAAGATTGACTGGGTGCTGCATACGCATCATCACAGAGAACAGTGTCAGGGAGATCATCTGTTGAGGCCCCTCAAAACCAAAATAGGGGTTCCATCCTACGAAAGGACACTCTTTAGCAATCCTTTAACACATTGGGAAAATCCTGAGGAACTGTCGGTTCACGGGGCGCCCTTTGTCAGGCCTTTAAGGCAAGGGGTTAAGGTGGATCGCTCCTTTGTGGATGGAGACAGCTTCAAGTGGGGGAAGTATCATCTGGGCGCATATAAAAGACCTGGAAACTCGCACGGGGCAATGTCTTTCTACACGAAAATAGGAGGCAGAAACATCGTCTTCTGCGGGGACCTGATAGTCTCGCCGTCCAAGTTACACAACTACTACGATTCAGAATGGGACTACGGATACGCAGAAGGATTCAAGACTCTCCTTTCTTCTTTAAGGACACTCCAGAGCGACGCTCCTGATATTTTGTGCCCCTCTCACGGGAGGATCATAACCTCGCCTGAACGGGAGCTTTCCACCTTGATAAAGCATCTCGAGCGATTTGTAAACCGCCTCCTTTTGCGAGATTGGGACCTGGAGAGAAATCCAGGTGAACTCGATAGGATAAGTCAACCGACAGAGATACCGGGCATACGAAGGGTCACAGAGCACATCTTCAAAGGGAGGGGTTATGGCATCGGATGCAATCTCTACATCCTCCTCTCGGATTCTGGCCGCGCCCTCTTTATAGATTGCGGCGTTATGGGGATGGATTACAAGGAGACGATAAGGTGGCTGGACGACAAGATTGAGGATATGAAGCATTTCTTAGGATTGAAAAAGATCGTCGCTGTTATACCGACCCAGTATCACGGAGACCACCTTCTGCAGATACCTCACCTGGTCAAAAAATACGGCGCACAAGTCTGGTGCTACCATAACTTCAAAGAGATGCTGGAATCTCCCGAGCGGTTCAATCTTACCGGTCTTGTAAATAGCTATGACCTCCCCTTCAACAGGATCCAAGTGCATCGTGTCCTCAACGATGGAGAAGAGATAGTATGGGAGGACTTCCGGCTGAAAGTTTTCCACCTTCCGGGACAGACGGAGTTTTCAGCCGGAATAGCAGGAAAGATTGACAGAAAGACCATTGTCTTTTCAGGAGACAACATATTTTACAGCCCCGACAGGTCCGGTCACGATGCCTTTGTTGCGAGGAACGGAGGGATACTTGAAAAGGGCTATATAAAGTGCGCTCAGATCTTGAGTAAGCTCCAGCCCGACCTGATCCTGGGAGGACACGCCCAAGAGATACCTAATCCTAAGGAACAGTTGGAACTGTTCCTCAAGTGGAGCTATAACTTCAGACGAGCCCTAACGCAATTGTCTCCTTATAAAGAATACGAATACTTCATAGACCCCTACTGGGTAAGCTTCTATCCTTACAGGAAGCGTTCCAGGGCAGGACGCGCCTTCAAGTTGGATGTGTGCGTTACCAATCACAAGGAGAGAGAAGTCCCGGTATATTACAGGCTTATGATTCCTCAAGGGTGGGAAGCTGATCCTCAGACTGTAGATGCCTCAATCCCTCCTAAGGACAGCCTAAAGACCAGGTTCAGAATTCGCGTTCCAAGCGGTGCAAAGAAACGGGCATACGCCCTTACAGCGGACGTCGTCTTCGACGACGAGCATGTAGGTGAGATCTTCGACTGTGTGGTTGAAGTAACGTGATAAGATAGTAGGCAGTAGACAGGGCACCGCCTCCTGTCCCTCTTTGCTGTCTACCTGAGTAGAAGGTGTTATACGATGTAATATTATTGTAGTGTCTTGCACCTGCTGAGATGATCCTATATCGGAGCGAATTACCACACATGCAACATCTCACCACTTTTCATTGGCCGAATATCATCCGGTTTGAGCGTCAATAAGCCAATCGTTTTCCCTTCAGCAGTCACAAACTCGACCTCAAATCCCTCACCATCACTGTAACATTGCACTACGGTCCCCACATCACCTTGTTTCAGGCTATGCTCTTCAAGGTCATGTGTGAGAACGACCGTATCTAACTCGCGAATCATTTAACCATTGATTTATGTTTGATCCTCACAATCCCTATATGTTATCCACTATTCAAGTGGGTAGGGAAAAAGGGGAGTTCCTGTCTACTTAGCTTCTGCGGGTCTGGAGGCGGTACGCTCCCAAAGTTCGGCAAATTCCGGAGAACCGTCATCGTCCCAGTAGTCCATATCGACTGGTCTATTGTAGCTAGGACCATATCCGGGAAGGTAGCTGGGACCTGTCCCTAAATGATCTGTCATACCTATGACAGGGAGCCTTGCGTAGATCGTGGGGAAGGAGGCGTACTGGATGCGGATCAGCGCTCTTGGCAAAGGATCTGGCTCTGCCGCCTCCCAACGTTCCAACGCCTCCCGGTCCAATGTCACACCGAGTCCCGGAGATTCAGGGACTTGAACTGCCCCGCCGGAGACCTTAAAAGTTGGTGTCACTACGTCCTCCGACCAGAGGTGGCAGAGGTTGGCATGGTGGAGCGTCGCCATAGGGAAGGCCGCGCCTATGTGAGTGGATATTGCGCGCATAATGTTACCCCCTGTGTTCTGTGTCATAAAGGGGACATTGGCAGCCTCAAAGAGACCTGCCTGACTTATGACCGGGCCGATAGGAGAGTGTCCTACCATATAGCCGTCGACCAATCCCAATATCGCTTCCCGGACGCCTATTGGCACTTGATGAAAGTAGATCGGCAGGGGGCTCTTCTCCCTTAAGAGGCGGTATCCCTCAGAGTGGTGGGTGCGAAGAGGGTCCTCGATTGCTCCAGCGATGGGATACTTTGCAAGTTCATAAGCAAGCTGCAAGACGTGGTCCACCGTGTTATCAAAGTTTAGATCGTAGTGGATCTTGAAGCCCGGCGGAGCGACCTCCTGCATAGCCTTTGTCTGCTCGATTACATTGTGGAAGTGGCTGGTGTGGTACTTGAGCCAGGTGTAGCCCTCTCTGGCGGCGTGCTCCACCTCCTCTGCCATCTTGGAGGGAGTCTGCGAGACTGTCCAAAAGCCCATAGGCACCCACGAGCGCACCTTAGGCCCAAAGAGTTTGTATGCCGGGACGCCGTTGTGCTTGCCGATCAAGTCGTAGATGGCTGGAGCCAGACCGATATTCAATGTCGGGTGATGCAACCAGTCAAAAGGATCACTTCCCCGGAGCTGGTCAATATACTCTTCAGACTGCGGCCAGGGTTTGCCGGACTGCTCCCCTAAACCCTCCAGACCGTTGTCGGTGTGCAATATATAGATAGTACGGCACCGGAAGTCAGGGCCCTGATAGCGCGTCAGGGCTTCGCTGTTCCACTCACAAAAGGGTGGACAGATCGTATGAACTTCAATGTCGGTGATCTTCATGGAATAACGCACTGCTTACTTATATAGAACTCGTTGAAACTTTTTGAAATTAATTTAACAATTTGTAAATTGTGAACTTAAAGTAACTTTCGCAAGTTTTTATTTCGGTAAGTCAAGCTTGTAAATGCTCTTAAAGAAAGCATCTGGAACGCTATTTTTTCAGGCTTAGCAGGCTTCCAATCGAGCCTCAACTGTATAACCATTCTTGAAGATGATTTTTAGCAATCCCTCTTTTAAACAATGTAAGTTGTTGTATTACATATACTTATGAAAAACTTAAAAAGTTTCAATCACTTCATAGTAATATAGTAGTAGCAGGGCATCCTCTTCTCCTTGCCTACTGTATGCTGTTTGCTGTCTACTTAATTTATTCAGTTACGGGTCCAGAGGCAGTGCGTTCCCAAAAATCGGCAAATTCCGGAGAACCGTCATCGTCCCAGTAGTCCAAATCGACTGGTCTATTGTAGCCAGGACCATATCCGGGAAGGTGGCTGGGACCTGTCCCTAAATGATCTCTCATATCTGTGACAGGGAGCCTTGCGTAGATCGTGGGGAAGGAGGCGTACTGGATGCGGATCAGCGCTCTTGGCAAAGGATCTGGCTCTGCCGCCTCCCAACGTTCCAACGCCTCCCGATCCAATGTCACACCGAGTCCCGGAGATTCAGGGACTTGAACTGCCCCGCCGGAGACCTTAAAAGTTGGTGTCACTACGTCCTCCGACCAGAGGTGGCAGAGGTTGACATGGTGGAGCGTCGCCATCGGGAAGGCCGCGCCCATGTGAGCGACGGTTGCGCGCATAATGTTACCCCCTATGTTCTGTGTCATAAAGGGGACATTGGCAGCCTCAAAAAGACCTGCCCTGCTGATGACTGATCCGATAGGAGAGTGTCCTAACATAAAGCCGTCGACCAATCCCAATATCGCTTCTCGGACGCCTATTGGCACTTGATGAAAGTAGATCGGCAGGAGGCTTTTCTCTCTCAAGAGGCGGTATCCCTCAGAGTGGTGGGTGCGAAGAGGGTCCTCGATTGCTCCAGCGATGGGATACTTTGCAAGTTCATAAGCAAGCTGTAAGACGTGGTCCACCGTGTTATCAAAGTTTAAATCGTAGTGGATCTTGAAGCCCGGCGGAGCGACCTCCTGCATAGCCTTCGTCTGCTCAATTGCATTATGGAAGTGGCTGGTGTGGTACTTGAGCCAGGTGTAGCCCCCTCTGGCGGCGTGCTCCACCTCCTCTGCCATCTTGGAGGGAGTCTGCGAGACTGTCCAAAAGCCCATAGGCACCCACGAGCGCACCTTAGGCCCAAAGAGTTTGTATGCCGGGACGCCGTTGTGCTTGCCGATCAAGTCGTAGATGGCTGGAGCCAGACCGATATTCAATGTCGGGTGATGCAACCAGTCAAAAGGATCACTTCCCCGGAGCTGGTCAATATACTCTTCAGACTGCGGCCAGGGTTTGCCGGACTGCTCCCCTAAACCCTCCAGACCGTTGTCGGTGTGCAATATATAGATAGTACGGCACCGGAAGTCAGGGCCCTGATAGCGCGTCAGGGCTTCGCTGTTCCACTCACAAAAGGGCGGACATATAGTGTGAACTTCAATGTCTGTGATCTTCATAGACTAAAGAACTCCTTGTTTAGGTGTATACTTTTACGTTATATTTCAAAATAATGAAGTAACCTTGGAACGACAAGCTAAGTAAGATAATACATATCTTGTTGCGTTCCAGAGTAACCCAATGACATTGAAATAGTTATAGTAGAGGAATTTTTCAAAATAGGTGAACATTGATCTATAAAATCTACTATTTCATTTTCCTCCCAAAGATCACCTTCAAGAAACATATCAGATTTATTGAATAGATCCAAATTAATGTCGAAAAATATTCGCTGGCCAGAAACTCTTTCAATAAGAGATTTAATATCCACATGAATAAATTGTCTTGCTTCGAACTCTCGAAGTAATGGTTCGTCTATTCCAATTTCTGTGTCAGTCTGTCTGCAATAAAAGTGTATTTCATTTACTAAGTCTCTCATAATTGCCGGAGCAATAAAGGAGTCTTTTCGAATAAGATTCGAACCCGACGCTAATAATTGATATATCGGTTTAAGAGTATCTATTTTGATAAGCTTTTCTTTCTCTGAAGGATTATTTGTAAAATCGTCTACTCCATCCCAATGACGATCCAAGTGGACGAGCGTAAATGGTGGGTTATGAACAGATTCACAACGATATTTTTCCCACACATAATAAGCCCATTTATGATCATCCATAAGCCAAACATAAGGATGAATCTCTTCAAAATATTGATTGCCCTTTTCAAGAGCATTTATTATCCAATAATCCCAATAGCATTCCTTGTAGGGATACTTTCTTGTCTTGAGTTTTAGCCTCTAATGGTTATTTATCAAATGAAATCGGTGCACTTCTCTTTCGATCTTTGATTGATCTTGAATGATAGGTTTTCGACAATCTTTGGTTTCTGTTCTTTTTCAAAATGGATGTATAATTGTTCTTCTTTTAGGTTCCATTCAGCCAGGACAAAGTAGTTGGTGTAAGAGGAGGGAAGAGATACTTTCTCATTTAGGACATCGATAAAGGCTTTATCTGTCTGTTCTGTGTCCTGTTTGACTTGTCTGATAAAATAGGTCTTGGGAATGAAATCTTTCTCGTTTGACTTCTCTTGCTTAGGTGGACGGTAGCCGGTGTATCTCTGTGATGAAAGATTAAACCATTCTAACTTCTGATCAACTTCTTGTAAGCTTTTGAACTGAATTCTGTTCCAGAACTTCCTTGAAAATACAGAATTGTTGCCTTCTATAGATGCTTGAGAAAAGGGCCTTCTGGGAACGGCAAATATCGGAATCACTTGATTTTTCAAGAGAAACTGCATTGCTTTGCTGACATTCCTTTTACCTGAAACACTGCCAATAGTCGCCGAGCAATTGTCCACCTTAACGAAATCTGGTTTTTCAAACCTGTCAAAGAAAGACTGACACTTCTCGATAAAGTTAGTTGCTGTTTGACCGTCAACCCGCCGAAAATACCTTAACTTAGGCTCTTTCTTAAAGGAAAATCCAACGAAGTTGACCGGCTCAGTTCTGCCGGTAAGATACTTTTTACCAATAAAGTCTGATTCTAGGACTCTGCCTCCTGAAAGATAGTAAATGGTATACTCTGGATAACAAAGATAACGAGATGCACCCTTGTTTTTACCTTTCTTCCTTCTCTGGGAAAGTCCTAAATCTGAAAGCATTCTGCCGATAGTCGGCAACGACGGAGGAGGGGTGCTAGAATATCGATTCCTCCATTCTTGTTCAATAACAGTGGCTCCTGAATAGAACTGATAAGGATCGTCCTCTAAGCTATGGTAAATCTCTTTGATTCTCTGTTCGTCAACTTTAGCCAATTTTCGCCTTTTTCCTTTTGGCCAACCCCGATTATCTATGGCAAAATCCTGATCCAGAGATTTAGTCCAAGCCGTAACGAAATCATTGGAAACTCTCGCTTGTTTGATAACTTCTCGCTTTGACATTTCTTTCTTAAAATACATCTCGTTGACTTCTTGTCTTAATACGGCCAATCTCTCTTTGTCCATAGGACTCCGTAGATTAAAGTTAAGACAATCAACTCAACTTAATCTACTAATACTCTAAACAAAGATCAAATTAGTTGCACCGATTTCATTTGATATTCAACCTCTAATGTATGTTAGGCGATGGCATTGTTCTACTGCAGCTTCAAATCTATATTTGATAGAATAGATTGAGAGTAATCCCCTTTGGCCGTAATATTTGTAGCAAGCCTTCTTTTTGTATACACTCGTACGATTGTTTTGGCATCATTCATCTCTTCAACTACAACACGGACAAGCTCCCCTACACTCCAACCTGAAGCACCTTTCTTGCCTATTATCATCCAAGCTTTATCATTAACTTGATTAACATCTTCAATCATCAACCCAGCTTCAACAACAGCTTCTTGAGCTACTTTTAAAACTCGATTATAATCGGCAGTGAATATTCGTGGAACACCAGCGGAAAGTGGGGCGGTACGCATTTTGTTTGTCGTTGCACATCTAAATAACGAAAGTGTCGTAATCAAAGTCAGGACAAGGTTCCATTTATACATAACTATCCTTCCTACGTGGTAAATTATCCGAACTGAATTTGTTGAAAAAGTACTCCGCAACTATTGCAATGGATCGGAGGATATGTTGACTCAAGGACTCCTTGCCCGCTTAAGAAGATAGATCATTACTATTAATCAACGTTATAGACCATACATCTTGGCTAATCCATCCAGCGAAAAGTCAGGGCCGTCCACAAACTCCACTATCTTGCTCTCTCTTTCTCTCACCTGCATAGCCTCCTTGGCTACCACCTCGGCTATCTCTCCGGGGATGACGACCACGCCGTTCTTATCGGAGTGTATGAGATCTCCGGGCTCTATCCTGACACCGCTCAGCACTACAGGTACACTGACATCTACGATCCCGTGATTTCCGTGAGAGACGACAGTCCCCGCAGCAAAATATTGAAATCCTATAGCTTCTACCTCCTCCAAATCCCTGACCCCTCCGTTGGTGATCAGTCCCAGAGCGCCTAATCTCATTGCGATATGCGCCATATTATCTCCGAAGTGACAGCTTTGGAGGGGCTTTGGTCCCACGTCCTGGAAGACTAAGACCGCAGGATTGGGCGACGCCTCAAGCGTTCTCCACAGCTCCAAGACGGGTCTTCTGTCTTTGGGCCTTCTGGGCGTCATGCTGTCGGCTGTCGCCGTCACGGCGTATCCCAACATCACCCCCATATCGGGAAAGCGGCACTTTATGTCTAAGCCCATAAAACCCTCTATGAGTCCCCTGACTTCAAAGGCTTCAATAGCGTTGGCAATAGTAGGGCTGTCGAAGCTCCTTAATGCATCCAGTTGCTCGGACGTCAGATCAGCAGCCATTTGATTTCTCCTATATATTTCACAGATCGAGATCAACTATAGTCCCGATCTTACTTGACATTCGGAACGCCGATTTTGATCAAAAGTTGCCTGAGTTCTTCGCGTTCGTCACTATTCAACGCCCTCGTGGGAGGTCTTGAGGGTCCGGCGGGTCGTCCGCATAGCTCCAACGCTGCCTTGACGACGTTTGCCTCTCCACCTGTCCTTTGCGCCATCTTGCCCCTGAAATCTCCCCAGGGCCAGTTCGCATCTTTAAAGCCCTCCAATGCGGACATATAGTCCCCGTTTTTCATCTGCTCGTGGAGGGACAGGTCATGTTCCGGCCACACCGTCGCCAGGTGCGTGATGTAACCTGTGCCGCCGAGCATGTAACTCAACACCTGAAGTCCCTGATTATCCACGATAGCCAATCTGCCAGAGAATCTGGATATACCTTTAGTGTAGGACTTCGCCCCGTCGGGAGTAGACCATTTCAAAGATACGACGCGATCTAATTGAGAAAGCGTGTCTAGTACGTCCAGGGGCATGTTATATCCGTGCCACCATGTGTTATAGATCATAATGGCAATTCTTTCTGTCGCATCGTGGATAGACGTAACGTGCTTTATAACGTCATCGTCCGAAGGCTGGTAGTAGTATGGTGCGGACAACTGAATGCCGTAAGCTCCTACTTCCTCTGCAAACTGGGCGATCTCTATGCAGACTTTAGGGTCTGTATCCTGTGCTCCTGTAAGGACAGGAACTTTGCCAACTGCGGCATCAACTATAGCCCTTGTTACATCTTTTCTCTCCTGAACGGTCATCATAGGAAAGTCTCCGCCGGCACCGACCGCTAAAAGGACGCCTTTTCCCCTTGTAAATCCCCTTTCTACTACGTCGCGAACGTTGAACTGGGTTCCCTCGATATCCAGACTCAGATCCGGTTTTAAGACCGAGATTACAGGTATCATAGGTCCACAGAGGGTCTGCTTCACTTCGGTTATGTCCATTATCTGGCTCCTTTTTGTATGTCAACTTCGATTGTGATAGGTGCGTGTTAAGTGCGGCTAGTAATCTTGACATTATTCGGACATAAATAAGATAATGAAGAGTGTACATCTGATCAAGACAATTCTATGAACATAACAGGACATTCCTCTTGACTATTACATACACTTTCGGTATATTAGCACTGATGGAAATATTCTGTTAGACCGGATAGTCCTCTTTGGTCCTTGAGGTGCTATCTTTGCTGGAAAGGAAGACGACATGCCCGATATACCTATATGGGTGATCATCTGGCTGGTCGTATTGACTGGCGCTCTGGTGGTTATCTCCACTCTCAGCGGCTACGTGAAGTTCAGAAAGATGAGGAGACGCAACAGAAGCAAGCTCGGAAGGCCTGTAGCTGTGACAAAAGGAAAAGCCGACAATATCGTTACCCTATCCGGTGAGGTAGATGAGTACAAGCAAGTCGGACACGAGATCGAGTTAGAACGACTAAACGCTCAACTTAGGCGTCTGGTGGAAGAAGAGGCCTACGAGCAGGCCGCCGAGATCAGGGATAAGATAACTAAGCTCGAAGAGAAAAGGACCAAAAAGCAGAAACGATAAAGAGGTCCTTTGCACCTCTCGTAAAATCTCTATTAACCCGATTAATTCATAAACTTGCTGGAGTCATTGCGAGGAGCAAAGCGACGAAGCAATCTCAAGGTTTTATAGTGGTCTCCTATGAGAGCCGGAGAGTATTACATCTACCACAGAATCGAGATTGCTTCGCCTTGGGCTCGCAATGACACCGAAGGTGGTTAAACGGCATAACTATAACATAATACAAACCCTTAATTAAAACACGTCCTTTTTTGTGGATTATTCGGGTTAGTTGTCCTTAACGTCATAAACTATATTCTACGATGTCCGTTGACGCTCTGTGGGGAAATATCTTTAAGGATAAGAAGGATTCTCAGGACGATCTTTGCGATGTCCTTGCTGAAGTTCCTATATTCGAAGGACTCTCTAAAAGCGAACTGAGGAATATAGAAAGGATAGTCCACAAGCGGAAGTTCTCAAAAGGGGAGAAGATATTCAGAGAGGGGAATCCTGGATTGGGGATGTACATCATCAGAAAGGGTAGTATCGACATTCTCAAGGAGTTAGATGGAGGAGGATCATTGAAGATTGCGCATCTGGAGCAGGGCGCCTTCACAGGTGAATTCTCCCTTTTGAATGAACTGCCGCGCTCTGCCTCTGCTGTGGCTTGTGAGGACTGCGAGATGATAGGTTTCTTCAGACCTGATTTTTTAGGTCTTATGGATCGCAATCCCCGCTTGGGAGTGAAGATTGCCCATAAGCTCGGATGTTTCTTGACACTGAGGCTGCATCAGTCAGCCGAACAGCTGGAGAAAATACGGCAAAAGAAAAAATTGCAAGAGATAGTCTGACCGATTGCCGAGATTAAGCGGTAATTTTTGTGGCCCCTGATGAACATTGATGGGGCTATTTTTGTTTTGAAAGGAGACTATAATGGAAATTGGACTGTCAACGGCGCTCTTTGGAAGCGAATCCCTACAAGCGGTTGCGTATTTTGCAAGCCAGGCTCGATTTGACGCACTGGAAAATAAATTCGGTCCTGGGAAGCCGATCAGATCTGTGGGATGCTGAAGGCCAAAAACTTGAGAATATCGGCCCTTGAGTCCTTTCTAAACATGACCGATCCCGAAAAAAGAGTGGACAACTCTTCAAAGCTGATATCCGTCATAGACGCCGCCGCCCTTTTAGGCACTGACGTCGTCTGTGCTATGGAGGGATCGCCTGTGCCTGGTAAGGACAGAATGCAGACTATCGAGGAGGATGTTCCAGCGGTTTATGTACCTATCTTGCAGCACGCTGAGGAAAAAGGGATAAAGATAGCCTTAGAAAACTGGGTAGCTGGGACAGGATATTCCAGGTCCTTCTCCCAGGTCCTTCCCAATGAGAACTTCGGACTCAACTTCGATCCGTCGCACCTGCTCTGGCAGGACATAGACTACATCTTGGCTGTCGATCGCTTCGCCGACAGGATATTCCACGTTCACGCCAAGGACACAGAAGTGATCGAGCATAGACTCAAATACTGGGGCAACCAGAGTTCTCAAAGCCCGGAGGGCTGGTGGCGCTGCTGTATCCCCGGCTACGGCAAGATAAAATGGGGGCAATTCATCGCCGCTCTCAGGCGAAATGGCTACAACAACGTTTTGAGCATAGAGCACGAAGACAGCGCACTGGGCAGAGAAGAGGGTTTCATCAAGGCAATAGAATATCTCAGACAGTTTGCATAGGAGATTTACGATCCCCAGACTCCAGACAGGGCCTCGTAGGTCGCCCTTGCCGCATCCAGAGGGTCCATCTTTGTTACTGTCTCGTTGAACGGTTCAACCGCCACAGGGCCGTCGTAACCCGTCTTGCGCAGGCTCCTCATGAAGCTGGAAATGTCTATTACGCCTGTCTCCCCCGGCAGACACCTGACCCTGTCCATCTGCTCGTCCACCTTAATCCCAGAGGGCGCGTCGTTGATGTGGACGTAAACTACCTGATCTGATGTCAGCTTCTCCAGATCGTCCAGTGTGCCATGGGATGTGTACCAATGGTAGCAGTCCAGAAGGAGACCCACATTTCCCGTCCCGATGGCCACACACAGTTCGAGCACGCCGTCTATCGTATAGATAAATTCATATTTGTGGTCTTTTTTGTGGTCCTTCCTCAACGTCGCAGGGCCGATGAATTCTAAACTGAGACGGCAGTCGTATTCTTTCAGGATTTCGGCAATAGGCCTGAAGCGTGCAACCTGCCAGTCGAAGTTCTCTTTATACGGCCTTTCATCCGACAATGGCCAAACCCAGGCGATTATTCTCAAGCATCCTATAGACTGAGCGACGCGAGCCAAGCGAGGGAGCTTCTGCAGTCCTTCGTTGTGGGAAGACTCATCACCGAGCCAGGTTGCAGGCAGCATCCATCCCCCCATCCTGATCCCCGCTGTTTTGAATATCTCTAATACGTAGTCAATCGACTTTTCATCAGCAAGATCTGCTACCTCCTCTATTGAGATGTCTATACCTTCAAATCCTGCAGTTTTGGCAATTTCGACAGCCTCAACTAAACTGCATTGAATTCCTATCGCATCAGTACTTAAGTTCTTGAACATTGTGTTGCTCCTTTTTTGCTCCTTCGGTGTTAGAATAGACTACACAGATTCCCTTTAATTTCGCAGATAACTTAAATGCCACTTGCCATCGGCAGCACAGTTTCTTCTGACTTTCTTGTTGACAAGTTCGAGCTTAATCCCTAAATTCGGTACTATGTCTTGTGGAGATTCAACATTATATGCGTTATGAGCGCTGTCTAAGACAATACTTCAAATCAAAATAAATAGTAAATAGAACTATGTCAAGGACTTTCCTCAGTAGAATTCAGATGAATAGAGCGTAGGAAAGGATAATAGGAGAAGGTGCAGGAGTACAAAATCGGTAACGATAAGGAGATAGACTGATGAAAGCTTTGGTATGGCACGCAAGGAAAGACTTAAGGTATGAGGACTTTCCTGAGCCACAGATAGGACAAAACGAGGTCAAGATCAAGGTTAAGTACGCCGGTCTTTGCCACACGGATTTTACGGAGTACTCCTACGGACCTATATACCTTTCTGCTAAGCCTCATCCGAGGACCGGGAGGGGAGCTCCGATAGTTTTAGGACACGAGTTTTCTGGAGAGGTTGTGGAAATCGGGAGCAATGTAAAAAGGATTACAGTAGGCGATAGGGTCTGCGTCAACGCCTGCGATCCGTGTCTGGATTGTTACTACTGCCGAAGGGGACTGTACGCTGTATGCCAACAAGGCGCGTTCATAGGCTTCAACAGGGACGGTGGATTTGCAGAATATACGGTAGTCCCTGAGTGGTCATGTCATAGATTGCCGGACTCTGCGTCGTATCAGTTGGGTGCTCTGATCGAGCCGCTCTCTGTGGGAATGCACGCCCTCAAACGAGCGGAGATAAGTGTGGGAGATAGGGTAGCGATTGTAGGAGGAGGTACGATAGGTCTTTGCACGCTGCAGTGCGCCAAAGCGGCAGGTGCGTCCCAAATTTATGTCCTGGAAAAGTCGGAGGTCAAGGAGAAATTTGCAAGAGATTTGGGAGCAACAGAGGTGATAAACCCGGGCAAAGTGGATCCGGTTGAGGCTGTCTTCCAGCTCACTGATGGAATAGGTGTGGACTTGGCTATAGAGTGCGTCGGCGTGGAAGCTACCGCTAAGATGTGCGTGGACATCATCAGGAAGCAGGGAATTGCCTGCCTCGTAGGCATATTCACCGAGCCCTTTGGGTACAATTTCAACGATCTGATGAGCGGAGAAAAATCGCTTGTAACATCTCTGGGATATGGGGACGAGTTCCCGATAGTCCTTTCGCTTATAGCGGACGGACGGATGGCTCCTGATGCCATCATCACAGGGACGCTTCCACTTGCTCAAGGAGTAACGGAGGGACTAGACAAATTTGAAGAGAGAGGAGCTACGGCGGTTAAGACTCTGCTCGATATGGAGGCATAGATGAGGGTTATAGCAGCCATTAGCCTCCTTTTGATCTGTACCCTTTTATGGTCTCCGGCGGATGCCCAAGAGAGAATAAAGCTTGCAACGACCACGAGTACCGAAAATTCAGGTCTCCTTTTAGAGCTACTCCCTCCTTTTGAGAAACTATTTGGTGTTAAGGTGGATGTAATAGCTGTGGGGACGGGGAAAGCGCTAAAGTTGGGGGAGAACGGAGATGTTGATGTCGTGCTCGTGCATGCAAGGAAAGCCGAGGAAGACTTCGCAGAAAAGGCCTTCGGGGTCAACAGACGAGATGTAATGTACAACAACTTTGTGATAGCAGGTCCAAGAGATGACCCTGCTGGGATAGCTCAAACCTCTGATGCTCTCTCGGCGATGAAGAGGATATTTGAAAAGAACTCCCTTTTTGCCTCCAGAGCAGACGACTCCGGGACTCATAAAAAGGAGATGGAGATATGGGAAAAGGCTGGGGTAGATCCCCGATTGACCCCCAATAGATTCAATCCGGGGTCGCGGACGGGAAAATGGTACATAGAGACGGGTCAGGGCATGGGGGCTACGCTTCAGATAGCAGATGAGAAGGGGGCCTACGTCCTGATTGATAGAGGAACACTCCTTGCGTATTCGCGAAAAGTTGATATTGTGGTGTTGTTTGAAGGCGACTCTGCGTTGTTCAACCCCTACGGAGTCATAGCGATCAATCCGAGTATTCACCCCCACGTAAACTATGTCTATTCTATGGCGCTGATAGGCTGGATGACCTCGCCACAGGGGCAGAAGATAATAGAGGATTTTAGAGTAGGTGGACAGACGATCTTCCACCCTTATGACAGGAAAATGTAAAGGCGCTTCAGCCACCAAATCCGGATAGATTCAATCGGGGACAAGGTCCAAACATATTAAGGTTTGAGGTTTTGTGTCTTTGTGGCTAAGCTTCGCTTCGTGGATGACCCTGGAGACAAAGGTTGGATTATATATCTGAAGGCATTCGACGCGCCCTTTGGCTCATCTTATCGCTGGATGGGGAGACATTCGATGTGGTTCTTGTCTCTTTGAAGGTATCGTCTGCTGCCACTCTTCTTGCCTGTGTTGTGGGTGTGCCACTGGGTTTGGTCATCGGAGTGAGGAATTTCTGGGGAAAGCGCGCTGTCGTAACGGTCCTAAACACGCTCATGGCGCTTCCGACAGTGGTTATAGGGCTGACTATCTATGCGCTGATCTCCCGAAGAGGTCCGCTCGGATCTCTTGGACTCTTATATACTCCCACAGCTATAGTAATCGGGGGTTTCATCTTAGCGACGCCCATAATAACTGCTCTTTCTCTATCTGCGGCGCAGGGAATAGACAAAAGGGTAATGCCCACGGCTCTAACTTTGGGAGCGAGCGAGTTTCAAGCGACACTGGCTGTCCTCAGTGAGGCTAAGTTCTCCGTCATAGCGGCGGTCGTAGCAGGATTCGGGAGGGTGATCGCGGAGGTCGGTTCGGCTATGATGCTTGGCGGGAATATCAGGGGAAGTACAAGAACAATGACTACGGCGATAGCTTTAGAGACCAGCAAGGGCGAGTTCGGATTCGGAATAGCGCTGGGAATAGTGCTCCTTTGCGTGGCTTTTTCCCTAAATCTTCTTTTCCACTACTATCAGTCCAAAGGGACGTAGATAAGTAGACAGTCGTAGGGGCAGACCCGTGTGTCTGCCCTGATCCGTGGGGTGACCCTGCCCTTACATTGATTTTGCAGGATACCTTGTCTCTATTGGGCGAACACATGGGTTCGCCCCTACATTAGGATAGAAAAGGTGGCGTCCACTTCTAAAGGAGTCCAGAACGGGATAATCGAGCTTCACGAGTTTGAAAAGGCATATCCACAGGGCTTCAGGCTCTATATTCCGTATCTCTCGTTCGAAAGAGGAGGGATATATGCTATTGTGGGACCCAACGGGTCGGGAAAGACGACATTTCTGCATATTCTGAGTCTACTCCTTCGACCTACTAAAGGGAAGATACTTTTTGAGTCGCAGGATGTGTACAAATCCCACGGGAAGCTGACAGAATACAGGAACCTGATGACACTGGTGGCGCAAAATCCATTTCTGTTTCGGGGGACTCTATTCAAGAACGTAGCTTACGGATTGAAGGTGCGCAAGACTTCAGGAGATGTCATAGAGGAGAGAGTATCAAAGTGTCTTGCGATGGTAGGGCTTTCAGGCTTTGAAAAGAGGGCGGCTCAAACTCTTTCTGGAGGAGAGATACAGAGGGCGGCGATCGCAAGGGCCATCTGTGCGCGCCCTCAGGTGTTGTTCTTAGATGAGCCGACCGCCAACGTAGACAGCAAGAACGTCCATATCATAGAGGAACTCATGAGGGATATAAACGAGCAGGAGAATACTACCGTCATTTTCACAACACACGATCCCTCTCAGGCGCGTTCATTAAGCCGGGAGGTTATATCGCTTTACGAGGGGAAAATGGCCAGAACCGAGCAGGAGGAGGTGATCTACTAAACTAGAATGACCTGAAATGAAATCACTTATTCAACACCCCCACTGTCTTAGTCTCCACCTTCCCATCAGCCTCCACAGCCACCACATAGAGTCCACTTACCACTACATCTCCCTCATGATCCTTCCCGTCCCACTCGACAGCATTGCTACCTCGATTCATTTCCCTGTCCTCGACCAACTTTCTCTTGAATCGTCCAGAAACATCGTAGACCTTCACTGTAACCGCTGACCTTCTTCCAAGATGAAAGGATACCGTGGTCTTGGTGTCGTATCCGCCTCCCTTTGGAGAAAAGACCCTCGGCTGGCAGTTCACATCCGAAATGGAAAGACTCCCCTGTTTATCAGAAAGATCCTCCATCAATGCAAATCTCCCAAAGTGTGTGAGGGCTACTGCGATCTTCCTCGCCCCCTGATCCCCGATTGATCCCCGATTGATTCTATCGGGGAGGACTGTGCCGCCGACCCTCTCCCAAAGACTGTCCTCAGATAACTGAGTAAAGATTGCCAATTTCCCGAGATCTGGCAACTCCCCTATGTTATCCTGATCCCCGATTGATTCTATAGGGGAAAGAGACATCGTAAAGGTTGAGGGCTTCAAGAGTTCAAGACCCTGCGGACCGATGTCATAGGCCATCCCAATAAGCTGTACGTTCGGAGCAGACAGATTCGTCATACTCTCAATCGCAACGGGAGTGATCGTCACCTGGGTGCTTTTGGAAATACCGTTGGGGGGGATGTAGAGGTCCACCGTGCTTACCGCATCAGTAATATGCCCCCCACGACGGGGATCCACGACCTCGGCTGCCGCAACGACGTGGACGGTAATAACGTCCTTGCTCCGATGATCGAAGCCGTCCACAGCTCTGAGCCTGAGGACATAGGTGCCGAATAGCCCTTCGGTGTCCCACACGCCCAGAAGGCTCCTTACAGGCTCCATAGCTTCCCTAATAGTCCGCCATTCTAGGATCTTGTTTTCATCCGATCCACTCCCGTATTCCAACGCATAGCTTTCAAAATCGGGAATATCGGAGTTGTCGAAAGCCGAGCCCAGGATGTTTACCTGCCCATGAATGATCTCGTCATTGGATGGAGAATTTATCATCACCATCGGCGGGGTCAAATCCACAGTGAAGGTCATTTTGGCGGGAGTAGGATCGATGTTTCCCGCTTTGTCCGCCGACCTTACATAGAATGTGTAGGTTCCGCTTGGGAAGGGATCTGTAAGGTGGGAGGTAAAATGTGAAAGGTTTGACCAATCGCCTTCAGTAGGCCTATCCCGATTGCTCTTGATGGCATAAGCATATTGCACATCTGTCCCTGGGGAAAACCTGTCACCGCCGCTATATTGGAAGAAAGCCTGTGGGGTGCCGACTATTCCTTCTGGTCCATCTAAGATGAAAGTGTTTGGAGGTATCCTGTCACTTCCATATCGTGTTGCACCTCTGTCGGCAAGTCCATTCAAAAACCACAGGTTGCCTTTACTATCCTCTAAGATGCCGTTGACCGCATTATGTGCCAGCCCATCGGTCACGGTATAGGTTGTCCATGTCCCAAGTCAAAGCGGCTTACACCTCCTCCGGTTCCAAACCACAGGTTGCCGTCACTATCCTCCAAGATCGCATTGACTTCATCGTCCGCCAGGCCATCTGCTGTGGTGAAGGTTGTCCATTGCTCTCCGTCATAGCGGCTCACGCCAGACACAGTTCCGAACCACAGGTTGCTCTCACTGTCTTCCCAGATCGCATTGACCACGTTGTCCGCCAGACCATCTGTCGCAGTGTAGGTCGCCCACGTCCCATCAAAGCGGCTCACGCCTCCCCCACCAGTTCCAAACCACAGGTTGCCTGCACTATCCTCCAAGATTGCCTCGACCCAGTTGCCCGCTAGGCCATCTGTGTTCTGGTGTAGGTTGTCCACCTTTCCCCATCAAAGCGGCTTACGCCCCCTTTAGTTCCAAACCACAAGCTCCCCTCTCTGTCCTCCAAGATCGCATTAACGCTGTTGTGCGCCAAGCCATCTTCAGCGGTGTAGGTCGTCCACTCGTCCCCATCAAAGCGGCTCACGCCGGTACCGGTTCCAAACCACAAGTTACCCTCACTATCCTCCAAAATTGCACTGACCCCATTGTCCACCAGGCCATCTGCTGTAGCGTAGGTTGTCCACGTCCCATTATAACGGCTCACTCCTCCCCCACCAGTTCCAAACCACAAATTGCCCTCGCTGTCCCCCAAGATCGTTAAGACCAAGTTGTTTGCCAGGCCATCTGATGTGCGGTAGGTCTTCCACCTGTACCCATCATAGTGGCTTGCACCACCCTCAGTTCCAAACCACAAATTGCCCTCGCTATCTTCCAGGATTGCGTTGACCCTGTTGTCCGCCAGACCATCGGTCACGGTATAGGTCGTCCACGTCCCATCAAAGCGGCTTGCACCTCCGTTAGTTCCGAACCACAGATTGCCCTTAGTATCCTCCAAGATCGAATAGACCGCATTGTCCGCCAGACCATCTGTCACCGTAAAGGTTGTCCACGTCTCATCAAAGCGGCTTACACCTCCATTAGTTGCAAACCATAGGCTGCCCCTAGTATCCTCCAAGATCGCATGGACCAAGTCATTCGTCAGGCCATCTGATGTAGTGTAAGTTGTCCACCTCTCTCCATCATAGCGGCTCGCGCCCGTACCAGTTCCAAACCACAGGTTTCCCTCAGTATCCTCCAAGATGGAAATGACGTCATCGCCCGCCAAGCCATCTTCTGTGGTGAAAGTTGTCCACGACCCATCATATCGGCTCACCCCCATATCGGTGCCAAACCAAAGGTTGCTATCACTATCCTCCAAGATCGCATTGACCGAGTTGTTGGTCAGGCCATCTGCTGTGGTGAAGGTAGTCCACGTCCCGTCATAGCGACTCACACCTCCCTCTGAAGTCCCAAACCAAAGGTTGCTATCACTATCCTCCAAGATCGCGCCGACTGAATTTCCCGCGAGACCATCTGCTGTGGTGTAGGTGGTCCACCTTTGTGCCCTTGCCGGTGTGGCGTAGAGGAGAATAGCTATGACCACAGTTAGAGCTATTCGAGAAAGCAACTGCCTGTGACCTCGTTCCTTGAGCATGCACAGTTCCGAAATCACTTATTTAACACCCCCACTGTCTTAGTTTCCACCTTCCCATCAGCTTGCACAGCCACAACATAGAGTCCACTTACTACTACCTCCGCTTCATGATCCCTGCCATCCCATTCCACCGCATTGCTCCCCCGATTCATTTCCCTGTCCTCTACCAACTTCCTTTTAAAACGTCCTGAGACATCGTAAACCTTCACTGTAACCGCTGACCTTCTTCCAAGATTAAAGGATATCGTGGTCTTGGTATCGTAGCCGCCTCCCTTTGGAGAAAAGACCCTCGGCTGACAGTTCACATCCGAAATGGACAGACTCCCCTCATCCGCAGAAAGATCCTCCATCAATGCAAATCTCCCAAAGTGTGTGAGGGCTACTGTGATCCTCCCCGTCCTCTCATCGACCGTGCCGCCGATTCTCTCCCAGGGACTGTCCACAGATGACCGGGTAAAGATTGCCAACTTCCGAAGATATGGCACGTCCTGTATGTCGTCTTCATTGAGGAATATCGTAAAGGTTGCAGGTTTCAGGACCGCAAGATCCTTCGGACCGATATCGTATGCCATCCCAATAAGGCGCAAATTCAGAGCAGAGGGCTTTGCGACACCTTCAAGCGCAACGCGAGTGATTGTCACCTGCGTGCTCTTGGGAATACTATTGGGGGGAATGTAGAGATCCACCTTGCTCGCTGAATCGGTGATATGTCCTCCACTACTGTGATCTACCTCAACGGCTGCCGCAACCACGTGGATGGTGATGGCAAACTTGCTCCTGTGATCGAAGCCGTCCACAGCTCTAAGCCGGAGAACATAGGTGCCGAATAGCCCCTCGGTGTCCCACATGCCTAAAAGGTCATTTACGACAGGCTTCACCGCGCTATCCCTTATCCTGAGCCATTCTGATATCTTGTCCTCATCCGAGCCACTCCCATATTCCAACGTATAGCTCGTAAAATCGGGGACATCGGAGTTGTCAAAGGCCGAGCCCCGAATGTTTACATTACCATGAATAATTTCGTTGCTCGATGGGGAACTGATCCCCACTATCGGCGGGGTTAAATCCACAGTGAATGTTCTTTCGGCGGGAGAGGGATCTATGTTTCCAACTTCGTCCACTGTCCGAACGTAGAAAGTGTAGGTTCCACTGGGGAGCGGATCTGTGAGGGTAGAGGTGATATCTGAAAAGCTGGACCAATCGGCTCTTGCAGGCTTGTCCCCATCCTTCTTGGTGACATACGCATACTGCACTTCTTCGTCTGGCAAGAATCTATCACCCCCGCGATATTGGAAGAAAACCTGTCCGACGCCGATCGTGCCGTCTGGACCTTCGGAGATAAACGTGTCCGGCGGCGTCCTGTCAACTCTGTATCTACTTGTCCCTCCCACACCACTGAACCACAGGTTACCGTCATTATCCTCCAGGATCGTCCAGACCACATTGTCTGCCAGGTCATCTTCAACGTTGAAGGTCCTCCATCTCTCCCCGTCATAGCGGCTGACGCCTCCACCATTAGTTCCAAACCACAAGCCGCCTTCTCTGTCCTCCAGAATCGAAGTGACCCAGTTGTCAGCCAGCCCGTCCTCTGTGGTGAAGCTCATCCACGTCCCATCGTAGCGGGTAACTCCTCTTTCAGTTCCAAACCACAAGTTTCTCTTGCTATCCTCCAAGATTGCCTTAACCCAGTTGTCAGCCGGCCCGTCCTCTGTGGTGAAGCTCATCCACGTCCCATCATAGCGGGTAACTCCTCCCTTAGTTCCAAACCACAAGTTTCTCTTGCTATCCTCCAAGATCGCACTGACCCAGTTGTCAGCCAGCCCATCTGATATCGTGTAAGTTGTCCACGTCCCATCGTAGCGACTTGCGCCTCCCTTAGTTCCAAACCAGAGGTTCCCCTCACTATCCTCCAAGATCGAATTCACCACATTGTCTGCCAAGCCGACATCTGTGTTGCTTTCGGTGAATTCCGTCCACATTTCACCATCATAAAGCCTGACGCCTTCATTGGTTCCAAACCACAAGTTACCCTGGCTATCCTTTAGGCTCGTCCAGACTTCATTGTCCGCCAAGGTGTCAGCTTTGCTGAAGATTGTCCATATCTCATCATAGCGGCTTACACCGCCGCCTCCGCGCCTTACATCCCCGCCAATCCCAAACCACAAGTTATCCACACTATCTTGTACGATGGAATTGACCCAATTTCCCCCCAGCCCATCTTCTGCAGCTTTGTAGAGCGTCCACCTTTTCCCATCGTAACTACTCGCACCTCCGTTAGTTCCGAACCACAGGTTGCCTTTAGTATCCTCCAAGATTGCGTTGACCGTGTTGTCCGCCAGACCGTCTGCCACCGTAAAGGTCGTCCACGTCCCATCAAAGCGGCTTGCACCTCCGTTAGTTCCGAACCACAGGTTGCCTTTAGTATCCTCCAAGATTGCGTTGACCGTGTTGTCCGCCAGACCGTCTGCCACCGTAAAGGTCGTCCACGTCCCATCAAAGCGGCTTGCACCTCCGTTAGTTCCGAACCACAGGTTGCCTTTAGTATCCTCCAAGATTGCGTTGACCGTGTTGTCCGCCAGACCGTCTGCCACCGTAAAGGTCGTCCACGTCCCATCAAAGCGGCTTGCACCTCCGTTAGTTCCGAACCACAGGTTGCCTTTAGTATCCTCCAAGATTGCGTTGACCGTGTTGTCCGCCAGGCCGTCTGCCACCGTAAAGGTCGTCCACGTCCCATCAAAGCGGCTTGCACCTCCGTTAGTTCCGAACCACAGGTTGCCTTTAGTATCCTCCAAGATTGCGTTGACCGTGTTGTCCGCCAGGCCATCTGTCACCGTAAAGGTTGTCCACGTCCCATCAAAGCGGCTTGCACCTCCGTTAGTTCCGAACCACAGGTTGCCTTTAGTATCCTCCAAGATTGCGTTGACCGCATTGTCCGCCAGACCATCTGTCACCGTAAAGGTCGTCCACGTCCCATCAAAGCGGCTTGCACCTCCGTTAGTTCCGAACCACAGGCTGCCCTCGGTATCCTCCAAGATCGAATAGACCAGGTTATTCGTCAGACCATTTGAACTGGTGTAGCTTGTCCACCTCTCTCCATTATAACGGCTCGCGCCCGTACCGGTTCCAAACCACAGGTTGCCCCCACTATCCTCCAAGATGGAAACGACGTCATCGCCCGCAAGACCATCTTCTGTGGTGAAGGTCGTCCACGTCCCATTGTAGCGACTAACGGTTGAATATCAAATGAAATCGGTGCACCTAATTTGATCTTTGTTTAGAGTATTAGTAGATTAAGTTGAGTTGATTGTCTTAACTTTAATCTACGGAGTCCTATGGACAAAGAGAGATTGGCCGTATTAAGACAAGAAGTCAACGAGATGTATTTTAAGAAAGAAATGTCAAAGCGAGAAGTTATCAAACAAGCGAGAGTTTCCAATGATTTCGTTACAGCTTGGACTAAATCTCCGGATCAGGATTTTGCCATAGATAATCGGGGTTGGCCAAAAGGAAAAAGGCGAAAATTGGCTAAAGTTGACGAACAGAGAATCAAAGAGATTTACCATAGCTTAGAGGACGATCCTTATCAGTTCTATTCAGGAGCCACTGTTATTGAACAAGAATGGAGGAATCGATATTCTAGCACCCCTCCTCCGTCGTTGCCGACTATCGGCAGAATGCTTTCAGATTTAGGACTTTCCCAGAGAAGGAAGAAAGGTAAAAACAAGGGTGCATCTCGTTATCTTTGTTATCCAGAGTATACCATTTACTATCTTTCAGGAGGCAGAGTCCTAGAATCAGACTTTATTGGTAAAAAGTATCTTACCGGCAGAACTGAGCCGGTCAACTTCGTTGGATTTTCCTTTAAGAAAGAGCCTAAGTTAAGGTATTTTCGGCGGGTTGACGGTCAAACAGCAACTAACTTTATCGAGAAGTGTCAGTCTTTCTTTGACAGGTTTGAAAAACCAGATTTCGTTAAGGTGGACAATTGCTCGGCGACTATTGGCAGTGTTTCAGGTAAAAGGAATGTCAGCAAAGCAATGCAGTTTCTCTTGAAAAATCAAGTGATTCCGATATTTGCCGTTCCCAGAAGGCCCTTTTCTCAAGCATCTATAGAAGGCAACAATTCTGTATTTTCAAGGAAGTTCTGGAACAGAATTCAGTTCAAAAGCTTACAAGAAGTTGATCAGAAGTTAGAATGGTTTAATCTTTCATCACAGAGATACACCGGCTACCGTCCACCTAAGCAAGAGAAGTCAAACGAGAAAGATTTCATTCCCAAGACCTATTTTATCAGACAAGTCAAACAGGACACAGAACAGACAGATAAAGCCTTTATCGATGTCCTAAATGAGAAAGTATCTCTTCCCTCCTCTTACACCAACTACTTTGTCCTGGCTGAATGGAACCTAAAAGAAGAACAATTATACATCCATTTTGAAAAAGAACAGAAACCAAAGATTGTCGAAAACCTATCATTCAAGATCAATCAAAGATCGAAAGAGAAGTGCACCGATTTCATTTGATAAATAACCACTAACACCTGCAGCGGTTCCAAACCACAAATCGCCCCCGCTATCTTCCAAAATCGAATAGACCACATTGTCCGCCAGACCGTCTTCCGTTGTGAACTTATCCCACTCTCCAGTCATTGCAGGTGCAGCGTCGAGGACAATGGCGATGATAGCTGTTAGCGTTGTTATCCGACAAATGTCCCTGTGCATCTCTTGCTCCTATTATCGACAGTGATCAGCGATCCCTACTCCCTCCAGTAGAAACTCTCCTCATCCACCTCAAAGTCGGCTGCCTTCAGCCCCTCAGGCACGACTACGCCGATCTCTCTTGCAAATGCTATCCGCTCTTCATCCCCCAAAAAGGAAATTGCCAGCTCGAAGTTGTTCTTGATCCCCTCATCGGCCGGATCCAAGTCCATAGCCCGCTTGAAGCTTTCAGCCGCATCCCTTACTTGTCCTATCAAAAAGTAGGGTCTCCCTATATTGTTATATACCCGAGCAGGATCCGCACCTGACTCCAAAAGCAGTTGATATTCGGAGATCGAACGGTCGTACTCTCGGATCGCTGTGTAGATCTTGGCAAGGTTAAATTGCAGATCAAAATCTTCTGGACTCTCGCCCAGAGGCCCAAGGTGGGTGCGCTCTATAAAGGCATTCATCATCTCCTTCAAGCCCGACCGATCTGAGGAGAAAACTCCCTTTATATGCTCCTTGGTTGGCACGGAAATCTCCCCCTCAAATTTAGGAGGGGAAGGTTCATACTCCTGCCACGCATCCGAAGTGTCCACGACCCTGAGCCTGTCCTCCTCTAAGAGACGTGCGGATTCACCTGCCCCGGACCGCTAGGCCTCGATAAAAGATTTCCCGAACAAGGTGATCTCCACAGGGATCCAAATATTGCCGTCCCGCACCACATACAGTTTCTCGCCTATAGGGAGACTGTAAGCCTTTTGGATAGGAACACCGCTGTCGAACATCATATAGATGTGTCCAGGGGCATCCACTAACGCCGTGGGAATACCGACGTTCTCCAAAAGAGCGCAATAGAGCACAGTGAGATCGTCGCAGTCCCCCGACTTCTTCCTCAACACCTCGACAGGATACTGAATGTTGTCCACAGCGGATTTGTCCGCAGATACCCGGGAGTAGGGATTGTTGGAATCGGCGATGTAGCGCACCCCGTACTCGTTCACCGAATCGAAGAGCACCATCGCCCTCATCAGATTCCTACCGCCACGCCCCAGGTTCTTGATCTCCTCCTCGAACGAGACCAAGGTGGGCCGAGCGAATCCAGCTATGATCGGGTCATTGGATGTGATAAAGGCCGCCGCCTTCCCCACATCGTCCCAGGTAGTCGCATTGCGACTGTAGACATAGAAACTGGCCGACTCCCTGTCCGACCTCATCCTGCGCTCTGTCGTATAGGAGACCCTGACTTCCGCCTGCGTCAGTATATCCTCGGTCAAATCGGTGACGGAACTGGAAAAGACCCCTTTAACCCCAACCTCCTTCGTCTCCTTCGGCCGGATTATAACCTGCTGTTCTGTAGGGGCATCCATCAACTTGGGGATATAGAAGCTTACCGTAGTTTGATAGGGCTTATCGTCCCTGTTGACCAATTTCACATTCCCCAGTGGATGCACGCCATACCGCTTGTGGAACGCTGGGAACAGGTTATTGATCTCTGTCTCCGTGATCCGCACCATCGAAGGATACAGGTTGAAGGAGAGAGATAGGGAGAAGCGATGGCTGGAGGGCAACGTCGGCGGTATGACATAGGCGTAGTCGAACTGGAACAGCTTATAGCGGATGCTCGCTCCGCCCGAATACGTCATCGGCTCAGAGGTATCCAGATCCTTCTGCAGGCCGCCTCTCAGTCCCAACATATTATCACTGAGCCAATACTCCCCGCCGAAATGGAGTTGATCGTCCACATCCAGGGCCACCGTCAGATCGTCTATCGGCCGATAGGCCGTCCCGAACTGGAACGATCTGGGATCAATCACCTCAGTCCCCCCGTCATCATACTGCACCTCTGTATCTGTCACATCCTGCACCACCATCCCCAATTTAAGCCACTTGACCGGAGCATACAGAAAACTCATATCTATCCCCCATCCAGAGGCTTTCCCCAACGAGTTTGAGTCCAGGATCATATCTGTGGTGATATATCTTAAAGCAGATCCAAAGGAAAGTTCCTTCCAGACCCTATGCCCGTAGGATAACTTGAAGTTGTCCTTCTTATAATCTAATTCGGGATCCTCAAAGCTCAGGTGTCCCCAGTTGAACCCAAGGGCATAGTTGTTATCTACAGGGAAGACATATCCTATCGTGTTGTTCGTTATCCCGATCCCGAACAGATCGGCGTATCCGCTGACAATCTCATGGTGCCCCAAAGAGGGCAGTCCTGCGGGATTGTAGAACAGCGCGTTTCCATCGTCAGCTATCGCCAGGAAGGTCTCTCCCATCCCCAAGGCGCGGGCACTGGTGACCGGCTGTTGAGCAGAAGAGGGGAAAGCCCCAAAAAGCGCTGTCAGGATAGCTGTGATCGCCAGAGAGATTCTTGAGAAGCTGTGCATTGCTCGATCCTCCTTTAAAGAAAGAACAGAGTCCTTCGGAGTTCAGTGTTTTTAACAGTTTACTCTTTCCAAGGTCCAGTACAAACAGAAAGACGCCTGAAACATCCCTCCCCGATTGAATCTATCGGGGATCAACGATACTCCAAGGCGCTATCTCATATAGAATTCCTCCTTGTGAACGATGCACTTTCATCGCACAGGGACTTGATTGATCAAGATACACGATGTCTTGTTGGATGTCAATAAAAAAGTGATCAGAAAGAGAATCCTCATAGTAGATCAGGAGATCACAGGGCATACGAGTATCCGTGCTACCAAGGTATATTCCCACGTCCAGAGTGAATATCTTTTCTGCAAAGAGGTAGCAAATTGTTCTTGACTACTCAAACGTTTCAACATATACTGTCATTGATGACGTGAAGGTCTGTATTTGCAGCAGTTCTTGGGCTCGCTGCCTCTCAATACAGGAAAGAAAGATGGACGATGCAGATCAAATGATCTTAGATAGTATAAGCCAAAGGGATGTGGCTCAACTGGCGTTCGAGATGGTGCAGATCGAAAGCCCGACGCGAAAAGAGGGAAAAGTAGGCAAGTTCTACGCAGAACAATTAGAGAAAATTGGACTGGAAGTGGAGATGGATGAGATCGAAGAGAACAGACATAATGTGATAGGAAAATTGCCGGGGGCAGGGGACGGACCGAGTCTGATGTTCAACGGTCACTTAGATACGATTCCGATAGGAAACTGTGTGCGCCCCAAGTTGGAGGGTGGGGTTTTGTGGGGAAGGGGCTCTGAGGATATGAAAGGAGGGCTGGCCGCTGCAACTTGTGCTGTGAAGGACATCTCAGATTCGAAAATAAGGCTCAAAGGCGATCTATGGATAACAGGCACAGTCGGACACGAGTCCCCTGCAGGACACCACGAAGGAGCGATAGATCTCGCACAGAGGGTAAGAAAGGGCCAAATCAATGCCGATGCCATTGTGGTAGTCGAAGGACCTCCAAGTATATGGATTAGCAGTCTCGGGATGGGAATCTTTACAATAGCTTTGGAGAGTCCGGACGCTACGAAGCACACTCTAACGGTGCCCTTGAGCAAAAACCCGATCTTCTGGATGTCCAAGCTGATCCAGGAGTTGCACGATCTTCAAGAGCAGTTTGAATCCGAACCGGGCCATCCTCTGTGTGGGAAGGAGCACATAAATTTAGGGATCGTAGAAGCCGGCGACTACTTCAATCGAGTGCCCGCCCTGTGCAAGCTGGTGGGAACAAGGCGATGGGTGCCGGCAAAATCGGAGGAAGACGTCACCTCAGAGCTCAGAGATATGCTAGACCGTCTCTCAGAGGAGTCGGGCATCGCCTTTAGGTTGGAGCTTTCAAAGGTGGCCGATCCCTACGAGACATCACCCGATGAGACGATCGTTCAGAAGCTCAAATCGGCCGCAGAAAAGATAAGGGGAAGTTGCGACATTATCGGGATGAAGCTCGTCGCCGACGGTCACATCTTCCGAAACGACGCCCGGGTCCCTACAGCATATTATGGGCCTACGTACATAACAGCTCACTCGGACAACGAACATATCGCAGTGGATCAGCTCTTTTTAAACGCTCAAATATACGCATTGACCGCGCTGGATTTTTGCGAAGGTGTCAACTGATCGCTTGTCGGACCAAACGGAGAACCAAGATGGAGGAATCCGAGATAGGTTGTCAGCTTTTCGTCTACGGACAGAGGGCAGGCGACGATTTTGAGGGAGTGCTGAAAGAAGTGTCAGAGAAGGGCTGCGATGGAGTTGAAACAGAAGTCTTAGTGAGTATCTGAATCCCGGTTATGTAACAGGAGTTTTGGACTCCTGCGGACTGAAATTAGCGGGTGTGCATATGGGCTGCGGGGATATCGGCAATATAGAAAAGACAATAGAACTTATGAAAGCCGTGGGCTCGAAATATCTGATGCTCTCAGGTGTCGGACACAGGGAAAGAGCACTTTGATATCAGATGATCCCAAGATTGCTGATTTTGCTTGCGTTCTTTGCCGCAGGAGGTTAGATTGATATGGGGGCGTTCAAAAAAGTAGCTAAAGCTTAGTGAGCATAGACTCTCTATGATATCGGGCATAATATTGGCGGCGGGCGAGTCCAGCAGGATGGGGAAGTCGGGCGGCGACGCCGTGATGAAGCAGACCCTGAAGATCGGGGAGAGCACTATCGTAGAGCGCGTGATAGATGCTTTCTACGGCTTAACTTTAGAAGATGTGATAGTAGTGCTGGGTCACAGAGCAGATGAAATAAGAGAAATAATACTATCGAAGGTAGAACGTCGACTCCGTCCTGTGCGAATAGCCGTAAATGAACGTTATAAGGATGGGATGTTATCCTCTATCCAATGCGGACTGAGAGCCTTATCCGATGAGACAAGGGCCTTCTTAATCGCATTGGGAGACCAGCCGTTCATAAGCGGTAACATCGTAAACGAGATCGTGGAGGGCTACAAGGGATCGGGGATGGGGATAGCTATTCCTACATACAGAGGTTCGAGGGGTCATCCCTTAGTTCTGGATATTAAATATAAAGAGGAGGTTCTCAGTACGTCCGTAAAGTTGGGTTTGAGGCAGGTTATAACCAAACATGCCCACGATGTGTTGGAAGTAAAGATAGATTCAGAGGATATATTGAAAGATATAGATACTCCCGAGGATTACAGGAGGGAGTTGAAAGAGTTAGAATCCCAAGGAACATAAATGGCTTGCCAATGGCCATCAGATTTACTATTTTGTATAGTAAGGGCCATAATGGTTCTGGGTATGACTTTGACGGTTGCGTCGTCCAGGGCGCGCGCGGGTGTGTGGGAGTTTATGCCCAAGGAGAGACTATTTGAGTCCCTGACAGCCGATCCCTGGGAAGTTCAGACTGGGATGGTAAAGGCAGGCTCTTACTTCAGGGGAATCATAGGGAAATCGACAGAAATTGTCGGAATCCTGATAGATAGGGGCAACAGCGAGCCGTTGAAGTTGAACGGCGGCATAGACGGGGGAGTGTCGTCGAGGCTTGGAAAAGAAGGGGTCGGGTTCCCTTTAGATACTGTGGATTACCTCGTCTCTATTCGAGTCGATGGGGCCGTGGGGATGAGCTCTTTGCGATTCAGACTAAGCCACATAAGCGCGCACTTCGGAGACGGCCACAGAAACGTGCAGGACGAAAGGAGAACGTTTAGCAAGGAGTTTATCGACATTGCTTTCTCCTACAGATTTGAGAATCTGAGAATGTATTCGAGAGTCGGCTACGATTATCACAACATTCCTTCTCTTCCCAAGGGCTGGTTTCAATTAGGGGGAAAAGTAGAGGGTTCAACGCTGGGAGAGAATATTTTTCCATATTTTGCATATGACCTCCAGGGGAGGAAAAGGGGAGGCAATTTTCTGATTCATCAAATACAGTTGGGGCTAAAGTTCGGCTTCAAGGACAGTGGCGGAATAATGTTAGCGCTTGTGTATCACAGAGGGATGAGGCAGGAGGGACAGTATTACGACAAGGTGGAGAATTATCTGGGCGGTGGATTCTTCTTCGATCTTTAGTATATAATCCGTTGTCATTTGTGGAAAGGTGTGCAAAGCTGTGCTGTCTTTCTTCGACTTTATAGGTCGTAAAGCGATGCATTTGTTGGAACATCTGGGGAGATTTTCCATCCTTGTCGGGAGGACTATTTTAGCTCTGAGAGAGATTTCGACGTACAGAAAGTTGACTGTAGAGCAGATGGTAAGGGTAGGGATAAATTCCCTCCCTATGGTAATATACATATCCGTCTTTGCAGGGATGGTCACATCTGTCCAGGCGGCCTATCAGTTCAGAGAATATATACCTTTATATCTGGTCGGCAGTGTCGTGGGCAAGTCTGTGATATTGGAATTGGGGCCGATTTTGCCCGCTCTGGTCTTAGCAGGGCGCGTAGGAGCTACAATAGCGGCGGAGTTGGGGACAATGAAGGTAACAGAGCAGATAGACGCCCTGGAGTCAATGGCGTTCAATTCAGTGGCATATTTGGTGGTTCCAAGGGTTATAGCTGGAATGATTATGATCCCTGTGCTTACAGTCTTTGCTATGGCTATCGGGATACTAGGGGGATGGTTCGTGGCGGTTCAGTCGATAGGACTGACGACGGGAGAATTTATGAAGGGGGCGAGGCTCTTGTTTGAGTATAAAGATGTCACTTACGGTCTGACCAAGGCGTGTGTCTTCGGTCTGATCATAACTTTTATCGGCTGTTATCAGGGCTACAACGCCGAAAGGGGTGCCGAGGGAGTGGGACTTGCGACAACCTCAGCTGTGGTGAACGCCTGCCTTATAATCTTGACGCTGGATTACGTTCTGGCCGAGACGATATTGTAGTCATGATCGAAGTTGTGGACCTTTACAAGAGCTTCGGCGACAATCATGTTCTGGAAGGGATGAACCTCCAGATAGACGAAGGGAAGACCGTCGTAGTCGTCGGCCGGAGTGGATGCGGAAAGAGCGTCTTCCTCAAGATTGTAATCGGGCTTTTAAAGTCAGACGGCGGCTCGGTCCTTGTAAATGACCGCGATATAACGAAGATAAGCTACAAGGAGCTTATGGGGATAAGAAAGATGTTCGGGATGGTCTTCCAGGGTTCGGCGCTCTTCGATTCGCTGACGGTGGACCAAAACATAGGCCTCGGCTTGAGGAAGCACTCCGGTCTTCCGGAAAATGAGATAAAGGGTAGAATCTATCACTGTCTGGAAATGGTAGGGCTGGAGGGGACGGAAAACCTCTATTCTGCCGAGCTGTCGGGAGGGATGAAAAAGAGAGTGGGATTTGCACGGGCACTGGCGATGGACCCTAAGTTCGTATTGTACGATGAGCCCACGACGGGTCTGGACCCTGTCACGGCTCGGTCTATAGATAAATTGATGGTTCGTATGCACGATGTTATGTCAGTTACAGCTATAGTTGTAACTCACGATATGCAGAGCGCGTTCTACGTCGGCGACAAGATAGCGATGCTGCACGACGGAGGAGTCAGGTTTGTGGGAACGCCTGAAGAGATAGACAGAGCAGAAGACCCGATAGTTCATCAGTTTGTCAAGGGCTTGGCCGAAGAAGAGTTGCCCCTTTCTGGAGTGATCAAGGAGCCCCTCATATCCGCCTCACCCTCACCTCTCTATTTTGGCCACGTGTCGGAGGACGAACATCTGGATAAGAGCTTGACAATAGATAACACAGGTTCTGCCCCACTGAAGATAACAAGGGTACATATAGCGTCCGCTGGTGAGGAATTCCGCCTGCTTTCGCTGCCCAAGCTTCCTCTATCTGTTGAGCCATCGTCAAGAGTGGATGTGACGATCAGATTTGCTCCTAAGTTGGAGGATAAACAGTTGGAAACGCTATGTATAGAAAGCAACGCGGTGAATAGTCCTATGCTAGATGTAAGTTTAGTATCCGCATAGCCCTTTCGTTAGAATGTGCTGTAGTATCTAATGCTGCAGTCATTGCATACAGGGAACCAAAGATGAGATACAGTCAAGAGGCGAAGGTAGGGATGGTGATATTCGTTGCGGTTATAGTACTTATAGTGGGCTTGATCTACTTCGGGGATTATCATATAAGAAGCGCTGAGTACACAATACACGTGCGCATGAAGAACGTCCAGGGTGTGGGTAAGGACGATCCTGTAACGATAGCGGGCTTTAAGGTCGGGAAGGTAAAGGATATGCATCTGGAGGACGATAACACTGTGACAGTGGATATGAGGATAAAGAGGGAGTTTCAAATTCCAAAGGATTCAAAGGTCTACATCGGGAGTATCTCTTTGCTGGGGGAAAAGTACGTGGGGATAACCTTGGGGGTGGTCCAAAAGATGCTACAGGATGGGGATACGATAGACGGAAGCTATCAGAAAGGGACGGGGAAGTTGACATCGTTTTTAGATCCGATGTTGTCGGACATCTCAGATCTATTAAAGAAACTCGATTCGCTTTTAGACAAGGGGTCGGAAGAAAGGATCAAGGGCAGCTTGGAGAATATACGCGACCTTACAGCAGATCTTGAGAATCTGATCTCCAACGATATGCACGAACTGGGCCCCATACTCAGGGATGTTAAGTCCGTCTCAGGCGATATAAAAGATGTCACAGGGTCTCAAAAGCAGAAGATAGAAGCGATGATAGATAACTTTGAGGAGGGATCCCGGTCTTTGAAGAATGCATCGTCCTATTTAGAGAGAATATCAAAGTCTATGGAGAGCATTACAGGGAAATTGGATAAAGGTCATGGCACTTTAGGCAGGATGTTAGAGGATGAGCAGCTCTACGAAGATCTGGATATATTGGTGCAGGACCTGAGTACGCTTATAAAGGAGTTTAGAGAGGATCCACAGAAATACACTCAGATCAAGGTCAAGCTCTTTTGAGAGGCGAAGGCTAAGAAGGCGAAAGTCAGCCACAAAGATACGATTCTTGGTATCTGTGCGCCCTGGTGCCTGAAGCCCCTTAGCCTGTCTACTGATTTCAATACGGAGCCACGGATGAATCTGACTGATATATTACCCCAAGACGCTATAAAGGTAGGACTGGAAGGAGAAAATAAGGGGGAGATAATAGAGGAGCTTGTTCATCTTTTGGAGAGTGACGAGAAGGCGTTCGATCCTCAAGGAGTTCTACAGGCGGTCATGGAAAGAGAAAAGATAATGAGCACAGGCATAGGAAACGGAATCGCTATACCTCATGGCAAGTCAGAACACGTAAGCGACTTGGTGGCGGCTATGGGCATAAGGAGCAGCGGCGCAGCTTTCGACTCTCTGGACGGCGAACCAGTCTTTATATTCTTCCTTTTGGTCTCTCCGCCCGATACCTCTGGCCCTCACATAAGGGCATTGGCCAGAATTTCCAGACTGCTCAAAAACACCGAGTTCAGGAAGACCCTAATATCCGCCCAAACTGCAAAAGAAGTTCGGGAGATTATAGCTCAAGAGGAAGCAAAGTATCCTGTTCCAGGCTTTTAACGGGGATGTGTTTAAATTAGTTGAAATAGAGAAGGCTCCGAGGTTAAATTGGGTATTTATATGGTAGTTAGCATAAAAACTTCAAATCTTTAACTCAAGGAGCCAGGAATGAGAAAAGTAAGTTCGGATCCCCGATTGAGTCTATCGGGGACAAGTCAATTGAAAGAAAGCTTCAGGCTTTAGATGTTTGCATTTCTTTGATCCAGGAGTTAATTCCCTTCGGGTAGGAAGCGCTGAACGATCTGCTGCAATACCATGTAATTCGTTTAGTGTGAGCACTATATCGCCGTAAAGGGTTGAAGTTTCTCATCCCCGATTGAATCTATCGGGGACCTTGATGCAAACAGAACGGATATTTCTATCTGGCAGCGTTAATTTCCGCCGCATTCTTGTTGTCACCTCTTGTTCTGATTTGGAATCCAGAAACGAGTCCGAAAGGGCTTTTGTCCGACAGCACGCAAGCACTTCTGCAAAGAAATCCTGTCTGCGAATACACTTCCTCCCACTCGAACGTATTCGATCAAGATCTGTTTGATGTTCTTAACGAACACAATATGATGGAGTTCTCATAGACTGACTTCTATGGAGTTCTCATAGACTGACTTCTATGGAGTTCTCATAGACTGACTTCTATGGTGCAGAGTCTTATGTTCCCTGTTCCTCTACTACTCGAGGGAAAGCCACGCTAAACGGAAACACGTTTAACTTCTCAGCATCTACGAAGCATTATGGAAGATACTATATCTCCAGATCCGTCGTGATATATCAGCTACGACTACATGGCGTAGAGTCGGCTTATCCTACAATGTTTGTGTCGTCACTTCGGTTCCAAGAGGCAATGCCTGTGCAAGATTCGGTCATCTTATGGATTCAGTGAAAAAGACGGACGTAGAAAAGTTAGGACGGGGCGTTCTGATTGAGATACCGGAAGAAAGAAACGTATAGAATAAGGCCAGAACTCCGGCGCGACTCGGCGTACAACTCCGACTGTTCTGAATACCGATGAGGTTAGACACGTGTTAAGCACAGGGAGGCCTAAAGGTACAACCAGAGAGGTTCTTGGTAAGTCTGTAAGGATACGAAAGACTGGCCCGTGGAAATATTGGTGCTACTCAGATTACAAGAAAATCGAACCTAAGGACAACACCGTTACCAGATGGCAGGGATTTTAGATAATAACAAGAGGCTTGCGCGTGTGCTAGTTAGTAGCACTATTGTATACTTGCTAACTCTTTCAGCTTTTCTATCGTCTTGGAGCCGATGCCCTCTACTTTATCCAGATCCTCTACGGATTTGAAGGGACCGTTTTGTTCTCTGAACTTTATTATCCTTTCCGCAAGTTTAGGACCGATGTTCGGCAGCCTCTGGAGTTGCTCAAAATTGGCCCTATTTATGTTAATCGTAATGTCAATCTCATCCGGTGGTACCTCTAAGCTGTCCGATGTCGGTTGGATTGCCTCGGGGATAACTCTAAAATCCTCTATATATGAAGGATCCTTCCAGTCCAAGTAGGAGATAGTACCGCCCACCAAGAGCGACAGGCTCAAGGTCAGGAGAGCTACCTGTTCCTTCCGGTTCAGATTAAACATTTTTCTCTTCTTATGGTGGACAAGTGGAGAATACCCTGTCTACGAGATTGCTTAGCTTCGCTCGCAATGACGTTTCTTGCTTTCGCCTTCAGTCATTGCGAGGGGCTTCTGCCCCGATCCCCGATTGAATCTATCGGGGGTTCGATCTGGGACTCAAGCTAGGAGAGGTGGTATCCGCTGTCAACTATATACTGTCTGCTGCCTTCAAGGCGTTATAGTTGGCCTCTATAGTCTTTTCTATGTCGTCATCAGTGTGAACCAAAGATACGAAGCCCGCCTCGAATTGAGAAGGAGCGATGCTGATCCCCAGCTTGAGCATCGACCTGAAGTACCTGGCGAACCTGTAGGTATCTGAGGTGGAAGCGGAGGCGTAATCTAGTACCTGTTGATCCGTGAAATAGAGGCAGAACATCGAGCCTACCCGGTTTAAGGTCAGATTGAGCCCAAGCTTTCTTATGTTCTCCTCAAATCCCTCACAAAGCTCGGACGCCTTGCTTTCAAGCCGATCGTACGACCCTTCCTCTATTACGAGCTTTAGGGTCTCGTAGCCTCCAGTCATGGCTAATGGATTCCCCGAAAGGGTTCCCGCCTGGAAGACCTTCACCCCCAAAGGCGATACATTTTCCATAATCTCCCTGCTGCCTCCGAAAGCTCCGACAGGGAGGCCCCCTCCTATTATCTTACCCAGGCAGGTCAAATCGGGGATGACCCCGTATAGCTCCTGAGCGCCGCCTAAGCTCACCCTGAAGCCCGTAATAACCTCGTCAAATATCAGGATGATCCCCTCTGCTGCTGTCATCTCTCTCAATCTCTCAAGGAACCCTTCTTTAGGGGAGACAACGCCCATGTTTCCGGCTATCGGTTCCACGATGATGGCTGCTATATTCCCATTTGAAGCTTCAACTGCGGTCTCCACGGCTTCTATGCCATTAAACGGAACGATTTCGGTGTCCTTTGCCGTAGCCTGTGTTACGCCCGGACTGTCGGGCGCTCCCAAGGTCGCAGCCGATGATCCTGCCTTGATCAGAAAGGAGTCGGCATGTCCGTGATAACACCCCTCGAACTTTATCACCTTATCCCTTCCTGTGTAGCCCCTGGCTAGACGCACGGCCGCCATTGCAGCCTCTGTGCCCGAATTCACCATTCTGACCATCTCTATAGAAGGGACGGACTCCACAATAAATTTAGCAAGCTGTGTCTCTATTTGAGTAGTAGCACCGAAGCTCGTCCCCCTCCCGCAGGCATCCTTGAGCGCATCCACAACTTTGGGATGAGCGTGACCCGCTATCAGGGGGCCCCACGAACATATATAGTCTATGTATTCTAATCCATCCACATCGTAGACCTTCGAACCGCTTCCCCTTTCGATGAATATCGGGTCACAGCCGACGGGGCCGAAGGCTCTGGCGGGGCTGTTCACGCCGCCCGGAATATACTTCTTAGCCTCATCAAACATCTGCCCGGATTTTTCTCCCACAGGTGTTCCTCCTTGCGTAATTTAAAGGAATAGCGTATCATTGCATAGTTGACATTTTATCGAAGTTTATTATACTCGATCTTGGAGCCAAAATCAAGTAAAAAACCGGGACGGTAAAGTGGGAAAGATCGGAAAGCCTGATCCAGCAGTGCTTATTGCCGCTATTATGGCTTGTGATGTGTCGGTGATGGAAGTGGCAAAAGAGCGGCTCACAGAGATGTTCAGCCCGCTGTGGATGGAAAGTCCTGTATTTCCGTGTACTCACACTTCGTATTACGACAAGGAGATGGGTAGCGGATTGACTAAGTGCTTCGTGTGCTTCAAAGATCTTATAGATATGAGCGACCTGCCCAGAATTAAGACAGCTACGAACAAGATAGAAGATGAAATCGGGATCAAAACTGATGATGGCATAAAGAGGAGGGTCAATATAGACCCCGGATACGTCTGCCTTTCGAAACTTGTCCTGGCCTCGACCAAGGATTTTTCGCATCGGCTGTACATAGCCGACGGTATATTTGCCGAAGTGACCTTGAGTTACGTACACGGAAAATTCCAGCGGTTTGAGTGGACGTATCCCGACTATCTGACGGACATAGCTCTGGACTTCTTCACGAAAGTTAGATTGGGGCTACTGGACAGACTCAGATCGGGGGAGATGGAGAACAGTTGAGACCATGTCCTCTTCTCCTAAAAATATTGCTCTCTTCGTGATCCAGATCACAGAAATCCTTTAGGTCATTGTATATCTTAAATAGCTGTGAGGTAAATATCGCCCGCTTCGTACCCCGACTTAGACTTTTTGCGAGGTTGTTTAGATAGGAGGTAACACCGATGCGCTATCTATCCCTATTTGTCGTTGTACTGATGTTCTTTGCCAGTGTATCCATCTTGGAAGCTCAAGGTAAAAGCGGAGACAAAGGAGGGAAAGGAGGTGGAGGTGGTGGAGGAGGCAGTGCTGATGCAGATACTGTGGGAGTTGCTGATGGAGATACAGTAGAAGTTGAAGTTGCTGATGGAGACACTTTAGGAGTTGCTGAGGAAGATACTGTAGGCGGTGGTGGTAAAGGCAGAGGCGGTGGAAAGTCTGGAACTATTACTATTAGACAGTCCAAGATAAGAGTAGGAGTGGGGAAGAGCAAAAAGATTAGGGCGACCGGCGGTACGGGCACGTTGACCTGGGTGAGTGAAGATCCAGATATAGGCACGATCGATTCAACTGGCGTATTTACAGCCAAGACAGGAGGTTCTACCATCGTTACAGTGATGGATGAGGGAGCCAACCGAGACTCAACAGAGGTCGTTGTTATGGGAGGACCGACCAAGTTCAGAGTGGGGAGAGGAGCCAGGGCTTTCTCTAAAAACGACACCTTAACCCTTGTCAACTTCCCGGCTAATGCCCGCTCAAGGGCATTTATCGCGTTAGTGGAGAAAAGAGGGGAGCAGAATCTTCCTGCAAATGCCAAAGGCAGGGGGAGAATAGCTGTTGTGTATGAGTTCACAGCCACGGATGACTCGACAGGTGAAGATGTGGGAGAAAGCGGATTTGATGAGCCGGTCCAGATAACGCTCCATTTTAAAAGCCTTGTGAAATAGTTATGTTCCAGGCAGCGTCTGAAGCGCCGATTATGGGTCAAAGAGTAGCATATCGTATCGTTTTGCTGTGGAATAAGCAAAATAGTCTTATCAGAGTTCTGGTCAGCAAGGAATAGGAGCTGTTTGAAGAACAGGATGCACTGTCTTTGACAGACAGGGCACACATAGACGCTTTCCCCCTTCTTATGAAAGATACAAGCCTCTTGAGATTCTGTACTGTTGCAACAAGATTCAACTGTTCATTCAGTGAGGCTGGTCCTCTGTAACGGGCTCGTCCCATACCGTGTTGTTGCCTGGCTTCAGCAAAGATATGTTCACTGCGTTTACGGAGTCTCCGGGAGAGTTTGTAGTCAGCTGTTAATGAGATAGACCGTGCATGATTTCTGGCTTTCGCCTCTCGCACTTTTCTATCCCGTTCGGCCTGAATATGTGCTGGATTTGTCTTGTTTTTCCATGTAGGAATCGGTTCAATCTTCTCATCGGCTCGCAGAGGAATATGGGGTATGATTCCCCGGTCAAGTACATCAGCGATAAAATTACCAGAACCGTAACCGGTATCGGCACTAAGTGTCTGAATGTCTTTGGGCATGGTGTATGTTTCAAGGTCATCTACCATCTTAAGGGCACTTTCGGGCTCTGCTGTCCCTGTCGCCTGCGTGCCCTGAGTCTCAAGGATTACTCTGCTTTTTGTGTCGATCAGATCATGGCCCATAAACGAGAGAAAAGCCCCTTTGCCCTTCGATTTGCTGTATAAGCGCGCGTCGGGGTCTGTAGTCGAACGGTGTGTTTGGTTCGTCCACTTTTCACCATGAAAGTCTTTATCCTGAGGATGCCCGGACCTACCCTTTGTCTTATCACCTTCAAAACCGATTCCCTTGAGATAATCATCAAGAGAAACAGGGGGTTCTATCGGCTCAATACTTTTCACTGAAGCATCAGCTTGTATCTGAGTGCCGTCGACACTAAGGTGTTTACCGCTCACAAGACCGACATCTATGCAACACTGGACTACCTGACGCATTATCCGTTCAAACAACCCACTGGATGCCCACTTGTGATTGCGAAGCTTGTTGATCGTGCTCCTATCCGGAACCGCATCATCAAATGTCTGATGACAAAACAACCGATATGCCGCATGCATCCCCACTTCCTGACAGAGCCGATTCTCACTCAAATTATACAGATAGCCAATAAGGATCATTCGAACAACTAATTCAGGATCAATACCGGGTCTGCCATTGTCAGGGCAATAACAATCTGATACAACGTCTCGTATAAATGAAAAATCAACTGCCTCATCAATCTGACGAAGGATATGATCCTCGGGAACTAAATCCTCCATCTGAAAATAGTGAAACATCGGATTTGTCTGTTCCTGCTTTTGTGGGGTCATTGTTTCCTCCATGTATAATATTATCAATAACATAATATAATACATCAGAGCTGCTTTATCAATGCTTGTTCTATACTACTTTCTGAATCTAAGGGTTTTTAACAAGGCTTTTAAAGTGATCCTTTTTCATAGTGTACACGTCCATAGTTTTCGGATGATGGCATAGTCAGTCTTGGGTCCGAAAAGGGCTTGTGCATAGGCAGGCGCATTCAAGGCGACTAACAGCCAGAACGCTATGCAAAAGTATATCTTGAACATGGTTCAAACCTCTTTCATTACAGGTCTACGAGAGGTTCACCGCAACAATAACAGCTTCCTCGTCTGAACGAATTCATCTGTCACCATTCGATAGAAATAGACTCCGCTGGAAAGGCTCTTTTGATTGTCATCTTTGCCATCCCAGACTATAGAGTAACTGCCTGCTTCTATCTCTCTATCCGCCAATATCGCAACCTTCTGTCCCATTATGTTATAGACAGACATGTTAATATGGCTTTGGAGTGGAAGGTCATAACGGATCACTGTCTGGGGGTTGAACGGATTGGGATAGTTTTGGGAAAGGGAGTATCCTGAAGGTATAGCCATCTCTTCTGACTCGTCCACAGCCGTGCTGATCTCTTCAATCTCCTGAGTCACCAATCTTATATTGTCGAGGTAGAATGCCTCCTTCATCGCCCCATAGATTCGGATCGACACGATGCGTCCTTCCTGGTTAACAGGGACCTCTGAGATCGGGATAGACACCAACTGCCAGGTGTCCGGCTGCGGCACAATCCCCAAGCTGCTCAACTGCTTGCCCGCAGTAATAGGATTCTGCCGCGAAGCATCTCCCCCGTTGATGTAGAACTCCAGGTGGGTGTAGAGGAAGAAGGGATCAATCCCTCTGGGATCGTCCAACACATATCTGATTACTCCGCGTAACGACGAGATGGCGTGAGAGGCGCTGCCACTATAGACGAATTTTGAGGACTTCAGATCAGATTCAACTCTGGTGGGTCCGACGAGCTCAACCTTCCATCCAGGTTCGATCCCATCCCTGTAAATCCATAGATCATCTGAGGGAATGAGCTCGACCTTGCTCCTGGCAAAGACCCTGCCTGAAGCGGTGTCCTCGACGGTAATTGTTAGGGTGTTCTCTCTCGTAAGGACCATGGGCACCAAGCTAACCGAAGCAGTGAATATCCCGTCGCCAAAGAATTCATCGCCTCCAGTTCCGTCATCTGCCATAGGGATTTCAACCTCACTGCCTATCGGGCTTAAATCCACAGTGACTTTGACCGGACCTCCACCGTCCCCTGAAGGGGAGATCTTTGCAGTGATGGTCATATCAGTTTCAATACCCGAGTGCACCTTAGGAGGGGTCACCGAAACATCACGGCTGCGGACAAGGTAAGACGGCCTTCTGAACCTGAGGATAAAAAGTCCATGATCTGTATCGCTTACGAAGGCCAGACCCTTTGAGGGGAAGGAAGTAAAGACCCCGTTTAATAACCCCCGGGAGTAGCTCTGGCTTCGGATGTAAAAGCCGACCTCTACAGGGTCCGTCGGATCAGAGACATCAACAACCCTGAAGCCGTCCTGATAGTACCCTATGTATACAAGGTCGCCTTCCACAAGGATATTGTGGATCGAGACCTCTCGATTCCCAACAACGATACGACTGGAGCTTTTATAACTGCCGACTTCTCTGGGACTGGAAAGGTCCCTTATGTCTATAACCCGCATAAAGCCGCCGGGCTGCTCATCGGTTATATAAACGAAATCCCCATTTGCGGAGGGTTCCGCACTGTGCGTAGAGGCGTCGGGATAGGTGTAAGCGCTGATCTCCCTTGGGTTTTCGGGATCTGCGACATCCAGGATCCTGAGTCCGGCCTCCAAATAGGCTAAATAGGCTCTGTTTCCTGAGACAGAGACATCGTGGAGATGGTTGAACCTAAAACCTCGCTCAGGGTGTTCTGATATGGGCAATTCCCAGTGTGCTATCTCGAAGGGCTGCCACGGATCAGATATATCTACTATCCGGAGGCCGTCAAAATCGCTGACCAGATAGACAAGACTCCCGTCTATAAAGGAATTGTGGACGCCGAATGTAAGCTTGTTTGTATACTTGACGAGTTCCACGGGGTTTGACGGATCGGAGACGTCCAGGATCTGGATCCCTCCCAGGTCAGCATCCAAAAAGTCTGGAAATGGAGGGACCTCATTGGATATCACGGCTAAGTTTCCTGAGACCTTAACGTCCAATATACGGACCCTCTTAGAGATATTGGTCCACACGACCTCCCCAGATTTGCCCAGAGCCAATCCGAACGGGCCTGTAACCAAACCGCCAGTAGCTAAGGTGGTCAGACTTCCAGTCTCCGGATCCAGTTTAAAGATCGCTCCTGTGGTGATTCCAAGCCCTTTAGGGTCAGCGTTGGAATCGGCAATGAGGATGGAACCGTCCTCTGCCACCGCAAGATTTACAGGAGTGCGGAAGGGTGGACCAGACGCTAAAATCCGAACCTCACCTGTAGCTGGATCGATCCTGAGTATCTTTGGCTGGAGACCGAATGCTAAAGAACCAGGGTCTATGGCGATTACAGCACCACTTGCATCAAGGCCTATAGCGCCTAAAGAGAAGAAGGAGTCCAGAGAATCCAGTTCAGCTTTAACTACGGTGGTAAATTCTCCTGTGGCAGGGTCCAGCCTGATCAGCTTTCCCCCTTCGAACTCCCCTGTCACTGGATTAAAGTGAGCCAGATTCGAGATGAAGACATCTCCCAAGTGATCGATGGCAACCCCGTACGGAAAGGTAATGGAGGGATCCCTTAAGAGGGGTATTACAGTTCCGGTATCCGGATCCACTTTAAAAGCCTTGTGAAATAGTTATGTCCCAGGCAGCGTCTGAAGCGCCGATTATGGGTCAAAGAGTAGCATATCGTATCGTTTTGCTGTGGAATAAGCAAAATAGTCTTATCAGAGTTCTGGTCAGCAAGGAATAGGAGCTGTTTGAAGAACAGGATGCACTGTCTTTGACAGACAGGGCACACATAGACGCTTTCCCCCTTCTTATGAAAGATACAAGCCTCTTGAGATTCTGTACTGTTGCAACAAGATTCAACTGTTCATTCAGTGAGGCTGGTCCTCTGTAACGGGCTCGTCCCATACCGTGTTGTTGCCTGGCTTCAGCAAAGATATGTTCACTGCGTTTACGGAGTCTCCGGGAGAGTTTGTAGTCAGCTGTTAATGAGATAGACCGTGCATGATTTCTGGCTTTCGCCTCTCGCACTTTTCTATCCCGTTCGGCCTGAATATGTGCTGGATTTGTCTTGTTTTTCCATGTAGGAATCGGTTCAATCTTCTCATCGGCTCGCAGAGGAATATGGGGTATGATTCCCCGGTCAAGTACATCAGCGATAAAATTACCAGAACCGTAACCGGTATCGGCACTAAGTGTCTGAATGTCTTTGGGCATGGTGTATGTTTCAAGGTCATCTACCATCTTAAGGGCACTTTCGGGCTCTGCTGTCCCTGTCGCCTGCGTGCCCTGAGTCTCAAGGATTACTCTGCTTTTTGTGTCGATCAGATCATGGCCCATAAACGAGAGAAAAGCCCCTTTGCCCTTCGATTTGCTGTATAAGCGCGCGTCGGGGTCTGTAGTCGAACGGTGTGTTTGGTTCGTCCACTTTTCACCATGAAAGTCTTTATCCTGAGGATGCCCGGACCTACCCTTTGTCTTATCACCTTCAAAACCGATTCCCTTGAGATAATCATCAAGAGAAAAAGGGGGTTCTATCGGCTCAATACTTTTCACTGAAGCATCAGCTTGTATCTGAGTGCCGTCGACACTAAGGTGTTTACCGCTCACAAGACCGACATCTATGCAACACTGGACTACCTGACGCATTATCCGTTCAAACAACCCACTGGATGCCCACTTGTGATTGCGAAGCTTGTTGATCGTGCTCCTATCCGGAACCGCATCATCAAATGTCTGATGACAAAACAACCGATATGCCGCATGCATCCCCACTTCCTGACAGAGCCGATTCTCACTCAAATTATACAGATAGCCAATAAGGATCATTCGAACAACTAATTCAGGATCAATACCGGGTCTGCCATTGTCAGGGCAATAACAATCTGATACAACGTCTCGTACAAATGAAAAATCAACTGCCTCATCAATCTGACGAAGGATATGATCCTCGGGAACTAAATCCTCCATCTGAAAATAATGAAACATCGGATTTGTCTGTTCCTGCTTTTGTGGGGTCATTGTTTCCTCCATGTATAATATTATCAATAACATAATATAATACATCGGAGCTGCTTTATCAATGCTTGTTTTATACTACTTTCTGAATCTAAGGGTTTTTCACAAGGCTTTTAGAGCGGTCGTCAAATCTCTCCTCTATCACATAGAGCAAGTTGGTCACCGGGCTCCATCCCCAGACTACCTTCACGGCGAGGCTGGAGGGGTTCGGCTCAGGAAACCCCCCTTTGATGACCTCTTTCAGATCATCGTGCGTTAAATAGTACTGTCGAGGAAGCATATCCCACTCGGACCCATCACCGTCTAGTACAACCCTCACAGGGAAATTAGGTGGCATCCCCGGAGTCCCATCAATGGGAAGCATGGGAGCGACAAAGGTCTGATCTAACCTCAGGTGAGCGGATCCCATCGAAACGCCAAAAACGACAAATCCCAGAGCCATGAATACCGAAAATATCTTCTTCATCATGCTATCCTTTCATTGAGAGTGATTAACGGAAATGCATGCGCAATTACCTATATTGCTGCGTTGTAGTACCCAAACCTGGGTGAATTTGTGTCACCTCCTCATCTGCGGGCTAAAGACGGTTGTAAATAAATAAAGAAGCTTATTTCATCAAGACAAGTTTCCTCGTGTTCACAAACCCATCCGCCGCCATCCGAACCACATAGATCCCGCTGGCGGGGCTTTCTCCATTGTAATCTTTGCCATCCCATACGACAGAGTGACTACCTGCGTCCACCTCTCTGTCAACCAATATTGCAACCTTCTGTCCCATCATATTGTAGACAGATATATTAACGTGGCTTCGAACGGGAAGGTCGTAATGGATCACTGTCTCAGGGTTGAAGGGATTGGGATAGTTCTGGGAGAGGGAGTAAGTCTCGGGAATAGAGGATTCTAAGGACAGCTCTGTCTCCCCGGTTATGGCAAGAATTAGCCCCTCGTTAAGCTGGACGTCCTTAATCCTTAACAGTTCAACCTCAGAGTAGTCGCTCACACCGCGGATGATCTCAAACTCGATGTAGGCTATCTCTCCACCGCTTTCCACTGGATCAATAGAAGCAAAGGCTATCTTAACCTCGTCTCCCTTAATGTTGCTCTGGAACATAAAGGACGACAGCATATCTGAGGGAGACACACTCACTGCCTTCAACCTCGATGAGTCGTAGCTTATGGATATATCCGCTCCAAGAACTCCTGACATATCGTCTATGGAAAGGGACACCTTTAAGCCCCCTTCGAATATTTCCAAGGCATCTGACATGCTGACTGTGCGAGGTTCGGCATCTGTGACCTTCGCAAGGCCATCGGATCCGAGTAACGGTAGTCCTGGGATCAACTCAACTACAAATTGTAGGATCCGGACGGCGTCCATAGCTGTCACGCTCCCGTTGCGCGTCACATCCGAGATCGCCAGGAATAAGCTTTCGTCGCCGCCGAAAAACTCGACTAGTATGTCCCTGAACCTGACCGAATGCATCAGCGCTAAAGCAGCATCGAACGACTTAATCTGACCGTTTCTGCTGATATCGCCTACAAGCTCTACTGTGATGCCGCCGTCGAACGTAGTCACAGGGGGAAGCCCTTCATTTACATTTGATTGATCTTCTGGCACAAATATATCTATCCTTGAGCCTAACAATGCACCGGGGGATACCTGAAATACCGCAAATGCCAGGATACCTTCTGGAGTATCAAAAAGTGGAGCTATCGAGGCGAAGGCTATTACGGCTCTTCCAGGTTCAGCAGAGTTAAAGACAAAACCACTGGGAAAGCTCTGTCCTGGTCCCGGAAATGCTCGTATAAACTGCACAAGATTTGGATCGAAGCGGAGCGTTACCTCGCCCGATACCACGTCTGCGCCATTCAGACTACGAGCAAAGATAGGAACTAAAGCCTGTCCTCCGGGACCTGCGACTTCTTCACCCGCTCCCAGGGTCACGAAGATTGCTGTCTCGAACGAGGCGACGCTATCTATACGGCTCTCTGCTCCCAGGTTGCTCCTTGCCAAGATGTCCACATAGAAAAACCGGGGGTGATCAGCGGGAGTAAGCCAGGGGTCGCTTGCCCAGCGTCTATCTCCGGCAAGCCCGTCGTTGTGTGCCCCGTCATCGAAGAGCGTCAAATGCACAGGAGCAAAGGTCATATCGTTCGGATCCCACACCCTGACTTCCACGGAATCTGCATTGGTAACGTCAGCGAAGATCACGACAGGATGGCCCACTGGAACGAGAGCTCTGGAAACGGATACACCGGCTACAGTTGGCCCAAAAATTTGCACAGATCCATTACGTGTAGCTGCCACAGGATCGCGCTCATTGAAGAAGAAATCTTCAAAGACTAACGCTGTGGAATCTCCAATAGCTGCCAAATCTGATGTTACAAAATTGATAAGGACAAGATCTCCAGACCCTGATAGTGTGTCGGGCCCCGGAGCCGCCATCGCAACCTTTACAGTGTCTATAGATGTTCCAATTCCAGTCGCGACTGTGTCAGCAATCGTCCAACCTTGGCTCAGTGTCCCTTGCGATATTAGATCTATTGCCTCTATTACATTTGAATCGTAGCTGATATTCATCTGCACTGATATGATTCCACGCCCTGTCACATCCCCTTCCATAAGGATAGGGGCTGAAAGCGTACCGCCCATAGGGATAGATGTGTGCGGGAGACTGACTGAGATTGTACCCATTGGAGGAAGACCGTCCACGCGTACCCATATTGACGGATCAAAAGGAAGTAGAGTGACGTCAAGGAAGGTATCCGCAAATTTGCCGACCTGCTCGCCTCCGCTGGTATAGTAGCCACCGTTAGTCTGTTGGACGCCACCTTGTTGGTTGGGATCGTTGATGCTCCCAATCATGTCGACGTCCTGAACGTTAATGCCTACTCCGATGACTTCGCCCGCTGTAAGGTCGTGTACTATACTGGTCTGTATACCTGCAGGATCCAGATCGTCAAACGGAGTCACGGCCATCTCAGCAATCAGGTTGCCCGGGTCACCCAGGTTGCCGTCGAAGCTCCAGCCGAAGTCGGAATAAGGAGCCACGTTTACCCACGTAGCTGCTCCCCACAGCCAGACCGGATTCTCTCGGATCACAAAATAGCGCCAATTCTGTGCAAAAGCGGCGTCGAACCTGTTCGAATCCAGGTCGTCCAGGTTCATTTGCATGTACCGTCCTCCGCTGTGGTCCCCATCGATGCCAAGCTCAACAGTCTCCTGAATGAAGTCAGCTACCCAACCGACATAGACATCGTCATATCTATCCTCAAACCAGATTACATGGTTGGTAGCCTCATTCCATCCTAAAATAACACGCAAGGCTAGGTCGGAGGCGTCTATTAACTCTGACCCTTCCCAGAGCTGAAACGCATCCTCGTGTGTCCACCAGAACGTAGGGGGAATCATCTCCCACTCGCTGTCGTCACCATCCGCTACAAAGTTCTGGTAGATCCCCGCCATATCCGTCCCATTGGGCACCTGGACAGCGAAACGGTCGGCGCCGAGGTGAGCAGAACTCATCGAAGCGGCAAAAAGCACAAATCCCAGCACCATGAATATCGGGAATATCTTCTTCATCAGGCTATCCTTTCATTGAGAATCATTAACTGAAATGAGTGTGCAATTACCTATATTGCTGCGTTGTAGTACCCAAACCCGGGTGAATTTGTGTCACCTCCTCATCTGCTGGCTAAAGACGGTTATAAATAAATAAAGAAGCTCATTTCATCAAGACCAGCTTCCTTGTCTTGACAAATCCATCCGTCTCCATCCGATAGAGGTACACTCCGCTGGCAAGACTTTCTCCGTTGTCATCTTCTCCATTCCACACTGCAGAGTGACTGCCTGTGTCCATCTGATTGTCCACCAGTGTCACAACCTTCTGTCCGGTTATATTATAGACAGATATGTCCACGTGGCTTTGAAGAGGAAGGTAGTAATGGATCACTGTCTCAGGGTTGAACGGATTGGGGAAGTTCTGATGCAATGAATAGCTGTCAGGAAGATCGGAGATGCCTCCATGTTGGGAAATAATCACACTGAAAAGACCTTCGTTCAATTGGGCGGAGATCAGACCAGCCTCACCAATAACGTCAATTTCAGAACCTATTGGCTCAAATATGATCTCGGCGATACTACCGCTGCCGTTAACCGATTCTACACCGGCAAAGGATAGCCTTATTCTGCCATTTTGAGCATTATGAGCCAAAAGATAGTCAGAGGTCAGGTCGGATACCGTAGCATCTACGGCTTTAAGCTTTGTCGGGTCTAAAGATAGTTCAAGTTGACCTGATAAGACACCGTCCGTTTCGTCTATGAGAATAGGAACGGCAAAACGTCGATCCTGTAAAGCTTTTATATTACCTAAACTTATAATCCTCTCGCCAAGTACAGCCTTAGAGATGCCTCCTGTCTGGGCGGGAAATTGAGTTATTTTCCCAACAACGAACCTGAGTATCAAAGAGGCATCAAAGGCACTTATGGTGCCGTCTCCACTTACGTCTGCTGCCACAGTGTCAGAGATTACAAAGAGACCGACTACAGATTTAAGCACCAAAGCAGCATCAAATGCCGTTATCTCTCCGTTGCCACTGACATCCCCTAACAATACAAAAGTAAATCCGTTAAAGAGTGTATCTGCCTGACCGTCGGGATTTGTGACTATCACGTCCACATTACCGACAGGATGAGCAGGGGTCGCAGCAGTAACGGTATCAGGGGAGGCTACAACTACATTTGTGGCTGACGTGTCGCCGAACGTGACGGTTGCACCACTCTGGAAATTGCCTCCTAATATCGCCACAGACTTTCCTCCCAATTGCGTTCCAGAAGTGGGATTAATTAATGTCACAAAAAGTTTAGGAACAGAAATCGTGACGAGGATGGCCAGCGCTTGATTAGGCACAGACGCGGCATCAGTAACAAGGCTCAAGGCGGAATCCGCAACTGACGGAGAGAACGAAATGGAGTCCTGTACCACATCTTGAATGATAAAACTACTATCCACACTGACTGTTATGAGTTCATCGTCCCCATTGATAGCTGCTGCTTCATCTTCCACAGCGACGATGCTTCCGGCTCTGCTTAAGCTAACATCCAGATAGGATAAGTCAGGTACAGCCACATCGCCCCCGGCTCCAGTGCCGCGAACAGCCTCGGAGAACTTTAGCTTCAGTTCTGTATCCTGCACCCTTCCCGTCGCAAAGACAATAACGGGTTTGGCCTCATCTATCGTTATCTGATCGGCAGCAGCTCGAAGTGTATTTTCAGCAGCAGATATATCACGAATAGATCCGGTCTCGATATAGTCAAAGAGCGGAGTGTCCTCCGTATCAGGATCTCCGGATGTTGCGGGTCCGTCGGAAGTTCCGCCGAAGACCACAACGTTGGTGCCGCCGCCGCTCAAGACTTCACTGAGGGTTACGGTGTTGCCCGAAGCAGTGGCATCAACGGTTATGCCGATGTTACCGCTGTCCGCCGTCACAGGCTCGCTGAAGGTCACCGTGAACTGATCTATAAAGCCATCGCTGTTTCTGTCCCCTGTGCTTGAGGTATCATCAGCAGCGAGAACAGTAACGGGTCTGGCGCCGTCGGTCTCTGTCAGAACGGCATTGTCAGCAGTGATATCCTCCATAGGAATACTAGCCGTACCGCCGGGGCCTGAAAGATCCTTGATCTCGCCATCCACATCCTGCACTGTAGCTCGGGTATAAGTAACTTCAGGGGTCACTCCAGTATCGAAATCTCCCAGCGTTGTCACGGCTGTTTCAACGAAGAGTAAGGTGATAATCTCCTTAGTTGCATCCAGGGTGGCGAGTGTATCGAGGTGACCCGCAACTCCCAGGCCTGCTCTTAGCGAGTCCGCAACACCAGCTATCGATATAGGCTCACTTACAGTGATAACGTATTTATCTATTTTTCCGTCTCCGTCAGCGTCATCTGTGACAGCGCCCACGAGGACCGGAGCAGCTCCATCCACCTCCGTAATATCGGCGCTCCCGATATCCACCAACTCCAGCCCGGCGGGATCTAATATGGCTCCCGTAGCCGTGCTATAGAGATAGTCGGGCACAGCGTCTGTGTTAGGCGGATCGCCTGCAGCTACTGTCAACGTATAGGTCACCTGATCGGCTGCCGTCCGCGAGGCGCCGGAAATAACGAGTCCTTCAATGGTGGCCCCAGTAACGTAATCGCCACCAACAGGCATGATCTCAGTAAACTCCACCACAATCTGATCGAGCCTGCCATCCCTGTTGCTGTCTCCCGTAACCACAGCATCCCCACCGACGGCTGCTGCACCCCTCTTCCTTATCAAGGGCGGAGCACCGTCGAAGCGCTTTGAGTCAGGAATGAGGATTTCGCCAGTACCGGGGAGTGCATCGGCCGAAGGAGCGACCAGACTGTTTGCATCAACTTGTCCCAGCCTATTTAACGCGTTGTCTTCAACATTTGCAATATTTACGGCGAGCCCTGGCTTGATTCCAGTATCTACTACGCCTGCCTCGGTGATGGTAAGATCGACTGTGCTGGTACCGGCGCCTGAACCTAACCCGGCAATATTGAAGTCATCCAGAATAACAAAATCTCCTGCCGCTAGATTCACAGCTTCGGTGAATCTAATTGTGTACCGGTCTATCTGACCTCTGGGTTCGGTAGAAACAACATCTTTAGTGGTCGCATCGATCAAAATCGGACTGGCCTTATCAACCTCTTTAGAGGTTCCTACAAACACGTTGTTAAGAGCAACTCCCGCTAGATCTGCCACATCGGCTGCAGCAGCGCTATAAGTCACCTGATCCACTGCAGGGTCTATGCTCGTGTTAAAGTCAGCCTTCTCAGTAAGTAATAGCCTGGCGACATCGAAAGCGCCTCCGGTTGGTGAAACCGGGGGATCTACAGAAGCAGCAGCCCCTATGAGAACGGGATTGCTCGAGAACGCAAACCCCGCGACACTCCATCCGTCGTTGTCTGCAAAGGTGGCAGCGTCAATGTCCTCGGAAAATTGGACCTGCACCTCATCTATCTTGCCGTCAACGTCTGCGTCCAGATAGAGGCTCTGGTAGACCACAGGACGAGCCGCGTCTATCGAAGCAAATCCGACAATAGCCCCAGGAGGGTTGCCCGCAAGGTCGGTTACTGTTGCCCCTGCCATACTTAAAGCGGGTGCTGCCTCCGTATTAAGTGCACTGAGGAGCTTATCCGCAGGTGATCCCGGGTCTTCCTGGAAGGTGATGAAGGTGATGAAGGTGATGTTGTTGTTTATGGTATCCGAAGTGCGAGGAGGACCGTTTGGATCTATTTTGGGCAGCCTATTAGCAGCTGTGAACGTCCCATCGTCCCCGTCAGGATCGGCGGCTAATCCAGCATCTATGAGTGTAGTACCCGCTGTCACGTCAAAATTAGCCGTCGCGCTGGCAAAGTTGGCAAAGCTCATATCGGCGATGCTCTCACTCCATGTTATCTTCAGACCGTCTAAAAGTCCATCGCTGTCATCGTCGACCGTTACTGCATTGCCCGCAGATATAGTAGGAGCGCTTACATCACCGGTTATGACAGCAGAAGTGGCAGTGAAACTTCCTCTCGAAAAACCGCTAAATACCCAATCCGAAAGGTTCGTGCTGAATGTGAACTGATCACCGTTACTTATCCCAGCTCCACCTCTGACGACGATAAAGAACGTCAACGGATTGGGATTTATGGGAAGGACGCCATCAGGAAAATCTAAGGTGATTGTCAAAATACTATCAGCACTAACGCTTGCTATCGTATCAGTAAAAGCGATACTGGCTGCGTTAACAGGAGTATCCACTTCCCTCTCAAAGACATTATCACCATCGTCTCTATATATAGCAACGCCGCTTAGGGTAGCATCAGTAGCAGGAGAAGCTATATATGTGCTTGGATTATCTATTCCAACACCCACGTCGACCCTGTTTATGTTCACTCTAACGGTGTCAACACCCTCACCTGCTACGTCAGATTCAAGGACGACCCTAAGGACAGAAACCGGGCCTGTCACACTCGCTATACCGAGAGTCGCTCCACCGTAAGTCACAGTGGCGCCTGTACGAGTCGGCGCGAGTTTTACGTCATCCACAACGGATTGACCGGTGATGTTCCTAGAAACCTGCAACACCGCGCTTATAAGAGTCTCGGCAGGAATATCTATGCCAGTAAAGGTTCCAAAATCTAGCGTAGTATCTACACCCACTACAGCACTAACTAAGTTGAGAGGACTAGAATCACCAGGATTAGCAGTGCTCTTGACCCTGAACTTAATCGTGAGAATTGTACCGCTGACCGGCGTAGCCCCAATACCTATGGATGCGGCGGCACCCATACTAAGAGTATCAGTTGTGCCAAATACCAGGCCGCCAGAAGGTGTGGGGTTAAGGGGCAATACGTTCGGTGTGAGGCTTATAACCGGTTGACCAAAAACTGTAACCAACTCTACAACGTTCGGGTCAAACCCAAATTTAGTGGAGAAGCCGAATATGCCCTGGGTTACCTCGCTTACCCGTGACTCAATAAAAAACTCCTCGCCTGGATTGGCTAAGATAGTAGTATTACTGTCTACACCTGTTAAGGTTACTGTAAATGGCTCACCAAACTGAGGAGCAGAGGGAGGAGGTACACCAACGCCCTCTCCGATCAGAGGAACCTTGAAAGCACCGTCAGGGTCGTTGCTTACGACAACCACAGTATCTGTAAAAGTTCCCACGGACTGGGGAGTAAATTGAACTCCTACCTTGAACGATTCTCCCGGAGCGATGGCTACTGGACTAGAGAAGAACATATCAAACGTCACAGACGTCCCTGACACCAAAGTCATGCTGGAGACATTCAGGGTATCTGTCCCGACGTTATTTACCGTCAAGGTATCTGTTTTAAAGCTGTCTACCTCCACAGGTCCGAAATCAAACGGAGCCGCATCTATATCAGGCTCAATTCCAGTACCAAGTAAGGTAACTGTCTTCGCCGGTGTATCAGGATCATCGCTGAAGATAGTCAAATCTGCTGTGAAGGGACCCACACTAGTCGGGGCAAATCTTATCCCCAGTGTATCCTTTCCTGTTAGTGCAGGGAGGGTAACCCCATCCAGAGTATCCAGCAACGTATAAGCCGCAGCACCTGGGCGTGTAAGCACCACAGCACTGATCGCCAACTGTAGACCGCCGTCACTTAGGATCTCCAAGTCAATATCCTTAGGAGCTCCGATAGTGCTTACACTGCCAAAATCCACCGTATTTACTACCGTTATATTCGGTTCTCCGCCCACACCTATTAAGGCAACAAACACAGTACCGTCAGCGGCGTCAGGATCGTTGTTCGGAATGACTAAGGTGGCATTCTTCGTGCCGCCCGACGTAGGTGAGAACCTGATAGTAGCCTCAGTACTATCCCCTTGACCAACGACCGAACTTGGAGGAACTTGAATCGAAAACTCACCTGCATTAGTGCCTGTAAGGGACAAAGCCCCTAAGACTAAATTCGCATTGCCTAAGTTCTTAATTTTTATCGTACTACCCAAACTGTTGCCTACTAGCACAACACCGTAATCTACGTTCGTCGGAGAGACTTCGATATCGGATGCAAGACCCGTTCCACTTAAAGGTATGTCTAAGATAGCATTCCCCGTAGAATCGTTGCTTATAACGACCAGAGTACCCAGGAAAGAACCAGTAGTGGTAGGACTACATTCTATAACAACTTCTATCGTGGAATTAGGCGGAACTAAAATAGGACTGGATAGATCTGGTAGTGTTCCTGGCGATATAATTCTAAACGGAGCTGCAACGTCGAGAAGTCCACTAATATCCAGCGTATCCTCGCCTATGTTCTGGAAGGTCACAGTATCCCTTTTGGAGTTAGTGACCTCCACAAGGCCGAAATTGAGTGAGGCAGGAGAGACATTGATTATGGGGATTGTAGGTGGTTCCAATTGGAGGGTAGTTATGTTAACATTTATATCTATTGGCGTGACGAAAGTACCGGACAAAGCACTATTGCCCTTGCCGTCCTTTGCCTCGAGTGTGACGTCAAACCCTCCGGAAGAGGACGCGTTAAACGCCATATTGCCCAGACCGGCCTCTTTGACTGCTAAATCCAAAGAAAGAACAGCTACACCACTTGAACTAGTGATGCCACATATAGGGAAAGAGGGTAACTTAGGAAAAAGTGCAGGGTTAAGATTGAAGAGAGAAAGGTCATTAATAATCACGCTGACCAGAGCGCCCTCAGCATCCGTACCGTCCTTGTTAATTACCTTCACAGTGGCAGTCTGTGGAGCGTTGCCAAATTCGGCAGGAGTAGCAAAGGTATCAGCGCTTGTGGTAGCTCCCTCAGATATTATCTGGAACACATAGTCTGCGGTACTGGGAGTTAGGCCGCTTATACCCACAGAGTGAGTGTTGAAACCGATTCTGGAGGCAGTGAACACAGTATCCAAGGAAACGGAAGTATTCGTTACGCGTACACTGTCCTCTCCTGTAGCCGCCACGTCGGTAAGCCAAGTAATATCAGCTCCTCTTCCCGTAAGATTGCACACCTTAACATCGCTAATTACAGCGGCATTAGCACTTACATAAGCTACCAGAAGTATGCCCGTGAGTGCTGCTAACAGTTTAAAATTCTTAGACATCTTTTTAGCCTCCCTTCTCAAGAACATTTAAGATGAAATCCATCACTGTGAGAACAGACAAATATCCTAATGGTCTTCTATCGCATAAGCAACATTCTCTTGGTGCTCGCAAAGTTATCGGTCAAGACCCTGTAGAAGTAAACTCCACTGGCCAAATCAGTCCCTTTATCGTCCCTTCCATCCCACCTCACCACATAGTGAGACGTCTTTTGATTCCCATCCACAAGCGTTCTGACTAACTGTCCTAAGGCATTGTATATCCTGAGTGAAACGTGAGCGTCTTCAGGGATATCGTAGCTGATCTCTGTTTCGGGGTTGAACGGATTGGGGAAGTTCTGGTGTAGAACGTAAGCCTGAGGGATGTCACTTCCATCAACCCCGTCGAAACCGGGCACTCTCAACGTTATTGTGTCTGTCACGATAAGTTCACCTACATCCTGAGGAGTATCAGTTTCCACCTCAGCCTTTTGAATTCCATACCGTCCCGACAGACCATAATACTCCAAAACTATCGCATCTCCACTCGAATAGCGGAACAGATCACCACTTTCACGATCCCTTAAATGACCCAAACTAAGAGACCAATATCCACTTGCAGAAGTTGTAGCCGATACGGGATATGATTCTCTTCCCTTGTGGATGACCTTTGCATAGACCACTCCCCTAACGCCTATGTCCTTTCCGCCCTCCTCTATCACCTTACCGTAAATTGTGTTAGGATATGGTATCGAGTTCAGGCGAGGAGTAGTGGTAAACGATCTGACTTTGTCCTCACGTTTGTCATTCGGATCCAACGGCAAGATTCTGAAATAATACCTCGTACTGGGAGACAGTCTCGGTATATCCACCCAGTGTATATCATCAGGGTATTCTGCCTCCATTGCATCATATGCAGACTCGTAATAAGACAAATCAGGATCGGTGCTGTACTGCACCTGCGCCAAATGGTTTTCAGCGCCTAGCCACGACACAGTGACGCCCAGATCGGTGACATTAGATACTTTCACCTCAGAAGGCAACACATTAGTACTGATTTCTTCAAATCTTCTAAAATCTTCGTACAGCTCTGGAGCAATAGCTTTGGGAGCTGAGGTAGGAGGCGTAAACACAGTGGAGGCAACTACCTTAACAAAGTAGCCTTCCCCTAAGTTGATATTAAACGCTTGGTCTATCGGCGTTATTATATTTCCTGTGATCACATCTCTGACAACAGGCCTGAATCTACCTGCAGCATTGTCCCATCTGTCTATCTCCCTCGAATTCGCTATCAAGGGAAGCAACGTATGAGAGGTAAAGCCGAGAGGTAACGGAACACCTATGAGAGTTAGCCCCTCAGGTAAGGTGAGGCTTAGGGGAATCGTTATGGGTAGTCCACTGAAAGTTACTGCGGAGGAGGATATGACCTTAACGAAGAACCCCTCAGGCGCTGCTACATCGAACGCTTGGTCTATCGGCGTTATTATATTCCCTGTGATCACATCTCTCACCACAGGCCTGAATCTACCTGCAGCATTGTCCCACCTGTCTATCTCCCTCGAATTCGGTATCAAGGGAAGCAAAGTATGGGAAGTGAAAGTATTTTTAGGCTCTACTGGGGGCGAAATCAGGGTCAATCCCTCTGGGAGAGGTATAACCACTTCTATGGCTGCGCTCAATCGAAGAGTGTCTATATCGACATTTATATTTATAGGCGTAACGAAAGGACCGGACGAAGCGCTGTTGCCCTTACCGTCCTTTGCCTCAAGTATGAGATCGAATCCACCTGTGGAGGCTGCGTTAAACGCCATATTTCCCAGGCCAGCCTCTTTAACTGCTAAATCCAAAGAAAGAACAGCTATTCCAGTTGGACCAGTGATGCCGCATATAGGCAACGAGGGTAACTTAATATTGAAAGGAGGACCAGCTAAGGAAAGGTCAGTCACGATTGTTGAGACTAAAACTCCCTCAGCATCCGTGCTGTCCTGGTTGATTACCTTCACAGTAGCCGTCTGCGGAGCATTACCAAACTCAGCTGGAGTATCAAATGTACCACTGCTTTCAGCTCCTTCTGATATTACCTCAAACGAATAGCCGGTAGTACTAGGAGTTAGTCCACTTATATCCACAAGGTGAGTGTTGAAGCCGATTCTGGACGCAGTGAACACAGCGTTTAGAGCGATGGAAGGGTTGACCACGCGTACACTGTCTTCCCCTATCGCTGCAACGTCGGTAAGCCACGTAATCGTCGCGCCTCTCCCCTTAAGATTGCAGACCTTAACATCACTGATTACAGCAGCATCGGCATAAGTATTCATCCCGAATACACAAGAGATAACTACCAAGAGGCTAATCAGAATCTCTTTAAAGTGCCCGTTTCTCATAGCGTACACCCCCACAATTTCCTTATGAATTGAAATCGATAACTCTCAACAGCAAAGTCCAATCGTATTAGAAGCCTTGTGAAAAACCCTTAGATTCAGAAAGTAGTATAGAACAAGCATTGATAAAGCAGCTCCGATGTATTATATTATGTTATTGATAATATTATACATGGAGGAAACAATGACCCCACAAAAGCAGGAACAGACAAATCCGATGTTTCACTATTTTCAGATGGAGGATTTAGTTCCCGAGGATCATATCCTTCGTCAGATTGATGAGGCAGTTGATTTTTCATTTGTACGAGACGTTGTATCAGATTGTTATTGCCCTGACAATGGCAGACCCGGTATTGATCCTGAATTAGTTGTTCGAATGATCCTTATTGGCTATCTGTATAATTTGAGTGAGAATCGGCTCTGTCAGGAAGTGGGGATGCATGCGGCATATCGGTTGTTTTGTCATCAGACATTTGATGATGCGGTTCCGGATAGGAGCACGATCAACAAGCTTCGCAATCACAAGTGGGCATCCAGTGGGTTGTTTGAACGGATAATGCGTCAGGTAGTCCAGTGTTGCATAGATGTCGGTGTTGTGAGCGGTAAACACCTTAGTGTCGACGGCACTCAGATACAAGCTGATGCTTCAGTGAAAAGTATTGAGCCGATAGAACCCCCTGTTTCTCTTGATGATTATCTCAAGGGAATCGGTTTTGAAGGTGATAAGACAAAGGGTAGGTCCGGGCATCCTCAGGATAAAGACTTTCATGGTGAAAAGTGGACGAACCAAACACACCGTTCGACTACAGACCCCGACGCGCGCTTATACAGCAAATCGAAGGGCAAAGGGGCTTTTCTCTCGTTTATGGGCCATGATCTGATCGACACAAAAAGCAGAGTAATCCTTGAGACTCAGGGCACGCAGGCGACAGGGACAGCAGAGCCCGAAAGTGCCCTTAAGATGGTAGATGACCTTGAAACATAGACCATGCCCAAAGACATTCAGACACTTAGTGCCGATACCGGTTACGGTTCTGGTAATTTTATCGCTGATGTACTTGACCGGGGAATCATACCCCATATTCCTCTGCGAGCCGATGAGAAGATTGAACCGATTCCTACATGGAAAAACAAGACAAATTCAGCACATATTCAGGCCGAACGGGATAGAAAAGTGCGAGAGGCGAAAGCCAGAAATCATGCACGGTCTATCTCATTAACAGCTGACTACAAACTCTCCCGGAGACTCCGTAAACGCAGTGAACATATCTTTGCTGAAGCCAGGCAACAACACGGTATGGGACGAGCCCGTTACAGAGGACCAGCCTCACTGAATGAACAGTTGAATCTTGTTGCAACAGTACAGAATCTCAAGAGGCTTGTATCTTTCATAAGAAGGGGGAAAGCGTCTATGTGTGCCCTGTCTGTCAAAGACAGTGCATCCTGTTCTTCAAACAGCTCCTGTTCCTTGCTGACCAGAACTCTGATAAGACTATTTTGCTTATTCCACAGCAAAACGATACGATATGCTACTCTTTGACCCATAATCGGCGCTTCAGACGCTGCCTGGGACATAACTATTTCACAAGGCTTTTAGTATTTACCAACGCCGTAAGGACGTATGCATTTCGCAAAGATTTGCATTTGAAGGCGTTAGGGGTCTCCTTGACAGGGAGCATTTTCGGGAGCATAGTGGGGGCTTATTCCCTGGTATATCTACCCTCAGAAGCTCTGAAAAGGATAGTCGGCTCCCTGTTGGTCTTATACATTGCGTCTCAAACGATGAAAAAGGGAAGGGATTTTAGAGTCGGTGTTGGCGGACTTACACTTGCGGCTCTTCCTGCGGGATACATCTCGGGGATTATGCACACGTTTGGACCGATTATGGCACCTTTCCTTTTGGCGTACGGACTCTCGAAAGAATCTTTAGTCGGAACACTTGGAGCGATTGCGCTGTCTATGATGATTCCGAAGATATTTATTTACTCTCAAATTGGACTCTACGATGAGAAGGTTTTAATCATCGGCACAATAGCGGCTTTTGCAGGCGCATTGGGAGTCATGTTAGGAAAGTTTATAGTGGGAAGATTGAACGAACGGACATTCAGATTTTCGATAATGGCGTTTTTCCTGATATCCGCCCTCAACTTTCTGTTCTATTAGCAAATGTGTGGTTTCCATATTTTCAGGCGAACACTACCGGAGCATCTTCTGTGATGTAAGTGTCGGCTGCACGAAGGGTACAGAACACCTTGACCTTTAGAGACTTTCCTTTTATATTAACACCTAACTTCTCCCAGACTTCATAAGTATTCGCACCATCTGTGGTTCGTTTGAGGGAGGGGAAATGCGTCTTTGTCTACTGTCTACGAGATTGCTTTGCTATCACTCCCAATGACAGTTTATTCCCTAGTGAGTTTTTCAGTCATTTTGAAGAGTGAGACTTCGAAGCGATCTCTGGGTAGGGGAGGTACCTGACTTATGAATACGATCGATATGCGTACAGATACATCGTCCCGTCCCACAGAGGCTATGAGAGTGGCGATGAAAGAAGCCTCTGTAGGAAACGACGGGTACGGCGAAGATCCTACGGTCAACAGACTCGAAACGATGGCCTCACAGATGCTGGGTAAGGAAGATGGCCTGTACGTGCCGAGTGGAATGATGGGAAATATGCTGGGGATTATGGCTAACGTCGAAGCGGGGAAAGCCGCCCTTGTGGGCCGTCGGACTCACATAGCCTTATGCGAGTCGTTCGGGCTGTCGAGGCTGGGGGGCATAAGATGCATAGAGGTCGAGGAGCTCCCGAACGGAAACCTGGATATAGACGACACGAAAGAGCTTCTGACAAGGCTGAATGCCTCCGAGGGGATTGACCTGATCAGCTTGGAGAACACCCACAATCTTGTTGGAGGGACGGCTATGTCCAGAGACGATATGGAGTCCTATCTTAAGATAGCCCGGACGTACGGTCTAAAGACCCATCTGGATGGAGCAAGGATATTCAACGCATCTGTAGCACTGAACGTGGACGTAAAGGAATTGACACAGGACGTGGATACCGTGACGTTCTGTCTTTCAAAAGGACTGTGTGCTCCGGTCGGCTCGATCCTCTGTTCGGATGAGGGGACGATAGCCGAGACGAGATATCTAAGGAGAATGATGGGCGGTCAGATGAGACAGGCGGGAGTCATCGCCGCAGCGGGCATCGTGGCTTTGGAGCAGATGATCCAGCCTCTGGCAGAAGATCACCAGAAGGCGTGCCTGCTTGCGGATGGTTTGACATCCCTGGAAGGTCTGTCCTTAGATCTTTCAAGGGTTCAGACCAATTTAGTGATGGCTGACGTAGCTGGTCTTGGAATCACAGCGAAAGGTTTCTGCAAGAAGATGCAGGACAAAGGCGTCCAGATCATAGCCATCACTCCCCACCTTGTGAGGTTTGCGCTTTACAAAGACATCACCTGGAACGATGTCCACTACGCTTTGGACGCTGTCAAGCAGGTAGTCTCTGAGGTTATTGATTATTCTCCTGTCACTTAAAGTTTATTTAAGCCATGTCGGACACAGATAGAGATCAAATAGCATTATTATCTGAAAGATACGGAGAGCCTATCTATCGCAAGGGACATCTTTCTGCAGGGGATTTCGGGCCGGTCAACGGAAAGAGGAAGGCGGAAGTGGCCTTAGTTGTGATGAGGGAGAACGGGAAGATATTGCTCCAGACCAAGGATTTTTATCCTGAAGGAGTATATAGGATACCTACAGGCGGGATAGAAGAGAATGAAGATATACCTTCAGCCCTGCAGCGGGAGACAACAGAGGAGACTAACCTAAAAGTCGGGATAAGAAGGTTTTTAGCCCTTATAGATTACTCTTTCGCCGATAGTGGGAAGACTTTCAGGACTTACGTATTTTTGTTAGAGGAACAGGGACACAGCACTTTGAAAGCGAACGACCATAAAGAGCAGATAAGCGGCTGGAGGGAGATCAACCCTTCCAAGCTCGACTCTGTTGCTGAAAGCCTTTCAAATATAAAGGAGGATAAATACAGAAATTGGGGACTGTTCAGGGCAATTGCTCACCGGGCCTCAGCTGATGCGCCAAAGCAGTAGACAGAACACCGCCTCCTATCCCTGTATGCTGTCTACTGTCTCAATCTCATCAAGATAAGGACGATTCTGTGAACCCTGATGCTAACTCTGAGGACATCTCCTCCAAGGAGAATCGGGACGAAGGCTCCCGTCAGATTTTGGAGAGCTCCGACGACATCAAGGAGATGCCCTTTTTAGATCATCTGGAAGAATTGCGATGGAGGATAATCAAATCCCTGTCTGCTGTCCTGTGTGGTGCGCTTTTGTGCTTTGCATTTTCCGAGTATCTGGTTGATATTCTTACCCTTCCGGCGAAGACTCAGGGGATAAAGTTGATAACCGTCAGGCCTATCGGCATGTTCCTTGTCAGATTGAATGTCTCACTTGTCGGAGGTTTGATGATATCACTTCCTCTTGTACTCTACCACATTTGGGCCTTCGTAGCCCCCGGGCTTTTGGAAAAAGAGCGCAGATATGTGCCCTGGATGGTAATCCTTACGATCTTCTGCTTTGCAGTTGGAGCTTCTGTATCCTACCTTTTAATTCTGCCGATCGGATTGAACTTTTTCGCTGGGCTGGCTCCCGAATACATAGCGGTGAGCTACAACATCGATGACTACATAAGCTTTATACTCAGACTCATCTTGGCTTTCGGGGCGGCCTTTGAACTTCCGATGCTGTCTTTGCTTCTGTCCAAGATAGGTGTTGTTACGCCTGAGCTTATGCGCAAAGGCAGAAGATACGCTGTCATCGCCATAATCATCGTCGCTGCCATTCTCACTCCTCCTGATGTGCTTTCGCAACTTATGATGGCTGTACCTCTCGTCCTGCTATACGAAATCAGCATACTCGTCTCCCGACTTGCAGCACCCAAAAAAAGAATAGACAGCGAAAAGGAATAGAGAAAAGCTAACGGAGATTGCTTCACTTCCCCGGATTAAATCAGGCAGTCGAAGTAACGTTGCTTGGTCTTCAGGACGATATGCTTTCGTTGAGGATTGCAGGCTCTGCTTAGATCACATTCGGGGCAAAGAGGACTGAAAAGGCCCTGAACAATTGGATTACAATGCTACGGAGATCTCTGTTTTGGCTCAGAAATGCGCGGACATAGGCCAGATAATTAGATTAGTGTAATCCTGAAGACTGGAGCAATTCGGTGAAATCAATTGTCCTGATTCGACATGGACAGTCGGAACATCATTTGAAGGATTTAACCGGAGGATGGACAGACACCGGTTTGACGGAGTTGGGGCGTCGTCAGGCCGCTCATCTTGCATCTAGACTAAAGCGTGAGATCCGGGGTACTCCCTTAAAGCTGTATTGCAGCGATCTTAAGCGAGCGTTTCAGACGGCACAGATACTCGGCAAAGAGATGGGGATGACCCCAAATCTCGCTCCCCGGTTGAGAGAACTCAACAACGGCATCGCAGCGGGTAAGACAGTAGGAGAGGCGAAGCAGTACACTCTGGAACGGACAGAGCCATACATTGATTGGCAGACGTATCCCCAGGCAGAGACGTGGCGTCAATTTTATTTGAGAGTGTCAAACTATGTGGAACATCTCACCGAGAGCCAGGAGAGTCTTATCCTTCTGGTCACACATGGAGGGACCATAATAAACATCCTCGCCTGGTGGCTGAAATTAGAGGTAGATATGCTGTCTGAGGTATCCTTTGATGCTTCACCGACGAGTATCACCGTGCTCAGAACGAATCAATGGAACGAGCGTACGATAGAAAGACTAAACGATACGGCTCACCTCTATGAAGCGGGGCTTTATGAGGGGATACAATTGTAGCCGTGATTATCCGGTAAAATAGTCGGTTCGTTCTTAGCGTATTTGAGGGACGTTTACTTCATGTTAATTTTAGAAGGATAATCACCGTGAATCAAATAGATCATACGGAAAACAACATCCTGATCGTCGGCATCTGTGGGAGTCTTAGAGATGGCAGCTATACCCGCATGGCAGTAAACGTGGCATTACAAGGTGCTCAGGAGGTGGGTGTCCGGACCCAATTGATCGACTTGAAAGAATACGACCTCATTTTGTGCGATGGGAAGGAAGACGAAAGCGCCTATCCCAAGGACACCTTTAAGCTGCGGGAAGACGTAAGTCGGGCACAAGGGATTATTCTGGGGACACCTGAATATCATGGAAGCTTCAGCGGCGTGTTGAAGAACGCATTAGACCTTATGGGGTTCGACGAGTTTGAAGCCAAGATGATCGGGCTTGTGGGCGTATCGGGGGGACAGATGGGTGGTCTGAATGCCTTGAACAGTCTGCGGACTGTCGGACGTGCGCTCCATGCGTGGGTCATCCCGGAACAGGCATCTATCCCCGAGGCATGGAATGCGTTCGATGAGGAGGGAAATTTGAAAGACGACCGACTGCAGGAAAGGGTCATGGACATCGGACGCCAGGTGGCTCGCTTTTCTTATCTGCACACATCGCAACAAGCTCAGGAATTCCTCCAACTCTGGGAGGGGGCTCCCATAAACCCCGGAGGCGGCGAATAGCAACTCTCTCCGCTTGTCTCAGTCTCAATGCAGGGAATTGTTGCCACTACACTTACAGATGCCTCGCCTCAATTAGACCGGCCATTCCTCCTCGTTGTAGGACATCTCCCAGAACATGTATTCGTATCTACTACTGGTGATGAAGTGCCCTTCAAGTTTTCTGAGTTCGTGCTCGTTAAGGCCGTGGGACAGCGAGTCCAGCAGGTCCTTCAACCAGTCGGCAAACTCCCCGAACTCCTGTGAGGAGTAAGTTTTGACCCACTCTCCGTAGAGCAGTTGGGCTTTCGGTTCTCCCTTCTTTGCAAGTCTTGTTCCGATCTCCCAGTAGCCCCAGGCGCATGGGAGCACGGCTGCCACGAGTTCCGCAGTGGTCCCCGTTTCGGCTACATGCAGAAGATGTCGGGTGTAGGCATGCGTCGTAGGGGACATCACTGTATCTTCTAATTCCCCCTCTTCTATGCCGAACTTTCGAGCGTAGCTCCTGTGCAGATCCATTTCAACGTTGAGCGTGGCGGAAAGGAGTTCGGCAAATCTGCCCATCGTTTCAAGGTCATCGGACCTTGCGACAGCCAGCCCAAAGAGCCTACTGTATTCGATCAAAAAGAGGTAGTCCTGACACATATAGTATTTGAATTTATCGAGCGGGAGCGATCCGTCACCTATGCCAGATACGAACGGATGCTCCATTTCTCTTTCCCATATAGGTGCAGCTTTTTCTCTGAGGTGGTCAGTGAATTTCATAGTTGCATCTGTCCTAAAATGAGACTGCTTGGCAGTCTCTTCGCTTCGCTCTGGGCTTCGGATCGCAGTAACGGTTTAGGGAGGAAGCGGTCTCGCGTCTACCCTCCGATTGAATCCCAGATTGAGTCCTTCGGGGATCGGAGGCTACTGCCTATTTGTTTAAGTCACTACGTTCTGCGGTTGTCCCTCCAAAAAGGCGATGACGTTGTCCACCGCTCCAGCGTTCAAAAGGTCTACTCCCTCCGGGGTCTGATCGGCATTGTGGGGGGTGAGCACCACCTGCTGGCACGATAGAATCGGATGGTCAGGCGGAAGCGGTTCCTCGTCGTAAGCGTCTATCGCCGCGCCGCCAAGATGACCTGAGTTCAGAGCCTCTATCAGGGCCTGAGAGTCCACCAGGCCTGCGCGCGAGCAGTTGACCAAGAGCGCCCCCGGCTTCATCAATTGGATCTGGAGCTTCCCTATTATCCCACGGCTCTCTTCGGTCAGCTTGATGTGGAGGCTGATCACGTCCGATGACTTCAACAGCTGGTCCAACTCCACGAACCGGACTCCCAACTCTTTTTGCCTTTCATAGGAGGGATGAAATGTCCAGGCGATGACTTTCATACCGAGGGCGCGGCCGAGCCTCACTACCTCTTTCCCGATGTTTCCTGTCCCGATGACGCCGAGCGTCTTGCCTCTAAGCAGTATATTGTCCATCCGAGTCCAGCTTCCGGCCTTCAGCTCGGAGGTCTGGAACGCTGTGCGCTTTGCCGCAGCAAACATAAGACCTATTGCGTGCTCGGCGACAATATAAGAGGTGGCACCGGGGAGGTTGCTCACAACGATCCCCAGCTCCTTTGCGGCATTGAGGTCTATCATGTCGGTGCCGATGGAACAGGTCGCGATCATACGGAGCTTGGGCAACTTGAAAAGGGCATCAGCGGGCCAGTTGACAGCACCTCGACTGTTTATCATAATGTCGGCGTCTCTTGCGCGGGACATCTTTTCGGATAGCGCCAAGGGTCGGTCAGTGTAGAGCGTGACATCACCGTAGGGTTTGAGCCGCTCCAGATGGGACGAACCTTGGATCTGCGGCGGGTCGTCGGCTGGAACGACGATCTTTAGCCGGTGCGAAGGATTCATCGTAACGTTCCGTTTCACCTTCCAAAAAATAGTTCGCATTAGTAGAATGTTCGGTTCCGACGCTAAATATACGCAAACGATATTGCAAGTCAAGTACTTTTGCCTCTTCCAACATTTGGGTAGGTTTATCGAATTCAGTTGACATTATTGATGTAAGATTTTAGATTGTAGCTTGAAAAAAGCCCTAATCGTAACATGACTCAGTCGAAAGTGAAGATCTATGTCACCTTTGAACAAGCTCTTTATCTCTATGGGAATTTTGATCTTCCTTTTGGTGGGCGGGAGCTTGGGATATATGTTAATAGAGGACTGGAGTCTTCACGACTCGCTCTATATGACGGTCATAACAATGGCTACTGTGGGCTTTAGGGAGGTGAAAGGACTTTCCACGTTAGGGCAGTCATTTACTATGGTGCTTATAGTACTGGGAGTCGGATGGGTTGCCTATTCTCTTGGGAATCTTACAGCCTTTGTGGTGGAAGGTCAGATAACAGACATAATGAAGGGGAGAAAGATGCAGAAGGAAATCGAGAAACTGGAGGGGCACTACATACTTTGCGGGTGTGGAAGGGTCGGAAGACACGTGGTATCCGAGTTTGTAAGGACAGGCGTAGATTTTGTAGTGATAGACCGAAAACCGTCTGAGGATCTCACGATAGATGGTCGCAGCATACTGATGGTAGAGGGTGATGCTACAAACGACGAGGTATTGAGAAGGGCGGGAATCGAAACGGCTAAGGGACTGGTGACCGCTCTGGATACAGATTCGGATAATGTCTTTGTGACCCTGTCGGCAAGGGGGATGAATCCGGACCTTGCAATAGTGGCAAGGGCATCTGACGACACAGTGGAGGAGAAGCTGATCAGGGCGGGGGCGGACAGAGTGATAAGTCCGCCGAGAATAGGGGGACTGAGGATGGCCTCTGTAATCCTGCATCCAGCGTTAGTGAATTTTTTGGATGTCATGGTCCACGGTGACGACGTTTCTTTAGGACTTGAGGAGGTCTTTGTAAGGCCGGGCTCGAGTCTGGCAGACAAATCCCTGCTGGACGAGATCTTTGTAAAGCCGGAACTGACGGGGTGCATCGTTGTCGGACTTAAGGACAGAGATGGAAAGGTCTCCATAAGGCCGCCGGGGCATACCACGTTGAAGGAAGGAGATATGCTCATCGTTCTGGGAAGGCAAGAGCAGATAGATAAGTTGAAAGAAATGGTTCGAGCATGATCAGTCGGTCCCCCTGTATCTTCCCATTATTGCGACGAGCTGATCTTGGGGTATCGCCTTTATCGTCCGTCCGTCCTTGCCTTCTGCACTTTTCGATGTGGTAAGTGAGTTCAATCCGGCCTCTTGAGCAGCTTCTATGGCAGCGTCGAAGAGAGGATAGAGCTCCCCTTGGGGAACAGATCTGATTCTGTAGGTCTTTTGATTCTCGAAGGGAGCGTCTATGGAATTTGAAGTGGAAAAAGAAACTATCAATCCCTGGTCAATATACGCGTCTATGAATCCCCCTTTGATCAAACCTGCTCCGGTCATCTCCGAAAGGTGGTCCAACTGCTTGGGGGTCAATGGCGCGTCTGTGGCGGTTACTGCCACGATTGACCTTGTGACTATGCCTTCTGGCTGGGGTACAGACAGATGTCTTCCGACCGGAACTCCATCCACAGTGAGGCTCCTCCTGATTCCTCCGTTGGACGCTACAAGGATGCCTACGGTGTAGCCCTGGACTTTTCTGGACGATTGCCCGATTCCGACTTTTAGTCCGAAGGCGCACAGTCCTCTTCCGATTCCCACGTTTCCCTCTTCCACTTTTTCTCCTTGCGCTTTCTGGAAGCATTCAAAGAGGATGTCCTCCTTTATCTCTCTTTCCTTTTCAGGGTCATTCAGATAGGAGTCGTCCAGGCCTATCACGACGGGTGGCCATCCGGCGTCTATGGGCAGCCCACGGTCTCTTTTGTGTCCGTAGGTTATGCAGGCGTTATAGACGACGCCCACGCTTGCAGCACTCGTCAAAACTACGGGAGATGAGAACGTCCCGAAGTCCTCAGCTACGCTCAAGCCTGTCATTCCGTCCCAGTCTTTGACGCCGTATCTTCCGATGAAGAGTTTTCTCCTCTTATCTTGTCCGGGAGGCACCACGGCTGTTATTCCAGTCCTTAACCCGTCATCACCTATGTCAACGTGCCCTACTTTCGTGCCCTCGACGTCAGAGATGGAGTTGAGTTTGCCCGTTTCAAGGTCGCCTATTTTTATGCCGATGTCCCTTATCCTTGCCATTGCGCTATCCGTAAAATGGAAATTCTCCGAAGGTGAATTTGTGCCATATTGCCATCACTGGTTTCTTGAACGAATTCCTCTCGCACGTTCGGCCAACCTCTTAGCTTCATCTTCTTTACCAATCTTCTCGTAAAACTCCGCCATATTCTCCAACACAGTAGCCACATCAGGATGGTCTTTGCCAAGGATTTCTTCCCTTATTGCCAGTGCCCGCTTGAAAAGGGGTTCAGCCTCGGCATACTTGCCCTGATCTCTGTAAAGTAACCCCAGACCGTTCAGGGAGGTCGCCACATCGGGATGGTCTTTTCCAAGGACTTCTTCCCTTATTGCCAGTGACCGCTCATAAAGTGCCTCAGCCACCACATACTTGCCCTGAGATTCATAAAGTTCCGCCAGATTGTTCAGGGAGGTCGCCACATCAGGATGGTCTTTTCCAAGGGCTTTTTCCCATATTGCCAGTGACCGCTCATAAAGTGCCTCAGCCTCAGCATACTTGCCCTGAGCATGGTAAAGTCCCGCCAGATTGTTCAGGGAGGTCCCCACGTCGGGATGGTCTTTTCCAAGGGCTTTTTCCTTTATTGCCAGTGACCGCTCATAAAGTGCCTCAGCCTCAGCATACTTGCCCTGACTATCATAAAGCAACGCCAGATTGTTCAGGGAGGTCGCCACTCTGGGATGGTCTTTCCCAAGGGCTTTCTCCCATATTCCCAGTGCTCTTGTGAAGGGGCTCAGCCTCGGCATACTTGCCCTCACTATCATAAAGCACCGCCAGACTGTCCAGTGAGATCGCCACATCCGGATGGTCTTTTCCAAGGGCTTTCTCGGCTATTGCCAGTGCTCATAAAGGGGTTCAGCCTCGTCATACTTGACCTGGGAATCATAAAGTAACGCCAGACCGTTCAGGGAGGTCGCCACATCAGGATGGTCTTTTCCAAGGGCTTTCTCGGCTATTGCCAGTGCCCGCTTGAAAAGGGGTTCAGCCTCGTCATACTTGCCCTGGATAATAGTACCGCCCAGACTGTCCAGATCGCCACATTGGGGTGGTCTTTTCCAAGGGCTTTCATGACCGGATAAAGGCGCTCAGCCACCACATACTTGCCCTGAGATTCATAAAGTTCCGCCAGATTGTTCAGGGAGGTCGCCACATCAGGATGGTCTTTTCCAAGGGCTTTTTCCCATATTGCCAGTGACCGCTCATAAAGTGCCTCAGCCTCGTCATACTTGCCCTGATCTCTGTAAAGTACCGCCAGACTGTCCAGGGATCGCCACATCGGGATGGTCTGGACCGAAAGTTTTCTCAGCTACTTTCAAAGCCTTTTTAGCAACCTTAACTGCTTTCTTATACTGACCTTGTTCGCGGAACGTTACTGCCTTTTCGATTAGTATTTCCCACTTTGAAAATGCGCTGATATCTGGTGCTCCTTTCGGTTCAAGGAATCAAGGAAGGGTTCCTCCTCACATTGTAGTCATCATTTCAGGGCAGACACACGGGTCTGCCCCTACAACAGATGAATGCTTTCCCCAGGTGTTCGCCCAGTATACAGGAGCTTCTCCCTTCTCTTGAGTCCCCGATTGAACCCGCCGATAGAATTATTCGGGGCAGACCTCCTCAGCCTCGTCATACATTGCCCTGCCCCCGATTGAATCTATAAAGTATATTCCCCAGACTGTTTTAGTGAGGAGCGCCACATCCTGGCTAAACTCTATGTGGTCTTTTCCAAGGGCTTTTTCGTCTATATTGCCAGTGACCGCTCATAAAGAGGCTCGGCTTCGACATACTTGCCCTGGGAATAATAAAGTTCCGCCAGATTGTTCAGTGAGGTCGCCACATCGGGATGGTCTTTGCCAAGGACTTCTTCCCTTATTGCCAGTGACCGCTTGAAAAGGGGTTCAGCCTCGACATACTTGCCCTGGGAATAATAAAGTAACCCCAGACCGGTCAGGGAGACCGCCACAGCGGGATGGTCTTTGCCAAGGATGTCAGTCTTTATAAAGAGGCCGACTTCGACATACTTGGGGAATAATAAAGTAACTTCGCCACATAGGGATTCCCTTTTTCGCATATTGCCAGTGACCGCTTATAAAGAGGCTAAAGCCCTGATCTCTCAGCCTAGAATCTTTTCCAAGGTCATATTGCCAGTTGCTCCTGACATACTTGCCCTGGGAATAAAAAGTAGATTCCGCCAGAACCAAATGTTCTTCAGTGCCCGCTTGTAAAGAGGCTCGGCTTCGACATCGGGGATAATAAAGTTCCGCCAGATTGTCTGGGTCATCCATCGGGAATTTTTTCCGAGCGCTTTCTCAGGGACTATAAAGGGGCTCAGCCTTCATACTCGCCTTGAGCCTGTAAAGATCCGCCAGACTGTCCAGCCGCCACATTGGGGTGGTCCCAAGCGCTTTTTCCCATATTGGCTCATAAAGGGGCTCAGCCTCGTCATACTTGCCCTGGGAATAATAAAGTAACCCCAGACCGCCCAGTGAGCCCGCCACATCGGGATGATCTTTTCCAAGGGCTTCTTCCCTCATTGCCAGTGCCCGCTTGAAAAGGGGTTCAGCCTCGTCCTACTTGCCTTGGGAATAATAAAGTAACCCCAGACCGTTCAGGGAGGTCGCCACATAGGGATGGTCTGGACCGAAAGTTTTCTCAGCTACTTTCAAAGCCTTTTTAGCAACCTTAACTCCTTTCTCATACTGACCTTGTTCGCGGAACGTTACTGCCTTTTCGATAGTCTTTCCCACTTTGAAAGTGCCCTCATATCTGGTGCTCCTTTCGGTTCAAGGAATCAAGGAAGGGTTCCTCCTCACATTGTAGTCATCATTTCAGGGCAAACACACGGGTCTGCCCCTACAACAGATGAATGCTTTCCCCACGTGTTCGCCCAGTATACAGGAGCACCTTCTCCCTTCTCTTGAGTCCACGATTGAACCCCCGATAGAATCATTCGGCGGCAGACCTCCTCACAATGACCTCTCCCTTAGTCATTGCCAGCGCCCCCGATTGAATCTATCGGGAGGAAGAAATCTCATATTCCCCAAACTGAAATTTTAAGGACAAAAGGAGCTTGAGCTTGACATTACACTCCTGTTTTGCTAAACTCTATGTCGCCTTTTAGTATAACCAATTATATTCTCAACATCAACATTTTTTGTCTATTCGAAGAATAGGTAGCCTTGAATTCGGACCAGATCAGACGAAACTTTATCTTGCTTGCTATTTCGGTATTTGCGCTCTCGTTTACGTTAACCGGGATACACGTCCCTATATTCAACAACTACGCCGTAGAACGCTTGGACGCTACAAGGATGCCTACGGTGTAGCCCTGGACTTTCCTGGACGATTGCCCGATTCCGACTTTTAGTCCGAAGGCGCACAGTCCTCTTCCGATTCCCACGTTTCCCTCTTTCACTTTTTCTCCTTGCGCTTTCTGGAAGCATTCAAAGAGGATGTCCTCCTTTATCTCTCTTTCCTTTTCAGGGTCATTCAGATAGGAGTCGTCCAGGCCTATCACGACGGGGGGCCATCCGGCGTCTATGGGCAGCCCATGCTCTCTTTTGTGTCCGTAGGTTATGCAGGCGTTGTAGACGATCCCAATGCTTGCAGAACTCGTTAATACTATGGGGGACGAGAACGTCCCGAAGTCCTCAGCTACGCTCAAGCCTGTCATTCCGTCCCAGTCTTTGACGCTGTATCTTCCGATGAAGAGTTTTCTCCTCTTATCTTGCTCCGGGAGGCACCACGGCTGTTATTCCAGTCCTTAACCCGTCATGACCTATGTCAACGTGCCCTACTTTCGTGCCCTCGACGTCAGAGATGGAGTTGAGTTTGCCCGTTTCAAGGTCGCCTATCTTTATGCCGATGTCCCTTATCCTTGTCATCGCGTCATCCGTAAAATGGAAATTCTCCGAAGTCTTATTCGTGCGTTACCTCTATTACTGGTTTCTTAAACGAATTCCTCTCGCACGTTCGGCCAACCTCTTAGCTTCATCTTCCTTTCCAACCTCTTCGTAAAGCTCCGCCATATTCTCCAACACAGTCGCCACATCGGGATGGTCTTGGCCAAGGGCTTTTTCTCTTATTGCCAGTGACCGCTTGAAAAGGGGCTCAGCCTCGACATACTTGCCCTGACTATCATAAAGTACCGCCAGATTGTTCAGGGATTGCGCCACATCAGGATGGTCTTTTCCAAGGGCTTTCTCGTATATTGCCAGTGCCCGCTTGAAAAGGGGCTCAACCTCGACATACTTGCCCTGACTATCATAAAGTACCGCCAGATTATTCAGGGAAGTCGCCACACTGGGATGGTCTTTTCCAAGGGCTTTCTCGTATATTGCCAGTGCCCGCTTGTGAAGGGGCTCAGCCTCGACATACTTGCCCTGACTATCATAAAGTACCGCCAGATTGTTCAGGGATTGCGCCACATCAGGATGGTCTTTTCCAAGGGCTTTCTCGTATATTGCCAGTGCCCGCTTGTAAAGGGGCTCAACCTCGACATACTTGCCCTGACTATCATAAAGTACCGCCAGATTATTCAGGGAAGTCGCCACACTGGGATGGTCTTTTCCAAGGGCTTTCTCGTATATTGCCAGTGCCCGCTTGTGAAGGGGCTCAGCCTCGACATACTTGCCCTGATCGCTGTAAAGTAACGCCAGACCGTTCAATGAGGTCGCCACATCGGGATGGTCTTTTCCGAGGGCTTTTTCCCTTATTGCCAGTGACCGCTCATAAAGGGGCTCAGCCTCGTCATACTTGCCCTGATCTCTGTAAAGTACCGCCAGACCGCCCAGTGAGCCCGCCACACTGGGATGGTCTTTTCCAAGGGCTTTTTCTGCTATTGCCAGTGACCGCTTGTAAAGGGGCTCAGCCTCGACATACTTGCCCTGATAATGATAAAGTACCGCCAGATTATTCAGGGATTGCGCCACATCAGGATGGTCTTTTCCAAGGGCTTTTTCTGCTATTGCCAGTGACCGCTTGTAAAGGGGCTCAGCCTCGACATACTTGCCCTGATAATGATAAAGTACCGCCAGATTATTCAGGGATTGCGCCACACTGGGATGGTCTTTGCCAAGGACTTTTTCCGTTATTACCAGTGCCCGCTTAGAAAGTGGCTCAGCCACCACATACTTGCCCTGATCGCTGTAAAGTAACGCCAGATTGTTCAGGGTGGTCGCCACACTGGGATGGTCTTTGCCAAGGACTTTTTCCGTTATTACCAGTGCCCGCTTGTAAAGTGGCTCAGCCACCACATACTTGCCCTGATCGCTGTAAAGTAACGCCAGAATGTTCAGTGAGATCGCCATATTGAGGTGTTCTGAACCGAAAGTTTCCTCAGCTACTTTCAAAGCCTCTTTGGCAAACTTAACTGCTTCCTCATACTGACCTTGTTGGTAGAGTTTTGTTGCCTTTTCGTTTAGTATTTCCCATAACGTTTCCTGGGAAAAAGCAGTTGCGGCAAACGATAAGCATAGGGATGCAATCACGAAAACTTTTGAAAATACTCTCATTTCTGGTGCTCCTTTCGGCTCACTGATATAATGAGCTCACAACTGTAACCTTATTTCAGGGCAGACACACGGGTCTGCCCCTACAACTGATGAATGTAAGGGGCAACTCGCGTATTCGCCCAGTATACAGGCCCACCTCTTCCCTTCCCTTGAGTCCCCCATAGATTCAATCGGGGGGAAGCAATCTCGTATTCCCCAAACGGCAATTTTAGGGACAAAAGGTGTTTAAGCTTGACATTACTCTTCTGTATTGCTAAGTTTAATGTCGCCTCTTAGTATAACCAATTATATTCTCAACATCAACATTTTTTGTCTATTCGAAGAATAGGTAGCCTTGAATTCAGACCAGATCAGACGAAACTTTATCTTGCTTGCTATTTCGGTATTTGCGCTCTCGTTTACGTTAACCGGGATACACGTCCCTATATTCAACAACTACGCCGTAGAACGGATGGGGATCGAGGCGCATCAACTGGGTATAGTCGAAGCGATAAGAGAGGTTCCGGGCCTGCTTGCCGCCTTCTTAGCCGGTCTGATAATCAGCTTTGCAGAACCCCTGATAGCCGGTATATTCCTTATGATCTACGGATTCGGTCTCTTTTCGTATGCCCACGTATATACCGTAGAGTCACTTGTCATCTTTTCCTTCATCTGGAGCATAGGTTTCCATCTGTGGATGCCTCTCACCGACAGTATGGCGCTGAGCCTGACGGAGGAGAGGGAACGTGGAAAGAGGTTAGGACAGCTAGTGAGGCTCCTCCTGATTCCTCCGTTGGACGCTACAAGGATGCCTACGGTGTAGCCCTGGACTTTTCTGGACGATTGCCCGATTCCGACTTTTAGTCCGAAGGCGCACAGTCCTCTTCCGATTCCCACGTTTCCCTCTTCCACTTTTTCTCCTTGCGCTTTCTGGAAGCATTCAAAGAGGATGTCCTCCTTTATCTCTCTTTCCTTTTCAGGGTCGTTCAGATAGGAGTCGTCCAGGCCTATCACGACGGGTGGCCATCCGGCGTCTATGGGGAGTCCACGGTCTCTTTTGTGTCCGTAGGTTATGCAGGCGTTATAGACGACGCCCACGCTTGCAGCACTCGTCAAAACTACGGGAGATGAGAACGTCCCGAAGTCCTCAGCTACGCTCAAGCCTGTCATTCCGTCCCGGTCTTTGACGCCGTATCTTCCGATGAAGAGTTTTCTTCTCTTCTCCGGGCACTACGGCAGTTATTCCGGTCCTTAAGGGAGTTCCGTCATGATCTATGTCAACGTGCCCTGCTTTCGTGCCCTCGACGTCAGAGATGGAGTTGAGTTCTCCCGTTTCAAGGTCGCCTATCTTTATGCCGATGTCCCTTATCCTTGCCATTGCGCTATCCGTAAAATAGAAATTCTCCGAAGGTGAATTTGTGCCGTATTGCCATCACTGGCTTCTTGAACGAATTCCTCTCGCACGTTCGGCCAACCTCTTAGCTTCATCTTCTTTACCAATCTCCTCGTAAAACTCCGACATATTCTCCAACACAGTCGCCATATCAGGATGGTCTTTGCCAAGAGCTTTTTCGACTATTGCCAGTGCCCGCTTGTAAAGGGGCTCAGCCTCGGCATACTTGCCCTGATCTCTGTAAAGTACCACCAGATTGTTCAGTGAGCCCGCCACAGCGGGATGATCTTTTCCAAGGGCTTCTTCCCTCATTGCCAGTGCCCGCTTGAAAAGGGGTTCAGCCTCGGCATACTTGCCCTGATAAGCATAAGGTACCGCCAGACTGTCCAGTGAGATCAGCACATCGGGATGGTCTGGACCGAAAGTTTTCTCAGCTACTTTCAAAGCCTTTTTAGCAACCTTAACTGCTTTCTCATACTGACCTTGTTCGCGGAACGTTTCTGCCTTTTCCATTAGTATTTCCCACTTTGAAAATGCCCCCATATCTGGTGCTCCTTTCGGTTCAAGGAATCAAGGAAGGGTTCCTCCTCACATTAGTAGTCATCATTCCAGGGCAGACACACGGGTCTGCCCCTACAACAGATGAATGCTTTTTCCACGTGTTCGCCCAGTATACAGGAGCACCTTCTCCCTTCTCTTGAGTCCCCGATTGAACCCCCGATAGAATCATTCAGCGGCAGACCTCCTCACAATGACCTCTCCCTTAGTCATTGCCAGCACCCCCGATTGAACCTATCGGGAGGAAGAAATCTCATATTCCCCAAACTGAAATTTTAAGGACAAAAGGAGCTTGAGCTTGACATTACACTCCTGTTTTGCTAAACTCTATGTCGCCTTTTAGTATAACCAATTATATTCTCAACATCAACATTTTTTGTCTATTCGAAGAATAGGTAGCCTTGAATTCGGACCAGATCAGACGAAACTTTATCTTGCTTGCTATTTCGGTATTTGCGCTCTCGTTTACGTTAACCGGGATACACGTCCCTATATTCAACAACTACGCCGTAGAACGGATGGGGATCGAGGCGCATCAACTGGGTATAGTCGAATCGATAAGAGTTGAAGGAAGGAGATATGCTCATCGTTCTGGGAAGGCAAGAGCAGATAGATAAGTTGAAAGAAATGGTTCGGGCATGATCAGTCGGTCCCCCTGTATCTTCCCATTATTTCGGTAAGCTGATCTTGGGGTATCGCCTTTATCGTCCGTCCTTGCCTTCTGCACTTTTCGATGTGGTAAGTGAGTTCAGTCCGGCCTCTTGAGCAGCTTCTATGGCAGCGTCGAAGAGAGGATAGAGCTCCCCTTGGGGAACAGATCTGATTCTGTAGGTCTTTTGGTTCTCGAAGGGAGCGTCTATGGAATTTGAAGTGGAAAAAGAAACTATCAATCCTTGGTCTATATGAGCGTCTATGAATCCCCCTTTGATCAAACCTGCTCCGGTCATCTCCGAAAGGTGGTCGAACTGCTTTGGGGTCAAAGGGGCGTCTGTGGCGGTTACTGCCACGATTGACCTTGTGAGTATGCCCTGTGGTTGGGGCGCAGAGAGATGTCTTCCGACCGGAACTCCATCCACAGTCAGGCTCCTCCTGATTCCTCCGTTGGACGCTACAAGGATGCCTACGGTGTAGCCCTGGACTTTTCTGGACGATTGCCCGATTCCGACTTTTAGTCCGAAGGCGCACAGTCCTCTTCCGATTCCCACGTTTCCCTCCTCCACTTTTTCTCCTTGCGCTTTCTGGAAGCATTCAAAGAGGATGTCCTCCTTTATCTCTCTTTCCTTTTCAGGGTCATTCAGATAGGAGTCGTCCAGGCCTATCACGACGGGTGGCCATCCGGCGTCTATGGGCAGCCCACGGTCTCTTTTGTGTCCGTAGGTTATGCAGGCGTTGTAGACGACGCCCACGCTTGCAGCACTCGTTAATACTATGGGGGACGAGAACGTCCCAAAGTCCTCAGCTGCCTCAAGCCTGTCATTCCGTCCCAGTCTTTGACGCCGTATCTACCGATGAAGAGTTTTCTTCTCTTCTCCTGTCGAGGGGGCACTACGGCAGTTATTCCGGTCCTTAAGGGCGTTCCGTCATGACCCATGTCAACGTGCCCTACTTTCGTGCCCTCAACGTCAGAGATGGAGTTGAGTTCTCCCGTTTCAAGGTCGCCTATTTTTATGCCGATGTCCCTTATCCTTGTCATCGCGTCATCCGTAAAATGGAACTTCTCCGAAGTCTTATTCGTGCGTTACCTCTATTACTGGCTTCTTGAACGAATTCCTCTCGCACGTTCGGCCAACCTCTTAGCTTCATCTTCTTTACCAATCTTCTCGTAAAACTCCGACATATCCTCCAACACAGTCGCCACACTGGGATGGTCTTTGCCAAGGGCTTTCTCCTTTATTGCCAGTGCCCGCTTATAAAGAGGCTCAGCCTCGGCATACTTGCCCTGAGTCTTATAAAGTCCCGCCAGATTGTTCAGGGAGGTCGCCAGGTTGGGATGGTCTTTGCCAAGGGCTTTTTCCTTTATTGCCAGTGACCGCTCATAAAGTGGCTCAGCCTCGGCATACTTGCCCTGAGTCTTATAAAGTCCCGCCAGATTGTTCAGGGAAGTCGCCACATTGGGATGGTCTTTGCCAAGGGCTTTTTCCCCTATTGCCAGTGCCCGCTTATAAAGAGGCTCAGCCTCGGCATACTTGCCCTGAGTCTTATAAAGCAACGCCAGATTGTTCAGGGGGTAAGTTACATCGGGATGGTCTTTGCCAAGGGCTTTCTCGTATATTGCCAGTGACCGCTCATAAAGTGGCTCAGCCTCGGCATACTTGCCCTGAGCTCTGTAAAGTTCCGCCAGATTGTTCAGGGAGTTCGCCACATTGGGATGGTCTTTGCCAAGGGCTTTCTCGTATATTGCCAGTGACCGCTTATAAAGAGGCTCGGCTTCGACATACTTGCCCTGGGAATAATAAAGTTCCGCCAGATTGTTCAGTGAGGTCGCCACATCGGGATGGTCTTTGCCAAGGACTTCTTCCTTTATTGCCAGTGCCTGCTTATAAAGAGGCTCGGCTTCGACATACTTGCCCTGGGAATGATAAAGTAACCCCAGACAATTCAGTGAGGTCGCCACATCGGGATGGTCTTTGCCAAGGACTTCTTCCTTTATTGCCAGTGCCTGCTTATAAAGAGGCTCGGCTTCGACATACTTGCCCTGGAAATAATAAAGTCCCGCCAGCCTGTCCAGTGAGGTCGCCACATCGGGATGGTCTTTGCCAAGGACTTCTTCCCTTATTGCCAGTGCCCGCTTATAAAGAGGCTCGGCTTCGACATACTTGCCCTGGGAATAATAAAGTTCCGCCAGATTGTTCAGGGAGGTCGCCTATTTTTATACCGATGTCCCTTATCCTTGCCATCGCGTCATCCGTAGAATGGAAATTCTCCGAAGGCTAATTTGTGTGATATTGCCATCACTGGTTTCTTGAACGAATTCCTTCTGCACGCTCGTCCAACCTTTTCGCTTCATCTTCCTTTCCAATCTTCCTGTAAAGCTTTGCCATATTCTCCAACAAAGTCGCCGTGGTTGGATGGTCTTTCCCAGGAGCTTTCTCCCTTATTGCCAGTGACCTCTTGTATAGGGGCTCAGCCTCGGCATACTTGCCCTGGGAATCATAAAGTAACGCCAGACCGCTCAGAGAGTACTCTACATCGGGGTGATCTGGCCCAAGGACTCTTTCCCTTATTGCCAGTGCCTGCTTGTAAAGGGGCTCAGCTTCGACATACTTGCCCTGGGAATAATAAAGTAACGCCAGATTGTTCAGTGAAGTTGCCACATCAGGATGGTCTGACCCAAGGACTTTCTCCCTTATTGCCAGTGCCTGCCTGTAAAGGGGCTCAGCTTCGACATACTTGCCCTGGGAATAATAAAGTAACGCCAGATTGTTTAGTGAAGTTGCCACATTAGGATGGTCTGACCCAAGGACTTTCGCCGTTATTGCCAGTGAACGCCAGTAAAGGAGCTCAGCCTCGACATATTTGCCCTGAGCTCTGTAAAGTTCCCCCAGATTGTTCAGTGAAGTTGCCACATCAGGATGGTCTTTGCCAAGAGCTTTTTCCCTTATTTCCAGTGCTCTCTTGAAAAGGGGCTCAGCCTCGACATACTTGGCCTGGGAATGATAAAGGCTTGCCAGATTGTCCAGGGATCTCGCCACAGCAGGATGGTCTTCTCCAAGGGCTTTTTCCCTTATTGCCAGTGACCGCGTGTAAAGTGGCTCAGCTTCAGCATACTTGCCCTGATCTCTGTAAAGTCCCGCCATATTCTCCCACACAGGAGCCACATCGGGGTGATCTGGCCCAAGGGCTTTTTCCCATATTCCCAGTGACCGTTTGTAAAGGGGCTCAGCCTCGACATACTTGGCCTGGGAATGATAAAGGCTTGCCAGATTGTTCAGGGATTGCGCCACAGCAGGATGGTCTTCTCCAAGGGCTTTTTCCCTTATTGCCAGTGACCGCCAGCAAAGGGGCTCAGCCTCGGCATACTTGGCCTGATCTTCGTAAAGTCTCGCCAGACTGATCAGGGAGATCGCCATATTGGGGTGTTCTGGACCGAAAGTTTCCTCAGCTATTTTCAAAGCATCTTTGGCAAACTTAACTGCTTCCTCATACCGACCTTGTTCGTGGAGGCTTGTTGCCTTTTCGTGTAATCTTTCCCATGCAATCTTTGAAAATAGTTTCATATCTGGTGCTCCTTTCGGCTCAGTTGATATACTGAGCCCACAACTGCAACCTTATTTCAGGGCAGACGCACGAGTCTGCACCTACACACATGAATGTCGGGGCGAACCCTCGTGTTCACCAAGTATAGAGGGTCACCTCCGCGCTTCTCTTGAGTCCCAATTGAACCCCCGACAGAATCATTCGGGGGCAGGCCTCCTCGCAATGACACCATTAGTCGTTGCTGAACGCGGGGAAGCAGTCTCGTATTCCCCAAACGGCAATTTTAAGGACAAAAGGTGTTTAAGCTTGACATTACTCTTCTATATTGCTAAGTTTAATGTCGCCTTTTAGTATAACCAATTATATTCTCAACATCAACATTTTTTGTCTATTCGAAGAATAGGTAGCCTTGAATTCAGACCAGATCAGACGAAACTTTATCTTGCTTGCTATTTCGGTATTTGCGCTCTCGTTTACGTTAACCGGGATACACGTCCCTATATTCAACAACTACGCCGTAGAACGGATGGGGATCGAGGCGCATCAACTGGGTATAGTCGAAGCGATAAGAGAGGTTCCGGGCCTGCTTGCCGCCTTTTTAGCCGGTCTGATAATCAGCTTTGCAGAACCCCTGATAGCCGGTATATTCCTTATGATCTACGGATTCGGTCTCTTTTCGTATGCCCACGTATATACCGTAGAGTCACTTGTCATCTTTTCCTTCATCTGGAGCATAGGCTTCCATCTGTGGATGCCTCTCAGCGACAGCATGGCGTTGAGCCTGACGGAGGAGAGGGAACGTGGAAAGAGGTTAGGACAGCTAAGGAGTGTGGCGGGCCTGGCTACGCTTGCAGGGATTGTGCTGACATATATAATCAAGCTATTTGGATACGGCTACACAGAGATGTACTGGACTGCGGGAATCGTGGGAGTGGCGGGGGCATTTGCCCTCTTTGCTATGTCCAAAGACACGGGCAATCCGACAACGGTCCACCTTGTCTTCAGAAGAAAATACAGTCTATTCTATTTCTTGACGTTCCTTTCAGGATATCGCAGACAGATATTTATGACATTTGCGTTATTCGCTTTGGTTAAGATCTACAACGTCCAGCTGTGCAATATATTGATCCTGTCTCTTATAAACAGCGGCCTGAACGTTCTGCTCGCACCGCAAGCAGGAAAGCTTGTGGATAAGATGGGCGAAAGGGTCGCTTTGAGCATCAGCTACGGAGGTCTTATAATCGTCTTTTCGGGCTATGCGCTTATTCACAACGTATACTTGCTCTTCTTACTATACATCACTGACAATCTCCTTTTCCTTTTGAGCATGGCTATTACCACATACATAGGCAGAACGGCGTCATCAGAAGATATAAAGCCGACTTTGGCTATGGGCGTCACTATGAACCACATAGCAGCGGTCATAATGCCACTTGTGGGAGGATTCATCTGGATTTCCCTGGGCTATGAAGTTGTGTTCTTCCTTGGAGCAGGCGTCGCAGTTATGTCCTTTATAGCCTCTCAGAAGATCAAGCCCAAGGATGCCCTCGCACTGTCCCCGGTTGCTCCTTCAGATGCTGAATATACCAAATTTCCTGAAGGTTAAAATCCTTTCCCCGCATCGGAAGTTTACATGTATAGTTTTCCCTGACTTCTCACAATGAGAGGCCAGACCATATCAATCGGAGCGCGCCATGCAGATTTCAGATAAACTACGAGAGTCGGTTATTCGTTCGTTGCCTGAGGTGAGCCAGATCGGCGACGAGTCACTGCGCAACAAGGTCATTGATGCGTGGGCTTACAGCCTGGGTCACAGTTTGTTCACCTCCATTGACCAGATCCGCCCCTCAGGCAACCCTGACACGGCTCGCCTCAAGTCGGGCACGCAAACGGACCACATTCGCGGCGTGACGCAGCTGGCGATCGCGTTGGCCGACTCGCTTCATAGCCAGTTTCCCGACTTGCCCATAGATCGCGACATGCTGATCGCGTGCGCCCTGTGTCACGATGTGGGAAAGCCCTTCGAGTTTGATCCAGAGAACCAGCAGCGCTGGCAACAGAATCCCGACACCTCGGGCTTCCCTGCAATTAGGCATACGCAATACGGCACGCACGTTTGCCTCACAGTGAGTCTGCCCGAAGAAGTATGCCACGCAGCCGGCTGCCACTCCGGGGAGGGCGAATTGGTCAAGCGATCTTTGCACGTGACCATCGTGCACCACGCTGACTATGCCTTCTGGGCAGCGCTGGAAGTTGGCGGTCAACTGGAGGATTGAAAGCAGAACATGGCCACATTGCTCAAGTAGCTGAAAGGATCTATGGAATTGGCTGCGCAAAGCTGTGACACACGCCTCACCCCATCCGGCGTGAGTCTGTTCAGGCGCCTGAGAGTCGCTCTGGGCCTGCTAATTGGGCTGCGAAAACCTGACTTCCAGGCGGCCGGCACGTACGTGAGGAAGCGCTACGGGGACCAGCCCTTCGTCTTGCGATGGTGCCGCTTCCTGGCATGGTGCCTGTATCAGATGTTCGTCGCCATCCCCGAGGGCATGCAGCACCTGACGATCGACAGGAAGGTTTCTTCCACGCCCATGTGGCTGCTGGATGTCAACCCGCTGGAAAACCATCCGTGGCAGAAGGAACCGGCGACAACCTTACCTGATGAGGCTGATACTGTAGTTATCGGCGCGGGCTTCACAGGAGCCGCACTGGCGTACCACTGGTCGAAAAAGGCGCCGCCACATCGGCTCATGGTCGTGCTGGAGATGGACGATCCGGCCAGCGGCAGTTCCGGCCGCAACGAAGGGCTGGTCGTCATGGGCAGGTACTTTAAGATGGTTCGGGACACGGTTCTCCAGAACCTGGGCCATGTCCGCCGGGATCTGACTGATACCGAGCGCGACCAACTGTCCAGACAGTTCGCCGCTGCTTACTGCCGCGCAGCGTACAACAACGCTGACCTGATCGAAAAGACCATAGAGGCCGAGGGCTTTGACTGCAATTATGTGCGCGCTGGATGGGTGCAGTCCAGAGACGGCCATGAGCAGGAATCGCTGCAAGAGTCAGTGAAAATGGCGCTGGCTACCGGCTTTACCGACTGGACTGACATCACGCCCGAAGAGGCCCTTGACAAGTCGGGCATGCAGCTTGAACACAACGCCGGTTTTTCACTGGCAGCCGCATCGTGGCATCCTGCCAAGTGGGTCTGGTCCCTGCTCCAATCCGCTCTGAGCACGACATCTGTCCAACTGTTCACGCGCACAAGAGTAACCTCTGTGGAAGACCAGGGCGAACATTACGTAGTCCACACCCAGCGCGGGCCGATCCGGACGAGCCACGTAGTTTATGCCACCGAGTCCTACACACCCGGATTGCTGCAGCAATTCCACGACGCGATCCTCCCGTTGCAGGAACAGGCCGCCAGCGGCAACGGTGGGCCGGAGACGATGAAGCCACACGTCGGCATCAGCGGTGCCTGGTTCTTCGCCGGCCGCTACGGAAAGAGGGTCTTATTCGGCTCTGGCGGGTCCCGCTTGCCCGATCACGAGGCCGGACGCAACAGGCCCTCGCGCTTCCTCACCAAGTTTCTGGCAGGCCAGATGAAGCGATATTACGGACCATACCAGCTGCACATGACCCACGAGTGGAGCGGCACCGTCGGTTACACGCCCGATGAATATCCGGTCGTCGGCATAATTGACGGTAAAGGACGGTACATCATTGGAGGCATGTGCGGCTCTGGCAGTAGCGTGTCGTTCAACGGCGGGCGCTGCATAGTCAACCGCATCCTTGGGATCACCGACGAGCCGGACGACTATCCCAAACCTTATTTTGCACCGAGCCGTTTACTTGATCCCGGGAATCATCCTTGGCCCGAGATTAAAGGGTAGTCAGAGGCCTAGGATATTGCATAGCTGACTTCTCACAACCCCTTTTACCTTTTTATCACCCGCTGAGAATGAAACCTGGGAGCAACATGAGGGCCGAGAACGGTGACGTACCCTATAGAGCCAGAATGTGGTCGGTGCAACATTAGGAGATATGTGGAGAGAAACGATGTCCGATGCAACCCACTTTGTGGTTTGTAGCCACACTGCATCCACCTCCCCTCGAAATGGGTAGGGTCAGCGTAGATAAGATGGTCATGGTGACCGCGGCGAGCAAGCATGTTAGGTGGAGTGCGAAAGTTCGTCTTCCAACTGACCCAGTCCCTCGTCCAGGATGCTGATCGCTTCGTCAATCTGTCTACGAGTGATGATAAGCGGGGGATAGAGACGCACGTCGTCACCGTTTATCCAGTCCGCGCCGCCGCCGGTGGCCCCCACAGACAAACCCTTGTCCAGCAGAATCTTGCTTATGCGTTTGTTGACCCCCAGCCCCGCGGGAAAAGGCTCTTTGGTCGCACTGTCGCGCACCAGTTCGATCCCGAGCATCAGTCCCTTGCTGCGAATTTCACCAACGCTTGGATGTGCTTGCAATTTTTTCGCGCTTGTCAGCAGGTACTCGCCCTGCTGCGCAGCCTGCTCAAGAATCTCCTCCTCCTCTATGATGTCCAGGACCTCCAGTCCGGCTCTCGTAGCTACGGGGTTATCAACATAGGTGAAAACGTGGGCGAAGGGTTTGCCGCTCTCGGCAAAGCTGTCGCGAATTTCTTCCTGAAGGATCACGCCGCCCAGAGGACAATAGCCACCGCTGACCCCCTTGCCAAAGACAATCATATCCGGCACAACGCCCCAGTGCTCGATGGCAAAATACCTTCCTGTTCGGCCAAAGCCGGTGACTATTTCATCCGCAATAAAGAGTATTTCGTATTTGTCGCATATTTCGCGGATCAGTGGATAGTAATCAGGCGGCGGGACGCCAATGGCGATCCCCGCATTCACCACCGGTTCAGCGATGAAGCCGGCGACATTTTCCGGTCCAGCCTGCAAGATTGCCTCTTCCAGTTGGTGGGCACAGGTCAGGTTACATTTCCCCATGCAGCCTGCAAAGGCGCAGCGGTAGGGATAGCAGGGCGCTATATGCGGAAAATCGGACAGCAATGGGGCAAAGGGGGAGCGCAATGACGGCAGGCCCGTGGCCCCCAGCGCGCCCAGCGTAGCACCGTGGTAGCCACGCCAGCGAGCAATGATTTGGTACTTCTGCTTATTGCCGCGCTGTACGTGGTATTGGCGGGCTATCTTGATCGCTGTTTCGATGCCCTCCGAGCCTCCAGAGACAAAGTATACGTAATTGAGGTCGCCAGGGGCCAGCGCCGTAATGCGCTCAGCTAAGTCCAATGCTGGCTGGTTGGTAAAATTGCCGGAGAAGCAGTAAGCCAGAGTCTTGCCCTGCTCGGACATCGCCTCTACGATACGTTGGCGGCCGTGTCCCAGGATGACGTTGCTCACACCGGATATACCGTCCAGGTAGCGTTTTCCGGTATTGTCGTAGAGGTAAATCCCCTCCCCACGCACTATGATCGGATAGTTGTAAGTCAAATCGCGATGGAACAGAGAATCGTTCTGCTCTGTAGCGGACATTTGGCTGCCTCCCTTTCCGTTGTAGTTCGGCCCATCTGCCTCATCGGCAGACAGTTGATTCACAAGCTCTCAATGCAGGAAAGTCACGCACTCTCCCACCTGCGCTTCCTCAAGACCGTGAAGAATCAATGATCCATCAAATCCTATGGCGTGAAGCAACGATCCAAACTGACACAATCCTCACGCAAGATCCCGAAATAAGCCATAGTTTATTGGGGTTCATGGTTATGCCACAAACATGACCTTGAAATCCCTTCCTTTTGCATATGGGAAAAAGCCTACTCCGTCAATATCAGAAAGTGTAATCCGTCTGTGTATCCTGCAAAATATTACCCCGAGCGTCCAGAAGTCAACCCAAAACTGCATAGTACTTTTAAGAATCATCCTTCTCTTAGATATAGATGACGTTTCTGGCTACAGAACTGTCTTACAGTAGAGAAAATATAACGGACTTAATCTAAATATCAGAGCCTATCAACAACAAACAGGATATCGAAAAGATTAACTATGCCGTCAGCCCCATCTCCTCTTCCGTCCACTGCATCCATAAGGAATCTCGTAACTCTATCCGCTCCTGATATCACATCCGATACACCAGATTCAGAAATCCTGCTAAGAACTACATCTACCACGAAGTCCAAATCTTCCGTCCCAATCTCTCCGTCTGATATTCCTCTGCCAGGAGGAAACTTTGACACATCCCCCATAATCCCCGTCACTGTCCGTATCATAAATCCTCTATCACCTGTTATTCCGAAATCGGAACTCCGCCTCCACCGCGTAACTCCTCCGATCTCATCGTATGTCCAACTCTTGCTCGGATCAAGACCGCTATTCACACCTATCGAAGGACCCGCAGCAGAAGATAACTCCATAGCTATAAACAGAGTTTGTCCCTGAGTGATTCCTAAACTGACTCGTCCATCCTCAAACCTTGTGAAGCCGTCCGATACGAGTTGACTGAGACCTCCAGCAGGATCTATCACCTTACTTGTCAACGCCACCCCCGGCTCACTGCCGCTGGCATCAAAGACCTTGGCGACAAAAGGATTAAGTACCCCTGTGACGTTATAACTCACAGCCAAAAGACTATCCTCCAAAAACGGCGCGCCCGCGCTGGCCTTGACAGTATCTATCACAATCTCAATAGCCGCCCTATCTCCCACAGCGTCAAAGGAGACAGTATCGGTTATAGCGTCAATAGAAACAAAAGTAAATCCGTTAGAGAGCGTGTCTGCTTGACCGTCGGGATTTGTAACTATCACATGTACAGTCCCAACAGGATGAGCAGGAATCACAGCCGTAATATTGCTATCCGAGACTACTGTATCTGATGTGGCTGTGCTATCATCGAAAGCAACAGTCCCTCCGATTTTGAAACCGCTACCTGTTATCGTAACAGATGTGCCCCCCAATTCCGTGCCAGAAGTAGGATCAATAGATGTCACAACAGGATTGACGCTAAAAGTAAATCCACCAAAGAGGGTGTCTGCCAGGCCACTGGGATTTGTGATTATTATATCCACAGTCCCGACAGGGTGAGTGGGAGTAGTAGCACTAATAGTATCAGAGGAGGCTACGCCCACACCTGCGGCTGCAGTATCACCAAAAGTCACAGTCGCTCCGCTCCGGAAATTGTTCCCTGCTATCGTCACAGACGTACCGCCTAATTCCGTGCCAGAAGTGGGATTAATAGATGTCATAACAGGTGCCAGAGGAACGATCACCTTGACCTTTGTTGAATCTGCAAGATCGAAAATATTCGCCCTTATATACGTCGTCTGCGGATAGGAAGCCTGCGTTTTGGCAGTTACCTTTCCAGAATCGTCCACAACGGCTATACTTGTATCTGAACTCGACCAGATCACCAGGTCTGTAATATTGGTGGAATCAGGGGAAAAGAACCCTAATGCGCTCAGCTGCGCCGTCAATCCCGCCGGAATTTCTATGGAATCAGGCGTCGCTATAGACGAAAGCCCAACTCTGGGTTCGCCGGGGGAGATCTTGGCGATAGCATTTGGGCTGTCGTGGTCGCCAAAAGCACCTATCCCATCGGGAATCCTCACCAGTGACTTTCCTGTGGGAGGAGAGGATGAGAACACAGAATCGACCGTGACGCCTCCTGATGTCTTGAGCACGACTCCATCTGGGTCTCCCGGCGGCTCGGATAGTCCGTCCCCGATGAGGTTGTCGGGATCTGAGAAGATCTGTCCTGTAAATCCTGTGGCTCCAGTCGTATCTCCGAAAAGGACTATAAATTCTCCCGGAACTATCGTAGTGCCTCCAGGAAAGGCAAAGGGGGCCGCTGCACTGATGTCGCTTAACGTCCATCCTCCTATGTCCATCGTATTGAGTCCGTTGTTAAGTATTTCTATAAACTCATCTTCCGTATCGGAAACTGTGCCGTCCCTGTTGGCGTCCAACATCCCCGGATTGAACAGTACCTCGTTGATAACGAGCTGGAAGCTCGAAGAGCCGCTTAAAGGTATATTTAAGATGGCGTTCGTAGTATCGTTGCTTGTAACGACCAGAGTATCCAGGAAAGAACCGGCAGTGGTAGGACTAAATTCTACAACGACATTTGTCAAGGAATTTGGCGCAAGCGTATCTGGCAGTGTGACCGGCGATACGATGCTAAATGGCAGCTCAACGCCTGAAAGCCCGTTAATTTTCAGCGTATCTCCGCCTACGCTCTTTAAAGTCACAGTATCCCTTTTAGAGCTTGCAACCTGCACGAGGCCGAAATCTAGTGAACTAGGAGAGACATTAATTATAGGGATGGTCGGAGAAGCCAATTGGAGAGTGTCTATATTGACATTCAGATTTATAGGTGTGACGAGAGCACCGGACGAAGCGCTATTGCCCTTGCCGTCCTTTGCCTCAAGCGTGACTTCAAATCCACCGGCAGACGACGGGTTAAACGCCATATTGCCCAGACCGTTTTCCTTGACTGCTAAATCCAAAGAAAGAACGGCTATGCCAGTTGAACCAGTAATGCCACATATAGGCAAAGAGGGTAACCTGATATTGAAAGGAGGACCAGCTAAGGAAAGGTCGGTCACAATCGCAGGAACCAGAGCTCCCTCAGCATCCGTGCCATCCTTGTTAAGCACCTTCACAGTGGTTGTCTGTGGAGCGTTGGCGAACTCAGTCGGAGTATCAAATGTACCACTGCTTGTGGCTCCCTCAGATACTATAAAAAATGAATAACCTGTGCTACTGGGAGTTAAACCACTTATATCCACGGCGTGAGTGTTGAAACCGATTCTGGACGCAGTGAACACAGTATCCAGAGAGATGGAAGTATTGGTTACAAGTACGCTATCTTCCCCTGTTGCCGCAACGTCGGTAAGCCACGTAATCGTCGCAGCCCTCCCTCCTCTAAGATTGCAGACCTTAACATCACTGATTACAGCCGCATTGGCGCTTACAAAGGATAGCAGAACTATCCCCATAAATACTTCTAAAAACTCAAATTTCTTTGCCATCTTTCTGCCCCCTCAAGAACGTTTAAAATGAAGTCTGTGGCTGATAACAGACAAATACTCCATAGTCTCTATCTTATAAGTAGCATCCCTATCGCCATAGTCCACATAAGGTGCGAAAAGACCCTGCGCATAGGCAGGCCCATTCAACGTGAACAGCAGCGCCAAAGCGGTGTAGAAGATTGTCCATCTAATCACAACTTTCCCTCCGCCCGCATCTTTGATCCGTACTCCTCAAGTTCGGCTTTCTCCTTTCGAGTTATCGTTGTGCTCTGGGATAGGGCCGATGCTATCTGCCAGAAAAGATCAACATTTCTCAACGCCATAATCGTCATATTGACCGCATCATTGCTTAAAACGTAGCGGTAGAAGGCTTCAGGCGCAGGATTCCCGGAGTCGCTGAAGAGCTTTTCGTTGCGCGAAGCGTTCATAACGACCACGCCAGTATTGTGTGCCACAGCGTGTGGGAAGACACTTTCCTCAGGCTCTCTCATAGCGCAGTTATACCAGCACAAGACGGTGTCAAAGAGACCTGTAGCGACTGCCTCTCCCACCTGAACCCAGTCGTGGCCTGTGACACCCATAAAGCGTATAAGTCCCTCCTCCTTCGCCTTATGGAATGTCTCCATCGCGCCGTTTTTGCTTAAGGCTTGCTCGCGCTGGGATTGAATGTTCAGATTGTGCACCTGCCAGATGTCTATGTAGTCTGTCCCGAGCAGTTTCAGGGATATCTCAAGGTCTTGGCGCGCTCCTTTGGCATCGCGTCTTCCCGTCTTGGTAGCCAGAATGATGTCCTCCCGCCTCCCTTTGATAGCCTGCCCAATGACCTTTTCGTCCTCTCCGCCTCTGTAGAGGCGTGCGGTATCTATATAGTTTGCGCCAGAGTCCAGGGCCCTTCGATAACCGTCCGCATCTTCGCAGTATGCACCCCCTATGCCAAGTCGCGTAACGGTCAAACCTGTGCGACCCAGGGTTGCTGTGGGAATATCATAGGCCATCTTGATCAGAGGCTCCTTGGCGGTTTGGAGTTGGAACTAAGCAAATATACAGTAGGCAAGGAATTTCGATCCCCATCGATGCTAACCACCGTCAACCGTCTCGAACCGAGCTATCCGCAGTGGATGGATGTCGAAATGTGTCCCGCCCTCCAGAGCCATCTCCGAAAGGATCTTCCCGATTAGACTGCAGAACTTGAACCCGTGACCGGAGAATCCCGCAGCGATGATAATATGGGCACAGTCAGGATGCGTATCTATAATAAAGTCCTCATCCGGGGTCTCCGTGTAGAGGCAGACCTCGCCGTGAATGGCATCGCCTGCTGCATCAGGGATGCGCTCTTTCAAAAATGCTCTAAGGTGCTCGATATATTCGGCATCTGGCGTGCGATTGCAGGTGTCGGGCGATACCTTTTCCAGACCTATATCGTGCCGCGCTACCTTGACTCCCTCACGTCCGAAGGCAGGAAAGCCGTAGAAGAACTCGCCCCAGGTTACGTCCACAAAGATCGGGAACTGTCCTAACTGGAAGAGACTTGGATCCTTTGGGCGATAATAGACCACCTGCTGGCGCGTCACGGTCAAGGGCAGACCTAATTCACCGAGAATTTGTCCCGCCCACGGCCCTGCGGTCACAATGACTTTATCGGCTCGGAAGCGCTCCTCTTTTGTAATCACTTGGGGAGTATGCCCCTTAAAGTCGATGCCTTCAACAGATATCTCCTCTCTGACTTCCGCTCCGTGCTGTTCAGCTAATTTTAAATGAGTCAAGATGCACTCTGAGGCGTGGAGGAAGCCCGTATCCTCTTGCCAGAGGACGCTCGTTCCGTCCGGTATTTTGAATTGAGGGAACCGTTCAGAAAGTTGCTCCTTGCCCCACCACTCTGATTCGACACCTGCCGCCTCCAAACCATCGCGCGCTGTGAGGACGTAATTGTGTCCCTCGGGAGCAATCAGCACGCTGCCTGTGGGAAAGAGCAGCTTTACTCCCGATGCTTTTTCCAGGCTGCGCCATTCTCTATAGGCGGCCTTGGCAAGTTCAATGTAGAATTTCTTATCGTAGAACAGTCGGATGACCCGGCTGTAGCCGTGAGAACTGCCGAAGGTATGTCCCCTTTCAAATTTCTCCAGCACTAAAATTTTTGCCCCCGAACGAGCCAGATGATATGCCACCCCACTACCCATTCCACCTGCACCGATGACGATAGCGTCGTACACTCCTTCACCTCCTCGTAATGACTGTCATTTCTGCAGAGGCCACTAAGTTCTGTAGCATCTTCTCGACCATAAGATACCTTCCACTGGACCGAAGATCAAGCTATTTTTGCATCGCTTCTGAAAAGATAACATCAGATTTTGCTTGATTTAGAGATGCAAAGCTCGTATGTTTCATGTAAATGTACGGGCGACCGCTCCGTGGCTTGTTGCCACCTCTGCCCTGGCTCCTAATGTGTGGCCAAGGTTCTTATGCCGGAGTCAAGCAACCGAATTTCCAGCAAGGATAAGCAATCTCGCAGACAGTAGATAGGGGTTTACTCCCCCAGACGATTCTAAACTGTCCAAAAACTGTCGCAGTTAGTCCATTATGTTACCTTGATCGCTAACGTCTTGGAGAGCTAAACATTGAGCTTCAACCACATGCACGCAGTTTGCAGGAGCAGGTCAAGAGAGAGGAGGAAGTGCCGGCACAGTTCGGAGTGCCCTCGGCGCAAAAGTCATGGATAAAAATGCCGTACAGAAGGTCATTCAGTCGGTCAGGGACTTCTATGAACAGAGTGGTATCTTCCTGCAGAAATTGGGCTTTGGGAGGAAACCTGCGCTGGTCATTATTGACATGGCCTACGGCTGGACCGACCCGGAATACGCGGGCGGCTCCGCGCGTCTGGATGAGGCAGTGGAGGGTATCCAGCGGCTGTTGCCGGTTTGCCGCGCAAAGAACGTGCCTATCATTTACACTACTGCACCGTTCCGCGAGGGAACAGCAGGGCCGATGCATACACAGCCTGGGGCTGACATCAGGTATCGGCCCTGGGATGGACGCGCCTGCCAGATCGACGCGCGCCTAAAGCCTAAAAAAGAGGATCTCATCATCTACAAGGAATATTCCAGCGCCTTCTTTGGCACGCATCTGGCTCCGTATCTGATTGAGCGCGGTGTGGACACGCTGATTACTACCGGGTGTTCTACCAGCGCGTGTGTAAGGGCAACGGTAGTGGACGCACGCTCTTACAGATTTAGGCCCGTCGTCCCACGGCAATGCGTCCAGGACCGAGCTGCAGAGGCTCACGAGTGGAACCTCTTTGATATAGACGCCAAGTTTGGCGATGTGGTGGATATTGCTGAAGTCATAGATTATCTTAACAGGTTGGAGGATCAATAAACTGGCCCGCATCAGAAATGTACACTGCACAAAATCTTCAAAGACGACATTCAGGAGACGTGCGCAATTGAATCGAAACGCAGCGATTCTGCTCCTATCTTTACTTCAGCCCTATCTTTTCAACTGTTCCGATGCCACAGGTCCGTCCGATCCTATTAGATATAATGGCTATCAAAGGGGCGTGTCTTTCGCCTGCTGGGAGTACTACTGCCTTACGGGCGAAAGCGCAGAAGGAGTTTTAAATGAGATTGCCTCCACCGGAGCAAACTGGGTCTCTCTAACCGCCACATGGTATCAAAACACTCCGAACTCGAGTCGCATACACAAAGACAGCAGAAAGACCATCGCCGACGACTTCCTGCAGGAAACAATTGACTTGGCTCACCAGATCGGCTTAAAGGTCATGCTGAAACCCCATGTGGACGTCCTGGACGGGACGTGGAGGGGACACATTGCACTCCGGGAGTCCCAGGATATAGAAAGATGGTTTTCGAGCTACAAGGAATTCATCTCGCACTACGCAAAGATTGCGTCAGAGCATAACGTGGAACAGTTCTGCATCGGCACAGAGTTTGTGGGGATGAGCGCATTTGCCTCACACTGGAGAGGGATTTCAAGGGATGTGAGGGGACATTTCAGGGGCGATTTGACGTATGCCGCCAACTTCGACGAGTATCAAAAGATAGAGTTCTGGGACGAATTAGACTACGCGGGGATCAACGCTTACTTCCCACTGACAGAAAGAGCAGACGCCCCTTTCGGGGAGATAATGGATGGATGGGAAAGGTGGGCAGATAGCATAGCGGTTTGGCAGGCGTCAGTCGGAAGAAAAGTTGTCGTAACGGAGATCGGCTATTCTGTCTGGGACGGAACCAGCGTTGAGCCGTGGACCGTTCCTGAAGGGGCCAAAGAAGACCTTCAGGAGTAGGCCGACTCCTACAGAGCCGCTCTATCAGTGCTTTCTGCGAGTGCCTGGCTCGAAGGAATCTTCTGGTGGAACTGGGTCGATCTTGACTACTCCCCTAAGGGCGAGCCTGCGGAGGCCGTATTAGTCGACTTCTGGAAAGACGTGATACCTATGCCTTGAGCGGTTATCGGCTACCTAACCTTACGGAGTTTGCCATGGAATATCGCCAGCTTGGAGATTCAGGCTTTAATGTCTCCGTAATAGGTCTGGGATGCTGGCCTATCGCGGGGATCGGTTGGAGCGGCGTGGATGATAAAGAGTCCATCGCTGCCATTAAAAAGTCCCTGGACGTGGGGATAAACTTTATAGATACCGCGTATATGTACGGCAAGAACGGCGAGTCCGAAAGGCTTGTGGGAAGGGCTATCCAGGGTAGGAGAGATGAGGTGATCATAGCCACCAAAGGTGGACTCCACTGGAAGGATGACCAACTGTGCCACGATAGCTCCAGGGGAAGAATAAAGCGACAGGTGGAGGAGAGCCTGAAGAGGTTGAATATAGATGTGATAGATCTTTATCAAGTCCATGCGTACGATGAGAATACGCCCCTCCGGGATACAGCGCAGACGATGGATGACCTTCTAAGAGAAGGTAAGATAAGGGCGATCGGGGTGAGCAACTATAGTGTGTCCTCTATGAAGGAGTTTGCAGAATACGCGCCGCTCCATTCTCTTCAACCTCCCTACAATATGATAATGCGGGCAATTGAGGATGAGATATTGCCCCACTGTATAGAGTCGGGGATAGGGGTGTGCGTGTACTGGCCCTTCTACAAGGGGCTGTTGACGGGCAAGTATCAAAAGGGACACAGCTTTCCCAAGGGGGACAGCAGAAAGAATGACCCTGAGTTTCGGGGCGAAAGGTTTGAAAGGACGTTAGATATGCTGGACAGATTGAGAGGGATAGCAGATGAGTGCGGAAGTTCTTTAGCGGAGTTAGTGACAAATTGGACTATTCATCAGCCGGGAGTGACGCTGGCTATATGCGGGGCGACGAGACCAGATCAGGTGGAGAAAAACGCCCGTGCAGGAGATTGGAAGCTGGGGGAAGACCAGATGAAAAGGATCAACGAGATTATAGGCAAGGGGGATGCAGCTTAGTGATGCCCCAGGCGCCCTGATAGAATTTTAGAGACTTTTGTGACAAAGTCAACTCTGATATGGAGACTTACGATTCAAAACATTTATAAATTTACGAAACCTCCATATTGCATTAGAAGCCTTGTGAAATAGTTATGTCCCAGGCAGCGTCTGAAGCGCCGATTATGGGTCAAAGAGTAGCATATCGTATCGTTTTGCTGTGGAATAAGCAAAATAGTCTTATCAGAGTTCTGGTCAGCAAGGAATAGGAGCTGTTTGAAGAACAGGATGCACTGTCTTTGACAGACAGGGCACACATAGGCGCTTTCCCCCTTCTTATGAAAGATACAAGCCTCTTGAGATTCTGTACTGTTGCAACAAGATTCAACTGTTCATTCAGTGAGGCTGGTCCTCTATAACGGGCTCGTCCCATACCGTGTTGTTGCCTGGCTTCAGCAAAGATATGTTCACTGCGTTTACGGAGTCTCCGGGAGAGTTTGTAGTCAGCTGTTAATGAGATAGACCGTGCATGATTTCTGGCTTTCGCCTCTCGCACTTTTCTATCCCGTTCGGCCTGAATATGTGCTGGATTTGTCTTGTTTTTCCATGTAGGAATCGGTTCAATCTTCTCATCGGCTCGCAGAGGAATATGGGGTATGATTCCCCGGTCAAGTACATCAGCGATAAAATTACCAGAACCGTAACCGGTATCGGCACTAAGTGTCTGAATGTCTTTGGGCATGGTGTATGTTTCAAGGTCATCTACCATCTTAAGGGCACTTTCGGGCTCTGCTGTCCCTGTCGCCTGCGTGCCCTGAGTCTCAAGGATTACTCTGCTTTTTGTGTCGATCAGATCATGGCCCATAAACGAGAGAAAAGCCCCTTTGCCCTTCGATTTGCTGTATAAGCGCGCGTCGGGGTCTGTAGTCGAACGGTGTGTTTGGTTCGTCCACTTTTCACCATGAAAGTCTTTATCCTGAGGATGCCCGGACCTACCCTTTGTCTTATCACCTTCAAAACCGATTCCCTTGAGATAATCATCAAGAGAAAAAGGGGGTTCTATCGGCTCAATACTTTTCACTGAAGCATCAGCTTGTATCTGAGTGCCGTCGACACTAAGGTGTTTACCGCTCACAAGACCGACATCTATGCAACACTGGACTACCTGACGCATTATCCGTTCAAACAACCCACTGGATGCCCACTTGTGATTGCGAAGCTTGTTGATCGTGCTCCTATCCGGAACCGCATCATCAAATGTCTGATGACAAAACAACCGATATGCCGCATGCATCCCCACTTCCTGACAGAGCCGATTCTCACTCAAATTATACAGATAGCCAATAAGGATCATTCGAACAACTAATTCAGGATCAATACCGGGTCTGCCATTGTCAGGGCAATAACAATCTGATACAACGTCTCGTACAAATGAAAAATCAACTGCCTCATCAATCTGACGAAGGATATGATCCTCGGGAACTAAATCCTCCATCTGAAAATAGTGAAACATCGGATTTGTCTGTTCCTGCTTTTGTGGGGTCATTGTTTCCTCCATGTATAATATTATCAATAACATAATATAATACATCGGAGCTGCTTTATCAATGCTTGTTTTATACTATTTTCTGAATCTAAGGGTTTTTCACAAGGCTTCTAAAGTTCACTCGATTCAGGCTTAAAGTGGCTGGAGACATGTGAGACGGGAGACATTGTGCTCCGACTCTGTCCCTGGGGCGAGGATTCTTCTGTCCATCATCGCACAGAGACGAGGTTCGACCCACGTTCTGATGAAGCCTGCGTGGCTCTTGTTAAGCTTTCTCTTGCAGGTTACCACGGTCTGCCCATGACTGCCGCGTGGAGGACAGTTATCAAAAGCATGGATAGTATTGGGGCGTCAGAAGAGCCATATATCTGAGGGTGAATAACAGTACTGAACAGAGCAAAAGGACATATCGTCTGAGTCGGATTCTCAAACATTTAAGGGACACATGGGACGCTACGGCTGATCTTGTCGAATTTCAGCTCCTTTCTGCTTCTCATATAACAGCAGATCGGCTATCCTAGACTTCTCCAGCAACTCAAGCATCTTCTCCTCTGCCTCTAACCACACATCGCACAGGGCACAATCCCTTTCGTGAGGACACCCCTCCCATCTCAATATGCACTGGCGAAACACAACAGGTCCATCTATCGCTTCCACCACCTGCCGCATCGTAAGCTCATCAGCATTACATGCCAAGAAAAATCCCCCTTTGGTGCCCCTTCTGGACCTGACAAAACCTGCCTTGACTAAATCTTGGAGGATCTTGGCAAGGAAACTTTTGGGAATATTTTCTGCTTGGGCTATCTGGCTGATAAGGACTGCCTTTGGACTGGGCTGAGATGCCAGATGCATAAGTGCCCGCGTGGCATAATCCACTGCTATAGTTAACTGCATTTCCTCTCCTCCTCTGTACAAAATGGCTTGACTACAAGCAGTTTGTTTATTAAAATAACTACATCTGTATCTATATTCACCACTTTGTTAGATTCGTTAGGAATTAAAAATGAACCTCGCCTGCTGTTGTCGCCTCCAAGGGGTTTAGCGACAGAGCACCTGAACTTACGGGTAACGTTTCAATATAATCCAAAGATGTTGAGTTGTCAAGCACTAAAGTAAGGTAAATAATACAATTATAGTCATTTTTGTGCGCCAGCAGGGTTATATGCCCTCAAAAGTTGCATAGCCCTTCATCTCATACGGCTAAATACCTCCAAAGAGACAATGTCTGCACGCGGCTGTGATACAATCACATACGATCTGTAAGACGTTTTCCTTTATTTTCACACTGCGTGCCTTGAAGGACAAAGGTGATGTCTTTTTGCTTGAGCTTTTTTACAGGGATCTAAACTTGGGAGGTAACCGATGACATCATACGAACGGTTGGTCTGCGCCCTTGAAACATGAGGGGCTTGGGTTCGGCGTGGTGAGCCAGACATGCTTGTCTGACATGGGCGAGGAGACCTCGCCCCTACACTACTTTCTTGAGGAGGAAGATTGCCGTAATGTCAGAAGAACTCATATCAAAATTGGACAACTGGGAGGTACTGTTGCTTGTGGGAGGTGCCTTCAAGGCGGGCATATTTGACCTCTTGTCCGATGGTCCGCTGTCCGCGCCTGAGATTGAAACTGGTCTTAAAGGAGATCAAAGAGCTATCATAGCTGTCGCTGACGCTCTTGTGGAGGAGGGTTATCTGGATAAACACGAGGAAAAGTATCACATAAGCGACAGAGCAAGGGATATCTTTGTAGATTCTACAAGTCCCATCTATTCTGCTGGCAGGATTATGCTTCGGTACGAACTGGTGGGGCGATGGCTGATTATCCCTGAACTTATAAAGGGAGAAAAGACCCCCCAAGGATTCAGATCCGAAGAGGAGCTCAAAACCTTCGTGGCGGCTATGGCACAAAGACCGAAAGAGTCGGTCCGGGAAGCTGTGGACATCTGCTTTGAATACGTCCCAAATATGAAGACCCTGTTAGATCTGGGAGGTGGTCCGGGGGCACACGCTGTAGAATTTGCCGCAAGGGGCATCAGGGTAACTGTCTTGGATACACCCGAAGTGATAGATATTGTTAGACCTGTTCTCGGGATGGAGAAGAGGATAGATTTAGTTGTGGGCGATTTCTTGGAGTCGGTCCCCCAAGTCCCCTTTGACCTTATCTTTATGGGCAACATAACCCATATATATGGCCCGGAGGATAACAAGGCACTTTTCAACAGAGCGGGCCAATCTCTCGGCTCTGATGGATACGTGGCGATCCTCGACTTTGTGCGGGGTCGAAGCCCTTACGCCCCGCTATTTGCGGTCAATATGCTGGTCAACACGGAAAGTGGAGGCACCTGGACCCAGGAGGAGTATGGAGAATGGCTGAAAGAGGCGGGCTTTCAAGAGATACAGATAGAAGATATTGAAGGCAAGGACGTACAACTCATATTCGCTAAAAGGTGACTATGCTTTCTGGCAGTACCTCTTACACATATCGCCTCGGCGTGGACATCGGCGGCACATTTACTGATATAATGCTTATGGATAACCGGACCGGAAAGCTAATAATCCAGAAGGTTCCCACCACGGCAGAAGATCCATCTGTAGCCGTAGTAGATGGTCTTTCCGACATCCTCAAGGAAAATGCAATATTCCCCCAGGGCATAGCCAACGCCATACACGGCACCACACTCGTTACGAACGCCATTATAGAGAGGAGGGGAGCAAAGACAGGCCTTATAACCACAGAGGGCTTTAGAGACGCCCTGGAGATAGGAAGAGAAAGGCGGTACGACATATACGACCTTTTTCTGGAACTTCCAGAACCCCTGATCCCCAGATATCTCAGATGCGAAATAGATGAAAGGCTCGATAGCGAGGGGAACGTAATGAAAGAGCCCGATGGGGATGAAGTCTCAGAAAAGATCAAATACCTGCTGTCCCAGGACGTGGAGGCGATAGCTGTCTGTCTCCTCCATTCCTACCGAAATCCCGCTCACGAGGTTGCCGTAAGGGATGCCATAGCTAAAATCGCACCCGCGATGTCAGTATCTCTCTCATCTGACGTCGTGCCTGAGATAAGAGAGTACGAAAGGACATCCACCACAGTCGCCAACGTTTACGCCAAGCCCCTCTGTGAGAGATATCTCGGCTCTCTTCAATCTGAATTGAAAGACTTCGGGGTTCAAAGCGATCTGTATATAATGCTTTCCAACGGAGGGATAGCCACCTGCGACACAGCCGGAGAGTTCCCTGTAAGGATAATAGAATCTGGTCCCGCAGCAGGTGCACTCGCCGCTGTCTTCTACGGTAAACTGACAGATACGCCTGACATAATCTCATTCGACATGGGAGGCACTACCGCCAAGACCTGCATCATAACTGACAATCTCCCAACATATACCACCGATTTCGAGATCGCACGCGTCCACCGGTTCAAAAAGGGCAGCGGACTTCCCATAAAGGTACCGGTCATAGAGATGATCGAAATAGGGGCAGGCGGCGGGAGCATCGCCACGATAGACAAGATGGGACTCTTGAAGGTCGGTCCCCAAAGTGCAGGATCAGATCCCGGCCCTGTCTGCTGCGATAAAGGCGGAGATGATCCCACAGTCACAGACGCAGACCTAATCCTCGGTTACCTCAACCCCGAGTACTTCCTCGGCGGCAGGATGAAGCTGAACGTTCAAAAGGCCGTGGACGCTATACGGACTAAAATAGCAGAACCCCTCGGATTAGGTCTGGCTCGGGCCGCTTTCGGAATTCATCAGGTAGTAAACGAGAACATGGCCAACGGCTCAAGGATACACGCCGTCGAAAAGGGCAAAGATTCCAGAAGGTACGCCCTTGCGGCGTTCGGAGGGGCCGGTCCAGTGCACGCCTCTCGGATCGCTGAAAAGCTCAGAATAGAAAAGATAATAGTCCCCCTTGCCGCCGGAGCCACGTCTGCCTTCGGCTTATTGACCGCCCCGATCTCCTTCGATCTGGTGCGCACGTACATTTCTTCCCTTGGGGAACTCGATATAGATCGACTCAATAGTATATTTGGCGATATGGAAAGGTCAGTCCTGAGTCTGCTTGAAAACGCCAGAGTCCCGGAACAAGATGTAATCATAATCAGGTCAGCCGACATGCGCTACAAGGGACAGGGCTTCGAGATCAATGTCCTTGTACCTTCGGGAGAGATAACCTCCGAGGCGATCCAAACTTTGCAGAGAGCCTTTGAAGAAGAATACCTCAGGCACTACAAGAGACTGAATAGGGGGTTTGAGATAGAAGCCCTAAACTGGAGAGTGTTCGCATCTGGACCCAAGCCCGAGGTTAAACTAAACTTTCATACGCCCTTGGAGGGCAACTTAGACGACGCCCTTAAGTCCCGTCGGAAGGTCTATTTCGACGAGTACAAAGAATACATAGACTGTCCCGTCTACGACCGATACGCTCTCCCACCCGGATCCAGCTTCAAAGGTCCCGCCATCGTGGAGGAGAGGGAATCCACAGCGGTAGTCAGCCCTCAATGGCAGGCACATACGGATCGATACAACAACCTTATTATGACCCGATGCGATCCCCGATTGAATCTATCGGGGAGCAAAAAAGACGTTGCAAGGACTCAGTTCGGAAGACAGGCCGAGCGATACGCCAATAGCTCCGTTCACGCAAGTGGTGAGACGCTCTCTGCAATCGTACAGTTGGCTGGTCCGACCCGCAAAGACTGCTGCTTGGACGTAGCCACAGGCACAGGCTTCACCGCCTTTGCCGTGGCGGAATTTGCAGGATCCGTTATTGCCACGGATATAACTCCTCCCATGCTCAAACAGGCGAGAAAAATTGCAAAAGAGCGCGGAATCTCCAACGTAATCTTTCAATTTACCGATGCGGAGAACCTTCCCTTCAAAGATCAAACCTTCGATATTGTAACCTGCCGCAGCGCCCCCCATCACTTCGGGGATGTCCCCGCATTTCTCATGGAATCGGCAAGGGTCTTAAGAAGGGGCGGACGCCTCGTAGTATCCGACCCATCCTCGCCTGAAGACGATGAAATTGACCGATGGATAAATAGGCTGAATCGATCCGCGATCCCTCGCATGTGAGAATGTATCGTCCCACAGAATGGAAGAGCATGCTCGAAGGAGCCGGACTCATTCTTAAAGCTGAACTCCTCTGCGTTTCTTACGACCAAACCTTTGGCCGATGGACAGACAGAGCCGGAGTCGGCTCCAAAGTTAAAGAACAGCTCAAAGAGATGTTTCTGAACGCCCCCGAGAAGGTAAAGGCCGCCTTCGGAATCGAATGTGACAGCGACGTCATAAAATTCCACTGGAACGCATACGTCTTCAGAGCCGAAAGAAAAGACTGATATGGAAAAATTCGACCCCATACAGTTAGAAGTCCTCTGGAACAGGCTGATCTCCATCACACAGGAGCAGGCCGCAGCCCTGATACGCTCGTCCTTCACCACGGTCGTCAGAGAGGCGGAGGACATATCGGCAGGGGTGTTCGACACGAGGGGCAACATGGTAGCCCAGGCGATCACGGGGACTCCGGGCCATATAAATAGCATGGCAAACGCAGTCAGATTCTTCCTTGAGAGGTATCCTTTAGAGTCCCTCAGACCCGGAGACACGCTCATTAGCAACGATCCCTGGCTTACGTCGGGACATCTCAACGACATCACTGTAGTCACGCCTACTTTCAAAGGTGACAGACCTGTAGGTCTCTTTGCCAACATCTGCCACGCAATGGACATTGGCGGAAGGACGATGGGAGCCGATGCACGCGAGGTCTTCGAAGAGGGACTCTACATCCCTGTTATGAAGCTCTGCAACAAGGGGGAATTCGATCAGACCTTAATTAGACTCATCCGAGCTAACGTCCGAGTCCCTGACCTGGTAATGGGTGACATAACCGCCCAGGTCTCAGCCAACGAAGTCGGTTCTGAAAAACTTTCTGAGTGCATGGACGAATATGGTCTCGATACCATCGAGCCCCTGTCAGATGCAATAATCGATCGCTCGGAAGAGGCCATGAGAGATGCTATATCAGAGATCCCAAACGGCACGTATAGAGATGAAATACGCATGGACGGCTTCGACGAAGACATAATCGTCAAAGTGGCCATAGCCGTCGAGGACAGAGACATCACGGTGGACTACACGGGGACGTCTCAAGAATCCGAAAGAGGCATAAACGTGGTGTTCAACTACTGCCAAGCCTACACCACATATCCGCTCAAGTGCGCTGTCAACCCCGAAGTCCCCAACAACGAAGGAAGCTTCAGACCCGTGACCGTCCATGCTCCCGAAGGTTGCATACTCAACGCCCTGTGGCCTGCGCCAGTAAGCGGAAGACACATACTCGGACACTTCCTATACGGAGCTATCTTCGGCGCCCTTTCCAAGGTCATACCCGAAAGGGTCACAGCCGAAGGCTCGTCCAACTTATGGAACACGCAGTTTGACGGATACGATCAAAATGGCCAGAAGTTTGCATATATCTACTTTTCATCGGGAGGGACAGGCGCCCGCCCCACCTCAGATGGTATCTCCGCTGCGGCATTCCCCAGCGGCGTCCTCGGAGTCCCGGCCGAGGTCATAGAGAACGTATCCCCGCTCTTTATGAAAAGGCGCGAGCTCATCCCCGGCTCAGGCGGACCCGGCAAATTCAGGGGCGGCCTCGGACAGAAGATGGTCATAAGCATAAGGAGCGACAGGCCCGCCGTACACTCCTGTATGTACGACCGCATAAAAAATCCGGCCAGAGGGTTCAGAGGTGGCAGTCCAGGAAGACCCGGAAGCTTTTACCTTTCCGATGGAACTTATCCACATCCAAAACGTAGGTACGTATTGGAGCCCGGAATCGAAGTCCATCTGGACCTCCCCGGCGGGGGCGGCTTCTACGTGCCTTCTGAAAGGGACGCCGAAATGGTCCTCAAAGACGTGATAAACGGACTCGTCTCCGTAAAGAGCGCCAAAGAGAATTACAAAGTGTGGATAGATGAGAAGGCTATGACTTTGGACTATCAGAAGACCGAACAGCTGCGATCAAAGTAGGGGCGAACCCAAGTGTTCGCCCAAATTTAAGGGGCAGACACACGAGTCTGCCCCTACCCACTTATTAGGAGACCGATCACCTATGATTTTCCGCAGTCTTACTATCGCCATAGTTCCAGTCTTAGCATTTTTCTCGTGTGTTTCTGCGCAAAAAGTCAAACTCGACCTGTATGAGATGAGCCTCTGTCCCCACTGTGTAGAGGCGGAAAGGGTTATCCATCGGGTTATACAAGACCTTTCGGGATACATCGACTTTGACCTGTACTACGTGGCAGATTTAAGAGAAGACGGAACGATAGAGAGCCTCAGGGGAGAAGAGGAAGTAAACGAGGACCTTCGCCGCATAGCCATTTGGGAACTCTATGCCGAAAAATTCTGGGACTATACACAGCTGAGAAATATCACTGTTCCAGAGGCCCCCTGGCAGGAATCGGCTCTGAAAGTCGAGATCGCTCCCCAAAAAATTGAAGCCTACATCGAAAGTGGCAAAGCCGAAGAGATCTTGCGATCGCACATATCGAGGACCGACAGTCTCAAAATCTTCGATTCGCCGACCATCTATATAGACGGCAAACCCTACGAAGATTCCATAGAACGGTACTCTCTCCTCAAGGCCATCTGCGCAAGATTAAATTATGAACCGCAAGCCTGCAAATCCGTCCCCACGTGTTCCCGAGACGCAGACTGCTTAAAAGAGGGCTACATCGGGACCTGCGTAAAGCCCGGGACTTCGGAATCCAGATGCATCTACGAAAAGGCTAGACCTATCCCTCTTACGGTCGTCTATCACAAAGATGCCCACTTCACCAACGAAGCCCAGATCGTCCGGTCCACAAAGGCGCTCTTCCCTGGGATACGGATCAGGAGAGTTTCCCACAACTCCTATGAGGGCAAACTTCTCATCATACAACACAACATAAGGAAGCTTCCCGCTTACATATTCGGAGAGGGACTGCTTGAGTCCAGAAACTTCCCTCAGATCAAGAGAAGGATCTATGAGAGCCGGGGTCTCTATCTTATCTTCCCTGAAGCTGTCGGAGCGTCTGTTCTGATCGAAAGAGAAAGGATTCCCGGGCGGGCTGACATCTTCGTTTCGAGCGTCTCCTCAAGATCGTTAGGAGTCATCAGAGATACAATGGCACACATGGAGGGCTATGAAGGGCCCCAAAACGTCTACATCCACTACGTAACCCGCGAGAATAGAGACGGCGAACTTGTCGCCGGCGGCGGCAGATACGAAGTTGAAGAATCGATAAGACAGCTTGTAGTCAACAAATTCTATGCTGAAAAATATCCGGAATATATAAGGGCCAAGATTCGGTCCGGGGGAAGCTCGTACTGGGAGGAGACTGTAGAAGCCGTAGGCCTGGAACCTGATACGATAAAGGCAATAGCAAAAAGCGAAACCGGGCTGTCGCTCCTTAAAGAGGACGCCCGGCTTTCTGAAGAGCTCGGCATAACTGGTGAAATAGTCTTTCTGATTGACAACCAGGAACTGGTCACCATCACTGAAAAAGAACGACTCCGAACTATCTTAAACTACATTTTGCCAAGGTAGTAGACAGCGTACAGAGCAGGTCTGCTTCCCTGAGAAAAGCAGCGACGGTAAATACGGATGGGAGCAGGTGCCGCTTTCTACTGACTACGAGCTTGCTTCGTTATCCCCGACCCCCAATTGAATCCCCGATAGACTCAATCGGGGATCAGGGGTTCAATCGAAGATCGCAGTGACGTTGCGTGGCTTATACCTTGAGTCATGGAGCGCTCTTGCTTTTTGTCATTGCGAGGTGCCAAATCCTGACCCCGTAGGAGACGCGAAGCGGAACCAATCTCACCTGTCCACTGAATAGACAAGAATCTCTGTTCTACTGTCTACTGATTTTGCAAGTTCTATTTCACTCTTGAGATCAACTCTTGAGTAAACTCAGTCGTGCTCAAATTTCCCCCCAGGTAAAGCGTCTGATAACTTTTGGACAGCTCGTCTCAGTTCATCCGATATACCGTCTCCCAGGAACTCCGTAACCTGCTGAGTTATCATCAGATATCCTTTACAGTATCCCTGTAAGCATCTCCAATAATCTGCCAGTCCTGGTACATCATCTTCTTTTTAGCCTTTATGGTTTCGGGATCTCCGTATAGAGCGCTGGCAGGGTTAAACGTTAGAAACGTCTTGTACTCCTTATCCTTTGTCTGGGTCACGTACCAGCCCCTCAGTTCCTCAAGCTTCCCCTGTAAATTAAGCAGATGGAGCATAGGGAGTCTTCCCATCGCCACTGCAAAAGTAGGATCCACCAATTCTATCTCTGTTATAAGCCTATCGTGACAGGATCTTATCTCTGAAACCCTTGGCGATCTATCGTTGGGAGCCCGGCACAACACTACATTTGTGAGATATGCGTCACTCTTGGGGATTTCCACTTTAGGCGCCGCAAGGATCTTGTCCAAAAGCTCGCCAGCGGATCCGCTAAAAGGTATCCCTGTTGCCTCATCGTTCCTGACCGGTCTTTCTGCTACAAGGAGCACCTTCGAATGGGGGAAGCCCCACCCGAACACCACTTTTTTCCTGCTCTTATGCAGATCGCATAGTTCGCAATTCTTATAGTTCCTCTCAAGCTCACGAAGTGTTAGTCTATTCATCACACATAAACCCAAATTGAAAATATGTAGCGCCTGAACTCTTATAACTTAACAGCTGTTGGGGATGTCCCTCCACAGAGGAAGCACAACTCGGCTTAAAGTTCTGAGTAGCCGAGAAGTCCCATCCTACGAAGACATTCACCTTGAAGTTTCCTCCTCCGAAGTTCCTGCTGATCAAACTTGCCCGTACCATAAACCGTCAGGGTCTTAAACCTTGTAGTAGTAAACCATGGCTCTTGGAGCACTACTTTCGCCCTCGATTGGGCGATAAGCTCTGCAAAGAGGGATCTCTTTTCCCCCTCACTCGGAAACGACACGCCCTTTGCTTCAGAAGTCACCGGACGTATTTTATATATTCCCCGAAAAGAACGTGCACCCACATCTTGTACAGCCTTCCTTAAAGAACAGTTCCAAAGAAACACTCTACTTCTGCAAATTAAAGAGGACAGGCTAGAAAGTCAAGCAAAAAAGCTAACTTGACGAAACAAACAGAAAGATATATCTATCGAAAATCGTCTGGTAAAGGCACATGATATGCACTCTTGACAGAGTTAGAAACAAGAGAGTCGAGAGTCAAGATTGGGAAGTTAAAAAGATGAGGATTGAGGTTTTCTGTGCGTTCGTGTTGGGCGGCTATTTGTAAAGTGGTTTTGAAGTCTTTATAGCTATTATGTCTTTGGGTATTGAACAACCATTGATAGGTTTGGAGTTTCCGGCAGAGGTTGGCACGGTTGGTAATCTTGACGGTGTCGTAGAATTCATATTCGATTAGGCCGTGGGCGCGTTCTACATCGGATTGGCATGTAGTAGCCCCTGGTGGGATGCGTTTATGTTCTACGCCTCTTTGTTGGATGAGGTCGGTAAAGAGGGTCTTTTTGAGGGCATCCTTTGTATTGACGAATTGGCTGCCGTTGTCGGTTTGGATCTTTCGTGGATAGACCTTGTGGTCTTGGAGGTGTTGGAGCAGAGCACAGGCCAAGATAGAGGAGTTGATGAGGTTCTGTTCGTCTCTCAGGCTTACAAACAGAGCGCCTGTTTTGATGTCTCTGGCACTGTACTCAAACATGGGGAGTTTGGCGCCTGTTTTGTAGTGTTGTTTCAGGTAGTTGGGGATATCGCACAGATGTTTGACATCGATCTGGATATGTTCAAAGGGGCGTAGTTTCTTTTTCCACTGGCAGACAAGTTTCTTTCTCTTCCATTTTCGCCTGCGTTTCTTTATGAGATTGTGTTTTTTCCAGATAGCATAGGCAGTCGGCTTGGAGGGGATTTGATCAGTTGGAACATTTTGTTTTTGGAGAAAACCCAATAGATACGGATATCCCAAAGAAGGATGGGTCTGTCGGAACTTTACAATCAGCTTTCTGATCTCCTCCGGTAACAAACAGTGAGGGTTTATGGGTGCTTTCGTATGATTTTCTAGACTCTTTATGGATCGGTCTTCAAGATAACGTTTCAGCCATTTTCTTATGCTCTTGCGTGTTGTATTAAAAGCCCTTGCAGCATACGAGACACCGTATAGCTGAGCAGTCTGAACCATCTTGATACGAAGATCAACAGGATTAGGATTAAGAACAAGAACATCACTGTAACTGATAGCATTCTCCATGGTATCTACCCTCCTTTTTTCAGTCCTCACCTAAAAGCCTTGTGAAATAGTTATGTCCCAGGCAGCGTCTGAAGCGCCGATTATGGGTCAAAGAGTAGCATATCGTATCGTTTTGCTGTGGAATAAGCAAAATAGTCTTATCAGAGTTCTGGTCAGCAAGGAACAGGAGCTGTTTGAAGAACAGGATGCACTGTCTTTGACAGACAGGGCACACATAGACGCTTTCCCCCTTCTTATGAAAGATACAAGCCTCTTGAGATTCTGTACTGTTGCAACAAGATTCAACTGTTCATTCAGTGAGGCTGGTCCTCTATAACGGGCTCGTCCCATACCGTGTTGTTGCCTGGCTTCAGCAAAGATATGTTCACTGCGTTTACGGAGTCTCCGGGAGAGTTTGTAGTCAGCTGTTAATGAGATAGACCGTGCATGATTTCTGGCTTTCGCCTCTCGCACTTTTCTATCCCGTTCGGCCTGAATATGTGCTGGATTTGTCTTGTTTTTCCATGTAGGAATCGGTTCAATCTTCTCATCGGCTCGCAGAGGAATATGGGGTATGATTCCCCGGTCAAGTACATCAGCGATAAAATTACCAGAACCGTAACCGGTATCGGCACTAAGTGTCTGAATGTCTTTGGGCATGGTGTATGTTTCAAGGTCATCTACCATCTTAAGGGCACTTTCGGGCTCTGCTGTCCCTGTCGCCTGCGTGCCCTGAGTCTCAAGGATTACTCTGCTTTTTGTGTCGATCAGATCATGGCCCATAAACGAGAGAAAAGCCCCTTTGCCCTTCGATTTGCTGTATAAGCGCGCGTCGGGGTCTGTAGTCGAACGGTGTGTTTGGTTCGTCCACTTTTCACCATGAAAGTCTTTATCCTGAGGATGCCCGGACCTACCCTTTGTCTTATCACCTTCAAAACCGATTCCCTTGAGATAATCATCAAGAGAAACAGGGGGTTCTATCGGCTCAATACTTTTCACTGAAGCATCAGCTTGTATCTGAGTGCCGTCGACACTAAGGTGTTTACCGCTCACAAGACCGACATCTATGCAACACTGGACTACCTGACGCATTATCCGTTCAAACAACCCACTGGATGCCCACTTGTGATTGCGAAGCTTGTTGATCGTGCTCCTATCCGGAACCGCATCATCAAATGTCTGATGACAAAACAACCGATATGCCGCATGCATCCCCACTTCCTGACAGAGCCGATTCTCACTCAAATTATACAGATAGCCAATAAGGATCATTCGAACAACTAATTCAGGATCAATACCGGGTCTGCCATTGTCAGGGCAATAACAATCTGATACAACGTCTCGTACAAATGAAAAATCAACTGCCTCATCAATCTGACGAAGGATATGATCCTCGGGAACTAAATCCTCCATCTGAAAATAGTGAAACATCGGATTTGTCTGTTCCTGCTTTTGTGGGGTCATTGTTTCCTCCATGTATAATATTATCAATAACATAATATAATACATCGGAACTGCTTTATCAATGCTTGTTCTATACTACTTTCTGAATCTAAGGGTTTTTCACAAGGCTTCTAAAGCCAGGGCGAATTTACGTTATCACCCATCCGTGTGAATATACATCTGAATTAAAGGGTTCATAACCCTTAAACCAGCTACAGCCCCTTAATCTACGATAAATCCAACTCTTTGTCAACCTTTTCTATTGAGCATATATATATTTTACAATAGTTTAGTATTTGTCCACTATTCTACAAATATTGGACTATACCTGCATCAGGTCACTGCTACTGTATGAGAGCAATGATAGATGGACTGCTGTCGCACGAGGTGTCATCAATAATGATAATTTCCTTGTCTGCACAAATGCACCTGCCAAAATCTTAGAGCCTATTCACAACAAACAGGATATCAAAGAGATTAATTATGCCGTCAGGTCCTCCTGCTTTTCCATCTACAGTATCTATAAGAAACCTTGTAACTTCATCCCCTCCTGATATAACTTCCGACACGCCAGCAGCAGAAATCCTTTTAAGAACTACATCCACCACAAAGTCCAAATCCTCTGTCCCAATCTCGCCATCTTGCATCCCTCTCTCAAAAGGTAAGAACTGCGTCACATCCCCCATAATCCCTGTCACAGCCCGTATCATAAACCCTCCGTTCCCTGTTATCCCGAATTCAGAACTCCGTCTCCATTGTGTTACTCCACCGAGCTCATCGAAGGTCCAACTCCTGCTTGGGTCAAGGCTGATATTTACTCCTATTGAAGGACCCGTAGCGTCTAATAGCTCCATAGCTACGAATAGCGTATCATCCTGAGTAATTCCTAAACTAATCCTACCATCCTCAAACCTTGTGAATCCGTCTGATCCAAGGCGACTGAGACCTCCCACAGGATCAATTACCTTACTCGCCAACACAGTGCCCGGTTTATTGTCGTTGACATCAAAGACTTTAGCAACAAAAGGATTAAGTACACCTGTGACGTAATAACTCACAGCCAAAAGACTATCTTTCAATGTCTTAGCCGCGTTGGTCTTAACCGTATCTATCAGTACCTCAATAGCTGCTCCTTCGCTCACAGCGTCAAAGGTGAAAGCAGCAGGTGTCACAATATAGGCAGTCAAGCTCCCGTCCTGAGTCTCGGTGGATGGGCTGCCTTCGTTGAACATGAAGGTCTCAAAATGCAGTGCTGTAGATACTGTTGTAGAGATGAGTCTGCTAACAACGGTAGACTCTATATGCAAAAGCACACCACTCCCTGTTAGATCGTGTGTTCTGGATATTCCTATCTCAATACGCCCCGGCGTTATGGTATTCACCTCAACTAACATCGTGTCTTGGCCACTCTCCGCTAAGAGCGTGTTATCTATTGAGACATCCCGGGCCGTCAGCACAGCGTCCTCGAAAGTGATCACTGCCAGGATAGATGACACTCCAAGGCCAGTTAAATCCGACGACACAACAACAGGAATTAAGACCGTATCTCCCGAGGTCGCAACAGTATCCGGCATAGATATTTCGACAGCAAACTGGCTAGGAGTCCAATCCGTCACGTTAGAGTTCAGCACGACAGAGACCGAAGCTGTAACAGATGCCAACAGCAGGCATAATACAACGAAACACACTGCTGTGGAAACAAGCTGTCTATACATTACATTGTTCTCTTCATTTTGACTTCTTGGGTAATCACTTATGTTGATCATTATCTTCTTAAATACATTTTGAATGTAACATTCAATGGCAAGGCGTTGTCCATTCAGTTGCAAAATACAAAAGGAAATGCTAGATGTCAATAGGAATTGGCGGTTGTCAACAGACCGGCACTCGAAATGAATAAAAAGAAAGCCTACCGTTTCAGGAAGGCTGTGTGTTCCAAGATCACCACCGGGAGTTTTCTGACTCATGTATCTCTTTTGACGACCTATTATTCAGATACTTGTGTAACCGCAGAATCCTTTGATCCCTCTCATCGACTCCCACACTCTGTGTGTCTGTGCCAGCTGCTACTACCCATTCGCACAGACAATAGAGTAGGGGAAAGAGGTAATAGCATACACTCCAATACCGAAACCAAAATCTCAAGATCGTCCTAGTGCTTCTTTGTCAATATCGCCTCAACCCTCCATTCTTGATCTTTCACTAGGAGCATAACAATCGGTCTGAGCATCCGTTCGGTGACGATAGGCAAATGCAGGGGATCACCGAGGGCAACAAGGACTTTCAAGACTTCTGGGGATAGCTTGAGGAGACGTAAGACCTGAGTCACTCGGGCACGGGAAACCCTGAGCTTACGAGACAGATCAGCCGGAGAGGAGCAATCACCGTTTTCCAATGCCTTTTGCCATTCCTGAGCGATGAAGACGGGATTGCGATAGTACCTTGATGGTTTAGGCTCGATTTTCTGACGCTCCTTCTTGGTCCTGGGAAACTCAAACACCGCTCTAAAAGTTCTATCTATTAGCCAGGTCGGGGAGCCAGATAATGCATCTCGACTAACTTTTCCCGACGTGGTTAACAACTTGGGAGACATTGTCGGGTTTCCAAATAGAGCTAAACGAATTTCCTGAGATGTCCAGACTATCTGGTTGATGTGAAGCCACATCAATTCTTTCTTTTCCTCAGGTGTCGCTTCGGCAAAAATTTCAGAGAAGGTCGTGAGCCTGCCTCTCAAGGTATTGGCACTCACGACCTTTCTTTTTGCATCTATGATCTGCATCTCAAGCTCTTGTAGCTCTTCACTCAACTGCTCTTTCCGCTCTTCCAACTCAACAATCTTCTGTCCCACCGATTTAATCTGCACCTTACCATCGGCTAGGCTTTCAACTAAGGTGTTGATTTTCTGCTCTATGCTACCCCGGTGTTTGGACAGCCGGTCCTTTACATCTGTTAATTCCTGCAGAAGCGCCGAAGGTTGGGTGGTAGCATTTTCGACCATCTCTGATCCAAGGTTGTGGTCTTCCTTCAGTTGCACCAACCGTTTTACAATTAGATATTCCAATGGCGGTGCGGGAACAGAGCTCATCGAGCATTCCTTATTTCCAAGATGCTGCGTTTTCGTACAGCTATATATAGAAGTAAGGTTTCTTCTGTCGAATGTAACGAAGTAGGGCGTCATAAAAGGCCCCACAATCCCCACATCGAACCAGACCTTTCAGAATGAAGGGATACTTGGTGTGTTTCCTTCCCCTGGACTGCTTCACCTGATTGGACAGGATGATCTTCTGCACCTTTTCAAACAGTTCCTCTGATGCGATGGGGTCGTGCTGCCCGTCATAGCATTTGCCTTTGTGAACCACTTTGCCGATGTAATAGGGGTTTTAAAGAACTCGGCTGATGTAAGTGGCTATAAGCTTCACTCCGCCATGCACCTGCCCTCGGCGTGATGTATAGGACTTGGTCCGGTAGCCCTTGGCATTGATGATATTGGCAACCCTCCGAAAGGATTTCTCTTGGATGTAGGTCTCGAAGATGAGATTGACCAGTTCTTTTTCTTCCTCGTTTACTTTAGGAATTCCTGTAGTGCCCCCCAGGAAAGCGACACCAATTAAGCAACCTGGGGTAGTAGATAAAACTGTTTTCTCCACTCTTCCTGGGTCTTGTACCCCAGGGATGAATGAAGACGCTTCTTGTTGTAATTATCGATCCACTGAGATATGATCTTCTCAGCTTGTTCAAAGGATTCAAAGTTGTGAAGCCAATCCCCGATGGATTCAATCGGGAACATTCTTGCTTGAGGGTCCTGAAGAAACGCTCTACAACACCATTCCAATCCCCGATAGCATCACTCGGAGACAAGCCTCAAACCCCAATTTGCGAAATATTTGTCGCTCTGTCAACGGGAGCGGTATGAAAAATCTACAATAAAATTCTTGACATGCATAAAGAGATACTATTATTTTAGCTCAACTTATCTTTGGTATGTAGCGCTGACTATGATTTCACGGGTTGTAGTACAAGCTATACCAATTGTAATATAATATGTTGTGCCAACAGTACAACCATTCTTAGAGCTTAATATGGCCAATAGCGGGTAATATTTCTTGACGAAAGTTATGGATGAATGTATCTTATGTGACTGTACGGGGAGCTATTCTGATGGGTAGACTCCATATCGCGGCAAAGGTGAGACGGACAATACTGGCGTTTTCGATTTAGGTCTGGCCGCGAAGGAACATGAGGGAATTCAGGAGTCCTCATTACGTTTTATGACCTGTACATCCTGCCTGGAGACTACGGTGATGACTACAGAGAGTGAAAGGCCTGAGCCTGAACAACGTCGGGCTGTGAGGAGGCGTAGGTCAGGTTTTTCGGATAATGAGATGCAGCACGCAAAGTAATGTCGAGCTGGATATAGAAGACGAAGAAATTGGCTTCATGCACATTGACCGGACCGACTTCGGCTCCTTTACCCTGGCCGAGCGCATCCGGCACTTAGAGGTGGAGGGCCACGTTGTGCTGCCCGATGTGCTCGACGTCCCACAGATTGAAAGACTCAAGGGCGAACTGAGGCGGACCTGCCCATGCAGCACAAGGACTACAGCGAGGCCCAGACCTATGCCATGGGACGCTGAGTCCCCCGCGTCGTCCGATATCTGATCGGGCATCCGCCCATCATCGAGTTCCTCGAGCCTTGATGTGGCCTGAGAGCGTGTACACGCACGGGCTCTTTACCCGCACGATGGCCGGTTGCGACAGGAACACACCATGGCCAAGACGCGGCCACTCCAATCGGCATCACAGATAGGACGAACTCTATGAGGACCACACCCACACCGCTGAACATCAGCCAGATACCGCAACTATTTTCGACAACTACATGATCGAGATGGTCAACTTTGTCACGCGGATGATGCACAAACCGAGGAAGCACGGTGAGAATCGGCTTGTGAGGAAGGACAGGACGTGGGAAAAGGTCGTGTTCGTCCGCACCAACACCTGGAACGTGCATTGGGATGAACAGGAGCAACTGTTCAAGTTCTGGTACGAGGACATAGGCTTCGACTATGAAGCATTCATGAGCATGGAGCCGTCCGCAGACAACCTGCTGCACTGGGACTTCCACAAGACCTGCGACCACCGGTTACTGTACGCGGAATCCAGTGACGGCATCCATTGGGAAAAGCCGGAGCTAGACTGCCGGAGCATCGCCGGGCGGAAGACAAACATCTGCATGGACAATGAGCGGTACGGCAAGGTGCACGCCTGCTCCGTCCTGTTGGATCCGTTCGAGACCGAGGAGACCTACCGCTACAAGGCGATCTACTGGACCGAGAAGGCTGGTCCCGACGAGGCGAGAATCGCCACGGCTCATTCGGCCGTCGGTGGACACCGTATGACCATCCGCTGCAGATCGGCCAGTCCTCCGAACGGCAACTGGGCGATGTGATCATCCTCTCCGCCGACACGGTTGCGGGCGAGTATTACCTTGATACGCGGGCCAGGGGGATGCAGGAGGCGTCATTCAACCCGAAGCACGATGTAGCTGGAGGATGGGCTCCGCCGTACTATCCCAATGATCCGTGGCGGATGAGCAAGCGCAGAATCTTCTCATTCAGTTCCCAAGATATCAAGGACTGGCCGGTATTGCGGGAGATGCTTGTCCCCGACGACGCTGAGGACAACCTCGATGACGAGTTCTATGGACTGGTGCGCTTCCGAATGGGAGACCTTCATGTCGCCTTCCTGAACATCTTTCGCCGAACGCACAACATGTTGAGCTTCCATCTGCTCTCTAGCCGGGACGGCTGCCATTGGAGGTGGGTCAGCCGGGGGCAACCTTTCCTGGATGTTAGCCCCGAGGGCGCATGGGACTGCTATATGGTGGAGGTCTGCAGCAGACCGCTGTTCCTGGACGACGAGATACGCATCTACTTTGGCGGGGCCAATGTCCATCACGACTGGTGGTGGTTTGGTGAGAAGGAAGGGCTGGACGTGCCCGAGGCGCGTGCGGGATGGAACGGTGGCGAAACGGCTCTGGGTCTGGCAACGCTCCGCCTGGAAGGGTTCGTCTCGATCGATTCAACCATCCGGGAGGGCCTCCTGATCACACGTCCCTTCGTCAGTGACGGCAGGCAGTTGATTGTGAACGTCGCGTGCGAGCCAGAGGGGTATCTCGACGTGGAGCTGTCCGACGCCAATGATGACGTGGTGCCGGGGTACGAACGTTCTGCGTGCGAAACGTTTCGTGGCGACTCGACCAGGCACGTGGTGTGCTGGGGTGGAAAGTCCCAGTTGCCGGCGTAGGTGCTTGCGACAGGGGCGAAGCTTCGCTTCTACAGTCGACACTGCAGCCTTTATTCCTTCAGAATCGCCGAGGCCCTCCAAGAGCACTGACAGAGCTGGGCCGCAATTTCCTGGAGAGTAACGATTCGGCGCGGATGTACATGTGGCTGTGCGGGCACGAGAACGAATTCAAATACATCGGCGGCATGCCTGGCCAGGTCCATGAACGACGGGTACGACAGCAAAGAGAATCGCTACGGCGTCCCGCCCTCGGTTGGGCGATGACCTTTTTTGGTTCAACCAAATTTACAGAAATTTACGGACTCAATCGTAAATGAGGGTTATCACTATAACTAACCAAAAGGAGGTAATCAAAAATGGCAAAGGGAATGTTTTCTCGCGCAGTTGACATCACTAAAGCCAACATCAATGCGCTTTTGGACGGGGCTGAGGACCCTGAGAAGATGATCAAGCAGATGGTGATAGATATGGAGGCGGCGGTAAATAAGTCCACAGCGTCTGTGGGAGTGGCTATCGCCAACCAGAAGAGATTGAAAAGGGAGTACGAAAATAAGAAGAAGCAGGCGAAAGAGTGGGAGAGGAAGGCGATGTTAGCTGTAGAAAAGGGAAACGACGACCTCGGCAGAAAAGCCCTGGAAAGAAAGACTGCGCTGACTAAGGCGGCAGATGATCTTTCGCCTGTCCTGGAGGAGGCAAGAAATACATCCAGGTATTTAAAGGCTCAGCTGGATCAGTTGAAGACAAAGCTTGAGGAGGCTCGTGTTCGTCAGGGCACTCTAATAGCCAGGCATAGAGCAGCGCAGGCAAAAAAAGAGCTCGCTCAAAGCGTCTCAGGACTGGGAGGAGACGCTTTTGCAAGCTTTGACAGATTGGAACAGAAGATCGAAACTTCCGAGTCCGAAGCTGAGGCTCACGCTGAGCTTGCAGGAGAAGACTCGCTGGATGACGAGTTTGCCAAGCTCGAGCAGGAAGGCAGTGCGGACAATGAGCTTGTAGCTTTGAAGGAAAAGATGAAGAAAAAGTAGATGCGCAAGGCTCAATAAACTGTGAAACCACGTCGATCTACTGCCTTTGGCGCTGCTCAACATCGGCGATCCGCGGGCGGGGCTTCAAACCCCGCCCTTGGATGTTGCCCTCCACCACTCACGAGTGGTTATATTCTGCCATAATTGTTATAGAGGATACAGTCGTTTGAGTTTAATCCGCGCCTTCGTCGTTGTGAAGCGCTATTTCGTAGTGGTTGACCCACATTTCTTTCATTACAAGGAGGTCTAGCATGTATTTGCGAGGGACCGTTTCGATCAATCTTAAAGGGACGCAAGTACAACTCATGCTGCCCAAAGATTTTTTCGGCGGTGTGGCGAATCTAATCAGGAAAGGTTCATGGTTAGATACCGATGCACGAGTTCAACAGGAAACGTTTAAGCTGATGGCTGTGGTGCAATCAACGAATGAGGTACTGCGGGAGTGTGGTGTCGATAATGTGGTGCGAGTTGCGATTGGAGATACGGTCATCTACGAGGACTTTGAGAATGTTCCCAACGACCTTGATTTAGCGATGGAGGCGTTGCAGCGTAAAGTGAAAGAGGGGCTGGAGCTAGGGTATCTGGATCGGTTCGACTATATCCTAAAACGCGATGACGGCGTCCTCAGTTACGTCATTGACTTTGACATCTACCGACAACACCGCCCAGACGTGGATCCGATCGTCATCCACATCACAGCGCTGAGTTCTGAGTTGAAACGCAAAGGTGACGAATCAACGGAAGCCTATTCCGCTCGGACGGAACGCTATTTTGCTTCCCAAGAAGCTTTCGACCAGTTCCGCCAGCGTTTGCAAACACACTTTGAGGAATTTCTGAAGCGGATCAAAGAGGGCTTTAAGCGCCGATTAGGGATCGAAGGTATCCAGGTAGAAACAGAAACGCGCGTCGTGAGAAAGCAGAGAAGTGTTGAAGCAGGAGATTATGAAGAGTATATTGACTACGGATACCCCTTCTACGGCTATGACTCGGAGTCGGACTTGTACTACCTCTGGTATTGGCACAATTTAACGGAAGCCCAAGCGTTAGCCCAAGCGTTACACCAGAGTAATTTTACCTATGTAGAGCCGAGCGGCGGCATAATCACAGAGGTGGCAGAGGAGAGTTGGGGTACCAGTGATTTTGAACAGTTTGATGGGATCTCTATCACGGAGGGCGCCGATGCCAGTGGAGTTTCGATTGACACTGGGGCAACCGTGATCGGTTCCGGTAGCGTGGAAGAGACGGAATCAATTGGAGATATCGCTTCCGATAGCGGGGGATGGCTGGACTCAATCGGAGATTTAGATCTTGGAGATTTTGATATAGGAGGTTTCGATTTTTGAATAAACGAGTGGGACATGTGGGCTTGGAGGTGAAGCCCAAAAACTTCCGAACCCGATTCTATTGACGACATTTGAACCGTTTTACGTCGGCATGAGCAGAAATAATTATAAGGAGTAACCACATTGGCACACTTGGCTTCTGTCCTGTCGTCATCCAGTGAATGATGCCGTCCGTACTCATCACATAACGCCACACGCGGCCGAAGAGGAACTGTGTGGCTTCGGCGCTGCCCGCGTCGAGGTTGGCAACGGCATCCGTCGCGATAATGACGTGGAATCCGCGCTCAGCCGCAACGATGGCCGTGGCCAGCACGCATTGGTCCGATGCGACGCCAGTCAGCACGACGGTCTCGATCTGCATATTTCGCAAATGGAGGTCAATTGGGCTGGTGTGGAATGCGCTGCTGGTGTTTTTGTCCAGGAGCGACTCGCCGGGCCGAGGAGCAACTCGTAGGCGCGGTCGCCCTTGATGGCCCTGTGACCTGATTCGCCTTTGGTGGAAGCCAGCGCGACTTCCTCTCGGCTACGGCGGTGTAAAACGAGATCGCCACCATCGCTGGTTAGCGCACCGTGGCGCGTGAAGAAGACGCGTTTGTTGTTGACGCGGAAGACCTTCAACAGCCTCTCAATGTTGGAAACCAGCGTTTCGACACGTTTGAGGAATACCTTTTGCAGCTCAGGACTGTGCCGTTGCACTGTGTGAGCCAGGTGCCCGGCGGTGTCGATCAATTAGGTGTGAACATACAATATAAAATAGTGGATGTCAATAGAGAATTGCGAAAGACCAGAGCATCATGTTTTCAGTCTGGAAGTGAGAAAGCCTCCATTAGTCTGGATACGTTACTTAGCTCATACCTGCGGACGTATCTGTGAAAACTAAATAGCCATAGGTAGATTTTTCAAAGACTCTTCTACTAAATTTCTACTGGAATGAGCCAAAACACAGTGAAAAACAAAGAAACACCGTAAAAGGTAAGAGGCTGTTAGCCTAAATAAAGTAAAGAGTTAGGGAACAACAGGAAACACGAGGAGAAAACATTTTGGGTCTCCGGAACCAAAGGTCGCGCGTTCGAATCGCACATAGCCCATCAGAGCTAAAGACTTGTAATTAGAAGCCGTCAGCTTTGTTGTGTAAGTGGCTTCTTCCTTATGTCCGCAGAAACTACGAAGGTTATTCTTACTTAAACTAGCTCCTCTATCAAGTTCTCGAAATTTCCCTGAACCTATTCCAAATCCTCAGTGCCATATTTGTCCAGAGTGGTTTATCGAAGTAATCTTTATTTCAAGACATCAGACCGCGAACTACAAGACATAACCATCCGTAAAACAGATTACTACCGAGAAAATAGCACATGCTATTTCGATTGAACAGTATTGTCATCTTCATTATACTAACCGGACTTTTGACCGGATATGTTGTGCGCTCCCGTATGGCCGACATAACCGGTTCTCACCGAATCCTGAAATCCTGCACCGGATGCTTAACAGGCATCACAGATAGTAACCGGATTGTGCTGATTTCACCGGTCAGTGGTGCCATTGACAGTAATTATATCGAGATTTATCGGCAGAATGGAAACAGTCAGGATCTGCTCTGGAAAAGCCCACCCTCACCGATCCGTTCCATCGATCTTGCCGATGTCAACGGGGACGGTTTCGATGAACTTGCTCTCACCCTCTATAAAAAAGAGCCCCGTGATCCCCAAAAGGATAACCGCCTCCATATCTATGGCTGGCGTGATGATCACCTCTATGCCCTGTGGCGCGGAACGTTTCTGAGCAAGCCGTTTGAATGCGCTGCATTTGGTAATGTGGCAGGTGACGCTGCAGAGGAGCTTATTACTATCGAACGCGGACGAAAGAACCGCAATACCATGTATCTGTGTGTCTATACCTGGAACGGTTTCGGATTCGACCTGTTGACAGAAATAATCCTCGATGATAAACCATTTACATTATCAGTAATCTTAAAAGACTCCCAAGGTTATGGTGATATTCAACTTGCCGGTCGATGATGGAAAAAACGATATGCCGTCAGTGGTATGGAAATTAAACCAAAAGAGGCGCTGCAATGAAAACTAAAACAATAGTAATGTATGGAGCAGTTTTTATACTATCCAGTATTCTTGGTTGGGAACTTCACTATCATACCAAATCGCAGACCTCTGCGGTAGCCGTAGTGCAAACTGACTCCGAAATGGCCGGTAGTAACCGGGGTGGAATCACCTTAAGCATTATGGACATTGCTTTCTTTCGGAATGACAAAAATAAGTCTTCAGAGCCCACACAGATACAAGCAGATTCGGCGGTATTTTCTGAAAGTCAATCGTTTATGGCGTTTCCATCACAGCAACCAATAAAAACTGCATTTTACTTTCCCGTCATTGCTGAAAACCAAGAGATTCTCGGTGCTTCGGTCCCGCTACAAAACGTAATTAATCCTCAATTCTCTCCCGATGGTAAACGGATCGTTTTCGCTGCAGGCGATAACGACCACCATGATATATGGATTATCAATGCAACCGGTGAGAACCTAGTTCAAGTCACCGATTCTCAGGCTGATGAGATTGATCCATTCTGGATGAGCGATGGCAGAAGAATCGTGTATTCCACAAACGAGTCTCGTACCTATGAACTCTGGATCATGAATGCTGACGGGAAAGGGGAAATTCAAATTACGTCAGATGGAGAATCTAATAAATTCCATCCACGCTGTGCTCCCCTGGAGTGGCATAACGTAAACTTTAACAGAACAGGCCCTAAGAACAGGTATGATGGGAATACGATTCTCTATAATTCAGTAAAAGATAATCATGGCACGATCTGGATGGTTGGAGAAGATGGATCTTTTCCTACTCTTGTGGTCGGTGGAAAGTCAGAAAAGGAAAGCTTTGACCAACCTGAGTGGTCACCTGAAGGTCTCACGATTATCTATTTACGTCAGAGAGGCCAGGAAAAGATACTTTGTGAGGGATGGAACAGCCAAAAATGGGGGAAGAAAGTCAAAGGTATTCATCAAATACCGGTTGAAGGTATCATAAAGAATCCGCAGATTATCCCTAACGGAACCTTACTGACATATCGTAAACCATCACAAAATAAGAAAACACTTTATTATGCTGCTCTGGATGGCTCAGATGAAAAACCTTTAGTATTAGATTATGAAATGACAGGTGATTATGACTGGTCTCCGGACGGCGGCAGGTTTGTATTTGTTTCTGCTATTAAGGGAGATGATTGCCTGATTGTTCAGGATGTGTCTTATCCTCTTCATAATGTTTCCAATCTCAGGCAGTACCGGAATTATTCCCAGCATCAGGCTGATAAGCTCAATCAAAATCGGTTTGTTGTAACCGGTAAACAGCACCACCTGTTTCATCGGTTTTATGAATCTTACAGCATGTATAACGATTACCCGATACCCCTCTTCATCACAGTGGATTCCACACTCGAACTGTTTCATCTGTTTTTTGACTACTCACTCAGAATAGTTGAAGAGAAAGAGCTGTATCCCCTCCTCGAAGAGCTTGTGGAGAACTGCCATAAAGAAATCCATTCGCTTTCAGACGAAGCTACAACACAGGCCATGAAAGATGATCTGTTGTTTTTGGAGTATTTCTTCAGTGTGGCAGAAAATCTTCTGACCAACTCACAGGAAACCGTAAACGACAGTGTAGCACTGGAGGTTTCATTTATAAGAGCACATCAGGGTGTTACCATGTCGCCGGTCCTGGGAACAAGAATCGATTATACACAATTCACTGTCCGCGGACACTATACAAAAAATGAGACACTGGGCAGGTATTTTCAGGCTATGCTATGGCTCGGGCAGGTTAAGTTCAGAGCTGAATCCCGTGAAAATCCTCAAAAGGCTCTAATTGAGACTCGCCGAGCCCTAATTATTACCCACTTGCTTTTGAAGAATCCGAATTTTCTCAATTCCTGGGAGAAACTTTTTTCAACGATGTCCTTTTTTGTCGGCGGCGGCGATGATTTTCATGTCCAGACGTATGCAGACTTGATGGATGGAATATTTGTAGATCATACGAATGAAGAATTCTATGAGCAACAGAAACTTATCAGTTTTTTGGCACGAGTCAGCCAGCAGGAGGGACCTCGAATTCAACCCCAGGACGACAGATCGTTCAGATTCATGCCTCAGCGGTTCACACCGGACAGCTACATTCATCAAAAACTCGTTTTCCCCGAGGTCGGTACTTCTGACAATCCACGGCTTCTCCCACGAGGGCTTGACATTATGGCTGTACTCGGCTCGGAGAGGGCTTATGACATCCTTGACCGCGTATTCGAGGCAACTAAGTATGAAAAGTTCAGTACCGGTATTACCGACCTTAAAAGAGAGTTCTTGTCAGTGAGTATCGAAGATTGGAACAAAAACATCTACTGGGGCTGGCTTTATATGCTCAGGGGACTGTTACCCGAGTTTGATGAGATCTATCCTCCGTTCATGCGTAATGATGCTTGGCAGGATAAGAGCCTTTCCACCGCCCTTGCAAGCTGGACTGAGCTTCGTCACGATACAATTCTCTATGTGAAGCAGAGCTCAGCAGAGGCCGGCGAGGGTGGGGAAGGTTGGGAGCCGGTAATTCCGAAGCCTAAAGGATATGTAGAACCAAATCCTGAATTCTTTCGCCGCCTGAACAACCTGATCGACCTGAGCTACAGCGGCCTTGAAAATATGGGGCTGCTGCCTGCTGAACTTGCTGCAAAAACACAACAATTCAGAAAACTCGTTGACCGTCTCGAGGTACTTGCGGAATTAGAGTTACGAGGGGAGTCATTTAGCGAGCATGATTACCAATTCATACGGCGCTATGGTTCTGAAATTGAGTATCTGTGTATATTTTTCTATGAGGCAACTCGGCAAATTTTTCATGAGGAACTTTCGCTTATTGCTGATGTTGCCAACGACCGTTTGAATAATCGAATTCTTCATGAAGCTGTGGGTAGAATCCGTGAGATGGATGTGATTGTCGAAATTGAAGGAAAGAAACAGATCAACCGCGGCGGCGTCTTCACCTATTACGAATTTCCTGTTGAAGGGCGACGGTTGACTGATGAGGATTGGAAAACCATGCTCAAAAAGGGGAAAGAACCGGCATTACCGGTTTGGACTGACAGTTTCAGGGTGGATAAATAGCGCTATGGTAAGGTTAATTCCCACACGATTATTACTGATTCTTTTGGCTGTCACTCTAAACATTATGGTCCTTTCATGTTCGATTTCTTCAGAGAAAGCCGAAGAAGAGATCACATTAGCATTTGTCGGTGACATTATGCTCGGCAGGCACGTCGGTAGGGCTATGCAGAAAGCAGCTGATCCGGCGCTTCCCTTCCGCTCTGTGTATCATGAAATTGCATCTGCCGATATTTCAATCGGCAACCTTGAATGCGTGTTCGTCGATACGCTTATCACTGGAACCTATACCCACGAAGTCATTCGTTTCCCCGCATACGGAGAAGCTGTTGCAGGATTGAAACTTGCAGGTTTTGACTGCTGTTCGATTGCGAATAATCATGCAATGGATTACGGTATAGAAGGTGTCCGGTCAACTATCACGACACTTGAAAACAACGGTATCAAACCTTCGGGACTGTCATCATCAAAACCCACACTTTTCAGAACAAAAGGATTCACTATAGCACTGTTTTCTATCTGGATAGATAATAACGAATTGCGGATGGTTGACAGCCAAAAAGGATATACAGTAATTTCTCTAACAAGCTTTTTCAAGGATGTCGAAGAAGCGAAAAAAACCTCTGATTGTGTGATTGCATATCCTCACTGGGGCACGGAATATACAAGCCATCCTTCGGAAGCCCAGACGAATTTTGCGCATACTGCAATTCAGATGGGTGCCAATCTCGTTGTGGGACATGGCCCTCACTAGGTGCAGGGGATTGAACGCTTGAGAAACAGTCTTATTGCCTACAGTCTGGGAAACTGTGTGTTCGATCAGAAGTATGAACAAACACAAACCGGTTTCATTCTCAGAGTGCAGTTCCATCGCTCAGATGGATTGTCTGATGTGGAGATCATCCCTTTCAGGATACATCAGGATACATACATGCTGAAATTACTCGGTAGAAAAGAAAAGGACGAACTAAAAGCCTTGTGAAAAACCCTTAGATTCAGAAAGTAGTATAGAACAAGCATTGATAAAGCAGTTCCGATGTATTATATTATGTTATTGATAATATTATACATGGAGGAAACAATGACCCCACAAAAGCAGGAACAGACAAATCCGATGTTTCACTATTTTCAGATGGAGGATTTAGTTCCCGAGGATCATATCCTTCGTCAGATTGATGAGGCAGTTGATTTTTCATTTGTACGAGACGTTGTATCAGATTGTTATTGCCCTGACAATGGCAGACCCGGTATTGATCCTGAATTAGTTGTTCGAATGATCCTTATTGGCTATCTGTATAATTTGAGTGAGAATCGGCTCTGTCAGGAAGTGGGGATGCATGCGGCATATCGGTTGTTTTGTCATCAGACATTTGATGATGCGGTTCCGGATAGGAGCACGATCAACAAGCTTCGCAATCACAAGTGGGCATCCAGTGGGTTGTTTGAACGGATAATGCGTCAGGTAGTCCAGTGTTGCATAGATGTCGGTCTTGTGAGCGGTAAACACCTTAGTGTCGACGGCACTCAGATACAAGCTGATGCTTCAGTGAAAAGTATTGAGCCGATAGAACCCCCTGTTTCTCTTGATGATTATCTCAAGGGAATCGGTTTTGAAGGTGATAAGACAAAGGGTAGGTCCGGGCATCCTCAGGATAAAGACTTTCATGGTGAAAAGTGGACGAACCAAACACACCGTTCGACTACAGACCCCGACGCGCGCTTATACAGCAAATCGAAGGGCAAAGGGGCTTTTCTCTCGTTTATGGGCCATGATCTGATCGACACAAAAAGCAGAGTAATCCTTGAGACTCAGGGCACGCAGGCGACAGGGACAGCAGAGCCCGAAAGTGCCCTTAAGATGGTAGATGACCTTGAAACATACACCATGCCCAAAGACATTCAGACACTTAGTGCCGATACCGGTTACGGTTCTGGTAATTTTATCGCTGATGTACTTGACCGGGGAATCATACCCCATATTCCTCTGCGAGCCGATGAGAAGATTGAACCGATTCCTACATGGAAAAACAAGACAAATTCAGCACATATTCAGGCCGAACGGGATAGAAAAGTGCGAGAGGCGAAAGCCAGAAATCATGCACGGTCTATCTCATTAACAGCTGACTACAAACTCTCCCGGAGACTCCGTAAACGCAGTGAACATATCTTTGCTGAAGCCAGGCAACAACACGGTATGGGACGAGCCCGTTATAGAGGACCAGCCTCACTGAATGAACAGTTGAATCTTGTTGCAACAGTACAGAATCTCAAGAGGCTTGTATCTTTCATAAGAAGGGGGAAAGCGTCTATGTGTGCCCTGTCTGTCAAAGACAGTGCATCCTGTTCTTCAAACAGCTCCTATTCCTTGCTGACCAGAACTCTGATAAGACTATTTTGCTTATTCCACAGCAAAACGATACGATATGCTACTCTTTGACCCATAATCGGCGCTTCAGACGCTGCCTGGGACATAACTATTTCACAAGGCTTCTAATGTCTACTATCATGATAAATTGATGAGCAGATTCATGGATCAACTTCCGACTCCGAATATACGATTTTTCCGCCTTCTAAGGTCTTCCAGTGGTCAAGTCCTTGACGTGTCCACGCGCAAGGTGACCATACTTAGGTTGGTAGAGTAATCGCGATGGCCAAGTAGTTCTTGGTAGTGCTCCCCTGGAAAGCGACACCGATTAAGCAACCTGGGGTAGCCGATAAAATTGTTTTCTCCACTAGTTTGGATAGCGATGGAATTAGGACCTCCGAGCATTCTCGTCAACGCAGTGCGCCCCAACCAGATATATCAACCGTGCTGTCCTGGTCGTGAACGCGATTGGTCGACCGGATACAGGCGCTGTTGGTGACAACGTTCGGAGCAAGGAAGTGAAAGGTTGCAAAAATAACCATGTTTAAGGGATACGAGGGCGAACCTGGTATTCCGAGGCCCGACGAGCCGGTGCAGCCCATTATTGTCACCGTGCAGGACGGTGTGCCGGTAAAGTATCCCGGCTGTGATGGTATTGGAGTGCGGGTTCTCCTTCCTGTCAACGCCGAGGCGCCGACGCATTATATGTGACTGGCGATGTTCTACGTGCCCCCGCGCTGTGCTGGAATTTGACAGCCACCACAAAGAGGAGCGCTACGTCATTCTGTACGGGCGTGGTACAGTGACTCTGGCGGGCAAGAGAGTAGAGGTCCGGGAGGGTATGTTCATACACCTACCACCCTGGTGTGAACATGGGGTGGAAAACACAGGTGACGAGACAATGGAGATACTGATCTGCACCTCACCGCTGAATCTGTAGATCGTTGAGACTATCACCAAATAATATCCGAGACTTCATCCACATATCAACTATCTTTTTGGTCAAATTTGGGCCGTGGGAAGAGAACTAAATAGTGGAATGTTTTGCCCAGATTGTGGCACAAACAGAAGAATTAGGAGGAGTAATTCATGTCCGAGTACCCCAGCGTTACCCGTTCCCTGGAAATCTACAAACGTGCAGGCGAACTTATCCCCGGCTGGACTCAACTTATCAGCCGCAGGGCCAGTCGGTTTGCTGACGGCATCAGCCCCATCTATGCTAAACAGGCCAAAGGTTCCCGTTTTATCGATGTAGATGGAAATGAATACATCGATTGGGTCAACGCAGTCGGAGCGATCATCCTTGGCCACGCCGATGATGTGGTAGATCAGGCAGTCAAGGAGCAGATAGCCTGCGGTAGTATTTACACCTTAAATAGTCCCCTGGAGATTGAACTGGCCGAGGAACTGATCGATACCATCCCCAGTACCGAGATGGTCCGGTACACCAAAGGAGGTGGCGAAGCCTGTGCAGTGGCTGCTCGCATTGCCCGGGGGACAACGGGCAGAGACAAGATCTTATTCTGCGGCTACCACGGGTGGCACGACTGGTATCAAGCGGCAAACTACTTGGTAGATCCCGAAACCGGCGAATTTCCATTTGCGGGGATTGAGCCAATCGGTGTGCCGAAGGTGCTGGCCGGCACCGCCATTCCCTTTAGCTATGGGGACCTGGCTATGCTGGAGCATCTGTTGGAAGAGCATCGCGGTGAAGTAGCTTCGATTATGATGGAACCGGCCCGCTCCGAGCTGCCGGAGCCGGGGTATCTGGAAGGGGTCAAAGAACTTGCCAGAGCGCATGACGTGATTCTGATTTTTGACGAGGTCTCCTGTGGCTGGCGGCTCTCGATCGGAGGTGTGCAAGCTTACGTTGGTGTTATCCCGGATATGACGGTTGTCGCCAAGGCCATGTCTAACGGCTACGCGATGGGCGCTGTGGTTGGCTCACGGGCGGTGATGGAGCCGGCCAAGCGCATGTTTGTCTCAAGCTCCTATTGGAGCGACAACATCGGCCTAATTGCCGCCCTTACCACCATTCGAGAACTGAAGCGGCGCGACTCTGAGGCTCGCTTCTTAGAAATCGGCGAGAAATTGCGCGCGAGCATAAACCAGGCTATCGCCGACGCCGGCCTCTCCGGAGCCTGTACGGGCTTCCACACGGACCTGGCCATCACTCTGGATCTTCCTGACAAAGCTCTGCACCCCAAGGTTTCAACGCTATTCATCCAGGAAATGGCCAAGAGGGGCGTTCACCTCTCTATGGGGTTCAAGCCGACCCTGGCCCACACTGAAGAAGATATCCGCCTGACGGCTGAGGCGGCGACCGAAGCCTTAACTGTGATCAAGTCCGGACTGGAAACTGGGGATGTTGAGGGTCTGTTAGCTGGTGATACCAAGAAGGAACCGTTTCGCCGGCTTGTCCGATAGCTAAATAAGTGGAGAGCAAACAGTAGGCATACTACAGGGATGAACGGCGTGGTCCTTGTCCCCGACTGAATCTATCGGGAATTGAGGACATCCTTCGCCCCGATTAAATCAGGGGAAAGATGCCGCAGAACACTCTCCAACGGATGGAGGAGTATCATGAACAGCACTGAACGCAATATCCTGGATCTCTTTAGCTTGCAAGGCAAAGTTGCCATAGTGACAGGGGCATGTGGATGGCTGGGGTCGGCCATGAGCCGAGCCCTGGCCGAGGCTGGCGCCCGGGTAGTGGTCAGCAGCCGCGACGCGGAACAGGCGGTTCAGTTTGCAGCCACCCTACCCGGCAGCGGCCACCTCGGCTTGGGTTTCAGTCAAGGCGATACCGATACTATCCCTGATTTCGCAGGCGAGGTGGTGCAACGAATGGGCCAGCTCGATGTGCTGGTCAACAACGCCTACGGTGGCAGAGCACCGGACATTGATACCGCCACAGCTGAGGATTTTGATCAGACGTATCATATAGGTGTCACCGCCTATTTCCTGCTGGCGCGAGAAGTGATGTTCCATCTGCGAAAACGGCAGGCCTCAGGTTCAATTATCAATATCGCAAGTATGTACGGCGTCGTGGCAAGTTATCCCACCGCCTATGAAGGATTATCAGTCAACAGTCCAGCCAGTTACCATGCCCTCAAGGGCGGTCTGATCCATTTGACCCGTCATCTGGCGGCTTACTGGGCAAAGTATAATATCCGTGTCAACGCCATCAGCCCAGGTCCGTTTCCAAAGCCGGAAACGTGTGCAAAGTTCCCTGGTTTCGTCCCTCGGCTGGAAGAGAAGGTGCCACTGGGACGTATCGGACAACCGGAGGAACTGAAAGGCGCTCTACTGTTGATGGCCAGTGATGCCGGAAGCTATATCACGGGCCAGAATCTTTTGGTCGATGGAGGGTGGACTGCCTGGTGAGGGCACTGTGCGCGTTGCCGCAGCGTTTCTAACAGAGGGACGAAGTGCGAAGAAAGTGGCCGGGCCGCGCCGTAAGGCGTTGCAGGGAGAGATCTGTTGCCATATTATCTGGCACTATCATCGTTATGTGGACACAAATGTTACCTACAGGTGAACTCTATTCTTTAGGAGTATCAGCGCGCATCAGGAATCTGGAACCTGTGGTCGAAGCTACTAACGGCAGAGCGCCCTTTGTCTTTGGCTGTTGGCGTATCTCCACGCCTCAAAGTGTGCTGCGTTCCAGGCCGCTTGGGAAGCTGGCGCGGATGCAGTTATGCGGCTGGCACCTCCTGCTGCAGACGCGGATATGGACATTGATCTCCGATTGAATCTATCGAGGATTGATTTTGAAAGGCAACCGATTCCTTGGCTGACTACGACTGACACAGGTTTTGACAGCCCTCTGATCGTGCGCGCTGGATATAGCTTCGGCGAGCCGATTATTCCCTTGACCCATCCTACAGACCCCCGAAAGAATGATCCCCGTTTGCTTCTATCGGGGAGGGCAGGCCTCTTTTTCACTTCTTATTCCCGCCGCACAGTTGATCATAGAACACTGTTCATTAGAAAGCATGTTGAACTCATCTGCATAGGAGGCCCCAATGACCATTGACATTGAAAATAGTTACGCCAAGTACGTCATTCAGAGCGATGGCAGGAATCTCCATTTTGTGGACAAGTCAACGGGGATAGACTATTGCGTCCAGAACCCCAGATCCTCGTTTGCCCGCGTGAAGAAAACAGGCGGGTACTACGATGCTTCATCGGTCTCCTACACCGATGGGCAAATAGAAGTGCAGTTTGGAGAATCAGGGGTGACCGGTGTCATAAGAGTTGTCGCCCATGACCGCTACTTCATCCTGGAAGTTGTGTCCGTGGGAGACGAGCATGTGGAGGAGCTGGTGTTCGCCGACATCCGACTCACGCTTGGAGGAGTGTCGGAAGAATCCTTCGCCGCCTGTGCACTTGCCCTGAATATCCAGACGAAAGTCCCTGAATTGCCGGGACCGAACAGCCATCTCCGAGCAGCGTGCTATCCAAGATTCGCATTTCCCGGTGCCAAGGTGGCCCTGATCGGTTGTCCGCAGAGCGAACTTCGCAGGGTGTTGCAGGAGGCGGTAAGTGCCGCTGAAGAGCTGCCTCACTCGGCCATCGGCGGGCCGTGGGCGTTAGATGCTCCTATAAACAAAGGCTCGTATCTTTTCAATCTTGGCGACGTTACCGAGGAGACAGTAGACGACTGGATCGGCTTGGTCCAGAGCCTGGGGTTCAAACAGCTTGATTTCCACGGAGGACGCTCCTTCCGATTTGGAGACTGCCTGCCCGATCCAGAGATGTACCCGCAAGGGTTGGTCAGCCTGAAGGCCGTGATTGACAGGCTCCACGCCGCGGACATCGCAGCGGGCCTGCACACCTATTCATTCTTGATCGACAAGAGTTGCCCATGGGTGACCCCTGTTCCTGACCCGCGTCTGGGGATGGATGCGACATTCACTCTGGCCGAGCCGTTGACGCCAAAGGATGTCGCGGTGCCTGTAGTCGAGTCAACAGTGGATACGTCCACAATCACGGGCTTTGTCGTGCGCAACAGCGTAACGCTGCAGGTCGATAACGAGCTCATTACGTATACCGGTGTCACCAGGGATCCGCCGTACGCTTTCACCGGCTGCCAAAGAGGCGCCTACGGACTCGCGTCGAACCCCACGTCAAAGGGATGAGGTACACCATCTCAAGGAGTGCTACGGGCTGTTCGTGTCCGATGCTGATTCCACGCTCCTTGCGGAAGTGGCGGCCAAGACTGCGGAAGCCTTCAACGAATGCGGCTTCGACATGTTATACCTGGATGCTCTGGACGGCGAGGACGTCTTGGGAGGCGAGGAAAACGGCTGGCACTACGGTTCGAAGTTCGTCTTTGAGCTGTGGAAGCGACTGAAGAAGCCGGCGCTTGTGGAGATGAGCACGTTCCACCATCACCTCTGGTTCGTCCGCTCCCGCATGGGGGCCTGGGATCATCCGAGGCGCAGTCACAAGAAGTTTATAGATATCCACTGCAAGACGAACGAGAGCTACCAGCGTATGTACCTGCCGGTGAACCTGGGGTGGTGGGCCGTTAAGACCTGGTCCGGGGCTCAGGGCGAGCCGACATTCCCGGATGACATCGAGTATTTGTGCTGCAAGTGTCTCGGGACTGACGCCAGCTTATCTTTGATGGGCATAGATCCCGACAATGCCCATGAGATTCCGGCGTTATCCAGGCTGGCCAACATCATAAAAGATTATGAAACACTGCGCCTCTCGAACTATTTTCCAGAATCAGTTAAGGCCAAACTGAGGGCACGGGGTGAGGAGTTTACGCTGATCCGGAGTCCACGCGGAGAATACCAGTTCCAGCGCGTTCAGTACGCCAAGCACAAAGTGGAGTGTATGGACATGTGGAGCAACGCTTGGAAGACCTATAATAGATTCGAACGTCAGCCCGTTGGTCTGCGCATCGAAGCGTTGATGGCCGCCGGCCCCTACGATGCAGCGGGAAATGTGACGCTGGCCGATTTCGAGGATGTCGCGGATTTCGACGATCGGGAAGCCGAGTCTGATATTCAGGTAGACCTGCGGATGTCGAAGGACATTGTGCAAGCCGGAACGAGCAGCGGTTTCCTGACGGCGTCGAGCAGTCGGTCAAGCCGGAAGGGCGCGTGGACGAAGGTCGGCAAGAGGTTCTCGCCCCCGATTGACCTCAGCGAGCTTGAGGGCCTCGGAGTCTGGGTGTATGGCGACGGCAAAGGAGAAGTCCTGAACTTCCAGATAAGAAGCCCCGAACATGTAGTTGCGGGCATCGGCGAGCACTACGTTATCGTCGACTTCACAGGGTGGCGCTATTTTGAGCTGATCGAGACCGAGGGAGGCCGCTACGCCGATTACGCGTGGCCATATGGCGACGCCTATGCTATCTACCGCGAACGCGTGCAATACGACCAGGTGGCAGCCCTTTGCCTGTGGTATAACAACCTGCCTCCGAACGATGCGGCAACTTGCTACCTAAGTCCCATCAAGGCCCTGCCGCTGGTCAATGCCACACTCAGCAATCCCGCAGTCACTGTGGGCGACAGAAGGATTCTCTTCCCCACAGATATTGAGAGCGGATGCTACCTGGAGTTCCATTCGATTCCAGACTGCAAGCTTTACGGTCCCCAGGGTGAACTGATCCGTGAGGTAGTTCCAGAAGGGGTCGCGCCTGTCGTCGAAGCCGGAGAGAACCTGGTGAGGTTCACCTGTGACGTTCGAGGGGACATCAATCCGCGAGCCTTTGTGACAGTAATCAGCCGGGGTGAGTCGCTATAGAAACTTCTTGAATATTCCCTTAACGTTCTGTGAAAAAGTTTTGGCATAGCTGGTCGCAGAGCCTTCACTCCCTGCACTGAGCCAGATGTGCGAAGCGTTTTCCAGGTGTCTGAGAAACTTTCTCACATAATCTGTCTTAATCATTCCATGGGGGCCTGCCCCCGAATGATTCTATCGGGGGTTCGTACCGAAGCGGTCACATATATGGTTTCTTCGGTGACAGAAAGCCCCGATTGATTCTATCGGGAGGGTTGCTTGGCGTCGCCGCATTGACAGTGCTGACCGTGAAGAAAGAATAGGTAAGAGGGTGAGCTACCAGTGTCTCCATGCCTTCTCGTAATACGACAAAAGCGCAGGCTTGATGAGAGTGTTAAGCTCTGTCTCCACGGAGTCTATATCCTTGCCGAATCCGAACATGGAAAAGACCGTTTCCGTATTCAGAAATTTGGTAGGTACAGTGATTCGTATATCGTCTATATTAAAGTCCGTCCTGGAGGCAAGGTTGAATCCCCAGTCTCCGAAAGACGGCACGTTCAAGTGGTAAGGGCGAACGATCAATCCACAAGATTCTATCGTCTTGTTTATACACCAGAAGGCCTCTCTTGCAAAGAAAGGGGACGTGCTCTGGAGCGAGGCGAAGCCTCCTTCTTCTATGTGCTCTCTGAGCATGAAGTAAAAGTGCCTGCTGTAAAGCTTGTTGACAGACTCGTTGTTCGGGTCAGGTAGGTCTACGGCGATGAAGCCATAGAGGTCTGGAGTAGTCCTCAAGAACTGATATGCATCCTGCTGGACTATGCGGACTCTACGATCTTCCAGGACTCCCTCATTTAGGTCCGAAATCAGCCGATGCGTCCGGCAGATTTCCACTACGTCCTTGTCTATGTCCACGAGCGTCACGCTCTCCACATCTGGATATTTTAGGATCTCCCTTAGCGCCAGACCGTCTCCGCCGCCGAGTATGAGAATGTTCTTTCTGGATAGAGAAAGAGACATTCCCGGATGGACTAAAGCTTCGTGATACCGATATTCGTCTGTGGAGGAGAACTGTATATTTCCGTCCAGAAAGAGCCGCACGTCCTTTTTGGCCTTCGTCAAAACGATCCTTTGATACGGACTCTGCTTCCTTAAGATAATAGGGTATCTATAGAGCCGCTGTTCTATGTAGTTCTCTACTGGCTCTGACCAGAGGTAAGCGGCTGTAAGCAGAATAGTGGACAACACGCACAAGAGGCTTAAAAGGCGCACCTTTGACATCTGCCTTTTGTATTTGAACGCACAGGCAAGAGCGACCCCCACGTTGGCGATGCCGATTAGGATTGACGTCTTAATGAGTCCTAAATGGGGAAGCAGAATAAGGGGAAAAGCGACCGAACCCAACAAGGCGCCGATGTAGTCAAATCCGAGCATATTTCCCAACGTTACCCTCAGGTTAGAGTTATACTCGTCTGCTAGCCTTATGAGGAGCGGAATCTCAAGTCCAATCATGGTGCCGATAGAGAGGATGAACAGGTACATGACTGGTCTATAGACGCTGGTGTAAGCGTAAGTGGAAAACAGGGCGATGACGGATATTCCCCCAATTGCTCCGATAGCGATCTCAATAGAGACAAACTTTTCCAAAAGCTTCGTCCTGATCTTTGTGGATAAAAAAGAGCCGATCCCAAAAGATGTCATAAAAAGGCCGATAGTTATGGAAAACTGCAGGACGCTGTTGCCCAGAAGATAGGATGAAGCAGTACCGATGATAAGTTCGTAAGTTATCCCGCAGACAGCGATAATCATCAACGTGGTAGCCAGAAAGGTAAGGGATACGCCCTTTTCGGATATGTCTGCAGTGGGTCTGTGCATTATAATTGAAAGTGCCGTTAATAAGTGAGACTGTCACCGTGATCCCCGATTCGTCTTTCGAGGCTATACCTAATATACTTCTTAATATCCTAAAATCAAGCGTCTTGTGTTGCTCTCTCCGATTGAATATATCTGGGATATGCCTGGTGTGAACAAAAATCCCTTTACATTAGCATGTTTCTTCTATATTTTAAGAATGAGAATACGGCTCCGATATGGACAGCGGGCCTTCTAGTTCCGAAATAGAACTTCACATCCGATGGATTTCTCAAGTAGCGTTCTCTTACTCTGTTGACACGGATATTATAATTAAGATATCATCTCATTCCGGCATCTTCGTGGCAGATTACTTGATTGGGTCATGGAGCATCTGGTCCCCGAATGAATCTATCGGCGATCGATCGGTTTCGACGGCAAGGAGATAGTGGCAGGCCCCTGAAAGAATCAAGGGGGAGTGATAAAAAGAGGGGAACTCCGATGAGACTTCAAGACAAAGTAGCTATCATAACTGGGGCAGCTTCGGGAATCGGAAGAGCCTCAGCACAGCTATTCGCAAAGGAGGGAGCAAGTGTTGTCGCAGTTGACTTAAACGAAGAGGGCGGTAACGAGACTGTGGAGTCCATCGCAAGAATAGGCGGCCAAGCCGTATTCCTCAAGTCGGATGTCTCCAGGTCCCAGGACTCCAGGGATATGATAGACACAGCCGTAGTAAGTTACGGCGGTCTGGACGTGCTCTTCAACAACGCAGGCACAGCAGTCTTCAAGAGCCTGTTAGATCACGAAGAGGAGGACTGGGACAGGGTCTTAAACGTCAATTTGAAAGCCATATTCTTAGCCTCTAAATACGCCATCCCTCATATGCTCAGGCGGAAAGGCGGTTCGATAATAAATACAGCGTCTGTGCACGGCTTTGCGACAGGCACGCACGTTACTTCCTACGCTGCCTCGAAATCAGGCATCATCGGACTCACAAGGGCGGTCGCATTAGAACATGCAAGGGACAATATAAGGGTGAACTGTATATTGCCCGGAGCCGTCGAAACGCCTCTTATGAGAACCAATTTGAGAGCTGTGGGAGACGAGGAGGAGCAATTCGAGAACATATCACAAAGAGAACCCGTAGGAAGAGTGGGCAGACCTGAAGAGATAGCCGAAGCCGCCCTCTTTTTAGCCTCGGACAAATCCTCGTTTGCTACAGGGGCACCTTTTATTATAGACGGAGGCCTGCTCGCACAGCTTGTGTAAAGATAGCTCTGTAAGACTCCGAGCAAAAGAGACAAGACTCGGTTGTCTGGTGATCAGGGGAATAGAGTTTTCCAGTTGTGTCTGACATGTGTCATCTGATTAACACTAATACATAGGAAGATGTCCCAAGAACCTAAAGTCAAATCATCGTCTCAACTGGCCATATCGCTCAGAAGACTGAGGCGGCATAGAGCGGCCACTGCAGGCGGAATTATTCTCGCTGTCCTCTACTTTTCGGCCATATTCGCCGACTTTATCGCCCCTTACCCTTATGATCTTCAGCACAAAAGAAAACCGTATCATCCCCCAATGTCCATTCACTTTTTCAGAGAGGACGGAAGTTTCAGCTTCAGGCCCTTCGTCTATGACTATAAAGTCGAATTCGATCCCCAGACATACGAAAGGATATACACGCCGCAAAAGGAATTATATATATACCTCTTTGTGAGGGGCGAGGAGCACGAAATTTTGGGACTCATCCCCACTGCTTGGCACCTTTTCGGTCTGAAAGAAAAAGACAAAAGAATATTCCTAATGGGCAGCGACGTTCAGGGAAGAGACATCTTCTCAAGGATATTCTATGGGGGGAGAGTATCCTTATCAATCGGCATTATAGGAGTCATTGTTTCATTTTCCATTGGAACCATAGTCGGAGGGATCTCAGGGTACTTCGGAGGACAGACTGACAATATACTAATGAGACTTGTCGAAGTGATAATGATGATCCCCGGGTTTTACCTCCTCCTTGCCTTGAGAGCCGTCTTCCCTCTTTCGCTCTCATCTGTGCAAGTCTATCTTATGATCGTCATGATCTTAGGATTGATAGGCTGGGCAGGACTTGCAAGGATCATAAGAGGACTCGTCCTTTCTATTAGGGAAAGAGAATACGTTCAGGGCGCGCAAGCCCTCGGAGCCGGCAACCTCAGAATCGTAGTCCGTCACATCTTGCCTAATACGCTCTCATACACTATTGTGGCGGCCACCTTAAGCATCCCTGGATACATACTCGGAGAAGCGGCTCTGAGTCTTCTAGGCCTCGGCATAAGGGAACCCCAGGCGAGCTGGGGCAACATGCTCAGTGTAGCGATGAGCGCAAGCAACATCCAGCGCCACCCGTGGATACTCATCCCAGGAGTGGTGATCTTCATTACCATCACAGCCTTCAACTTTTTGGGAGACGGAGTAAGAGACGCCTTCGATCCCAAGGGGGAGATAAAATAAATGCAATGAATGACTCACTCTTACAGTTAAAAGATTTAAAGACCTACTTCCATACGGATGACGGAGTGGCTAAAGCCGTGGATGGAGTCAGCTTCGAAATAGCAAAGGGAGAGACTCTAGGCTTAGTTGGAGAGTCGGGCTGCGGGAAGAGCGTGACATCTCTTTCCATAATGAGGCTCATTCCCGATCCCCCTGGAAGAATTGAGGGAGGTGAGGTCATCTTCAAAGACAGAGACTTACTGGGGATCAGCGAATCCGAAATGAGAAAAGTCAGAGGGAACGACATCTCGATGATATTTCAAGAACCCATGACATCTCTTAATCCTGTTTTCACCTGCGGAAACCAGATAGCAGAGGCCATCATCCTCCATCAGGGGCTCAGTAAGAAAGGAGCCAGGGAAAAGAGCATAGAAATGTTAAAAATGGTGGGTATTTCTGCCCCCCAACAGAGAGTGGACGAATATCCCCATCAACTTTCGGGAGGAATGAGACAGAGGATCATGATAGCCATGGCGCTCTCCTGCAACCCCGGACTTCTGATCGCGGACGAACCCACAACAGCCTTGGACGTGACGATTCAAGCCCAGATATTAGAACTCCTTGAACGACTTCAAGCAGAATTCCACATGGCTATATTGATAATCACGCACGACCTTGGAGTAATAGCGGAAGTTGCAGACAGAGTCGCCGTCATGTACGCCGGAAAGATCGTCGAATACACAGATGTCGAAGGAGTATTCAACGATCCAAAGCACCCTTACACCATAGGACTTTTGGAATCCATCCCCAAACTTGGCGAGGAGAAAGAACGGCTTTTAGTTATCCCCGGCAGCGTGCCTGACGCGGCTGACTTCCCGTCCGGATGCAGGTTTAACCCCAGATGCAGTTTGGCAGACGAAAGGTGCAAAGTGGAAGAACCACCGCTCTTTAAGATCGGAGAAAACCACAGCGCGGCGTGTTGGAAAATAGAGGAAGTGGACAACCTCAAACAAGTAGCCAGTAACCCCCGATAGATTCAATCGGGGGTGGGGATCGGCGGTAGAGGGGGAAAAGCAGTAGGGTCAGACCCGCGGGCCTGACCTGGAAATAGGGATAGATCGGGCGTCTCGGGCATGAATGTCTGACTCACCACTCATATGTTAGCCCCTACTTCTCATATGCGACAGCTATGACAAAGAACCACACGATATTAGAGGTCAGAGACCTTAGGAAATATTTCCCCATAAAAAAAGGGGTTTTTTCCAGAACTATCGGCCACGTCAAAGCCGTAGACGGAGTATCCCTCTCAATTAGAAAGGGGGAGACATTAGGACTTGTAGGCGAAAGCGGCTGCGGTAAGACTACGACGGGGAGACTCATCCTCAGACTCATAGACCCCACCGGGGGAAAAGTCACCTTCGACGGGCTAGACATATTTTCCCTTGAGAAAAAACAAATAAGAGCGATTCGTCGCAGAATGCAGATAATCTTCCAGGACCCGTACAGTTCCCTTAATCCCAGAATGACCGTGGGAGGTATGTTGAAGGAAGCCATAAAGATACACAAGCTTGTCCCCAAGGATGGGATAAAGGACCGAATAGCCGAACTGCTGAGGGTTGTAGGCCTTTCGCCCGACCATATACGGCGTTACCCCCACGAATTCAGCGGTGGACAGAGACAGAGGATAGGAATAGCCAGAGCCTTAGCTGTAAATCCCGACTTCATCGTCGCGGACGAACCGGTCTCCGCCCTCGACGTCTCAATCCAGGCTCAGATACTCAACCTTCTGCAGGATCTCCAGGACCAATTTAACCTGACCTATCTTTTCATAGCGCACAACTTAAGCGTAGTAGAACACATATCCGCTAAAGTAGCCGTGATGTATCTTGGGCGCATCGTGGAAATGGCAGACCGCAAAGCCCTCTACGCATCGCCACAACATCCCTATACACAAGCCCTGATGTCCGCAATCCCCGAACCAGTTCCGAAGAAGAAAAAAGACAGGACAGTCCTTACAGGAGACGTCCCGAGCCCTGCTGCCATACCCTCAGGATGCCCTTTCCATCCAAGATGTCCCGAAAGGATAGAGCAATGCAAAACTATAGTGCCCCAATTAAAGGACATAGGGGATGGACATCTTGTCTCCTGCATAAGGAGAGGGGAAAACGCTATGTGAAACTGACTCAAGACAGACAGTATAACAGACATTCTTGTCTGTACAGTAGACAGTTGAGATTACTTCGTCAGCCCTCCCCGATAGATTCAATCGGGGATTGAATCGAGGGGAAATGCCTGACCCACCACACTTGGGGAAAGCCCTTACTGAATCTCTACAGACAGTAGACAGACCAATTTTGGGAACTTACAAACCACTTAGGTGTCATTACACATTATGTAGTACCTCAAAACTGCCCTGCTGGGGCCAGCTTCATAAAGACAACCAAAAGGAGATGCAAAAATGCCAATTTGCCGTTCCATATTAAAGTCCTTAGGGGGGATATTCTTAGCTGTTCTGGTAATAGCGTCCCTATATACCCCCTCGGAAGCTCAGCTCAACCAGATAGAGACAGACCACTTCCGAATACTCTACAGGACCGGCACAGAGGGCACGGCAAGGAGAGTCGCAGAGGTAGCTGAAGAGGTCTTCGAGCCTATGGCGAGCGCCTTTAACTTCTACGACGACTTTTCCAGCCGCATCTACATCCTCATAATGGACAATACCGACAATTCAAACGGGTATGCGGACTACAACGCCGGCGTCATAGGGATCTGGGCGACAGGTATGGACATCGAGCTGAGAGGGACCCACAGGTGGATAAGGCACGTGCTGACACACGAACTTGCCCACATCCTATCTTTGAGAAAAGCCAGGAAGAGCTGGCCCTTTAGATTTGCACTTCTTCGGTGGCAAATATCCGACAAGAATCCAGACGTTAATCTGAGCCTTCCTATATATCATCTGGCGACCCCGGGCTGGTTAGTGGAGGGCATAGCCCAGTTTGAAGACTACAAGATTGGCTACGACTCCTGGGACACACACAGAGATATGCTCCTGAGGATGGCAACGCTGGAGGACGATCTCCTCTCCTACGACGAGATGGGGGTCTTGTACAAAGATGGATTGCACTGGGAGATGATCTATAACCAGGGTTACTCCTTTCTGCTTTATATACACGCAAGATTCGGAGAGGGGAAGGTGGAGGAGCTTGTGGAGAACGTCGGGATTTTGAACTTCAACTCATCCATAAGGAAGGTTACAGGAATGTCTCCCGGCGACCTCTATAGAGATTGGAAGAGGAGTCTGGAGAAGAAATACGGCGAGCTTGCACGAAAGGTGCAGACCTCCGAAAGAGAGGGCGAAAAGATCATTGACGGCGGATACCTCGACTATTTTCCCAAATATTCACCCGACTCTAACAAAATAGCTTACCTTTCCAACGAAGGAGAGGACTTCCGCATTCTCAAGCTTAAAGTGTTCGATTTAGAGACCGGAAAAGACAAGGTTATAATGGACAAGCGCGTCAACGGCGGATTTTCCTGGTCCCCCGATGGGGTAAAGCTCATCTATACGAGACTGAAAAACAGCGGCTACCACGACATCTTCATCTACGACCTTGAACTGCAAGAGGAGAGGAGGATCAGCGCGAGACTGAGAGCTAAATATCCCGCTATATCACCCGACGGGTCGAAAATAGCCTTTGTCAACAACAAGGACGGCACCAACAACCTCGGCTTGATGGATGTAGACGGCAAAAACATAGAATTCCTCACACACAACAACGACGGGACCCAGTATTACAGCCCGCAGTGGTCCCCCGACGGAAAAAAGATCGCCTTTTCTGTGTTCAGAGGTGAGGACAGAGATATAGCTATCATAGATGCCGATGCCCCTACGTTCTCCAAAAAGGAGGCCAAAAAAGACGGAACATCCTTCCCCGACAGCGTGGCATATTCGGATAGCTCGGGCTTTGAGGCCATAATCAACAGCACAGCCGACGAGAGAGATCCCTGCTGGCTGCCTGACGGGAGCGGGCTCATCTACAGTTCGGATCAGGACGGCACCTTCAACATATACGAATACTCCCTGGAAAGCGGAGAGGTCGAAAAGATCTCCAACGTGGTCGGCGGGGCTTTCTGTCCCTCCATTACCGGCGATGGAGTGGAAATAGTCTATGCCGGATACCACGCTGCCGACTACAGCATCTATCGCCTGCAAAGAGACGGCTACGAAGAAGAAACAGACATATCCTACGTAGCCGATAGGGACTACCAGAGTATATTCAACGGAGAAAAACTGAGCAAGGAGTATAATATTGGAAAATACAGAGGGGACCTGTTCCTGTCCAATTTTGTCCCTATCCTCACCATAAGTCAGCCCTTCATAGGCGGTGACTTTTCGCCGAGACAGCTTACCGGAGGTCTTTTTGCAAGTGTGGGAGACGTCATCGGAAGGGACTTCGTATCGGGGCTGGTTACCGTAGGCAAGAACCTGCAAGAAGGTAGTGATATTAACACAGATTTCCGAATTTCCTATCGTATGGGACTCCCTCGAGTCCGTTCCGAACGTAAAGCGTTCGATCCGAGCCCCTTCATTTTCTTCCGCCACCTCACCCTTAACAGACTAATCCAATCGAGCGTTCCCCCGGACACGCTGGCTCGCGTTTCCCCCTGGCCCTTCCCAATTGGCACCGACGATCCTGACTCTTCTGTTTTTATCCCTGATGCAAGTGGAGTCGTCGTTTCTCCACTGCAGGGTGACTTCACGTTCAAGAATAAATACAGAATCTTCTTTATAGGTTCCGATTTCAGAATCACCGGGAGGCAGTCCCTCTCAGTTGGGTTCTCAAACTGGAGATTTAGCGAAAGACGCCGGGATGTAGATTTTGTCCGTGTAGTCGAGCCGCATATCCTCCGCACAGACACAGCCGGCAGGGTTGAAAATATAACTGGTCGCCTATCAGCTACTGCAAGGCATGACCTCACGCATCAGATGGCGGATTTATTCGGGGTCTCCGAGTCCACTGTAGATACTACGATCAATTTCGACGATATAAATATCTACGGCGCCAAGGAGGACTTAGCATACTTCAAGAGCAACGATTTCACGGTATCCTGGAGGTATTTCAAGCGAAATCCCAAGAAGGACTTCTTGATAAACCCCACAGGAAGGTCAATTCAGCTCAGTTATACAAGGATGCAGTCCACCGTGGCCGATTCGCTGATAACGCTCAATTCAGTTGACGGTAGGGCGGTTGACATCTTAGGATCCGATGAGACGAAATTAGGTATAAACCAGTACATCTTAAGCTGGAACGAACGCATCGGACTTCCGGGAAGGACTACGTTCTCCCTTTGGAGCAGGATCAGATACAGGGGCAAAGAAATTAAGCAGCCACCTGACGATGGAAATAGATTAGAGGGGGTCTTCTTCTGGCCCTTGAGATTCTACCTGGGCGGTTGGGGCTCGCTGAGGGGCTATCCCTACTTCACTCTGGAAGGTGCACAGGACTTCTTCACACGGGCCTCCTTCACATTCCCCGTCTTCCAGAATATGAAGACCCACTTTTGGAATATGCACTTTGATAAGCTCTATGCCACTTTCTTCTTTGACACAGGAGCCTCGTGGAACTTTGAGAAGTTTGATGAGCTTATGGACAGCATCAGATCAGAAGATTTCCTGACAGACGTGGGCCTGGAGATCAACATCCAGATGTTCACCTTCTACAGGCTCCCCTTGAGAGCCTTCTTTATGGTAGCTCGCCCCCTCAGGATAGATAGAGCCAAGCGGGTAATCTCACAGACTGACGGAACCCCTATCAATTTAATAGAGATTGATAGACACAGATACCTCTTTGGCATTAATTTCTTCTGATCCTGTCCCAAGATATGGATCGAAAATCCCTCAAGGAGTCGTCCTTGGGGGATTTTTTTGCCCTATATTAGACAGGGTCTACTGTCCACTGTAGGGGCGAAGACGTGGGTTCGCCCCTACATATATGGAGACGAATTTCCTTGACATATGGTGTTGATTTTTTTAGTTTTCATTTGGTCTATAGACTCTTATAGATAAAACGGATTAGATTCTTTTCCCTCGCTGGAAGGAGAAGACGCCTGATGAGCCGGAAAGATACAGACAAAACGCCATATTCGAAAAGACAGTTATTCGGTCTTATGCTGGGGTAGTGCTTTTTATCCTTATGGTTTCCATTCCGACGTCCCGGGGAATGTCGTCCGAAGCCCAGAGCGAAGCGAAGGGTCAGCGAAGCAATCTCAATATGATGGACCAGACGCTTAAGGAGGTCAGACTGTGGCACAAAATGGGGAGGCGCTTACCGAAGAACAGATGAACGAAATCCTATTTTTTCAGTTAGTGTCTATGTTTCAAAGCGCAGCCATGCAGCAGCTGGGAAAACTTATGAATCCCGTAACTAACAAGATCGAAAAAGACCTCGAACAGGCCAAAAATTCTATAGACATACTCGGAATGCTCGAAGTCAAGACCGAAGGAAACCTAAGCGAAAAGGAAAAAAAGTTCTTAGAACACGTCCTCTTTGAGCTCAGAATGAACTACGTTGATGAAGTGGACAAGCTGAAAAAGGAAAAGACCGAAGATGAGAGAGAGGATGAGGAAAAGGACAATGGAGAAGAGAGTCCAGAACAAACGGAAGGCGAAGGTGAAGGGGATACCCCATGTTAGCCTCCACCTTTGCCTTTCTACTTTGAGAGGGGTGATGGGAGGAGATGCATATCTATCCGTTGAAATTCTACGACATCTTTAAGGAAGCTGTATGGGGGAATAGAAACCTTGCGAAAGTTCTGGACAAGAAGCTCCCGGGCCGCAAGAGGATAGGGGAATCCTGGGAGATAGCAGACCTTGGAGAGGATGTCAGCAGGGTCGAAAATGGCCCCTACAAGGGCTGGACTCTTAATTCCCTCTGTCGAAAATTTCCAAAGGAGCTTTTGGGATATCAGGTCGATATTGAGAAAAGTGAAGGTTTTCCCCTTTTAATCAAATTCCTCGACTCGGAAGAGAAGCTATCCGTCCAGGTCCATCCCGACGATTGTTATGCTCAAAAGAACGAGCGAGGTAAGTTCGGAAAGACCGAGATGTGGTACGTGATCCACGCTCAAAGGGGAGCTCAGATCGTCTATGGACTTAAAAGTGGAGTAGAAAGAGAACAATTCGTCCATGCGATAGAGAGTGGAAAGATAGAGGATAGCCTCAAAACGGTAAGCGTAAAACCCGGAGACGCACTTTTCGTCCCTCCCGGATGCGTCCACTCTATCGGTGGCGGAATCATCGTTTATGAAACACAGCAGTCCTCCGACGTTACCTACCGCCTCTACGATTGGGGAAGGGCAGGCTTTAACGGAAAGCCCAGACAACTGCATATCGCCGAGGCTTTAGATGTGATAGACTTCGAGTTTATGGGTGATCCTCTAAAAGCATTCCCTACTGTTGACAGAGACGGATGCCGGAAAAGTTACATCGCCGCCTGCAGATATTTCGCCATCGAACTGATCACTTGTGCCAAATTTATAATCGAGGATACACACAGTCGCTCCTTTCACGCTCTATCTGCACTTGAAGGGAGCGGACGCATATACGTTGACGACTACTTCCAAGGCGGCGGCAGATCCCAACGGATAAGAAAAGGCGAAACCGTACTTATCCCAGCAGCAGCAGGCATTTACACTATTGAGCCTGATGTATCCCTTAAATTCATCAAGACGTATGTGCCTGACCTTTCAAAGGACATCATCTCCCCTTTGAAGGCGGCTGACGTAACCCGCAGCCAGATACTAAGCCTCGGTGCAAGCCATGACCTGGAAGCGTTGCTATAGACACGATGAGTCCATCTTTACTTTTGTCGTGCCATTAAGATGAGCATGCTCACCCTCCCCGATAAGATCTTGATAGGGGCGCTGTTAATTGCAGGTCTGGTCAGCGTACCTGTCCTTGCCGCCTTAATGGAAGAGGGAGACTTGCTGATCGTCCAGAGAGATGGTCGCCTCTTCGGAGAATATCCTCTCAAAGATGAAAACACACTTACAATATCAGGTCCCCTTGGGGACACTAGAGTCAGTGTAGGAAGAGGGAGAGCGAAAGTAATAGATTCTCCATGCCCTTTTAAGATATGCGTCAGTACAGGATGGATACACAGAGGAGGACAGATAGCAGCTTGCATCCCCAACAAGATAGTCTTGATAATATCCAAAGGGACAGCAAAAGGATGGAAAGAGCCCGACGCCATATCCAGGTGAAACCGCACCACAAAGTAGCCATATCCTCCGTAGTGTCCGCATCGTCTGCAGAGAGGATAACCAGGATAGCCCTGCTGTCCTCGGCAGGATTGATCCTCTTTGTCTTTGAGGCCTACGTCCCCAGACCCTTTCCCTGGATGAAGCTCGGACTGGGAAATATAACTACGCTCCTCTGTCTCTATATGTACGGGATCAAGGACGCCTCCTTGGTCACAGGGGTCAGGATATTCTTCGGCGGGCTCTTTTCAGGCTCATTTTTGGGTCCAACTTTCATACTCAGCCTGGGAGGAGCTATCGTAAGCCTTACGGCGATGAATCTTGTTGGGAAAAGATTGGGAAGGTATTTCAGTCCAGTAGGCGTCAGCGTATTCGGTGCTTTAGGCCACAACATAGCCCAGCTTGTTTTGGCATATCTGGTTATAATAAAAAGTGTTAAGATCATCTTTCTTCTACCTATGTTCCTCCTCTCCAGCGTCGGCACGGGGGCTATTATAGGAATCCTTGTATATCTTGCGCTCGGCAAATTAGAGCCACTCTATAGCGATCGAAATGTCGCTATCTGAAGGTGGTGCAACGTGCACTCCGTGTGCGACTAGTGCTTTGGATTATGGGCAAATACATTCTAAGAATTCGGCAGTTCATATGGCGAGCCAACGTCCTTGTTCTTGCTGCCTTAGAAGCCTTGTGAAATAGTTATGTCCCAGGCAGCGTCTGAAGCGCCGATTATGGGTCAAAGAGTAGCATATCGTATCGTTTTGCTGTGGAATAAGCAAAATAGTCTTATCAGAGTTCTGGTCAGCAAGGAACAGGAGCTGTTTGAAGAACAGGATGCACTGTCTTTGACAGGCAGGGCACACATAGACGCTTTCCCCCTTCTTATGAAAGATACAAGCCTCTTGAGATTCTGTACTGTTGCAACAAGATTCAACTGTTCATTCAGTGAGGCTGGTCCTCTATAACGGGCTCGTCCCATACCGTGTTGTTGCCTGGCTTCAGCAAAGATATGTTCACTGCGTTTACGGAGTCTCCGGGAGAGTTTGTAGTCAGCTGTTAATGAGATAGACCGTGCATGATTTCTGGCTTTCGCCTCTCACACTTTTCTATCCCGTTCGGCCTGAATATGTGCTGAATTTGTCTTGTTTTTCCATGTAGGAATCGGTTCAATCTTCTCATCGGCTCGCAGAGGAATATGGGGTATGATTCCCCGGTCAAGTACATCAGCGATAAAATTACCAGAACCGTAACCGGTATCGGCACTAAGTGTCTGAATGTCTTTGGGCATGGTGTATGTTTCAAGGTCATCTACCATCTTAAGGGCACTTTCGGGCTCTGCTGTCCCTGTCGCCTGCGTGCCCTGAGTCTCAAGGGTTACTCTGCTTTTTGTGTCGATCAGATCATGGCCCATAAACGAGAGAAAAGCCCCTTTGCCCTTCGATTTGCTGTATAAGCGCGCGTCGGGGTCTGTAGTCGAACGGTGTGTTTGGTTCGTCCACTTTTCACCATGAAAGTCTTTATCCTGAGGATGCCCGGACCTACCCTTTGTCTTATCACCTTCAAAACCGATTCCCTTGAGATAATCATCAAGAGAAACAGGGGGTTCTATCGGCTCAATACTTTTCACTGAAGCATCAGCTTGTATCTGAGTGCCGTCGACACTAAGGTGTTTACCGCTCACAAGACCGACATCTATGCAACACTGGACTACCTGACGCATTATCCGTTCAAACAACCCACTGGATGCCCACTTGTGATTGCGAAGCTTGTTGATCGTGCTCCTATCCAGAACCGCATCATCAAATGTCTGATGACAAAACAACCGATATGCCGCATGCATCCCCACTTCCTGACAGAGCCGATTCTCACTCAAATTATACAGATAGCCAATAAGGATCATTCGAACAACTAATTCAGGATCAATACCGGGTCTGCCATTGTCAGGGCAATAACAATCTGATACAACGTCTCGTACAAATGAAAAATCAACTGCCTCATCAATCTGACGAAGGATATGATCCTCGGGAACTAAATCCTCCATCTGAAAATAGTGAAACATCGGATTTGTCTGTTCCTGCTTTTGTGGGGTCATTGTTTCCTCCATGTATAATATTATCAATAACATAATATAATACATCGGAGCTGCTTTATCAATGCTTGTTCTATACTACTTTCTGAATCTAAGGGTTTTTCACAAGGCTTTTAATGCTCACAGTTATGTTCCTCGGTGCTTTCGTCTTCCTTACACTCGAGAAGGCGAACAACGAGAACCTCACATTCTGGAACTCTGTCTATTGGGCTATGGTCACAATGACGACCGTCGGCTACGGGGACATAACCCCTGTGACTGCATGGAGTAAAGTAGCCAGCGGCGCCGTCATATTCTCGGGGATGATCCTCATCTCCCTTTTTACAGCTACGATAGCCTCGATCATGACTGCAAGGAGAATAAAGGAGGGGAGAGGTTTGGAAAGCGTAACATTGGAAGGACACATAGTTATCTGCGGATGGAACCATCACGCTGATGAAGTCATAGGTGGTTTAATCAAACTTGAGGCCGCCAAAAGTGCAGATCTTTTGATAATAAACGATCTGCCTGAAGAGGAGGTCAACGAGATCTTATTTAGATACGACGATAGGGGACTCTCCTATGTCAGAGGGGACTTCGTTCAGGAGAGCGTTCTTAAAAGGGCCAATATCTCAGGGGCGCGAGCCGCTATAGTCCTTGCACAGACGCAGGAGGGCGACCTTAGAGTCAACACCGACGAACGCACGATTTTTGCCACGCTTGCCATCAAGACGATCAAGCCTGAAGTTAAGGTCTGCGCGGAGATTCTGGATTCGGAAAACGCACAGCATCTGCGCCGCGCAGACGTGGACGACATCATAATAAGAGGAGAGTACAGCGGCTTTTTGCTGGCATCTGCCGCCGTGTCTACTGGAATAACCGAAGCTGTGAGAGAACTTCTGACCTACGATCCCGGAAACGAAATCTGGCGCGCCGACATACCCAAAGAATATGTGGGAAAGACATTCAAAGATTTGGCCTCTTATTACAGAGAGCGATTCAAAGCCATACTCATCGGGATCATAGCGGAGGAACAGGGAATTCCCTTGGAGGACATGATCAGCGACGACACCTCGCAGATAGATCAATTCATAAAAAGAGAGTTCCTTTTGGCCGGTAGGGACATAAGCGCAGAAACTAAAAAGAAAGCGGAGACCATTGTTAACCCCGATGATGATTATGAGATACTCGAAGACGATAAAGCTATAGTGATAGCCCGCGACCGTATCACAATAAAGTAGTCAGATACCCTCAAGAGGGGTATAGATCAGGCAAATCGAGCAGGCTATGAACCGAGATATCACTACAGGGACAAAGACGGGGTCTAAGGAAGTAAAATTCTTAAAACAGGTGCCCATTTTCTCAGACCTCTCCGACGAGCAGATAGCCAAGCTCCTTACCGTCGTCTCCCAGACGAAATTCAAAGAAGGGGAAACTATCATCCGCGAAGGCGAAATCGGAAACACGATGTATATACTCCTGGACGGCAGGGTTGAGGTCTCCAAATCTTTAACACTCAAGGTCTCTCGACAAGAATTTGAAGAGAGAGAAAAGTCCTTCATACGCCTTGAGGGGAAAGACCACGCTTGCTTTGGAGAGATGGCTATGCTCGACAGCGACGAACGCTCTGCTACGGTGGTGGCTCTTACGGAATGCACCGTATTTGTCATCGAAAGGGACAACCTTGACAGGCTCTTAAAAGAAGACTCCAACATGGGCTATCTCATCTACAAGGAGTTCGCTCAACTTATATCAGGACGCCTTAGAGCCGCAAATAGAGATGTCCTCAAGCTCACCACAGCTCTAAGCTTATCCCTGACGGGAAGATAGCTCCAAGTAAGTAAACAGCATACAGGGAAGGCAGGGGCAGTCGCTGTCTACTGTTTTTGAGGAAAGGAAGCCAAAGATGATAATAGCGGTTATCAGCGACACGCACGATAACGTCTGGAATCTTTCCAAAGCTCTGGGTGCTATTGAAGAGAGAAAGGCAGAAGTTCTGATCCACTGTGGCGACTACTGTGCTCCTTTTATCATAGACCAGCTGAGCCAATTTTCAGGTCCTGTGCACGGCGTCTTTGGCAACGTTGATGGAGATATATACCTTCTGACCACAAAATCCACTTCCACAGACAACATTACACTTCACGGAAGGATAGCTGACATAGAGATCGATGGCAAGAAGATCGCTGTACATCACTTTCCCGACCTTGCCCGTTCCCTCGCTGATTCGGGAGCATACGACGTCGTATTCTACGGACATACACACATCCAATCGGTCGAAGAATTAAACGAGACGAAACTGGTCAACCCCGGTGAGATAATGGGGAATAAGGGAGAGCCGTCTTTTTGTCTCTACGATACCGAGACGGGGGAGATTGAGAGGATAGCTCTTTAAGATATGAAATACACTGCCTCGCTCAGAGCGCCCGCAAAATCGTTATACGAAAGTGTCTACTAATATAAATTAGCATAAAGAAAGGAGAATGAACCAATTTACATCGGATTATTTAGCCTTAGGAGCAACGGTCAGTATTGGTTTTGTCTTTACAGTAGAAGAAATGGGCCTTATCTGGGAGGGTAAAAAATGGAAGGAATATTGAAAGAGCTGCAAGATCTGATAACTCAAATAGCGCTTTTTATACCTCGAGCTGTGATTGGTCTGCTTATTTTTTTCTCGTTTTGGTTAGCAGGCGTTATTATTAAGACCATCATTCGGCGCATCGATAAGATAGCTGCCCTAAGTAGAAAAGAGGTTTTCAATTTGATGGGGCAGTCGGCCAAAGGCATTTTGATAATTTTGGGGGCTGTGATAGCACTGGGGAAGATGGGCATTAATATCACCGCTTTGGTGGCTGGTTTGGGACTTACGGGTTTTGCGCTTGGATTTGCGCTCAGGGACGGCCTTTCTAATGTCCTTGCAGGTGCACTTATCCTAATCTATCACCCTTTTCAGCTCAATGACCGTATTTCTGTAGCAGGCCTTGAGGGGATCGTGATCGTTATTGATCTTCGATACACTACTCTTCAGGCAGAGGGCAAAAAGTTTCTCATTCCGAATTCTACTCTCTTTACTAATGCGATTCATGTTTTTGATGCTCAAAAATGATTCACATTGCAAAGATGGCTAAAATTGCGCGAATGTCCGAGGCGGTGCGGAAATATGGGCGTTATCCGATTGACGTCTGATAGACGGACTGGCATCCCGTTAGATACATGGGAGAGTCAGAAGCAGGGAGTGTATATTCGTGTAGAATAAAAGAGTCACAGCAGCAAAAGAGGCATTGGACAAACTTATCAGCAAACAGGGTGTCGCGCTTTACAAACGGATTCAAGTAGCGGAGATGCTTTATCGTGTGTGGCGTGGCGAGTGGACTAATAAACGATCTTCGTCACAACCTTGAAGCATGCACCAACTCGTCTACACGTTGGCTTGATGCCGTAAGGCTCTGCTGATTAATCGCGTTTCTACGTCCTCACAAAGATACCAATACAATCCATCTGAACAAAACGCTATGCCCCATCGGTACGGTTGCACGGCGCTGTCCTCTGGCTCATCCTGATAGTCCACAACTGGTGATGGTTCCCGATTCATTCGTCAAACCCGGTGCCCGGCGCGGGTTCGTCTCGTTCTTCGCTGCGGTCCACATCTTTGCAGCTTCGACACAGTGCTCATTTTACCCTAACTAACTGACCATGGGCACGACGCTGATCCGCTGGCGGCCCTGAGAGTCAGATTGAGGAGGTCTATTCATGCAATGGGAACAACTTCGAGCCGATCAGTTTGAGCAAGCCGTCAAGGATACGGGCGGCGTCTGCATCGTCCCGGTAGGCGTCCTCGAATACCACGGCAATCACTTACCTCTGGGAAACGATGCCATCATCGCCCGTTACGTCGCGGGTGAGGTCGCCAAGCTCGCTCCGGCCATCGTCTTCTCCGTCATCCATTTCTCCAGCAACTTCGAAGCCAAAGCTGTGCCCGGAGGGATAGTCATAGACAATCATCTGCTCTTTCCTCTATTCGAAAATGTCTGCGACGAGATCGCCCGCAACGGCTGCAAGAAGATCATCTTCGTCAGCGGGCACGGTGGCAACAAGTGGTTTCTGCCGCAGTTTGTCATGTCTATGCTCGACAAAGGCAAGGACTGGGTGCCTTACTACTGCGACGCCCGGGGCAAGGACCCCGATGCAGTCGGCGGTTACATGAACAAAGACCTGTTCTACGAGATCTTTGAGTCTTCAGATTACGGGCACGCCTGCGAGTGGGAGACCAGTGAGATGCTGCACATCCAGCCCGACCTGGTGGACATGGACGAAGCCAGGCACGTAAATGAGCCACCACGCGAAGGCTTAGATCATCTGAAACATATGTATACCCCGATGGCGTGGATCTCCCAGCAGCCGCATCTGACGCGCGGTACGCCCGGCAGTTCCACGGCCGAGAAAGGCCGCATATTCCTCCAGGATCAGATTAGAACACTCGCTGAAATGGTCACCGCGGTCAAGGAAGACCAGCGTGCTCGCGAGATCTATGACGACTATAATCGGCGTATCTACCGGCGCTGAAGGACAAGACATCTTGCCCATAGGAACCTTCACGCCAATCACTCTGGCAACTGACAATTTGTGCGACGTCATCTGAATAACCGACGTCTACCGAACGGACAATCGTGGAGAAATCTTCACTTTTGTGATACGCTTCCTTATGTTATCTAAAGTATTAAGCAGCGCTACGCTGGGTATAGACGCCTATCTTGTCGAGGTCGAGACCGACATAGACCGACAATTGCCCTCGTTTTCCATAGTCGGACTCCCTGATGCTGCGGTCAAGGAGAGCAAGGACCGAGTCGCCGCCGCTATTAAGAACTCCGGCCTCTTGTTCCCGCACAAGAGGATCACAGTGAACCTGGCTCCGGCCGACATAAGGAAGGAGGGTTCTGCCTTCGACCTCCCTGTGGCTGTCGGCATTCTGGCCGCCACAAAGCAGGTTGAGCCGGGCTTCCTGCAGGACTACATGCTCGTTGGGGAACTCTCTTTAGACGGCTCGCTCCGACCGATAAGGGGCGTTCTCTCTATGGCGGTGGATGCAAAAGAGCGCGGACTCAGGGGTATTATCCTACCGAGGGAGAACGCCAAAGAAGCCGCAATGGCTGGACCCCAACTTGAGGTCTATCCTGCCTTAAGCCTATCTGAGGCCGTCGGATTTCTCAACAGAGAGATTGCTCTACAGCCCCTCAGGTTCGATATTGGACAGGTCTTTGCACAGAGCGGGGAATACACACTCGACTTTGTGGACGTCAAAGGGCAGGAGCATGTCAAAAGGTCCATAGAAGTCGCCGCAGCAGGGGGACATAATATCATTATGATAGGTCCTCCCGGATCTGGCAAGACTATGCTTGCTCGCAGACTTCCTACTATACTCCCCGATCTTACGCAGGAGGAGGCTATCTCCACGACTAAGATACACTCTGTGGCCGGTCGCCTTGACAAAGATACAGCCCTCATAACTACTAGACCCTTTCGCTCTCCGCATCACACAATTAGCGACGCCGGACTTATCGGAGGAGGTCCCAATCCGAAGCCTGGAGAGGTAAGTTTAGCGCATCACGGTGTACTATTCTTGGACGAACTGCCCGAATTTAAAAGATCCGTGCTGGAAGTTCTAAGGCAGCCCATCGAAGACGGAAGAGTCACGATATCCAGAGCTGCCGTGTCCCTTACCTATCCATCAAGTTTCATGTTAGCCGCTGCGATGAATCCCTGCCCCTGCGGGTATTTTTCCGATCCTAACCGCGAGTGCACCTGCTCTCCACTTCTGATCCAGAGATACCTGTCCAAAATATCGGGACCGCTGTTGGATAGGATAGATATACACATCGAGGTCCCCGCAGTCCGCTATAAGGAACTATCCGGGGAACTCACAGGCGAAAAATCAGAGCTCATAAGGAAAAAGGTGAACAGGGCAAGGCAGATTCAGCAAGGCAGATTCAAAGGATTGTCAGATACGTTCTGCAACTCCCAGATGGAATCCAAACAGATAAGGACGTTTTGCAAGATAGACGAAAAGGGGAATGAACTCTTAAAGACGGCTATAACGAAGCTAGGTTTGTCCGCAAGGGCTTACGACAGAATTCTCAAAGTCTCAAGGACCATAGCTGATTTGGAGGGAAGTGAACACATACTTCCTCAGCATGTGGGCGAAGCCATACAGTACAGGAGTTTGGATAGGAATCTACTGTGAGGGTATCACCGAGATATGGAGACACCTGATAAGCTGTCCAGCGTTCCAGGGGAGTTGCTGAAGCGCGGATACAACCAATCTGATATAACCAAGATCCTGCGCTAACTGGCTCCGACTCTTTGGGGAGGCATGGGGAGAGTAATGTTGAGGGGAAGCCTTTAGTCTAAGGGACGCCAAGCACTTCGCATGTTAGACTTCGAATACGATCAAATTCTGCAGATGAGGTGAAGAGAACGGAACTTGGAAAGATCCTATATCTTTCCCGGAAAGATGTAGAAGAGATTAATGTGCCCATGAGCCAAATCATCCGATCCCTTGACCAGATGTTTAAGTAGAATCGAAGGAAAACCTGTTTTCCTCCTCAATCCCCGATTGATTCTATCGGTGAACACGGGCATCAATCTGCGGAGGTCTTATAGGTCAAAGCTACCGCTTGAGATCGCATCTGCCATAGAAAGCACCCTTACTGTCTCTTTCACATCGTGAACTCTCAGGACATTTGCTCCGTTACAAGCGGCTATTACACACGCTGCTACAGTCCCCTCCAAACGATCTTCAGGAGAAAGGTCTAACGTCTTTCCTATAAACGATTTTCTTGAAGGACCGACTAAGAGGGGACATCCCAACGACGCTAATTCGCTTAATCTTCTTATAATCTCCAGATTATGTTCGGGCGTCTTGCCGAAGCCGATGCCCGGATCTACGATTATCTTACCCTCCCCTATTCCCATTTGCCTGCACATCGAGATCCTCTCTTGCAAAAACTCCCATATTTCTCCCATCAGATCGACATAAGAGGGATTCTTCTGCATAGTCTTGGGCGTTCCCAGAAGATGCATCAAGACCACAGGGGCCTCGTATTCTGTTGCCACAGCTATCATCTTCTGGCCGAGAGAGTCTGGCTTTGCTGCCACATCCTTCTCCATCTCCCTTAGGGCGCTTATGTCGTTGATTATGTCCGCTCCGACATCCAGAGCGCATCTTGCGACTGTTGGTTTATAAGTGTCTACGGATATGGGAATATCGGACTTTCTTCTTATCGCCTCCACTGTCGGGACTACTCTTTCCACTTCCACATCAAAAGGCACAGTATCTGATCCGGGACGAGTCGATTCACCCCCTATATCTATTATATCTGCGCCTTCTGCTATCATTCGCAAAGCCTGCCCTAAGGCCGCATCTTTTTCTATGAATCTGCCTCCATCTGAGAAAGAATCAGGCGTCACGTTCAATATGCCCATGATGTGCGTCCTGGACGAAAGGCATAAGCTCCGGTCCCTGAGCCGGATCTGCAACTTATTCCCCCGCTCCTGTCTCTTTAAATGTTCCGATAGATCCAAAGCCACCTTCTTTAAGCCGAACGGCTGAGCCTTTAGCTTCTTTGCCAGTTCGTTCAACTGCTTTAAAGTTCCCATAAGTAGCACATCGGACTTCTCAATCTTACAGTTTATCACTCCCTTAGCCACTCCTGCATCCCCTCCCAAAGACAACATCTCCTGCTTTAGGATATTCGCCGCCGGAGAGGATACTCCATATATCTTCACAACTTTGAAGAGAGCCTTATCGGACATCAGCGCCCGTCCGCCCGGATCAACGCCGAGAAGCCCCATCTCTCTTTCCACGTCGTCTCTATTTTTCAGACATATCGTCCTTACCAAATCTCTCACTCCAGAACTACAAAGCTCTCTACGTCCCAATTCAAAAAAGGGATGGAAATGATGCCGCATCTTGGTAGTCTGTAAGGCATCGTTCCATCCCTTTTTACTCTGCGAATTTGTCCTTTACATTCAGGGTCAAGCTTTGACGCTATATCTATCTGTTTTGGGGCTGCTCCTTTGAAGTGCTCACATCCTCCCGCTCTCTGCCGTCTTGTGAATCTTTATCTTTGGAATCTGGCGCTTTGCCCTTTTGAGTATCCTTTGAATCCGAATGCGGTGAACGTTCTGAGCTTTTACCATCCTGGTTTGAGGTGCGGCTTCTGCTAGGATTCGTGCGAGACGGCGTACTTCCTCTCCTTCGAGGTTGCTTACTCCTGACCTTTCGAATGTCCTCCCCAGCCAGGACCCTATCTATTTGAGAACCGTCCAATACCTCTAACTCCAAAAGGGTCTCAGCCAGAGTATGCATCTTATCTATATTATCTCTCAACAACTGCTCCACCTTCTTTTCGGCTCCTGTGACTAACTTCTCTACCTCCTCATCAATAATCTGCGCTGTCTTTTCGCTGTAGTCCCTGCGCTTGGCTATCTCCCTTCCTAAGAATATCTCCTCTTCTTTCTTCCCGTAGGTTATAGGGCCCAAACGATCGCTCATCCCCCATTCACACACCATATTCCGTGCAAGGTTTGTAGCCTGCTCATAATCGTTTCCTGAGCCAGTGCTCATCTCGCCAAAGACAATCTTTTCGGCTACCCTTCCTCCTAAAACATGAGCTATCTTTCCCAGACAGTAGGTCTTTGAATAAGTATGTTTTTCGTCTATGGGCAGAAAATGCGTTACACCTAAGGCCTTTCCCCTCGGAATTATCGTCACCTTATGCACAGGATCGCTCCCTGGAATAAGCTTTGCGACCAGAGAATGGCCCACCTCGTGATAGGCAATCAGTTTCTTCTCCTCATCAGAGATCACCAGGCTCCTTCGCTCCGCGCCCATCATAACCTTGTCCTTTGAATCCTCAAAGTCCTGCGTCGTTACGTTCTTCCGGTTGCGCTTGGAGGCTAAAAGAGCCGCCTCGTTCACCAGATTCTCCAGATCTGCCCCTGAAAGCCCCGGTGTTCCTCTGGCCAACACCTTCAAATTCACACCCTTTGCAAGTGGAATGTGCTTCAGTCTGGTATGAACCCTCAGAATGCCCTCTCTGCCCTTCACATCTGGTCTTTCTACTACAACATGTCTGTCGAACCGCCCCGGCCTCAAAAGTGCAGGGTCTAACACATCTGGCCTATTGGTAGCTGCGATTAAGATTACGCCTTCGTTGGTGTTGAATCCATCCATCTCCACAAGGAGTTGGTTCAACGTCTGCTCGCGCTCATCGTGTCCGCCGCCTATCCCTGCGCCCCTGTGTCTTCCTACAGCATCCAGTTCGTCTATGAATATAATGCACGGAGCGTTGTTCTTTCCCTGATCAAAGAGATCCCTTACTCTGGACGCTCCCACGCCCACAAACATCTCCACAAAATCGGACCCGCTCATGCTGAAGAACGGGACCTCGGCTTCGCCCGCCACGGCCTTTGCCATATAGGTTTTCCCCGTACCTGGAGGTCCCACAAGGAGCACCCCTTTCGGGATTCTGCCTCCCAATCTTTGAAACTTCTTCGGGTCTTTCAAAAACTCGATGATCTCCTCTAATTCCTGCTTTGCCTCATCGGCTCCCGCCACGTCCTTAAACGTCACCTTGGGTTTGTCTTCAGCTACGAGCTTTGCTTTGCTCTTTCCGAACGAAAACAATCCCTTTGGCCCCCCCTGCATCTGCCTTAAAAGGAAGAGCCACACGCCGAAGAATATAAACCACGGGAATATCTGAAGCACAACTCCCAACCAGTTTGAGGACTTCTCCTCAAACTTTATAACGACGCCCCATTTTACCCACTCCTTAATAGTATCCGAATCCACGATGCCTATATTCACCACAAAACGGTTTTCATAGTGTCTCTTTATCTCCTCTACCCCAGGTTCGTAACTCTCCGTGGGTTCGTAATCTTCCTTAAGCACCCCGTGTAATTCTGCATCTATTATGGTGAGTTCAGCGATCATTCCTGACAGTAGCAGTTCCTTGTATTCGCTGTAGTCTATCTCGAACTGCTGCGGATCGCTGTCAAAGAACTTCGTTACCGCTATGAATATCATCACGATGAGCATCCAGAACAGGAACGTCTTGGACAACTTTCTCCATTTTGGAGGGGGAACCTGCTGATCTCCGGACTTCCGCGATTTTTCGTTTAGCGCCTGCTGAAATCTCCCCTCACTTGGTTTGTTTTCGTCCTGACGCTTTCCACGCCGGGGTATACGCGGCACCAGTAATCTTCGCCTTTTGTCCTTTTTATTTTTATCCTCACTATCCGGCCGATTCATAAGCTATATTCTCCTGCGCTCAAGCTTCAAAACATGAGGGGCTTTGAAACTCAGCTTCCAAGACTTTCTGTGTCTGTGGACTCACACGTCTGGTTTCATCTATCTTCACGCCTACGACCCATAAGATACCATTTTCGTCCGACAGGATCGGGACTTCGTCCCTCAAAACACGGGGGATCTTCTCATCTATCAAAAGGTTCTTGATCTTTTTGTGACCGTGCATCCCGAAGGGACGCATCGTATCTTCTGGAAGCGGGCTCCTGATCTCCAAGCAATTCCCCACTGAATTCACATCAAACGCCGCCCTGTAGGAATCGGAATATTTGTACATCTGGACTTGCCCGGCGAAGGGGACAATGCGAGTTCGAAGAGTCGCACCCAACTCGGCGATAGAGGTCTGTCCAGGGAGGTTCACCCTGGTTCTAAAGGGCGGGATCGCCCCTCTCTTAAGGATCAGCAGTCCCCCCGATCTTTGTACCCCGATTCCTTTTGGAAGATCGACTTTCCCCTTTTTGCCTTCTGCAACCAGGAGAACAGCTTCCACGGATTCAAAGTCCGATCCTACTTCTCCTTCAAAGAGCCGCTCCAGGCATATCCTTATGATGCGTCGTTGTACCGCCACGTGGTAGTCCAAAAGGCGCGCCAGGTTGAGGAAGATCTTGCCTTTTGATTCATTTTCTACCACATCCTCAAACACCTTTTGTGAGACGTCATCCAGAAAATCATCTTCATCTTGAAGGATGTGGCCTGTCCTGTCAAGGATCTTCAAGATATTCCGGCTATAGTCCTCCTCCAAAAGGGGAATTAACTCGTTTCTGATCTTATTTCTGGCAAAGTTGGTATCCGAATTTGACGAATCCTCACGAAAGGACAAGCCGCGCTCTGATAGATAGCGTTTTATCTGGTATCTTTCCACGCTCAATAGCGGCCTGATGATGGAGCTTTGCCTCATCGGCCGTATCCCTCCTAATCCCCGGGCTCCTGTCCCTCTTAAGAGACGCAGCAGTACCGTCTCTGCCTGATCGTTGAGGTTATGACCTGTGGCGATCTTTGAGGCCCCGACATCCTCTGCTGCTCTCTGCAAGAAGCGGTACCTGAGAATCCTTGCCCCGTTCTCGGTAGAGACTTTTGTCCTTTTCACAAAGGATTTGACATCCTCTATTCCGACTGCGCATCCTATCCCCATGCTCTGTGCAAGCTCTTCTGCAAAGCGTGCATCCTCATCTGATTCGGCGCCCCTCAGGCTGTGATTCAGATGAGCCGCGTGGAGTTCTATGTCCAGATCCGTCTTCAGACGGTAGAGTACGTCCAGAAGAGCCACAGAATCGGGTCCACCTGATAGTGCCACCAGAACCTTCTCTTTGGGCAATATCATATTATGCCTGAGTATAAACGCCTGAACCCTATCTGTGAGTTCCATCTGTCTTGCACCTCAGACAAACAGCGGCCCTGCTAAAGCCATAATAGTAGAATTGCCAATTCAACCCCCACACTTTATCAAATAGCATCCTTACCATTGAATATACGATAGATATACAGGAAAGTCAACTTTAAAAAGGCGATGCATCCCAGATTTGTGAGGGCTTCAAGATTCTGCAAGGCTATTCCCTTTTGCAGTTGACTTCGGATTGCAGCTTTCATATATTCTCTGAGTGAAGAATTGATCCACTCTAACCGCCCCTCTTCTGGGAGAGGTCATCGCCCTATGTCTGAGCGGGAACAAGAACGGGATTTCAGCGAAGACGACGCTATACTCGAACAATTGGAAGATCCTGTAGACATTGAGGCCTTCCGCAATCTGATGGAACACGCGCACAATATGAAGAAAAGCGCCACTTCCTTCATCAGAGAAGAGCCAGAAAGGACATCCAGAAAGGCTATCCGAGATCTGTGTCTCAAAGATAAGAAGAAGGTCTTTAAAGAGAGAGTCAAGAGCTATTTTAAGAAACTATGGCCTCAGCCTCAGAGGCAAAATGACCGATAATTACGAAGTCGAAATAGTAGAGGATTGGGAAACGTGGGATCAGTTTGTAGAAAATTCGCCCGGCGGCACCGTCTTTTCCACGTCCGCATGGCTCTCTGCCGCTCGTAAATCCACAGGTGGGGACATAGTAATCTACGGGTGCTACAAGAAGGGCAACCTCATTGCAGGCTGCTCAGGTCTCAGAACAAAAAAAGCCCGGTTGGACAGATTCACTACGCCCACCTTAACCCCATATGGAGGATTTATATACGCTCACATTCCCGCCATACGTGCTGCGAAAGTAGAAGCCGAACGCCATAAGGCCACCGCGGGCATAATCACCAGATTGGAGAGTGACTTCGACTACATCCTCCTTTCTCACTCCCCGGACATAGAAGATATCCGGGAATTTATCTGGAGAGACTGGCAAATCCAGGTCAAATACACTTACAGAATAGGTCTTTCTGAACCTGACAAGTTGTGGAGTGCATTTGAGAACCGAACGAACACTGTCATAAGAAAAGCCCAAAAGAACTGCTTTTCCATTCATCAAAAAGACGATCTTAATCTCTTAATTTGTCAATATAAAATGATCTATGAAAAAAGTTGCGTACAGCCTGTCCCCGATAGGATAGTAGATGTCTTCCACAGAGCCGCTCAGGAGTCGGGTCTTTGCCGTATGTACACAGCGGAAGAACCATCGGGTGCCACCGTCTCGACTGTGGTCTTCGTGCACGGCTTCAAGACGCTCTACGCATGGATAGCGGGGGCCGACCCGGAATACAACAGCAGTGGGGCGACCTCGCTTCTGTACTCGGAAGTCTTTAAAGAGATGTCTTCTCAGTGTCATAGTTTCGATTTTGTGGGGGCGAACATCCCTTCAATCGCCAAATTCAAACGCGGATTTGGAGGAGTCTTGACTCCCTACTACGTCACGGAGAAATATACGTCCGCCATGTCAGAAGCTATCTTGAAAACTGGACGCAAGATTAAGTCCCTGATGCGCCGTTGACCCAGCAAGCTCCCTGATCCGATGAAAAAGAATAGAATGCCTATGCTCGTTCTCTGGTTCAGATCGCTTGACGATAAAGATAAGTCGATTCTATCATTGCATTAGTTTACGATAGCTTGGAGATGGGGTTACCGCGACCTTAGAGGGAGGTTAAACTATGAGTCAGTCGTTCGACGTAGGTGGTGTCCATTTAGAAGTGGAGTACCGAGTCTTTGGAAGCGACAGAGGCCCGGCCGTTAAGGTCTTTGAGGAGGTCGAGGGGAAAAGAGTTCAACTCCTTAGATTCGACTGCTTCGAGAAAGATCCGCACTATCACTTTGACTCCATCGGAAAAGACGATAAGAGGGATCTGGATAAGGGGGAAGTTCCGGACCCTGTTGCGTGGACGCTGGAGCAGTTGAGTAGCAATCTACTCTCTATTATCCAGACGGCAGGATATAAGGATTTCGCATCGAGCGTGGATCAGGATGCAGTGGCTGCAGCTCTGCCACAGGTGGAGGTAGCTATCAGATCCTCTATCCCCGAAGAACAGGACGACGTTTTCAACTCTAATGCACAACGGAGATCAGCGTGAAAGCGGCTCAGATTGTGGGACCACAAAGATTTGAGATCGTGGATGTAGCAAAGCCTGATGTTTCCAGCGCCAAGGACGGGAGCGTGCTGGTTAAAGTCGATAAGGCTGCGATATGCGGCACCGATGTTCCCGAGTTTGCCTATGAACATCCAGCCTCCGAATACCCTCGTCCCCCCGGGGCCTCAATCCACGAATGCGTGGGCGTTATCGCCCAGAGCAGATCTAAAGAATTCAAGGAAGGCGACGAAGTCCTATCTCTACCAGCTGGTCCGGGCGGACTGATGGAGTACTTTCCCTCGGACGAAGATTGCACCGTGCATCTCCCGAGGTACGAAAAGAAGGAGCATATCGTCCTTTCCCAACCCTTGGGAACGATAATATGGGCGTTCCGGAAGTTGGAGAATATCATCCATTGGAACGTAGTAGTAGTCGGTCAGGGCCCCATTGGACTTTTGATGGACAGCCTGCTCAGCAATTTGGGCGCAAAGAGGATCATCGGCCTCGATTTGCTGGATTATCGCCTGGACGTCGCCATGCAGATGAGAGCCACGCATACTGTGAATGTCATAAGGGAAGACGCCATCCAAAAGGTAAGAGATATTACAGACGGAAAGATGGCAGACCTTGTCATCGAGGCTGTGGGACACCAGACGGGCACGATCAATACATGTCTGGATCTGGTAAAGCATGAGGGCACAGTGTTCTGCTTCGGAGTGCCGGACGAACCTGTGTACGATTTCAGATACGAGGATATCTTGAGGAAAAATCTCAGCATGGTCGGTTCTGGAGGCCCGGAGGTAAAAAGAGATTTCCCGCTGGCGATAGATATGATAGTGCAGGGCAGGACAGACGTATCTCCCATAGTCACCCACGTTATCCCGTTCGATGAGGTTCAAAGGGGCTTCGAGATCTTTACGAAAAGGACGGATGGCGCAATCAAAGTCGTATTGGACTACAACAGCATTTAAAATGAAAGCCAAGGAGAGAGCGGAGGGGAAGACAGTGAGGTCTTAGCCTCAGCCTTTGCCTTAGCCTTCCAAAGAAAGGACATTTACGTGAAGACCTACAATTTCGGAGGAGGGTCTCCCGACCCGGGGTCTTTCCCCTCCGTCGAGCTTGCCGAAGCGGCGGCCAGGATTCTGCCCCAGATAGGACATAGCCTTGTCCTCTACCCGGACTCTAAAGGATACCTGGGCTTGAGGGAAGTCGCATCAGGCCGATTCTACAGACGCGAAGGTGCCGAACTTCCTGCCGATAATATAGTCCTGACAACAGGCTCGATGCAGGCGATAAGCCTTATCGCCCAGACCTTTGTGAACAGGGGGGAACCTGTGATCACTGAGGAATTCACTTACTCAGGAACGCTCAGAGCCTTCAGGCACCACGGCGCGGATATTGTCGGAATCCCGCTCGATGAGGACGGGATGAGGATGGACGAACTCGAAGGTGCCCTGAGCGATTTAAAGGATCTGGGGAAAACCCCCAAGTTCATATACACCATCGGCACAAACCAGAATCCCACCGGTTCGGTTATGCCCCACCCTCGCAGGAAAGAGCTACTTGACATAGCGTACAATTACGGCGTTATGGTCGTTGAGGACAACTGCTACGCCGATCTGCGCTTTGAAGGTGAGAACGTTTCGTCCTTGTACGCTTTGGACGACACAAAGTCTACACTTTATCTCGCCTCCTTCTCCAAGATAATGGGGCCGGGCATCAGATTGGGATACTTCGCCGCCTCTGAAGAGATCATACAGAGGATAATAAGCAATAAGATAGACGGCGGGACGACGGCGCTTGCAAGCTGCATCTTGGCCGAATATCTCAAGGAGAATCTCTGGACTCATATCAAGGAAGTGTGCGGCATCTTCAAGGGAAAGCGTGATGTAATGTTCCAGGAATTGGAAGAAAATTTAGGCGGCTACTGTACGTGGAGCCGTCCTACCGGGGGCCTCTTTATATGGATTAAATTGCCAGAAAGTGTAGATATATCCGGAGTAGAGAAACTGGTCGCGGGCAAAGGCATCAACTGCGCTATGGGGAGGGACTTTTACTGTAAGGATGAGGATATAAATTACGTTAGGCTCTCCTTCGGCTATCCCTCGCACGATGACATAAGGGAAGGTGTACGGCTGCTGGCAGAGTGCATAAGGGCTTCTGACAGGGTAATGGTGTAGATGATATACCATTGCGAGGTCATCCGTGAAGAAGAAATTTGATGCGGTGAAATTTCAGCGGAAGGTTCGCGAAGAATTGAGCAAAAAGTACTTATCTAATCGTGAGGGATTCCTTCGTGAACTCAAAGAAAAATATGGCCAATTACATGAAAAGCAGGCCGGTACGCGCTCCCAATAACACCTTTTCCAAAAGTGTCAACACTTTTCGGACTTAAACCAGATCCATAATACACAGACTTCCAGACAGGAGTCCGTTTGCAACGAGTCTAGACTTTCTTTGTGCATAAATACACTATAGGAGAAACGGCGCTCCCGAGGTAAAACACAAAACAATAAGGAGAAAGAACTATGCGTAGAAATATAAAAACCATTGTTACGCTAACATTGGTGGCTGTTATAGCTCTTTTCCTATCAGTCAATGTTCCTCAAGGTCAGGAAAAGGGTAAGATGATATATCTCGTAACCATGGAAAGTGTTGAAACTGGTGAGATGCATCCCCCTCAGCAGGCTATACAGTTTGTGGAGCAGATGGTTATTCCCAGTCTGGAGGCTTTGGCAAAGATGGAGGCTGAGAAGAAAATCCTGGCTGGAGGGATTGTGGCTGGAGCCAGGGCTGCTGTGTTTATCGTGCAGGCATCATCCAACGAGGAGTTAAGTCGTCTATTGCAGAGCTTGCCCATTTGGGGCATCGTGAAAGTAGATGTAACCCCTCTGCAAAGCTTCAAGGATCGGACTAATCAAGATCGTGAACTGATTGAGCATCTTAAGGCAGCTTTGAAGTAAGGGATACTGTGTTTAGGAACTGTAATATTCTCCGCTAAAATCAACCGAGCGCGCGGAATCGCCTTACTTCTTTTAATGGGCTGAAATCAAGGAAGAAGTTCGCTCCTTTTTAAACTACTAGTTAAACTGCCGGACCGGATAGGAGTCTTTATATTTAGAATACATCACCGCCTCACGAGGAGGTAACCGATGTACAAATCATTTGAAGTTAAGAACTTTGGGTGCTTGCGCAAGTTGACGATTCCTTCTCTCGAACGAATCAATCTGATCGCTGGAGTCAACAATGTTGGTAAGACGTCCCTCTTAGAAGCAATGTTTCTACACTGTGGTGCGTGGATACCCGCACTTGTCTTCAAAATCAGAGCCTTTCGCGGCGTTGAGGCAATGAAGGCACAGCTTGGACAGTGGCGTGAAGAACTCCCCTGGGATTTTCTCTTTACTAAATTTGACAGCTCAGAGAACATAGAGTTGGTGGGCAAAGACACAATAACCGGTCGTAGATCCCTCCAACTAAGGGCAGTTCGTGATCGGTCAGAGTTAAAGAAAATACCGCAAGCCATCCAGTATAGTCCTGAGAACTCTAAGGGAGTTCTTATCTCATCTGGAATTGCCGAGGTGCTTAAGCTCGAATACAAACAGAAAGGAGAATGTGGCAACTATTACTTGATTCTTGATGAAAGCGGCATGCGCACTGTGCCCATTCCTCCCGTCTCTGCGCTCCCAACATTCTTCTTGCCTGCCCGAATGCATATCCCCGTGTCGGAAGAGGCTGAGCGTTTTGGGAAGTTGGAGAAAGAGGGTAAACAGGACATGATATTACAGATATTGAAACTCATTGAACCGCGGCTCGAACGCATCACAGCAGTGGCCGCGGCAGGGGAATCGATGTTGCATGGGGATGTTGGCAACGGGCGCCTTATACCCCTGCCCTTCATGGGAGGTGGCATGGTTCGTCTGGCAAGCTTGGTGATGGCTATTGGCAATGCCCCAGACGGTGTTGTGCTTATAGATGAAATAGAGAACGGATTTTACCATTCGGCTATGACCAAGATATGGGAAGCTATTGGAGAAACGGCCCGACAGTTTAACACTCAGGTTTTTGCTACCACTCACAGTTGGGAATGCATCGTGGCTGCTCAGGAGGCGTTCACAGAGAGCAAGCCGTACGACTTTCGATTGCATCGCTTGGAACGCAAAGATGGCGACATCCGCGCTGTAACCTATGACCAGGAAGCCTTGACAGCGGCTATTGAGACTGGCCTGGAGGTCAGGTGATGCCGATCAAGACAGAGAAACCAATCACCATAGAACAACCGAATGTGCTGGCAGTCGAGGGCAAAGAGGATAAACAGTTCTTCGGAGCACTGATAGATCATTTGGGATTGATGGAAGTTCAAGTTTTGCCCATCGGAGGTAAAGATCAATTGCGAAGGAATTTGAATGCTCTTATCTCATCTCCAAATTTTGATATAGTCGCTTCCCTGGGTGTGGTCAGAGACGCAAATGATAATCCCGGTGGTGCTTTTCAAAGCGTTTGTGACGCCTTGCGATCTGTGGATTTACCTGCGCCCGAACACTCTTTGATACCCACCGGCCATAGTCCTCAGGTCACCGTCATGATTTTGCCTGCACAGGACGAACCTGGGATGTTAGAAGACGTCTGTATCGAATCCGAAGAGCAGAACCCTGCCATGGTCTGTGTAGAACAATACTTTGAATGTTTGAAACAGAAAGATCTCTCTTTGCCCAAAAACGAATCTAAGGCCAGAGTACAGGTCTTTTTAGCTTCAAAACCAGAGGCAGGAAAACAGTTAGTGAAGCAGCCCAGGCGGGATACTTGTCGTGGGATAATGAGGCTTTCAATCAGGTGAAGGACTTTCTTCAGAAATTCGCTCGTAAAGGAAATGTCGATTAAATAAGATGGTGAGAGCAACTTCGGCTGACGTTCGTAAATCCTTAAGATCCACGCAGCAAGAGACCAAACTCCTGCGCTGGTCAACGCCTTACGCAAAGGGCTATCCGCTGTGGTTGAAGCTGATAGGTTGCACGGGCTACTACAAGTTGATCCAAGAGACCGCCGAAATGATCGATGGAGCGCCTTCGAGTGTGCTGGATCTGGGTACAGGAACAGGGCTGGTGGCGAAGACATTTGCCAAAATGTATCCAAAAGCAGATGTTGTAGCAGTTGACCTTTCGTATAATATTTTGAAAGCGGCAGAGGCAGAGGATAGCTTTCAGGATAGATTGAAACTTATTCAAACGAGCGCGCTTGCACTGCCATTTGATAGTGAAACTTTTGAGATCGTGACATCTTTTGGCGTGCTGTGCCACATCGTGGAGCCACAGATGGCCATCAAAGAGATAGGGCGCGTCCTCTGTAACGGTGGGAAAATTATCCTCTGGACAAGAGGAACGGGAGTTATCTCACGCTTTCTGAAGATCTCCTTCCCTATGGTAAGCGGAGGTTCGAAGTTCGTTCTTTACTCCCAAAAGGAGCTTAATAATTACTTTGCAGAGGCGGGGTTTGAAGATATTATCGTTTGCAATGCAGCCCACGGTCTTTTGGTAACGGCGATCAAAGCTTATGCCCTTTGACGGTTCCAGTGCGTACAGTCACGTAGAAAATCTCTCCTTCCCGAGGCGGACAGGAAGCCAGGGAGAGGATAAAGCTGCAAAATATATACTCGACTTCTTTAGAGACATAGGTCTGGACGTTGAAGTTCAGGAGTTCCGATTCTCGACAACACCTCACAGATTAGGGTGGAGCACAACACCGCTCATTCTAAGTTCAGTTTGCATAATCGCCCTCCATCTACTGCCGAATATGAGGCTGATGTCAGGCGTTTCGTGTACAGCTATCCTCTTTGCAATATGCGCTATGAGCAGGTGGAATGGACTTGTGGAGAAGATATTCAACATCGGACCTGAAAAAACAGCGCGCAACATCATCGCCCGAAGGACTTCAGCAAGTAAGGAAGTGGACTTAATATTTGTGGCTCACTACGACTCCAAGTCCCAGCCTTTATCCCTTGTCCTCAGGTTTCTACTATTCTTCAGCGGTGTTCTTCTGCTTCTGGGCGTCTGTCTTGCTGTAATTATCTCAGCGATTATGGGAGATATAGTCCTCCCCTACGATTTCTTGAGGTGGACAGCGTTTGCGTCTTTTATCTTATTCTTACCTCTTTCGGCGATAAGATCTAAGAACGAATCGCCGGGAGCACTGGACAATGGATCGGGGGTGGGCGTGCTTTTAGAACTTGCAAGGTGCACAGAGGAGCTGGATCTCGAAAGGACAAATGTAACATTTCTGGCTACAGATGCTGAAGAGGAGGGCATGGTCGGGGCGATGAGATATATTCAAAGGGAGGGAGATATCTTGGAGGTAGAGAACACATTTTTTGTCAACTATGAGATGGTCGGAGTAGGAGACAAACTGTCGTTGATCTCTGCTCACGGTGTCCCTCCTGTTCGGACAGCTAAACGGTTGAGCAAAATAGTCATTCGTGCCGCAGAGCAGGAAAGATTACGGGTTTTGCGATCCTATCTCCCGTTCGGAGCGGGAATGGACCACATGCCGATAGCTTGGAGAGGATTCGACGCTATCACCCTGTTGGGAGAGAAGTTCAACCGACCCTTTTTCAAAGCTCATTCTCCCAGAGATACCCCAGATGGTATAGATCCCAAAGCCTTAGAGAGGGCAGGAAGATTAGGACTTCGCATAGCACAATTAATAGACTCAATGCCGCCGGGGGTAAGATGAAGACACCTGCAAAAAAGGCATATTTTCCACTGATTGAAAGCGTCTTTCTGTTATCCTACATCTTCGTCTTTATCTGGATAGTTCATCCTCTTCAGAATCTGCTCTTGACCTTTTTCGTGGTGATCTTTGCAATCGCATTCACAGTTGTGTCCCATCTGATCCATAACGACAGCTTAAAGAGCATAGGCATCAGGACGGACAACATTCCAGATTCCTTGAAAGAGGTAGGGACATTCACGCTCATCTCAGCGGCTATCCTAATAGCGGGAGGAATAGGCCTCAAAGGGATGCACATAGACGATCGTCTCTTTATACTCCCTTTTGGATATTTCGTCTGGGCGTTCTTCCAGCAGTACTTCTTTCAGTCCTTCTTTAACAACAGATTAAAGGACGCCTTCGGAGACGTCCGCTGGACGGTCCTTTTGAACGCTTTTATATTCGGCTCAGTGCACTGGCCCAATCTATTTTTATCCGTAGTAACATTCGTAGCGGGCATCTTCTGGTCTTTCTCCTTTCGAAAAAACCCGAATCTTGTGACAATTTCGATTTCTCACGGCATATTAGCTGTGATGCTCTTATATTTGCTGCCAGAATCCGTAACCCATCGGCTCTATATCGGACCATATTACTATCAGAGGCTCGAAATGAGCACGCCGTAAAGGAGGGATTAGAATGCTGCGCTTTATATCCGGAATATATCTCGGAGGGGTAGCAGGAATCGCTGCATCTGAGATATGCGGTCGAGACATCCCCGATTGGGAAGTAGGATCTTTTGACGAATCGTGGGAGGATTACGCCCTGAAGAAGGAGTTTGAGAAGATAGATATAGAGGACGAGCTGAAAAGGCTCAAAGATAAGGCGGCCAAAAGGAGCAAGACAGAAAGAGAGGAGAATCGCCTTGACTCAAAGCAAAGCAAACGGGAATACTGACTTTGAAACGCTACTGCTTTTATTCTTCATAGGCATAATTGTAGGTCTTTACGCTATTCTTTGGTTTCCTACTAACCTGAATGCTCAGAAGAAATCAACCTTACCTGATCTGAAAGGCTGGTCCTTCTCAGATGATGATGCCCAAGTAATCAAACACGGCGATATTTTCTCTGCAGAATGTGTGGTTGCTAAATTGCATGTTCTTTTTCGAAAAGAGGGAAAAGAGGCGGTGAGGGTTGCTGCGCCTGCGTTAATATACAGAGCCAACGAAATACTAAAAATACCTTCAGAAGAGACTTCATATGAAGTGTACGACGAAGTCTTAGATAATATCATATGGTTATTGAACAAAATAGGTGACGAGGGCTCCAAATCCGTTTTACTTAAGGTATTGTCTCAAGGATCACCTGCCGAAGGTATGTTGGCTATTAGGCACTCCGTAGTGCCAGATATTATTGATTCGCTAGGCAGTACCCAAGATCTCATGAAAATAGGAGCTAAAGGAACGCTTCGCCGCATGGATAAGCTAGATCCTTCTTTTTTTACGAAAGAGGAAAAGGACAATATCCGGAGCTGTTTTGTAGACCTTTTAGGAGACAAGAATGGTATTATAAGGAACATAGCTATCGGCGGATTAGTACACTTTGGTGATGCCTCGACTATCCCCATTTTGGAGCAAATCGTAAAGCAGGATTCATGGGTCAGATCTGTATATGGTGAAGATAGATATGTTAATAGGATTGCAGCACAGAAGGCGATAGAACAGATAAGATCTGCCCAGAAATCAAAAAACGAGGCACAGAGCCCTGTGAATTCTGAGTAATATATGTAGAGGTTCCACGTTTGCCGATTTAGGTATCATGATGTAGCACAATTCTGAAATCGATGCAAGTATGTCAGAATTTTTTGTAGATGTGTAGGATCACCTCTTCCATGTTGAGGACCTCATCCCACCTTTGCCTGTTATCCTGATAACTCTCACGCATGATCTCATAGGTCAAGTCCTATTTTTAGTTGAAATTGGTGGGGCTCCGATCGTAACATACCGCTCCCCTTGACAGAGCGACAAATATTTCGCAAATTGGGGTTTGAGAAGGGAGGTCAAATTGTCAAGCCCCGAAGTGAAAGATGGTAAGCGCTGGACGGCGACCCGTAAGGTAGAGGTGGTGTTGGCTGTTTTGAAAGGAGCGAATGTATCAGAGGTGTGTCGGAAGAATGGAATTAGCCAGTCACAGGCGTATGCCTGGCGTGATAGTTTCCTGGAAGGAGGGCAGGAGAGTCTGAAGTCTCGGCGTGGTCGCAAGGATCCGAAGGAGTGGGAGGTCAGCCGGTTGGAGCGTAAGGTAGGGCAGTTAACCCTCCAGTTGGAGATACTCGAGGAGGTAGCCCGTCTAAAAAAACGAAGCGGTTGCCTTGAGTGGGCGGTTTTTGGGTCGAGGCTATTCCCGTAAGGTGGTAGCTTTGGCTTTGGGTTTGCATCGTTCGACTCTGTATAGGCTTAGGTATAGAGGTGTCAGTTCTTCTGTCGAAGAGTCTGTGATAGATGAACAGCTTGCTTTTCGTGTTCGAGGGATACTCGACCAAGAAGAGGCATTTGGTCACAGGCGGGTTTGGGCGCATCTTCGTTTCAAGGAAGGGGAATGTGTCAGCATCAAGAAGGTTCATAGGATAATGAAGCTTAAGGGGTGGCAGTGTAAGCTGTGGAATCCCCGATAGAATCAATCGGGGACCCCGGGAGAAAGGGGCCACAGGTTGCCCAGAAGCGTTCTGTGATGGATCGTCCTGACAGTCTCTGGTCGGCTGACTTGACCAAGGTCTATTGTGGGGAAGACGGTTGGTGTCCTCTTATTGCGGTGGTGGACAACGGGAGTCGGGAGGTTCCCGGGTATCGTTTTAGTCGAAAAGGGAGGGCACTGGAGGCCACAGATGCCCTGGATCGGGCCGTGATCTCTCGATACACTTCCAAGGAGGCTGTCCCCCAGGGTCTCACTTTTCGCTCTGACAACGGCTCCATCTTTTTGTCTCGGACCTATTTGGCAAGTACCGAATATTGGGGAATTCGTCAGGAATACATACCAAGTGGTAATCCCGATTGGAACGGTGTTGTAGAGCGTTTTTTCAGGACCCTCAAGCAAGAGTGTGTTTGGCTTCACAAGTTTGAATCCTTTGAACAGGCTGAGAAGATCATATCTCAGTGGATCGATAATTACAACAAGAACAGGCTTCATTCATCCCTGGGATATAAGACCCCGGAAGAGTGGAGAAAACAATTTTATCTACTACCCCAGGTCGCTTAATTGGTGTCGCTTTCCTGGGGGGCAGTACAAAGGATTGTTACTAATCCATCCTGACAAGGCGCTGGAGTGGACGGGGATTCGGCTGGCACTCCATCGCCGCCAGCCAGCTTGGTCGTTATGCTTGTCAAACTCCATATAGTAGGCTGTACTAATACCTCACTGTGATTCTCGCATCCCCTGGCATTCTCAAGAATCACGCCCAGGGAGGAGGAAGACCCAGCTATGAGCATTTATGAGGAATTAGGCGTGCGCACGCTAATCAATGCAGCTGGGACTGTCACCCGGTACGGCGGTTCCCTTATGGCTCCCGAAGTATTGGAGAGTATGCGCCAAGCATCCCAAGAGTTCTGTTTTTTGGACGAGTTGCACGAGAGGGTCGGCCAAAAGATCTCCGCCATGCTTGAGGTAGAGGCCGCGTATGTGACGGCGGGCGCGGCCTGTGGTTTGGTGTTGACCACCGCTGCCTGTATGGCCGGGAACGACCCGGTTAAGATTGAACAATTGCCTGATACGACCGGTATGAAGCATGAAGTCATCATCCAGAAGGCGCACCGAATTGCTTATGATCAGGCGATTCGTCTGGCTGGGGCGACTCTGATTGAGATTGATGATCAAGGGACACCACCAACTGAGGCGATGTACCATGCCATCAATGAGAACACAGCGGCCATCTTCTACATGGCCAACGTCATGGACCATCCAACCTCAGTGCCGTTGGATCAGGTCGTGGCCATGGCCGGGGCTGCATCCGTGCCGGTAATTGTGGATACAGCCTCGGAGTGTCCTCCGGTCTCCACCCTGACGCGTTTCTGGCGGGCAGGTGTCGATCTTGTTATCTTCAGTGGTGGTAAGAGCATCATGGGACCGCAATCCACCGGGATGATCATCGGTCGCAAAGACCTCATTGCAGCGTGCGCTGCCAACGGCAACCCATTCGCCACAGTCGGTCGCCCTATGAAGGTGAGCAGGGAGGAGATCATCGGATTTCTGAAGGCCCTGGAACTGTATCTGGCGCGAGATCACGAGGCCGATAGCGTTCGCTGGGCGGCTCAAAGGGACTATATCGAAGAAGCGTTGAAGGGTGTCCCGCATGTAGAGGTAGGCCGTTTCACCAAAGGGGAGACGTATAGGGTGCCGATGCTCTACATCCGCCCGGAGGCAGACGCTGGCCTCACCCTAGAGATGATAGCAGAGGCGTTACAAGAGGGCGAACCGAGTATTGTCGTTGGTCAACACTTTACTCAGGACAGCATTGTGATAAACCCTCACACACTCCGGCCTGGGCAGGAACGGATTGTGGCCGAACGATGTAAAGAGGTATTGACTCAGATTGGCTAAATGATGTATCAGCTTGCTTTTCGTCGATAACAGGTTGGTGAGTTTAAAGATTAAGTGGAAAGTCCAGGATAAGAGCCAAGCAAGCATTACGAGTCAACGCTACCCGACGACGCCCGCAACCGTACTTCGGCCACCGCAACGGCTACACTGTGATCTATAGGCCGCAGCACTGGATCGGCCACGAGATGCCTGTAAACGTTTTTGATGTGACGTTATGGAAGCTTTCCTGAAACGCTGTCGGGTCAACGGGAAGGAAGACATTGTCCCTAAAGAAGGAAATAGAAAGGATAAAATCTGCTCAGCTATCAAAAAACGAAGTACAGACTCATGATAAGTCCGAGTACTGGATGCTTGCAGATAAAGTTACCTAACTTTGAGAGTTACGCTATCCAGTCCTATATCGGATGGAGGCAGATGGGTCGAACAAATCGGTGGGGACGAGAATATTGAGAAGAAAAAAGGGAGTCTACATTTTGAGAAAAATCCGCTATCAACTGATTAAAGTTCTGTCAGTCTTAAGTTTGTTTCTGAACGTGACACCCGGGAGCGGTGCAAATGAACCCGTGCCTGTAAAGCTTCTCTGGGAGGGCGAACTTGATTTCAATCTTATTTCTGAGCGTCCTCTTCCATCAAAATATGCGAACAATAGGCTCGTTAAACTGGGAAATATAAACCACGATCAAAAGGATGATATTGTCTACGTAGATGGCGGGCAACAAACTCACTTGATGGGATTCGATGGACATCCGGCTGGCTATACCTGGGACGGTGACACGTTCCGTCAAGTCACCACGTATGAGAAATGCGAACTGAGAGATGTCTATGACTTTGCGTGTCATAAATTGGGTATTTGGACTGGGCAAGGGCGAGATCTGACGTCCTGCAACTTTGGCAGCGGAACAAGATACACCTACTTTTCTCCGGGAAACACAGGACTTCCCATCCGAACTGTAAATATTTTACAGGATCCTTCCGGGACGTTGTTTCTGATCGGCTTCATTTCATCTGTTAAGATCACACCCGGTACCATTGGCGAACGCTATAAATTTGTCTTGTTTCGTCACGAGGAGCAGTTTATCAAGATTGCGGAGGTTGACTTTGCATTCCTCTCTTTTCATCCTACAGTCGTGACAGCGGACTTCAATAACGATAAAGCCGATGAGATCGTTATTTCTGGCCCCTATGGTGACTCTGCCAGTTTCTATTACCTTGTCCGAGATACGTCCTGGCACTTTGAGCGATTCTTACATGCCGGGGCTGGTCGTTTACACGGTGCGGGAGATGTTGACCGAGATGGACGAATTGAATTGGTAGCAAGTGGTTATAGATATTACAAGGATGATGAACCCCTTGGAAGTGGAGTCTGGTGCTTTGAGTGGGAAAATGGGACATTCGTCTTTGATCGTTATATCTCGATGCCTGAGGATTTTGCACGTAATCCAACTATGAAGAATTATCTTCTGCTCGGCAATCTAATAGGTGATGCGGTGCCTGAGTTATTCTATCGCAATGGTAATCATGTGAAAGTATACGGTTTTGAATAGGAGTCGAGATTCATAGTCGGAAGCCTCGTAGCCAGTCGTTAATAGTCACTTCATATTTATATTAAACAAGAGAGGAAAGATAGTCTGTTCAGTATTAGATAACTCTATAACGGAGGATGAAAATGCGCCCAACGAGCATAATCTTAATTATTTCCCTTTTAGTCCTGTTTACAGCTATAAATGCATATACTGAAGGAGAAGAAACCCTCAGGGGATACCTCACATCTCCTGACAAGATAGATCAAAGTCTCCTTGAGAAATTAAGAGACGAGGGATACAATTCGGTAGTCCTTGACATATCCAGGATCAAAAAAGACGCCGATATTTCTAGTGTCAAGGACAGCATAATCACAAGCGGCTTCGGTCTGTACTACTGGATCGAGGTTGGAAGAGACAGGTCTGCCGTAGCCAAAAACCGAAAATGGATGCACCGTCCGCATAAGACTGGGTTCTACGGCGGCTCTTCTGTGTCCATCTACCCCTGGGTCTCCATCAACAACAAGGGTGTCTTCGACTACGAAAAGGATAGGGTAAAATCCCTCATCCTAAGAGCAGGACCGGAGCGTGCCCTCGGCATCTTTCTCAACGATGTCCAGTCCGCTCCCGAAGGCTGCGGCTGCGGGAACGCCCTGTGCAGGATGTGGGATAACTCGGAAGGTGAGAAGTTGTCAGGGGATTGGCCCGATTACTTTGGAAAGAACCCCATAGCTGTCTTAAGGTTTGTAGAAGCCGTAGAATCTCTTTTCCCCAGGTTTAACGTAGTCCCGATCATTACTGAAGAGTGCGAAGCGGGCCTTGAAGTCGGAGGCGTCAAAGATCCTGAAACTACGTTGGGATACGGAAGAATGCTCTGTTCTCATCCCGACGGATTGGAGACATATCCCACGCTTATAAAGACTCTAAGTCCTCTGAAGGCGGTCGGGATACTCTCCCTCTATAAAGTCTTCGACAGGGACGACCCCGCCTACGGATGCCAAGCCGCCTGGGTCGGCGCCATCCTGGATAGATACAGACTCTACGACAGGGATCAGAGGCTCATCTCAGTGATTCAGGGTTGGGACGTGACAGAGGACGAACTGAAAAGCCAGATACAACAGGCCCTTGACCACACCGCTTTCGGCTACATCGTAGCGGGCGTTGAGATAGACCAAAGCTGGATCGTATTGAATAAGAAGAATATCAAGAAGATATAGGAAAAGGTCGTAAGTGCAGGTGCTTTGAGGGACACGCTTACGACCTTTTGAAGACTCTAAATTGGTGGCGCATAGGGGAGTCGAACCCCTGTTTCTGGCGTGAGAGGCCAGCGTCCTGGGCCACTGGACGAATGCGCCGTTATCGTCTCCCCGACCCCCAGTAGATTCAATCGGGGGGTCAATCGGGGACCAGAAAAATATAATAAGGTTGATGGTACAACGCAAGTGTTTTTGTTTGCACCTGATATTCTGCTATACATTATCTCCTTTTTGCCTTCAGCAGCCTTTGACACTGATTATGCCTATCACTACACCGGGAATGGTGCCGTACTTCAATATCCATCCGACGACCCTCCGCCTTCTGTATTGATTGAACTCATGTTTCTCCTCAGCTCTTTTGCCGCCTTCCACAAAAGAGATCAAGTTATTCAATTCATATTCCCAGAATTCCCTGTCGAGCTTCAAGATAATCTGTCCGATCCCCGATAGATTCAATCGGGGACTGTACCTTATACGAAAGAGTGCATTTTGTAGAATTGGTGTCTATCTCTTCAAGCTCAGCGTTCAGGAGAGTGTGACACTTCTCTATTCTGAAGGTGTATAGTGACACCCATCTTTTCCCGCGCTCGAAGATATAGCTTCCTTCCGACTCTTGTTTGAGGCTGTATCCTTCTTCTGTAAAATATCTGCGCACAAGATCTGACGCTTGGGACAGATTCTTATTAAGCTTTATTGTTCTGCTAAATCGCATGCTATCGGGAGGGTTTATTCTTCAATCATTCCAATTTCCTCAATAAGCTATCGTAGGGGCACGGTTCCCTGCCCTTGAGGCGAGTAGTCCCCGACCCCCGATAGAGTCAATCGGGGATTGCCCCTACATAAGGTTCCCTACGACAGATATCTCTTGGGAAACTTAGCCACTGCTGTGTAGTTGGGATCGACTACATTTCCCACTCGCATCGTGCCCACTTGAGATAAGACCTGAAAGGCCTCCCATTTTTCGTGCCCGTAGTCCTTCACAAGCCACTTGACTATATCTATGTAAGCTGCTTGGAGGGCCTCCATAAAGGGCCGCGAGCTTGCTGCGCTCATAATGTGTGTCTCATCTTCGAGCCTGGGCATTTCGATGTTCCATCCTTTTATCACTTCTATCCGAACGGTCACTTCCGCTGTGGTTTTCCAGACCCACGCCGCATATTTCTCCGTCGCCCTGAGCGGCGTGGATGTCTCCAAACTCTAAATACGCTCCCCTGTACCCGACGGGCAGATAGAGAGTTGTCCCCTCCTTCGTCTCGACACAGTCCATATTGCCCCCGTATTCTCCCGGCGTCAGCGTCATCTCCACGCGCCCATAGCGCGGTGCCACGCCTATTGAGCCTATAAATGGATGCAGAGAGATCTCTACGTTTCCTATCTTGCTCTTGGAGAGTCCCAGAGTCCCTACCATTCCGTCTAAATCCAGATTCCAGTCATACTTCGCCTCTGGAATAGGATCGTTCAAAAGCAAAGATCTGCCGGGGCCCTCTCCTGTGAAAGAACCGAAGTTGGGCAAGTGCATGGACCATGCGTAGGGTCTGTTCAAAGCGATCTTTTCGATGAACACAGATAGTGCATCGCCAACTTGGGCGTCTTCGACGTAGATAGGACCCACTACCGGATTCGATTCTCGGAGCTCTGTGTTTTCGCTCTTTTGTTTTTCCTCCTGTGTGATAGGGTTCATATTTTCGTCGAATCCATACGCGTCGCGGGTCTTGACGGTGACCCTATCCCCGCTCTTGACCACAAGAGCTGGCTCATTGGGTCCGAAGGTGTAATAATAGACCTTCGGAGCGAGTCTGTGTGTAACTCCGTCGTTCATAAAAATCTCTATTGTTTTTGCTCGTGGAAGAAAGAGAATTACCGAAGGCTTGACAGTCAATTGAAAATCTGTACGCTATGTCTTGAAAAAGCTCATATTTGAGTGAACGACAATTCTCCCAATTTATAAGATTTTGGGCAATTTTGCCTTCATCTACACCCAGGTCGTCTTCGATGCATCGTTGAACTACATCAGGTATTCCTGCGTATTTGGGGAAGTCGGCCTTATTCTCCGACAGAATTTCTATGAAAGATGATGCTGATGCCTTCGATCTTCATGATGGCAACGCTGGCTCGTCTGGGACTTGGTGACCATAGTGCCACCTTCATCATATATTTTCTTAGATACTTCCTTAGGTACTTCCTTCGGGCTCTGCATCGCCTTGTGGGACAATGAATTAGAGGAAGAATTGTTGTTGTTTTGACAACTTTTTGCTGTTGTTTTGATAACTTTCTGTTGTTGTTTTGACAACCTTTAGAGATCCAAGTTTGGGTATCTGTATTAATTTGATAGCACCTTGTTCTGAGCTCTCCGTCCATCTGTCTGATGATCTTCTTCTTCCTGTCTACTGATTATTGCTCACCAAATATAAATATATCCTGATAAAGCGCGCGATCAAAGTCATTCCTACTGGTAATACACCGTTGTCTTTGACGCAATTGATTTTCATATAAGACTTATAGTATTATAAATACTTTATAAGTAGGTTCTTATAACATCCTCAAACCTTGCAGGCTCGATCCCGAAATCCTCTCTCATAGCTGTTATGTCCCCCACGTTGTCTTCTTTGAGCATCTTCAACTGATCTCTGTTGAACGGAGGATTCGGATGGATCTTTTCTAAAATCGATGCTACAGGATACATTAGGATCGAAGGGATATGCGCCTTGAACCTTCTCCTTTTTGTCACATGCATAATCGTATCCATAATCTGGTTGAACGTCAACTGCTCCGGTCCACCCAGGTCGTATTCTTTATTGGTTATATTCTCATCTGACAGAGCCTTAACAAAGCAGAAAGCCACGTCCTCGACGGATATGGGCTGCATCTTGGATTCCCCTGATCCTATAACCGGCAGCGTCCTCGTAATAACTCCAGGAAATCTCATCATATTTGCAAAGAGGTTCACGAACTCATCGTCCCTTCCGCAGATTATGGAGGGTCTCAAGATTACATAAGGGATGCCGCTTTCTTTCACAGCCTCCTCGCCCTCCCATTTGGTCTTATGGTACCGGCTCACAGCATCAGGGCGCGCGCCCATAGCGCTCATGTGCACGAATTTGCTCACACCTGTGAGCTTTGCCTCTTCCACCACGTTCTTTGTCCCTGAAGCGTGAACCTTCTCGAACCTGGCCCCTTTGATCTCCTTGATTATCCCCACAATATGGATAACCCCATCGCAGCCATCCACAGCGCCATTCAGGGAATCCCGCTCTGTAATATCCCCCTCTTTATACTCCACACCGTCTATATCAGAGAGGTCCCGCCGGGATGAAGGCCGCACCAGACAGCGAACCTGATGTCCTTCATCCAGAAGCTTATGAACGATATTACGTCCCACAAAGCCCGTCCCTCCTGTTACGAAGACTTTCATTGTAGCCACCTCCTGAAGGCTAAAACAAAGTGACCTTCGCCTTACTCAAGAAATCTCTTTACATTCAAGCGCTCTTTTCATATTTTTAATATAACTCAGATAGTCAAAGGAGAAGCTGGCGTGAAAACGACATTCTCAGAATTGGTGATTGAGGGTCCTTTCGCGCTGGTGAAAGGATTCTTGGTGGGATTTCTCTGCACCTACCCTGAGCTCCCAAGATACTTTCTTCATCGAAAGGTAGGTATCAGGCGGCACACCCTGAGGGATTTGTTATCGGAACTGTTCGAGTTTGAGAATCTCGTCCATCTGTGTCTGGAAGACAGCGTCGTGGAAGAGTTCAAAAGAGCCATAGCCAGAGCGACCCCTCCTATCAGCATCTCAATCAAGTCCTTAAAGAAGATCGCCAGCACCGAATTCAACTTCTCGTTTGAGATCTTTGATAAGACTCTGGCCGATCGATGCAAGGGTATGTTTTCGAACCTACCCACGATGTTAGCCCTGTTAACTTTGAATGCAAGGACTAGACCGCTGAAGAAGACAGCGCATCGGGTGGCTATGCCCCTATGCATGCCTATTCATATAGGGGAAAAGGTATTGTCAGAGGCAATTTCGGTGGTGTCATCGATTTTTACCTCGAACTCAAGCGCAGCGAGCTGTCCCAATTCATCTTGACCAACGAGATAAATCTTGAGTTTGAGTCTTGAAAGAGCCTACGAGACAGAGGTCTCCCATGAGAGTTAAAGACAAAGTCGCCGTAATCACAGGCGCGGCTTCAGGCATCGGACGCGCTACAGCTTACCTTCTGTCGGAAGAAGGGGCAAATATTGTAGTTGCAGACATAAATGACCGTGGGGGAGAAAAGACCGTTCAGGTCATCAAAGACAAAAAAAGACCAGCGATCTACCTCCACACAGACGTGACGAAATCCGACCAGGTCCAGACTATGGCGCAATCTGCACTCAACGAGTTCGGGAGGATAGATTGCCTTGTAAACAATGCCGCTATCTGTAAGGGAGAGGAAGTCCACGAAACTGACGAGGAGACGTGGGACCTTGATATACAAGTGGTCTTAAAGAGTCAATACCCCTGCTCCAAGGCTGTCCTCCCTTACATGATGGAAGGAGGAGGAGGATCCATAGTCAATATATCCTCTGTCAATGCACTTATGGGATTCGGAGCAAGTTCTTACAGTGCGGCAAAGGCCGGAGTCTTATCCCTCACGAGGACTATGGCCGTTCGCTATGGGCAGAAGGGAGTAAGAGTCAACGCCATCTGCCCTGGAACTATACACACCGAAATATGGGAAGAAAGAGTCGCCAAAGATCCCCACGTCCTTGACAGACTTGCTAAATGGTATCCATTAGGGAGAGTGGGAAAACCTGAAGATATTGCTAACGCAGTCCTCTTTTTAGCCTCCGATGAATCCTCCTTTGCCACTGGGGCTGTATTCGTCATAGACGGCGGACTCACAGCGGGAATGATGAGGATGACGCAGGAAGTTATGGGGTCTGAGTGGGATTAATTTCAAGCCTGGCAGGGATCTATGAACTTTCTTGCTTTGCCGTTACTCCCAAGAGTTCCTTGGCCTTGTCCACAGCCGAAGCAGCATCGGGGGCGTAGCCGTCCGCTCCTATTTCATCTGCGAAGCTCTGAGTCACAGGTGCCCCGCCGATCATTACAATAATGTCATCCCTCAAATCCTCCTCTTCGAGGGCCTCAATGACATCTGCCATCCCGGGCATCGTAGTCGTCAAAAGAGCGGACATGCCCAATATATCTGGCTTGTGCTCTTCGACGTATTCAATCCACTGGTCTATCTGAACATCTACACCCAGATTCACCACCGTTATACCCGCGCCCTCCATCATCATTCCTACAAGATTCTTGCCTATGTCGTGGAGATCTCCCTTCACGGTTCCCAAGACAGCACTGCCCACAGCTTCGACTCCCGTCTCCGTCAGCAGTGGCCTTATGATCTGCATTGCCGTCTTCATGGCTCGCGCAGAGATCAGGACTTCGGGCACGTATATCTCATTTTTTCTGAATCTTTCGCCTACAACAGCCATCCCCGGAATCATTCCTTCATCCAGAATCACCTTGGGGTCTATTCCCTCCTCCACCGCTTCTATTGTCAACTCCTTCGCCCTGGGAGCATCTCCTGTAATTATGCTATCAGATAGACCTTGGAAATCAGCCATTTACCCCCCTTCATATTACATAAGAATGTCTCTCTTCTATATGTACAGAGTGTTCAGATCGCAAGAATCATCCTGTTTATTTATAAGATAATAATCCTATTTTGTCAACAGTAATTTTAGTGTCCAAGAAGAGTAAAGGAACATGGTATCCATCCACACGGGATAATTTTGTCTATATTTAAGTTAGGGGCGAAGAAAGGAGGGTAGATACCAGGGAGAATACAATCACTTATAGCGACGTTCTTGCACATAATCCTAATCCTGTTGATCTGCGTATCAAGATGGTTCAGACTGCACAACAATACGGTGTCTCGTATGCTGCAAGGGCTTTTAATACAACACGCAAGAGCGTAAGAAAATGGCTCAAGCGTTATCGTGAAGGCCGACTGTAAAGAGTCTTGAAAATCACACGAAAGCACCCATAAACCCTCACTGTCTGTTACCGGAGGAGATCAGAAAGCTCATCGTAAAGCTCCGACTCATAAACAAACGCAGGCGAAGATGGAAGCGAAAGAGACTTGCCTGCCAGTGGAAAGAGAAACTACGCCCCTTTGAACATATCCAGATCGATGTCAAACAACTCTGTCATGTTTCCAACTACCTGAAGCAACATTGCAAGAACTGAATGGCCCTTCATAAGACATAAAGTCCATTGCCCCTCATTCCAGTGAAGAAATCTACAATTAGCCACGTCCCTGCCACGACCATCGTCCCTAAGATCAGACCTAAAAAGAAAGGTCGAGTTTTTCTGAATACTGCAGCGCCGCCGTATTTGAGTATGACTACCTTCAAAAACCACGCTGTAAAGACGCTAATCCACAGCTGATTTATTAAGAACACGGGGGTGATTACGTAGCCGATAGGATGGATAGGCCACCATATAAAGCGGTAGCGGATAAAGGTCAAAAGTGCCATAACAGATGCCCCTATGCCGGTGGCTATCCATCCTCCGATATCGGGAGTAAGGGCGTCCTTCACCCTTAAAGTTATGTAAATGAAGTGTACTTTGGGAGCCCCGTTAAAAAACCAGCGGTAGAGGTTGATACCGCCTTCTCCGTATGCAAGGTCCAGCACAATCCACATCGATCCTGCCAAACTCACAACGATGGATAACATCATCGCCCAGAAAAGCGGCCTTCTATTACCTGCAACCACATTGATCAACTTGAGCCCGTTGGCGCACGAAGCCATAACAAACGTCCTCATCTCACCGTGCCAGGTCAAGGTGTGCCCCAGAGCAACTAATCCTTTGGGCCCTAAAACAGAGGTCCCAAGCCCCGTTATGACGAAGTCCGAACCCAGCATCGGTGGCCGCATATCAGGCATCCCTCCCTCTACTGCTACACGGGTCATCGCTGTATAGACGACAAAAGCTCCAAACAAGAATACCGGAACGATCCAGAGGGGTATTCCGCTGGCCCACAGCCAAAAGGTCACAAAAAGGAGCCCTGCAACCATCCCAAAGAAAGCGCTCCGGTAAGATAGAATTTCGTCCGAGTCGTCAACATCCGGATCGTTCTTGAAGGCTTTCCTCAGGACTCCTTTGAGATGCTCCCGACCTGTCCACAGCCCTAACAGGACGAAGGCTATCATAGCTCCCATGCCCTGAAAGAGCAGAAACGGTGAATTTAATGTCCAGTGAGAAATGTAGATACTCGTCATTGTGGTCTGTGGAAGACCGAGCATATTGAATATGCCCTGCTCCAGAATGGCTAACAGGGAGAAGGACCAAATCGCAAGGGCGACGTCGCGGGGTATGAGATAAACGAATCCAATAACATGAAAGCGGAACATGAAAAGAATGTGAATTGTCCCGCCAAACATGAACATACTGGGCGCGGCGGCGTGCCCGACTCCAATGCGTATGTCTGGAATGAATGGGTAGTATCCATGGAGGGCCCTTACGCTGTCTATGACAAAAGGGATGGCAAATCCCAGCCACATAACTGGATTTTTGAAAAATGGCGCAAGATAACTACTGTTGTCGTCCCCTATCATCTCCATAGGTGTCTGAGCAAACGGATAGATCACCCTCTCCCTCTCCACCCACTGCCTTCTTAAAATCACCATCATGCATATCATCACAAAATACAGAGCAATCGCAAACGAAGACCAGTACAAAAGGGGCCCGATCCATATCCCCCACGGTATCGCCTCTCCCCTGGGCAGACCTTCGTAGAAATAGTTGATATACTCTGGATCTCGAGGGGATATCCAATCGGGGATATATGGATGAATCAGATTGACCCAGTCGTTCTCAGGTGTAGCAAAGTAGTATACACCCACGATTGCCGGAAGTAGGTGTTCGGTGAGGCCTACAGCCACTATAGACGAAGCTACGATCATCATAATGTATATCGTAACCAATTCGGTGGCTTCAAACTCGATCCCCCTTTTGATCAATTTCAAAAGGGGATTTAGTATTGCTACAAGGATAAATAGAAGGAAGAGAGCCCCACCGGTGCTGAAGGCTCCAGCCATCCAGGAGCCCATAATCATGGCATCGCTGTATGGGGCGGCTATGGATATAAAAAAGGAGAGTCCTGTACCCACAACAAAAGATCTGACGGTAAAACGTCGAGGCGGTCTCTCCTGGCCAAAGGTATAATCAGTTTTTAAATCCTCAGTCCTTGTCTCCATAAATTAAAAAAAGGGTCCTTACACCCTTCTAATGTGGTATATAAGCTATTATAAATGCGCCAGTTCCCTATAAGACCCTGATGCCATTGCCCCTCATCCCTGTAAAGAATTCTATAATGAGCCATGTCCCTGTCACGACCATCTGCCCCAAGATCAGACCTAAAAAGAAAGGTCGAGTTTTCCTGAATACTGCAGCGCCGCCGTATTTGAGTATGACTACCTTCAAGAACCACGCTAAAAAGACGCTGAACCACAACTGATTTATTAAGAACACGGGGGTGATTACGTAGCCGATGGGATGGATAGGCCACCATATAAAGCGGTAGCGGATAAAGGTCAAAAGGCCCATAACAGATGCCCCTACGCCTGTCGCTATCCATCCTCCGATATCGGGAGTAAGGGCCTCCTTCACCCTTAAAGTTATGTAAATGAAGGGTACTTTGGGAGCCCCGCCGAAAAACCAGGAGTAGAGGTTGATACCGCCTTCTTCGTATGCAAGGTACAGCACGATCCACATCGATCCTGCCAGACTCAGAACGATGGATAACATCATCGCCCAAAAGAGTGGCCTTCTATTACCTGCAACCACATTGATCAACTTGAGCCCGTTGGCGCACGAAGCCATAACAAACGTCCTCATCTCACCGTGCCAGGTTAACGTGTGCCCCAGAGCAACTAATCCTTTGGGCCCTAAAACAGAGGTCCCAAGCCCCGTTATGACGAAGTCTGCACCAAGCATCGGTGGCCGCATATCAGGCATCCCTCCCTCTGCTACTACACGGGTCATCGCTGTATAGACGACAAAAGCTCCAAACAAGAATACCGGGACGATCCACAAGGGTATTCCGCTGGCCCACAGCCAAAAGGTCATAAAGAGGAGCCCTGCAACCATGCCAAAGAAAGCGCTCCGGTAAGATAGAATCTCGTCCGAGTCGTCCACATTGGGATCGTTTTTGAATGCTTTCCTCAGGACGCCTTTGAGATGCTCGCGACCTGTCCACAGCCCTAACATGACAAACGCTATCATAGCTCCCATGCCCTGATGGAGCAGATACGGTGAATTGGATGTCCAGTGAGAAATATAGATGCTCGTCATTCTGGTCTCTTGAAGACCGATGATATTGAATATGCCCTGCTCCACGTTGGCAAAGAGGGAGAAGGACCAAATCGCAAGGGCGACGTCGCGGGGTATGAGATAAACGAATCCGATGACATGAAAGATGGTTGCGAAAGAAAAGCGAATTGTGTTGCGAAATATAGACATAGAGGACCAAACGTCTATCCTTGGGATGAATGGGTAGAATCCATGGAGAGAATTTATGCTGTCTATGATAAAGGGGATGGCAAATCCGAGCCACATGACGGGATTTTTGAAAAATGGCGCAAAATAACCACTCTTATCGTCCCCTATCATCTCCATAGGTGTCTGGGCAAACGGATAGATCACCCTCTCCCTCTCCACCCACTGCCTCCTTAAGATCACCATCATGCATATCATCACAAAATACAGGGCAATGGCAAAAGAAGACCAGTACAAGAGGGGCCCGATCCATATACCCCACGGCATCGCCTCTCCCCTGGGCAGACCTTCGTAGAAATAGTTGATATATTCTGGATCGCTCGGGGATATCCAATCGGGGATATATGGATGAATCAGATTGACCCAGTCGTTCTCAGGGGTAGCAAAGTAGTATACACCGACAATGGTAGGAAGGAGGTGCTCTGTGAGGCCCACAGCCACTATGGACGAAGCTACGATCATCATAATGTAGATCGTAACTAATTCGGTGGCTTCAAACTCGATCCCCTTCCTGATCAATTTCAAAAGGGGATTTAGTATCGCTACGAGGATAAATAGCAGGAAGAGAGCGATGCCGTTGCTGAAGGCTCCAGCCATCCAGGAGCCCATGATATGGGCATCGCTGTATGGGGCGGCTATGGATATAAAAAGGGAGAGCGCTGCTCCCACAACAAAAGATCTGACGGTAAAACGTCGAGGTGGTCTCTCCTGGCCAAAGGTATAATCAGTTTTGAAATCCTCAGTCCTTGTCGCCATAAATTAAAAAAAGGTCCTTACACTCTTCTGATGTGGTATATAATCTATTTATGAAATCATGGCAATTCTGATTTCCGAATATAGCGATATCTTGCCTCCGAATATCAATACATTTTTTCGATAAAAGTGGTAGGTGTTCAAGAGAGCAACCCATTATGTCCTTATCCTTAATTGCCGCGGCTTTGCAGTTCAAGGCGATATGCCGGATAACGAGGTTCCCTTCATTATTCCACTGCCCTCCTGGACTATTACAACTCGGTTGGGAGAGAGATTTTCAAACCTTTCGACGAGGCCGCTTGGCCAGATTACTTCCAACAGATCTACAGTGTCGCTCTTCCCCAGGCCGAAGTGAACCCTAAGATCGTTCTGCGATAGATAGCTAGAGCCGCTTCTGACCTCATTTACCTGGGTGAGTCCCCCACAGTTAACCTTTATCTTTGCTCCTATACCGTCCCTGTTACTTTCAACCCCCACAGTCTTGACCATTAACCAGTTGTTTCGGTTGCCGCCTTCGTTGCGCAGAAAAGTAGGAGTATCGTTCAGATTCAGGACGAATATGTCTATATCCCCATCGTTGTCGTAATCTCCGAAGGAAGCTCCCCTGCTTACCTTTTTGATCAGCAATCCATCACCTGAAAGCTCGGACACTTCGTCGAATGTGCCATCTCCCAGATTCTCAAAGAGTTGATTCGTCTGGGCATAGCTAACTCCCCAATCTGCTTTATCTAACTGCGGGAAGAGATGCCCGTTGGCGACGAAAAGGTCTTTGTCCCCGTCGTTGTCGTAGTCAAAGAATGCTGTGCCCCAAGCCAGGAAATTGAAGCTCTCCAACCCTATTCTGGCATCGAAGCTGACATCTGAAAAGAATGCTCCTTTATCGTTATGGTAGAGAGTATTGGTATCTCCCCAAAAGTTGGTGACCAATAAGTCCTGATAGCCGTCGTTGTCGTAATCTCCAAAGGCAATACCCATACCATTTTGTGCCTCACCGCTTCCGCTGTAGGCCGCACCAATCATCCAGGCTACGTCGACAAACGTCCCGTCACCGTTGTTTTTCCAGAAATAGTTAGGACCGGTATCGTTTGCCACATAGATGTCTTGGTCTCCGTCGTTGTCATAATCTCCGCAGATCACGCCGAGACCGTAGAGCATCTTTTCACCCACAACCTGCGCCTCCTCTGTCACATCCGAAAAAGTTCCGTCTCCCTGGTTGCGATACAACATATCCGCACCTCCTCTTATCCCACGAGGCCCGAAGTGGACCGTTAAGCCTTTCCAAGTGTACCTCTTATCGGGAGTGGTCTCCATGAAGTGTTTAAAATCGACGTAGTTTGCGACGTACAGGTCCAGGTCTCCATCGAGGTCGTAATCGAAAAACGCGCATCCTGTGCTGAAACCTTCATTCCCCACCCGGGCGTATCCTGTCACATCTTGAAAGGTTCCGTCTCCCTGGTTGCAATACAACACGTTTCCCCCATAATTAGTCACATAGACGTCCAGATCCCCATCGTTATCGTAGTCCCCCGCTGCGCAGCCCATCCCCCAACCCTCATCTCCCAATCCCGATTCTTCCGTCACATCGTAGAACTTGCTGCCATCGTTCCTGTAAAGAGCATTTCGGGGATGATCTCCGTCTGGAAACCCCACAACTTTCGATCCGTTCAAAACATACAGATCTAAATCCCCATCGTTGTCATAATCAAAAAACACCGATCCTCCCATGATAGCATCCACGATGTATGACTGCTCGCTGTCTCCGGAGACGTTCCTCAAAACGACGCCCAAATCCGGTGCTACATCCACGAACTTAACTCGACCGTCCTCCGGAAAGGCTTTGGCGTTGTCCGTCTTTTGAGACGATATGCTTCTGTCCTGTGACACATCAACTCGATCGCCCTCTGCAAAATCTCTGGCACTATTCTTTGAGGATTGTTGCCCCTCCTGACATCCCACAAACGATACCACAAGGAGAAAAATGTAAAAGAGAGTACGTACCACCATAGAATCTTTAAACCTACGGAAAAGATTCAGAGAGGATGCTAAACCTCAGTCCTGTTGATCCATCGTTTCTTGCTTTTGTCTTTTCAGTCTGCGGAAGATCTCTAATTCCCTCTCGGCGTCTTGATATCTGCCTAATTTTGTATAGGAATCTCTGAGACGATAGTGATACTCTGGATTATGGGGATCCAGACCGATAGCGAGCTTATACTCACTGATAGCCTCTACGTGTCTGCCCCGTTTGGCATAGACAACCGCTAAGTCGTAGTGAAATTGCGGAACGTCAGGACCCATCTTTACCCTCCCCTGTAAATCGAGTATATCATCTCCGCGCAGTTCTCTGAAAATCTCCATCTCCTCCTCGCCCTCATCAAATCTGGCCCCTTTCATATAGGCGTTAGCCAGTCTGAAATGGGCTTCTGCATGATGAGGGTCGAGTTCGATGGCTTTCCTGTATTTTTCGATCACCTCTTCACCTCTTCCTAACTCAGCGCAGACTGCGCCTAAACTGTAATGAAACTCTGCATTGTCGGGCTCAAGACGGATGGCCTGTTCGTATTCTTCTGCGGCTTGGCTGTATTTTTTGTCTCTTGAGTATATCTGCCCGAGCTCATAGTGCGTCTGAGCTATATTCGGGTCTATCTGGATCGTTTTCCTGAACTGCTCTGCCGCTGTGTCGTACTTTCGCTGTCGCGCATAGGCCATGCCGAGATTGTGCTGAAACCATCCGTTATCAGGAGCAAGTTCCACGGCCCTTCGGTGTTCCTCGACGGCTGCTGCAAGTTCCTCTTGGTTCGAATATACAGCCCCCAAAGCGGCAAGGGACTGTTGGGCATAAATCAATCCCAGTTTATCGTGCACATCTGCACGGTTCGGATCCAGCTCTAAAGACCTTTTGAAGGTCTCTACAGCTGCTGGGAGTTTTCCCATTGCTATATAAGCGTTCCCGAGAACGTAATAGATAGACGGCTCGTCGGGGAGTAACTTTAAGGCCACCCGTAATTCTGCTATAGCCTCGGAGTATTCCTGTTTTTCCAGGTAGATCATCCCGAGTCTGTAGTGAGAAGGTCCGTAATTAGGACTGAGCCTGAGGGCCATTTTCAAGCTCTTTTCAGCATTATCTTTCTCCCTATTTAGAGAGTAGATAACACCCAGGCCATGATACGCGGGAAAGTAGTTGGGATCTATCTTAAGAACCCTTTCGTAAGCGTCTTTCGCTTTGTCGTATTCCTTGCGTATAAAGGATAGTTTACCTAACTTGTATAGCGAAGGGACATAGTTCGGATCGATCTGTATCGCCTTTTTCAACTCCTCCACTGCCTGGGCATGTCTGGCTTGTGTGAAATAGACAAAACCGAGGCCGTCGTGAGCGCGGACGTTGTTTGGATCTACTTCAATCGCTTTTTTATACTCTCTTTCTGCGTCTTCATAGTACCCACTTTTCGAAAAGTACCGGCCGAGTTTATAATGCTCTTGGCTCCTCAGGGAGTCCTCTTTACTTAGTTTCTGCCCGTAAACTTCCCCAGAGCAACACACTATTAAGATAGCTCCAAGAAGGCAGAGGGGCATATTTTGCGCCTTCCAGACATTTGCTGGGTGCGTCAACATCAACCTATCTCCAATGGAGCATGGACTCTTACGGGTTCAGTTACCATACAAGCGGGAAGCAACTCTATAGAATTCGCAGAACCAAATCTCGACTAATAATAGTCTGGATACTTTATACTGTCAAGGAAAAACGAAGATGTGGCGTCAAATTTTGACTTGACTTTTCACGTACAGGAGCTTATTTTATCTGCCCAAAAGATAGCGAAAACACGATAGATTTCAATGACAGCAAAAGCTGTAAATATAGTCGATAAGAGCCGATTGTGACATAGTGTACCCCTTTTGTAAGTAGTGCTTCATGCCCTCAAAGGAGAGAACACTATCCTATTTAGCTTCTCAAGTTTTAATTGTGCACACCCCTCGACGAATTGACAAGAAAATTGCGGCCTGTCCCCTTTGTCGAACATGTAGTTTTTACTGCCAACACAACGACGAACCGTACCCGCACTTCCAACGGGTTGACGACTTGGGTTTCGACTACGCCTACCGTAAAGGGAAGGAGATTTCGTACGCGGGGTCACGGAAAAAAGAAGCCGTGACTAACCTGGCTTGAAGGACTCTGTTGCGTTGAAGCGATGGAAACCGCCCACTGCTTGACTTACGAAAATGTGGCATCAAAGAGGCTTCCACTCTGTCTTGAGTTAGAAGCCTCCTGACGCACAGTGTGTTTAGTGTAAGCGAGGAGATATGAGCCTCTTTGTGAAAGCACCTCATGCCAAGATGGTCCAATTTTGATAATGAAAGCAAAAAACTGTTCACCCAAAATCAGGAATATCCCTAAGGTTTCCGGGAGAGATTATGTTGATTATTTCAGAAGAGGCACATGAAGTAGAACGGTTTGCGGCATCTGAACTGCAGGGCTATCTGAAGCGTTTGTTCGGTCTATCCGCCACTATTGCCAATTCACCAGGTAAAACGGCGGAATTCTTGGTTATTCTGGGCAATCTGAAGAGCAATCCTGTTGTCGTCCAAGCTTTGGGCGAAGAGAATTTCCCGCAATTGAGCGAACAGGGTTTTCTTTTGCGAAAAATAACTTTCATGGACAAGCCCACGATGGTCATAGTCGGGGGTAGCCCGAAGGCAACACTCTGGGCTGTCTATGAACTGGTCGAACGCTGGGGCGTGCGTTACTTGTTGCACAGCGACGTGCTGCCTGAGAATGGAAGTAAGTTCCATCTGCCCGATGTAACCGTCGTCATGGAGCCGACGCTGCCAGTCCGCGAGTGGCGCGTCATCAACGACTTTGCTTGCGGGCCCGAATCGTGGGGCATGGAGGACTATCGGGGAGTGCTGGACCAGTTGGCCAAGCTCAAGTTCAACCGCATCTTAGTGAGCACCTGGACCTTTCAACCGTTTTTGCCCCTTGAGGTCTCGGGTATCAAGCGGCAGTCGGGGGCACTGTGGTTCGACTACCACTACCCGATTACCGACGACATGCCCGGACGGCATCTGTTTGGGGACACCGTGGAGTTCTGGAACCCTGATCTCCCCCTTTGTGCTCCCTACGAGGAGTTTGCAGCGGCCGGGGAGAAGTTAGTCCACAATCTGATGGACTACGCCCACCGCCGCGGCATGGAATGCGGCCTTGTCGCCACGCTGACCGAGTTTCCGCCCGAATTCGCATCCCTGCTTAAAGACGCGCAGAAGGTTCACCAACTTGGCCAGATGAGCGTCGTACCCGGCCCCGACACGGACGTCACTGACGCGGCCCTTGCGAAGATGTCCACCGCCGTCCTCCAGTGCACGGTCAACACCTATCCCGAGGTCGACTATGTGTCCTTGGGCATGCCGGAGTGGAGACAGTGGGTGGGACAATACGAATGCGCCTGGAGTGCGTTGGACGCCAAGTATGGTCTCAGCAAGATTGAACCGCTGGCTGAGATACTCGCTGCGGCGGGCAAGCGTACCGACTACCCCGGAGGTTCGGAGCGCGCTGTGCAGGAAGTAAAGGGAGACATCGTCGCTCTGTGTTTCTACGACCACCTGCTCACCGAACGGAACGCGCTGCAGGGCTCTCTTCGACCAAATATGAAGTTTGTCTTCGACGGTATTGCAGAAGAGCTCTTTCCGGTGCTATCGCGCATCCTCCCGCCGGGTTCCGAGACGATGAATTTCGTGGATTACACTGCGTCGCGAATCCTGCGGCGCAGGGAGGTGCTCAAGCACATCCCCAGCCGTGATGTACCGTGCACGCTGATTTATACACTGCACGACGACAACCTGGGTGTGCTTCCGCAGCTGACGACCGGGTCGCTGCACGAGTTGACCAAAGACCTACGTCGTTACGGTTGGGCGGGGTTTTCAACACGCTACTGGCTTATTGGCGACCATGACCCATGCGTGGCGTATCTGTCAAAAGCTGCGTGGGACGCCAACGCAAGGCCCGAAGCCGTTTACCGCGACCAGATTCGCGTGGTGTGCGGGGCGGCGTGCGTGGGGGACATGCTAACGGTGCTCCGCAAGGCAGAGGCGACGACAGTTGGGTTAGAGTGGCACGGGCTGGGGTTGACTTTTCCCGTGCCAGGAATGATGATGAAACACTGGACGCCAAGCTCGATGCCAGCCGAACTCATCGAAGACCGACGCAGCTATGAACGCGCATTGGCAGCGGCGCGGCGGGCGCAGGCAAAGGTTCATATTCAACCACACAGCAGCAGCGAGGTGGCGTCATCCTCCAGCTACGTGGACTACTGGGTTGGGCGGTTGGAGTTCGGCATCGGGTATCTGGACACGATTGAGGCCGTCCGTCGTGCTGCGGCCGCCGAAGATGATGAGAAGCTCTCCGAGGCCTTGATGCTAGCTGAGACCGCGCTGGCGACTGCGCGTCGCTCCTTAGAATCGTACGCCCGCGTAGCCCGCGACCAGTCGGACCGCGGCGCGATTGCGGTGATGAGCGAATATGTCTATCGTCCCCTGAAAGCGAAGTTAGCGGAGTTGAAGAACTGATTTTGAGAATATACTAAAAGCGACTGTTGTTTGTGGTTTCAACGAGAAGAAGCATACTTCCGCCAATGTGACGGGGACATATGCGGTTTAGAATCAGAAACGAAGAAACTGGTTGATTCAAAATGAAGAAATAAGATGTAAGGTAAAATTCAAGCGATCAAATTTAGCCGAGGATGATTAGTTTAAGAATAACACATGAGGTGTACGGTGGGATTTGCCCAGATTTCCGAAAGATCAAAAAAAGAGAACTTGGAGAATATCGCTTTGACATGAAGGCGAAAATGTGTTAAAATCGTTAACAGTTCTTTTTCGGTGTTGGTAGCACAAGCTGCCAAACTTTAATTATTGCTGTCTCTGATTTAAGATACCGAAGGGAGTTCAGGATGTTCCAGAAATTGTTCCCCACTGATCTTACCGAACTGGAGTGGACGGAATTCTCCGCTCTGGGGTTCTCCGAGCCGGTGTGCGGAGTGATCTATCGAAACCAGCGGCCACCCTGTTGCGGGGTACCGGTGGGTGGAATAGGTACGGGGTGTCTCGACATTGACGGATCAGGTGTCATAGGGTTTAACACGATATTCAACTCGTTTGTCCCGCGTCAGAAACCCCGCTTTTCGCCCCTGTTGGGTCTGTCCGTGGGTGAGGAGGTCTGGGTCCTTGCGACGGAGAAGGTAATAAGGGGTGGCGCCTTGCAGGCGTGTACGCGACCGCGCGCTGCCAACAAGGTGGTTGATGAAGACTGGACAGTGCAGACATCTCCGATAGAAGGCGTAAAGTGCGCCCGAGAGATCCATTACTGGGGTCACTATCCGGTGGCCGATCTGGAATACGAGACGGATGCTCCGGTGAGTGTGGGGCTACGCGCGTGGGCGCCTTTTATCCCGGGTGATCTGGCCGCCTCCAGTATACCCGGCGCCATCTTCGAGATTCACTTGCGCAACACGTCGGGCACGCGCTGTCAGGGGGCGGTTGCCTTCGACTTCTCTGGACCAACCGAAGAGGAGGCGGGCACAAAGCGGTTTCGGCGGGAAGATGTGGCGGAAGGAGTCCGTGGAGTGCAGGTGACCGGTGAGGGCGATGTAGGTTACGTGCTGGGTGTGATCGGAGAGGAGGCCCCGCGTCTGGGAGGGAGTCTCGGCGCGGACGGGGCTGCCTGGACTAAGATTTCGTCCCAACAGCCCGCGGCGTCAGCCGACGATCCGGGAGCATCTCTTGCGATTGACTTCGATCTGCAACCGGATGAAGCAAGAACAGCGCGCGTTGTGCTGGCCTGGTATGCTCCCCAATGGCAGGGCGAAAAGGGCAACTGTTACAGACAAATGTACACTATTCGGTATCGTAACAGCCTGGACGTTGCCCGCCGCCTGGCAGCGGACCATGCTTCGCTTCTCAAGCGGATCCTTGCCTGGCAAGGCGCGATCTACGGCGAGCGGGAGATTCCCGGCTGGCTGAGCGACTCCCTGATCAACCACCTCTGCCTGATGACCGAGACCAGTATCTGGGCCCTGCCCCAGCCTCCCCTGGGCGACTCAAGATTCCCAGGCGGTGTCTATGGACAATACGAGAGCCCTCGTTCGTGTGCCAACATCGAGTGTATTCCCTGCAGTTGGTATGGCAACTTGCCCCTCAATTACTTCTTCCCCGAACTGGCCAGGTCAACCCTAAAGGGCTTTACAGAGTTTATGCGGGAGGACGGGGCTCCTCCGTTCACACTTGGCAGTGAAATGGAGCTGATACCTCGATTTTCTCTCTATGAGTACCAGGCCCCGCTCAACGGCGTCTGTTTTGTGGATATGGTGGATCGCCTCTGGCAATGCACGGCGGATGACACCGTTGTTTCCGAGTTCTACCCTGCCGTGAAAAAGAGCACCACCTGGACGATGAACCAGGTTCCCGGGCCGGAGGGCGTCATCAGCGTCACGTTCGATCCGGCCGGCGGAAAGTTCAGCGGAACCCCAAAGCACTGGTACGAGCATATGGACTGGTACGGCATGTGCGCTCACGTGGCCGGCCTGCGTCTGTCGAATCTGAAGATAGCTCAGCGCATGGCGGAGAAGATGAAAGACAGGCAGTTTGCCGATCAGTGCCAACAGTGGTTTGATCAGGGGAGCAGGGCGCTGGAAGAGAATCTGTGGAATGATAAGACCCTGTCCTATCTTCGCTATAGCGATCCGGAGCGGGGAAAGATCTCTGACGAGATTATGGCAAGCCAATTTGACGGCGAGTGGGCGAACCACCTCCACGGTCTGCCTGGCGTATTTCGTGCCGAGCGGGTGGAACAGGGGCTGACAACCATCAAGCGAACCTGTCTGGTCGAGATTGGCGGCGCCGTCGGTTTTGCTGACGCAGATGGGACACCCCAGTTGACCAGCTACGGAATCTTTCCCCCGCAAACCTACCTTGTGGGGATGACCTACATCTACAAGGGGGATCGCGAAACCGGGCTCGAGATCGTACGTAAGTGCCTCTACAACAACGTGATAAGACATCCCCATCCCTGGGATCTACCTAACCTTATTCGCTGTGACACGGGCGAATGGACGTTCGGAACCGATTACAATCAAAATATGCTCTTGTGGGCGATGCCGGCAGCGCTGGCCGGGCAGGACTTAAGCGCGCTCTGTGGCCCGGATGGGTTTGTCGGTAGAGTAATAGAAGCGGGCAGAGATTCCAGCGTGGGGATTTCAATGACCTTCGCGGCTGGAGAGGATACCGAAGGTGAAGATATCTTCGCTGCGACGCGGCCCGAGGACGCATAGAAAGACGCCGGCTGGTTGCCTCTTTGACTGTAAGGAGGCGGCGAAGTGTGCACTCCGCGTCTGTCAGAGACAGAAACGGCAGACGGCCCCCAAAAAGGTCGAATATCAACTCGGTGTCGCAGGCGACGCTCGCCATCCCCGATTGATTCTATCATTGATTCTATCGGCGAAGAGCTTCTTGGGAAGGAATCTGGGGGCAATAGTCTGTAGCATAATACATCGTATAAGGAACGAGAAAGTGAGGGTAACACAGCAGAGGATGCCACAATGGGAGTCCAGTTTTCTCAGGTTATGGCGAGGAATCACAATACTGAATTAAGTCATAGGCTGGTGGGGAATCGACAAAGAGAGGAGATCACCTATGAGACGACGTCGAACGATCTACTTTAATGATGCGCGGCATTACTACCTGTACGCCTTTGAGCCGCCCATGCAGTTGGAGGACGCCTGGAGACCGATAGACGAAGTGGCAGGCACTGCCGTTGACACATTCAGCTACGGCGTCTCAAGCGGCGGACTCTTCTACCCATCCAAGGTTGGACTAAGATGGGACGCAAAGCAGCGCCCATTCAAAGATGCGTATGCGTGGCGTGCATCGGAGAATATGCAGAGCCTTATTGACAGGGGCCTCGACCCACTAACTGTGCTCATCGACAGGGCGCATGAGGCAGGTATAGACTTTTTCGCAAGCCTGCGCATGGGAGCCTTCAGTGGCAGCGACCCAAGCTATCAGATCGGCGTTCCCGGACCGATGGAGGGCTGTCTGAACTTTGCTCATCCAGAGGCGCGCGATCATCAGTTCGCAGTCCTTGAGGAACTCGCCACAGACTATTCTGTAGAGGGAGTCGAGCTGGACTTTTGCGCTCCCCCGTTCTTCTTCAAGCCCGATGAAGCGGAAAAGCACACACCGCTGATGACAGAGTACATCGGTAAGATTTCTCACATGGTCCGGAACAGGCCCGGCAAGCCCGGTCAGATCGGTGCTCGAGTATTCCCCACCGAAAAGATGTGTCTTGAGGCGGGATTGGATGTGCGCACGTGGTTTGAGGAGGGAATCGTTGACTTTGTGGTGCCGTTTTTGTACGGCTACTTTATACTCGAACCTGACATGCCCATCGATTGGCTCATTCAATCGGCTCATCAAAACGACAGCGCATCTGTCTACCCAGTGCTTCAACCCTGGTCAGAAGACGAGAGCGTAGGATCTCACCTCAGAAAGTACGCCACGCCTGAGATGATGCGGGCTGCTGCGGGAAACTTCTGGGATCGAGGCGCCGATGGTCTCTACACCTGGTTCTTGAAGTGGCCATTAGGAGATTCAGAACGCAGAATTCTCACGGAGATAGGCAATCCTGAACTATCAAAAGAAGGGGGAAAGCACTATGTCCTGCCGAGGCGCTGCGAAAATGCGGCAGGTTCCGGGCTTGTCTACGATGCGGCACTGCCGATCCAAATCCCGTCTGCTGACCCGAACATAAGCTATAAGATCCCGTTCTATATATCAGATGATATGCAAGGATCTTCTGAACGCGTGCGTGAAGTACGACTTAAGATCAACGTGAGTAATCTGGTGACGGCGGACAACCTTGCGATCCTGCTGAACGGGAGGTCTCTATCTCATGAGACTTGCACGCGCACCTTTGGTGGAACACATAAGATCACAGATAGTAATGTTCCGTACCCCGGTCAGTGGTTGGAATTTCGCCTGGAAGGGGAACGCCCGCAGAAAGGCCAGAACCTGTTAGAGGTGTCGCTGGAGAAGAGACCTGACGGGTTCGAAGGTGGAGTGATAATTGAAGATGTGGAAATCGCCGTGGAACACGGTCCGTATGCGTCGACCTTGAACTACCCACCGGAATCGTAGACCCCGGACAGATCTAATCGGGCGTAAACCTATTTGGACGCTCTACAGAAGATAGCTAACGATGACGCTTAACTTGCAACAACTGCTTGACAGAAACTTAACTGCCGCCGCTTGTGCCCTGACTACTGACGGCTTGTGTAGGAGAAAGCACCGCAAAATTGGTCCCCATTAAGGTCGAGCGTTGACTGCCCGTCGCAGGCGAAGCTTGGCATCCCCGATTGATTCTATCGCGGAACAACTTTCTGGGAAGAAATCAGAGTATAGTATCCCACAATAACAGTTGTCTTACGCAGGAGAAAATGAGGGTTACCATGGCAAACTATCGCGCGGGAATTATCGGGTTGGGATGGATGGGAATGCTCTACGACATGGCCGATCGCATCTCCGACCGCTTCGACATCGACGATGTTGATCGTCCAACGCCTGAACTTGACATCCACCGGAAATTCCACTACCACGATCACCCTGGAAAGGAGCGTGTACCCAGCACCTACGCTGAGGCGCTGTGGGATCGGTCGGATGTCGATCTGGTGGCTGGTGCAGACCGCGACCGGAAGCGGTTAATGGCCTTCGAGGAGTGCTACGGCGTTGAGGCTCTCTACACAGACGCGGAGGAGATGCTCCAGAAGGAAAAGCTGGACATCTTAATTGTCTCCACCAACACCAACGTCCGCGCTTACCTGACCTGCCTGGCCGTTGAGTGCGGCGCTAAGGGGATCATTACGGAAAAGCCCATGGCCCACACTCTTGAGGAGGCCGACCGGATGGTCAAGACGTGCGCTGATGCCGGTGTGCCTCTCTGCTGCGGTGGTATCGTCACCAATCATCCCTCTTTTGGCAGGGCAAAGGAACTGGTGGTGAGCGGCGCCATAGGAGATGTCATCTCGATCGAAGCCCACCCTGTTACAATTTCCCAGAATCAGCAGTGGTCCTACTTTGTGGACAGCGCTCCTGCCTGGGTCATCGGCGTCGGGAAGCAGGAGCGAGCCGAATCGGGCAGCGATGAGTTCAAAGGTGAAGGGATGATGGGAACCGCAGACGGCCTCGTCGTTCACTTCCGAAAGGGGGCACCTTCTGTCCGGGTCTCCGGCTCTTCCGGACAGCTTGTCCACAGCGGGATATGGAGCCTGTGGCAGAACATAGATACCCCCGCTGGCAGACAGCGGGTGGAGATACCCTGGCCGGAGCCTCAGATGGTATCTCAGATCAAAGGGCCACTTGGTGCTGTTTACGGGGTTGCGGATATCTTAGACTGCGTGGAAGGCAAGCTTGATGAACCCAAGAACTCCGGCAGAAGGGTCGCCGTGGCTCTTGAGGTAGAGATCGCCCTGAAGCAGTCTGCAGTCCAGGGGGGCGTGCGAGTCGACCTGCCGCTTGAAGACCGCTCACTGAGGCTCAATTACGACTGGTTTAGGTAGGCGACACACACAATTTAGACCCTATGCGCCGCCAGGGAATTTCTGAATCAAGCCTCACCCACGAAATCATAGTAATAGTCTTACGAAGAAGAGAATGAGGGTTACCATGGCAAACTATAGCGCGGGAATTATCGGGTTGGGATGGATGGGAATGCTCTACGACATGGCTGATCGCATCTCCGACCGCTTCGACATCGACAATGTTGATCGTCCAACGCCTGAACTTGACATCCACCGGAAATTCCACTACCACGATCACCCTGGACAAGAACGTGTACCCAGCACCTACGCTGAGGCGCTGTGGGATCGTCCGGATGTCGATCTGGTGGCCGGTGCAGACCGCGACCGAAAGCGGTTAAAGGCCTTTGAGGAGCGCTACGGCGTTGAGGCTCTCTACACAGACGCTGAGCAGATGCTTAAGGAGGAAAAGCTGGATATCTTAATCATCTCCACGAACACCAAGTTCCGCGCTGACCTGACCTGCCTGGCCGTCCAGTGCGGCGCCAAGGGGATCATGACGGAAAAGCCCATGGCGCACACTCTTGAGGAGGCCGACCGGATGGTCAAGACGTGCGTGGATGCCGGTGTGCCTCTCTGCTGTGGTTCTCTCATCACCAATCATCCCTCTTTTGGCAGGGCAAAGGAACTGGTTACAAGTGGGGCCATAGGCGATGTCATCTCCATCGAGGCGCCAGGTGTTCCAATTTCCCAGAATCAGCAGTGGTCGTACTTTGTGGAAAGCGCTCCTGCCTGGGCCTTCGGCGTCGGGGACCAGGAGCGAACCGAATCGGGCAGCGATGAGTTCAGGGGTGAAGGGATGATGGGAACCGTAGACGGCCTCGTCGTTCACTTCCGAAAGGGGGCCCCTTCTGTCCGCGTGTCCGGATCTTCCGGAGAGCTTGTCCACAGCGGGATATGGAGACTGTGGCAGGACATAGATACCCCCGCTGGCAGACACCGGGTGGAGATACCGTGGCCGGAGCCCCAGATGGTATCTCAGATGAAAGGGCCATTTGGTGCTGTTTACGGGGTTGCGGATGTCTTAGCCTGTCTGGAAGGCAAGCTTGATGAGCCCAAGAACTCCGGCAGAAGGGTCGCCGTGGCTCTTGAGGTAGAGATCGCCCTGAAGCAGTCTGCAGTCCAGGGGGGCGTGCGAGTCGACCTGCCGCTTGAAGACCGCTCACTGAGGCTCAATTACGACTGGTTTAGGTAGGCGACACTCACAATTTAGACCCTATGTGCCGCCAGGGAATTTCTGAATCAGGCCCATCCACTAATTCCTGCAGAGACGATCGGAGTACCGAGCCAAACGATGGCGCCGATCGACATCGAAAGACGCATCTTATTGGTTCGGAACTTGCCAAATGGTACAGCGGCCTTGCCGTGGATGCGAAGAGATAAAAAAATTAAATTTTGAAACGAATGCCTTAATCGACATGACATTATGCTAACTAATTTAATAAGGAGGAATGATCATGTCTAAGCCAATAATCCTGGTTACCGGAGCCACTGGAAAAACAGGTAACCCTGTAGTCGAGCAGCTCTTGGCGCTTGAATTGCCTGTGCGGGCGTTCGTGCACCGGATTGATGAACGGTCGGAGCGACTGGAAGCGCTCGGGGCCGAGATACTCCAGGGCGACTTTTTGGACCTCCAGTCAGTCCGATCTGCCATGCAGGGCGTCAAGCGAATCTACTTCTGTTACCCACCTCAGGGTGATCGGTTGCTCGAAGCCGCCACCAACGTGGCCGTAGCGGCCCGCGATGCGGGCGTGGAGGCGCTCGTCAATATGTCTCTCTGCGCGGGAGAAAGCCGCGAGCCCCCTGGCCCGCCACCATTGGTTGTCGGAACAGGTACTGGACTGGGCCAAAATCGGCGCCTCACACATTCACCCGACCTTCTTTGCGGAAGACCTTTATCTGTTCAGCGGCCCAAGCATTGCTGAAGCGGGCAAGTTAGTTCTTCCGTTTGGTGATGGGAAGCATGCACCGGTAACGGCCGAGGACATCGCGCGGGTCGTCGTCGGGATTCTGGCGGATCCAGAACCCCACGTCGGTCAGCATTACATCCTCACCGGCCCCCGGGACATGACGATCGCGGAAATAGCCGAGGTGCTTGCGAAGGAACTCGACAGACCCGTCGAGTACGTGAACCTGCCGATTGCTGAGTGGCGTCGGGTGCTAGTGGAAAAGGTCGGCTTCCCCGAGTTCCTGGCGACCCATCTGGCGGCGGTGGCTCAAGACCATCAAGATGGTGTCTTCAGTGCTGAAACTGACGTGGTGGAAAAAATCGGTGGCCAGTCGCCGCAGGCGTTGGAGGAGTTCGTTCGAGCACATATTGCCGAGTTCAGAGGTTAAATGATTAAAGGAATATAAGATGAGAAAAAAAATCATTATTGGCCTGGCATCCATAGCACTCATGGCATTGATTTTTGGAATGATAATGCGGAAGGTTTCCATCCCTTTGCCGGAAAGCATACAAATGCATGATCCCACTACCGCTGAAGAGAAAAAGGGACGGGACATTCTTAACAAAATGCTTCTTACACATGGGGGGAAATCGCATTGGGAAAAATACAAGACAAGTGAGGCAGTGGTAACACACAACATCACATTTGCACCCTATCGCTGGATGTTTGGCTATTATTCGCACTACCCACAGCGAATAAAGATGACAACTTTGCTTGGGACGGATAATGGTCGGTGGGAGTTCCTGGATGGCCCTCGGCAGGGCAAGCAGTGGGGACTACAGAACTGGGCATGTTATAAGATAGAACCTGGGGAAGAGCCTGTATTTGAGCAAGATTTCGGTGTGTTTTTTTATGTGGCCACCGGGCCCTACTTTTTGTTATTACCATTCCGCATTCAGGAGGCCAATACAGTTGCATTAATTGGTGAGAGAGAATGGGAAGGAAAGATTTATGATCTTGTGATGGCAACCTGGGATGGTTTTGAGCCCAAGAAGACTATTGACCAGTATGTATTGTGGATTTCCCGTGAAACAGAACGATTGGATTATATGACGTTTTCGGTGAGAGACCAAGGCAGCTTTGTTGTCGCAACAATCAGTTACATGGACTACCGCAATATTGATGGCCTTTTGCTTTCTTTTGAACACCGCATGGTAATGGGTAATGAGCCGGACCACTGGCCTCAGCTACATCACCTGAAATATGATAGCATAACTCTTTACGAAACAGCCGATGAACAATTTTTCTTCCCTCGTCCTAATCTTAGCTACTCCAAACCCAGTAATTTCTGATTAGAAAATTGCATGCATTTTAGACCATAAGAGTAGCATTAGTGATTTCATATTTGTTGGTATTATAATGTAGATAGGCATATATATTGTGGATTTTACTTCCTGACAGATCTTCCAACGCAACTCGCGTAAGCGTTGGATAGAAGGTTGTTGTTGGTGTTGTTGCTGGAAATAGAGTACCAAAAGTAGATAAGTGATCAGTCCGGCAAGCAGTTGGAGCAGGCAAGTCGACGCTCGCCAAGGAGTTGCGTGACATGATCGAGGCGCAGGTCATAGAAGGCGATGACTTCTATCGTGTGATGAGCGAAACACAACGAGGCGCGCTTCAACCTGAAGAAGCTTACATGCGGTACTTCGATTGGCCACGTTTGCGCACCCAGGAACTTGAGCCGTTACGAAAGGGGAAGGCTGCCAGATACGAACAGTACGATTGGGATCTTCAGCGGCTTGGGCCAGCGGTGCAAGTTGAGCCGAAGGGTCTCATCACTGTTGAAGGGTCTATTCTTTTCGACCTTAACTCCAACCGTTTTACGATTTCTCTCTTTACGTTGACACTCCACATAAGGTGTGCGTCCAGAGAATGAGAGATCGCAACGAAAAAGAGGACGGGATTCAACGCTGGGCGGCTGCGGAGAATTGGTATATCGAGCATACATTTCCGTCAGAAGCGGTCAACATGGTCGTCCCTGGTGGAGACGGTGCGGGCTAACACGATCATCAAGCCGACGGGCTAAATTATTATAGCTTTGTGGTGTCGTCCTCCGCTGCAAAACGCTATAATAATTCAATCGATCTGATTGCCGCGGCCGCACGCGGCTTATGACCAAAACGTCATGCTCACTGGCTCAGCTTGTGGCTGCGATAACATCTAAATACTGATGAAAAATAGAAGGCTTACCTTTTTCCCTTCGAACGCAGCGCATCTACAGAATAACGATCATCCTTACAGGGGGGCACTACAATTCTTTTGCCATTAAGGAGAAAATGTGTTAAAATCGTAAACAGTGGACCCAACCGATAGAGCAATGACCGTGCCTTACTTATTAAACTATTCGATCTTATTGCAGCAACATTCAACATAGGAAGAAGGAATATTCAAATGCAAGGTCTAAGCTGCAATTCGGGGCTCTTGTGTATGTACAGCGTAGAAGAGGCAATCAACGTGTTGGCAGAAGTCGGGTACCAGGCCATCGACATCAGTCTGGAGGTCGCCCAACCCCCCCTTCTTGCCGATTCCTGAGCCGCACATGAGTCCTCAGGCAGACTCAAAGGCCAGAAGGCTGGTCCGTAGGGCCGCAGAGCAGTCCGGCGTAACCATCGCTGCTTTGAACGCGCACACCAACTTGATCCACACCGTGCCCGAAACGAGACAGATGAACTTTCAGTTTGTCAAAGGGGCAGTGGAACTCGCTTCGGATCTCGAAACGAAATATGTCGTTGTAGGCTCCGGGCGGAAGGACTTCTATGGCCGGGAAAGCCAATAGTGGGAGTGGTTGATCGCTGCCCTTCGGGAACTGATGACCATTGCAGCTCCTCTGGGCGTAACGCTGGCTTTCGAAGCAGCGGGGCTGCCTAGGGTCTTGGTACATAACCTGAGCCGGATGCAGGAGCTACTGAGCTACGATGGGCTGGAGGAATTGGGGGTCCTCTTTGACCCGAGCCACTACCATATCAGAGGGGCTGATGAAGTTGGCGCATACAGGGCGTTGAGCGAGCGCGTGGCACATGTACATATCAAGGATGCCAGGGGCGACGTGGAGGACTTTGAGTTCCCTCCGCTGGGAATGGGTGATATAGATTTCGATGCCCTGCTGGGTGCCATAGTGGCTGTGGACTGCGCGGGCTACATTTCGGTCGAGTATGAAGCCTTCGCTTGGGGCTATGAAAGAGACCCCAGGCAGGTTCTCACTGAGAGCAAGGCGTTTCTCGACTCAAGGATCTCTTCCATGTAAGGAGAAACGTACTATGAAAGCAGCAGTCTTGAGAGAATTTGGCAAGCCCCTGCAACTGGAGGAGGTGGAAACGCCACGACCCGGCCCCGACGAGGTACTCGTGCAAGTCATGGCTTGTGGCACTGATGGGACAGACCTGAAGTTAATGGACGGCTTTGGCTACGTACCGGAGTTGCCGTTTATTATGGGCCATGAGCCAGCCGGCATCGTCGCTGAAGAGGGCACATTGGCCACAACCAACGCCTTACTGGTGGAAAAGGCGGTGCGCATCGCACGTGAGGTGGGACGAGAGATAGCCTCACCCGAGGAGGCGCGGGAGATCATCGGGTTGTCCAAAATGTCTTAAGTTAAGATCGTTAACATTTGTATTTCGGAGGAAGCCACTAAATCCCAGCTATTGCCGTGTGTGGTCGAATATCCAACGGCTAACTTCCAATGACCAAGGGCACGGCATAAGTCATAGCCATCTGGATATTGTGTGCCGGACATTCATCACGTCGCTGTCATTTTCTGGGTGGTCATGGTTTGCGACACGGAAAGGAGAGCACATTGAGCAGCCAGACCTCTATGCAACTACCTTCCGGGGAGAGGCCAGGAACCGAGCGCCCACAAGAGCTTAAGGAACAGGGTACGTTCTTGAAGTTGAACTCCGGCAAGCTCTTCAAGTACGATCAGTGGCGCTCGTACACGTCAGCCGACGGTGGCGCGAGTTGGATCAAAGGAGATCAGTTCAGCTCTGACGTTGGCACGGTCGAACCCACCTCACTCGGGAACGCCGCCATCCAGATAGAGCAGGGAGACTACCGGGGCCGGATCGTGATCCCCTTCTACCTCGAAATGAAGGGCGAGCACCCCGACTATACTCGCGAACAGCGTGGCGGTTATGCCATCTGGAAAGGTCAGAAGATCCCGCTGGAGACACACACTCATGTCCCGGAGATGGCTGGAAGCTATATGAATTTCTCAGACGATGATGGCCAGACCTGGCAGCATTCCAAGGGCTTCCTGATGGGCTACCTTCAAGACGGTCACCTCGGGCACTGGAGCTGTGAGGAGCCAGTCGTTTCTGAACTGAAAGGCGGACGTCTGCTGTGCTTCATGCGGTCGACTTGCGGCCGGATTTTGAAGAGTTACAGCGCTGACGGCGGCAAAGCGTGGACGAAGGTGGAGACGACCGACCTTGCGATGTCCAACTCCCCATGCCGCCTGAACCGCATTCCCAACACAGGGGATCTGGTGCTCGTGTGGAACCAGATGTCGGTTGATGAGATCAAAGCCGGGTATCGTCGTGGAAGGCTCTCCGTAGCCATCTCGAGGGACGACGGCCAGACCTGGGACAATTTCAAGACCCTTGTCCAGAGTCCCGGTGTGGAGTCGGTCACGCGTGTTGAGCCTCCGCCCCTCACGACAATGGTCCGTGGGGGTAGCGGTCCTGATGAGATTCTGGGCGAACTGCCCCATGACTTTATGCATCTTCACTATCATGAGGTGTATTTCAGCGACGACGGTGAGAATCTTTACATTTTCATTCGCGTCAGTTCACCTGCGGGTACCCTGGAGCCAATATGGCTGACGCATCCGACGCGGTGGCTCTATGAATGATGGATCTAATGGAGCTGGGAGCAAGCGCCTCGGCGCTTGACATCCTGAGTAGAGCCAATTATCTCGACCTTGATGAGTTAGATACCTCGCTGTCCGTTCGACTTTGCTCAGGGCAGGACTCAGCATGACGTACTGACGGTTTTCTCTGTCCAGCTGAACCAGCTTTTCAATGGACGCATAAACGGTCTGGAAAGTAACGGCTAGAGCACCTGCACACACGAGCCTACTCCCTCGGACGATCCTTCAAGCGTAGACTCAAATCCGGCGACTGCCTGCTCGGCTAATGGTCAGGCGATGCCTGCATCACTACCTGGACATTGCGTGTGTGGGACCCTATCACTCTTCTATATGGATGGCTATCCCGGTGAATACGATCACCCGTATCTCGAAAAGGCGATGGGTGGGATCCTAGATCTGTGCCCGAACCAGGGGGCGCCGTTCGGAACGACTGCCTCAGGGCCGGAGGCAGGGGCCAGGTGGATCGCCGAAGGATATTATAAGGGAATCGTGCACCTTTTTGTTGGTGAATCATTCTCTAATGAAAGGATATCATGACAGACAAAATCATTGCAATATTCACGATGTTAGTATCTGTGCTTTTTACGATCAGCACGGGTTCTGCTCATCTGCGGTCAGATAGGACCTTCGTTGCTGTCCAGGTGCCTATTGGCACCGATAAGTACCAGAACATTAAGGTAGACGGTGACCTCAGCGAGTGGGCTAACGTTCCTGATTCGCTCTGGGTGACGCACAACGATCTGGTAGAGACTGTCAGGGGCCTGGGAGATCCGGACTCCTGTAGCCTTGCTGAAAGGATAATCGTAGGATGGAGTCCGGTGACCAACCTGATATATACGATGGAAGATAGGTACGACGATGTCTCTCTTTACCAAGCATCAGAAGACATTTACGAGATGCTCGAGTGGGTCATAGATGCTGACCACAGCGGTGGCCAGTACCAAGTTATGGATAAGCTTGATCTGGACCCGGACAGGTACAACTCAGCTCAAGCTCAGAACTATCACTATTTTCTGAAAAGAGAGCATCCGATCTGGTTTTGGGGGACGGCCTCGTGGGCCGGCTTGCCTCCTTATGCCGACCTGCGCTGGACCTTTCAAGGCGAAGCAGGCGGACCAGGAACGCTGAATGTGGAGACATACTTCATGGGATTTGACGATATAGATTTTAGGAGTGTTGATGACAGCGTAGTACATACCTATGAAGAGGGCGCCATAATCGGAATAGGCTTTGCCGTTATTGACAGCGATAACCTCCCAACTGACTACACTTTCTGGGCGAACAGCGGCCAGACAGAGTTGAACCGCAACGCGGACTTTTTCGTCGATTACTACCTGGCTCCTTTTGACCCGAATATCTGGGTACCCGTGGACGTTTCTCCTCCGGGGGATTAAGCGTTCTGGAGATCAGGGAAAGAGAAGTCTTACATTTCATTCGTTTTATAAAGTGGCAACCGATCCTACGAATGGGAGGAAAAGAACGGCCACATTCTCGCAGTCAGCGCCAGAGAGCATTTACCTTCTTTCGATCTGTCTCCGTCACTTGGCCTATTCCTGCAGCCCACAAAGATGCTGTGGATAGCCTGTTAGCCGAGCATCTCTCAGCTGACATCTTGGGAGCCGGAAACAGCTTTACATGGAATCCCTCATAGAGTATCCCTACATAGAGTACCAAAGGTTAAGGGTTATTTATCAAATGAAATCGGTGCACTTCTCTTTCGATCTTTGATTGATCTTGAATGATAGGTTTTCGACAATCTTTGGTTTCTGTTCTTTTTCAAAATGGATGTATAATTGTTCTTCTTTTAGGTTCCATTCAGCCAGGACAAAGTAGTTGGTGTAAGAGGAGGGAAGAGATACTTTCTCATTTAGGACATCGATAAAGGCTTTATCTGTCTGTTCTGTGTCCTGTTTGACTTGTCTGATAAAATAGGTCTTGGGAATGAAATCTTTCTCGTTTGACTTCTCTTGCTTAGGTGGACGGTAGCCGGTGTATCTCTGTGATGAAAGATTAAACCATTCTAACTTCTGATCAACTTCTTGTAAGCTTTTGAACTGAATTCTGTTCCAGAACTTCCTTGAAAATACAGAATTGTTGCCTTCTATAGATGCTTGAGAAAAGGGCCTTCTGGGAACGGCAAATATCGGAATCACTTGATTTTTCAAGAGAAACTGCATTGCTTTGCTGACATTCCTTTTACCTGAAACACTGCCAATAGTCGCCGAGCAATTGTCCACCTTAACGAAATCTGGTTTTTCAAACCTGTCAAAGAAAGACTGACACTTCTCGATAAAGTTAGTTGCTGTTTGACCGTCAACCCGCCGAAAATACCTTAACTTAGGCTCTTTCTTAAAGGAAAATCCAACGAAGTTGACCGGCTCAGTTCTGCCGGTAAGATACTTTTTACCAATAAAGTCTGATTCTAGGACTCTGCCTCCTGAAAGATAGTAAATGGTATACTCTGGATAACAAAGATAACGAGATGCACCCTTGTTTTTACCTTTCTTCCTTCTCTGGGAAAGTCCTAAATCTGAAAGCATTCTGCCGATAGTCGGCAACGACGGAGGAGGGGTGCTAGAATATCGATTCCTCCATTCTTGTTCAATAACAGTGGCTCCTGAATAGAACTGATAAGGATCGTCCTCTAAGCTATGGTAAATCTCTTTGATTCTCTGTTCGTCAACTTTAGCCAATTTTCGCCTTTTTCCTTTTGGCCAACCCCGATTATCTATGGCAAAATCCTGATCCGGAGATTTAGTCCAAGCTGTAACGAAATCATTGGAAACTCTCGCTTGTTTGATAACTTCTCGCTTTGACATTTCTTTCTTAAAATACATCTCGTTGACTTCTTGTCTTAATACGGCCAATCTCTCTTTGTCCATAGGACTCCGTAGATTAAAGTTAAGACAATCAACTCAACTTAATCTACTAATACTCTAAACAAAGATCAAATTAGGTGCACCGATTTCATTTGATATTCAACCGTTAAGTCGTAATTAGGGTATCAACCAGATTGGTGTAATTGTATACGGTAACGAGCTTGAGAGATGACTCCGGTTTGAAAAAACTGTAGTTTTATCAGATCGGCGGAGAGCTTTTCAATATCCTGGTGAGAAACCCGAGATCCGGTTTAAGAAACTGGCTCGATTGTTCAAATTCCAGTTGCCTCGCTTTCATCGGTATACCGAACTATCCAACCAAAGGGCCCCACGCTATAAACTCATCGTTCGCATAAACCTCCTGTGTATGATACTTCCTTTTCTCTTGACAAATCCTGAAAGTTCCGTACTTTATTACCCAGAGCATAGTAATCTCCGCCGTCTCTAAAGGGGGAGGGGCAGTGTATGGGACACACGCCATGCCGCGGCTGGTTTCCCCTGGAAAGGAGATTTCCCACAAGTTCAAACAACATTGCGGATCGGTTCAGTCATGCTCGAGGTCACGAAGACCAGAATCCTGGTCACGCTTCCGATCTACCCGATCATCTAAGAGGAACTGGCGTTCGTGGATTGTCAGGTGGTTGAAGTTTTGTCGGGCGGCGACCATGACTTCATAATTGGAAAGATCATAACGGGCGATGTGAGCGACGGCCAACTGCTTATCTTCTACGACGGAAAGTATGTGAAGCTTGCAGAGCAAGACTGATGATTATCAACGGCAAAGAGTAGCACTGAACAACAGCTAGAGTCTTTTGGTCCGGTAGGTGCTTGCCCGGGGCGAATTCAGCATGAGTAGTGCTGTGCCAGCAGAAGTTTAGACAGTGAGGGATAACACACATATCTTGAAGCCGATAAGGAGGTGGAGTGTCATGACCGACGACGAAAAGTATTTGTTCGACCTGACGGGCTATCTTATCATCCCAGAGGTGCTGACGCCCGAGGAGGTGGAGTCCTGCAACGCCGCCATCGACCACCACATTGACCAACTTACGGAGTACCCAAGATCGCTGGCGTTTGAGTCTAAGACATTGGGAGGTACTTCACACCGGAAGGATATTGGTGGAATGCTGGCATGGGAGCGTCCATGGTGTGAACTGTTCCGGGACATTCTGGTGCACCCGGGCATCGTGCCCTACTTCAATGTCATCCTGGGAGAGGGCTATCGGCTGGATCATGGGCCAGGCGTAATTGCGATGGACGAGGGCACCGAGGGCCACCGCCTGCACGGCGGTGGTGAAGAGTGCTCCAACTTTTCGCGGGCTTACTCCTTCAAGAACGGGGCCATCTACTGCGGGCTAACAGTTGTGGAGTTTATGCTGGCAGACGAAGGGCCGGGAGATGGCGGACTGGCGTTCATTCCGGGCAGCCACAAGGCGAACCTCCCCTGCCCGCAGAGCTTGAAGTTTTATGAGAAGTATCAGCAGTATGTGATGGAGGCCAACGTTAAAGCGGGCGACGCGGTGATCTTTACGGAGGCCCTGACGCACGGCGCGCTGCCGTGGAAGGGCAAGCACCAGCGCCGCGCGCTGCTTTACAAGTTCAGTCCGGGGTTTCAGGCTTACGGCAAGTACGCCCACGAAATTTCATTCCCCGACTATATTCTGGACATGACAGAGCAGCAGCGTGCAGTGATGGAGCCTCCGCACATCCGATAAACGTAAGAATACACGCGGATTATTCTTTTAAAAGGAATATATATAGATGGCACCGGTGACTGAAGAGCAGTTCCTTGAGGCTCTTTAGGAATGTGATAGAATCAGGACGGAACTTCCGACGATCTGATCACAAGAACGTGGAAAGGATAACGGCCTTTTACGCAATGGCGCAACCGCAGAACATTGGCCGCTTCGTGACGGGCGTGACGTAGTTACGACGCGCCGCAGTGGCCACATCTGCGGGCTGACGGCGAATCAGGTGATGGCCAAGCGGGGTTGATGATCCAATAAAGTAAAGTGGTCCAGAAAGTTTGCTTAAAAGGACAACGAGCAGACAGTAAATATAAAGAGGAGACAGTAAGTATGCAGAATGCAAATATAGATCCGGACTTCGTAAGCAAAGTTCGTTCATGTGTACCCAAAGAGAGCCTGTTCCTCCATATCGGTCATATCCCACACGAAGGAGGCATGATCGAACTGAAGGACGGGAGCCTGCTGAATGTTTCGGCCCAAAGCGGTGGAACCTACATTGTAGCCACCAACTCTCTATTGGGTCGGGCCACTTCGTCTGATGGCGGAAAGACCTGGAGCGAACCTGAACCCATGCTCGATGCAGAGGGGCAGTCGATGGAGGGGTATGCTGAGAGTCTTGTACGGTTGAAGTCGGGTGGCATCGGTGGATTCTTTGCGGGGCGATCCGATCAAGAATTTGGAGTAGGTAACTGGTTTTTCCGGTCCGATGACGAGGGAAAGACTTGGTCCAAGCCCATAAGGGTCTCACAGCCATCTGACAAAGCAGCGATGTACGGCGCCACTGTCACCAGCACGGGCCGTATAGTCGCCTCTGTCTACACTCACATCGGCAAGCTTCTTCGGCAGAAAGGTCGGGCTCTATTTGGCGACGACAGCGTTCTGGTAGGTTACCACGGTTTCGAAAATCATATGTGTTATTGCTGGGTCTACTATTCCGATGACGAGGGTGAGACCTGGCAGACAAACGAGGGAATGGGGATTCGGGCGGGTGGTGGAGAACTCTTTGTAACCCTGGCTTATAGTGCCGGCGGACACTATTCCTGCGAGGAGCCTGTGGTAGCTGAGGTCAGTCCAGAACATCTCATGATGATTCTGAGGACACCTCTCGGACGTCTATATCAGTCCTGGTCTCAAGACAACGGCACAAGTTGGTCACAGCCAGAGCCCACAACGTTGGCTTCCTCAAGGGCGCCAGCGGAGCTGGTCAGGATCCCCGGAACCGATGATCTGTTGGTCATTTGGAACCAGGCATCTGCAGATGAGATTGAGATGGGACTGCAGCGTCACCGCTTATCCTGTGCCATCAGCAAAGACGGCGGGGCCACATGGAACCGTGGAAGGAACATCGTCTGCCTGAAAGAAAGCGACATCACCCGCGTCGAACCTCCACCCATCCGGTACTATAGAGCTATGGAACACTCACCCAGAATATCTCTGAACAACCTCGAAGGAAGATATCCGTTAGTGTCATTCTGCAAGGATGTAGTCATCATCCGCTACCTGTGCATAGAGCGAGCCTATTATATCATTGAAGAGGATGGCAAGATGGGTTATGACCTGCCCGCCGCAAAGTGGCGAGGTATGAGAACAGGTATCTGTGTGGGCTTGCCCATCTCTTGGTTCTACGACGGGCTAAATGGCTGAGGAGTGTTCTCAATTCGAACTGCAGGGCTCTCCAACCACTTTAACGGGTCAGAACACAAGATTCCGGGAAGCCAGTTCATCAAGTTCAAGGTTTCAGAGCTCACGTTTGGATGAGCGCAGGCAGAGTAGGGACAGGAGAAGAACATCTTGAAGGAACTGTCAAAAAAGGAGCAAGTGATGGCTAAGACAAGAAAAAGGAAGGACAAAGGCGATGGTAGTTCCCGGAACCACCAATAAGAATTGGCACCTACCACAGTGTGACTTACAAACTACTGGAGATAACCATGTCCGAATTGCTGCTTCCCACTACTAACGCTGACGGTCTGCCGGTCATTCCGATGACAGATGGGCAGAGGTACACGTTCGATATCAAAGGCTGGATAGCCCTGCCCGGCTTGCTCGACGAGGAGCAACTCCAACTCATTCGCGAACATCAGATGAAATTCCTGAAGCAGCGAGATGAGCTGCCACCACACGAGAGGGACAACCACGGTGGACCGTCACAGGTGTTGCTAGATCACCCCGCTGTGGTGGGCGTACTCAACGAAGTTCTCTCCTGCCAAGCCCTGGCTACCGAAGAGTGTTACGGCTTCCGCTACGACCATACCTATACGAGCCACCGCCAGGCCGGGAACGACAACTATGCACCCCACGGCGGTGGCGGTTACTTTAATTTCCGCGGCAACTCTCACATATACCAGATGCTACCGGGAAAGGTGCACTCGGGTCTGACGCGGGTAGTTTGGGAACTAAACGAGGTGGCTCCGGATGACGGCGGTACCCTCTTTCTATCGGGCAGCCACAAGGCGGCCTTTTCACGGCCTGAGGAAGTCAGCGACCGCGACAGCGAGCTGTGGGAGACCTACACCTGCCCGGCTGGGTCGGCCGTGATCTTTACGGAGTCGTTGTGTCATTCTGGAACGCTTTGGAACAACAAGGAGCGGGACCGGCTGTGTTTGTTTACCTGCTACGACACGGTCAACTCCAAATGGGGCAAGGGGCGCCCGCCGCTCGAAGTGATTCAGGCCATGCCAGCAAAGAGACAGACCCTCTTCAGGGGCGTATGGCACGGCATGAGCGAGGTCCCGGGAGTCAACCGATACTACGAAGTGGAAAATACGGTGGTCTGATCTGCTCCCCGACAGTTCGATATCCACGTGACCCTGGCGTTCTAAGTTCCAGTACTTATGGTCACTGCTCCGGGCATAGAGCGCGATTTTTTATGGTTTCCCGGGTAACCGGGTGGGTCACCCCAATATCTTGTGGTGTCGAAAGTATAAGAACTGGATCCTCGTAGATAAGTTATTCTAGCGATATCGCTGTGATGCGTGGTTATGTCGTCTGTATGGGTGTATTAAAAAACTCTGGACAATAATAAAGCCCTCCCAAACGCCCGCCATTGAATGGACAGCAGTTTTTTTGGAAGGTCGTGGCTGTTCAATCTTTTTTTGCCTCAGTAAGACCTGTAGATGGAGATAAGAGCTACGGATTTCAATACCGATTATGCCGTTAAGAAGGAGAGACCACCACGACGATTTACCGTCAGATCTTTTGTTGTAGGAGCAGCGCTCTCCTTTTTCATATCCATAGCCGCACCATACGGCGATTCCGTTATCATGAGCTCCTGGATGGCTGGCGCCTTCAGCACCGGTGGAGCAATCTTCCTTTTATTTATTCTCGTAGCGATAGTAAACCCCCCTTTGAAGCTGATCAGAAGGGGAATCGAGTTTGAAGTCACCGAATTAGTTATGATCTACATTATGATGATCGTAGCTTCGTCCATAGTGGCCGTAGGTCTCACCGAACACCTCCTTCCTGCCAGCGCCGGTGTATTCTACTACGCTACCCCTGAGAACGACTGGGTAAATCTGATCCATCCATATATCCCCGAGTGGATATCCCCTCGAGATCCAGAGTACATTAGATATTTCTACGAAGGTCTGCCTGAGGGAGAGACGATACCCTGGGGGATGTGGATGGGGCCACTTTTGTACTGGTCTTCGTTTGCGATTGTCCTTTATTTTGTGATGATATGCATGATGGTGATTTTAAGGAGGCAGTGGGTAGAGAGGGAGAGGGTGATCTATCCGATGATTCAGACGCCTATGGAAATGATAAGGGACGATAAGAGTGGTTACCTTGCGCCATTTTTCAAAAATCCAGTTATGTGGCTTGGATTTGCCATCCCTTTTTTCATAGACAGCGCAAAGGCTTTCCATCGCTACTACCCGTTCGTTCCGGATATTGACCTTTCCACTAGCATGTTCATACTTCACAACACAACTCGGATTATCTTCGATCTCCGCTTTTATGTTGTTGGATTCGTCTATCTTATACCCCGCGACATCGCCCTTGCGATTTGGTCCTTCTCTCTACTGGCCAACGTGGAGCACGGAATTTTCAATATGATAGGTTTCCACAGCTCACAGATAATGAGCCTCTATGCTTACACCTGGGCCTCGTCACCGTACCTGCTCCATCAGGGCATGGGAGCTATAATAGTCTTTGTCATGTTAGGACTGTGGACAGGTCGGGAGCACCTAAAGGGCGTTCTGAGGAAGGCATTCAAGAACGACCCAAACGTGGACGACTCGGACGAGATTCTATCTTACCGGACCGCTTTCTTTGGCATGGTTTTAGGGCTCCTTTTTATAGGCTTTTGGCTGTGGACTACCGGAATGCCCCTCTGGATCGTCCCCATATTCGTGTTTGTTGCCTTTGTTATCTTTATAGGGATGACCCGTGTAGTATCAGAGGGAGGGATGCCTGATATGCGGCCGCCTATACTGGGTTCGGACTTCGTGGTATCCGGGCTTGGGACCACAGTTTTAGGACCTAAAGGATTAGTCGCGCTGGCGTACACACACGTATGGCACGGTGAGTTGAGGACGTTTGTTATGGCTTCGTGCGCCAACGGGCTCAAGTTGATCAATGTGGTGGTAGGTAATAGAAGACCGCTCTTCTGGGCGATGATGCTTTCCATCGTCGTGAGCCTGGCAGGATCGATGTGGATGGTCTTAAACATGGCATACCAGGAAGGCGGAATCAACCTCTACGCCTGGTTTTTTGGCGGGGCTCCGCGAGAACCCTTCGATTACATAACCTCAAGGGTAGCAGGGGCCCTTACTCCCAACATCGGAGGATGGATAGCCACCGGCATAGGGGCATCTGTTATGGGCCTTTTGATCTTTATCCGATACCGCTTTATATGGTGGCCTATCCATCCCATCGGCTATGTAATCAGCCCCGTGTTCTTAATAAATCAGGTGTGGCTTAGCGTATTTTTGGCGTGGTTCTTCAAGGTAGTCATACTCAAATACGGCGGCGCTGGAGTATTCAGAAAGACTCGACCCTTCTTTTTGGGTCTGATCTTAGGACAGATGGTCGTGGCAGCGACGTGGCTCACGATAGATTACTTCACAGGGATGAGGGGCAATTCGTTCGGGCAATTTTGAAGAAAATGGCGCCAAGACACCTGCAAATACAAGCAACTGGTGCATTTGATAAATATCTGATATACCACATCAGAAGAGTGTAAGGACCCTTTTCAATTTATGGAGACAAGGACTGAGGATTTCAAGACTGATCGTACCGTTAGCCAGGACAGACCGCCTCGACGTTTTACCGTCAGATCTTTTGTTGTGGGAGCGGCGCTCTCCTTTTTTATATCCATAGCCGCCCCATACAGCGATTCCCTGATCATGGGTTCCTGGATGGCTGGTACGTTCAGCACCGGTGGAGCTCTCTTCCTTCTATTTATCTTCGTAGGGATAGTAAACACCCTTTTGAAGCTGACCAAAAGGGGAATCGAGTTTGAATCCACCGAATTAGTTACGATCTACATTATGATGATCGTAGCTTCGTCTATAGTGGCTGTAGGTCTCACCGAACACCTACTTCCGGCAATCGTGGGTGTATACTACTTTGCTACCCCTGAGAACGACTGGGTAAATCTGATCCATCCATATATCCCCGACTGGATATCCCCTCGAGATCCAGAGTATATTAAGTATTTCTACGAAGGTCTGCCTGAGGGAGAGACGATACCCTGGGGGATGTGGATTAGGCCCCTTTTGTACTGGTCTTCCTTTGCCATTGTCCTTTATTTTGTGATGATATGCATAATGGTGATCTTAAGGAGGCAGTGGGTAGAGAGGGAGAGGGTGATCTATCCGCTGATTCAGACACCTATGGAAATGATAAGGGACGATAAAGGCGGTTATCTTGCGCCATTTTTCAAAAGCCCCGTTATGTGGCTCGGATTTGCCATTCCTTTTGTCATAGACAGTGTAGATGCCCTCCATGGGTACTATCCGTTCGTTCCAGATATAGACCTTTTCGCCAATATGTCCATGTTTCGCAACGCAATCAACATTCATTTCGATCTCCGTTTTCATATTATAGGATTCGTCTATCTTATACCCCGCGACATCGCCCTTGCGATTTGGTCCTTTTCCCTGCTGTCCAACGTGGAGCACGGCATTTTCAATATGATAGGTTTCCACAGCCCACAGATAATGAGCCTCTATGCTTACACCTGGGCCTCGTCACCATACCTGCTCCATCAGGGCATGGGAGCTATGATAGTCTTTGTCATGTTAGGACTGTGGACAGGTCGGGAGCACCTAAAGGGCGTCCTCAGGAAGGCATTCAAGAACGACCCAAACGTGGACGACTCGGACGAGATTCTATCTTACCGGACCGCTTTCTTTGGCATGGTTTTAGGGCTCCTTTTTATAGGCTTTTGGCTGTGGACTACCGGAATGCCCCTCTGGATCGTCCCCATATTCGTGTTTGTTGCCTTTGTTATCTTTATAGGGATGACCCGTGTAGTATCAGAGGGAGGGATGCCTGATATGCGGCCGCCTATACTGGGTTCGGACTTCGTGGTATCCGGGCTTGGGACCACAGTTTTAGGACCTAAAGGATTAGTCGCGCTGGCGTACACACACGCCTGGCACGGTGAGTTGAGGACGTTTGTTATGGCTTCGTGCGCCAACGGGCTCAAGTTGATCAATGTGGTGGTAGGTAATAGAAGGCCGCTCTTCTGGGCGATGATGCTTTCCATCGTTGTGAGCCTGGCAGGATCGATGTGGATGGTCTTAAACATGGCATACCAGGAAGGCGGAATCAACCTCTACGCCTGGTTTTTTGGCGGGGCTCCGCGAGAACCCTTCGATTACATAACCTCAAGGGTAGCAGGGGCCCTTACTCCCAACATCGGAGGATGGGTAGCCACCGGCATAGGGGCATCTGTTATGGGCCTTTTGAGCTTTATCCGATACCGCTTTATATGGTGGCCTATCCATCCCATCGGCTACGTAATCAGCCCCGTTTACTTAATAAATCAGATGTGGCTTAATGTCTTTTTGGCGTGGTTCTTCAAGGTGATCATAATCAAGTACGGCGGCGCTGCAGTATTCAGAAAGACTCGACCTTTCTTTTTGGGTCTGATCTTAGGGCAGATGGTCGTGGCAGCGACGTGGCTCACGATAGATTACTTCACAGGGATGAGGGGCAATCCGCTCGGGGTCTTCTGAAGAGAATAGCACTAAGGACGCTTATGGTTCTAGCGCGGGAGCTTACACTGTCTCGCGGCAAAGCTCTCCTGGGAGCGGCGCTCTTGGGGGCTCATAACTTGGCGGCATACCGTGCATTCAAATACCGGGTTCTTCTCCGCGTATCGGATGGTCTCGGCGCAGTTGTGATCTCTAATATTCCGCTCATGACCCTCCTCTTTGCATACGTCCAAGGCCAAGAACCCTTACGATAGCAAGACGCTCTCGGAGGGTTGGTGGCAGTGCATGTCATCCACCTCGTGTTGTAGAGAACAAATCAGTGCTGCTGTTCCTCTCACGTGGCTTCTGGCTATAGTTGCGCCTGCCGCTTGTGCCGCCAAGGAAGGGGTAAAGGGAGAAATTTTCCAAAAGGCGAGAAAAATCAAAGAAAAGTCAGAATTTCTGATGACCGGAAGGAGAAAATGTGTTAAAGGTAGGGCGTGCTAATCCGAAAACGACAACCTGGCTTGTGATAGATTCAATTCTTGCCCAAGCTGTCCATGAGCCTATCCGAAAACCTTAGTAAGGATTGGCCTTCGTCCGGAGCTTGTGCAGCACGCATGGAGACGTAGGCAAACGCCAAATGGAAAAAAGCTGGATAGTTCGCCACCTTCTTTCCCCATCGAATTAGCACACGTCGGAAGCGCTTGATCCAATTGTGCGTGTGTTCCACGAACAATCCTCCGGGGCAATCCTGCGGGAATACGAACATGCCTCAACATCGGGGAAGTTCCTTCCACTGAATACCGCTGTGTAACGGTTAAATATCAGATGAAATCAGAACGCTGGACATGGGTTCATATAGTAAAGGCAGCAGTTCTAAGTTTTCTGGAAGATTCTGGAACAGAACCGGGTTTGAAAGCCTACAAGAAGTGTATCAGAGATTTCAATGGTCTAAACTGCATCCCAACGATACAACGGTTACCCTCCCCCAAGTAGAAGGATCCAAACGAAGCAAGATTTTTTTCCAAGTCTATGTTGAAATATAGGTTCAACAGGATACGGTACAGACAGACAAAGCATTTATCCCCGATTGATTCTATCGGGGATGTGTTAGATGAGAAAGTGTTTCCTAACTCCTCTTACATCAAATGCTTTTTCGTGGGTGAACGGAATCCAAAAGAACAAGGGTTATACATCCATCTTGAAAAGCACCAAGAGCCTGAGATCAGCACAGCGCTATAATTCAAGCTCAATACAAATGCCCAAAGGGAAGCGTTCCGATTTCATATGACTAATAACCACTACTGTCCACTTATTTTGGGAGGCTGAAGTAACTCCAGGGTAATATCGTCAGGATCCAGGAAATAGACAGCATGTGCTCCCCTATTTGTGCCCGCATCGATAGCGACAGGCTCCGACTTAAAACGAACTTTTTTGCTCTTCAGATCGTCGTAAACCTTTAACAGATCGTCCACAATGAAGCACAGATGAGCGCTTCCGGGATTGCACGTTTTCATGTCCACAGGAGTTCCCTTCGGCTCTTCGTATTCTATCAACTCTAAACATATCTCAGACTGGCCGGGCAATTTTAGAAAAGCCTGCCTCAAATAGGCGTTGGGAAAAGCGACAACCTTCTTTACATATTCACTGCTGGCGTCCTGCTGGAGTATCATTTCCATCCCCAGGATGTCCCGATAAAAGGCAACTGAACGCTCCAGATTGCTCACAGTGAAGCTCACGTGATGAACACCTACCATCGTTTCAGTATCTGTCATTGATCCCTCCGTGCTGTATTATCCAAATTGTTCCGCTTTCGCAACTGTAATATATAAAACCGCTTTGACTAAGGCAAACGATTTTTGTATTATCGAGTAGATTCTATGAGTACAGAGGTTTTGATCTTGACATCAGGATGAAAACCTTGTATACTAAATATGAGTGTATATCGAGCTTGTTCAGACAGACAAAGTTTATGGAAAGGCGGTGAAAAAGTTGGGAGAACCTATAGTCTTGACCGATGACAATTTTGAGGAGGAAGTTTTGAAGTCCTCACATCCGGTGTTGATAGACTTCTGGGCTGAGTGGTGCGGTCCCTGCCGCATGGTGTCTCCTATTGTTGGAGAATTAGCGCAAGAGTACAGTGGCAGGCTGAAAGTCGGTAAGATAGATGTGGACTCGGAGCAGAGCACAGCGATGAAGTACAATATTCGAAGCATACCGACACTGCTCTTTTTCAAAGACGGCAAAGTAGCAGATCAGATAATAGGCGCTGTTCCGAAGAAGCAGCTGGTGGATAAAGTTGAATCTGTGTTGGGTTCAGATTCTTAAAGTGTTCACCGCAGGATAGGCATAGGGCTGCTATCTATTCCGAGGGGAATTGACTTCGATTGCCCTTTATCCTCATAAGGACAAAGCGGTTGTCCTTAAAAGCCTTGTGAAATAGTTATGTCCCAGGCAGCGTCTGAAGCGCCGATTATGGGTCAAAGAGTAGCATATCGTATCGTTTTGCTGTGGAATAAGCAAAATAGTCTTATCAGAGTTCTGGTCAGCAAGGAACAGGAGCTGTTTGAAGAACAGGATGCACTGTCTTTGACAGGCAGGGCACACATAGACGCTTTCCCCCTTCTTATGAAAGATACAAGCCTCTTGAGATTCTGTACTGTTGCAACAAGATTCAACTGTTCATTCAGTGAGGCTGGTCCTCTATAACGGGCTCGTCCCATACCGTGTTGTTGCCTGGCTTCAGCAAAGATATGTTCACTGCGTTTACGGAGTCTCCGGGAGAGTTTGTAGTCAGCTGTTAATGAGATAGACCGTGCATGATTTCTGGCTTTCGCCTCTCGCACTTTTCTATCCCGTTCGGCCTGAATATGTGCTGAATTTGTCTTGTTTTTCCATGTAGGAATCGGTTCAATCTTCTCATCGGCTCGCAGAGGAATATGGGGTATGATTCCCCGGTCAAGTACATCAGCGATAAAATTACCAGAACCGTAACCGGTATCGGCACTAAGTGTCTGAATGTCTTTGGGCATGGTGTATGTTTCAAGGTCATCTACCATCTTAAGGGCACTTTCGGGCTCTGCTGTCCCTGTCGCCTGCGTGCCCTGAGTCTCAAGGATTACTCTGCTTTTTGTGTCGATCAGATCATGGCCCATAAACGAGAGAAAAGCCCCTTTGCCCTTCGATTTGCTGTATAAGCGCGCGTCGGGGTCTGTAGTCGAACGGTGTGTTTGGTTCGTCCACTTTTCACCATGAAAGTCTTTATCCTGAGGATGCCCGGACCTACCCTTTGTCTTATCACCTTCAAAACCGATTCCCTTGAGATAATCATCAAGAGAAACAGGGGGTTCTATCGGCTCAATACTTTTCACTGAAGCATCAGCTTGTATCTGAGTGCCGTCGACACTAAGGTGTTTACCGCTCACAAGACCGACATCTATGCAACACTGGACTACCTGACGCATTATCCGTTCAAACAACCCACTGGATGCCCACTTGTGATTGCGAAGCTTGTTGATCGTGCTCCTATCCGGAACCGCATCATCAAATGTCTGATGACAAAACAACCGATATGCCGCATGCATCCCCACTTCCTGACAGAGCCGATTCTCACTCAAATTATACAGATAGCCAATAAGGATCATTCGAACAACTAATTCAGGATCAATACCGGGTCTGCCATTGTCAGGGCAATAACAATCTGATACAACGTCTCGTACAAATGAAAAATCAACTGCCTCATCAATCTGACGAAGGATATGATCCTCGGGAACTAAATCCTCCATCTGAAAATAGTGAAACATCGGATTTGTCTGTTCCTGCTTTTGTGGGGTCATTGTTTCCTCCATGTATAATATTATCAATAACATAATATAATACATCGGAGCTGCTTTATCAATGCTTGTTTTATACTATTTTCTGAATCTAAGGGTTTTTCACAAGGCTTTTAAACTGATAACAGAATAAGCAGGGAGATGGCAAAGCCGTTATCTTTAGGATCAAGCGGCAAGAGTTTTTTCCTTGCTTTTTTTCATTTCTGTGTAGGGGTGAACCCCTGTAGCAGTGGGCAGGAGATGTGGCAGCAACCCACAAAGCGGGCAGGGCAGACGAAGAGCCGGCAACAAGCCACGAAGTGGTTCGCCTGAGTTATCCGTATTGAGAGGGCAGATACATGAGTGTGCCCCTATATGTCTGCAAGGTCTCTATGAAAGATTGTATGGTACTCATATTTACAGTTTTGACTCTATTGTTCACCTCTTCAGAGGCTGCATCTCAATTCAGCGCTGGAGAAGACAACGACTACAAGTTTGCTTACGGTCTCTATGAGGACAGGAACTATAAGTTATCTATCGAAAAGCTCAGGGAGTTTGTCCGAAACTATTCTAAGAGCGATAAGCTTGCCAGTGCCAGGTTCTTGATAGGAGAATGCTATTTCAACTTGGGAAATTACAAACGAGCGCTGCATGAATATCAAAAGTTCAATTTAGATTTCAAAAAGGACAAGCTCTCGGACGACACCTTCTACAGGATAGGACAGTGCTTTTTCAGGATGAGCGATTATGACAACTCTATAAAGACCTTCAGAAATTTAATCGCTCAATTCCCTCAAAGTGAATTTACGGCAGATGCCAACTACTGGATCGGGGAGTCTTCCTATAATCTGAACGACTTGGAATCGGCTGCTCAATACTATAAGATTGTAGCGGATAGCAATCTGGACAGCGCTGTCGCTCCTTACGCCCTCTATTCGCTGGGATGGACCTATCAGGAATTGGGACAGTACGAAGAGGCTGTGAGAGCTTATTTAGAAGTTGTGGAAAAGTTACCCACCAGCGAACCGGTATCCATGTGTAGATTCAAAATGGGAGAATCCCTCTTTGAAATGGGGGATTACAAAGGTTCGATCGAGGCTATTGAAGGGGTAATAAATATCATATCTGAGGAGAATATAGTCGCAGAGGGATACTACATAATGGGAGAATCCTCCTATCAGCTTGGGGAATACCCCCGTGCAAGGAGCTACTACAAAGTCCTCTATGACGAGTTTCCTGATTCTCTGCCCGCTCCTCGCTCCCTGTATGCTACTGGCTGGTCCTACTTTGAGGAGAAAAACTATCGGATGGCGGCAGAATCCTTCGGAAGACTGGTCTCAAGGTTCTCAAGCTCCGATCTTCTGGACAGGGCATATTTCCACATGGGGACAGCCTTCAAACTAGACGGTGACACAAAGGCGTCTTTCACGGCCCTGGAAAAGGTCGTAGTGGACTATCCTCAAAGCGATTTGGCTGACGATGCGATCTATGAGATGGGCTTAATGGAATTCGATGCAAAGCAGTATGTGCGATCTATAGTGCACTTTTCAAAGATGCTCCACCAATTCTCCCAGAGCGAACTCCTCCCACAGGCATATTCGATGATCGGTGAAAGCTACGTAGCCGCGGGAGAATTTGAGAAAGCTCTGGGGCCGTACAGAACGGTTATAGATAAGTTTCCCGAGTCGGACAGACGCCCGGTCGCCCTCTTTCAAGCGGGATGGTGCCTTTATACGTTGCAGAGGTACAGGGACAGTGTAACCCTGCACAGAATGTTGCTTTCTGAGTATCCCGATCATAAGCTGGCACAGGATGCTCAATTCTTAATCGGGGAATCTATGTATTACCTGGAAGACTTTGAGAGATCTGCCCAGGGTTACATCGCGCTCTTGCAGAAACATCCCGAAAGCCCTAAGGCGATTGAAGCGCTGTATGGTCTTGCCTGGTCTCATTTCAAGGCAGGGAGGCCCAGAGATGCCATAGATAGCTTCAAGAAGGTGGTTCAAATGTCGCCTAGGGGGGAACTATCTAAGGACGCTTTGTTCCGAATTGGCGATTCATATTTCAGCACCGGGGATTTTGAGACCGCAATAGAGGCGTACAGCAAAGTAGTGGTGTCAGGAGACAAGGATTTCATCCAGCAAACTGTGTTTCAAATAGGTCAGTGCAATTTTCGTCTGGATAGGCTAAAAAGAGAGCATATCGGTTTACAGGAGGCTCATAACTCAGTTTCCCAAATCGAAGTTAATAGACGACGCGCAGTATATGATAGGTCGGGCATACTTCAGACAAGAGGACTTCGACGGGGCTATATTGGAGTTTGAAAAGGTCATCCAGTTTTCTCCTCCCGGCGAACTAGCCCACAGGGCGCAGTACGAAATAGGAAATTCGCTCTACAACCAGGGAAAGTTAGATGAGGCGATAGCGGCATATCAGAGGCTCGCCTCGGACTATCCCCAGAGCGATCACCTCGGGGACGCTGTGATGGGAATATGGCACAGCTACTTCAGCGGGGGAGAAGTGGGCAACGCCCTAAACTTTGTGGACAAGTTTATCCTGGAGCATCCCGAGGAAAAGATCGCAGAGAATCTGTACCTGACAAAGGCAGATTACTACTACAGCGTAAATAAATTTGGGGAGGCGATAGATCAATATCAAACAATCGTATCCAAATATCCCGAAAGCGAACTTGTGCCGGATGCTTTATACTGGATAGCGAGGTCTTACGTTCAGTTGGATCAACCTAATAAGGCGATCGGTTCGCTCGATGTGATAACAGATGAACATCCCGATCACGATCTTGCCCCGCGATCTCTCTACGAAATGGGGGAGATATACTTTAACAAAGGAAATTACAGCCGTGCGATAAGGATCTTCGAGCTTACAGTCAGGAAATACCCGAAAAGAGAGTCTGCACTCGATGCCGGCTACAGCCTGGGGGATGCGTACACCCGTTTGAACAGACCTTTAGAGGCTGCGACAGCGTTTTTAGAAGCTATAGACAGAAACGCGAATCACATAACAGCCGATAGGTCCAGATTGGAGCTTGCAAGACTTTATATTGACAAAAGAGAATTCGATAAAGCTGCCGACTTTGCAGCACAGGTGATAAAGAGAAGATCGGACGATTTGGCGGCCCAGGCCCAGTATCTCCTTGGAGACATTGAGTTTATGAAGGGGAAATATAAAATGGCATTGGAGAACTACCTTAGGGTAAAATATGTATATCCTGCGTATGAGGAATGGGTCGTAAAGGGACAGCTTAAAACAGGCGAATGTTACGAAAATCTGAACAGACCCCAGGACGCAAATAAGCAATATAAGGATGTTCTCAAAAGACATGAGGGAGATAAATTCGGCAAGGAAGCGGAAACTAAACTGAAAAGCTTGGAAAAGGGACAGTGATAGGAAACTGCAGGTTCACGGGGGTTATTTTCGTTGCGGCGTTGATCTTGACAATTTTGGTGCCCCTATCCAGAGCGGCAGAGCAGAAAGAAGACCTGCCGTCCTTGGAACTCCCGAGCATGGAGGTCTATGGAGTGGAGCGCATAGATTTCGTAATAACGGGTGATAAGAGAGAGCTGTCGGGCGGGTTCAGTTTCCCCAGTCGTCTCGAAGACAGGTTCAGGGAAAAAGGAGGAATCGAAAACAGGGAGTTTTTGGCCAAAATGTCCTTGACACAGGAACTCCCGACTAGAAGGAAGGAGACCGGCCGGGGCTACGGCGAGGGCGGGTCCTTTTCATCGTTTGCGGCGGGACTGGCATACGCAAACACCTTCGAGAAAGCGGCACTCCTTTTCAACTTTGATAACGTGTTGAGCGGGGGGCACGTTGACAGTTCATCTTACAGGAGGGACAATGCCTCTTTGGAGCTTCTATTTTCTCCATCTCGCCTTTCTGAAGTTTTGGTCGAAGTCGACTTCTACGATAGCTCAAGCGAACTCTGGGCGACGTCGCCAGTCATAGAAAGGGACGTAAGGAGATTCAAAATAGGGATAGAGCCGAAGCTTCACAAAGCGGCAGATCTGGAGGCGGAGATCTTTCTAACGGTGAATCGTCTCTCTGATGACGTAGGCGATATTAACGTGGACGAAAATGCGCTCGAAGCGTCTTTGGGTTTTAATAAGCTTAGCGGAGGATTTAGAATTGATGTGGATTTAGAATACGCCGGAGATTTTCTGGACAGGACAGGAGTTCCGGATGCGAAAGATGGGGATAATCAGTTTTTCAGGTTTCAGGCCACAGCAGGTTACAGTTCGAAGGTAGGAGTGGGTGTAAAAGGAGGAGCTGCTCTCTTTGTGTCCGATGCCTATCTAGGAGAGTCAGAAAATAAGGTATATCCGTTCGCACAGTTCGACTACGAACCCACAAAGGAGTTCAGAGTCTATGGCCGCTACGCTCCTGAAGTTAAACGGGGGCATTTCTTCGGGGCATATTCGCTCAATCAGTTTATAGATCCTTTGGCTGCTCCTATCCCCTCGGACAGGGAGATAAACGGCGAGGCGGGATTGGAGGTGACAGTCGGGGATAGGCTGAATCTCAATGCTTCTGTTGGATTTCAGGAGGAAGAGCGTTTTATGGTCTGGGAGGATGTAGATAAAGATAGTCTATGGGAGACGAATCAGGACGGTACAGTCGAGACTAAAATTGCGTCCGCTCGGTTAGATCTCCATATAATAGAGGGAGTTACAGTGTCTTCGGATGTGCTCTTGAGGGACATCCAGTTCACATCTGGTATAGTCGGAAATGTTCCTTGCGTTCCTGATAAAGAAATTGCCGGCAAGATCAAGATAGGTCCTTTTTCAGGCTTCAACTTCGGCGTCAGCGCGCGCTGGATAGATGAGAGGTTCACATCAATTTCAACAAAGAACACCTTGGACTCATATGTCCTGCTGGAATTTGAGGGATCCAAGACTATCGGCTCTTATATTACCGTCTTATTTAGGGGCGAAAATCTTTTAGATGAGGCTTATGAAGTATGGGAAGGATATGATATGCCTGACTTGGCGATCTATGGAGGAGTAAGGGGAAATTGGTAGTAAAATAGTAGACAGTAAACAGGGCATCCCCACATCCCTACGTACTTCCTAACCCTCACCATTCATTATTAGCGTATTAGCCTTCTAAGTGAGAAAAACCTGGAGGAAATAAATGGAGGAACTGAACTTATTGGCAATTGCCGCCAAAGGCGGATGGCTTACGATTCCACTGGTCTTATGCTCGATGATTATGATCGCTGTGGTGGTCGAACGTTTCTTGGCTCTGAGAAAGGCGAGCACCAATACAGGGAGCTTGATGCTCAAGATAAGAGGAGCTCTGTCCCGAAGCGATATAGACGGAGCTATTATGTCGTCCAGGGAGGTCGGCGGGCCTGTCGGATCGGTGTTCGAATCTGCGCTTGGGATGCACGACCAGACAAAAGAGGAGGTGAAGGAAGCTATAGAAAACGCCGGAAACGCCGAGGTGTTTCAGCTTGAAAGACGCGTTGGCATCCTGGGAACTGTAGCAGGAGTGGCTCCGCTGATAGGCTTCTTGGGAACGGTAACGGGGATGATAAAGGCATTCATGAAAATTGAGGACCTGGGCGGGAACGTGAACACTCAAGTTCTGGCGGGAGGCATCTGGGAGGCTATGGTCACGACAGCTGAGGGATTGACTGTGGGAATTCCGGCCTTAATCTTTTACAACTACTTTATAAGCAGAATACAAAGGCACGCATTCGAGATAGAGACGAGTTCTGCGGAACTTCTGAACCTGCTTTTTAGAGAGGATGAAAAATGAACATAAGGCCGAAAAGTCGGATGATCACGAGTTTTGCGACTATATCCCTCACAGATATAGTCTTTCTCCTTCTTGTGTTTTTCCTTTTGTCCTCCACGTACATACTTCAGCCGGGGATCAAGGTTGAGCTTCCGAGAACCGCAAGTACCGAAGTCAGCGCTGAAAAGACTATTGTAGTAACGATAGCACAGGACGGGACGCTCTATTTAAACGATAAGAGGGTGTCCAGGTCTGTGCTCCCGTCTCAAATCAGGCAGATGATCACAAGCTCTCTGGGCAATCCGGCTGTGGTTATCAGGCCGGATAAGCGGGTGTCGGTGGAAAAGCTGGTGGACGTCATCGACGTATCCAAAAGGGCAGGCGCTGAGGACTTCCTGATCGCTACACAGGTAATCCAAGAGTGAAGAAGCCGAAGCCTAGCCTGAAGGGAGACACAGAGGCACTAAGTGTAATGTCTTTCTGGCTGGATGCCCTGCCCGTTGAAGAGCCTTAACTTTTGCCCAGTCCACTATTTAAAGGTGGTGAGTACCACTGAAAGATATTCCGGGAAGAATCACTGAAAACCTGCTGGGAGCTTTTTTTATATCGGTTGCCCTTCATGTCCTGCTTGCCCTTATACTATTCAAGATCACAGTAGGGGTCGAATTAGAACGCCCTGTCTTTGTAGAAATGAGCCTGGGACAAATATCCAAGGCGAGCATCGAGCGCGCCATGGAGGAGTTCTCAAGTGACCAGGAAGAGGACAAGGATCCAACTCAAAGGGTGCAGGCTCCTGATCGCAAGATGTTAGAGATCGAAGAGCCTGCTATCTACGTCCCCAAAGAGCAGAAGTTAATCTCCACACAGGACATTTCAGAGGAACAGAAAAAAGAGATATTTGTTCCCAAAAGCCAAACGTCTTACGATCAGTCCCAGACCGGTATAGGCACGACAAGGAAAAAAGAGACGTTCATAAACGAAAGGGTCGGAGTCGGAACAGAGCCGGGGGCCGGAATAGAATCAGAGAAGGTGGGCAAAGATGTCGTCAGCTTCGAGATCGAATGGGAGGGCAAGATCGGAGACATAATAAGCTCTGTGCGCCCCACATATCCACCCGGCGTTCAGGAAGAGGGCAACGTCAAGATAGAGTTCTGGGTCGATCCCAAGGGCAACGTTAAACCGAGCATGAGCGTTGTGAGCAGATTGAATATTCAACTTGAAAACGCCGCGATGACTGCTCTTCTAAGATGGCGCTTCAAGCCCTTGGCAAGGGGTCAGGAACAGGTAGATCAAAGAGCGATCATAACTTTCAAGTTTCTGCTCAAATAGATCAGATCGGTTCTGGTTCCCCTTCGCGTCTCATTAGGAGTCGCAACTCCTGACGGGGCCGGTGGGCGCTTCGCTGAGGAGTGGAGGCAGTAAAGAGCGAGGTGTTCTCGCAGAGACTAAAGTCCGAAGCAAGATAGCACCATTGTGAGAGAAGCAAATCGTCGTCGGGAGGAGGCATGGGCCGTTTGCTGGAGAGGCAGCAAGCCATTGAGCGGCCAGGCAATCCGCTTATTCATAGTCCTGCTAGATTCCATGATGTGCAATAATATAGTATAGCTGTCTGTTTGTGAATTACTTGTGGTATAGTGGCATCCTGTGTAAGTCTGGTGTATTCCAGGACTGAAAGGGTGATCACTAGTGTGATCATAAAAGGGTGATCCAATGGCTCGACATGGTAAGAAACTCACCGCCGCCTTCGTCCGCACCGTCCAAAGCCGGGTATCTTTTGCGACGAGCACGGCCTGATACTACGCGTCAAGCCGTCCGGATACAAGCAATGGATCCAACGGCTCTTCATACATGGCAAGCGCCGGGAATTAGGCCTGGGTCCGGTCCGGCTGGTGACGCTGGCCCAAGCCCGGGAGACTGCAGTGGCCAACCGCAGACTGGCTCGGGCGGGTGGCGATCCCATAGCCTCCAGGCGCCAATCCGTGCCGACGTTCGAGCAGGCCGCCGCCAAGGTGATCGCCATGCACCGGCCGAACTGGAAAAGTGGCAGGCACGCCGCCCAGTGGACAGGAACCCTGCGGGACTATGTATACCCGAAGATTGGCCAGAAGCGGGTAGATTGGATCCGCTCGGCCGATGTCATGGCCGTCCTGCTCCCGATCTGGAACTCCAAGCACCAGACGGCACGGTGATGAAGTGGGCCATTGCCCAAGGCTACCGGCTGGACAATCCGGCCGGGGAGGCGATCGGGGCCGCGTTGCCCAAACCTGGCGGCATTCAACGGCACCACCGGGCGCTGCCCTATGGAGAGGTGGCTAGTGCGATCCGGACAGTGCGGCAATCCGAGACGGTGGTTGCGGTCAAGCTGGCCTTCGAGTTTCTGGTTCTGACGGCGTGCCGTTCCGGGGAGGTGCGCGGGGCCCGCTGGGAGGAGGTCGACCTGGAGGCCGGAGAGTGGAGGATTCCCCCGGAGAGGATGAAGCACAAACGGGAGCACCGGGTGCCATTGTCGTCCCGGGCGCGGGAAATTCTGATCGAGGCGAAACAAAACACGCTCTTGTCGGAATGGGTGTTTCCGTCTCCCACTGGACGAGCCCTATCGGACTCTGTTTTCAACACCTTGCTTTGGGAACTGGGCATCCCAGCCGTGCCGCACGGATTCCGTTCGACCTTTCGCGACTGGGCGGCCGAATGCACGGACGCGCCCCATGCGGTGATGGAGGCAGCGTTGTCGCATGTGGTCCGGAACCAGGTGGAAGCGGCCTATGCCCGCTCGGACCTGTTTGAGCGCCGGCGCGTCTTGATGGAGCAGTGGGCGAAGTTCCTAGCTGGTGGGAATCGGGAACCGAAGGTCGTGCCGATCCTCCCGTGACCGGATCCGCCTCGGACGCCCTGGGTCCCTAATAGTTCCTGCGGATCAACCAGACGCTTCCCCGATGTCCTCCCAGGTCTCGGCGAGTAGCAGATCGAACACTCTGTGGAGCGCCGCTTCCTCTGTGTCCCCCTCTAGGCGGAGCAGGCGAAATAGATCGACCTTCCGGTCCGTGCTGGTTCCGTCGCGGATGATAGCGAGGGCGCGACGCGTCTCCGCCTCGCAGCCGAGGGCGCGGTCATCGGAGACGAGTTCCTCAACCAGATCGGTCACAATGTCTTCGATGTCCACCCTACGATCCTCCCGGGTCGCATCCCCGAAGAAGGCGAGCACCCCGGAGTGTTGGGCAACCCAGCGGTTCACCGCGATGATTTCGGTGAGCGGCTCCGGCGGCAAGGCACCTTCCCGGTCCCAGCGCATCAATAGCCGAATGAGGGGCGCATACAGCGGCGGCAATGCACACCGCATCCTCGATGCGCGTGCAAACATCGCAGATTCTCTGCCGTGATCCGGCGGTTGAGGCACCTGCGGTCGTCGCATATCCTTCAGTCGAGCCGCTCTGCCGCTGATGCTTGTAATCAGGATCGGGTTTCTTGATCGGAACACTCGGCGCGATGGTTAACCGCGAGCGCGGCGTACATTTCGGCCAGTCGCCGGCGAAATCCGGCCGGCCGTTCGACCGTGACGCTCCCTCCCCAGGTCACGAGGTGCCAGCACATTTCCTCGATTCCACCTGCCTTGAACCGCACCATCAGCGAACTGTCGCCGTTCTCGACGGTCGTCTGTCCTGGATGAACTGAAACGCCTTCGCGTCCGGCGTTATCGCCGGCCACGTCGCCCCCCGCACCACTCGCCTCTACGACCGCCGGCACAAGACCGTCATCCGCAATATCATCGTGCGCATCTCAATCTGAGAGGAAAAATGGGACATTGGGTTCCCGGTTGAACTCGACCACCCGGAGTCCGATGGTAGGCCCGAAGCGATTACCTTCGTCAGCCCGCTTTTTAGATCACTAGGCTGGAAAGGAACATGATGCCGTCTTCGGCCCGCTTGCGAATCGCCTGAAGCTGAGACAGGTTGAATTTCCCGGCGGAACCGTGGGTGCCCTTATTGAACACATCAAACAGCTCAACAACGTTGTTCATGTCGGCCTCGACGAAATCTTCAAGCTCGTCCTGACACATCCCATTATTGTGAAGAAAGTAGCGAATCTTGGCGCGGCGCGTCGGTGTCCCCAAAGGTGTACGGTCGCAGGCAGGCATGGCGGCAGCAACGGTAGCGTCAGGTGCTTTAGTATCCAGAATTCCTGCGATGATCTCTCGGGTGCTAGAACAAAAGTGGCGCGCTGCATCGGGGTTGAGCGGGTTTAAAGAAAAGAGCGCGCGCCGCCAACGGTCGCTGAAATCGGCAGATATCGCGTGAAGGATTGGAGTCAGCGGGCTATCGGACGGGTTCGCCGGTGTTTGGCTGGACGCATCCAAATCGCCCAAGATCGCGTTCATCAAACCCGCGTTGTTGGCGGCCTCTCGCTCCGCGAGATCAAGGATCTCGTTGTGACGCGCATCAAAACGGTGTCCTATTGCTGCTTGTTCGAGCCGTTCGTACGCTGTATGAACTACGTTGAACGATGTCCTGAAGGTAGCAAAGCGTGCTGTTGCCGCTTGACGGCTGAGCCGTGCGAGTTCATTCCTGAGCCGCTGTCTGTCGGCTCGAACACGCGCGTTGTAGGCATTTACCTCACGATTGTATTTGTCAATCGCTTGGCGCTTCTTCTGCTGAGCTTGGCGCACCTTGCTTTTCCATTGGGACAGCGTTATTCGTCTTGCCATGTCAGAATGTGGTCCCCCCTAGCCCCATTCTATCGTGCGGCCGTGTGGGCCTCTCACGCGGCTTATCGGGAACAGATATCCTCGGCGCGGCGCGGTTACCAAGATCGGCTTTACCTGCGAAGCGGAACTGGACAGCCTATCTGCTAGAAGCCACTGTGACTTTGTCCGCGAGATGCCGGACAAAGTGAAGCTTCGGTTTGCGCCGCAGCATCACCAACAGTCCGTATCCGTTCCACCAAGCTTCCCATTCGAACCGGAACGTAACTTTGCCGCAGGTCAGTGAAATCATATCGCCGTAAATGAGGTTGGAAGCATGGGTAGTCATCCAATCATGGCCTGGATCCAGCTGGCGCGGCAGATCGATCTCGCTGAATTTGCGAAGGAAATTTGACGATGCAACAACCTTACCCCGGCGAAGAATTTCGGAATTGAACTTGCTGGGCCAATACATCACGAGCGCAACAGATTCGTCCTGTTCTTCGACATAACGCCAAGCAGTAGCGTGACGAGAGGCCCCGTGGATGTCTGCAAGATGGAAGATGGAGTCGAAACTAACGGTGTAGTCTCGAACAATTCGGGTGAAATTGCTGCCCTGAAATATCACTTCTGCCGAGAAAAAATTCGCCTCCATGTCGAAAATTTCCTCGGCCTCCCAGGTCAGGCTCTTCTCGTCGTCGAAGCAACCCGGATCCAGATGGTGACACGGCAGCACTTCATGGCCAAGTTCGTGTCCCTTAGCAAATCGGATTCTGGGCTGGGTGGTGTTCTCATCGACGTAGGTTACGCGTTCTCGAAGATCAGCAATCCCGCGAATCTTCTGCCACATCGAATCGAACTCTTGCCTTGCGGCACCGATGAGTCGAGCGGAAAAACTCTGCTTGACTTCTTCGTCGATCTGCAGGTTTCCAATCTCAGCGGCTGCCAGAAGATCGTCGATCGGCGTAGGAAGTTGGCCAATGGCATCCGCGGCCCGCAACGCCCTCCTGGCGTAATCTGACACTACGTCTGCGCTCTCCGGACGGGGAGGATGACACTTCTGCTCGTGTAAACGCTCAATCTTCCTCCTGCGACTGCTGCAAGAAGCGTATGAATCTTTTCAATTCCTTCTTCTGCCGATTGCTGAGACCCGCGCTCATCAGCTGGATCTCAACCAGTTCTGGATCAACAGGCCGGTTTTCGTCATTGCGAGACAGATAGCCGGCTGCGGTCATCAAGTCTTCGTACGCGACATCGTAAAAGTCCGCAAGCTTGTGCAGGACGTGGGGACGCGGTCTCTTGACCGACCCGTTCTCGAGCTGCGACAAATACGCGTTCGAGACCCCGGTCCCTTCCTCGACTGCGCGAAGGGTCGTTCCTCTCAGTTTGCACAATCGTGATAATTCTTGCGATAAATCACTCATTCAACAGTAGGTTCTCATTGTTTCTTAGAAAAATCAAGCAGAACGCTTGACAATTCCAGCGATTTTGCTTACTATTTAAAGCGTTCTGCTTGTTAATGGCAAGCTTGCAGCTGAACGAGAAAGGAAGTAGCGAATGGAAATGACTGAAAAGAAACCAGATCGACCGAACGGCGGGCATGGGCCTGTCTTTACGTTCTTCGTAGATGGCAAGGAATTCCACGTCGACGAACCAAAAATTACGGCTGGAGAAATCATGGACTTAGCCAGAATTCCTCGTGAGACGGGCCTGGTCCAGATCTTTGAGGACGGAAGCCAGAAGCAGCTATCGCCGGACGAGGTGGTTGAACTCAAGTCGAAGGAGCACTTCAAGAAAGCTCCGAGATTCAAGAGGGGTTGAACCATGCGAGAACGACGACAGAAGGAAATTCAGCTCGTCAAGGCGGCTCACCCCAAGCTTGAAGTCGGATCGAATCTTGATTGGTTTACCCTGACGAGGCTCGTCCTGCCACGAGGGTGGAGCCTGGACGCCACGGATACGCTCATCCTGATTCCGTCCGGATACCCAACAATCCCGCCGGACAATTTCTATGTCGACCCGGCGCTTCGACTAAAGAACGGTCAGTAGCCGGGAGCCAGCAGCGGTCCTGTCGAACAGATCGGACGCCAGTGGCTCCAATTCTCCTACCACGTCGAAGACTGGCAGCCTCACGGTGATTACCGTCTGGGCCATAACCTCCTCACCTTCCTGGAGGGTGTCCGACATCGCCTTTCGGAGGTCAACTAGTGGCCACGATCCGCCTTAACCAAGTCCAGTGGAGAGCTATCCTGGGCCACCTTTACTCGACCCCAGGGGAACACTTCGCGTTCCTGCACGCTAGGTGGGCGCTTTCATCCGGACAGCCTGTCTTCATAGTGACCGACATCTCCCTGATTGCAAACAGAGACGTAAGAGTCACCCCTAGCGGATGGGAAGTCGAGACCAGCGCATTGATCAACATTGTGAACAAGGCCGTGCGGTTAAGGTCAACCTTGATCGAGGCCCACAATCATAGCGGGCGCATGCCCCGATTCTCCGGGACCGATCGGAAAGGATTTCAGGACTTTGTACCGTACGTTCTGGACTCGCTGCCTGGGCGACCCTACGGGGTGACTGTCTGGGGCGACGACACCGTCTACGGAGAATTTTTCTTCGAAGCTGGGAGAACCGGAACCATCGATAGTATTACCGCCGCAGGTGATCGCCTTGCTCAGGTTGTGTCCCATAACGAGGATCCGATCGATCCGTCTTTCTCCCGCCAAGTTGTTTGGTTTACCGAAGCTGGTCAGCGTCAGCTTGGACGCACAAGAGTCGCTGTAGTCGGCGCTGGCGGAACAGGCTCGCAGGCGGTTCAGGCGCTTGTATTCATGGGTGTGCGGAACTTCCTGGTGATCGACTTCGACCTCGCGGACAGCACCAATATGAATCGCCTCGTGACAGCCACTGCAGCGGACATTGGGACCCCGAAGGTTATCCTGGCACGCCGTCTTGTCAAAAGCGTCGCGCCAACCTCGCATGTCGATGCACTTCAAGAGAATCTACGCTGCCGACAGGCACTCGACAAACTGAAGGGTGTCGATGTGATATTCGGGTGCGTCGACAACGACGGAGCACGCCTTATCCTGAATGAGTTGGCGCTGGCCTACCGGATTCCATACTTCGACATCGGAGTCGGGATCAATGCGTCGGACGGCACCGTCTCGGAGGCCGGAAGTCAAGTAGCCGCTGTGATTCCTGGCGGGCCGTGCCTCAACTGCATCGGCCTGATCGACCGTGATGAAGCAAGCTATTTTCTTGCACCTCCCGAGGAACAGGAATTTCGCCGAGGTCGCGGATACATCGAAGGGATAGATGTACCGACTCCCTCGGTGGTCTCACTCAACGGTACGGCAGTTAACGCCGCTGTTACGGAATTTGCTGTCTATGTGTCAGCTCTCCGGCCCGTGAATTACCGGACGGATCTGGATGCCCTGGGAACCGGTCGCATGTCGGCGCAGTGGACCGTGCCAACACGCGTCCTCAAGAGAGAGGGCTGCATTCAGTGTGTTGTGGCTGACAAAGGAGATGAAGCCGATATCGAACGGTATATTATTTCTCAGATACCGGAATACCTACAACCACTACAACCAAAGGAGTAACAGATGGGAGCCAAGCGAGACACGAAAAAGTATCATTTCAAGGTCGGAAACAGGATCGTTCATAGCGGGATCACGAACGACCTCGATCGTCGCGAACAGGAACATCAGCAGAAATGGCCCGCAGGTCACATCGAACAAGTCGGCCGCATAACCACGGAAGAAGCCGCGCGCCTCTGGGAGGAAGGCCAGAAGAAATCCTGAGGTGAAAGCCTTCAATAGGTGACCGTTCTCAAATTGGTACACGAGTTGGGAACGTTGCCGAGGCATGTCGTTAGTGAGGATTGGATCGGAGCAGCTGTTGTGAGTGGAAGCGGCGCTTTCAGACCCATGGATTTGAGGGTCTGAAGGACCCGCCGCTAACCCACCAGAGCCATCCCCAGACAACCCCGCCCGAGACGGTGTTGCAGATCCAGCAGTTGGTGCTGGAAAATCTAGCCTATGGCTGCAATTGGCTGGCGGCGATGTTGGCCCTGGAGGGCCGAAGGATATCGTCGATCACGATCCATGAAGATCCTGAACAACAACGGTCTGGTCACCCTGACTTTCTCTCACTTTCACTGTGGTCACGGGCTTGTCCTGCGGTAGTATTTGTAGATGGACATTGGAGAAATCCGGCAACGCCTTCATGAAATGGATTGTGTAATCGAGAAGTCGCAGGTCAACTCGAAGAGGCGAATGGTTTATCTGGTACAGCCTTGGGACGTTGCCATGTTCCAGGAGGACATCGCGGACATCCTGCATGGGCAAGCCACCCTTGACCAAGTGATCGCTCGTAACAAGGGAGCGGACCTCGCCGATATCCTTGGCTCCACCGCGTTAGCGGCGGCTCTCGATGACTGGGGCATCCCCTCAAAGGCAAGCTGAAAGGTTATTGGGCAGTGACCGTGAAAGCCAACTGGCGCATCATTTCCCGCTTCGCAGGCGAGGACGTCTATGACGTCGAACTGATCGACTACCACTAAATGAAGGGGGAACGCTATGCCTATGAAGAACCCGCCACACCCCGGCAAGGTGGTGCGTGTGTCCTGTCTGGAGCCGCTCGGTCTCAACGTCACCGAAGGGGCGAAAGTCCTGGGCGTCAGTCGCCAGGCACTCTCGAGCCTGGTGAATTGCCACACCCGTATTTCAGCCGACATGGCAGTCCGCCTTGCGAAGGCCTTCGGTTCTACGACGGAGACCTGGATCCGGTTGCAAGCGGCCTACGACGTAGCCCAGGCGCAAGCACGCGAGGATGAGATCAACGTCGAGCGCTACGAGCCACAACCAGCAGCCGCAGGGAGCCTGGTGATGGCGGACGACCGAGATGACGGCATCCCCACCTGATAGAGATGTGTCGGAAGAGAGCCGGCACAATGCCCATGATCTTATGCGGCAACGGGGCGACATGCCTGTAAAATACCACCCCATTCCAAAAAGCCTGACTGAAGCAACACGGCTGTTGAGATGGTGACAAGTCAAGATCACACCCCTGCAGCTACGGAGTTGACCCCTCCGAGGGGCACACCGGGTTCACGAATATGAACAGGGAACAGAACAAGAGCATGAAGCTGGAAGATCTCCAGACTAAAACTGCGGTGCGCGGCATCCTGTCCGACGGCCTCGTCACGGTTGTCAGCGTGCAGTGGTTCGGCTCCGAAGCGCTTGAGTTGACGTACAAGACACCGACCGGAGAGGTCGCCGATGAGCTTCTGTACCGTGACGACGAAGCGCGGCTCGAGATCGTCGAAGTAGGCCGGCCATGGAGCTTCGACGGAGACGGCGATTTGTTCCGCCTGGTCTCCGAGGCGCAGCGGATCCGTCTTGCGCATCTCTTTGACCGGGTGCTCGCCGTACACACCTCGGACGTCGAGCCGTTGCCCCATCAGATCACCGCGGTCTACGAATCCATGCTGCCCCGTCAGCCCCTTCGGTTTCTTCTCGCCGATGACCCGGGCGCCGGCAAGACCATCATGGCTGGGTTGCTCATCAAGGAGTTGATCGCTCGCGGTGATCTGCAGCGGTGTCTGGTCGTCTGTCCCGGTAGTCTCGCGGAGCAATGGCAGGATGAGCTCTACCGTCGGTTCCAGTTGCCCTTCGACATCCTGACGAACGACAAGCTCGAAGCAGCCCGCACAGGCAACTGGTTCCTGGAAGCCAGTCTCGTCATTGCCCGGCTGGACAAGCTCTCCCGCAACAAGGACGTTCAGCAGAAGCTGCAAGCTCCGGATTGCCGCTGGGATCTCGTCGTGTGCGACGAGGCCCACAAGATGTCGGCGACGTTCTTTGGTGGTGAGGTCAAGTACACGAAACGCTACCGGCTGGGGCAACTGCTGTCGAGTCTCACCCGCCATTTCCTGCTGATGACGGCCACTCCGCACAACGGGAAAGAGGAAGACTTTCAGCTCTTCATGGCGCTCATCGACGGGGATCGATTCGAGGGGCGCTTTCGCGATGGCGTTCATGTCGCCGATGTCTCTGACCTGATGCGCCGCATGGTGAAAGAGAATCTGCTCAAGTTCGACGGCACGCCGCTGTTCCCGGAGCGCATTGCGCACACGGTCCCCTACAAGCTCTCAGAAGCGGAAGCCCACCTTTACAAGGTCGTCACCGATTACGTGCGCGAGGAATTCAACCGTGCGGAGGCACTCGAGAACGACCAGCGAGCGGGCACCGTCGGCTTCGCCCTGACGATTCTGCAGCGCCGACTCGCCTCTTCTCCTGAGGCCATCTATCAGTCGTTGCGCCGCCGCCGTGAGCGGCTGGAGAGCCGGTTGCGTGAGCTCGAGGTGCTGCAGCGTGGTGGCCAGGCCGCCATCGCATTTCCCGCCGCGGGACCGGATCTTGACCCTGAAGATGTCGAGGACCTGGACGAGGCGGCCGAGGAGGAAATTCTCGACCGGGCGACGGCGGCGCGATCCATCGCCGAGCTGAAGGCTGAGATTGAGACGCTCAAGAATCTGGAAGGTCTTGCGCTTGAAGTGCGGCGGAGCGGCACGGACACCAAATGGCGAGAGCTGGCAAGCCTGCTCGGTGGAATCTTCACGGCGGGAGGGACTTCCGGGCAAATCGTGGAAGAGGTCCGGGACGCGGACGTTCCCTACGGCGCCGGCGATATTCCCCGACCGACCTCGTCTCCGAAGCAAAAACTGGTCATTTTCACCGAGCACCGGGATACGCTGCGTTACCTGCACGGGCGCATCACGACCTTGCTGGGACGTGAGGAGTCGGTTGTTCTGATTCATGGCGGCATGGGCCGCGAGGACCGACTCAAGGCCCAGGAAGCCTTCCGCCACGACCCGCACGTGCAGGTGCTGCTCGCCACGGATGCGGCCGGCGAAGGCATCAACCTCCAACGCGCCCACCTGATGGTGAATTACGATCTGCCATGGAACCCCAACCGATTGGAGCAGCGGTTCGGTCGGATTCACCGCATCGGCCAGACGGAAGTGTGTCACCTCTGGAACCTCGTCGCGGATGAAACAAGAGAGGGCGACGTCTATCGCAAGCTCCTCGACAAGCTGGAGCAGGCGCGGGAAACCCTCGGCGGGCAGGTGTTCGATGTGCTCGGCAAGCTCCACTTCGAGGGGCGGCCCCTTCGCAAGCTCCTGATCGAGGCAATCCGCTACGGGGAACAACCGGAGGTTCGAGCGCGCCTCACGACGGCGGTCGATCATGCCCTGGACCGCGTCAGGCTCCAGGACCTGCTGGAAGAGCGCGCCCTCGCGCACGACGCCATGGACGCGAGCAGAGTGTACCGAGTACGTGAGGAAATGGAGCGGGCCGAAGCCCGCCGTCTACAACCTCACTACATCGAGTCGTTCTTTCAGGCGGCGTTTCAACGCCTGGGCGGTTCAGCCAAGCAGCGTGAGGATCGGCGCTACGAGATCACCCACGTTCCCGCACCCGTTCGGAATCGAGATCGATTGATTGGTATTGGACAACCGGTCCTTCCCCGGTACGAGCGCGTTGCCTTTGAGAAATCTTTGGTGGCGCCCCATGGGCAACCGCTGGCGGCGTTTGTGTGTCCCGGGCACCCATTGCTGGATGCGGTCATCGACCTGACGCTGGAACGACACCGGGATCTCTTGAAACGGGGCGCTGTGTTGGTCGACGAGCGTGACGAGGGCAACAAGCCGCGCGTGCTTTTCTATCTTGAGCACGCGATCCAAGATGCGAGCCTGACGCGCTCGGGGGATCGTCGGATCATCTCCAAGCGCATGCTGTACGTGGAACTTGATGCGGATGGCGTAACCCGCCATGTGCACTATGCGCCCTATCTCGACTATCGCCCGCTCGCTGACGACGATCCCGGTCTGGAACAAATCCTCGAGCGGCCGCAGTGCGCATGGATCGACCGGGATGTGGAAAAGAAAGCGCAGGGCTACGCTGTTGCGAACGTGGTCCCGGAGCATTTGACGGAGGTGCGCGAGGCGAAGTTGGCGTTGATCAGCAAGACCGAAGGAGCCGTAAGGGACCGTCTCACAAAGGAGATCTCCTACTGGGATCATCGAGCCGAGCAACTCAAACTGCAGGAGCAGGCGGGCAAGACCGGAGCGAGGCTCAATTCAGGTGAGGCCCGCAAGCGCGCGGACACGCTGCAAACACGTCTCCAGAAACGGCTTGAGGAACTCAAGCTCGAGGCGCAAATCTCGCCTCTGCCACCGGTGGTGCTGGGAGGATTGCTGGTCGTGCCCAAGGGGCTCATCGATGAAATGAGTGGGCGTGAATCGGCGGGCACAAGAACGGCCGTTGATACGCAGGAATCGGCCGCCCGGGCGCGCAACATCATCATGGAAGTCGAGCGGAATCTGGGATTTGACCCGACTGACCGGGAGTTCGAGAAACGGGGGTACGACATCGAAAGCCGCGTGCCGGATACGGGCAAGCTCCGATTCATCGAGGTCAAGGGCCGGACCAGCGGCGCGTCAACGATCACCATCACGCGCAATGAGATTCTGTACTCACTGAACAAGCCCGAGGACTACATCCTCGGGATCGTGGAGTTCGTTGACGGAACAGACCACCGAGTCCACTACGTTCGTCAGCCTTTCCAGCGTGAACCGGATTTCGGTGTGGCCAGTGTGAACTACGACTTCGCGGAGTTACTTGCGCGAGCGGGGAAGCCGTCATGAGAGGAAGGAACAAAGAAACGCCCCTTTCGGGGCGTCAGGCTGGCGATATTATCGCCAGCGGGGTTATGCAGCGAAGGCTAAGGTCAGCGCTGCGAATTTTCAACGACACATCCATTACTAACTCGCATTGCAAGTTCGTCGAAGTCGCTCACCCGCTCGATGCCATGAACAAGGAATCAGTCCGGAAGCAATCGATCCGGTCCTGGCTCGACAGGCTTCGAGCGAGCGCCCTGTACCAACATGAGGTGCCCCATGGCTGCCGATGATGTGATCACCAAGGCAAGGGAACTCCCGAGCGGCGCGGTGTTCCATCGTTGCGCGCTTCAGGTGAACCCTCACCACTACGATTCCACGTACCGGGGTAACGCACCGTCCAGCAACGCTGTCGATCACGCCGGGGCGATCGTTGGGAAAGCGTCGGACCTCGGCGTCACCGTGCTCGCCATCACCGACCACAACCACGGCGGCGGCGTCTCCGCGTTCCGCGCCGCCGCCAAAGGACGTGGCATCCACATCTTTCCCGGCTTCGAGTTGTCGTCGAGCGAAGGTATTCACGTTCTGTGCATCTATGCCCCCGATACCGCGGACGACCTCCTCGCGCGCTACCTCGGCGGGTTCGGCATCACCGACACGAATCCATCGGCCAAGTTGGCTGACAAGGCCTTTGTGGACATCCTCGCCAAGGTACGCGAGCAGGGCGGTGTCGCGATTGCTGCCCACGTGACCAACGATAAGGGGCTGCTCAAGGTCCTCACCGGTCAGGCGCGCATCCAGGCGTGGCGGAGTGGGGACCTGCTGGCGATCCAGATTCCCGGCCTCGTTGCCGACTTGCCCCACGACGCGAAGCAAATCGTGAAGAACACGAACCCCGACTACCGGCGTGACCCTGCCGCAGAGGATGGGCTCGCCATCGCGGTCATCAACGCGAAAGACATCGCTAAGCCCGAAGACCTCGACGATGGCTCGGCCACCTGCTGGATCAAGATGTCAGAGGTGACGACCGAAGGGCTGCGCCAGGCCTTTCTGGACCCCGGCTCGCGCATCCGCCTCAATCCCAGGGAAGGCAAGCTGGAGCCAGAGGAGCACGCCGAGCTCGTCGCGCTCGCCTGGGAGGGGGGATTCCTCGACGGCGCCGCTATCCACTTCAATCCGAACCTCAACGTCCTGGTCGGAGGCCGCGGGACCGGCAAGTCGACCGTGATCGAGAGCATCCGCACGGTGCTGGGCCTCGAGGCCATCGGCGACGAGGCGCGCAGGGCCCACGAGGGCATCATCCGCCACGTCCTAAAGAACGGGACCAAGATCTCAGTCCTGGTCCGCGCCCATCGCCCAGCGGTTCGCGAGTACCGCATCGAGCGAACGATCCCGAACCCGCCGCTGGTCCGGGACGATCATGGCGAGGTGTCCAATCTCTCGCCCCAGGACGTGCTGCCGCGTGTCGAGGTCTTCGGCCAGCACGAGATCTCGGAGCTGACCAGGAGCCGCGAGAAGCTGACCCGCCTGCTCGACCGCTTCGTCGATCGTGATGACGACCTTCCGCGCAAGAAGGCCGACCTGCGCCGCACGCTGGAGAAGAGCCGCAAGAGCCTGCTCGACACGCGCGCCGAGTTGGCGCAGATCGAGGAGCGCCTGGCAGCGCTTCCGGGCCTCGAAGAGACGCTGGATCACTTTCGTGAAGCCGGGCTCGAGGATCGGCTCAAGGAGCAGAGCCTGCTCGTGCGCGAGGAGCGCCTGCTTGCCTCCATCCCGGAGCGCCTCGCGTCATTCCGCGAATGTCTCGAGACCCTGAAGCGCGAGGTCCCGATGGACCGCGTGTTCCTCTCCGCCAAGGCGATCGAGGATCTGCCCGGAAAGGAGATCCTTCAGCGCTTGAACGGCGTCTTCAAAACGCTCGACATCAAGCTCCAGCGAATCGCGAAGGACCTGGAACAGGCGCTGGCACGCGCCGACGAGGGTGTCGCCCTGGTGCGCACCGAGTGGGAGACGCGCAAGAAAGATGTCCAAGAGGTCTATGAGAAGACCCTCCGCGAGCTGCAGAAGTTGCGCGTGGACGGCGAGGAGTTCATCCGCCTGCGGCGGCAGATCGAGGAGCTGCGGCCTCTGCGCGAGCGGCAGGCCTCGGCCCGGCGCACCGAGAAGGAGCACGCCGACCGCCGCCGCAGCCTGCTGGCGGAGTGGGAGGACTTCAAGGCGCAGGAGTTCCGACGCCTGGATGGCGCGGCAAATGGAGTCAACAAGAAGCTCCGCGGCCGGGTGCAGGTGAAGGTGACCGCGGCCGGAGACCGCGAGCCGCTGTTCAACCTCCTCCGGGATAAGGTTGGCGGGCGACTGTCCGAAGCGATCGAAAGTCTCCGGGGCGTTCGCGACCTCTCCCTCACTCAGTTCGTCGAGGCCTGCCGTTCCGGAGCGGAGGCGCTGAACAGGACGTTCGGCATCACGCCAGCCCAAGGCGAGCGCCTCGCCAAGGCTGAGCCCGAGGTGCTGATGCACGTCGAGGAACTCGACCTGCCCCCGACGACCGCGATCCAACTCAATACGGCTCCCGCCGGGGATCCCCCGGCGTGGCAGGCGCTCGAGGACCTCTCCACCGGCCAGAAGGCCACCGCGGTCCTGCTCCTGCTGCTGCTCGAGTCCGAAGCGCCGCTCATCGTCGATCAACCGGAGGACGATCTCGACAACCGCTTCATCACCGAGGGCGTCGTCCCGCGCATGCGCGAGGAGAAGCAGCGCCGGCAGTTCCTTTTCTCCACCCACAACGCCAACATCCCGGTCCTCGGCGATGCCGAGCTGATCGTCGGCCTTTCCGCCACTGGCGAGGCCGAGCACGGCCGCGCGCGCATCGCCCCCGAGCACATGGGCTCGATCGACGCCAAGCCCGTGCGCGAGCTGGTCGAGGAGATCCTTGAAGGCGGCAAGGAAGCCTTCGAGCGCCGGCGCCGGAAGTACGGGTTCTGAGGAGCAGTGCGATGAACCGAACCGACCTGGAAGAGCTGATCCGCAACGGCGAGAACTCGGGCGTCGAGTTCAAGCGTGACGATGTCGTCCCTGAGCGACTCGCCAAGGAGTTGGCGGCGCTGCTGAACCTAGAGGGAGGGCATCTCCTCCTCGGCGTTGAAGACGACGGTAACGTTACGGGTTTGGCCCGCGCACCGAAGCAAGTCGAGGAATGGATCATGGAGGTCGCGCGTGTGCACCTTCGCCCCGCGGCCATTCCGTTCTGGGAGACCCTGGAGCTGGACGACGGAAACGTCGTCGGAGTCATCTCGCTCCCCGCCGACGCGCCGGACAAACCCTACAAGGCCAAGCGCGGATCGGCGTGGGTGACGCAGGTTCGGGTGGGCACGACCACCCGCGATGCGACGGACCCAGAGGAAGCGCGTCTCTACATGCAGTCCGGGCACCTACGGTACGACCGCAAGCCAGTTTCCGGCGCGACGTTCGACGACCTCGACTTGCGACGCCTGGTGAACTACTTCCGTGACTTGCGCCAGCAGGGGGCTCCAGAGGACACGGACCTCGAGTCCTGGCTGCACCTGCTGGTCAACACCGAGTTGATGGCCGAGGCCCGACCGATGCCGAGCGCGGGCGGGCTGCTGCTCTTCGGCCTGAAGCCAAACCGCTTCCTCCCCCAGGCCGGAATCAGCACAGTGGCCTACTCCGGCACCAAGAAGGACTATGACGCGAAGTCCCGGGCGACGCTGCGAGGTCCCGCAGTGTCCCTGTTTCCAGCCCTGTCGGACGATCCCGGGCAACCGCTTTACTCCCTTCCACGCACTTTTTCGGAGGCTGGCAACGCCGTTGAAGCGGGCGTCATCGAGCAAGCCCTCGACTTCGTGCGCCGCAACATCGAAGTGACCGCCTGGATCGAGAACGGTGGGCGGCGCCTGGAGCGCTGGGACTACCCGCTCGAAGCCGTGCGCGAAGCGCTGGTCAACGCGGTCGCGCACCGCGACTACACCATCACCGTGACCGACATCGAGCTTTCCATCTACATGGACCGGATCGAGATCATCTCTCCCGGGCGCCTCCCGAACACGGTCACCGTCGACAAGATGCGGGCCGGATACCGCGCCTCGCGCAACGAGCTGATCAAGGAGGTGCTGCGCGACTACCGCTACATCGAAGCCACCGGCCTCGGAGTGCCGCGCAAAATCATTGCTGGGATGCGCGCGCACAACGGCACCGAGCCGGACCTCATCGAAGAGGATGATCGTTTCCTGGTACGCCTGTGGAAGGAAGCGAGATCGTGACCCACATGAAGAAACTCATTGAAGTCGCCTTGCCGCTGGATGCCATCAACAAGGCCTCAGCCAGGGAGAAGTCCATTCGCCACGGACATCCCAGCACGCTACACCTTTGGTGGGCGCGTCGACCGCTGGCAGCGGCGCGGGCGGTGATTTTCGCCCAGATGGTGGATGATCCGTCCGGGTATGTGGACGAGCTGCTGTCGGACACGAAGAAAAGGAGGGCTGCAGAGTCAGAGCCCAAGAAGCGCGTTGCGGGATATGCGGCGAAGCCGGTCCTGGAGGATGACGATGCCATTCCGGAGCCGGAGCTCACGCTTGAGGAAGTGGTGGCCGAGCAGGAGCGCGACCGGCTATTCGCAATTATGGAAGAATTGGTTCTTTGGGAAAACACCACGAACGAAGAAGTGCTCGAACGGGCGCGGCGGGAGATCTGGCAGAGTTGGCGGCGGGCGTGCGCGGAGAATGCGGCACATCCGAGAGCCACGGAGATTTTCGATCGTCACAAGCTCCCGGCCTTTCACGATCCGTTTGCGGGCGGAGGAGCGCTCCCGCTGGAGGCGCAGCGGCTGGGGCTGGAAGCCCATGCCAGCGACCTGAACCCGGTGGCGGTGTTGATCAACAAGGCCATGATCGAGATCCCGCCGAAGTTTGCCGGGCAGGCGCCGGTCAATCCGGCGACCCGCCAGGAAAAGAGCCTGATCGAGCGCGACTGGACGGGGGCACAGGGGCTCGCCGAGGACGTGCGCTACTACGGGCAGTGGATGCGCGACCAGGCAGAGAAACGTATCGGGCACCTGTATCCAAAGGTCACAGTCACCGCCGAGATGGCGAAGAATCGGCCCGATCTGAAACCCTACCTGGACCGCGAACTCACCGTCATCGCCTGGCTCTGGGCGCGCACGGTGAAAAGCCCCAACCCCGCGTTTGCCGATGTCGAGGTGCCGCTCGCCGCCACCTTCATGCTCTCGACCAAAAAGGGCAAGGAAGCGTACGTTGAGCCGGTGATCGAGGACGGCGGCTACCGGTTCACGGTGAAGATAGGCGCACCACCGGATGCGGCGGCGGCCCAGGCCGGCACCAAGCTTTCTCGGGGTGCGAACTTCCAGTGTGTGATGTCGGAGACGCCGGTTACTGGAGATTACATTAAGGCTGAGGGGCCGAGCAGGGCGCATGGGCGCGCGGCTCATGGCGGTTGTTGCCGAGGGTGATCGCGGCCGGGTGTATCTGTCGCCGACGCCGGAAATGGAAGCCGTCGCGCTTAGCGCGAAGCCGCATGATACACCAGAAGCGAAATTACCGGCCAAGGCGCTAGGATTCCGGATCCAGGAGTACGGCATGAGCAACTGGGGCGACCTGTTCACCCCTCGCCAGCTCGTGGCGCTGACGACCTTCTCCGATCTCGTGACCGAAGCGCGCCACCGCGTGCGGCAGGACGCTATCGCCGCAGGGTTGCCTGCCGATGGCCGGGTGCTACGTGATGGGGGCACCGGAGCCACGGCGTATGCCGAGGCGGTGACATTGTACCTGGGATTCGCAGTAAGCAAGTCGGCCAACCGCGCAAGTACGCTCTGTGCATTCCAGGTTGCGGTCGAATGCCCCGGACACACATTCGGACGACAGGCGCTTCCGATGTTATGGGACTATGCAGAAGCGAACACGTTGAGCGGTCCGAGTGGTTCCTTTGAGAGCATGGTCAAGAATACCGTGGCGGGTCTACTTTCGAACGGAGCAATTCACGATTCAATAGGAAAGGTGTGTCAATCCGATGCCGCTGTTCAGTCGATCAGCTTGAACAAAGTTGTCTCTACCGACCCGCCGTACTACGACAACATCGGCTATGGTGATCTATCCGACTTCTTCTACGTCTGGTTGCGCCCTTCATTGCGGGAAGTCTTTCCTGAACTATTTGCGACGCTCGCTGTGCCAAAGGTAGAGGAACTCGTAGCTACGCCAAGTCGTCACGGGGGCAAGGAGGCCGCCGAACAGTTCTTTCTCACGGGGATGACACACTCGATGCGTCGACTCGCCGATTGCGCACATCCGTTCTTGCCTGTGACCATCTACTACGCGTTCAAGCAATCGGAGAACAAAGCTGACACGGACATATCTAGTACAGGCTGGGAAACATTTCTCGAAGCCGTGATTGATGCTGGCTTTTCGATTACCGGCACTTGGCCGGTGCGCACGGAGCGCGAAAACCGAAAACGCAATCAGAAGGCCAACGCCCTCGCCTCCAGTATCGTCCTCGTCTGCCGCCAGCGCCCTGCGGACGCGCCGATGGCTACCCGCCGCGAGTTCGTTGCGGCCCTCAAATCTGAATTGCCGGTGGCCCTGGCTCACCTGCAGCGCGGCAACATCGCGCCGGTTGACCTGGCGCAGGCGGCCATCGGCCCGGGCATGGCGATCTACACCCGCTACGGGAGAGTCCTCGACGCCGAAGGCAACGCCCTCTCGGTGCGCGAAGCATTAGCACTCATCAACCAGACGCTTGATGAGGCGTTGGCTGAGCAGGAAGGGGACTTCGACGCCGACAGCCGCTGGGCGCTCGCCTGGTTCGAGCAGTCCGGCTTCGACGAAGGCGAATACGGCATCGCCGAAACACTCTCCAAGGCCAAGAACACGAGCGTTACGGGCATGGTGGAGGCGGGGATTTTGACCTCAAGAGCGGGGAAGGTCCGACTGCTGCGGCCCGAGGAACTGCCTCCAGACTGGGACCCAAAGACCGACCCGCGGCTGACCGCCTGGGAGATGGTGCATCACTTCGTACGAGCGCTGGAGGCCGGCGGCGAGAACGCCGCGGCCGAGATCGCTGCCCAACTCAACGCCAAGGCCGAGGCGGCTCGCGAGTTGTGCTACCGCCTGTACACACTATGCGAGCGAAAAAAACGCCCCGCGGCGGCGCTCTCCTACAACAGCCTGGTGCAGAGCTGGCCCGAGATCATGCGCTTGGCGCGAGAAGAACAGAAGGCCGAAGCTGAACAGACTACCCTGTTTGAGGCTGGGGAGAACTGAATATGACATGCGAAGAAGTTGCCGCCACGCAATGGAGTTGCCACAAGGTAAGAGCTGGCTCCTATGAGTTCTACAAATCCGGAGAGCTAGATGAAGACGGGGTCAATCAGCACCGGGAGCGTATTGAGCCGTGGCTTGCGGCACTGCTTCAGGCAGAGCATCTCAATCTCCTGGTTGGGGGCGGCCTAACAACTGCAATTGCTCATCACACGTGCGTACCCGCAATTGATATGTCCGTGGACGGATTGGAGGGTGAATATAGCGAAGCCGTCCTGGCGGCAGCGGCCAAGAGTGCGAAAGTGAGCGGGCGCGAGAAACCAAACATCGAAGATGCAATTCGTGCGGCGCGTGAGTTGATCCAAGGTCTTGCGGTGTTTTCGACTGAGGAGAAGGGTGATGATGATTTTGTCAAGAAGGCCAGGTCCCTGCATGAAGTCTGGGCCAAGGCGTTGGAGAGGAAGCTCGTGTCGTTCCTTGGCCAGGTGTTGGAGACCGAGGCCGGGATACGCTCGATGGTTGAGGGAAACACCGCGGCCGCGCAAGGGGCGCGACGCCTCCTTGGATCTTTCCTACTGACCTTCGCCAGCCGTACTGCGACGAGAGAGAGACTACATATCTTCACTACAAACTACGATCGTCTAGTCGAATTTGGATCAGATCTCCTTGGGTTGAGGGTAATCGATCGATTCGTCGGGGAACTCGAGCCTGTGTTCCGCGCTTCCCGTCTTGGGATAGACATGCACTACAACCCGCCTGGCATCCGCGGGGAGCCCAGATACCTTGAGGGTGTGGTTCGTCTGACAAAGCTTCATGGGTCTATCGACTGGTGCCAAGTCGGTGAAGCAGGACAGAACGACCGAATAGTGCGTAAGGCGCTTCCGTTTGGTGCTGCACAAGACCATTCGGAAGTGCCCAAGGGTGCAACTGACGGATTCATGATCTACCCGAATCCGGCGAAAGATGTCGAAACACTTGAATACCCCTATGCGGAATTGTTCCGGGATTTCGCAGCGGCCGTCTGCCAGCCGAACGCGGTTCTTGTGACATACGGATATGGATTCGGTGACGATCACATCAATCGGATCCTGCGGGATATGCTGACGATCCCGTCGACACACCTGGCCATCCTTTCATTTGACGACGCAGGAGGAAGGATCCCCGGATTCTGCGACCGCGTTGGACGCAACGAACAAACCACGCTTCTCATCGGCCCACACTTCGGTGACCTCACGACGCTTGTCGATCGCTATCTGCCTAAACCGGCGATTGACCGTACGACCTGGAAGATGGTGGAGCTACTTAATAGGCGAAATCCGAGAGTGTCATCAGACGGCAAGGATGACGCACAACCTGCTACACCGGGGGACGCACTCATATGAGATCACTCGTCGAGGTTCTAGGAGATCGTGCCATCGGCGTCGTGGAGAGCGTTAACGCGAACGCCATTAGCGTACTCGTAGACCCTTCCGCGCCACAAGCCACTGCGTTGAACACCGGGACACCAACGGGCTTTCCAAGAATCAACGGATACCTATTGGTTCCCAACGAATCGGGCGCGACCGTTGGTGTAATCACCTCAGTGCGCGTCGAGCGACTGCCATATCCGAAACGCAAGGGGATGCAGGACTTCGGCCTCATCGATTTGCCGTTCCCAGCACGGCTGGTGACGCTGACGCCGCTCGGCACACTCACTTCAACGTGTCGAGGCGAGCCGTACGACCTGGGATTCAAAGTGCGAAGGGGGGTTGATGTTTTTCCGTCGGTAGGTGACCCCGTGTTGCTTCCGACAGATGTCCAGCTACGCGCACTGGTTGAGGGTGAGAGCGGCGATGTCGGTGGACGTATCCAGATTGGAGTATGCCCGACAGCGGGAGGCGCGCCCGTCCACGTCGATCCGGACAAGCTGTTCGGCCGGCACCTAGCCGTGCTAGGCAATACCGGGGCGGGAAAATCCTGTACGGTAGCAGGATTGGTTCGATGGTCGCTCAAAGCCGCACGAGAGGCACGTAAGAACGGCGATCCGAATGCCAGATTCATCATTCTGGACCCCAATGGTGAGTATGCTCGGGCATTCAGCGATCTTAGTCCACGTGTATTTCAGGTGGAGGGCAGTGGCTCCGCAAGCGCACTCAAGGTACCGGCTTGGCTTTGGAATGGAGAGGAATGGTCTGCGTTTACCGGCGCTGCGCCGGGGGTGCAACGACCGATCCTGTTTGACGCGATCCGAAGACTAAGGTCTGGCGCTGGTGAACCGGATGCCTTTGCAACGCGGGTTCGCGGACGAGTAAGTCGATATCGCACTGCGCTGTCGCTAAGAATTAAGAGTGGCGACCACCTGCAACCTGGACTACGAGAGGGTGTTGCTCAGCTGTTGATCAATCTGGCGTCCGATTTCGAAGAACTTGCTGGGGATTCCGAGGACCCGTTATATATGAATCTACTACAGACAGTCGTCGACTGTTCGCGCAATCTTGAAGAAGCTGCAAGAGGCAAGGAAAAGCAAGACGGAGGCTTTTGGCACAACGACTTTGCGGAAGTAAGTCTTGGGAAAGTTCAGCAAGCTCTGGAAGCAGTGGCGCAGCAAGCGGGACTGTCCGATGAGGACTTCATTTCCGGAGAGGATACCCCGAAGTTCTTCCCTGTCCAGGAACTGCCTGGGTTCGTGGAGGCACTCGCCGCGGATGCTACAGGACGCGATGTCTCCCCATCTGTTGACTCGTTGAACCTCAGAATTCGAGGCCTATTTGCGGCTGGTCCTCTCGCGTCAATCGCAGATCCTGGTCACGCAGCGTCGTCGTCGCTGGAGGAGTGGCTCAAGGATCACGTCGGCGCCGACCAGGCTGCGAACGGTCCGCTAGCTGTGCTGGACCTCTCGCTTGTCCCGTCCGAGGCCGTACATGTCGTAGTGGCCGTGTTAGCGCGCATGGTCTTCGAAGCAGTTCAACGCCACAGAAGGTTAACGGGCTCGGAACTTCCCACAGTGTTGGTGCTTGATGAGGCCCACACATTTGTGCACCGGGAGCTTACATCCGAGACGGCCGCGGCTGCCGGGAGAACATGCTGTCGGATGTTTGAGCGAATTGCGCGGGAGGGAAGGAAATTCGGGCTCGGATTGGTGCTGGCTTCTCAACGCCCGTCAGAAATATCGCCGACCGTTCTCTCCCAATGCAACACGTTCCTGTTGCACCGCATCGTCAACGATCGAGACCAAGACTTGGTGAAACGGCTCGTGCCGGATGGATTGGGTGATCTCCTTCGCGAACTGCCTAGTCTCCCTTCTAGACGGGCTATTCTTCTCGGCTGGGGAGCGCCGGCACCGCTTCTTGTGGAGGTGCAGGAGCTCCCGGATGCCCACCGCCCGCATTCGCCAGATCCGGCTTTTTGGGATGCCTGGACTGGGACCAAAGAATGCGGAATTGACTGGTCAAAGATTTCTAAGCTCTGGGGTTCATCTCCTGAACCAGAGGCTGCAATACCAAACCCTGAAGCCCCTCACGAGACTCAGGAGTAGCGTATGGCGATAACGAATCACGAACGGGTCGGCAAGGCACTTGATCTGCTCAAAGCGGGTCTGGCCCCGTTTGTCGAACGCGAGATCAAGGGCGCCTTGGAGTCGCGAAAATTGGACGCCCATCAGTTGCGTGGCTACGGGGAAGATCGTGTGTTGGGGAACAAGCCTGTCCCCGAGCAGGACGTGGCCGGACTGCTCAAGCTGATGGGGGACACCTGGCACGACGTCTTTCGAGAGATTCTGGGACCGGCGGAGCGGCGTCTTGTCAGCGAGTTGCGCGACTACCGCAACAAGTGGGCGCACCAGGAGAGTTTCTCCAGCGATGACGCCTATCGAGCCCTGGATTCGGTGGGCCGGCTCCTTGCCGCGGTATCCGCGCCGCAGTCAGAAGAGCTCGAGAAGCGCAAGCGGGAGCTGCAGCGGGTGCGCTACGACGAAGAGATGCGGGGGGAGCGGCGCAAGCAGGCGGGAACGGCGATTGAAAGTGCCGCCGCGGCCAGCCTGAAGCCCTGGCGGGAAATCGTCACCCCTCACAGGGACGTCGCGAGCGGGCAATACCAACAAGCCGAGTTCGCCGCCGATCTCTGGCAGGTGCACCTGGGTGAAGGGGCAGACGAGTATCGAGACCCCGTCGAGTTCTTTCGGCGAACGTATCTGACGGAAAGCCTGAAGGGGCTGTTGGTTGGGGCCGTCCACCGTCTCCAAGGCAAAGGAGGTGATCCCGTCGTTCAGCTCCAGACGAACTTCGGCGGCGGCAAGACCCACTCCATGCTTGCCCTGTATCACCTGTACTCCGGGACAGCCTCCGGGGAACTGGACGGGATCGACTCCGTTTTGCAGGAGGCGGAGGCAACGGAGCTTGCGCCGGTGCGCCGAGTTGTATTGGTTGGAAACAAGATCTCCCCGGGGAACCCGGTCACCAAACCGGATGGCACGATCGTCCGAACACTCTGGGGCGAGCTGGCATGGCAACTGGGCGGCAAGAAGGCGTTCGCGCGGGTTGCGGCCGACGACGAAAAGGCGACGAGTCCAGGCGATGCACTGCGGGAACTCTTCAATGAATATGGTCCCTGCCTGGTTCTCATCGATGAGTGGGTTGCCTACGCCCGCCAGCTGCATGACCAGAGCGACCTACCCGCCGGAGGCTTCGAGACCCAGTTCAGTTTTGCCCAGGTGCTCACGGAATCGGCTAAACTCGCCAACAACTGCCTACTCGTGATCAGCTTGCCGGCCTCGGACACGGCTGGTTCCCCCCACGCCCAGGCTGATGCTGTCGAGGTCGGTGGGCAACGCGGTCGGGAGGCGCTCGATCGGCTGCGGAACGTCGTCGGGCGTATCGAATCGTCCTGGCGGCCAGCCAGTGCCGAGGAAAGCTTCGAGATTGTGCGGCGGCGGCTTTTCGAGCCGTTCACAGATCCTGTCCAATTCAAGGACAGGGATGTGGCCGCCCGCGCATTTGCCGAGCTCTATCGGACACAGCATCAAGAGTTCCCGCCTGAGTGCCGGGACGCTGACTATGAGAAGCGGATCAAGGCGGCCTATCCGATACACCCCGAGATCTTCGATCGGCTGTACACGGATTGGTCGACTCTGGTGAAGTTCCAGCGCACGCGTGGAGTGTTGCGGTTGATGGCGGCCGTGATTCACAGCCTGTGGGAGAAAGGCGACAGGAATCCGCTGATTCTACCAGCGAACATAGCGATCGACGATCCACGCGTACAGTTCGAGTTTGACCCGGTATCTCCCCGACAACTGGGTGCCGGTGATCGAGAAAGATGTGGACGGGCCCGGCTCGCTGCCGCTACGGATTGACGGCGCGGTTCCGAAACCTCGGAAAGTTCCACGCTTCCAGACGCGTTGCGCGAGCGATTTATCTCGGATCCGCACCCACTGCCGATGCGGCGCATCGAGGTCTCGAGGACCGTCGCGTCAAACTCGGCTGTGTCATGCCGGGGGAGTCTCCGGCGGGTTTTCGGCGATGCGCTGCGACGTCTGGCCGGTGCGGCAACGTACCTCTACCAGGATGGGCCTCGTTACTGGTACTCCACGCAGCCAACCGTCACGAAGCTGGCGGAGGATCGCGCCGAGCAGTTGAAGCGCGACCCCGACAAGGTTGTGCAGGAGATCGGTTCGCGACTCCGATCCGATCTCCGCAACACGGGTGACTTCAATCGAGTTCATCCTCTCCCGCAGTCCGGGCAGGATGTTCCGGATGAGCTCGATGCACGACTCGTGGTGCTCGGAACCGACACGCCCTACAGCAAAGAGAAGGGAAATCCCGCAGAGACCGCGGCGCAAGCCATCCTGGAATCGAGGGGTAGCTCGCCGAGGATTTGTCGCAACACACTCGTGTTTCTGGCCGCGGACCAAGACGAGGCTGCAGGATCTCGATGAGGCGGTCCGGCTATACTTGGCATGGGAATCGATACTCGGCGAGCGGGAACAGCTCGACCTTTCGCCTCGTCAGGTCAAGCA